>CAWAVV010000034.1:0-118534 GCA_963785565.1 uncultured Alphaproteobacteria bacterium | reverse complement strand
GATTAACTCAATGTTAAGCAGAAACCCATTTTCTGATCGCCTCCCGGCTCGAACCGTCGGGCCGTTGCGGAATACCCGCTACCGCGAGGCGTCAACGTGCAAAGCCTGTCACAGCCCTGCCTTTGGAACGAACAAGCGGCGCATGCCAAGCTCGAGGAAATCGCGTGGCCGGGCGGCCCTGTCTGTCCCTACTGTGGCGAGACCGATCGGATAGGCGCGGTCGGCGGTAACGCCGCGCGCGTCAGCTTGAAGTTCTGCTGCCGCTGCCGCAAACAGTTTCGCGCGACGATCGGGACTTTGTTCGAGGGCAGCCACGTTCCACTGCACAAATGGTTTCAGGCGGTCTTTCTGTTGACCGCCTCCAACAGCACGATCAGTACTCACCGGCTGCATCTGAGGCTCGAAGTCACCAACAAGACAGCGTCGAGCATGCGCCACCGGATCGAGGGTGCGCTCGATCGCGGTCATGACAGCCACAGCGGGGGCTGCGGCGATGGCAGCTGGACCGAGACCTTTGGCCAAAAAGAGATGGAGGGCAGACCACGTCTTATGACCCGGCGCCTGTCAGCCGCAAGTCGCACCAGCCCGGCGACCATGGCGGGCAACGCCGAAATGCCGTGGACGACGGCTGCGATACGTTCTCTGGAGCGGCTTCCGGCGGCATCGACCCGCCAATTTCTGGCTTTCATCGAAACTGCGCAAGAGTTCGTCTGTTCCGAAGAAGACGTCAGATTCGACGAAGTACTCGCGAGATTAGCCCGGCGCCGAGCTGGACTGCCGCCTCGGTCGGCTTCCCTCCGGCGCGCCGAGCCCGCATTCGCTTCGGACCGGCTGCGGCTCGGAATACTGGATTCTCCCTATGGCGGGGGATCGGCCGCGTCCTGACCTTACCCGATGGAGGCATAAAACAGCATTTTGGCAGTGATGCCGAGAATTTGTTTGATCTGCTTGCCGTTTGCCGTATTAAAAGAGCGGCTACAACCAGACGGCGAGGAGTGATTCTTTGATGAGCGACGACACCACGGCAAGAAGCGGCGGGCTGGGACCGGTGACAAAAATCATCACCAGCTATGTCGGCAATCATAGCGTAGCGCCTGATCAGCTTTCGGCGCTGATCATTTCGGTCGACCAAGCGATTCGTAACCTCGGGATGCCGGTCCAGCAGCAACCGCTGCGCTTGCCTGCTGTCCCGATTAAACGATCGGTGCAGCATGGTCATGTCGTTTGCCTCGAATGCGGCTTTCGCGGCAAGACGCTGCGCCGACACCTTGGCACCAAACATGGTCTGCAGATCGCGGAATACTTGCGGCGATGGAAATTGCCCAGCGATCATCCGTTGACCGCTCCGGCTTACTCCGAGCAGCGCTCGGCGATGGCCAAGCAGCTGGGGCTCGGGCGCAAACGCGGCCGCATGCGGACCAAAGGGCGTCGCGCCAAGGCTTGACTTTCCGGCAACTGCCCAAGCGCTTGGCTACACTCTCTGCCATAGCGGCCGTGGCAGCCAAAATCGGGGATGCGCGGGCGAGCGAACAGACCGGTCAGTCGCCGAGCGGCAAGCTCAGCGGCGAAATTTGCTCCGCATTGCGCCCGCGGTAGTCGCGCTGCGGCGCGGTTTCCAGCATACGGCGCTGTGCGTCGGCGAGGCGCCGGCCGGCCTCGGCTTGGTCCAGGGTCACGACCTTGCCCGCGGCGACGATCTGGCGGCCGTCGACAAACACGTCGCGCACCGCGCGGTCGGCGGCATGGTAGATGAACGAACGAAGAGGATCGCGCGCCGGCACCATCTGCGGCGCCGTCAGATCGACGAGCACGAGATCGGCTTTTTTATCCGGCGCGATGCGGCCGAGATCGTCGCGCAGCAGCGCGGTGGCGCCGCCCACCGTCGCCGCGTGAAAGAGGTCGGCCGTCGTCACCGTTTCGATGTCGCGCGCGGCGATGCGGGCCAATATCGCCGCCTTGCGCATTTCCTCGACTAGATTGTGCGGGCTCGTGTCGGTGCCGAGCCCCATCGTCACTCCGGCGCGCAGATAGTCGCCGAAATTCTCCATGATCTGACCGTAGCGGGCGAACGGCGTCGGGCAATGCGCGACCGAAGACCCGGTATCCGCGATCAGCGCGAGATCGCTGCGGGTCCACCATCGGATCCAGGAATGGCTGTCCAGAAACAGTGCGTGGCCGAGGATGGTCGCGGGCCCGAGGATGCCGATTTCGTTCGCCCACTGCACCGGCGTCTTGCCGTGGCGGCGCAGCATCTCGTGCACCTCGGCGACGCTTTGCGAAACATGGACGGTCAAGGGCAGGCCGCGTTCGTCCGCCGCCTCGCGGCTGTCGCGCAACAGATCGGCGGTGCAGGTGTCGATCTGCATCGGCGAAACGATGCCGGAAAGCCGCCCGCAGGGATGCCGGGCAGCCCGGTCGATCAACGCCAGCGCCGCCGCGAACCCTTCGCGGCCGCGCGCCTCGTCCCAGCCGAATTTGAGCTCGAAATCATTGTCGAGCCGCCAGCGCGCCGAGGCATAGCCGGGCGCCAGAAACCCGCGCAGCCCGCTCTTGGCGAAGAGGTCGATCCAACCGTCCCAGGCGGGAGAAATGTCGACCAGCGAGGTGACGCCGCTGAGCAACAGCTCGCAATAGGCGAATTCCGCGCTGGCGGCGCGGGCTGCGTCATCGGTTGCCGAAAACGCCTGGGAGCGTTCGTATAGCCCGGTCATATGCATGTTGCGCAGGCCATGCTCCTCGCGCACGCCACGGTAGAGCGGCTCGTGTTCGGGGTGCGAATGGATGTCGATCAGCCCCGGCAACACCAGACGATCCCGGCCGTCGATGACCCGGTCCGCCGGCCCTGCGTAATCCCGTCCGACAAAATCGATGCGGTCGTCGGTAAAGGCGATATCGACGCCGCGCCGGTAGACCTGGCGCGAGACGCCTTCGTCCCAGGCGATGACCCAGTCGGCGTTTTTGATGACGGTGGCGGTCATGGCGGGTCTTTCCCCAGGGGTGCTGGCGAGGTCGAAGCCACGATGGTATACGCGAAACCCGACAGCGGGAGGAACACCCGGTGGCTAAGCCCGGTCCGCGCAATCTGATAACCGACGTAGCGGGGATACTGGTCGGCCAGGCCGAGGATCGCGACGGCGTCACAGGTACGACCGTCGTGCTCGCCGAAGCGCCGGCAACAGCGTCGGTCGATGTCCGCGGCGGGGCGCCCGGCAGTCGCGAGACCGAATTGCTCTCCCTCGACACGCTGGTCGATCGGGTCGATGCCGTGGTGCTGTCGGGGGGCTCGGCCTTTGGCCTCGATGCCGCCGCCGGGGTCATGCAGTGGCTCGCCGCGGCCGGGCGCGGCTTCGCCGTCGGATCGACAACGGGGTCACCGGCGATCCGGGTTCCGATCGTTCCGGGCGCGATTCTGTTCGATCTCGGCTTTCCCGGCCGCCAGATGTGGAGCGGTGAGCCGCCCTACCGCGCCCTCGGACGCCGGGCGGCCGGCGCCGCAACCAAGGGATTCGCCCAGGGCAACGCCGGGGCAGGCCTCGGCGCCACGGCCGGACGGCTCAAGGGCGGCATCGGCAGCGCTTCGCTGGCGCTCGCCGAGGGGGCCACGGTCGGCGCCCTCGTCGCGGTCAACAGTTGCGGCTCGGCCGTGCGGCCGGGCTGCGGACGGTTCTGGGCGGCGGATCTGGCCTTGCCCGGCGAGATCGACCCGCAGCCGGCGCTCTCCGACACGCCGTTTGATCCGGAGGACTTCTCGGAGTGCAAGGCCGTGGCCGCTGGCGCCAACACGACGATCGCCGTCGTCGCCACCGACGCCGCCCTCGACAAGGGTGGATGCCGGCGTCTGGCGATGATGGCGCAGGACGGTCTCGCCCGCGCGATCCGTCCGATTCACACGCCGTTCGACGGCGATACCGTGTTTGCGCTGGCGACCGGAACCGGCCCGCCCGCCCCGCCCGCCATGCTTTTGCGGCTCGGCAACGCCGCGGCGGATTGCCTCACGCGGGCGGTGATGCGCGCGCTGACCGCGGCCGAGCCATTGGGCGGCGTGCCGAGCTGGCGGCAGCTTTGGGGACAGAGCACGCCTTGACAGTGGCCGCCGGCTCAAACCAAATGGCGGTTTCAGACCCTGAACGAGAAACCGTGAACAGGAGGAAAGAGCCGACATGCGCCACCCTTATATGCTTGCGCTCGCCGTCGCCGGCGTTGGGTTGATCCCGTTGGCGGCATCGGCCGAAGGGCCGATCAAGATCGGCACTCCGATCCCGCTCTCAGGACCGACAGCCGTCTATGGTGTGCCGGTCCTCAAAGGCGCTGAGATGGCGGTCGCCGAAATCAATGCCAACGGCGGGGTCCTTGGCCGCCAGCTCGAGATCCTGTCGCGGGACAGCAAGGCCAATGCCGACGAGGCAGTGCGGCTCTCGCGCGAATTGATCATCAAGAACGGCGTCGACTTTTTAGTCGGCACCCTGACCTCGGCCGAGGCGCCGGCGGTATCGACCGTCGCCAAGGAAAACAAGATCGTCTTTATCGCGCCGACCTCAAAAAGCACGATCCTCACCGATCCGGCGCATATTCACCCCTATATTTTCCGCGTCTCTTCGAATACCGATGTCGAGGGACTGGCCGGGGCGACGTTGATGGCGCGGTGGAAGGACGTCAAAACCGTCGCCACGATCGCGCCCGACTACGCCTATGGCCGTGACTTCGATCGCCGCCTTTATCGCTGCCCTCAAAAAGCTGCGGCCCGATATCACAATCGTCGACTCGCAATGGCCAAAGCTGGGTGAACCCGACTTCACCGCGTTCATTACTGCGCAGATGGGCAAGAAGCCGGATGCGGTTTACGCATCGCTGTTCGCCGGCGATTTCGTCACCTTTACCAAGGAGGCAACGCCGCTCGGGTATTTCAAGGCAATCAGCAACCGCATGGTCGACGGCGCCGAGGTCGGCACCACCGACGAGGCCAATGCGCTGGGCAGCGATTACCCTTATGGCATAATCGGCGATGCCTACGACCCGGTGATCTGGACCGGCGACGAGCCGCCCGAGCACAAGAAATTCATCGAGGATCTAAAGGCCTTCACCAAGACAAAGTATGCTTCCGGCTGGTCGATCGTCGGCTACCAGTCGATCTACGCGCTCGCCGAAGGCATCAAAAAGGCCGGCAGCACCAAGTCGGACGACGTGTCGAAGGCGTTGCTCGGCCTGACCTTCGACACCCCGGTCGGTAAACGCACGATCAGCGCCAAATCGCATGAGACGTTCGCTCCCGAGTACTGGGGAGAGATGGTCAAGGATGCGGCTTATCCTTTTGCGATCATCAAAAACCCAGAGCTGTTGCCGACATCGTTCGCGACGAATTGACAACGGCGCAGGTAGGGCGCGTCGCCCGCGATCCCCGATTGGGCGCGGGCGGCGCGAGAACCTCGAGGGGTTGATCGGCGGTGGCCGCCTCGTTTCTGTTCAGCCAGTTCATGGGCGGCCTGACCACCGCGATGTTCCTGTTTCTGATCGCGTCGGGGCTGTCGCTGGTGTTCGGCGTCATGCGCGTCATCAATTTCGCGCACGGCTCGTTCTACATGGTCGGCGCCTATCTCGCCTGGCAGGCGATGCAATGGCTCCATCCCGTGGCCGGGGGGTTCTGGCTGGCGACGCTGTTCGCGGCTTCCGGGGTGGCCGTGCTCGGCGCGGTCGTCGAGCGGCTGTTCTTCCGCTCGCTCTACGGCCGTGAAGAACTCTACCAGCTGCTGTTCACTTATGCGCTGGTGTTGATCCTCGGCGACGCCGCTAAATTCATCTGGGGTACCGGTCAGCTCTCGGTTTCGTCCCCACCGGTGCTCGCCGGCAGCGTGCAGATCTTTGGAACCACGCAGCCGCTCTACAACCTGTTCGTCGTTGCGGTCGGCCCGGCAATCGCTTTTGGTGGTTGGCTGGCGTTGAACCGCACCGGCGCCGGCCGGCTGGTGCGCGCCGCCTCATATGACCGCGAGATGCTCGCCGCATTGGGCGCTGATGTCGGCTCGATTTATACCGGCATGTTCATCATCAGCTCTTTTCTTGCCGGTCTTTCGGGGGCGCTGATTACGCCGATCCAAAGCATCGTGCCGGGAATGGACGTGCTGATCATCGTCCAGGCCTTTATTGTCGTCGTGATCGGCGGGATGGGCTCGATTTGGGGCACCTTTTGGGGATCGGTCATCTACGGTCAGGTGCTGGCCTTCGGCATCCTGATTTTCCCCAGCTTCTCGCTGTTTTCGGTGTTCGCGCTGATGGCAGTGATCTTGATAGTCCGTCCCTGGGGCCTCTTCGGCCGACCCCTTCGATGACCCGCCGCCGTTCCCCGTTCGCCCACCATATCCCGTGGACACTGATCGTCTTCCTGGCGGCGGGCACAGTCCCTTGGCTGGGCTCTCGTTACGACACGTTCCTCGCCGCACAGATCGTGATCGATGCCCTGTTCGCGGTGAGCCTCAACCTGCTGCTCGGCACCACCGGCCTCGTCTCGTTCGGCCATGTCGCCTATTTCGGGGTGGGCGCCTATGTCTGCGGCATCCTGATGAAAACCTACGCGATACCGTTCGTCGTCGCCTTCCCGGCGGCCGGGATTGGCGCCGCGGGCTTTGCCCTGGTGTCCGGCTATTTCTGCGTGCGCCTGACCAAGCTCTATTTCGCGATGCTGACCTTGGCCTTTTCGCAGATCGTCTGGGCGATCTGTTACAAGTGGAATGCGGTGACCGGCGGCGACCAGGGTCTGCCGGAGATCCCGTATCCAAATCTCGACTGGATGACGGCGGTCCCCGGCCTTGCCGATCTGAGCATCGGGTCGCGCTTTTATCTCCTCACCCTGGCGCTGGTGGCGGTGTCGCTGGCGGTGCTGCACCAGATTGTGCGGTCTCCCTTTGGGCGCATGCTGACGACGATCCGCGATAATCCCGAGCGCGCCGCCTTTATCGGGCTGAACGTACGCGCCTACCAGCTTGCGGCCTTTGTCGTCGCTGGCGGTTTCGCCGGGCTCGCCGGCGCCCTCTACGGCATCTTCAGCCGCGGCGTCTTTGCCGACTATGTGTTCTGGTCGAAATCGGCCGAGGTCATCATCATGACCATCCTCGGCGGCATGGATTATTTCTGGGGACCGCCGGTCGGCGCCTTGGCGCTGGTCTGGCTCAACCAGCAGATCACCGACTATACCCAGTATTGGCCGTTTGTGCTCGGCACTCTGCTGTTGGTGCTGCTGTTCGTATTTCCCGGCGGCATCGTCGGCGGGCTCGTTGCCGGATTTCGCCTGGCGCGCCGGCGACTGGTCGGACGCGATGCTTGAGGTTCGCGATCTGCGCAAATCGTTCGCCGGCTTTGTCGCGGTCGGCGGCGTCAGCCTGACCGTCGCGACTCGCCAGATCGTCGCGGTCATCGGACCGAACGGGGCCGGCAAGACGACCTTTTTCAACCTGATCACTGGTCATCTCAGTCCGGACGGCGGCCGGGTCGTGCTCGATGGCCGCGACATTACCGGCGCGCCGCCGCATCGCATTTGCCGCATGGGCGTCGGGCGTTCGTTTCAGCGAACGAATATCTTTCCACGGCTGTCGGTGTTCGAGAATCTGCAGGCCGCCCTTCTCGCCCATCATGGCCGCGGCCGAAACTTCTGGTCGCGTTCCGAAAATCTCTACCGCGACGAGACCGAGGCGCTGCTCGCCTCGATCGGCCTCGACGGCCAGGCGGACGCGGTCGCCGGGACCCTGAGCTACGGCAACCAGAAGCAGCTCGAGCTCGGCATCGCGCTGGCGAGCGAGCCGGCCCTGCTGCTGCTCGACGAGCCCACCGCCGGCATGTCGGCGACCGAGACGCACGACACGATGCGTTTATTGGATCGGATCGCCGGCGAGCGCGGCCTGACCTTGCTATTTACCGAGCACGACATGGAGGTGGTGTTCTCGATCGCCGAGAAGATCGCGGTCCTGCATCAAGGCCGCCTCCTCGCCGAAGGAACACCGGCCGAAATGCGGCGGGATCCCGAGGTGCGCCGCGTCTATCTCGGCGCGCACGCATGAGCGCGCTGTTGGCGGTCGAGGAGGTCTACACCGCCTATGGCTTGAGCCGAGTGCTGTTCGGCGTCTCGCTCGAGATCGAGGCGGGCGAATGCGTCTGTCTGCTGGGCAGGAACGGCGTCGGCAAGACCACGACGATGCGCTCGGTGATGGGGCTGACCCCGCCGAGCGCCGGCCGAATCCTGTGGCAGGGGCGTGACATCGCCGGCTGGGCGCCGCATCGCGTCGCCCGCGTCGGCATCGGCTATGTCCCTGAAGACCGCCGCATCTTCGCCGAGCTCTCGGTGTGGGAGAACCTCGAAGTCGGCGCTCGCGCCGCGCGCCGGCCTGGCCGCTGGACGATCGAGGCGGTCGGCGAGCTGTTTCCGATATTGCGCGAGCGGCGCGACCAGCGCGGCGGGTTCCTGTCGGGCGGCGAGCAGCAGATGCTGACGATCGCCCGCACCTTGACCGGAAACCCCGAGCTTCTGCTGCTCGACGAGCCGTCCGAGGGATTGGCGCCGCTGGTCGTCGACACTTTGCGGGACAAGATCGCGGAATTGAAGGTGCAGGGCCTGACCATCCTGTTGGCCGAACAGCGCGTCGACTTTGCGCTGGCGCTCGCCGACCGCGTGTACGTCCTCGAAAAAGGCGCCGTCCGCTATTCCGGCGCGGCCGCCGAATTGCGTGAAGACAAGGCGCTCGTCGACCGGCTGCTGTCGCTGTAACGAGAGCCGCCCGGCCGAAGCGTCTCAATAATCGCGCAGCAGCGCTCCGAAGCCGTCGACGGGGTCGGCAATGCCGTTGCGGCGCAATGCCCACCAATAGGTCGCGGTGTTGATCGCCAGCACCGGCTTGTCGAGCCACAGCTCGGCCGCGGCGGCGAGCCGCGCCATCGCCAGGTTGGTGCCGACCTGGACGACGGCCTCGACATCCGGGCCGTCGACGGCGATGACCGCGTCGCGCAATTCCCGCTCGCCGACATGCGCGATCAACACCGGGCTCGCGCATTTGAGCCCGACGAGGCGCACCACCTCGAACCCGCAATCGGTGAAAAAGCACCGCACCTGCTGATCCGCGACCGGCATGTAAGGCGTGACGACCCCGATGCGTTTGATCTCGCCACAGCGCCGCAAGGCTTGACGCGACGCGTCCGAGCCCATCGTCACCGCGACGCCGGCCCGCGCCTCGATGCGCTCTCGCAGACGCTCGCTGCCGTCGAGCCCGTCCCAGAACGTTTCCGACGACATGCCCATAATTAGATGATCGGGCTCGCAGGTCATGACCCGGTCGACCGCCGCCGACAGTTCGGTGCGAACGGTCTCGATCAGCTTCTCGAAATCGGCGTCGCCGCGCAGCGGGTCATTGGGAATGTGGATGCGGGCAAAGTGGTTGGTGACGCCGCGCGGGCACATCATGTCGAATTCCGGCTGGACCACGGTGTTGGTGCTCGGTGCGATGACGCCGAACTTGATCCGCCAGCCGAGCGCGTCGGTCATTCTCGATTCTCCCGCGGCCAGGGGGTGCGAGTTTACGTGCCGTTCAGACGATGCGGGCGCTGCACTCGCCAAAGCCGATCGGCGCATAGCCGGCGCGGCGGCAATGGGCGCGGAAGATGACCTCGTCGCCATTTTCGACAAAAGTGCGGGTCTCGCCCGAGGCGAGCGTGGTCGCTCGCCTTCCGTCCTCGCTCAATTCCATCAGGCTGCCATAGCCTTCGCGAGTTGGGCCGGAGATCGTGCCGGTGCCGAACAGGTCGCCGGCGCGCAGATTGCAGCCGCCGCTGGTGTGGTGCGCCACCAATTGCGCCAAGGTCCAGTAGAGATCGGTCGTGTTGCTGGCCGACATCCGGTGCGGCGGCAGCCCTCTTGCCCGCAACTCCTCGGTCCACAGAAAGGCTTCGAGCGCCATGTCGAAAGCGCCCGCGCGCTGGTCGGCGTCGTCCCACAGGTGGGGCAGGGGGCGCGGATCCCCGGCGGGCCGCGCGGGCTGGGCCACACGGAACGGGGCCAACGCCTCGACTGTGACGATCCAGGGCGACACCGTCGAGCCGAAGCTTTTGCCGAGGAACGGCCCGAGGGGTTGCGATTCCCAACCCTGCACGTCGCGCGCCGACCAGTCGTTGACGAGCCCGAGCCCGACGATGTGGCCGCTCGCCTGGGCGATCGGGATCGGCTCGCCCTGGGCGTTGCCGGGGCCGACCCAGACCGCGAGTTCGAGTTCGTAATCGAGCTTTTGGGACGGGCCAAAGCTGGGTGCGGCCTCGTCCGGCGCCTTGCGCTGGCCATTGGGGCGGCGGATCGGCACATTCGACGGGCGCACCGAGGAGGCGCGGCTGTGATAGGCCACCGGCACATATTTGTAATTGGGGTTGAGCGGATTGTTCGGGTCGCGCCGGCGTCCGCCATTTGTCGCGTGATGGATCCCGGCAAAGAAGTCGGTGAACTCGCCGATAATGGCCGGCAAGTGCAGAGTGCATTGGCGCGCCGGGTGCAGCAGCCGCGCAGCGATCCCCTCGGCCTTTGCCCGCTCGGCGCCGTCGGCGGCGAGCAACGCGGAGACCCGACGGCGCAATGCCACCCGCGGCGCCGAGCCGAGCGCCATCAGTGGGTTCAAGGCCGGACCCGCGGCGGCTTCGGCTGCCTTTTCCGCCTCCCCGGAAAACAGCCCTGCTTCGAGTGCGGCATGCAGGTCAAAGATCATATCGCCGATCGCGACCCCGCCGCGCGGCGTGCCGCCTGGCGGGCTGAACACCCCGAGCGGCAGATTCTGGATCGGAAACTCGCTGTGGCCCCTGGCCGAGGCGACCCAGCTTTCCCGCTTTGCTTCATGGGTTTCGTCGATCCCGGTCATCGCCCCTCACCCCTTGTCAGCGAGCCTGCTCGGCGCCGATCATCCTCCAATTCCGCTGCCGAAGGCGAGACGCAAATGACCGATCTGCGGGGGCCGACCTGACCTGGTTCGACATCAGATGGATCTGATAGTCCGCTTTGTCGTTGCCCTGTGGCACGTCGCCGGGCTCTTGCTCGTTGCCGTGCTGGTCACCGAATTCGGTGTCGACGGGTGGCGGCGGCTCGGCCGCTGGCTGCATTATCGCCGTTCGACCCGGCCCGACCGCACGGCTGCCGCCGACGCCTACGCCGGCGCTCAATGGTCGGTCGGTTATTTTGACGAGTTCCGCCGCGCGGTCCGGGTCGACTGGAAACCCTATGTCGAATGGTGGCAGCGCCCGTTCCGCGGCGCCTATGTGACGATTGACGAGCGCGGGCTACGGCCGACACCGGGCGAGGATGCCGTGCAAGAGGAGACGATCCGGATCCTGTGCTTCGGCGGCTCGACGATGATGGGCATGGGTGCGCGCGATGAGCACACGATACCGGCGGTGCTGGCCCGCTGTCTCGGCGAACTGAGCCACCGCGTTGCGGTGACCAATTACGGCCAGCTTGGCCACAACAGCACGCAGGAAGCGATCACGCTGCAGCAGCTCCTAAAGGCTGGAGAGCGGATCGACGTCGCGGTCTTTTACGACGGCATCAACGAGATGGCCTGCGCCGAGCAGACCGGCCGGGCCGACGGCCTGTTCAACGAGGCGCGGCGCCGCGCCGAGTTTAACCTGCTGAATCCCGATCGCCGCCGCGAGCTGTTCGCGGCGGCAATGATCGCGGCCGCGCCACGCACCCTCCGCCGGCTGCGCCAATTGACCGGGCTAAGCCTCGCCGGGCCGGCGCCGGCGACCGAAGCGGATCTGTCGCAAATCGACATTGGCGTTCTCGCCGCCGAAGTAATCGCTGCGTATGCGGCGAATCTGCGGCTGGTACGGCTCCTGGCGCGCGAATACGGCTTTCGCCCGATCTTTTTCTGGCAGCCCGCGCTGACCACAAAGCGGACGCTGACCCGCGATGAGCAACGCTGGGACAAGGACTATACAAAGCACCCCGAAGCGCGCCGCCGCCTCTACGCCGCGATCCTCGACGCGCGCCAGGGCTGTCGCGAAATCGCCGCCGCCGCCGATACGGTCGACCTGTCGGCGTTGTTTGACGATTGGGCGGACCCGGTCTACATCGATCTCTATCATCTTTCGGAAACCGGCAATGCCGCGGTCGCCGAGGCGATGCTGCCCAGCCTTGCCGCTGCGGCGCGCGCGCTGGAGCAGGAACGGCAGCGGGGGTAGAATTTTGGAACTGTGGATATTGTTGGGCTTGGTGGTCATCGCTATGGCGATCGGCGCTGCAGCCCGCCTGCGCCGAACGCGCCGCGCTGCCGACGAGCAGGAGACCCGAAATATCTACCCGCTGTGGTAGCGATCGCCATGCTCGTCAGACGGGGACAAATCCGCAACGATGCTGTCCACGCGTTGCGCACGCCTGGCGCCACGGCTAGTCTGATGCGCTGGCCTCCACGCGACGAGGCTGCCGGCACGGAGGGGTGGCCGAGCGGTTGAAGGCGCACGCCTGGAAAGTGTGTAGACGGTGATGAATCGTCTCGCGGGTTCGAATCCCGCCCCCTCCGCCACCTCTAGCCGATACCGCGTCTGACGGCTCGTCAGCCCGAGGCTGCGAAGCCGCCGTCGACCGGGATGGCTGCGCCGGTTACGAAGTCGGAAGCGGCGGAGGCGAGAAAGACCGCGACGCCGGCGAGATCCTCGGGCATCCCCCAACGGCCGGCTGGGGTGCGCGCCAAGACGCGCTCGTGAAGCCCGGCGATTTCGCGGCGCGCGTTTATCGTCAGCTCGGTATCAATCCAACCGGGCAGCACCGCATTGACCTGGATGTTGTCCGCCGCCCAGGCGGCGGCCAGGGATTTCGTCAGCTGGACGAGCCCACCCTTGCTGGCTGCGTAGGGCACCGCATAGGCTGCGCCGAAGATCGAGTACATCGAACCGATATTGATGATCTTGCCGCCGCCAGCGCGTTTCATCGCCGGGTGGGCTGCCTGCGCGCAGATGAAAGCCCCGGTCAGGTTGGTGGCGAGCACGGTCTGCCATTCGGCGGCGCTGTAGGTCTCCGCCGGCTTGCGAATCGACATGCCGGCATTGTTGATGAGGATGTCGAGCCGGCCGAAGCGGTCGACGGCAGCGCCTATCATTGCTCGGCACGAATTCTCATCGCCGACATCGAACGCGATGAATGCGCTGTCGGCGCCGAGTTCCGAAAGCGCGCGCAGCGCCGCCTCGGATTTCACCGGGTCGCGCGCCGCCACGACGATCTTGGCCCCGCCGGCGGCAAGCCCGCGCGCCATGCCGAGCCCGATGCCGCCATTGCCGCCGGTGACCACGGCGACGCGCCCGGAAAGGTCGAACAGGGTCATCTCAGAGCGAACTCGATCCGGAAAGCGTAAGCGACGACAAAAATGAGCGCCGCTTCATCCCGGGCCTGTCCTCGCGAGAGGGGCGGCGGAGAGCGACTCAATAAATCCCCTTCAGCGGGGTCGTCTCGCGCTTTTCGACAGTCGCCCCGGCGGCGTCGGTGGCGCCGGAGGTCAACAGCTTGTTCGAGAGGCTTTGGGAACCGACGATCGCATTCTGGTCCGGGGCCTGTGCGTTGGACGGGCCGATGTCCGGCAAGCCGCCAGTGCCGCGCAGACGCAAGTCAGGTGCCTGCTTGCCCGGCTCGCCGGGTCCGGCCTGCTCCATCGCCTGCTCGGCCTGCTGCTCGGCCGTCTTCTCCTGCGGCCGCGGCGCCCCCGGCTCCGGCGGACGCAGATCAAAGTCCGGGGGCACGGTCAGCGGCGCGCGCGATTCAACGGCGAACTCGTCGGGCATTGCCTGATCCATACCTATCATCTGCTTGATGTCGGTGCAGCCGCTAAGCAGGGATGCCCCACCCAACCAGACGATACAAAACGAGACAAGACTGCGGCCCGCGCCGCGAAGCCGTCGATATTCGGTCATGGCAGTAATCCCTCCCGCCCTTTGTTTAATGCGCTTCACGGTGCAGAAGCAAGCCGTCGAGCAACATTGCCGCGACGCCGACGCAGATCGCGCTGTCGGCAACGTTGAATGCGGGCCAGTGCCACGATCCTATGTGGAAATCGAGAAAATCAACGACAGCGCCATGGCGAATCCGGTCGACGACATTACCGATCGCGCCACCGATTATCAGGCCGATTGCGACCCCGAGGAGCGGGCTGGTAACCCGGCTTAGCCAATAGACGAGTCCGGCGATGATCGCGGCGGCGGCGAGCGAGAACAGGACGGCGTTGAGCCCGCCGCCGCCCGCGGCGCCAGTGTTGAACAGGCCAAAGCTCATGCCGCGGTTGTAGGTCAGGACGAGGTTGAAAAACGGCGTGATCCGCTCGGCGGCGACGGCGCTGTCGGCAAAGTGGGCGAGAACGGCGGCCTTGCTGAGCTGGTCAAGGACCACGACGATTGCGGCGGCGGCAATCCCTCGCCGCAGCATCACCCGGTGCTCGCGGCGCGCGTGACCGCGGCGCCGGGATCGACCACCTCGGCGCAGCGGCGGCATAGATCGGCGTGGCCCGGCGCCTGCCCGACTTCGGGCAGCACGCGCCAGCAGCGCTCGCAGCGCTCGCCCGGCGCCGGCGACACCCGAACGCCGATGCCGGGGAGTTCGGGCAGGGTGAAGGCGCCATCGGGAACCGGAGCCGGCCGAATCGTGCCGGCCGAGGTGATGCACAGCTCGGCCAAATCGACATCGCGCAGGAGAGTTACCAGCCGATCGGGGACAAACACCTCAATCGCCGCCTGCAGGCTCGAACCCAGCCGTTTCGCACCGCGCTCGAGTTCGATCGCACCGGTGACGACTCGGCGCAGATCGCGCAGCGCCGCCCAGCGCTCGCCCAGCGCCGGGTCGAGCCAACCGGCCGGCACCTCGGCGAACAGTTCGAGATGGACGCTGCGCTCCGGGGTGTCGCCATGGCGGGCGAGCCAGGCCTCTTCGGCGGTGAAGCAGGTAACCGGCGCCAGCCAGCGCACCAGGCAGTCGAAACAGCGATCGAGCACGGTGCGCACCGCCCGCCGCAGGATGTCGTCGGGCGCGTCGCAATAGAGCCGGTCCTTGCGGATGTCGAAATAAAATGCCGACAGATCGGCCGCGCAGAAATTATAGAGCGCGGTGAACATGCCGTGGAAATCGAACGCCTCGACCGAACGGCGGATCAGCGCATCGAGCTCCGCGAGCCGGTGCAGCACCCAGCGCTCGAGGTCCGGCATCGCCTCGATACCGACCGCCTCCTCGGGCGCGAAGTGGTCGAGCGCGCCCAACAGATAGCGCAGGGTGTTTCGCAGGCGGCGGTAGACATCGCTCTGATGCTTGAGGATCTCCGGGCCGATGCGCAGGTCCTCGGAATAATCGGAGCCTACTACCCATAGGCGCAGGATGTCGGCGCCACTCTGCTGCATCACCTCCTGCGGAGCGACGACATTGCCGAGCGATTTCGACATCTTGCGGCCTTCTTCGTCGAGCACGAAGCCGTGGGTCAGCACCGCGTCGTAAGGGGCGCGGCCGCGGGTCCCGCAGGCTTCGATCAACGAGGAGTTAAACCAGCCGCGATGCTGGTCCGAGCCTTCGAGATAAAGCGAGGCCGGCCAGCGCAGCTCGGGCCGCTGCTCGAGGACAAAGGCGTGGGTCGAACCCGAATCGAACCATACTTCGATGATATCTGTGACCTTCTCCCATTCCGCCGGGTCGTGGGCGTTGCCGAGAAACTGCGACGCATCGGCGCTGAACCAGATGTCCGAGCCGTGGCGCTCGACCGCGGCGGCGACGCGCTCGACGACCGCCGGGTCGCGCAGCGGCTCGCCGGTGCCGCGATGAGTGAAGACCGCGATCGGCACGCCCCAGGCGCGCTGGCGCGACACGCACCAGTCGGGCTTTCCCGCGACCATCGCCTCGATCCGGTTGCGGGCCTGCGGCGGGACCCACCGGGTCTCGGCGATCGCCGCCAGCGCCTTTTCGCGCAGGCCGTTCGCCGTCATGCTGATGAACCATTGCGGCGTATTGCGAAAGATCAGCGGCGCCTTCGACCGCCAGGAATGTGGGTAGGAATGGACCAGGCTGCCGCGAGCGAGCAGGCCGCCCGCGGCGTCGATCGCGGCGATCACAGCCTCGTTGGCATTGCCGGGCTTGCCGTTTGGCCGATACACCGTGCGGCCGGCGAACAGCGGCACGCCCGGCAGATAGACCCCGTCTGGCCCGACCGTGTCCGGCACCGGCAAACCATTGGCCTGGCCGAGGTCGAAATCGTCGGCGCCGTGGCCTGGGGCGATGTGGACGAGGCCGCTCCCCTGGTCGGATTCGACAAAGCTCGCCGCCAGCAGCGGCACGTCGAATTCGTAGCCTCGGCCCGCGAGCGGATGACGCGCCATCGTCCCGGCGAGTGCCGCGCCGGGAAACCGTTCGAGCACCGAATAGGCCTCGATCTCGCCATTCGCCGCGACCTGATCAGCCAACGATGCAGCGACGAGCAGGGTCTCGCCGCGCCGGGCCCGGCTGCCCTCCGTCGCCCGATCGACACGGATCGCCACATAATCGAGCGCCGCGCTGAACGCGATAGCGCGGTTGCCGGGCAGGGTCCAAGGCGTCGTCGTCCAGATCAACGCTGCCGCGTCGGCAAGCGCCGGCAGACCGGTCGTGACGATCGGGAAGCGAACCCAGACCGTCGTCGATTTGTGGTCGTGATACTCGACCTCGGCCTCGGCGAGCGCGGTCTGTTCGACCACCGACCACAAGACCGGCTTCGAGCCGCGGTAAAGCCCGCCATTGACGAGAAACTTACCGATCTCGCGGACGATCTGCGCCTCGGCCGAATAGGCCATTGTCGTATAGGGATTTGCCCAATCGCCGATAACGCCCAGGCGCTCGAACTCGGCCTTCTGCACCTCGATCCAATGGGTGGCGAACTCGCGGCATTCGCGGCGAAACTGATCGGCCGGAACGCTGTCTTTCGACATCTTCTTCGCCCGGTATTTTTCCTCGATCATCCACTCGATCGGCAGGCCGTGGCAGTCCCAGCCTGGAACATAGGGCGCATCCTTGCCCAGCATTTGCTGCGAGCGGTTGACCACGTCCTTCAGGATCTTGTTCAGCGCGTGGCCGATATGGAGATGGCCGTTGGCGTAGGGCGGGCCGTCATGCAGGACGAATTTCTCGCGGCCCCGCGAGCTCTCCCGCAGCCGTCGATAAAGGTCCATCGCCGCCCAACGCGCCAGGATCAGCGGCTCACGCTTTGGCAGATCGCCCCGCATCGGAAAGTCGGTCTTCGGCAAGAAAACGGTCGGACGATAATCCGTGGGCATCGGAAATCCCTGGATAAGAGGAAAATGCGAAAGTGTCCCGATCCTCAGACGAGGACCGGGCCGATAATTCGCGATATCCAGGTGCGATGCGGAAACATGGGCGACATATAACAGCCTCCCCGGTCAAATTCGAGGGGTAGTTGGCTGCGCCGATGTCCGCAAGGAGTCAGCGGCTCCGCTCAATCCTTGCGCCAGTTTAAGGTGACGCTGCGGCCGTTGCGAAAGCTGCCGGTGGCGTCGATCCGCCCGTCGCGCAACTTGCCGACCAGATCGATGACCGCGAAGCGGGACCCGTCGGCCCGCTTGGTGTGCATGTGGATCGCGACATCGCCGGCGCGGGTAACATCGCCCGCAAGATATACCGTCGCGCCGGGAATGCGGCCGGGCCACTGACCCGAGATCGACCTGTTCCTGACGACCGCCTGCGCCCGGAAGCAGCGGGCCGGGTCGGTCTCGCCCGGACCGAAGCAGATGGGCCCCCCATAGACCCCGGTCGGGTCACCGGCGGAGGCGGGCTTGGGCAGGGCTGCCGGACTGGGCGGCAGATCAGGCTGAGGCGGCGCGACCCGGGGCGGGGCCGCGACGGCTGCGAGTTGCGGGGCCTCGCTCCTCTTGCGGTTCTCCTCGGCGAGACGATTGGCCTCGCTGTCGATGCGCTTCTGCTCGGCCAGCGCCTGCTGTTGCGCCGCGTCAGCCGCCCGCTGTTGCGCCGCTTTGGCCGCCTCGTCCGCCGTCTTTTGGGCAGCCACAGCGGCCGCGTGCGCGGCTTCGGCTCGGCCGCGCCGGTAATCCGAATAGCCCCAAACGCCAGCCCCGGCCGCCGCCAGCAGCAGGACGATCGCGGCGATGGCCCCTAGCCGCCCGGCGCCTATGCGGCGCTGGCCGGCCGGCGCCGGCAATATCCCCAGGCCGTCGGCTTCGGCGATCGCAAAGGTGCGGACCGGTTGAGGGATATTCTTGTAGCTCATCTCGCCGAGCGGGGTGAACGACAACGACAGTTTGTTGCGGATCTGGTCGTAGACGCTGCCGGCGATGCAGACGCCGCCGGGCTCCGCCGCCCCTTGCAGCCGTGCGGCGACGTTGACGCCGTCGCCGAGCAGATCCTGGCCTTGCACCATGACGTCGCCGAGATTGACCCCGATACGAAACCTGACCTGCCGGTCTTCCGGCAATTGGTCGTTGCGGGTGCGCAGCGCCGCTTGGATCTCGGTGGCGCAGCGTACGGCTTCGACCGCACTGCCGAACTCCGCCAGGATGGCGTCCCCGGCGGTGTTGAACACGCGGCCCCGGTGCAGTTCCACGAGCTTCTCGAACACTTCCTTGTGTCCGCGGAAGGTGCGCAAGGTGAGTTCCTCGTCCTCGGCCATCAGCCGGCTGTAAGCGGCGACGTCCGCCGACAGGATCGTCGCCAGCTTGCGTTCGAGGTCCGGAGTCGTCGGGCTGTCGCTGTCGGCCACCAGTATTCCCTATCCGATCGGCGGGGTGGCGGCGAGGATCTCGCGGGCGCGGGCGGCGTCGGCGGCGATCTGCGCTTTCAGGGCGTCGAGCCCGGCGAACTTGTGCTCGGGGCGGATGAAGTCCACGAACGCCACCCGCAGATGGCGGCCGTAAAGATCGACGTCGACGTCGAAGAGGTGGGCTTCGAGCCGTGGCTCGGGAGTGCCGACCGTCGGACGCAGCCCGAGATTGGCGACGCCGTCGATCGTGCGACCGGCGAGCGGGTCGTCCGGGCCGTCGCCTGTCACGCGCACGGCGTAAACGCCGAACGCCGGCCGCAGATAATCGTCGAGCCCGAGATTGGCGGTCGGAAAGCCGATGGTCCGCCCGCGCCGGTCGCCGGCTGCGACGCGGCCGTCGATCTCCCAGAACCGGCCGAGCAGCGCTGCGGCGTCCCGCGGTTTGCCGGTCTTGAGCAGCTCACGGATATGGGTCGAGGAATAGACCGTTTGGTCGGCGCCGCGAATCGGCTCGATGACGGTCACGGCAAAGCCGCGCTCCGGCCCCGCAGCGCGCAGAAAATCGGGGGTTCCGCGCCGGCTTTTGCCAAAGGTGCAGTCCCAGCCAACGACGACATGGGAAGCGCCGATCGCATCGACGATGATCTCAGAGAGAAAATCCTCGGCGCTCTTGGCGGCAAAGCCGAGATCGAAATGCTGCACGAACAAGAGATCGACGCCGAGGCGCGCCAATTCGCGCTCCTTGACCCGGAACGGGGTCAGCCGGAACGGCTCGGTCGTGGGCAGGAATACGCTGCGCGGGTGCGGCTCGAAGGTCAGCACCGCGACCGGCCGGTCGTGTTCGCGCGCCAGCTCTCGCACCCGCCCGATCAGCAGCGCGTGGCCGCGATGCAGGCCGTCGAAATTGCCCATCGCCAGGACCGCGCCGCGCGGGTGGTGCGATTGAGGGCCGGGATGTCGGACGACACGGATCACGGGAGAAGGGCCGAGCGCAGCTTCATCAATAGCCAAGTGGCGCAAAAATAGCCCGACGGACCGCCGGATGATAGCGGCTCGCGCATCGGAGCCCATGTCCGCAGGTCTCGTCTCGGCCATCAGTCGACAGCCCCGTTTTCGCTGCGATCCTCTCCTATAGTCCTATCGGAACGGTCGGCGGAGGCGGGATGGCCGAAGAGCGTGTGCCGCGCGAGCAGATGGAATACGACGTGGTCGTCGTCGGGGGCGGGCCCGCGGGCCTTGCCGCCGCGATCCGTCTGAAGCAGCTTGCCGCGGCGGCCGAGCATGAGATTGCGGTCTGCGTCGTCGAGAAAGGCTCGGAGGTGGGCGCCCACATCTTGTCGGGTGCGGTGTTCGAGCCGCGGGCGCTCGATGAGTTGATCCCCGACTGGCGCGAGCGCGGTGCGCCGCTCGTCACCCCGGCGACCGAGGACCGGTTTCTGCTGCTGACCCAATCCCGGGCATTTCGACTGCCGGCCCCGCCGCAAATGAGAAATCACGGTAACTACATTATCAGCCTCGGTAATCTCTGCCGCTGGCTGGCGCAGCAGGCCGAGGCGCTCGGGGTCGAAATCTATCCCGGGTTTGCCGCCGCCGAGGTGCTGTACGACGAGGCCGGCCGGGTGCGCGGCGTCGCGACCGGGGATATGGGGATCGGCAAGGATGGCCGGCCGACCGACCGCTACCAGCCCGGGGTTGAGCTGGTCGCCAAGGAGACCCTGTTCGCCGAGGGCTGCCGCGGTTCCCTGACCAAGACCCTGGTCGAACGGTTCCGGTTGCGCGACGGCGTCGATCCGCAGACCTATGCGATCGGCATCAAGGAATTGTGGGAAGTCGCACCAGAACAGCGCCGGCCGGGGCTCGTCATCCACACCATCGGCTGGCCGCTCGACACCGGCACCTATGGCGGCTCGTTCCTCTATCATCTCGAAGGCGGGCAGGTCGCGGTCGGCTTTGTGATCGGGCTCGATTACCGCAACCCCTACCTAAATCCGTTCGAGGAATTTCAGCGCTTCAAGACACATCCGGCGATCCGCCCGTTCTTCGTGGGCGGGCGGCGCATCGCCTATGGCGCGCGCGCCTTGAACGAGGGCGGGTTCCAATCGATCCCGCGGCTCGATTTTCCGGGCGGCGCGCTGATCGGCTGCGCCGCCGGCTATGTCAACGTGCCCAAGATCAAGGGCAATCACACCGCCATGAAGTCGGGCATGGTGGCCGCGGAGACCGTGTTGCGGCGCCTCGCCGGAGATCAGGCCGCCTCGGTGCGACAGGCGCTCGAGCAGAGCTGGGTATGGGACGAGCTTTATCGGGTGCGCAACATCCGGCCGAGCTTCCGCTGGGGCCTCTATGCCGGTCTCGCCTATTCGGCGTTCGACACCTACATCCTGCGCGGGGCGGCCCCGTGGACCTTTCACAACCATGCCGACCACACGCAACTGATGCCGGCGAGCGCGGCGCGGCGGATCGAATACCCCAGGCCCGACGGCAAGGTCAGTTTTGACCGGCTGTCCTCGGTGTTCATCTCCAACACCAATCACGAGGAGGACCAGCCGGCGCATCTGCGGCTGCGCGACCCGGCAAAGGCGATAGAGGTCAACTATCGGCTCTACGATTTGCCGGAACAGCGCTATTGTCCGGCCGGCGTGTATGAGATCGTGCAGCCGTCCGAGGCGGTGGCCCCCTACTTGCAGATCAACGCGCAGAATTGCGTGCACTGCAAGACATGCGACATCAAGGACCCGGAGCAGAATATTGACTGGGTGGTGCCTGAGGGTGGCGGCGGACCCAATTATCCGAATATGTGATGCAGGCGGATGGATCGAGGCAGATGGGGAATGATCGAGCAGTTACGGGCAGCGTGTGTCGTCGGGGCTTTTTTGACGCTCTTCGCGGGCGCCGCCAGCATCGCCGCGCAAGGGACGGAGGAGCCGGCGATTTCGGCGGATACGGCATACGGTCCGTACTTGGCCGGCCGACACGCGCAAGAGGAGCGCGACTATGGCAACGCCGCCTTGTGGTTCGAGGAAGCGCTAAAAGCAGATCCGCACTCGCCCGAATTGGTCAGCCGCACTTTTGACATGGAGGCGCAGGCCGGCCGCTTCGATGCGGCCCGTCCGCTTGCCGACCAGGCCCTCAAGCTCGATAGCTCCGACGCGGTCGCCGACCTCGTCCTGTTGATCGACCGGGTCAAGGCGGGCGACAAAGCCGTGGCGCTCGCTCGCGCAGAGGCCCTGCCGGACGATGGGCTGCACCGCTATGTCGGACCATTGGCTCGCGCCTGGATGCGAATGGCGACAGGCAATCTCGCCGGCGCCGACGCGGCGCTGCAGAATCTCGATAAATTCGATGGTTTTGCCCCGCTGAAATATTTCCAGCTCGGCCTGCTCTATGATTTCGCTGGAAAGCCTGACAAGGCCGAAGAATATTATAAGCAAACTCTCAGCTCGACTGGCCAACTCAACTGGCGACTGACCGACGCTATGGCGAACTTTTATCAGCGTCACGGCCGTCGCGATCAAGCTGATGCGGTTTACAAGCGGTTCATCAAAGAGAACTCGGGCAGCGAGTTGGCTGAATCGATGCTGGCGACCAAACCTGTCGGAATCCCAGCGCCATTGATCGGTTCGGCCGAGGATGGCCTCGCCGAAGCCTTGTTCGATCTGGCCAGCGTCGTCAACCAGCCGGAAACGACGGACTTGGCTCTGCTCTATGATCGTTGCGCGCTCGATTTGCGGCCGCATCTGGCCGTCGCCCAGCTGCTGCTCGCCGACATCCTGAGTGGCGAGAACAAGCCACAGGAGAGCCTCGACGTCCTTGCCGAGATCCCGGGGAACTCGCTCTATTCGTGGTCGGCGCGGCTGCGCGCCGCGGCCAATCTCGAAGCCCTCGATCGCGTCGAGGAGGCCGTCGCCGAGCTTCGCGCGATGGCCGCCAAGGAGCCGAGCCGGGCCAGCGCCGAAATCCAGCTGGGCGACCTGTTGCGCGGGCAGAAGCGCTTTTCCGAGGCGGCCGGCGCCTATAACGAAGCGATCCGGCGCCTCAAGGCGGCCGGCACGGCGCCCCACTGGGCGCTGTACTACAGCCGAGGCATCGCCTTCGAGCGATCGGGCCAATGGACCCTGGCCGAAGCCGACCTCGAGCATGCGCTCGAACTCAAGCCCGATCAGCCGCTGGTGCTCAACTATCTCGGCTATTCGTGGATCGACCGCGGCGAAAAGCTGAAGCGCGGTCTGCAGATGATCGAGAAGGCGGTGGCGCTGCGGCCCGAGGACGGCTACATCGTCGACAGCCTCGGCTGGGCGCATTATCGGCTCGGCGACTATGCGAGCGCGGTCGGATATCTCGAAAAGGCGCTCGAGCTGGTGCCCGATGATCCGACGATCAACGATCATCTGGGCGACGCCTATTGGAAGAGCGGGCGGACGACCGAGGCGCGCTATCAATGGCGGCAGGCCCTGCAGTTCAAACCCGACAAGGAAGACGTCAAACCGATCGAGGCCAAGCTCGAAGGCGGGCTGCCGACCACCGCGACCACCCGGGCCGGCGGCGGCTGAGGCGGCGATGGCGGTCGCGGCCTTTGCCCCGGCAAAGGTCAATCTCTATCTGCACCTGATCGGAAGGCGCCCGGACGGCTATCATCTGGTCGACAGCCTCGTCGCGTTTGCCGATATCGGCGATCGCGTCACCGCGCGAGCCTCTGCGGCGCTGACCTTGGAGATCGACGGGCCGCAGGCGGCCAGTCTCGCCGGCTTGGGCGAGGACAATCTGATGCTCCGCGCCGCGCGCCTGCTCGCCGGTCATGCCGGGATTGCCGCCCGCGCCGCCCTCCATCTGCAAAAGAACCTGCCGGTCGCCGCCGGCATCGGTGGCGGTTCGAGCGATGCGGCGGCGGCGCTGCGCGCGCTGTGCGCCTTGTGGCGCGTGCCGGTGGACGAAGCGGATCTGCGCCGTCTTGGCGCTCGGCTCGGCGCCGACGTTCCGGCCTGCCTGCATGCGGGTGCGGCCTGGATCGGCGGCATCGGCGAGCAGATCGAGCCTGAACCCTTATTGCCGCCGGCCGGAATTGTCCTCGTCAATCCGCAGATCGCATTGCCGACCGCCGCGGTGTTCGCCGCCCGGCGCGGCCCGTTCGGCGATGCCGGCCGATTTGCGCCGATGCCGCAGGATGCAGCTGGTCTCGCCGCGGTGTTGGGGCCGCTGCGCAACGACCTGACCAACGCGGCGATCGGCATCGCCCCCGAGATCGCCGCGGTGCTGGCGGCGCTCGCGCGGCTCCCCGGGGCTCTGGTTGCGCGCATGAGCGGCAGCGGCGCCACCTGTTTCGCGCTGTTCGCCGACCGGCTGAATGCCGAACGGGCGCGCGCGGCGATCGTCAAGGCCGAGCCTGGATGGTGGTCCGCGGCCGGAGGGTTTGTTGCCGCCGAGCGGCTTTCCCGATAACTTACCGCGGTTTGGGGCCGGTGGGGCGTAGCCAAGGGGTAAGGCAGCGGATTTTGATTCCGCGATTTGGAGGTTCGAATCCTCCCGCCCCAGCCAGTCCTTCCAGCTAGCCCTCGATGAGCCTTTTGCATCGCGGTGGCGGGATATCGCCTCGGACCGCGTGACGCCGCAGGCAGCCGATCTTTTGCGGATACGCTCGCCGCTTGGAGGCGCGGGTTGCCCATCTGTGAACTTACGGAGTTGCGGCGGTCGTGGACAGTCGAGACGCTCGCAATCAAGAAGAGCGTGCCGATCTATCTAACTGAACCTTACGCCCTGCACGTTTTGCCCCGAGAGCGAGATGATCCAGAGCCCCGGTTATCTTTCCTCCGCTGCTCCCGTCCCAAATGGGGCACCTTCTGATTACACCGCAAGCGCAACGCATTACGAGGCGGTCGCCCGCCGCATTGTCGCCGCCTTACGCGACGGCGGCCGGCCCATCGTTCTTGTAACAGGCGATCCGCCTGCCGACCCGGAGGTTCTCTCACAGGCGCTCGGCAATGTCACGGGACCTGGGTATTCAGTGATCCTCATTTCCTGCGGGCCCGAGTTGAAAGGCGGAGACCTTGAGCGTGCCGTTCCCACGCTTGTGACGCCAAAAGTTGGCGGGGTGGCAGCGGAAACAGGATATTCAGCGCCCGCCTCGCCGCTAATCATTTTTGACGATTTCGATCGGCTTTCCGACAGCCAGATCGTGGACGTTTATGAAAATTCACAGCTCCGTGGCCAGCTTCAGCGGGCGGCCGTACTGCTGGCGCGTCTCGACTTTCCTACCCGGATCGAGCAGCCCGCGCTGCGGTTCTTGAAGGAGCGCATCGCCGCCCAGTTTCGCTTTGATGAGGTTGGCGACGACGAAGCCATCGCCAACCTTCACAATCAGCTCCTCGCGCAGCGGGATCGCCGAGTTCAAGCGCGCGGCTTTCGTCGCGGCATCCTGATCGGGGCAGCCGCTGGTGGGGTTTCCATAGGTGCAAGCATCGGCGGCTTCATGCTGCATTCGACAGCCGAGCGGGTATGCGATGCGCCCGCAAGCACCGGACAAAGCCCGGTAAGTGAAAAAGTACGGATGCTCCGGCCAGCTGAACACGCGGCGACGAGTGCCGCGCCGGCGCAAGCTGCCCCACCTGTTGCGACGACATCGGCAATCGCGACCGCGCGTCCGGCGCTATCCGCGCCGCCATCGCCGCCTGCAAAGGTGGAAGATCCATCCCCTTTAGCGGCGCCCTCCTTGGCGCATCCTTCGGCCGGCCCCCGCCTTTCCGCCATGGAGATCAAGGCGCTGCTGGGGCGCGGCGATGCATTCCTCGGCACCGGCGACATCACCTCGGCACGAAAGTTTTATGAGCGCGCCGCCGCCGCAGAAAGCGGGCTAGCCGCGTTGCAGCTAGGCGCCACCTTCGATCCAATAGTTCTGGGCCGTGCCGGTATACGCGGCCTCACCGCCGATCCGGTTCAGGCGCTGTTCTGGTATCGACGCGCCCGCGAGCTTGGCGCGGGCGACGCCGAGCAGCGGATCAAAGCTCTCGAGACCCGTCCTCCGGCAGAGATGGAGACTCGATCGCGTTGAAATAGATCGCGCAGCTTCAATCTTTCCCGGGCATTGGGGAAGCCGACGGTTGCCGCCGCGCGGATTTCCGTAAATTGTTGACCCTCCGACCTTTCCGGTCGGAAGCGCGATTTGAGAGACCAGCGTCAGAATGACGCACCTTGAGTGCGCCAAGGAACTGCAAAACCGCCCGTGACGGCCCAACGTATTGAGATAGTTTCATGGAGAACTACGTATTTTCCGGCCCGGATTTCTTAACCAAAAAGGAAACGCCTCGAAATATTTGTTGATGTTTCGAGCTGATTTTGTTCCGCTTTGCATGGCCAGGCTAGCAAAGAACCAGAGGAATTGGCCGCTGGCTGACGATGCGATCCGCGATCGCTTTGGGTGATCTCTTCTACGCCGGCAAAGCTCAACAAGGCCATCGCGTACGAAATGCAAATGTGCGATAGTGCGGTAGCGAGCCGCATCCGCGACTTCATGAAGAAATGTTAGCGATCAATCGTGCCGAGCTGGTTTATCGGGACTGTATTCTCTGGGCTGGTGCGCGACCGCGACCGGTTCCCTCGTCTTTGGGTGGCCGGAAAGCCCGACGCCGCACTATAGAGATATCGGGATGATCGACTCGCGAGATCCTACCCAAGGAGGGCTGAGCGGTATCCGCGAGTTTGTCCGCCTGGTTTATCGACGAAAATTTATAATTTTCGCGCCCACACTTCTGATCGCCGCCGCCGCTTGGACGATCGCGTCGGTCACAGTGCCGCGTTACACCGCCACCGCGGCCCTCACGCTCGACGTGAGCAAGATCCAGCTCGTTGATCGTGAGGTGGTCTCACGGCTGCCGCTGGAAGAGTCCACGCTGAGGAGCGAGCTCGACGTCATCCGCTCCCGTTCGCTTAACTACGAGGTTATCGTCAAGCTTGGGCTGATGTCCGACCCCGCCGTGGCGCGGGAAGTCGTCATCTGGCAATCGCGGGAGCCCGATTTCGTCCGCCGCATGCGGCATGCGCTCGGCCGCTATTTGCCCGGGACCTTCTGGAAGGATCCGGTGGACACGGCGACGCTCACCCAGTCGCAGCTCACCGACTGGTTGGTCGGCAATCTAAATGTAACCAATGATGGTCGTTCACTGACGATCGTCGTCTCCTTCACTTCGGAGAGCCCGGAGCGGGCGGCCCAGATCGCCAATGAGGTCGCCAAAACCTACCTGGACGACCAGGTCCTGGCCAAGACCAGGGCGACAATGACCGCCAGCAACTGGCTCGGCGAGAGGGTGGCCAAGATCCGGGAGCAGTTGGAGGCCTCCGAGGCGGCAGTCGATGATTTCCGGCGCAAATCCGGACTCCTCGAGGTCAGGGGCGCGACGATACCGGCCGTGCGCCTCGCCGACCTCAACGCGCAGCTTAGCACTGCTCACTCGGAATTAATGCGCGCCGAGGTCAATCTGCAGACTGTCCGGCAGAGCAACCCGGAGACCTTGCCGGATGTTCTCGCCTCGCCGATGATTCAGCAGCTGCGCAAGGAGCTCGAGCAAATCAACCTGGCGGTCACCGACCTCCAGGACCACGGCGCCTTTTACAAGGTGGGTGACCTTCAGGCACGGGCGGCTGTCTTGCGGGCCCAGTTGAACGCGGAAATGAGCCGAATCATTGGCAGCTTTTCGAGCGAGGTGGTGGCGGCGCGCAAGAAAGCGACCGAACTGGAGCAATCGTTCCAGGGGGTGCAGGCCCAATTGGGAGACACCACTCACTCCGGTGTGCGGCTCATACAGCTGCAGCGCGAAGCCGACGCCAACCGTTCGATCTATGAGACCTTCCTGGCTCGTTACAAGCAGTCGATGGAGCAGGAGAGCTTGGAGGTGCCGGATGCGCGGCTGATCTCGGCGGCGGTGCCGCCTGAAGATCCCAGCTATCCGAGCTTGCTGCGGTTCGTGCTGCTCGGCACCTTCGGCGGACTGGCGATCGGCGGAGCTCTCGCCTTTCTCCGCGAAGGCCTCGACCGGCGGGTCCGCCACACCTTGGACATCGAAAGCGTGACCGGCATCCCGGTCTTCGGGTACCTGCCGAAGGTGTCGCGGTGGCGTGGCCAAGAACCGCAAGACTACCCGGTGAACGACCCACATTCCCGGTTCGGCACGGCCCTCGTGCGCATCCATACCGCGCTGCGATCTCCCCAATCACCGGACCGCGCGCAGGTCATCCTCGTCACTTCGCCGCAGCCGGGCGAGGGCAAGACCTCGTTCTGCACGGGTCTGGCACGCTCATTGGCGAAAAGCCGCATGCGGGTTCTGGTCATCGACGCCGACCCGTATCGATCGCGGGTCGCGACCGCGTTCGGCGCCTCGACGGTTCCGGCTTTGGATCCGATTGCCGGGCAACGCGTCAAGCTCGGCGATATCGTGCAAGCCGACGCGAAATCCACCGCTCACTTTATACCGGCGCCGAGCGAGGACGATCTTCAGCTCCTCCTCCATTCCGGCGGGTTCGCGACGATGCTCGAAGAGGCGCGGCAGGCCTATGACATCGTCATCATCGACACGCCTCCGGTGATGACGAGCGCGGACGCCGCCCTGATCGGCAAGTTTGCCGATACCCGCCTCCTCCTGGTCAGGTGGGGCCGGACCTCCTGGGATGAAATGACGGCCGCGGTCGGATTTCTCCGGCTCTGCCGCATCGGGCTGGACGGCATCATCATGGTTGGAGTCGACACCGGCTCGGCAAGCTACGGCCAACTTGGGGTCTATGATCCGGCGCCGTCGGATCATCGGCCGATGCGGCTGCCCTCGAACCGGAGCCTCAGCGAGGTGGAGTAAGGGGTCAGCACCATGTCGATCCCGGACTTTGCCCAATCCCTCGGTGATCAGGCCGCGTCGCATCGACCGGGCGCGCTTTCGGGTGGCGAGCGGTGGTACGCCGTCCACACTTTGCCGTTTGCCGAGGCGCGCGCAGAGGTTCAGCTGCGTCGCCAGGGCTTCCGCACGTTTCAGCCGAAACGGAATAAGACCGTCCGGCACGCGCGCAAATCGGCAACGGTCGAGGCGCCTTTTTTCCCGCGCTATCTGTTCATCGTGCTCGATCTCTCCCGCCATCAGTGGCGCAGCGTCAACGGCACCTTTGGGGTTTCGCGGTTGGTGATGCGGGGCGATCAGCCGCATCCGGTGCCGCGCCAGGTGGTCGAGGCGCTGATCGCGGCGGCCGACGCGCGCGGCATTCTGCAATTCGGCGACAAATTGCAGGTGGGCGGGCCAGTGCGCCTGATGGCGGGGCCTTTCGCCGATCAACTCGCAATCCTCGATCGTCTGGACGATGCCGGGCGGGTCCGCGTGCTGCTCGACATTCTTGGACGCCAGATCGCGATTTCGACAGCGGCAAACAACGTTCTGCCGATTTGATGAATTCGCTGCGAGGGCGGCGGGGTACGATGCCCGAAACGAAGAATGTCCGATGCTCGGCGACGACGGGACGGCCTCCTTGACCAGGCTCCGGCGGCGGCTCGAAAGCGTGCCGCTGGATAAAAAATCAGCATCCGCCACGGCGTGGGAGACGGACGCCGATCGGCGGGCGTCGCGGGCCGGATTGGAAACAGCGGCGCCACGGGCTATGCGTCGTCGACGTCCTCCGGTCTCGACCGGATCAGGTGGCGGCGTGCGCCCGGAGCGGCGATTGCGCCGGCTGCGGCAAAACACGGTCTATCGCTGTGTAATAAATTCCGACACATGGCCGGCTCGCTCTTGACTATGCCCGCGCTGCGCCGCTGCGCCCGCCGTCAGCCTCTAAGCCTTTGACCCGGACCAGCTTTGGAGCATGTGCGCCGGGCGCCGATCGGGCCCACCAGCTGACGAACCGGGGTATTGCGGCGGCGCACTCCGGGCTTGCGCGGGCGCCCCTGGGGGAATGTCGACTTTTTTGACACCTTGTCGGCCTGCGATCGGCGCAACTAACTCTTTGGTATGATTAATAGCTCCATTGCCCGGCCACGCCCGGCTCTCGCAAGCTGCTGTCGGCTTTTTTTACATTTTTGCGTCATCCACCGCCGGGCGCGGCTGAATTAACCACTAAGGGCAATGCCGACCGGACATTGGCCCGAGATTTGCACCGATTCTTGGCGTTAAGAGAAGGGGAGCGCTGGCCCATGAAACCTTTGATTCTCGCGATCGCGGCACTTGGTCTTGCCGGGACCATCGGCACGGCGAATGCCGAGCCGGTGCCGCCACCGGATACCTCGACCACCGTCGAATTCTGGAACGCCTTTACGAACCTCATGAGCGGACCCGAACTATCTCGAGCAATCCAACACAGCAAGCGCTGCCACGGCGGCGGCTTTGCCTATTTAGGTTTCGCGACGGCTTCACTCTGGGGCCGCAAAACTACGTGGCGTCGATCAATTACGATCTCCCGTCGGCAACACCACAACGACCTTTCATATCCCTCGGTTTTTTTAACGCTAACCTGGATCACCACCTCGCGCCGCTCCCCCACGAACTGTACCGGGCAGTGCTTAACAAACACGTGTTGCGCGCACGCGAAGTACCAAGTGGGCCACAACGTTTAACGCGGTCACGCTGTTCGAGTTCACGTTTACGGCTCCGGGGAGGAGAAATGTTCTCAGGTCACCGCACGACGATGGCGTCAGCCTGTTCCTCCAAGGATGATGACACGTGCCAACTTCAGCTCTGTTGACTTACCTCGATCTGGGGCCGTTTACGGCTTCCGCCCCCACGACTAAAGTCACCTCAGCGCTGATGAACCTGGATTCTTCCGCCGGTACCTATGATCTTTGGTATACGGCAGCCAACGGGTTGCCCGAAGTCTTAGAGACCATGACCCTGTGCCGTACCGGCTCCCCCGATCGGTCGTGGCCTCCCGGTCCTGCTCGCCGTCGGCGGCATCTTGTTCGGCGCCAAGCTGTGGGAACGCAGCAAGCGGCGGTCCCCGCTTGAAACCGTTGGTTCTCACGCGGCAGCCTGACCATACATAAGCGACGTCCTCCCCCGAATCATCATGCCCGGCCTTGTGCCGGGCATGAGCATGACCGGAGCCGGGAAGGGATAACATCGTTTAGTCAGAACGAGTGCGGGGGTACGATGCGATATGCCGCTCATCAAATCCCTTACGTGTACATGTTTGCGATTCCCACGAGCCGGACGTCCAGCAGCACGATAGACGGAAGGGTGACAAAGGAGCGCTCTGCATTGGCCCGAGAGTTGCCCGACTTCCGGCGGATCTATTGAGGATCAGAAGCTTGTCCGGAGACGATCCCGTGTTCAAATTCCAATCTCTTCCGCTCCTCGCTGGCGTGGCGGCTCTTGGGTTGCTGCCGCTATTCGCCAACACCGGCGCGGAGGCGACCCCGGTTGCTTCCCCGATGGAATTCATGACCGCCACCAGCAACTGCAGCGAGACGTGTGGCGCTACCGCCACCTTCACCCCGGGAGCGGGCACACTCACCATCGTGCTGACAAACACCGAGGCGAATATTCGCTCGGCCGGCGATGCGCTCAGCGACATCGAGTTTCTTCCGAGCGGCACCTTGGGTACAGCTGCATCGGTGTCGTCCCAGACTGGCTCGCTGATTGACGTCACCTCGGGCAACCCAGGGTCGCCGGTCTCCGGTGATCCGACGCGCTGGGGAGCCAGCATAACTGGCGGTCAGGTCGTACTGACTGCGCTCACTGGCACGCAGCCGGAAAACATGATTATCGGCCCCGCGGATTCAATGGGCAATTATAGTAATGCGAATAGCAGCATCAAGAATTTTAACCCCTATATTGATGGTACCGGCACGTTTGTGATCTCGGACCCAAACATCACGTCTGCCACCACGATATCGGCCGTGACGTTCAGTTTCGGCACTAAGCCCGATACTTTTATAGCCGGCGTACCCGTGCCAGCCCCATTAATCGGCCAAGGCCTCCCGGTCCTACTTGCGGTTGCCGGCCTGTTGTTTGGCGGCAAGCTGTTGGAGCGCAGCAAGAAGCATCGTTTGCTTGGCGCCGCTGTCCCGCACGCAGCGGCCTAGTGGTACGAATTTGACGCTTGGTACTCGCCCTCCCTTTTCGTCATGCCCGCGAAAACGGGCACCAAGAACCTGCCCCTGGCTTGAACAGGGGGCAGCTAAGACCGTACCAACGGCACCTCGGACCGCCGCTTTCGTGTTGTGTCGCGCGAGTTTAGCGAGGAGTTCGGCGGGCGCCTGATAGCCGAGGCAGCGCAGGCGAGTGAGATTGTAATCGGCCACAAAGGTGTGGAGATAGGCGTCGCGTTCGGCATGGTCGCGAAAGCGGCGATGGGCGCGCAGTTGCGGTCGGCGGTCGAGTTGCTCGGCACGCCGCGCGTAGGCGCGCAGTACTGCGATCGGCGCAAAGCGGCGGGTGCGCGGCACTGCAAGCTCGATCTCGCCCAACTCGGTCAACAGATGCCGCCGATACGAGCCGTTGCGCCGGTCGGCTTGGTCGAGCACCGCCATGCGATCGAGATGCTCGTCGATGGCATGCCCTATCTGCCCGGTAAGGATGACGGCAATCGCCCGGCGGCCGAGACCATGGTAGCCCTCGCCCCATTCCAGTCCTTGCGCCTGCATGCCCTTCACGAGATCGAAGGCCCTCGGCAGGCTGCGGATCGTCACCGACTGTGGCATTGGGGTGCTCCCTTGCGGACCTCAGCAATCCGCCGAGTACCCCTCTCACCGCCCTAACAAAAACTTCTGTACATCACCCATCATCTTCGCCCTCTTGTCTCCCGAACGAGCTTCAGGCTTAATTTTAGCAAGGGCCGGCGCAACGCCGCCGACCACGCGCCGATGCGGGCCGGCGGCGGGCCGAATTCGGCGGGCGCCAAGGGCAAGGAGGGACGGGCCGATGCGGGCGGATTTGCCGGCCAAAAGACAACGGCTTCTCGGCATCATCCGCCACAAATCATTGTTACAGCAACGGGATTTCCTGCTCGCCTCGGGGCGGTCGAGCAGTTTTTTCTTCGATATGAAGCGGACGATGTTCGATCCTGAAGGGGCGGCGTTGGCCACCGACCTGTTGTTTGACCGAATTAAAGATGAGCAGGTCAATTATATCGGCGGGTTGGAAACCGGCGCGATTCCGATCGTCGCCGCTATGTGCGCGAGGAGCTGGCCGGAGAAGCCGATCAAGGGCTTTTTTGTGCGTAAGGAAGCCAAAGGCCACGGCACCGACCAGCGTATCGACGGGCTGCTCGAAAACGGGTCGCGGGTGATCCTGTTCGAGGACGTCACCACCACCGGTGGCTCGGTGATGCAGGCGGCGGCCGCGGTCCGTCAACGCGACTGTACGATCCTCAAGATTATCGCCGTCGTCGACCGCCTCGAAGGCGCCGACCAGAACTTCAAAGACGCGGGGATCAATTTCGAATCTCTGTTTACCTGGCGTGATTTTAGTTGACCCAATCGATCGTCGATCTGGCCGCGGCCCATCTCAAGCGTCAGTTGACCTATCAGACGCAACGCAACCGTTTCGGCAGTTTGGAGGCGTTGCACGAGCTGGCCATCTATGCCCGCGGATGCATCGCCTCGTCGCTGTCTACGGGCCGGGTTACCGTCGCCTTCGTCCTCGAACGGGTTCTGCATAAATGTGCCCGCGACCTCGATGGGCGGCCAGTGCGGATTTCTGAGCTCGCCGATCTCGGCGACCGGCTGCATCCCCCGGTGCTGCGTGCGGTCGAATATCTCGCCGGCGCCGAGGATGACCCCGTCGAAATCGCCGCCGCCCTGATTCGGGCCAACCCGGCGCGAGAGCGTTGATCGCCGTACCGGCTACCGGACGTTTTCCCGTAACAGGAACGCCAGCCGCACCCCGGCCTTGGCCAATTGCTCCCTCACCGCGGCGATGGCGCGGTCCTGATAGGCCGAATTGATCCGATAGACCGAGATTGACCCACAGGAATCCGTTCCGCCTCGGCTCAGTGGCAAGGCATGTCCGCCGGCGACCAAGTCGGCGGGATAGCTGTAGGCGACGGTCTTAGCGGTGTTGTAGGATTCACGCGCCCAATCTTGGAGCGTGCCGCTGGACCATTTGGCGACGTCGCCCGGGCTCAGACCGACGACGATTTGGTTCGCCGCCGTAATCGGGTCCTTGCCCTCGGCCTCGGCGACAAGAACATCATTCCAATAGATGCTGAGCCGGACCGGAGTCTTGGCTCCAGGCGGGAGCACGGCAATGCAGTCGCCGGCCTGATCGTGGTGTTCGATCGCAGCCAATGGCTGGTGCAAATTCCCGGTAAAGTTCAGCAGGAACCGCAGCGCCATCAGCCGCTCGCCGGCTGAAGTGCCGGGATCGTACAGTTCTCTAGCGAACTCGTTGACCTTGTCGATGATGCAATCCCGCTGCGGGCCGTGGATGGCCGGGGTGGTCGCCGGCAGCTCGGGTTGGCCGAAACAGGCCTTGGCCAAATCAGGGCTGGCGGCATCGAGCTTGACGTAATGCCACTGCGCAGTCGCAGCCCGCCCCTCGGGGCTCTTGTTCATCAACACATCCGCCCAGGTCGCCTCGCCGGCGATGTCGGTTTTGGTCCAGCTGTTGTCTTTATCGGTTGCCAGGATCGCCGCGACCTTTTTTTGCACCGCTGGGTCGTGCGCCTGCAGTAGCCGATCGGCGACCAATGCGACGATCCTGTCGCCCTCGGGGCCCCACGCCTCGGCTTCACGTGGAGCCATGATCGCAAAAATCTGCGCTAGGCATACTAGGGTGAAGCATAAATGCGCCGGTTTCATCGCGATCTCCGATATCGCTCATGCTAGCATCGCCGCGGCGACGGTGTCAGCCCGCGGCCAGCCGCCGTTGCCTCGAAGAGGCCAGCTCCGCGGCCTCGCGGCTACCGTTAGCGTCAGGGCAGGGCGATGCAAGATTGCGCGATTTATTTCACTTCCGACGGCCTCGCGCTGTCGCCAGCCGAGTACGCGCGCCTCCTGGCCCGGCTCGCCGAGGAGGACGGGATCGCAGCCGATGAGTTCTCCTTGGGCGGCACCGTTGCGCGGCTCGAACAGAGCATGGCCGCACTGCTCGGCAAGGAGACGGCGATCTTCATGCCCTCGGGGACCCTGGCCAACCATCTCGCGGTTCGCCTTCTGGCGCAACGCGGGCGCCGGGTGCTGGTCCAGCGCGAAAGCCATCTCTACGCCGACGCCGGCGATTGTGCGCAGGAGCTCAGCGGGCTGACCCTGGTCCCGCTCGCCGCCGAACGGCCGAGCTTTACGCTCGACGAGGTCATCGCCGAAGCGGCGCGCGCCGAAGCCGGCCGAGTCAGAACGGCGATCGGGGCGATCTCGATCGAAAGCCCGGTGCGCCGCCTGGCGGGCCAGGTTTTCGACCATGCCGAGATGCGGCGGATCACCGACTTCGCGCGCGAGCGAGGGATCGGGCTGCATCTCGACGGCGCGAGAATGTTTCTTGCCACCCCTTACACCGGGATCGCGCCAGCGGATTACGCGGCGCCGTTCGACACGGTCTACGTGTCACTTTACAAATATTTCAACGCCGCCGGCGGGGCGGTGCTCGCCGGCCCCAGGCATCTGCTCGACAGGCTCTACCATCAGCGCCGCATGTTCGGTGGCGGATTACGGCAGGCTTGGCCTTATGCGGCGGTGGCGCTGCATTATCTCGACGGCTTCGCCGAGCGTTTTGCTCGGGCGGCCGCGGCGGCCGACGCACTTTTCCGGGCATTGGGCGAACAACCCGGCATCCGGGTGCTGCGCTCGGCGGCTTCGACCAATGTTACCCGCCTGCGTATTTGCGACGCCGCCGCCGCTTCCCTGCCCGAGAGGCTGAGCGCACGCGGGATCTCGATCCGCCCGCCGCTGCCGGCGGCTTCGGCTGGGGCCGAGTTCGAACTCGTCACCAACGAGACCATCCTGCGTCGGCCGACAGAGCAAATCACGGCCGATTTTCTCGCCGCGATCGGACCGGCCTGAGGGTCTGGATCGGCGCCGGCGGATTGACGCTGCGCAGCCGGTCCCTTATCTAAATTTGCGTCCGATGGCCCTGCTCCCGATCATCACCGCCCCCGACCCGCGCCTCAAAATCAAGGCGCTACCCGTCGCCGCGGTCGACGACAAGGTCCGGCGGCTGATGGACGACATGCTGGCGACGATGCGCCAGGCGATCGGCGTCGGCCTTGCCGCACCCCAGGTCGGGGTGGCAAAGCGCGTCATTGTCCTCGATGTCGCGCGTGAGGGGGAACAGCCCCAGCCGATGATGCTGGCCAACCCCGAGATCTTGTGGCGCTCGCCGGAGCTGACGACCGGCAGCGAAGGCTGTCTGTCGTTGCCCGAGCATTACGCCGAGGTCACCCGCCCGGAAAAGATCCGCCTGCGCTACCTCGACTACCAGAACGAGATCCGCGAGATCGAGGCGTCGGGGTTGCTCGCGACCTGTGTTCAGCACGAGATCGACCATTTGGACGGCGTCCTCTTTGTCGACCATATTTCGATGGTCAAGCGCGGGATGATCCTGCGCAAGCTCGCCAAGTCGAAACGCAACCGGACTCTCGTCCCCGCCTAGCGCCAGTGGCCGGGCGACGACCGCCGTCTGCGGGGAGTGCCGCGTTGGACCTGGTCTTCATGGGCACGCCGGCGTTTGCTGCAACGATCCTCGAGGCATTGATCGCGGCCGGGCACCGGCTGCTCGCCGCCTATACGCAGCCGCCGCGTCCGGCCGGCCGCGGTCATCGTCTGCAACCCTCACCGGTTCAGCTGCTGGCTGAGCGGCACGGAATCGCGGTCCGCTGCCCCGCTGGGCTGCGTGACCGGGAGATTCAGGCAGGGTTCGCCGCACTCGGCGCCGAGGCCGCGGTTGTTGCCGCCTATGGGCTGATCCTGCCTCAGGTGATGCTGACGGCGCCGCGGCTTGGATGCCTCAATGTACATGCCTCGCTGCTGCCCCGGTGGCGCGGCGCCGCCCCGGTCCAGCGCGCCCTGCTCGCCGGCGACCCCGAAACCGGAATCACCATCATGCAGATGGAAAAAGGGCTCGACACCGGCCCGATACTGATGCAGCAGCCGCGGCCGATTGGCCTCGCGGCGACCACCGCCGGCCTTACCGAGGAGCTCGCCCAACTCGGCGGCAGGCTGATCGTCGCCGCTCTCGACGGCCTCGCCGGAGGCGCGCTGGTCCCGCGCCCGCAACCGCAAGAGGGCGTTAGCTATGCACCCAAGATCAGCCGCGGGGAGGGTCTGCTTGATTGGCGTCACCCGGCGGCGGAGCTGGAACGTCGGGTACGCGCGCTTGACCCGTGGCCCGGCGCCTATTTCGAGCATGATGGCGCACCCATTCGCGTACTCGCCGCCGCGGCGCTTGCCGATGCGCCGGACGGCCCGCCGGGCATCGTGCTCGACGATCGTCTGGCGATCGCCTGCGGATCGGGTGTTCTGCGGCTGCTGCGCCTGCAACGGCCGGGTCGTGCCGCGCTCGACGCATCCGAGTTCCTGCGCGGCTATCCGATCTCGCCCGGGAAGATATTGTTGTGCCCCGCTACAAGCTGACGATCGAATATGACGGCGCCGGGCTCGTCGGCTGGCAGCGCCAGCCGCAGGGCTTGTCGGTGCAGGAAGCGCTCGAAACCGCGGTCATGCGCTTTTGCGGCGAAAGGGTCGCAGTGCACGGCGCTGGGCGCACCGATGCCGGGGTTCATGCGCTGGGTCAGGTGGCGCATCTCGACCTTGCGCGCTCGGCGCCGGCAGAGGTGCTGCGCGGCGCGGTCAACCACCACCTGCGCCCGGCCGCGATCAGCGTGCTCGCCGCCGAGCCCGCGCCCAAGGATTTCGACGCGCGCCTGTCGGCCATGTTGCGCGTCTACGTCTTTCGCATCCTCAACCGGCGCTCGCCGGCGGCGCTCGAGCGCGGCCGGGTGTGGCGGGTTGCTCCGCCGCTCGACGTCGAGGCGATGCGCGAAGGCGCGCGCCATCTCGTCGGCCACCACGATTTCACGACCTTTCGCGACCGGCTGTGTCAGGCGAAATCGCCGTTCAGGACGCTCGATGCGCTCGACGTGACCCGCATCGGCGACGAGATTCGCATCGAGGCGCGGGCACGCTCGTTCCTGCATCGCCAGATGCGCAATATGGCGGGCACCTTGGAGCTGGTCGGGCTCGGCCGCTGGCAGCCCGACGACGTCGGTACGGCGCTCGCCGCCCGCGACCGCCGCGCCGGCGGCCCTACCGCCCCGGCCGACGGGCTCTATCTGGTCGAGGTCAAGTATCCCGACCGCTATCGCGAACTCGTAAAAGACATATCCTGCCGCACCCTGGCGCTGAAGTCAGGGTTGCAAACAGGTTTCATGTTTAATAATTAACCTATCGACGGTGCAAGATGGTGAAGGCGCCGGGCGATCAAGCACGATTTACCAGCATACGGCGCGCATTGTTATGTTTTGCGAGGTTGTTCGACGGAAGACGGCGAGAATGAGGCGATAAATGGGCAAGAATATATTTGACGACCTCTCGCTTACTCTGCCCAGGGTAGAGCCCCGACCGGAACGTGCGGAGCCGCGGCTGTTCCCGGCATCCGGGGTTCGGCCGATCGATCCGCCGGTCGCCGATGCGCGGGTGGCCTCGCCGGTCGGGACCGGCGGGCATGTTCCGGTCTTGTCGCCGACGCCTTTCGCGCCCGATCGCCTCGCCACCGGCAAGCCTGGGCTGCCGGCGAGCACGCTGGCGTTTCTCGCCCTTGTCGGCCTGGTCGCCATCGGCGTCATCGGCGCCTCTTACGGCATCGGATTTTCGCTGCTTTCGCGGCCAGTGAGGCAGACCGTCGCCGCTTCCGAGCCCAAATCAGCGCCGCTTCCGCCGCCGATATCGCCCGACGCCGGTGCAACGCATGTCACCGCGGCAGCCGCCGCTATCCCCGACCCGCCGGCCGCGCCGCAGCCAGCGGCGGCCGCCGCAACCGCTCCGCCGCCGATCAAAGCCGTCCAGACCGTCGCGCCTGCGGTCCCGAGCAGCATATCGCCGCCGCCAGCCGTCCCGGCGCCAAAGCCTGCGTCGATCCCCGCGGCCTCCCCCGTCGCCGCGCCCGATGCCACCCCGCCCCCGCCATCTCCGCGAAAGGCCGCTTCCTATTACGCGGCAGGGCATCCGCCAGCGCGCCATCTGCCGCCCGAGCACGCGCGAACCGCATCGCGAGAGGCGCATTTTCGACCCGCCCGCGATGACGCGTCGCCCGCGCCGCGGCAGCCTCGTCTCGCCCGGTCCCTGACCCCGCCGCCGGATCAGACCGAGTCGTTCGACCAGCTCGTGTCGCAGCTGACCAGGCAGACCCAACCTGCGGACCAGATCCCGCCTGCCCGTCGGGCCCTGCCCGCCGGTCAGCTTCAGGATCAGACCTTGACGCCGCCCCGGCCGGACCAGCCGGACCCGTTCGCCGGGCGTTAATAAAGACTGCCGGCGGCGCGGCTGACGACAACCCCGAGGACGAGATCGACGAGGACAACGAGCGTTGCTGCGGCACCGCTCGACTCCAGTGCAACCCGGGCGATGTACCACTCGTAAACGAGGACGGCGATGGCGGCCGCGGCTTCGATTGCCTGCGCCGCCGGATCGCCCAGGATGCCGCTTTCCACCCCGAGACCGACCAGCACGAACAGCACGCTCTGCGGCAGTTGGCACCAATTGTACGGCACCATGAAGTCGAAGAAGCGACCTTGGCGGCCGATCCAGCGGGTAACCGACAGCATCAGCAGGGGAAAGGCGACCCAGGCGATCACATAGCCGATCGTCTCGACCAGAATGATGCGCAGGACGCCCGCGGCCTCCCATTCGGCGGCGCTGACCCGCATCGTCAGCAGTGCCAAGTAGAGCGGATAGCTCAGCACACCGGCAAAGAATGAGCGCCAGAATCCGTCGAGCGAGCGGTCGAAACAGGCGAGCCCGCCGCGATCGCCTTTCGCCAGCCGTAAGCTCCCCACAATCGCCGAGCGCACCTCGTCCCGCCATGCCGTCGCGGCCATCGGGCGCTCGGCGCCGGTCAGGGATTTCCGAAGAACAGGTCGAGGAAAGTGCGGTAGATCTCGGTCAAGGCGGCGAGATCGGCGAGATCGACCCGTTCATCGGCCTGGTGCATGGTCTGTCCGACAAGGCCGAATTCGGCGACCGGACAATAAGCATGAAGGAAGCGTGCATCCGAAGTGCCGCCGGTGGTGCTGAGCTCGGGCACTCGGCCGGTGACGCGGCGGATCGCCTCGGCGAGCCGATCGCTGACGATGCCGGGAGGAACCAGAAACGACTCGCCGCTGACCGTGACCTGGAGTTCATAATGCCCGCCAACCGCGCCGAGGCGCTCGGCGATCCAATGTTTCAAGTTCTCGCCGGTCCAGCGATCGTTGAAGCGGATGTTGAATACCGCCCGCGCCACGGCCGGGATCACATTCGCGGCCGGGTTGCCGATATCGATCGTCGAGACCTGCAAGGTCGAAGGTTGAAAATGCTCGGAGCCGCGGTCGAGCTCGGCTGATGTCAGCGCATGCAGCATAGCGACAAGGCGATGGGCGGCGTTGTCGGCGAGGTGCGGATAAGCGGTGTGGCCCTGAACGCCGTGAACGGTCAGCCGCCCGGTCAAACTGCCGCGCCGGCCGATCTTGATCATGTCGCCAAGCGCCGTGGCCGAGGTCGGCTCGCCGACGAGGCAGGCATCGAGCGTCTCGCCGCGCGCGGCCAGCCATTCGAGCACTCTTTTGGTGCCGTCGACCCCCGCCCCTTCCTCGTCCCCGGTGATCAGCAGGCTGATCGAGCCGGCAAAGCCGGAGGATCGTTCGGCAAGCCAGCGCTCGACGGCGGCGATGAAGGCGGCGATCGCGCCCTTCATGTCGACCGCGCCGCGGCCCCACAGCGCGCCGTCGCGCAGGCTCGCGGAGAACGGGTCGAACGACCAGGCCTCGCGCGCCCCCGGCGGCACCACGTCGGTGTGCCCGGCAAAGCACAGATTGGGCCGCCCCTCGCCAAGGCGGGCATAGAGGTTGACGATCGCGTCGCTGCCGTCGCCGCCGAACACGAGGCGGTGGCAGGTGAAACCGAGGTCTTCGAGATATCCGGCGACGATCGAGAGCGCGCCCTCGTCCTTGGGGGTGACGCTCGGCCGGCGGATCAGCTCGGCGGCGAGCGCCGCCGGGTCGATGGCGGCATTTCTCATTCGCGCAGCAATTCGTTGATCGCGGTCTTGGCGCGGGTCTGCGCGTCGACGGTCTTGACGATCACCGCGCAATAGAGATTGGGGCCGGGGCTGCCGTCGGGCAATGGCCGGCCCGGCAGCGAGCCCGGCACCACCACCGAATAGGCCGGAACCCGGCCGAGATGGATCGCGCCGGTATTACGGTCGACGATCTTGGTCGTGGCGCTGATGAAGGTGCCCATCGCCAGCACCGACCCTCGTTCGACGATGACCCCTTCGACCACCTCGCTGCGCGCCCCGATGAAGCAGTCATCCTCGATGATCACCGGTTCGGCCTGCAACGGTTCGAGCACCCCGCCGATGCCGACCCCGCCCGAGAGATGGCAGTTGGCGCCGATCTGGGCGCAGGACCCGACCGTCGCCCAGGTATCGACCATCGTGCCCCTGTCGACATAGGCGCCGACATTCACAAAGCTCGGCATCAGCACGACATTGGGCGCGATATAGGCCGAGCGGCGGACGATCGCGCCCGGGACGGCGCGGAACCCAGCATCGCGGAAACGGTTCGACGACCAGCCGGCGAATTTCGAGGGCACCTTGTCCCACCACCGCGAGGCCCCGCGCTCGGGATCAGTCGGGCCGCCGGGGATCTCGACCATGTCGTTGAGGCGGAACGACAGCAACACCGCCTTTTTCAGCCATTGGTGGACCTGCCAGCCCTGCGCGGTTTTCTCGGCGACCCGCAATTCCCCCGAATCGAGCCCGTCGAGCGCGGCCTCGACCGCGTCGCGGTAGGCCCCCCTGGTCGACGGCGAAACCCCGTCGCGCGCCTCCCAGGCGGCATCGACGGCGGCGGCGAGATCGGCATCGGTCATGGCGTCTTCCGAGGGTGGATGCTGGCGAACGGCGCGCACCATGATCGACCCTACCCCGCGGTGTCAACCGAAGGCCGGGCGGCTAGGGCAGCCGGCGGCGGCGTATTCCCGTGAGCCGGGAAAAGAACCGGGAATCTTGGCGATTTTCGCCGCGCGAGACCGACTCGACCGCGAAAATGGCATACAGATCAAGCCATTGCGAGCAAATTCCCGTTGCGGGAGAACCGGGAATTTTTGCCGGCCTAACCGGGAATTAAATCGACGGAACCGGGAAATCACGGGAAAGCAAAGCCAGCAGATTTTCTATATCCACACCAGCGGCAGACCGCCGAATACAAGAGGTCTTCTCCTCCCGGCGCCGTGCGAACCGCCACCGGCAACGGTGCGACTATCACATCATTGTGTCAAACTATTGATGCGACCTGAGAGCGTGGGGTCTGCGGCGCCCACCGCGTGGCGCAGAGGCGAGGTCAATCACTCGCGTGTCGATAGAGCCGTGACAGAATGCCTGACCTACGAGACGGTGAGGTCAGTCGGCGCTCTGGGAAGATAGATGGTCGCCGAGGTGCCACGCCCGATTTCACTGTTGATATGAGCGGTTCCGCCCGACTGCTTGGCGAAGCCGGCAACCATGCTGAGGCCGAGGCCCGTCCCTTGACCCTCCGCCTTGGTTGTGAAGAACGGCTCGAAGACGCGTCCCAGGGTTTCTGCGGACATCCCGGCGCCGGTATCGGAAATAGCAAGCGCGACGAAATCGCCGGTCAACCCGTCGTCGTCCGGACCGTTCTGCAAAGCCGCGTTCCGCACATCGATCGTCAGCACGCCACCCCCTGGTATCATCGCATCTCGGGCGTTGATGGCGATGTTGAGGATCGCCAGCAGCAATTGATCTTGGTCGGCGCGCAGCGGCCACAGGTTCTCGGCAATCTGTTTCTTCACGATCAAAGAGTCCGCCATCAGCCGAAGATAGTCGACGATTTCGTCCACCACGATCTCAATGTCGATCAAATCGAGACGGAGGGGCTGTCGTCGCGCAAAAGACAGAACTTGTTGCACGAGCTTTTCGCCCCGAAATGCTGCCTTGATCCCACGCTCGGCAATCCGCTTGATCTTATCGTCCCGGGCTCGCTCTTTGATCAGTTCGAGATGGCCCCCCAGCACGGTGAGAAGATTATTGAAGTCGTGTGCTATCCCTCCGGTAAGCTGCCCCAAGGCTGCCAGTTTGGAGGATTGGTGCAGGGCTGCTTCGGCTTGCTGGAGTGCGGCATCCTTGTCCTCGATGTCGGCAATCATGCTCAAAGCAAGATTGAGAAAGGTCGCCATCTCGCTCAGCGCCAAAGCGTCGCCCCGGTCGAACCGCTTGTCGTCGTGAGACATCAGCCAGAGCGTCCCAAAAGGCTTGGGGCCGGCGACGAACAACGGCACCAGGAGAGCCTCGGCAACCGGCAAATCCGGGAGATTCAACCAATCATAAAGCCGGCCCGGACGATCCATAAGGATTGCTTCGGCCTTATCAAGACAAATGCCGCACGGGCTGAAATCTCGCGGTGTCGTTTCTCCGCCGAAGGGCGCAGCCTTTCCGGTCAGCGCGTGCCATCGGAAAATACCGGCGTTGTCCGGTTGCGGTTCGTAAACGCTGATCCCGGCGGATCCCGCCTTGCAGAGCTTCCTCGCGATCTCGACAAAAGACGGAAGCACGTCTGCAGGGCGCTTTTCGACCTGCTGGGCAAGCTCTTGCAAGGCTGAGGCTGCCCCATGGAGATGCGATCTCCGTGAAACGCGCCTCCGCAGCTCTGTCGTAATCAGAACATCGTCGAGACTGATCGAAGGCGTGACGCCGTGCATCGTGCGACGGCCGCGCGTCGCTCGATTTTGCTTCCGGCCCAGTTTTGGACGCCGGTTTGATTCCGCGGGCTTTCCCTCAGCCGCGTTGCGAACGACGGATGGTGTGGCGCTGTCTTGGCTGATCGTCATGGCGCTTGTCTCCCTGGCGCTGCGGAGGGCGGTTCGTCAATCGCAACACAAAATCGCGCGGAGAAGTGCTTAAATTCCGGCCCCGCCGTGAGGCCGACGGTGGTCCCGCTTCGTGACCAATCCTCGGCTCTGGGAGAGAGCTGCGACAACCCTCGGAATCTACGCATGGCCACGACTGCGCAACATTCGGTTTGACGGCCGCCCAGGCGGCCTCGACCGTGGGGCCGCCATTTTCTGCCCAGCAGCCAGTTCCTCCTCGGCCATATTCGAACCTTTCGGGCGGGCGGCGCAATGGACCCGGAGCTGGGTGCATAACCTAAGCGGCAACGCCGGCTGGCAGCGCGATCTGGCATTGAGTTACGGCCGCGTGGCGATGGTCGAAGCGCAGCAGGGTTTGCGTGAGGACACGCTCGGCGCATTCCTGCAAGGACGGGACATCATCTCACGGCTTGCGCGGCAGTCGCCGAGCAACGCGGCACTGCCCAATGACCTCGCGTGGTTCGACGGCCAGATTGCTGCTTACGAAAAGTGAGGCGTCGCGTAAATCCGCGTGCGCGGGCCATAGGCTAGCGTTGTGAATTTGACGCTCGCATTCGTCCTCTTTTCTGTCTTGCCCGCGAAAGAGGCTCTCAGGAAATTCTGCGGACAGACATTTCATCGTCCCCGCGCAAGCGCAGGGCTGTCCGGGGAAAATGTTGTTACAATTTATTGGCGTTTCACCGATGTCAGAGACAATCGGAGATCGTCTTGCCCGGCCTTGTGCCGGGTATCCACGTCTTCACTTCCGGCGCCAAAAGACGTGGATGCCCACGGGTCTAGCCCGTGGGCTGAAGGCCCACGGGCCAAGCCCGGCCAAGACGAAAAACACGGCTGCAATTCAAGCTTTGCGATCACAGCCTGCTTTCCCCGGACAACCCTCCGCGCAAGCGGGGACCCAGGGATTTCAGTCACTTGCCCTAGGCCCCCGCTTTCGCGGGGGAGACGTTTAGAGAATGCTGCCAATGCGATTACAGCCTCGAAAGCGGGAACCCGCAGCAGCTAAAATCCCTTTTGATGCCCTAGACCCGCGCTTTCCATACGGAACATGTCCGTGGGCTGAAGGCGCACGGGGCGACGACGATCGGCAATGAGAGCCATCGGTTTGGTTCATACCACTGCTCTCATTGCAGCCCGCCAAGCCCTTCGTCATACCGGTGAAGGCCGCTATCCATGCCGGCTATGGGTCCCGGCCTTCGCCGGGAAGGCAGGGAAACTATAAAGGGCAGAGGATATAGGTTGTGGGGATGTGCTTCGGGATAAGAGTTGCAGGTTGCGTAAAGATATGGAGGAGCATGTGCGGGCGGCATCGCCCGGTGGACACTTGCGCTCCTATCGGCTCACGCGCTTGGCCGCTCCAAAAAAATGGCCTTGGTAGATTACCAGCCCACGATCGGCCGCGAGACGAATGAAGCTATATGCATAATTTCCGCAATCAACGTTCAACACGCTTACCGGATCATCCTTGATGCCGAGGTCGGCTGGCTGGATGCGGAAATCCACGGTGAAATCTTCTTTCGCCTCGCTCGACACCTGAAAACTCGGCAACGGGCAAGCAAGTTCGCCAAGCGCCGCGCCTCCGTCCAGCAACAAGGTTGTGCCGAGCAACGCGCGCGCTTGCGCGGGATCGAGGGCACTGACCGCCGATGCTCCGGCGTCCCGGTCCAGCAGCCACGCGCCACGCCATTCCGCCGGCGCGTGCGCTAATTCGGCCGCACCCGAAGCGCCGCAGATAAAACCCGACCACGCCAGCAGCGCCAGAAACCGAGCGGTTCGCAGGGTCACATCGCGTCTTGAGTCAAGTACAGATCCCTCTCCGCCCGCCGCCGATTGAGAAGCCCCTGGACCTCTACCAACTCCCCGTTCACATGGCTCTTATCCCAAAGCAGGAACGCGTCGGCGGCGGAGGTGTAGTCGCGTGCGAGATGAAATCTCAAAACCGACGATGTCCTGAAATTTCCAGATCCGATATTAAAACTGAGGGAAACCATGGCGGCATATTGGTTATTTGTGGTTGGAGCGGCTGACGTCATCGAATCGACGGCCGTCTCGGTATCAACCAAGTCCTGCTGCAGGAACTGGGTGGCCTGTTGTTCGGTGATGGTCATGCCTTGTCGAACGCCGCGGATATGGCCATAGCCGATCGTCCAAATCCCCGCCACGTCTTGATAGGCGGCAAGCCGGCAGCCTTCACAGGACTTGATCAGATTAAGTCCAGCGTCGTTGATCGTTCTCAGCATCGCTCTCTCCCTGACTACGCGCCCCAACTCGTCAATGAATTGTCCGCGATATCGACGGACAGGCCAAGGCGTCGATGCCCAACTGTGCGCGCGCTCCGCGCCGCCATTGCCGCAAGAGGTTCGGCCGGCAGGCACGCGCTGCGAGCGCCCGAGGGCAACGCCAGCGTTACCACGCCGACCTACGAAGATGTGTAAGCCAGCTCACACATCCGATTATTTTCCTTTGGCGAGCGGCGACCCGTAAGGGGTCGGCCGGCTCAAGTGAAAATCGGCTGAGGTCACGGCGGGTCTAATATTGACCGCGGGGTTCGAGGCCGAAGGCGTGCTGACCGTACATCGTGCCGACCGCATCCCAGTTGAGGCTGACATGGCGGGCGACGGCATTGACGTCGCGCCAGGCGCGCTGGATCGGATTGCCGAGCAGCAGCCCGGCGCCGCCGGTCGAGGCATTGAGAGCTTCGACCGCCTGCAGCGCGAGCTTTGTCGCGTAGGCCTGGTCGCGGCGGGCACGGATGCGGTCGGCGACGGTGAGTTCTTCCCCGGCGCGCAATTTCTCGATCGCGTTGCGGAGATTGGTCATCAGGATCAGCTCGGCGGCCTCGACCGCGGCCGCGGCCTCAGCGAAGCGCAGCTGGACCGTGGCGAACTCGGCCATCGCCAGCCCGCCGCCGGCGAGCGCGCCGCGGGTCTTGCGGCCCGTGGTCATTTCCAGATAGTCGGCAACGGCGCCCTTGGCGGCGCCGACCGCGGTCGAAGCCAGCATCGAGGCGCCCAACACCAATAACGGCAGACGGTAGAGCGGGTTGCGGTGGTGTTCCGCGCCCGAGGTCCGGCCGGCGCGGGTGTCGGCGAACCGCAACACGCGATGTTCGGGCACGAAGGCGTCGCGCACGATGATGTTCTTGCTGCCGGTGCCGCACAGGCCATAGACGAACCAATTGTCCTCGATCTCGACCTCGCTGGTCGGCAGCAGGAAGAACGCGCCATCGGAAGACGCAACGGCGGACGGCGATTTGATCAGGGCGCCGAGCCGGATCCAGCTCGCGTGATCGACGCCGCTGGCGAACGACCACTTGCCGTGCAGCACATAGCCGCCGGCGGTCGCGATCGCGGCGCCGGTCGGGGCAAAACAGGCGCAGCTGAACGGGTCGGCGCCATCGCCCCATAATTCGCGCTGGGTTTCGATCGGGTAATGACCGAACGAAATCCCGTTGGAAAGCGCGCCGTTGACCGCCCAGCCGGTCGAGGCGCAGGCGGCCGAGATCGTCAGCGCGATTTCGAGCGCCACGGTGGGGTCGAATTCAAAACCGCCGAATTCCTTTGGCCGGGTGGTGCGCAACAGCTCGGCGTCGCGAATTCGGGCGATGATATGCGGGGAAATGGTGCGGTTGCGTTCGGTCTCCTCGGCCAAGGCGCGGATCTCGGGGACCAAATCGAGGGCGCGCCGGATCAGCTGCTCCGGGGTCGGTGGCGGTGCGGTGCGGCGGATCGTGGCGCTGGTAATCGACGTCTCCGATTTCAGCACGAATGGGCACACCGGCAGAAAAGCCCTCCGTGCCACACCCACTCTAGGCTCGGCTGTCGGCGGGGTTCAATCCTCGAGGGTGCATATGGGCTTGAGGCGGGGCAAGTGGGCGTATTGCGTCAGCCCGTCATGGGTGAGCCGCTGGCAGGTCGCCGCCCGCGACTTTCGCAACTGCGGTGAGCCAAACTGGTCTAGGCCTGAGCTTGGCGCGGCGAGTGGGTCGGCACTGGCGTCGAGGGGGCGGGAAGGCGTTGCGGTGGGGCGCGGGAAGGCGCAGGCTGTGGGCCGGCATCGGCGCGTAACGGAAGGAACCAGCGATGAGCGACGTCTCTCAGGACCTGAATTTTTTACAGGGCGTCAAGGTGGTGGATTTCACCCAGTTCGAGGCCGGCACGACCTCGACCGAGGTCTTGGCGTGGTTCGGCGCCGAGGTGGTCAAGATCGAGAACCCGGGGCGGGGCGATCCCGGCCGCCGGCTGCGCCCCGGCAAGCCTGACGACGACCCGTGGTACTTCCACCAGTTCAACGTCAACAAGAAGTCGCTGACGATCAATCTGAAATCGCCAAAAGGGCTCGATATCGTCAAGGAGATGCTGAAAAAGGCCGATGTCACGGTCGAAAACATGGCGCCCGGCACGATCGAGCGCCTCGGCCTCGATTACGAATTGGTCAAGAAAATCAACCCCGGCATCATTTATTGCCAGATCAAGGGGTTTGGGTCAGGCAGCCCGCATGAAAAGGGGCTGGCCTTCGACATGATCGCGCAGGCGGCCGGCGGCCCGATCAGCGTCACCGGCGAACCCGACCGCCCGCCGGTCAAGCCGGGCCTCTCCTTTGGCGACACCGGGACCGGCATGCTGATGGCGGCCACCATCCTCGGCGCCTTGCACGAGCGCAACCGCACCGGCCACGGGCGGCGGCTGCAATTGGCGATGCAGGACGCGATGATCCACTACATGCGCACCTGCTTTGCGACGATGGCGCGCACCGGCAAGCCGGCGCGGCGCAACGGCGCCAAATCCGGCGGCGGCAACAACGCGCCCTCGGGGCTCTACCCGGCAAAGGGCGGCGGCCCCAACGATTATGTCTATCTGACCACCAGCCGGGCCAACCCCGAGCACTGGTCACGGCTGATGAAACTGATCGGGCGCGAGGAATTGATCGAGGATCCGCGTTTCGCCAACGGCGACGTCCGCGTCAAGAACGAAAAGGAGCTCGACGCGATCATCGGCGAATGGACCCGCCAGCACGATAAACGCGATGCGATGGAGAAGCTGATTGCCGTCGGCGTGCCGTCCGGCGCCGTGTTCGACACGATGGAATTGATCAACGAGCCGACCTTCGAGGAGCGCGGCATTTTCCAGACCGTGCATCACCACAACGGCGACTACAAGATGGCAAGCTGGCCGGTGCGGATCGACGGCAAGACCGTGCGGCTAAAGGGCTCGCCGAAGCTCGGTGGCGACAGCGCAGAGGTTCTGCACAGCTGGCTCGGCATCGGCGCCGGCGAGATCGACGGCTTGCGCCGCGACGGCGTCATCTGAGCAACAGCCCGCGGCCCCTCACCCTAACCCTCTCCCCGCAAGCGGGGAGAGGGAGAACCCCGCCTAACAGGAGGGTGAGGGGGACGCTCCAGCGCAGTTGTTGAGGGCCGATGCGCCTGCGGCTTTATGAGAATTATCGCTTTGTGCTGTATGCGCCGTTCTATGCGGCGCATGCGACCGGAGCCTATGCGGCCGAGGGGATCGAGGTCGAGCTGTTGCCGTCGCCGGGGACGGGGCGAGCCGAGCGGGCGCTGATCGACGGTGCTGTCGACGTGCTGTGGGCCGGTCCGATGCGGGTCATGAAGCACCATGACGACCATGCCGGCTCCCCTCTCGTCTGCTTTGCCGAGATCGTCTGCCGCGACCCGTTTTCGATTGTCGGCCGTTATCCCATCCCTGACTTTCGTCTTGCCGATCTGGCGCAGATGCGGTTTGCGACGGTCAGTGAAGTGCCGACTCCTTGGCTCTGCCTGCAGGAAGATTTGCGGCAGGCCGGGCTCGACCCTGATCGGCTCGACCGCGCCGCAGACCGCAGCATGGCCGAGAACCTCGCGGCGTTGCGCCAGGGCGAAATCGACGCCGTGCAATTCTTCGAGCCCTTCGTAGAAGAGACGCTGGCAACCGGCGCCGGGTATCTATGGCATGCCGCCAGTAGCCGCGGTCGCACCACCTATACCGCTTTTGTGACGACCCGCGACCGGCTGTTGCGCGACCCCGAGCCGTTGTTGCGCATGACCCGCGCAATCTACCGCACCCAGCAATGGCTCAAGAATAAGCCGGCGGATCAAATCGCCGACGCGATCCAGTCGTTCTTTCCGGCGATCGATCCAGGCGCACTGGCGCGCTCTCTCGCCCGTTACCGGACTCAGCAAGTGTGGGGAGATGACCCGGTTCTGCCCGAGGACGGTTTCGACCGGCTGCGCCGAGGACTCGTCTCCAGCGGCTTTATCCGCCGGCCAATCGCCTTTCAAGCCTGTGTCGACAATCGCCTTGCACTGCAAGCCGTGGCCGGGTGAAGCGTCCAATAAGGTAAGTGGCTCTTTGCGGAACCCGGATCGAAGTGTTGCGCGAACCGGCGCCGCCGACTACCAGAACCCGAAACCAGGCGATTGGCGTGGCCTGCTGCATCGAGCAGCGCCACTTCATGTTGCCGAACGCCCCGCCGAATCATAATATAATTGCAATAATCGGCCCGCGCGGTCTTTTTTCGGTGCTGGCGTATTCCATCTATCGGAGAAGCCGGCGCAGTGCGATGCAGGGACAGCGGAGGAATTGCGAAGATGGCCACAGTGGAAGAAATTGGACAGGAGAAGCAGCGGATTGCCGAACGGCTGGCGCGGCTCGATGGCGAGCGGGCAAAGTTGGCGGAGCAGCTGAACGAGCTGGAAATTGCCGAGCGCGTGCTGTCCCGGTTTGGCAAGGGCGCTGCCGTGGCGGTCCGTGGCCGCAGGGGCCGTCCGGCGCGGGCCGCTTCGCCTGCCGCTGGCGAACGCCGGGCTCGCGTTGCTCAGCCGGCGCCCGGGATGTCGTTGAGCGACGCAACCCTGAAGGCAGTCCAGGCGCATGGGGCAGGCGCCACCGCCGCCGAAGTTTTGACTTACTTGTCGCGCGAGTTCGGCATGGCGGTCAGGCCGAATCATCTCGGTATTGCGCTGCAGCGCCATCGCCGCGCCGGCCGCCTCGAAAGCCGCGATTCGCGCTGGCACCTGCCGCATCCCGCGCACGGGGAAACACCACAAGCGGCAATGAGCGGCTAACGATCGGGCCGGCCTTTTTCGTGCCGACCGGCGGTCAGCGGAAGGAGGATCGAAGATGTCCGAACCTGTCCGCAAGCGAGCCGAGGAGCTCGGCGGCGAGGAACTGATCTGCGTTGGCGCCTTGGACGAGCTGAAGGCCAAGGGGATGATGGTCGTCGGCGGCGGCGCGTGTCCGCTGCTCGTCGTGCACGATCGGGGCAGTGTCTTCGCCCTCGATAACCGCTGTCCCCATCTCGGCTTCCCATTGCACCGCGGCTCGGTCGAGGATGGCGTTCTGACTTGCCACTGGCATCACGCCCGCTTTGACCTGTGCACCGGCGGCACGTTCGATCTGTGGGCGGACGACGTCCCGACCGCGGCCGTCGAGCTGCGCAAGGACGGTACCGTCTGGGTCGGCCGGCAGACCCGCTATGGCGACGGCGAGGCGCATTGGCGCAACCGGCTGCATGAAGGTTTGCAGCACGATATAGGCCTCGTCATCGCCAAGGCGGTTCTAGGCCTCACCGCCGACGGCGTTGACCATCACGCGGTGGTGCGCGACGCCGTAATGTATGGCGTCCATAATCGCGACGGCTGGGGCACCGGTCTGACCATCCTGACCGCCCTCGCCAATCTGGTTCCGTCATTGCCGCCCGAAGAGACCTACCTCGCCCTATTTCAGGGTCTGTCGAGGCTCTCGCGAGACTGCGACGGCGCGCCGCCCCGGCGCGATCGCCAGCCGCTTTCGGGGGACGGTGGGCGCCCACTGCCCCAGCTTGGGCGCTGGCTGCGCCATTGGACGTCGGTGCGCCACCGGGATGGCGCCGAGCGTACCCTGCTAACCGCCATCGCCGGCGGAGCCGCCCCGGCAGAGCTGGCGACCCTATTGCTCGCGGCAGTCACCGACCGCACTTTTGCCGATGGCGGCCACGCGCTCGACTTCATCAACAAATCGTTTGAATGCGTCGACCTGATCGGCTGGGAACATGCTTCTGCGGTGCTGCCGACGACGGTCGCCCAACTCGTCGAGGCGCGAGGTGGCGAGGAGGCGAACGCCTGGCGCCACCCGGTTGATCTAATCGCCTTGTGCGAGGCGGCCTTCGCCGAATTGCCTGCGCTGTTAGCTAAGGTCCGGCCACGCATTGGCCGCTGGGATTCCCACACGATATTAGCCCGGCAGCTTTTGACCGATGACCCGGCAGCGATCATCACAGCGCTGAATGCGGCGATCTGCGCCGGCGCCGGCCCCGCCGATCTCGGCCGCGCGCTTGCCTATGCGGCGGCGCTGCGCGTCGCCTGGTTCGGCACCGCCAACGAGCATGCCGATTGGGAGGCGGCGCATCACGCTTTCACCTGTTGCAATGCGCTGCACCAGCTGCTGCTGCGCGCCACCACAGGCGTCCGTATCACCCAGCCGGAAAGCTCCGACCTGGTGCGCGGCGTCTTCCACGGAGCAATGCGGCTCTATCTGATTCGCTTTCTCAACGTGCCGCCGGCGCGGCTCCCCGGCGAGGGCGGTGACCGCCTCGACGACCTGCCCACTGATGCAGCCCTATTGCGGGAGGCGTTTCTGACCGCGCTCGACCGCCAGGGTTCGGTGCGTGAGGCCGGCCGCATCGTTGCCCGCTATCTGATCCTCGGCCACCCGGCTGGTGCGCTGATCGTCACCCTGGCCCGCGCGGTGCTGCGCGAGGATGCCGATTTCCACACCTTCCAGATGCTCGAAGCCGGCGTTCGCCAATACCGCGAATGGGGCGGCGATGAAGGTCGCCATATTCTGATCGCCGTCGCCCGCTATCTGGCGGCCCATTCACCGACCGAGCGGGCGCGGCTGCAGACGGCGATGGTCGCGCGCCGCCTTAGCCTCGGCCAGGCATTGCACGAGGGCGAGGCTGCGGCCGCATAATCGCGAGCGCCGCTACAGCTTCAACAGCCGCTTGGCGTTGCCGCTCAGCAATTTGACCTGGTCCTCGGCGCACAGTGGCAAGGTTTCGAGCCATTTCGTCCCCGGCGGATTGTCGACGAACGGGTAATCGACCGAGAACATGATCCGGTCGATCCCGATCTCCATCACGCAGCACAATAATGCCGGGTCGGAGAAGAAGCCGCTGGTGGTGATGTAGAAATGCTCGCAGAAGGTATCGCGGAAACTCTTGCCGCTCTTTCCGTCTCGGCCAAACCCCATGCTGATCCGCCATAGATAAAACGGCAGCCCTTCGCCGAGATGGCCGATGATGATCTTGAGGCCGGGATAGGCGTCGAACACCCCGCTCAACACCAATCGGACGCCCTGGGTCGCGGTCTCGACGGTGAAGCCCCAGGCCGCGCGCAGCAGTGACGGATATTGCTCGGCATAATCCTTGTAGTAGGCCTCGATGACTGCCGGATGGGGGATCGCCGGGTGCATGTAGAGCGGCACGTCGAGTGCCGCGGCGCGCTCGAAGATCGGCCAGAACCGCTTGTCGTCCAAAAACACCCCATTGGTCAGGCCGTTGACCAGTGCGCCCTTGAAGCCGAGCTTGGTGACCGTGCGTTCGAGCTCGTCGGCCGCCGCTTTTGGATCGGGGGTCGGAATCGCGGCAAAGGCGGCAAACCGGTCGGGATGCGCGCGGACGATTTCGTGGAGTCGGTCGTTGGCGCCGCGCGCCAGCCGCACCGCGGTTTCGCCATCCATCTTTTGCAGGCCGGGATTGGCGTGCGACAGCACCTGCAAGTCGATGCCGGCCTCGTCCATTTCCTTTAGCCGCAATTCGCCGACATCGTCGAGGCGCTGCAGGACCCGCGGGTTATGCTGGGCGTCGATCCGGGTGAAATGCCGCTTCACCTCGGCATCGAAATAGTGCTCCTCCAGCGCGATGATATAGGGTTTCGTCGCCATCATTCGCCTCCACTGCTCACGGGGGATCGCGTGCGCGGTTTCTAACAGGCGACCGCCAGCCTGTCATCGGGCGGAAAAATGGCCGAAGGGGAGGGTCATCCCAGGAACCCGCCGACAAGCTCGTTGACCCGTTCGGGTTCTTCGACCTCAGGCAAGTGGCCGCAGCCCGCCAACCCGACGAGCCTCGCCTGTGCCACCGCTTTCGCGATTATCTGGGCATTGGCGGCTGCCGGGGTGACGCGATCCTCGTCGCCTTGGATCATCAGCAGCGGCATCGTCAGTCCGGCGCCGAGCGGCGGCATGCCGCCGCTCGCGATAAACCGCACCGCCTGCATGAAGCCGCGCGGGTTGGTCGCGCGCAAGGTGTGCCGCACCAGCCGCAACGTATCGGCCGACGCCCGCGATCCGAGCAGCGCCTCGGCGCGCGCCCCAAAGCCGTAGCCGCCCTGGGCGATCATCTTCGCGCGGGCCTCGGCAATGCGGGCTCGCTCCTCTGGCGCGGCGGCTTGTGCAATGCTCGTTCCGGTAAAGACGGCGCGCCGATCCGGCCGGGATTACGGCAGGCAAAGCATTGCGCTACTCGCGTGCCGAAGGAATTGGCCAGGAGATCGAACCGGCCGAGGCCGAGCGCGGTCAGAAAGTCGTCGAGCGCTGCGGCGTAGTCGCGCCAGTCAGGCGTCTCGGCCAGCAAATTGTCGCTCAACATGTAACCGGGCGCGTTCCAGGCGATCACCCGGAAGCGCTCGGCGAAGGCCGCGAACTGAAAGCGCCAGTGCATCGAGTTCGCGCCGACGCCGTGCAGCAGAACCAATGGCGGCGCCTCGGTTCGGCCCGACGCCATATAGCTGAACCGGTCACCGTCGTACCGAACCCGCGATGCCGCCGGAATCTCCGCGAACTGCAATTCCGGCAATAAGGGAATATCCACGATTCACACCTATAGCTTCAGCCGCCGCCGGGCTTTCCCGGCTAGCCCCAGCTCACCTCAGGACCAGATAAAGCAACGCCAGTCCGCCCGCCAGCCAACAGTAATAGGCGAACGGATCGAGCGCCGGGCTTTCCTCGCGGCGGCGGAAATACCGCATCAGAAACGCCGTGCTGGCATAGGCGGTGATGCCCGCGACCAATCCGGCGACCCACAGCACCCCGGCGCTGATCGCGGCGCCGCCGGTTCCGGCCGGAGCATGGAGCAATTTCGGGATTTCGAGGACGGCCGCGCCCAGGATGATCGGCGTCGCCAGCAGAAACGAGAACCGCGCCGCATCCTCGTGCCGCAAGCCGACCAGCAGGCCGCCGACGATCGTGACGCCGGAGCGAGAGATGCCCGGGAAGAACGCCGTCGTCTGACAGAGGCCGACGATAATCGCGTCGCCCAAGCTCGCCTGCGCCAGGCCCCTTCTGTCGCGCGCGGTGTTGGCGCGACGGCGCAGACGCTCGCCGGCGAACAGCACGATGCCGTTGAGGATCAGGAAGGATGCGGCAGCAACCGGCGATCCGAACAGGTGGCGCAGCCATTTCTCAAAGACGAAACCCAGCACGACCGCCGGCAAGGTGCCGAGCACCAGCAGCACGATCAGGTGGCGGTGCTCGGCGACGGTCTTGCTCGTCGTGCCGCCGCGCCCGAGCATCGCCATCGCCAGGCTCAGCCACTCGCGCCAGAAATAGACCAGAAGCGCTGTCGCGGTGCCGACATGCAGCACGACCAGAAATGGCAAAAACCGGGGCGAATCCTGGTCGATGTGCCAACCAAGCACGGCCGGCAGGACGACCGCATGGCCGAGGCTGCTGACCGGAAACAGCTCGGTGACGCCTTGCACAATCGCAAAGAAAATTGCCTGGAGAAAAGTCATGTCGGACCGCGTTGCTCGAACTGAGCTTTGATCCTGACACCCAAACGCCTCCCATTCCCAGCATGAAGTGAGGGTCCTAAAACGAAACGGAGCGGCCGAAGCCGCTCCGTTCGCGTGACACTGACTGGCTGGATCACCAATACGGGTCGACTCCGTAGTAAGTGTGGACGTTGCGCTCCCAATCCCGGCTGACAATGCCGGTGTCCCACCCCTGGGCGATGCCGGGCGCGCCGCGCAGCTGGTTCTCGGTAATATTCATCTCGTAGGCGTCGAGGTTCTCGTTGTAGCGCAGCATGTGCCAAGGCAGCGCAACGTAATCCTGGCCCATCCCGAGAAACCCGCCAAAGCTCATCACCGCGTAGGCGACCTTGCCGGCCCGCTTGTCGATCATGACTCGCTCGATCGTGCCGACCTTGTCGCCACTGACGTTGCGAACCGCCGTCCCCTCGACTTTATCGCTGGCGATCAGGCGAGCAGTCTCTCGCACTGCAGCGTCCGTTCCGACTACCGTATCCATACTCGACCTCCATTCAGTTAGTCGAGTTGCAAAACAGTGCCGAGATAGGATCGGTTCCGAAGTCTTTCCTGTTTCGGTCTCAGCGCCGGTGTCGACTATCCACGGAACTAAATCCAGGCCTGTTTCGTTTCGCGATCAGGCACTAAGCATGTCAAGCGAAGGAGGTTCGGATGCCGCGGGGCGACAAATCGAAATACACCGACAAGCAGAAGCGCCAAGCCGAGCATATCGAAGAAGGCTACGAGGAGCGCGGCGTGGGCGAGCGCGAAGCCGAACGGCGGGCATGGGCAACCGTCAACAAGATGACCGGCGGCGGCAAGAAGTCGGGCTCGGGGCGGGGCCATGCGGTCAACAAGGAGCCCGCGCGCAAGGGCGGTCGGCTCGGCGGCGCGGCTGCCGCGGCGCGGCCCAAAAGCGCACGCTCTGCCTCGGCGAAAAAAACAGCGACAACGCGGGCGCGCCAAGGTTGATCAGCTTGAAGGACCCGCCATGGTCTCACCTCGGCGGACAAACGCAGTCAATCGCAGATCCGGAACCAATTGCGTCTCGTATCGTTTCAGGTTCGGGGTTCGACCTGTGGTTTCGGAGGTTCATATGAAGAGTGACAGACGCAATAGCACCGCCAAGCTGCTGCTCGCAGCGCTCGTACTACTGGGGATGGGCTCGCTGCTGTCCGCCTGCGACACGGTTGCCGGCGCCGGGCAAGACGTGTCGGCGATCGGTCATACGGTCACCAGCGGCGCCTCTCAGACGCAGCGGGCGACCGGCGTTCCGTAACGCGATTACCGGTAACCTCGCCCACCGGGTAGTTTCACGGGCATGGGCGAGGACCGGGCTCCGGCCGATGCGGCACCCAGCCGAGAGCAGCCTGAAAACACCGGTGATTTTTCAATTCCGACGTAGCGTGGCATCGGCGACGTCGGACGTTACATTCTTCCCTTGACCAATGTTCGACCGCCGCCGAGGCGTCCGCCATCGACTGAGCGGTTGACGCCCTATATTGATTGGTGAACCCGCCAAGGACCGCCGCTTGCGGCGCTTGCCACAGGCCGCGATTAGCCCGCCGGAGCATGACGATGTTTGCCGTGATCTTCGAGGTTCAGCCGAAACAGGAGCGCTGGAACGACTATCTCGATCTCGCCGGAACGCTGAGGCCCGAGCTGGAGAAAATCGACGGCTTCGTCGACAACGAGCGGTTTTCCAGCAAACACCGGTACGGCCGGGTGCTGTCGTTGTCGACCTGGCGCGACGAAAAGGCGCTGATCCGCTGGCGAACACTCGGTCTCCATCATCACGCTCAGGAACAGGGGCGGTCGAGCATCTTCGCCGATTACCATCTCCGCGTCGGCGAAGTCGTCGCCGACACTCATGTTCCCAAAGATCGTAGCCTGCCGCAGCAGCGTTTCGACGAGACCGAAACCGGCGTCGCCAAACTGGTCTCGATCACCGAATTTCGACCGCCCGGCGATAGCGACGCGGGCAGTGACGCGCTCGCAGCCGATCTCGGCCTGCCGGCGGTGGAAATCAGCAGCGTCGTGTCGCACGAGGCCTTTACCGGCATCACCGATCCCGCCAAATCGCTGCTGCTGGTTTCCTGGGGCGATCGCTTGGCCGGGGAGCGGTGGCGGCCGAGTACGACGGGCGCCATCGATATCCGCCACCGGTCGGTACGCATCATCCGCGACTACGGCATGCACGACCGCCGCGAGGCCCCGCAATATTACCGCGCGGTCGCGGGCGACGAGTAACCGGACATTACTTCTGCTCGGACCTCTCGAAATCGGTGCGCTCGGTGACCGGGAGGCCTTGCAGGTAGCGGCGCAGGCAGTCGAGGCCGAGTTCGACCGCGCCCAGGCGCACCCAGTCACGGCCGCCATAGATGCGCGAGCGGCGGGATTCGATCCGCTCTCCGTCGGTGATCGCGAGATGGATGCTGCCGCCGAAATCGATCCGGTCGGGGCCGTCATCGACCTCGATCAGCACCGCAAGCGCGTGGCTGGCGCCGGTCTCCTGCCGCACGGCTGCCGCGACCGCCTCGGCCGTTTCACGGCTCATTTCGCCCGATATCAAGGCGCCGTCTAGGCCCAGAGCGTCGGCGATCTCGGCCGGGTCGCGGGCGACGAGGCCGCGGCGGAACACCTTTTCGGCGCCCGGCAGATGGGCGATGCGGGCGGCGATCTGACCGCCGGTATAAGTTTCGACCACCGCCAACGAGCCGTCCCGAGCCGCGAGCGCGCGCAGCACGACGCCTTCCAGGGTCTGGTCGTCCTCGGCGAGGATGAAGTTGCCGAGGCGCTTGCGCACTTCCGCCACGACCGGCGCCAATTTGCGGTCGTTGTCGGTTTGGTCGACGCCGCGCACCGTCAGCTTGGTCTCGATCTGCGGATAGTGGGTGCGGAAGCCGAGCTTGACGCTGTGGTCGGGAACCAGATCCTCGACCCCGGCCAGCAATTGGTCGACATGCGATTCGCCGAGCCCGTAAGAGTGGAACCGTTTCAAATGGATCACGCCCGGGGTTCCACCGCGCGTCAGCAGGCGCGGGATGATCTGCTCCTCCAGCATGCGGAACAGCTCGCGCGGCACCCCGGGGGTGAAGAAAAACCGCCCCTTGCCGATGTCGAGGGCAAAGCCACAGGCGGTGCCGACCGGGTTGTCCAGAATCTCGGCGCCGATCGGCAGCATCGCCTGCTTGCGATTGTTCTCCGACATCACCCGGTTACGCCGGCGAAAGAAGCCTTCCATGCGAACCAGCCAGTCCTCGTTCAATACGAGGTCGACGCCGGCGGCGCGCGCCGCGATCTCCTGCGACAGATCGTCGACGGTGGGCCCGAGGCCGCCATTGACGATGACCGCGTCGGCGCGCTCCCCGGCCATGCGAAACGCCGCCAGCAATTCGTCGCGGTCATCGCCGACGATCGTCCCCCAGGCCACCGACAGCCCGAAATCCTCGAGCTTCTGGCTCATATAGCTGAAGTTGGTGTTGACGATCTTGCCGGTCAGGACTTCGTCGCCGGTGCAGATGATCTCGATGCGCATGCGCTGCCCTCGTCTCTTCAGTCAACCGAGCGCTTGATACGCGCCCGGTCTTCGAGCGCCCGTTCCTCGCCGGGCGCGCGATCACGATGTCCTGCCAGCCGATCTCGCGCAAGCCTCGGGGCGACCCCCACGATCCGGAGGCGGGCAGGAAATCAGAGGGGGACCTCCCGCCGTCCCGCTCTTCGCTCATGACCCCTTTGCGCCCACCGCCCGGCTGATCGCCTCGACCACCGCCGGCCGGTGGCTTTCCCGCGCCCACCCTAAGGCGTCCCGCCCGGTATAGTCGGTCTTGGTCGGGCTCGCGCCTTTGGCGAGCAATGCCCGAACCAGTTCGAGATTGCCGCGGTTCGCCGCGACCATCAGCGGAGTCATCCCGTCCTTATTCTGCGGATCGACCTCGGCCCCAACATCGAGCAACAACTTTGCTGCCTCGGTCTGGTTATGATCCGCCGCCAGATGCAGCGGCGTGTTCCCGAGCGGATCCCCGACGTTGAGCTTTGCGTTGGCCTTGATCAGGATCGCGAGGATCTCGAGATTGCCGTTCATTGCCGCGTAATGCAGCCCGGTGCGCGAATTCTCGTCGACCGCGTTCGGATTGCCGTCACCGCCGCCGACGAGCTGTCTGACCGTCTCGGCATCGTTTTGCGCCGCGGCGCGGGCCACATTCGAGTAATAGTCGCCGAATAGATTGAGGTCCGCCCACGATGCGGATCCCCAGAGGACGACGGCGATCATCGCCAGCCCGAGGACCGCCGTCCGACGCGCAGTCATCAACCCTTCTCCCTCCATCCGAAGCGACGCAGAAATGTTACCAGCCCTACGTTTGCCCGATCTTAGCAAAACCGGCCAGGATGACTACTTTCGGGCCTCTCGCCCGTCGGCTTTTGGGGACGTCTTTTGATCGACAGCGCGCGTCTTGGTCTGCCCCACTTCCAGCCTGGCCAGGTTTGGCTCGTCGGCGCCGGCCCCGGGGAACCCGGACTTTTGTCCGTGTTGGCATTGCACGCGCTCGGCACTGCCGACGTCGTCGTCTACGACGCGCTGGTCGATCCGCGCATCCTGCGCCTGGCGCGGCCCGGCGCGGCGCTCGACTACGCCGGCAAGCGGGGTGGCCGCCCCTCGCCGAGCCAGCCCGACATCTCGGCCCGACTCGTTCGCTTGGCCGAGGCCGGAAACCGCGTCCTGCGTCTCAAAGGTGGCGACCCCTGCGTCTTCGGGCGCGGCGCTGAGGAAGCGCTCGCGCTGGTCGCGGCTGGAATCCCGTTCCGCATCGTCCCCGGGATCACCGCCGGCATTGGCGGGCTCGCCTATGCCGGGATTCCGGTCACCCATCGTGACACCAATTCAGCCGTGACCTTCATTACCGGCCACAATAGCGACGGCGCCGTTCCCGACGGGCTCGATTGGGGCGCGATCGCACGCGGCGCGCCGGTCCTGGTGCTGTACATGGCGCTGAAGCATTTGCCGAACATTGTCGAGCGGCTGATTGCCGGGGGCCGCAGACCCGATGATCCGGTCGCGATCGTCAGTCGAGCGACCACGCCCGCGCAGCAGGTGCTGACGTCGACATTGGGCGATGCCGTTGCCGCTACCGCCGGCAGCGAAACTCCCGCGATTATCGTCGTTGGCGAGGTTGTTCGGTTGCGCGCCGGCCTCGACTGGATGGGCGCTCTCGACGGAAAGAGGCTCGACCCGGATCCGCTCGGCCGCCGCAAGCAGCGCTAACCTCCAGCCCCGCTCGCACCGGTCATGGGCGTCGCCGCACGATCGGGGCCGCTGGCGGGTCGGAGCGATCGGGACGCGGCAAACCGTCCATCGACCACCGTCCGGCGGGCATCGTATAACAAGGCGAATGCGGCGGCAGGCCCCAACAGCGGCCCCTTGGCGGGCGGCTGCATTCCGGCCTGTTGCCGAGCGTCATCGGCATCCGCGGGAGACCGACTCTTGCTGTTTGCGGCGGACATGGTTCCAACATCTCGCAGACGAGGCAATCGCCCCGCTCGCCCATACGATGGTTGACGCGCTGACCCGCCTGCGCCGGCCGCCAAGCGCCGGGCATCTGATCACTCGAGCACAGCGGCGCGTCGGGCTGACGGATTTCGGCGATGTCCCGTTCGAGCGACCCTTGCAGATATTCCTCAGCGCCTGCCGCGAGCAAGCCGATCTGAGCCTGTTCGGGGGCGCCGCGATTCGCTGGGATACGGTACGCTTCCTATCAAATCTGTTGCGGCTAAAGGAGGAGGAAAAACGCGCGCCGGAAATTCTCGGGCAACCGGTCGAGCGGCCGCTGGTCGTTGCCGGCCTGCCGCGTTCCGGCACCACTTTTCTTCACAGTCTGCTGGCGGAAGATCGGGCTAATCTTGTTCCTCGCGTATGGCAGCTAATCCATCCCTACCCGGCTAACGGGTCCGGCGCCGATCGGCGGCAGCGGCGGGTTGCCCGGCAGCTGCGCCTATTCCAGCTGCTGGCGCCGCAATTCCGCCGCCTGCACCCGATCAAGGCGGATTCGCCGCAGGAATGTTCCGAGATCACGGCGCATCTGTTCGCCAGCCTGCGCTTCGACACGACCTATCGCATTCCGCGCTATCGGCGCTGGCTCGACGATACCGGGCATCTCGACGCCTATCGCTTTCACAGGCGCTTCTTGCAGCATCTCCAGTATCAGGCGGGTGGTCGCGGGCGCTGGGTACTGAAATGCCCCGACCATATCTTCGCGCTCGGTGCGATCCGCACGGTCTATCCCGATGCCGATCTGGTGTTCGTACATCGTGACCCGGTAGCGGTGCTCGCCTCCGTCGCGCGGTTGACCGAGGTGCTTCGGCGTCCCTTCAGTCGTCGAATCGACCGAATCGAAATCGGCCGCGAGGACAGCGAGCGCTGGCTTACAGCAGCCGGGCTGATGATCGCCGCCGCAGACAAAGAAGGCTTCGCCAAGCCCATATTTCACGTTCATTATTCCGACCTGGTACGCGACCCGGTGGGAACCGTAGCGGGGCTCTACCGGCATTTCGGGCAGGTTCTCGATCCCGACGCGGCGGCCCGCATTGCTCGCCGGGTGGCGGCGAATCCCAATGGCGGCTATCGTGGGCGGCGCGCCCGTCTCGAGGATTACGGGCTCGATCCGGCCCGCGAGCACGAGCGCTTTGCCCGTTATATGACCCGCTTCGTGATTCGGCCCGAACAAGACAGAAGATTGTCCGGCCGGGTCCGATCCTGGGGAACGCCAACCACGACCTGATCAATCGCCGCGAACAGCTGATCGTCACGGGACTGTCATCTGCCGTCGGGCGGACCGCTATCTTGGTGGTCGACGGATGACTGCCCTGCCGGCATCGATCTTGGCCTTGGTACCGACGCCAGCAGTGCCGGAATGAAGACTAGGCTCGCGACGAGGGTGCAGCCGAGGCTGATCAGCAGCAATATGCCCATGCTCGCCGTCCCCGGATGCTGCGACAACGCGAGCGTGCCGAATGCGGTGCCCGTGGTCAGCGCCGAGAACAAGATCGCGCGAGCGGTAGCGGAGCCAAGCACTGCGACCCGCCCGGCGCGCCAGTTCATCACGAAGTAGATGTTGAACGAGACGCCTACACCCAGCAGCAAGGGCAGCGCGATGATGTTCGCGTAGTTCAGCGGCAACGCTGGCAGGACCATGACGATCACCGTCATCAGCGACGACAGCAGCAACGGCGCCAGAACCAGCGACACGTCGAGCACGCGACGCAATGCGACGAACAAAATGATCGTAATCGCGACCACGGCGGCCAGCGCAGCCGAGCGGAACGACCCGACGATCGTGGCGCTGCTCGCCTCGATGGTCACTGCCGGGCCACCGGCGTTCGGCGCGACCGTTCTGACTTGAGCGACGAAATCCTTCAATCCGCGGCTGTCGTTCGCCTCGGGCTTGGGCAAGACCTGGATGCGGGCCCGACCGTCAGGCAAAACCCAGTCGCGGGCCAACGCCGGCGGAATGTCCTGCAAGGTCACCGGTTGGGCCGAGAGCGCAGTGCGCAGCTGATCGAGCTGCGCTGGCAAAAAGCGGGTCAGTGCCTGGTTCAAGGCCAGCACCACCGGATCGGGTGCCACCGCCACCCTGCGCAGATCGCCGGCGATAGCGCCCAGCAGCGGATCGGTCGATGATTTGGTCAACGCCTGCGCGATCGCCTCGTGCGCGTTGTTGGCCGCGATGCGGATCTCCTGCGCCGTCGGCGGCGGGACCGGCGCCGGCGGGCTGAGGGTTGGGCCCAGCAACGTTGCCGTATCTTCGATCTGCGCGAGCTTCGCCCTCTGGTCTTTGGGCAAAAAGCTGTCGATCGACAACACGCCCGAAACCAGCGGCAACTCCCGCAGCCGCTCCGACAATGGCGCGGCGTCAGCAACGTTCGCAGTCAGGAGGTCGATCGTAAACGGGTTAGTGAGCGGCGAATCCATCAAGTCGGAAAGGGTCCGCATCGCTTCGGTGTGCGGGTTCTTGGTATGCAGCGGATTAGAGTCGAAGCGCAGCTGTGGCAGCAGAGCGACGCCGAGCACGGCCAGCGCGGCAAACAGCGCCAAGAGGGGCCGGCGGTGTCGGCGCACGATCTCGTCGAGCGGCGCCGCCCAGCGAAAGCCGACCGAGGCGCTTTCGCCGCGCGGGCGGAACAAGCTGATGGCCGCGGGGAGAAAGGTGACGGTGCACAAAAAGGCGATCAGCATCCCCACCCCGGCAATCAGCCCAAGCTCGGCGACGCCGCGAAATTCGGTCGGGACAAAGGCGAGAAACCCCGCCGACGTGGCCGCTGCCGCGACCAGGATCTGCCCGCCGACCCGCCGGCCGGTCTCGGCCATGGCGGCACCGTGGTCTGGGTTTTCCCAGCGCATCTCGCGGTAGCGGACACAGAATTGGATCGCGAAATCGACGGCGATGCCGACAAACAGGATGCCGAAGCCGACCGATACCAGGTTCAAGGTGCCCACCGCCGCCGCGGCGAACAACAGGGTCAGCATCAGTCCCAGCGCGAGCGTCAGCAGGATCGGCACGATCAGCCGCCATGTGCGAACCGCCAGGAACAGCCACAGCGAGATCAGCAGAACGCTGCCGATCATGCCTGCGACGGCGCCTTTCGCCACGCTGGCGAACTCCTCGTCGGAAAGGGCCACATTCCCGGTAATGCGCACGCGGGCCGCGCCCGATTTGACGAATTCGAGCTTATTTGCGGCGGCGCGTATCGCCGCCGTGGCCGCGCCGCCGGGCTCCAGCACGCCGTTATCGAGCCTTGGCTGAGCCAGGACGAATTTATATGGCCCGCCCAAATCGGCGAGCTTGCCGCCGATGAGCCGGGTCCACGACAACGGATGCGGATGGCCGGCGATCGCGTCGGCGATCGCCTGATGGAATGCGGCCAGCGCAGTTTGATACGGTGACAAATCGACCTGACCCTGCTGCGCCCCCTTGCCCAACAACGCGAGCGCCGCGAACAGCCCGCGCGCGCTCGGGTCCTTGGCCAGCTGTCCGAGAAAGGGCTGTGCGTCGATGGTTTGCTCGAGCAGCGCCGCGAGCTGTTTCGTATCGAGGAACAGCAACCCTTCCCGGCTCAGGAAAGGCGAGGAGTTGGGGCGGCTGACGGCGCGAAAATGCACATGGTCTGCCGCCAGGGCGGCGGCCAGCCCGGCAGCGGTAGCCTCCGCTTGCTCTGGCTCCTTGGCGTCGATGACCGACACCAGCAGATCCGAAAACTGGGGAAACTCCGCCTTGAACGCCAGGGCCCGCTGGCGCCAAGGCAGACTCCGGGCGAACATTTCATCGGTATCGGTGCTGATCCCGAGGTGATCGGCCGCGTAGACGCCGGCGAAGCCGGCAAGAGCAAGGCCGCCCAGGACGACGAGCAACCCATGGCGTCGGCAATAATCAACCAAGCCGACGAGCAAGCGCTGAAATACCATCGGAAACCGGCTTCGTATCCTGTCTTGGCGGTCGATGCCTGGCCGTCGCCGCGCGCACAGCCGGGGTCATGCGGTTTCCGAGTGATCTGCCTCGAGGATCGACCGCGCAAAGGTGATAGTCGGTTCACGCCGGGGCCGCTACCGCAAAACGCTGTCGCCGGGCTCGGCAGGCCTGCGTCGCGGGCCGCCGAGACCCGGCGAGCGTCGGCCTCAACGGCGCGCGGTGACCGAACGAACCCCGCTTTCAGCCTGCCCTGAGGATCCTGGCAACATGGGACTGTCTCTCTTGCCCGGAGACAAAAGGGTGCCCGTTTCTGATTTGTTCGGACGCGGCCAAGCCGTCGCCGGGCTCACTCTTTCGGGGGGTATCCCCGACCACCCGACCGTTCAAAAAATTGTCAAATCGCCGCCGTCGACGGAATAAACTGGCGTCCAGGGTGTCGAATTAATGCCGACCTGCGCGTATTGCCGTCAGACGCTGACGGTACGGTTCGCGCCGGGGCGGTCGCCGAGCCCGATAATCGTTTATGAGAAGCGCAACAATGTCGCTGCCGCCGTTCTCGTCTCCTTCCGACATAGCTCTGCCGCCTGCCGATACAAAACGATGGTCCCCTAGTCGCAAGGCGGCTGTCGTCGCCGCCGCGCGGGTAGGATTAATCACTCGGGAGGAGGCTTGCGCGCGCTATATGCTCTCAGCTGAGGAGCTGGCTTCCTGGGAAAAGGCTCTCGATCAGAACGGCGTCCCCGGCCTCAGAACGACGCGCCAGCAAAGCTATCGCTATGCGCAGCTCCACGCGTCCGCGCAGATGCGATACAGGTAGACATGGGTTGATCGATCCGCCCCGGGTCAGCGCCGATGCGCATACCGAGCGCGAGTGCCGCGGCAAATGAATTTGTTCTCGTTTCCCGATGATGCCCGATGGAACGACGCGGCCGGTGCCGTGGAGTTCGGAGTTGGATTCGGCGAGTATCGTGGGATCGTCCGCGTCCGGCGACAGGTCTTTCAGAACCTGCTCGAGCAGCGCCCGACGCCGGAGCGCTGCATCGAGGCCTATCACTTGTGCCGCAGCGAATTCGAGCGCGCCGCCGAGGCCAAGCTGCGCGCCCGCGCGCTCAGCGGCGACGGGAACATCGACCTGACCTTGCGCGATCTCCGGCACGAGCCCGGACCGGTCGAGCTCGGTTAGCCCGCCGGAGAAGCCGCCGCCCAGCGGCTCAGGCGGGTATGCCAGCCATTTGGCAGACGACAGTCCATTCCCGGTCGGTGACCGGACAGACCGACAGCCGAGACTGGCGTAATAGCGACATTCCGGCTAGTTCGGGATTGGCCTTCATCGCAGCGAGAGTTACCGGCTTAGCCACCGGCCTGACCGGCGCGATATCGACCATTCCAAGCTTTCCGGACTTGTCGGCCGGGTCGGAGTAAAAACCTTTGACCACCTCGGCGACGCCGACAATGTCCTTTCCCTCGTTCGAGTGATAGACGAACACGCGCTCGCCGGGCTTCATTGCCCGCAGATTGTTCAGCGCCTGCGCATTCCGCACCCCGTCCCAATTGGTGCGCCCGTCGGCCACGAGCTGCGCCCACGAGTACGCTGACGGTTCCGATTTCAACAGCCAATGAGCCATCGCGCTTTTCCTCCCGGCCGGATCAGGGACCCAGCGGATAGTCGGCCTGATCCTCATAGACCGAACCGGACTTTGTTTGAAAGCTCGCGATCAGGCTGAAGGCCTCGACCGCGAGCGGTTCGGCGCGAAACCCGGCATGGGCCGCGAGAAACTCGCCGAGTTGGTCGATCGGCGGATTGTGCAGCCGCGCCAAGGTGACGTGCGGGGCGAATTTGCGCGGCTCCGGCGGCAGCCCGGCGCGGATCAGCGCCTGTTCGATCTTGTCGCGCAGGGCGAGGAGCTCAGGACCGCGCTCGACCCCCACCCACAGGCTGCGCGGCTTGTCGCCGCCGCCGAACACCCCCGTCCCCGCGAGCTGCAGGGCGAAGCGGTGCGCGCGCAGGCGCGCCAGCGCGTCGTCGACATCCGCGGCTCTGTCCTCGGCGATTTCCCCAATAAAGCGCAAGGTCAAATGGAAATTGCCGGGATCGACCCATTTCGCTCCCGATATCCCGGAGCACAGCAGCGAGAGACGCAGCTTCAGCTCCGGCGGAAACCCGATGCCGACAAACAGGCGCAGCATGCCGTCACGTGAACAGGGTCAGGACGCCGGTGTGCCCATAAAGCCGGTCGCGCGAGATTTCGCCATTGGCGAAAAACCCGATCAGCGGAAAATCGCCGAGACACTCGCGAATGATCTGAGTCTCGATCCCCGGCTCGCCAAACAACGCGGCGCCGCGCGCGACACAGCTGACGTAGATCCCCGCCTTGGGCGGCCCGGCGAGCCGGCCGGCGAGCTGCCGCGCCATTCTCACCATGTCGCGGCGTGCGCTTTCCGGGTCGCGACGACAGAACAGGATCGGGTCGCCGGCGTCAATTTCAGCGCCGAGCACGACCCAGCCGCGGCCGGGGTCGATCGCCAATATGTTGCGCACCAAATAGTCGCCGGTGTCCGAACCGGGCACCGGCAGCCCGGCAAAAATCACCCCGCCTAGGCGCCGCAGGTCCTGTGCCAGTTCGGGACCGATATCCTCCAGAAAGACGCTCAACGCCGGACGGCCATCGACGACCATCACGACATTGTCGCGCGCCTCGTCGATCCGATGTACCGGCCCGATCGGCATGCATCCCTGGGTCAGCGCGGTTGCTACCGCGACCTCCGGCGCCAGCATCAGCCCGGCCATGCCGTTCGCGCCGAGACCGTCTTCGCCCGAAATGCGCGCTACCAACGGAGTTTCGCAGCGATGCGAAACGAGCCCGCCGACGAGAAAAGCGCCGCTCGCCGCCGCGGCGTCGACCGCTGCCTTGGTCAGATCGGGGCAGCGCGGATCGGCGTGGACGAGCGCCAGGGCGGGCCCCGATTTCTCGATCCAATCAGTGTGCTGACGCGGCAGGTCCGAACCCGGGTCTGGGGTCGCCGCGAAGATGCGGAAGTCGTCCGGCGGCAACGCCGCTGTCATCACGACAGCGGCAGGCTCCTCGAAAATTTCGCTCGCTGCCGAGCAGACCCCGAGCCCGACCCCGCCGACCCAGGAATTGACGCCGGTATGCTCGCCGAGACGCCGCAGCAGCTGGGGCAGAGCTGATGCTGCCGGCTCGGTCACATAGACGAACCCGATCGTGGCTCCATCCACCGGCGCCAGGCCGGCGATGCAGCGCGCGGCGAGACCCGTCGGATCCCCGCTCGCCGCCGCCGCCGCGAACCGCGCGGACATCACGCGCCTCCAGGGCGCTGGGTAATGAGCCCGGCGACGACGGGCCCGATATGGCCGACGAGCACGTCGACCCCGCGCGCGTTGGGGTGAAGGCCATCCGGCTGATTTAGGTCGGGTTTCATCGCAACACCTTCCAAAAAAAACGGATAGAGCGTCGCCTGCCGGGCGTGCGCCAGATCGGGAAAGATCCGGTCGAAGTCGCGGTCATAGGCCGCTCCCCAATTCGGCGGCGCGAGCATCCCGAGAAGCAGCACTTTGGCGCCGGTCGCTTCGATCTTCTGGACCATTTTGTCGAGATTGTCCCGCACCGTGATCGGATCGATGCCGCGCAGCGCATCGTTGGCGCCCAAGGCGAGAATGACCAAATCCGGCTTGTCGGCGAGCGCCCAATCGAGCCGGGCGAGGCCACCCGCGGTGGTGTCTCCGGAAACCCCGGCGTTGACGACCTGCGCGGCGATCCCATGCTCGCGCAACCACGCTTGGAGGCGCGCTGGGAAGGCTTGCTCGGGCATCAGCCCGTATCCCGCCGTCAGGCTGTCGCCGAAATCGAGGATCACCGGCGCCCGCGCCGCGGCCGGCACAGCGGCGCACAGAACGGGCACCGCCGCGACGAGAGCCCGCATTGCGTTGAAAAACCGGCGCCGGACGCCATATGGTCCGGGATTCCGCCGCCGCTCGCCGCGCGTTGCATCAAGCGAGCCGGCTTGCCGCGCCGCCCTCCCTGGCCCGGACGATACATGACTAGCTCGATTCATCCCGGCGACCCGCTCGTGGTGGTGGAAGACGTTGATCTGACTCTGGGCAGCCCCGCCGGGCCCGTCAACATTCTGCGCGGGATTTCGCTGGAGATCGCCGCCGGCGAGACCGTCAGCCTGGTCGGCCCGTCGGGCTCCGGCAAATCGAGCCTGATGATGGTGCTGGGCGGGCTCGAGCGGCCTACCGCCGGCTGCGTGCGTATCGGCGGACACGATCTCGGCAGGCTCGGTGAAGATGCTCTGGCCCGCCTGCGGGGCGGCGCCATCGGCATTGTGTTTCAAGCCTTTCATTTGATCCCGACGATGACGGCGCTCGAAAACGTCGCACTGCCGCTCGAGCTCGGCGGTCATGCGGATGCCTTTGCCGACGCCGCGCAGGGCCTCGCCGCCGTCGGGCTCAGCCACCGCTTAGGTCATTATCCGGCGCAGCTTTCGGGCGGCGAGCAGCAGCGCGTGGCGATCGCCCGCGCCTTCATCGCCGACCCCCAACTGCTGCTCGCCGACGAACCGACCGGAAATCTCGATGGCGCCACCGGCCGGCTCGTCATCGATTGCCTGTTCGAGCACCAGGCTCGCCATGGCACGACGCTTTTGCTGATCACTCATGATGCGAGCCTGGCCGAGCGCTGCGAGCGGCAGATCCGGCTGGCGGACGGTCAAATCGTCGAAGACCGGGCCATTGCCCCGATGCGTCTCGGGGCTGCAAGACGGGCACTGTGACGCCATCCTCATGGCGTTACCCGTTTCGGCTCGCGCGCCGCGAGCTGCGCGGTGGCCTCCGCGGCTTGCGCGTCTTTCTCGCCTGCGTCGCCCTGGGTGTAGCCGCAATCGCCGGGATTGGTTCACTCGCCGCTTCGCTGTCCGCCGGCATCACCGGGAACGCGCGCGAGCTGCTCGGCGGCGACATCGAGGCGCGGCTCGCCTATCGTCCGGCCGATGCCGCCGAACATGCCTTTCTGGCGCAAAGCGGGACCTTGTCCGAGACCGCCACCTTGCGAGCGATGGCGCGCACCCCGGACGGAGGCCGGCGGAGCTTGATCGAGTTGAAAGCGGTCGATGCCGCCTACCCTCTGTACGGCCGCGTCGTTCTGGCGCCGCCGCAGGCTTTGGGCGCCGCGCTCGGCCCTAGCAACGGCGTCTTCGGCGCCGTCGTAGATCGCGCGATCCTAGACCGGCTTGGCGCAAGGCTCGGCGACACGATCAGGATCGGCGAAGCGGCGCTGCAATTGCGCGGCACTATCGTGCGCGAGCCCGACGCCGCCGCGAGTGGGCTGATCCTCGGTCCGCGGGTCATGATTGCGGCGGCTGCGCTGCCGGAAACCAAACTGATCCAGCCGGGCACGCTGGTCACTTACGATTACCGCTTGCGATTTGCTCCCGGGGGCGATGGCGTTGCCTGGGCCTCAGCGGCGCGAGCCGCCTTCCCGCAAGCGGGCTGGCAGATCCGCAGCTTTCGCGAAGCAGCGCGCCCGTTACAGGGATTGCTCGATCGGATCGCGCAATTCCTGTCGTTGGTAGGGCTGACCGCGCTGCTCGTCGGCGGGGTCGGAATCGGCAATGCGATCCGTGGCCATATCGCCGCAAAGACGGCGACGATTGCCACCCTGAAGTGTCTCGGCGCTTCGACCCGGCTGGTCTTCGCCGTCTATCTGATCGAGGTGATGGCGCTGGCGCTGCTCGGCATCGGCGGCGCCTTGGGGCTGGGCGCCCTGTTCCCGATAGCAGCGCGACCGCTGCTTGCCGGCGTGCTGCCGGTCTCGGCTCGGCTCAGCCTCTATCCCACGCCGCTGGCTTTGGCGGCGCTTTATGGCCTGTTGACGACCCTGCTCTTTGCGCTGTGGCCGCTCGCCGGGATCGGCCGGATCCCGGCCGGGGCATTGTTTCGAGATGTCGTCGATCGGGTCCGTCGCCGCGTTCCGCCGTTGGTGCTGGCGGCAACCATATTGCTGGCCCTCGGGCTGGCCGCGCTGGCCGTCTCCGGGGCGCCGGACCGCCGCGTCGCGCTGTGGTTTATCGCAGGGGCAATCGGCGCCTTCGCCATCTTCCGGGCCGCCGGCGCGGCCGTGGTCCTCGCTGCCGGCCGCCTCGGCCGGCCGCGGCGCCCGATGTTGCGCCTGGCGCTCGCGAATTTGCACCGGCCGGGCGCGCCCACGGCCCAAATCGTGTTGTCGCTCGGCATCGGGCTGACCGTTCTGATCGCGGTGGCGCTGGTGGAAGCCAACCTTTCCCGCGAGATCGAAACCCGGCTGCCGGCTGCGGCGCCCGCGTTTTTCTTTATTGACATCCAGCCGGACCAGCTCGCCGGGTTCGAGGAGATCGTGCGCGGCATCCGCGGCGCCCGCCTCGACCAGGTGCCGATGATGCGCGGCCGCATCACCCGGCTGAACGGGGTTCCGGTCGAAAAGACGGCGGTGATGCCCGAGGCGCAATGGGCATTGCGCAGCGATCGCGGGCTGACCTATGCCGCGACTTTGCCGGAAGGCTCGCGGCTCGTCGCCGGTGCGTGGTGGCCGCCAGGGTATCATGGCCCGGCGCTGGTCTCATTCGATGCGGATCTTGCGCACGGCATGCGGCTCAAGGTCGGCGACAGCCTGACCGTCAACCTGCTTGGGCGCGAGATCACGGCGCGTATCGCCAATCTGCGCGCGATCGATTGGCAGCGGCTCGGCATCAACTTCGCCCTGGTCTTTGCGCCCGGCACCTTGGAGCACGCGCCGCAGACCCATCTCGCGGCCGTCTATCTGCCCGAACCCAGGGAGGAAGAGCTGGTGCGCCAAGTGACCGAGCGGTTTCCCAACGTCTCGGCGATCCCGGTCCGCGAGGCGCTTGCGGCGGTCGACCGTGTCGTCGGCATGATCGGCGAGGCGGTCCGGCTGACCGCGCTCGTTACCCTCGCGGCCGGCGTGCTGGTCCTCGGCGGGGCGATCGCGGCCAGCCACCGGCGGCGCGTCTACGACGTAGTGGTGCTGAAAGTGCTGGGCGCGACCCGCGGCGCGATCGCCAGCGCGTACCTGCTCGAGTACGGCATATTGGGCGCGCTCGCCGCGCTCTTTGCCGGCGCGCTCGGCGCCCTTGCGGCCTATTTCACCGTCACCCGGCTGATGCGGACCGACTGGGTGTTCCTGCCGGCGCCGCTGTTGTGGACCGCGGTGCTGGCCGTCCTGGTAACCTTGGTACTGGGCTTTGCCGGGACGTGGCGCGCGCTTGGCGCCAAGCCAGCGCCCTATTTGCGCAACGAATAGCCGGCCGCTCATGGAAGCGGCGGGTTGCGCCACCGCTAGCGGGTCATTGCAAAGATCAGGTTTTGTGCCAATATCCGCGGTGCGAGGAATCTCCCTCGTGCTGCTTCTCTCTCTGGAGGGGATCTATGGCTCTGGGTTCGCAGCCCCGCTGGACGGTGCGGCCGGCGGACACCGCCGTCGGCATCGATGTCGGCCTGCGGGAGTATATGCTTCGCGTCTACAACTATATGGCGTCGGGGCTCGCGCTGACCGGCATCGTGGCCTATGTCGCGGCTGCTTCCGGCTTCTACGAATTGATCGCCCGCACTCCGCTAATTTGGCTCGTCATCCTGGCGCCCCTCGGGCTCGTCATGCTGATGAGCTTTGGCGTGCAGCGCATGCAAGCCAGCACCCTGCAGCTCGTCTTTTGGGGCTATGCGGCGCTGATGGGCTTGTCGATGGCGATGGTGTTCCTCGTCTTCACCCACGCGAGCATCGCCCGGGTGTTCTTCATCACCGCCGGCACTTTCGGGGCTATGAGCCTCTACGGTTACACGACCAGGCGCGACCTGTCCCAATTCGGGTCATTTCTGTTCATGGGGCTGATCGGCGTCATCATCGCCTCGCTGGTCAACATGTTCATCGGCTCGACCGCGCTACAGTTCGCCATCTCGGTGATCGGCGTCCTCGTCTTCACCGGCCTGACCGCCTATGACACGCAGCAGATCAAGGAGATGTACTACGAGGGCGACAGTTCCGAGATCGCCGGCAAAAAGGCGATCATGGGCGCGTTGCGACTCTATCTCGACTTCATCAACCTGTTCATGCTGCTGATGCAGTTGCTCGGCACCCGCCGCAACTAACGCGAAGCCGCTTTTCTTCCAGCTGCGCTACACGAACGGCCGGGCCCCGCGCCCGGCCGTTTCTTTCTTCCGACTCCGGTTTTCCCGCCCGACGCGTCGTGCGACCAGGCAGCTCATTCAGAGCGCCGCCGAGAGGCTTGTCCGGCGTTGTTGATCAAGCTAGATTAGCTTGATGAAAAAGGCCAGCATAACCGAAGCCAAGAACAATCTGAGCGCCCTGATTAGCGGGCTCAAGGGCGGTTCGCCAGTTTTGATCGTCGATCGCGGTCGCCCGGTGGCGCGGCTGGAACCCGTGGTAGCGGGCGGCGAGGGCGAAGACGCGGGCAGACTGTCTCGGCTATTGCGCGAAGGTATCGTGCGACCGCGCCGAGCCATGCCCCCCCAGGCACTTTTCAATAGCTCGCCGCCATGCGCCAAGGCGGGTACGTCGATTGTCGAGGCGCTGCTCGCGGAACGCCGGGACGGACGGTGAAATTCTGGGATGCCTCGGCAATCGTGCCGCTTCTGGTGGCCGAACCTGCAACGCGACCCCTGCAAATACTCGCCGCGCACGATCCCGAGATGCTGGTGTGGTGGGGCTCGGAGGTCGAATGCAGTTCGGCGCTCGCCCGCCTCGAGCGTGCTGGGGCACTCGATGTGAGGTCGGCCACGCTGGCCTTCGAACGGCTCAACCAGCTCGCTGCCGGATGGCACGAAATCGAACCCAGCGAGCTCGTCCGCGAGACTGCGATACGGTTTCTTCGGGTTCATCCGCTGCGAGCGGCCGACGCACTTCAGTTGGCGGCAGCTTTCATGGCCGCAGAACGGCGCCCGGCGTCGCTCCAACTGGTGACATTCGACGATCGCCTGGCCGACGCAGCACGCAGAGAAGGTTTCGCGCTGGTCGACGTCACCCCGGGTTGAGCGCGCCGCATTGACGTAAACGGGAAAGCCCTGAAAGGACCGGTTCGATCACGGCTCGTGGAGTAGCAAAAAAGATAGGGCGCTTACGGTCCTTTAATGCGCTTCGTCCCAACTGTGGGCCCAGCCGGTTTCGACGACCAGCGGCACCGACAGCTCGCAATGCGGCGCGCAGGCGCCTTCCATGACCATCCTGACGACGCGCGCGGTCGCTTCGACCTCGGCTTCGGGCAGCTCGAACAACAGCTCGTCATGGACCTGCAGGAGCATGCGGGCCCGCAGGCTCTCGCCGGTCAGCGCGGCAGGAATGCGGATTATCGCGCGCTTGATGATGTCGGCTGCCGAGCCCTGCAATGGCGCGTTGATCGCCTGGCGTTCGGCGCCGGCGCGGCGGGCCGGGTTGGCGTCGCGAATCCCCGCGATCCAGCATTTACGGCCAAAGATCGTCTCGACATAACCGGTGTTGCGGCAATCGGTCTTGATCCGCTCCATATAGGCGCGAATGGCGGGGAAGCGCTCGAAATACGCCCGGATATAGGCGGCCGCCTCGGCCTGCGGCACACCGATCTGCGCGCCGAGACCAAACGCGCTGATGCCGTAGATGATGCCGAAATTGATCGCCTTCGCCCGCCGGCGGGTGGACGCGTCCATCTCTGCGAGCGGCACGCCGAACACCTGGCTCGCGGTCAGCGCGTGAATGTCGACCCCGTTGAGGAACGCCTGCTTCAGCTCCGGCACCTCTGCCACATGCGCGGCGAGCCGCAGCTCGATCTGGCTGTAATCCGCCGACAACAGCAGGTTGCCGGGCTCGGCGATAAAGGCGCGGCGGATGCGCCTTCCCTCCTCGGTGCGGATCGGGATGTTCTGGAGATTGGGATTGTTCGATGAGAAGCGCCCCGTTGCCGCTACCGCCAGCGCATAGGAGGTGTGGACGCGCCCGGTCTCGGCGTCGATTTCCTCACCCAGCGCGTCGGCATAGGTCGATTTGAGCTTGGTCAGCTGACGCCATTCGAGAACCTGCGCCGGCACCGGATGCAAGGGCGCCAGTTCTTCAAGGATCGAGGCATCGGTGCCGTAGGCGCCGGTCTTACCCTTCTTGCCGCCCGGCAGGCCTAGCTTTTCGAACAGCACGTCGCCCAACTGCTTGGTCGACCCGATGTTGAAATCGTTGCCGACCGCGCGGTAGATCGCCGCCTCGATCTCGGCGATGCGCCGCCCGAAATCTTCCGACAGCAGAGCGAGGGCTTCGCGGTCGACCTTGATCCCTTCCCGCTCCATCGCCGCGACGACCGGGGCCAGCGGCCGCTCGATCGTCTCGTAGAACGCGGTCATCTTGTCGCGCACCAGCCGCGCCTTGAGCAGCATATGGAGCCGCAGCGCCGCGTCGGCCCGTTCGGCGGCGAAATCGCGCGCTCGATCGGAAGGCACCTCGGCAAAGGCGATCAGGCTCTTGCCGGTGCCGATCAGTTGCTTGAGCGGGGTCAGCTCGTGCTCGAAAGAGCGCCGCACCACACTCTCGATGCCGTGATCGAACTGCCCGCCGTCGAGCACGTAGGACATCAGCATCGTGCAGTCGTAGGGCGCCAGGGTGACGTTCCAGCGCGACAGCAGGTGCGCAACGGCCTTCACGTCGTGGCCGATTTTCAGGACGCCGGGATCCTCCAGCAGCGGCCGCAAGCGGTCGATTGCTGCTTCGAGCGAAAGCTCGGACGGCGCGGCGAGGTCGAGTTCCGCCGCCGGGCGGTGCGCGAGCGGGACATAGGCGGCGAGCCCGGCGACAAGGCCAGCGCGATCCCGGCCAGCGCCGGCCGCGTGCCGGCGACCGCGCTTGCGATCGGCCAGATCGCGACCAACCCGGCCTCGTGCGCCGCTTCGATCCAATGATCGAGACCTTCGAGCGTGTCGACCAACGCGTAGGTATGCGGCGCGGTAAAGGGCGGCACCACTGGTATTACCGGCTCGGGGCGCTCTGGTGCAGCCACCGGCGCCGCCCCGGAAAGCCGTTGCGCCATCCGCGTCGCCAAGGCGCGGAACTCCATCTCGCGCAGGAAGGACAGCAGCGTATCGGATTCGGGCGGCGCCACCGCCAGCGCCGACAAGGGACACGGCAGCGGCGCGTCGTCATCGAGCTTGACCAGCTGCTTCGACAGCCGCGCCTGGGGCTCGTTGTCAATCAGTGATTGGCGCCGCTTCGGCTGCTTGATTTCGGCGGCGTGGGCGAGAAGGGTCTCGAGGTCGCCGTAGATGTTGATCAGCTCGGCCGCAGTCTTGACCCCGATGCCGGGGACGCCGGGAACATTGTCGACGCTATCGCCGCACAACGCCTGGACGTCGATAACCTTGTCCGGCCCGACGCCGAATTTCTCGCGCACCTCGGCCTCGCCGATCGGCCGGTTCCTGATCGGATCGAGCATGCCCACGCGGTCGCCGATCAGCTGCATCAGATCCTTGTCTGAGGACACGATGGTGACCTGGGCGCCGGCCTCGACGGCATGGCGGGTATAGGTGGCGATCAAATCGTCGGCTTCGAAATCCTCGAGCTCGATCTGGCACACGCCAAAGGCCTTGGTGGCGCGACGCACCAGCGGGAATTGCACGGCGAGCTCGGGCGGCGCCTCCGGCCGTTGCGCCTTGTATTGATCATAGAGGCGGTTGCGGAATGAGCTGCCGGAGTAGTCGAAGACAACGGCAATATGGTCGGCATCGGTCTCGCTGAGCAGCTTCGCGAGCATATTGCTGAAACCGAGCACGGCGCTTACCGGAGTGCCGTCCGAGCGGGACAGCGGCGGCAGCGCGTGGTAGGCGCGAAAGATAAAGCCCGAACCGTCGATCAAAAAGACATGATGCGGCGCAGCCGAAGGCGGATGCACAACCGCTGGGGCCACCGGCCCGGAAACTATCGCGGCCCCCGGATCAAGCGCGAGCGCTGGCTCTTTGATTTCGTCCACGCGTACCTGCTTTCAGATGTTGCGCCCTTCCTGCTCGCTCTGCGGCGGGCTTCCGCCGACCGCGTCCGCAATCGCCCGGTTGATAAAGACGCGGGAACAATAGGGGCACTCGGCCCGGCCGGCGGGCGCGAGGTTCAGATACACCCTTGGGTGGCCGAGCGGGCCGCTGCCGTTGCAAGCCGCGACCATCTCGTCGATGTAGATGGTTTCGAAGGGTCCCATTGCCTAGCCGGAAGCGTGGTGCTCCCGCGCGGTGAGCGCGCGGTCGACCGCTTGATGGCTACAATGATACGCATTGCCGCGGCACAATCAATGACCGCGCGGCCTTCCTGGGCCGGTGCTGATAAGGCCAACTCGCACCGACGCGCACCCGCCGCCTGGGGCGGAGCTGGGGCGGCCGGTTTGGGCTGGTCAGCCTGTCGCGGTCGCCAGGCTTTTGACGGTGCGCAACAGCGCCTGGGCGCCGCTCAAATAGGCCTCGAACGCGGCCTCGGAAACCAGACGGCCATCGAGAAACCGGCGCAGCCGATAGGGGTTGATGCCCGGCGGGTTGATCCCGTTCTCGGCCAGGGTCGCCGTACCGACCCCGGCGGCTTCGAGAACCGCGATCGCAGAGGAATGGGCCAGCCCGCTCGGATAGCAGAAGTGTCTAAAGCTGTGCTCCGGCCGGCCGCAGGCCCGGGCCAATGCCGCCCGGTTGTCGGCGATCTCGCGTTCGAGATCGTCGGAGGCCACATTGGACGAGCGGTGGCGATGGGTGTGCAATTGGATGTCGAGGCCGCGCCGGTCGGCCGCGCCGATCTCGGCCGCGCTCATCAGATGAAACTGGCGGCTCTCCCACCATTCTTCGGTGGTCACGCCAAACCGGGCGGCGCAGGCGCGCAGCGCCTGCTCGCGTTGCCCCAGCGAGGGCAGCTTGACGATCTCGGCGGTTATCGCGAACCGCTCGCTCGGCGATCGGCCGGCGCGCTTCAAGATGTAATCGACGACGACATTGACCACCGGTATTTGGTGGTCGGCGTACCACGTCGTCACATAGACGGTCGCCGGCAGGCCCAATCCTTCGAGGATCGGCAGCATATGGCTGTAGGTCGAGCTCCAGCCGTCATCGATCGTGATCACCACCGCGTGGTCCGGCAAGCTGCCGTCATCAAGCCGCTGCACCGCCTCGTCGAGCGGCAATACCGGATAGCGCGAATTCCTCAACCAGCTCATCCGCCGCTCGAATTGTTCCGGCCGCATGAATAAATGATTGCCATACTGATACCCCGGCGTCGTCCACAACCCATGATAGGCCAGGATCCGCAGGCTCTTGCGCGACACCCGCCGCGACAGGGCGAACAGCAGCCCCTCTTTCATCAAGCTACACCGGCAACTGTAGCCGCAACGTCTCCTGCATTTAACGACCGTCGAGCGCCATTTTCAACCTTCGTTATGTTTAACGGCTTCTTTTGTTTAGTTAATGATTCCTTTCAATAGACTTAACGTCCCCAATATATGGTTAATGGAAACTTATAATTGTGATTTTCCTGAGCGAGCGTTCGCGACTAAATCCCAAAACCTTGCCGCTCTTGAACATCTGCGTCGGTCCGCGCGGCGCACCAGCGAGTTGAATTTTTGTGGTTGCGAGGGTCGGCCCACCGATCAGTCGAGTCGCCGATCACAATTTCGTGGATCCGATTGCTCACAGATTTCTCGATGCCGTGCATTCTCAGTTCCTCACCGCCAGCGCAGCCCGCGGTGCTTTGTAAGAACCGAAGCAAAAGGTGCCGAGGCGATTACTCCTGTTTTCCGGCCGAGAGTGATGTAAAAGCGTTTCACATGAGCTGGTCGGGAAGGGGGCCGGACGGGCGTCGCGGCTATCACCACGGCAACCTGCGCGAGGCGCTGATCCAGGCCGCGCTCGACCTAATCGCCAAGAAAGGTCCGGGCGGGTTCACTTTTGCCGATGCGGCGCGCTCGGCGGGGGTGAGCTCGGCCGCGCCCTATCGGCATTTTCGCGACCGGGATGCGCTGATCGCCGATGTCGCCCGCCGCGGCTTCGAGCTGTTTGCCGCCCATCTCGACCGCGCCTGGAACGACGGCCGACCCGACCCCTTTGCTGCCTTCGAAAATATCGGCCGGGCCTATCTCACCTTTGCCCGCGACGAGCCCGCCTATTATTCGGCGATGTTCGAGGCCGGGCTTTCATTCGACGACGACCCGGCCCTTCGGCAGACGGCCGACCGCAGCTTCGCCGTGCTGCGCCATGCCTCTGAGACGCTGTGTGCGCGGCTATCCCCGGAAAAGCGGCCACCCGCGCTGATGATGAGCCTGCATGTCTGGGCGATGTCGCATGGCATCGCTTCGCTCTTTGCTCGCGGCGACGGCGGCCGGCGCAGATTGCCGATGACCCCGGAAGACCTGCTCGAGGCGGCGATGCTGATTTATCTGCGCGGGCTCGGCATTATCGCCGAACAGGCCGAATCGCAGCGCTGATGCGGTCGCCCTTGACAGGCGGCCGAAGCGAGAATATGTGAATGTTAGATACATTTACATGAGGGTCGCCATGCATCACCTAGCGGCGCATCTCGACGACATCGGGAAGCCGGCATGGATCGGGTTGACCGTTTTGAGCTTCTTTCTGTGGTGGCCGCTCGGGCTGGTGGTTCTCGGGTTTCTGATAGGGAGTGGGCGAATGGCGTGCTGGGCGCAAGGCGGCGGAACTCGCTGGCAGCGGCGGATGGAGCGCATGCAACAGCGCATGGCGCGGATGCAGGCGGCGGCGGAACGCTGGGGCTACGGCGGGGGCCGCGCCCGCGACGTGACCGGCAATCGCGCATTTGACGAATACCGCGCCGAAACCCTGCGCCGGCTCGAAGAGGAGCAGCGCGAATTCATGGAATTTCTCGACCGTCTGCGTCATGCCAAGGACAAGGCCGAATTCGACGAGTTCATGGCGCAACGCCGCCGCCGCTCGGAGGGTCCGATGCCCCAGGCGCAGGGCGCTTGAGGCGGTCCGGACGGCTGTTACCTAAAATCGGACCCGCCTACCCACCTGCCGCGTCTCTGCGTCGCTTCCGCGCCCGGCGGCGAACAACGACAGCTGACCCCGCGCCCGCACCGGAAGTTGCTTTTGATTAGCGGCGCCGGCGCCGGGTCGCACGAACCGACGGCTGTCTGCTGCGAATAAGAGCCAAGGGCGGATCCGGCGAGTTGACGGCCGGACACCGTTGCCACCGGAGGACTCGACGCCGCAGGCGCGGCGGCGCTTGAAGCGGTGCGGACGGCGTCCGCCTGAATTAGTCCCGGGCCATTCGCCTGACACGTCTCTGCGTTGCTTGCGCGCCCGGCACCGAAAATCAGATCTGGCCACACCCGCACTGCAAGCTGCTGCGGATCAGGGGTGCTGGCCCGCAGTCGTGCGAACCGATAGCTACGTGCTGGGGTAGGTCTCGCCAAGGCAACCGGCCTGAGTCTGCAATATGCAACGTGGCAGACGAGCGCTTCATATTTCATTAATTTGACAGATAACCGAACGGATACCTGCTTCCTGTCAAATGTCCTTTAACGCTCACATCCAAAAGTGTCGGCAACGGCCAACAATCGGGGGGAGAAGGTCGGAGTCTATAGAGGATGCCGAGCATGCTGCGCTATGGTTATTTATCTATCGCCGTAGCTTTCTTTGTGACAACTGGAGCATTTGCTGCTACCTCATCCACGCCGGGCGTGACCAATTCGATCACCGTGACGAATGCGAGCGGCGGCGCGATCAGCAACTATCCGTATCAATTTGGCCGGCCGTTTGTCGATGGCGCGATCGCCCACCAGCCGCAGGTGCTGGTCAACGGCCGGCCGGTTGCCACCCAGGCCGACGTCAAGAACCGCTATCCCGACGGCTCGGTCGAATTCGCGGTGATCGCCGTGGTGATCCCGGCCCTCCCGGCATCGGGCTCGCTGACCCTGACCTTCCAAAACCAGAATGCCGGCAGCAACACGCCGCTGACCCAGGCGCAGATGCTGGCGCCGGTCTATAATTTTGATGCCTCGATGGCGCTGACCCCAGCCGGCGGAACGGCGCAGGCCGCGTCCGCGCGCACCATGCTGCAGAACGGCGATTACAAGCTGTGGACCTCGGGGCCGGTGGCGCAGACCATCATGCTCGGCGACGATACCGCCGCGCGCAAGTACGACATCGGCTTTGGCGACGGCTACCACCCGTTCCGGCCGCGCTTTTATGCGACCTTCTGGCCGGCGACGCACCAGGTGTTCGTCCGGGCCGTCGGCGAGAACGGGTTGACCACCGAGGTCGAAGACCTGGCCTACAAGCTGGCGATCACGTCGAACGGGGCGACGGTCTATTCGGCCGACCTCTCCGGCACGCAGACCCCCCATCCCAAGCTCCATTGGGCGCTGAGCCGATGGACCCGCGAATTCTGGATCGGCGGCGCGCCCGCGGCCCAAATCGACATCGACAACAATCTGGCCTATCTCGAAAGCACCCGGTTTCTGCCGAATTTCGACACCTCGATCGCCATCCCGCAGACATCGATCGCCAACGAATACGCTAACTATAACGGCAAGACCAATGGTCCCCTGGACGGCATCTGGAACGGCGGCAGCTGCTGCTGGGTGCAAGCCATGGGTCAGGCCGGCGACAACCCCCATATCGGCCCCTACCCGCGCTGGGTGACTATGTGGCTGTTCACCGGCGATTGGCGCATGCGGCAGATGGCGCTCGGCCTGGCCGATCTCGCCGCGTCCTATCCGATGGGCTTGCGCGAGAGCGATCCGACCCGGCGCTATTCGCGCGCCGATGCGGTCGGCAGCGGCACCGGGCTCGGCCGCAACGTGTCGATCGCCGGCCGCCCGCACACCCAGTTCAACACCCCCAACAACATGATCAATTACACTTCATCTTATGGAGATAATCCAAAAAAAGTCGGCCCGTTCGCCACTCAGCCGTGGACCTGGGATGATGGGCATCAGCCGAGTGCATGGTTTCCGCAATACATCCTGACCGGCGACCCATGGTACCTCGACATGATGTATGCCTGGGCCGGCATCACCGCGGCAATCACCAATGGCGATGGCGGCAACGCAGCTTATTTTCGCGGACCGACCGGGGCCTATGGCGGTATCGCCAGCGAGACCCGCGCCGCCGCCTGGACCATGCGCGGCCGCGCCGAGACCGCCTTTGCCGCGCCGGACGGCTCGCCGGAAAAGGCGTATTTCACCTATCTGACCAATGACGCGCTGGCGCGTTGGGAAGGCGGCTTTGGGATCGCCGGCACGCCCTTCGATGGCAGCGCGGAGAAGGTCTGGGGAGCAACATATGGCAACTCCTATTCGACCAACGCCGGCAAGCCGCTCAGCCCGGTTAACGGCAAGCCTCCGGTGTTGAGAAACTGGGGCAGCGACTGCGATGCCGCCGCCACCCCGACATTGTGCGGTTACTCGGCAACTCAACAGACCACCTGGGGCATGGAGGCTGGTGCGAACGGTTCGTTCGACGACCCGTGGATGATGTGGTTTGTGCAATACGCGCTCGGCAGATTGTCCGAATTGGGTTTTGCCAGTCAGGAGTTGCAGTTGTACACCGGCCAGTACATCATCGGGATGATCGGATCTCCCGCGCCGATCCTGGTGGCGCAGTATCAGATCCCGGTCGAGAAGGCGGGCGGCGGCTGGTGGGCGACGTGGTCCAGCCTGATCGCCGGCGCGATGGACCCGACATGGATCAGCGGCAGCCAAAGCGGCGGCGGGCTGCCTGCCTATTTCGCCAGCAACCTGTCGGCCAGCGGGCGTCAGGTGTGGGGAGAGCCGGGCATAGCCATGCTGGTCGATCAAAATGCTCCCGGCATCGCGTCCGCGTGGGGTTGGTGGAAAGCTAATGTTTACGCTCCCACCTACGCTCACGGTATTATTCCGTTCAACCATGATCTGAGATGGACGATCGTGCCACGCGCCGACAGCAACCCCTTGCCGGCACAATCGACGACGATGCCCTAGACCCGACGGGCTCCCGGCCCGCGCCTGCCGTCCCGCCGCAACGGCCGGGTTACCCATCTGCGAATTGCGGTCGGTTCCCCCGAGATCTTGATCTCGGGGGAACCGTATTGGAAGTAAGCGAAACCAAGGGCGCCAACCGGGCCGAAACATCGGGCCTTGCCCGCCTCGGGAGAACTCGGCCATTCTCGGCATGATTGCGACCGGGCGGGCGGCTCAGTATCGTCAGAGCTCGGCTCCCGGGGCGATGTAGCCCGCCAACGTGCGGTGTCCGCAAATGGTTCGTTCACCCTCGCGCTCGGTACCGCCCGCTGGATCGTCGCAGTAATGCCAGGTTCCGGCAACGCCCAACATTCCTCGTATTATCCGCCGCCAGGCTATCGGCCAGCGCAAAGCTATGGACTGCCGCCCTGCGCCGCGGTGACGCCCGGGCCCTTGGCCGCCGGTACCCCGAGTCGGCACACCCAACACATAGGAGGAACTTCGTGAAGCTTCGCCATGTCGCGATCCTAGGCGCCCTGCTCGTCGGCGGCTTCGCCGGTCTGAGTTCGGCGCCTATTTCCACCGCGCGGGCCGCCACGCAGGCAAAACCAACAATCAGCGCAGAGGCAAGCGCGGCGCTGACGCAGATGGGCCGGAGCCTGCAGTCGCAGGCCTTGTCGTTTCAGGCGCGAACGCTCCGGGTTTACGCCGATCGGAATGGCGAGCTCCTGCACATCTTTCATACCCTGAATGTGACGGTACGCCGACCGGACCGGCTGCTGGTCAACAGAAATGGTGACGACGGGCCGGGCAAGATCGTCTATGACGGCAAGACCGTCGTCATCTACATGGCCGATGCAAACAAATACGTGAGCATCCCAGTGCCCAACACGATCGAGGGCATGATGAAGGAGGCTATGGGCCGTCTCGGGGTAGATTTTCCGCTCGCCGATTTTCTGACCGATGCGCCGGCCAAGGCATTTCTCAGCGGCGTAACTTCGGGACGGGTGGTCGACACGGTCACGATCGACGGCGTCCGCTGCCTTCATATGTTCTTCTCCCAGCCGCCCGGGATCTCCCTCGAACTATGGGTAGAAAAGAATGACCAGTCGCTGCCGCGCCGGCTGATCGTGACCTACCGCTCGCTGCCGGGTCAGCCGGACTTTGTGGCCGAGTTCTCGAATTGGGATCTCGCGGCTCATCCGACGGACGCGGATTTTGTGTTTCAACCGCCGGCCGGAGCGGTTCAAGCGGCGTTGAAGGCGCCCGCCGCCGCGCTGGCCAAACCGGCGGGGAGCAAGCCATGAACCGGCCGGCAGTCCTCGTCCTCGGCGCTTTCCTGGCGGTGTCGGTTGCACCGCACGCGTTCGGCTGGGGTTCCGTTCACGGCGCCTATGGCGGCGCCGCCTATCGTGGCCCGATGGGCACAACCGCGGTCCGAGGTCCTGCAGGTAACGCCGCTGTTCGCGGCCCCGCGGGCAACACCGCTTATCGCGTCGGTGGCTATGGCGGAACTGCTTATCACGGCGGCTATTACGGCGGAACCGCTTATCGCGGCGGCGGCTATTACGGTGGCGGCGGGGTCGCGGCCGGCGTGGCCGTCGGCGCGGCGGCCGGCGTCGCGGTTGGCGCCGCGGCTGCGTCCTCGGCCTATGCGGCGCCCTACTATTACCCGCCGCCCTACTACTATCCGCCGCCCTATTAGGATCGGGCGTTCCCGGGCGGTGGAGGCAGCGTTTTCGGTCTGCCCGGCGAGCAAACGGGGGCTCGGCCCGCCGCGCCGAGATGCGAAGGGCGCCGTGCCAGCAGCCGCCGCGCCCATCGCGAACGGCGCATGAAGGCCATCCCGGTCGTCGCGGCCCTGGCGGGGCTCGCGGTCATCGCCGTGCTGATCGCGGTATTTGGCGCCGGCGCAGTGCTCAGTTCGTTGACCGCCATCGGGTGGAGAGGGTTTGCGGCGGTTTGCCTGATCCACCTCGCGCTGGTCGCGGTCATGGGCATCGCCTGGCGGGGGCTGGTGCCGCGTGCGCCGATCTGGCCATTCCTGTGGGGCCGCCTCGTGCGCGATGCCGGCTCGGAGGTGCTGCCGCTCTCGCCGGTCGGCGGCTGCGTCCTCGGCGTGCGCGCGTTGTCGCTGGCCGGAATATCGGGCTCGATCGCGGCGGCCAGCACGATCGTCGACCTCACCCTCGAGTTTTTCGCCAAGCTCGCCTATACCGGGCTCGGTCTCGTCCTGCTTGTCGGGCTGCGGCCCGGCTCGCAGATAGCTCTTCCGCTGACCGCCGGCCTCGCCGGGGCGGGTGTGGCGGCGGTCGGCTTTGTCGCGGCGCAACATCACGGCTTTGGGCTTTTCGATCGTCTCGCCCGCATCCTCGGCCGCGGCTGGGCGGAACGGATCGCGGCCGGTACGGCGGCGTTGCACACCGCACTCGTGCGAACTTACCAGCGCAAGGCCGGCCTGTGGGCGGGCTTTTTTCTGCACCTCGCCTGCTGGATTGCCGGCGGGCTCGAAGCATGGATCGCCTTGCGCATGGCCGGCGCGCCACTTTCCTTCAAGACCGTGCTGGTGATCGAAAGCTTGCTCTATGCGATCCGCACCTTCGCCTTCGCCATCCCGAACGCGGTCGGCGTGCAGGAGGCGGCCTATGTATTGATAGGCGCCAACTTTGGTCTAGCACCGGAAATGGCGCTTGCGCTGTCGCTGTTGAAGCGGGCCCGCGATTTGACGATCGGATTGCCCGCGCTGGGCGTTTGGCAAATCGTCGAGGGCGTGCGGCTGTGGCACGGGCGCCGTAGAACTATCGGCGAGACCGATCGAGCCGCCGACATCCTGAGCAGAGGGAAATCATGACCGAAGCGCTTCCTCTGGTTTATCTCGCGCGGCACGGTGAAACCGCGTGGAGCCTTTCGGGCCAGCACACCGGCCGCACCGACCTTCCACTGACCGGGCGCGGCGAAGACCAAGCCCGAGCCCTGGGCGATCGGCTGCAAGGATTGGTCTTCGTCAAGGTCCTCACCAGCCCGTTGCAGCGTGCTGTGCGGACTTGCGCGCTGGCCGGCTTCGGCGCCACCGCCGACACCGATCCTGATCTAGCGGAGTGGGATTACGGAGCCTATGAGGGGCGCCGCACCGCCGAGATCCTGACCGAACGCCCGGACTGGCGATTGTTTCGCGACGGTGCGCCGGAAGGAGAAACGCCCGCGCAGGTAGCCGCTCGCGCCGATCGCGTCATCGCCCGCATCCGCGCGGTCCACGGCAATACGCTGGTCGTTTCGAGCGCGCATATATCGCGTGTTCTCGCCGCCCGCTGGCTCGGACTGCCGCCGTCGGGCGGGCGCTATTTTGTGCTGGGCACGGCGAGCCTCAGCCTGTTGGGCTACGAGCACGACACGACCGAGCCGGTGATCCGGCTGTGGAACGACCAGAGTCATGTTACGGCCTAACGCCCCCTTCGGACTCCGTTGGGGCTATGAGGACGTAGCACCCGAACCTCCTGTCTGGGTCAAATGAGAAGTAAGCGCACTCGGCGCTCTGACTCCGATTTGCCGCTAACAACCGAACCGTGTGTTCGATGTTTGTCGCGTCTGCATGGGTGTCTATCGTGTGCGTGGACTGACATGGGCTTGCAATTCGCTTAGTCTAAAAGAAGCGAACGGCGCCGATTGGCGTGGGCGTCTCGCCGGAAGGCGGGGCCGCGGTGCGCCGGCAAGCCATTCGTATCGGCAAATGGCAGTGAGTTGGCGCATTGGCCGGTGCGAACCCGACAAAGACTTATGTAACCTTCGACCAGGAGGACGCGGTGCCCGAGGAGATAAGCACAGAACGCGCCAAGACAGCGGAGGAAATTCGTCTAGACGAAGCACGGGGGCAGGGCGTTCCGTGGAGGCTCTGGGGGCCGTATCTCAGCGAACGCCAGTGGGGCACGGTGCGCGAGGACTACAGCGAAAATGGTGATGCATGGAACTATTTCACCCACGATCAGGCCCGCTCGCGCGCCTATCATTGGGGCGAGGATGGCCTCGCCGGTTTCAGCGACGATCATCAGCGGCTGTGCTTCGCCCTCGCCCTGTGGAACGGCAAGGACCCGATCCTCAAAGAGCGGCTGTTCGGCCTGACCAACAGCGAGGGCAATCACGGCGAGGACGTCAAGGAGTATTACTTTTATCTCGACAGCACGCCGACCCATTCATACATGAAGTATTTATATAAATATCCGCAAAATGCCTATCCCTACAACGATCTGATCGAAACCAACCGGCGGCGCGGCCGCAACGATTGGGAATACGAATTACTGGATACCGGCATCTTCAACGAGGACCGATATTTCGACGTGTTCGTCGAGTATGCGAAGGCTGGACCCAGCGACATCCTTATACAGATCGGCATCTGCAACCGTGGACCGGAAGCCGCGAGCTTGCACGTGCTGCCAACCCTATGGTTCCGCAACACCTGGACATGGTGGCCGGACCAGCCGAAACCGTCCTTGCGGGAGGCGAAAGAGGTGAGCGGCATCGGGACCGTCGCCGCGTCGCACGCGGAGCTGGGCGACTATCTCCTGAGTTGTGAGGGGAATCCACACCTGCTGTTTACTGAAAACGAGACCAACAACGAGCGGCTCTTCGGCACGCCCAACGCGACGCCTCACGTCAAGGACGGGATCAACGACTATGTCGTGGCCGGGCGTCAGGACGCCGTCAACCCCGCCCGCACCGGCACCAAGGCCGCCGCCCACTATCAAGTCGATGTCGGCGCAGGCGCGACTTCCTTGATCCGCCTGCGGCTCAACGGCAGTGCGACGGGCAACCCCTTCGGCGCCCGGTTCGACCAAATAATCGACGAGCGCCGACGCGAGGCCGACGCATTTTATCAGGCGATAACTCCTGCCCGCGTCGGCGAGGACGAGGCCAACGTGATGCGCCAGGCCTTGGCCGGGATGCTGTGGAGCAAGCAGTATTTCTTTCTCGATGCCGATAAATGGCTCGAGGAACACGGCGTCGATCCGCTGCGGCCGTCGACCCGCCAGGTGCGCAACCGCGAGTGGTTCCACATGATCAGCGACCATGTCATCTCGATGCCGGACAAGTGGGAATATCCTTGGTTTGCCGCCTGGGACTTGGCCTTTCACACGCTCGCCCTGTCCAGTGTCGATATCGACTTCGCCAAAGAGCAGGTGGACCTGCTGCTTGACCAGGTCTACCAGCATCCGACCGGACAGATCCCGGCCTACGAGTGGAACTTCAGCGACGTCAACCCGCCGGTGCACGCCTGGGCGACGATCTTCGTCTATCGGATGGAGCAGGCGTTGCGCGGCAAGACGGACATCGACTTCCTCAAGGTGGTCTTCGGCAAGCTCACTTCGAATTTCGGTTGGTGGATCAACCGCAAGGATCGCTCTGGCCGAAGCCTGTTCGAAGGTGGCTTTCTCGGGCTTGACAATATCGGCGTCTTCGATCGCAGCGCGCCATTGCCCACCGGGGGCTATTTGGAACAGGCCGACGGCACCGCGTGGGTCGCGCTGTTTTGCCAAAACATGCTCGAGATTGCCTTCGAGCTCGCCGCCCACGACCCGACCTATCAGGACCTGGCGACGAATTTCGGCATCGAACTCCTGCTGATTGCCCGGGCGATGAACGGGATCGGTACGGATGGCATGTGGGACGAGGAAGACGGCTTTTATTACGACGTCCTTCGCTTGCCCGACGGAAACGCTACGCGCCTCAAGGTCCGCTCGATGGTAGGTCTGTTACCGCTCTGTGCGGTGACAGCGGTAGAAAAGTGGCAACGTGAGCGGGTGCCGCAGCTAACCGCACAAATGCACGACCGCCTCAGGCGCATGCCCGAGCTTCGTGAATTGATTCACCCTACTGGGCCCGGGCATTTCGGGGTCGCCGAACGCGGTCTCCTTGGGCTCGTTAACCCCGTCCGACTGCGCCGCATCCTGACCCGGATGCTCGACGAGAACGAGTTCCTCAGTCCCTATGGTATCCGGTCGCTCTCCCGCTACCATGCCGAGCACCCCTATGTCTTTTCGGCGGGCGGTCAGGAATATCGCGTCGGCTACCTGCCGGCGGAATCGGACACCGGCATGTTTGGCGGTAATTCGAACTGGCGGGGGCCGATCTGGATGCCGGTCAACGCGTTGATTATCCGTGCGCTGATGCATTACTTCTCCTATTACGGCGACAACTTCAAAATAGAGTGCCCGACCGGCTCCGGCAAATTGATGAACCTGTTCGAGGTCGCGCGCGAAATCGCCAATCGCCTAACCCGGATCTTTCTGCGCGATGAAAGCGGCCGTCGGCCGGTATTCGGCGGCGCCGAGAAGTTCCAGAGCGATCCCTACTGGCGGGATCATTTGCTGTTCTACGAATATTTCCATGGCGACAACGGCGCCGGTCTCGGCGCCAGTCACCAGACCGGATGGACCGGGGTCGTGGCGGGTCTGATCGAAATCTTTGGCAAGCTCGACGCTGAGACCTTTCTGCACGGCGGCCGCGAAGCAACCTTTGGCCGAGAGAAGGACGGGTGTAGGCGGGGTTGACCGATAGCGGCCCCGGCCGGGTCGTCGCCCGCCGGGCAAAGATTGGGGGCTGGCATGCCGTCGCTCTACCATTTCGTTATTTGGGTCGTTGTCGGCCTGTTGGGGGGAAGCCTCGCCGGCTTGATCGTCACTCGCGACCGAAAGGGGTTTGGCCTTGTGCGGAATTTGGCCGTGGGCCTCATCGGCGCCCTCGTCGGCGGCTTATTCTTCCGCGTGCTCGGGATTTTGCCCGAGCTCGACAGAGTGGTCATCTCGTTGCGAGATGTCGTTGCCGCCGTCGTCGGATCGCTGCTCGTCCTCGCGGCGCTTTGGCTCTGGCAGCGTTTCAAGAAATCGCAATGACCGCGGCAGCAACCGATGACGTTCAGCACAGGCCGCTTTATAAAGGTCCCGAGACTTCGGCTGGGCACGTTGCCGCCGCTTTCGCCTTCTGTCTCGGCCGGCGAGTCAGAGAGCGGGCATGAGGACCAAGCCCATCCGGTATGATGATAACGATCGGATCGCCGATGGGCCCGCGGGGCCGGTCGGCGCGCCGGCCAACCTCGCCGGTCGGATCGGGCGCCGGCTGCTGCACGAGGCGCTTGAGGCGTTGCCGCCGACAATCTTCTTTTTTGTCGGCTTCAACTTCATCGTGTTTACGACCAACCTGCTGCTCGCCGACTATGCGATCGCCGTCAGCAGCTTCATGCTGGCCACAGTGGCGGCGCTGGTCGTCGGCAAGGCGGTGCTGGTCGCCAATGCGATGCCGCTGCTGAGGCTCTACGACCGCGCCCCGCTGATCCGGCCGATTCTGTTCAAGACAGCCTTTTACTGGATGATCGTATTTGTGGCTCGGTTACTCGAGCGCTTCGTCCACTTCTCCGTAGTGGAGCGCAATCCGCCCGGCGATTTCTTCTCATATTTGATGACGACCTTCTCGTGGCATCACTTCTCCGCCGTTTCCCTGTGGGTCTTCGTTCTGTTCCTGATCTATGTAACGGCGACTGAATTCGGCCGTCTTTTCGGCCCAGGCGAAATCCCGCGGCTGTTCTTTACTTCCCGCCCGTCGGAGTTGCAGCTCAACCGGCGGCAACGCATGCGCGAACTCTTGCGCTTGAGCCGGCTGGCCGACGCCCACTCTGCCGATGAATTCCGCGACCCGGCGAGCCCCCCGCACCAAGAGTTGATCGAGATCCTGAGGCGGCTGGCGCGACAAGCTGCGCCTCACTCCTAAGACGGCTACTCGGCGGGGACTGTCGCCAACGGCTTTTTGCGTGCTTTGCGCGCCTCTTCGTGGTGCTGCAGCACCACGAAGAAGGACGGGACGAACAGCACCGCGAGGCAGGTCGAGGCGATGATGCCGCTGAGCACGCTCAGTCCGAGCGAGATGTCCGCGTTGGCCCCGGCCCCACTCGCCAATACCAGCGGCAGGACCCCCATGCCGAACGCGAACGAGGTCATCAGGATCGGCCGAAACCGGGAGCGCGATGCCTCGATCGCCGCTTCGACGATCGGCATTCCGTGGACCAGCCGGCCTTCGCGCGCCATCTCGACAATCAGAATGCCGTTCTTGGCCGACAGCGCGATCATCAGAATAAGGCCGATCTGGGTATAGAGATTGTTGGCGACCCCGAGGCTGGTCAGCGCAATGACCGGCCCCAACAGCGCCAACGGCACCGCCGACAGCACCGCCAGCGGCAAAATCCAACTTTCATACTGGCCGGCAAGACACAGATAAACCAGCAATACCGACAATCCGAACAAATAATAGAGCTGGTTTCCGGTCAGCTTTTCCTGAAAGGACATCGCCGTCCATTCAAAGGACATCCCCGGCGGCAAGGTCTTGTTTGCGATCCCCTCCATCAGCGAGAGCGACTGGCCCGAGCTGAAGCCACGCGCCGGCGCCCCGACAATCGTCGCCGACGGATACAGATTGTAGAGCGTGATCAATGGGGGCGCCAAGGTGGAACCGAGATGCGCCACCGCCCCGATTGGCACCATCTGGTTGTCTTCGCTGCGGACATAAAGGTTCAGCAGATCGTCCGGCTTCAGCCGGAATTTAGAGTCGGCTTGAGTATAGACCTGCAGTGAAAGCCCGAATTTGTTGAACTGATTGACGTAGGTCGAGCCGAGATAAGAGGTCAGCGCGGAGAACACATCGCCGACCGAGACGCGCAAGGTCTCGGCACGGTCGCGGTCGACGGTCACCGCGACCTGCGGCGCACCCGGCCGGAACGTCGTCAAGACGTGCTGCAACCCGGGTTCGGCGTTGGCCCTTTTGACAAGCTGATCGGCCGCGTCACTGAGCTTTTGGTAATCGAAACTGCCGCCCAGCAACTGGGTCATCATCTGAAACCCGCCGGCATTGCCGATACCCTGGATCGGCGGCGGCGCCAGCACGAACAGCCGGCCGTCGGGGGCGGCGTTGAGGCCGTTCTGAAGGCGCTCGGCGATCGACAGAATGTCGGTCCCTTGCCGCTTGCTCCGCTCCCCCCACGGTTTGAGTATGACAAAGCAGACGCCGGCATTGGCGAGATCGGCGAAATTGTCGAGCGCCGACAAACCGGTGATCGCGATGACCTGGTCGACGCCGGGCGTGGCCTGCGCCAATTTCGTCGCGTTATCGAGCGCCGTGGTCGTTCGCCCCAGCGAAGCAGCATCGGGCAGTTGCGCGGCGATCATCAGATAGCCCTGATCCTCGTTCGGGATAAAGGCGGTCGGCAGCCGGGCGATGCCCCATACCGCGGCCGCGGCCAGCGCCACCCCGATCAGCACGACCAGCCCGGCGTGCCGCACCATATGCCCGATCAGCCCGGTATAGCCGCGCTCGGCTCGGGAATAGACGTGCTCGAAGCCGCGATAGAAGAAGTTGCGCTGCTCGACCGGTTTGGGCGTCCGCAGCCACAGCGCGCATTGGGTCGGCTTGAGCGTGGCCGCGTTGACGGCGCTGATCAGCGCCGTTACCGCGATCACCAGCGCGAACTGCGCGAACATCTGCCCGCTGAGTCCGGGTACAAAGGCCGAGGGCAGGAAGACGGCCATCAGGACCAGGGTGATGCCGATGATCGGCCCGAACAATTCATTCATCGCCCGGATCGAGGCGTCGTGTCCGGACATGCCCTGCTCGATGTATTTCGACACGCCCTCGACGATGACGATCGCGTCGTCGACGACAATGCCGATCGCCAGGATCAGCGCGAACAGGGTCGAGAGATTCACCGTGAAGCCCAGCGCCGCCATGCCGGCAAAGGCGCCGATGATCGTGACCGGCACCGTCGTCGCCGGCACCAGAACAGCGCGGAAATTCTGCAGAAACACCAGGATCACGATCAGCACCAGAACTCCGGCCTGCCACAAGGTGGTATAGACCCCGTTGATCGATTCCTGGATGAAGACCGTCGTGTTATAAGGAATGCTAAAATGAAGACCGGGCGGGAAATGGCGCGCCAGCTCGTCCATCTTGGCGGCGACTTCGGCCGCGACCTTCAGCGAATTGGCGTCGGGGGTCTGGTAGACCGCGATCCCGGCGGCGGGCTTGCCGTTGAGCTTGAAATCCTGGGAATAAGTCTGGGCGCCGAGATCGACGCGCGCGACATCCTTGACCCTGACCAGGCGCCCGCCCTGGGCGGTCTGGTCCTTGACGATGATGTCGGCGAACTCTTTGGGATCGTTGAACCGCGACTTGATGTCGACGGTGTACTGGAATGCTTGATCGGTTGGCGCTGGCGGCATGCCGACCTGGCCCGCCGCCACCTCCTGGCTCTGCTGCCTGATGACCCGGATCACGTCGGACGGAACCAAGCCGTAGCTATAGAGCTTGTTCGGATCCATCCAGATCCGCATCGAATATTCGCCGGCCCCCATCACCGTGACGTTGCCGACACCGGGAAGCCGAGCCAGCTGGTTGACCAGGTTGATCGTCGCGTAATTCCACATGAACAGGGAGTCGCGCGACTTGTCCGGTGAATTGAGGGTCACGAACAGCAGGATCGACGACGATTTGGCGCGGATCGCGACCCCTTGCGCTTGCGCCGCCTGGGGCAGCTGGGCCATCGCGTTCTGCACGCGGTTCTGCACCAGCACCTGGTCCATGTTCGGATCGCTGCCGATGTCGAAACTCACCGTCAGCACATACGTGCCGTCATAGGCGCTGGTCGATTGCATGTAGATCATGCCCGGGGCGCCGTTCACCTGCAGCTCGATCGGCAGGGCGATGGTGTCGACGACGGTCTGCGGGCTGGCGCCGGGATAGCGGGTCGTTACCTGGACGGTCGGTGGCGTCACATTCGGGTATTGCGCGACCGGCAGGCGAAACACGCAAATGGCGCCGATCAGCACCAGCACGATCGCCAGAACATTGGCGAGAACCGGATGTTCGATAAAGAATTTCGAGATCATTTCTGCGACCCCGGACCCGCCGACCCGGTGACCGCCTCGATCGTGGTCGGCTGCGGCGTCACCTTAGTCCCTGGCGTCGCCCGCCACAAATCGCCGACGACGACACGGTCCTCCGGCGCCAGGCCCGAGGAAACGACGCGCAGCGCCCCCATCAGCGACCCGAGCTGAACGTAACGCTGCCGCACGACATCGTTGTTGTCGAGGACCAGCAGATAAGTCCCGCCCTGATCGGTCTGCAGAGCGCGATCGGGCACTAAGAGGGCATTGCGGTCGACCTTGCCCATCGGCAACCGCATGCGAACGAAGAACCCGGGGAGGAAAACGCGGTCAGGGTTCGGCAAAACGCCGCGCACCAGCAACGTACCAGTGGCCGGATCGAGTTGCGGCGCCACATATTCGATTGTGCCGCGATGCGGAAAGCCCTGTTCGTCGGACAGACCGACATCGACCGGGACCTTGTGCAGATCGGCGAGCGTCAGCCGGTGCTGACTGAGATTTTTCCGGATTTGCAGAACCTGCTGCTCGCTTAGATTGGCGACGACATAGATCGGATCGAGCTGGGTGATCTCGGCCAGCGCCGCTTGCTGGCCGCCGCCGCCGACGACATTGCCCGGGTCGATCAGGTGCTTGCCGACGATGCCGTCGAACGGGGCCTTGACCTCGGTGTAGCCCAGATTGACCTCGTCGATTGCGACCTGCGCCTTGGCGCTGAGCAGTTGCGCTTCGGCGCTCGCCCGCTCGAAATCCCAGTGGTCGACCTCGGTCTGGGTCGCCGCATCCTTCTTAACCAGAGCGCGTGTACCGGGCGAACTCCGTCTTGGCGTAGATCAGAGACGCCTGCGCGGTCAGAACCTGGGCGTGGGCCTGTTCGAGCTGCTGCTTGTAGGGAGCCTGTTGGATCGTGAACAGCAGATCGCCCTTTTTAACGAACTGCGCCGTCTTCGTAATGAATCTGATCGAGATAGCCCTCGACCCGAGCCACCAGCTTGACATCGTTGACTGGCGCGGCGTTGCCGGTGATTTCGACGTAATTGGTCACCGATTGCAATCGGGGCAGCACGACCGGGACCGGCGCGGACGCGCTCGGCGCGGGCAATTGCGCCTGTGCGGTCCACAACTTTGCGGCGCCAAAGGCGGCGACGACGGCGAGCGCCGCCGCGACAGCGGCCAACGCCAAACGGCGTCGAGTCGAAAGCCTGGTCATGTCGCTCTCACCATTCCGGCGGCCGGATCTTGGCGCTGACATCAGCGGGGGTCGGCAGACCCGGCGCCGGCTGCGGCGGCTGGTTCGCGGCGGGGAGCAGATCGCCCCAATTGGTGCGGTTGCGCATCTCTTCGACCGTCTGCGTCGGTACGAACTCGTTGCTGTCGCGTATCTGCCATCCGCCCCCCAGCGCCCGATAGACCGTGGCGAGTCCGGTCGAGACATTCCCTTCGGCGGTGGCGAGGTCGTTCTGCGCCGTATAAAGGTTCTGCTCCGCCGTCAGCACCGTCGTGAAATCCCGCGTTCCCAGCTGATATTGCAAAATGGCGAGCCCCACCGCCGCGTTGGCGGCGGCGACGCTGCGCCGCAAATCGTCGACGGCCTTGCGCGATTCGAGAAAGGTCGCCAACCCGTCTTCTACCTGTTTTTGCGCAGTCAGCACCGAGTTCTGGTAGTCGACCAGCAATTCCTGCAATTTCGCGTCCTGCACCCGCACTGTATTGGTGATCTGCCCATAGTTCAGGATGTTCCACTGAAAGCTCGGCCCAAAACCGAACGTGATCCCCTTGCCCATGAACAGATCGCTGAGCTTGTTGCCGTTAATATTGGCGGAGATTGTGCCAAAGGTCCCAAGCAGGCTGAACGCCGGGTAGAGATTCGCCTCGGCAAAGCCGATCTGCGCGCTTTGCGACATCGCCGCCAGCTCAGCCGCGCGGATGTCCGGCCGGCGGCGGACGAGATCGGCGGGTACGCCGACCGCGACATTGAACGGCGGCACCGGGATCGTCATCGGCCCGCGCAACAGATCGTCGAGCGGCTGCGGCGCCATCCCCAACAAGACGCGCAACGCGTTCATGCCCTGCTTCAGCTGGGCGGTCAGTTGCGGCACCGCGGCTTCGGTCTGGCCGAAGCACATTTTCCGCCTGATAGACGTCGAGTTTGGTCGCGGCGCCGCCGTGAAACCGCGCTTCGGCGATGGCAAGCGCCTTCTTCTGCTTGACGATGTTGTCCTCGGCGATCGCGATTTGCGTCTGCAGGGTGCGGATGCCGATATAGGTCGTGGCCACGTCGCCGAGCAACGTCACCAAGGTATCGTCGTAGGAAGCGATCGAGGCGAGGTAGGCGGCGTCGGCCGATTGGATCGCGCGGCGGAACTTGCCCCAGAAATCCAGTTCCCAATCGACCGACGCGCCGAGCGAGGCCCGCCAAAAGCCGGAAACCTGGCTTTGCGGGGTCGCGGTCGGATCGGCATGGCTCGGCCGGGCGTAAATGATCGAGCTCGTCGCCTGCTGCGACTGCGGATAGAAATCGCCGATCGCCACCCCAAGCTCGGCGCGCGCCTGCAGCACCCGCGTACCGGCGGCGACCAAGCTGAGGTTCTGGCCATAGGCGATTTCGATCAGCCGGTCGAGAACCGGGTCGTGAAACACCCGCCACCAAGTCTCGTATTCTTGTGTTTTGGTGTCGACCGACGGCTGGTTTGCTTCGAGAAATTTGACCGCAGCGGGCGCGGGCGGCGACTGGTAATCCGGACCGACCATGCAGCCGCTGCACGCGAGCACCAGCGCGGCTGCGCGGCACAATCGGGCCCACTTTCTGTTGCGGACCTCCGCCACGCCGAATACTCCCGGCGGGATCCCCGTCATCGCTGTCGTGACCACCCCCACACCCACCGGATCGTCAACCCGGCGCGGCCACGCGCCATCCCCGTGAACACGCAGCTTGACCTGATACGCTTGCCGGTCCCGACCGCATAGTGCCCCATAAGAGGCACCAGGGTAACCGCTAAATGGTAGCGCGGGCCTCCTCGCGGGCAACCCAGTCGTTTGGACCGGCCGATCTGCTGTTGGCCGCGCTCGGCGTCGTCGCCGCGGGAATTTAAGCGATCGCTATCATTTGTCGGATGGAGGCGCGTCCATCCGCTGTGGTCCCCCGGGGGCGAGCAAAGGCAAAGCCCAGCCCGCCCCCGATCCGGCTGTTCCGAAAACGTAGGTCAAAATCGGAGAACCGGCCGGGATCTCGGCGTCAGGCGCCGGGCGCGCCCGGTCCTTGGACAGTGATCACGATGCGGCGGTTCTGCGCGCGCCCGGCAGGGGTGTCGTTCGACGCGACCGGGTGGGTGTCGCCAAAACCCTTGGCCGAGATGATGTTCGGATTGACCCCTTGCGAGACCAGGAAGCTCACGACCGCACCCGCCCGTCGCGACGACAAAGTCAAATTGTCGTTGATCCCCGCCCGCTGCAGCTGTGGTCCGACCGGCGTGTTGTCGGTATACCCATAGACGACGACTTTGGCGTTCTGGAGATTGATGAGTTTGGGCACGATATTGTTCTTGAGCTCCGCCTGCCCGGCCGGGCTCAGCTCAAACCCGCCTGGCGGAAACAACAAGTCGCCTGCCTCGACAAAGGTGGCTTCCTTTTGCATCGCCCCGACTTGCGCTTGGAGCTGCTGGTTCTGCTGCTGAAGCTGCTGGTTCTGCGCCTGAAGCTCGTCATAGGCGCTTTGCGATACGCAGGCCGACAACAGCAGCGCCGCGAGCGGAACGGCAATAGCCCAGGCGGCATATTTTCGGATCGGAAACGATAGGCGTGTCATGACAGTGGCGCTCCCCTCGAACAGAAAATTTGAAACTCGCACTCGGCGCCGGCCACGCTGCCGGTGACCAGGCAGCCCATCTCGCAGATGGGTCGAATATGTGTAAGCGAAATCCGCGCAGCCGGCAATCAGTCAATTCCGACGCCGAACCGCAATCCGCCCGTAAAGCCCGTTGCGCAATCACTATGTTCGATACCGGGATCCGCTCGAAAAACCGACAGGGTTCTGGTAATTTGTCGGGTGCTTCAGCCAGGGAGGAAACTGCGATGATCCAGGCGAGCGGGATCGATCACATTGTGCTGCATTGCAGCGATGTTGGGCGCGCCAAGAAGTTTTACACGGAAATCTTAGGCATGACCGTCTACAGCGAGAATGACGGTCAGGTATTTATGCACGCGGGCGGGCAGGGCGTGGCTCTGTTCAGCAAGCACGGCAAGGCGCCACTGACTGCCGGCAACGACCTCAATCATCTCGCCCTGAATGTCGCCGGCGGCTCCTACGACACCCTGAAGGCCGAGCTGGAGAGCCACGGCGTCGCGGTCGGCGGCCGCCCCGGCGACGACCACTGCATCTATTTTCGCGATCCCGACGGGCACCGCCTGCAGCTGATGTTCAGCCGCTGAGCCGGCCGGCTCACCAGCCGAGCTGCGCGCGCAGGCCACTGACCGCTTCGAGCTGGCGCTCGTGGTCGCCGGTAAAGCGCACGACCAGATCGGTGACGCCGGCGTCGGCATAGCCCTTTAGCCACTCCGCCGCCTTGGCGGCCGGGCCGCCGAAACACGCTTGCCGTTTGCGCAGCACCGCTGCCGGTTGCCCATAATAATTTTCGAGGAAATCGTCGATGCGATGTTCCCCGCGGCTCGCGTCATCGTCGAATGCCAAGGTCACATAGTTTGCAGCCGCGAACTTGCCGGTATCGCGCCCCGACCCGCACAATACCTGCTGCACCTCGGCCCATTGCCCACGCCAGCGCGCGAGATCGGGCTCGTTGGCGAACCAGCCGTCGAAATGCCTTGCCGCGCGTTCGAGCGCCGGGCGCACCGAGCCAGCGAGCCAGATCGGCGGGCCGCCCGGCCGATGCGGCGTCGGGCCGAGAACCCCGTCCTTGACCGGCCATCGACCGTCCCAATCGACCGGCTTGCCGGTCCACAATGCCCGCGCCAGCCGAAACCCTTCCATCATGCGGCCGACGCGCCCTTCGAACGGCACCCCGGCGGCGGCGAATTCGGCGCGGATGTTGGCGACATCGCCGGCGATCCCGGCGCCCAGCACCAGGCGCCCCTCACTGACCCGGTCGAGGGTCGCGAGCTGATGCGCCAGCACGACCGGGTTGCGCAACGCCGGCAGAAACACGGCGGTGCCGACCGACACCTTGCGGGTCCGCGCAGCGACCGCGGCGAGCAGGGTCAGCGGGTCGTGCCGCGGCCTCGCCAGCAATGAGTCGCCGACCCAGACCGCATCATATCCGAGCCCCTCCGCCCGCTCGGCGAGCGCCAAGAGCGGCCCGGTCTCGGGCCGGCCTTGCATGACCAACTCTCTGGTCGGCAACAAATATCCGATGCGCGGCGCCAATGTCGGCCTCCTGTTTCTATCGCGGCCGCTGTCGGTCAGCAGGACCGCAGGTTCCCGGAGCGGACGATAGCATAACGGCGGCGCTCTACTTCAACCCCGTCACGGGCTGCCGCTCGGCCCGTCGCCGCGAATAGTCACCAGGCACAGATGATCTTTGCGCGACTTCGGCACGCTCGGGTCGGCGATGTCGCGCTCCAGGCGTTTCACCCCGGCCTGATAAGCGGCGTCGGAGACTGCCTGCAATTGCGAGCAGGTGTCCCGACGGCGCACGGTCTCGAGCCACCGCGGCAGGTACTGCTCGAAATGAACGTGCTCGTAGGCCACCCCGACCATCACGAAGCCAGCCGCCTCCATGAACTCGACCACCGCGTCCGGAGGCCAAAAATCCTGCAGATCAATGAGCCGCGCCTCCGGGAAATATTCGTAGTAGGGCCAGTCGGCCAATTCCTCCGGGCACATATTACGCAAAACAAATCGACCGCCAGGCCGAAGAACCTGCAAGACCGCGCGTAGCATGCCCGCCTTGTCTTCGAGATGATGAAAGGCAAATTGGCAGCACACGAAATCAAAGCTCCGCACCGCAAACGGCAGCACCGCGGCATCCGAGCGCAGCCAGGCGAGCTCCGGCGCCTTGAGGCGAGCCTGCCGCAGCATGCCGAACGACCGATCGAGGCCCGCGTACCAGGCGTGTGGCAGCGCGACGCGGTTCGCGATCAGCTGATTTCCGGTACCGCAGCCGATGTCCAAAACCGCCAAATCGGCAGATGCGCGCTGTTCGACAAACGCCAGCAGCTCCGGATCCGCCGTGCGCGCCCGATAGGGCTGCGCGTCGTAAAGATCGGCGATCTCGTCGTAGTTTACCCTCGGGAGGCGCCGCATCGTGACCCCTCTTGCCCGGCGAGTGGGTTACTTACCGATAGCGCGAATCCAGCCGCCCGGAAATAGCGGCGCGATCCTCGCTGTTGTTGGCGGCAGCAATCGCAAAGTCGCGGATCTTGCGACGCAAACCAGTAGTACGGATCGGACACTTGGTGCCGGTACCCGACGTCGAGATTGCTTCGCTGCGCTCGCAATGACGTCGTAAGTGGTTGTCATGTATGGGCGGCCCCCCGCTGGGCAAGGGGTATCTGGCGGCGTTGGCGTTTGTTCTGGAGCGGTCATGTATCCGGCCTGTTTGCGCGGTCGGCTGACCACTGGCCGCGATGGGTTGCGCGGATCGAATTCCAAGCATTGCGGCGCGCTCGGTGGCGCGATGACAAAGCGGCGTGTGCCGATCCAGGTCCTGACCATGGTGCCGTCGCTGCCTTCTGCTCGTTGCGGGGTGGCCGGCCGGAGATGGCTCCGACCGGGGTGGCCGATCAGCCGGTGGGTGGGGCTGGGGTTGGAGGTTGGGGCTGGGGGGCGACGCGTTGGGTTATCCATCAGGCCACCCGGCTGGGCTTGCGGTAGGCCTCGCCGGAGGCGAGCAGGGCCCAGGCGATGCGTGCGGTCTTGGCGGCCTGGGCGAGCACCGCGACCCCCGCCTTCGCTGGGGGCAGGCTCTTGACCGGGCGGCAGGCGAGGATGCCGCGCTGCCAGGGCGTGGCGCGGTCGCCATGGGACCGGGCATCGCGCGCATCCTCGCCATGAACTCGAAAAACCGACTTCGCGATATCAAGCCCGATCGTGATAACCGGCATCGGACCGTCTCCTTGCTGGTCGTTGATCGACCCCAGCTTGGCACATCGATGCCGTCACCGGGCCGTCCCCCTAGAATTGCGAGGAGGCCGTAGGCTGACGAAGCAATCTGGAGTACAGGTCCGAGATTGCTTCGCTGCGCTCGCAATGACGGCTAAGGAATTAGATTAAGAATTTTTGTATACTTGCGCGATAGGCTGATGGCTAGTGCGCACGCCACGCGCCGCGGGCGGCGCGGATTAGTGGGCCGCTTCGGCGAGCACCTGCAGCTTTGCCTGGGCGACGGCCTGGTCGCGTTCGAGGCCGCGCAGTTCGATCAATAACCGCTCGCGCTCGGCCCCGGTGCTGCGCGACACCTGTTCGCGCAGGCTCGGAAGATTACCCTGGATGACCTGCAGTTCCGCCTCTGCCGCGGCACGGTCGAGTTCGTCCGCAGGCACCGCCTCATCGGCGAGGACGGTGCAGCGCTCGGGCGTCACCTCGGCAAAGCCGCCGGCGATAAAGATGCGGCGGGTCACCCGCTGGCCCTCGTAGACCTCGATCGTGCCAGGCCGGATTGTCGACATCAGCAGGGAATGGCCCGGCAGCACACCGAAATTGCCTTCGGTTCCCGGGACCACCACCATCTCGACGGCTTCCGAGATCAGCAGACGCTCCGGCGTCACCAATTCGAACTGCACGCGGTCGGGCATCAGGCTGCCTCGGCGGCCATCTTGCGCGCCTTGGCGACGGCTTCGTCGATCGTGCCGACCATGTAAAAGGAGCTCTCCGGCAGATCGTCGTGATCCCCGGCGACAATGCCCTTGAAGCCCTTGATCGTCTCTTCGAGGCTGACCAGGACGCCGGGGGTGCCGGTGAACACCTCGGCGACGTGGAACGGCTGCGACAGAAAGCGCTGGATTTTGCGGGCGCGGGCGACGGTCAGTTTGTCCTCTTCCGACAGCTCGTCCATGCCCAGGATCGCGATGATGTCCTGTAATGATTTGTAGGTCTGCAAGACGCGCTGTACGTCGCGCGCGACCTGGTAATGCTCATCCCCGACGATCCGCGGATCGAGCATGCGCGAGGTCGAATTGAGCGGGTCGACCGCCGGATAAATGCCGAGCTCGGCGATCTGGCGCGACAGAACCGTGGTCGCGTCGAGATGGGAGAAAGTCGTGGCGGGCGCCGGGTCGGTCAGATCGTCGGCGGGCACATAGATCGCCTGCACCGACGTGATCGACCCCTTTTTGGTGCTGGTGATGCGCTCTTCCAAGGTTCCCAAATCGGTTGCCAAGGTCGGCTGATAGCCGACCGCCGAAGGGATCCGGCCGAGCAGTGCCGACACCTCGGAGCCAGCCTGGGTAAAGCGGAAGATGTTGTCGACAAAGAACAGCACGTCCTGGCCCTCTTCGTCGCGGAAATATTCGGCGACGGTGAGCCCGGACAGACCGACCCGTGCGCGCGCTCCCGGGGGCTCGTTCATCTGGCCATAGACGAGCGCGGCCTTGGAGCCCTCGCCGCCGGGGTTGATGACCCCGGATTCGATCATCTCGTGATAGAGGTCGTTGCCCTCGCGGGTGCGCTCGCCGACGCCGGCGAACACCGAGTAGCCGCCATGCGCCTTGGCGATGTTGTTGATCAGCTCCATGATGATCACGGTTTTGCCGACCCCGGCGCCGCCGAACAGCCCGATCTTGCCGCCCTTGGCGTAAGGCGTCAGCAGATCGACCACCTTGATCCCGGTCACCAGGATCTCGGCCTCGGTCGACTGGTCGATGAACGCCGGCGCCGATCTATGGATAGGGGAGCGGCGGTTGGTCTGGATGGGTCCGCGCTCGTCGACCGGCTCGCCGATGACATTGAGAATGCGGCCCAACGTCTCGGGGCCGACCGGCATCATAATGGGCTCGCCGGTGTCGACCGCCTGCGTGCCGCGAACCAGCCCGTCGGTGGTGTCCATCGCGATCGTGCGGACAACGTTTTCGCCGAGTTGCTGGGCGACTTCGAGGACCAGGGTGCGCCCCGCGTCGTCGACGTGCAGCGCGCTTAGGATTGACGGCAATTCACCGTCGAAGTGCACATCGACCACGGCCCCAATAATCTGCGTAATCGTACCGATACTGTTTCTAGGCATGCTCGCGAAATCCTCGTCTCGAACCTAGCGTCCAACGCGCCGGCCGGCGCCAAAATGACGGTTATCGCCAGCGGTCAGGCGGCGCGCAGCGACTCGGCGCCGGAGATGATCTCGATCAGTTCCTTGGTGATGGCGGCCTGGCGGGTGCGATTGTAGTTCATGGTCAGCCGGTCGATCATCTCGCCGGCATTGCGGGTGGCATTGTCCATCGCCGTCATCCGCGCACCCTGCTCGCTCGCCGCGTTTTCGAGCAGTGCCGTATAGATCTGCACCGCCAGATTCTGCGGCAATAATTCGCCGAGGATTTCCTCTTCCGACGGCTCGAACTCGTAAACCCCGCCCACCGCAGCCGAAACGGTCCCCGCTTCGGCCTCGTCCGGCGGCGGAAACGGGATCAGCTGCTGCGCCGTCACGATCTGGGTGATCGCCGAACGGAAACGGTTGTAGATGATCGTGCAGGCGTCGAACGCGTCTGCGCGAAACAGCACGAGGATGCGCTCGGCGATATCGCGCGCCTCTTCGAATGACAGCCGGCGGCGGCCGATATCGGTCAGGCTGTCGTGGATCAGCCCCCCGTAATCGCGGCGGAGGCCGTCGCGGCCTTTACGCCCGATCGTCAGAATCATCACCCTTTTGCCCGACGCTTCGAGTTCGCGTACCCGGCGCCGCGCCTCGCGCAGGATCGAGGCGTTGAAGCCGCCCGCGAGGCCTCGGTCGGAGGTCGCGACAATAATCAAGTGCGTCGCGTCTCTACCGGAGCCGACAAGCAGCGGCGGCGCGCTGGGCAGGCCTGTCATGCGGACCGCGAGCGAGGCCAGGACCCGCTCCATACGCTGTGCATAGGGGCGCGCCGCTTCGGCCTGCTCCTGAGCGCGGCGCAGCCGCGAGGCGGCGACCACCTTCATCGCCGCGGTAATCTTTTGCGTAGACCTGACGCTGCGAATGCGCACCCGCAGGTCTTTCAGGCTGGGCATCGGGCGCGCTCGGCCGCGTTCACACGAAGGTCTTGATGAGACCGTCGAGACATTCCTCGAGCGACTTTTCGACCGTGGGCGAAATCTCCCGTTCGGCGCGGATCGCGTCGAGCAGTTCTGGATGCGTGGTCTTGATCTCGTTCAGCATCGCCGCTTCGAACCGGCCGATATTGGCGACCTCGATCGTGTCGAGATAACCGCGGGTGCCGGCAAAAATCGAAACCACCTGCTCTTCAACCGAAACCGGCGAGAATTGCGGCTGCTTCAACAACTCTGTCAACCGCGCGCCGCGCGCCAGCAGGCGTTGCGTCGACGCGTCGAGGTCCGAGGCGAACTGGGCGAAGCTCGCCATCTCGCGATACTGCGCGAGTTCGAGCTTGATGCGCCCGGCAACCTGCTTCATCGCCTTGATCTGCGCCGCCGACCCGACGCGGCTGACCGACAGCCCGACATTGATGGCCGGACGAATGCCGCGATAGAACAACTCGGTTTCGAGAAAGATCTGGCCGTCGGTTATCGAGATCACGTTGGTCGGGATATAGGCCGAAACATCGCCGGCCTGGGTCTCGATGATCGGCAATGCGGTCAGCGAGCCCGCAGCCATGCGCGTCGTTCATCTTTGCCGCGCGTTCGAGCAGGCGGGAATGGAGGTAAAAGACGTCGCCCGGATAGGCCTCGCGGCCGGGCGGCCGGCGCAGCAGCAAGGACATCTGGCGATAGGCCACCGCATGCTTTGACAGATCGTCGTAAATCATCAGCCCGTGCATGCCGTTGTCGCGAAAAAATTCACCCATCGCGCAGCCGGAATAAGGCGCCAAATATTGCAGCGGCGCCGGCTCGGAGGCGGTCGCGGCCACGACGATCGAGTATTCGAGCGCGCCGTAATCCTGCAGGGTCTTGACGATCTGGGCGACGGTCGAGCGTTTCTGGCCGATCGCGACGTAAATGCAGTAGAGCTTGGCCTTTTCATCGGTGCCGGCGTTGACCTGCCGCTGATTGAGCACGGTGTCGATGGCGAGCGCGGTCTTGCCGGTCTGACGGTCGCCGATGATCAGCTCGCGCTGGCCGCGCCCGATCGGCACCAGCGCATCGATCGCCTTCAGCCCGGTTTGCACCGGCTCGTGCACCGAGCGCCGCGGGATGATGCCGGGCGCCTTGACCTCGACCCGCGCCCGGTTCACATCGGTCAGCGGACCCTTGCCGTCGATCGGTTCGCCCAGCGCATCGACGACCCGGCCGAGCAGGCCGCGCCCGACCGGCACATCGACGATGGCGCTGGTGCGCTTGACGGTATCGCCTTCGCCGATGCCGCTGTCGTCACCGAAGACGACGACGCCGACATTGTCGCTCTCGAGGTTGAGCGCCATGCCGCGCACGCCATTGGGAAATTCGACCATCTCGCCAGCCTGAACCTTGTCGAGGCCATAGATCCGGGCAATACCGTCGCCGATAGACAGTACTTGGCCGACCTCCGCAACATCTGCCTCGCTGCCGAAATTGGCGATCTGCTGCTTTAAGATCGCCGAAATCTCTGCCGCACGAATTTCCATGAAAAGCCTCTTTAGCCAATACCCTTCATCGCCAATTGCAAGCGCCGCAGCTTGCTCTCGACCGAGCTGTCGACCATGCGTGAGCCGACCTTGACAATCAATCCGCCGACCAACCGCGGATCCACCCGAACATCGACGGAGACTCGCCGGCCGACCGTGCGGCGAAGATTCTCGCCCAGCGCCTCGATCTGCTGGTCGTTCAGCGGCTGCGCCGCGGTGACGCTGGCGGTAACCTCGCCGCGCCGCTCGGCGAGCGTAGCGAGATAGGCCTCGATCATCGCCGGTACGGCGAAAAGCCGCCGATTTTTCGCGACAACGGCGAGGAAATCCCGGACCAGCGACGAGATCTCGGCGCGCACCGCCAGCGCCGCAACCGCCCGCCCCTGCTCCAGACGCGACAGGACCGGGCTGCGCACCAGGCGCATCAGATCGACGCTCGAGGCCAGCATCGCCCGCAGTTGACGCAGGTCGGAGGCGACCTCGTCGAGCATCCTGCGCTCCTCGGCGATATCGAACAGCGCCGCCGCGTAGCGCTCGGCCAAGGCGGAAACGCCTGTCGTTTCGGAAGCCAATGTACAGCAGTCCTCGATGGCCGCACCGGCAGGAAAGGCCGCAGCAGCATTTCCTGTTTGTTTTCGGGTAACGCGCCGGGCGCCGCTACCCGGCAGAGCCGTCGGCCGGTTCCGTAGCACAGCGTCGGACCCGGCGCAACCAGCGGCGTTGGTTCGCCGCCGTTGATGCATCTTCCCGGTGTTGCGTTTCGTTCATGTCGCATCTGCAAAAACGCCGGGCATTGATGGCGGCATGGCTAGGAATTCCGCGCATTGAGGGAGTACAGTCGTGGCGACATGCACGCTTTGTCAATTTTGCGCGAGGAAACGACATGCAATACCGCAGAATCTCGGCCGATTGTCATTTGGACATGCCGTGGATGCCGCCCGACCTGTTCGTTTCCGAGGCGCCGCGGGAGCTGAAAGACCGCATGCCCTATGTCGCCGATGGGCCGCAGGGGCCGCAATGGGTCGCCAAGAACGGCGCCAATTTCGGGCTCAAGAACGGCGTTGGACCGGGCGGCGCGCCGTTTGTTCCCGGGCAGAACCACCGGGTCGATAAGATGGCCGAGACCGGCATGTACGAGGACGGCAAGCGCGACATCCGCCGCTGCAGCGATCCGCATCTGCGGATCAAGGACATGGACCGCGACGGCGTCGACGCCGAGGTGATCTACGGCATCCTCGGGGCCGCCTCGCGGCTCAACGACAGTGAAGCCTCGAACGAGATGCTGCGCATCTACAACGATTGGCTGAAGGAATTCTGCAGCCACTACCCCGATCGCGAGATCGGCCTCGCCTGCCTGCCTTATGGCGAGATCGACAAAGCGGTCGCCGAGATCCACCGGGTCGCCAAGATGGGCATCAAGGGTCTCGAACTGTCTTGCTCATGGGATATGGAGCCGATGTGGCACCCGGTCTGGGAGCCGTTATGGAACGCGGTCGAGGATGTACAGCTTCCGTTGCATTTCCACACCTTCCCGACGACGTCGCCGCGGGCGCGCGAAGGTGTTTCCGGCCAGGTCCGACGGGCGGCGATGTTCACCGGCGTGTCCTCGTTCCAGATGGGCCTGATCCACATCATCGCCGCGCTGATCGGCGCCGGCGTCCTCGAACGTCATCCGCGGCTCAGGGTATCGTTCGGCGAAAGCGGCATCGGCTGGCTGCCCTATGCGCTCGATCGCATGGATTTCGAGTACGAGGACCGCTTCCGCGATCTGATGAAGATGAAGCCGAGCGAATACTGGCGCCGCCAGTGCAAGGCAACGTTCCAGATCGACCCGATCGGCGCCAAGCTCTACGAGGATATCGGCGTCGAGACCCTGATGTGGGGCTCCGACTACCCGCATACCGATGGCGTGTGGCCGGAATCCTCGAAATACATCGAGGAGCAATTTGCCGGCCTGCCCGTCGACGTCGTGCACAAGATCACCTGTGAGAACGCCGCCAAGTTCTATGGGCTGATCAACTAGTGATACGAACGGGCAGATGGTTCCCGTTGCCGGCCATAACATCGAGATTGCTTCGTCGCTCCCCTCCTCGCAATGACAACCACTTACGACGTCATTGCGAGCGCGGCGGAAGCAATCTCGAGGTCGGGTACCGGCACCAAGCGTCTGATCCTTACCACCAGATCTTGCAACAATTAGAATAAAGGAAGGGGCGCCCGATACGGCGCCCTTTCCTTTGGCGTCAGAACTGGACCCGCTGGGTCAGGGCGCCGTCGATGATCAGGTTAGTGCCGGTGATGAAGCTGGCGCGCGGGCTGGCGAGAAACACCACGGCGTTCGCCACCTCCGCTGGCGTGCCCATGCGGCCCATCGGGTTGCGTCCGACCATTGTCTTGAACAGCTCGGGGTTGTTTCCCTCCAGCACGTTCCACACCCCGCCTTTGAAATAGACGTTGCCCGGCGAGACCATGTTGGCGCGCACCCCCTTGGGCGCGAGATTGCGGGCCAGCGCCTTGACATAGGGCGCCAGAGCCGCCTTGACCGAGGCGTAGGGGCGCGGCGCGCCGGCGATCTCGACGGCCCCGGTGGTGCCGAGGACAACGATCGCTCCACAAGGTGATTTTTCGAGGAACGGGATCGCCGCCTCGACCCCGGCGACTGTGCCCAAGACGTCGATATCGAGGCTGCGCCGCCAGGAATCCTCGTCCATCGCCTGCGCCAGAGCGCTGACGTTAGCAACGAAGATATCGATTCCGCCGAGCGATTCGGCTGCCTCGGCGACCCAGGCGCGCTGAGCTTTGGTGTCGGCCACGTCGACGACCCCGCCATGGGCCTTCACGCCCTTGCCGGCAAGAGCCGCGACCGCGTCATCAACGCCTGTCTCTGCCGCGGGCGCACAATGCCAGGTCGCAGCCCTCATCGGCCAGCAGATCGGCGATCGCGCGGCCGATGCCGCGGGTCCCGCCGGTGACGATCGCCTTCTTGCCCTTCAGCCCGAGATCCATCTCCCCTCCTTGTCGCGCCACCCGCGACCGCGCCTCAATGTGGCAGTCGCGCCCGAGGATGCGCGCCGTCATAGACGGCGAGGAGCCGTTCGGTCTCGACCGATGTATAGCGCTGCGTCGTCGATAGGCTGGCGTGGCCCAGCAGCTCCTGAATCGCGCGCAGATCGCCCCCGGCCCCGAGCAGATGAGTTGCAAAGCTGTGGCGGAGCGCATGCGGGGTCGCGGTTGCCGGCAGGCCGAGGAAACCGCGCAACGACTCCATCTGCCGCTGCACCAGGCGCGGATGCAACGGCCCGCCGCGGGCGCCGACAAAGAGCGGGTCGTCGGCGTCCAGCGCATGGGGGCAGACGGCGAGATAGTCGGCGATGGCGGTGCGCACCGCCGGCAGCACCGGCAGCTGCCGTTCCTTGCGGCCTTTGCCCATGATCGTCAGCTGCTCGCCGGTCGGCGCTTCGGCCCGGCTCAGCCCCAATGCCTCCGACAGCCGCAGGCCGCAACCATAGATCAGCGCCAGCAGCGCGGTGTCGCGCTTGCCCTGCCAGCCTTCCGGAGACAGGTCGCCGGCAGCGTCGACCGCGGCGATAGCATCGTCGATCGTCAGAGGCTTGGGCACGGCAGGCGGCAGCTTGGGCGAGCGCAATGCCGAAAGCGCGGTGGTCGAGGCGAGCCCGCGCCGCTGCAAAAAGCGCACAAACCCACGCAGCACCGACATGCCGCGCGCCAGCGAGCGGCGCTCAACGCCGTCGCCGGCGCGCCGCGCCAGATAAGCACGGTAATCTGCCGGGCGCAGTTCGTCGATAGCGGCAAGGCTCGGCGCCGCACCCAGATGCTCGGCCAGGAAATCGAGAAAAAAGGCAAGGTCGCGGCCGTAGGCGGCGATGGTATGCGCCGAAGCGCGGCGTTCGCCCGCCAGCCATGCACCCCACAACCCGATCGCCGCGCGCAGATCGTCCGCGGCGGAAAACCGCGCAAGCGGCACCGGCTCCGGGAGTGCCGGGAAAATCGGCTTGTGCCGGGTTGCGTCCCCGCCCTCGCGCTTGCCCGCGGCCGAGTTGGACGCGGGCGCCGACGCGCTCAGCGGCCCCGTTCGAGCCACTGGGCGATCGTGATCTCTACCGCGCGGGCGAGAAAGCTCAACAGCTCGGTCCCGAGACCGGGATGAAACGTCCCCTGCTTGCGGGTTCCGATGCACATCAGTCCGCTCGGCCCCGAACGCGCGAAAGACAGGCGCAACAGCGCCTGCGAGCGCACCAGGCCAGCAGCGCCGCCGAACAGCGCGGGATCACCCTTGTTATCGTCGAATAACAGCACGTCGCGGTCGGGGCCGAGCACCTGATCGACCATGCCCGAGCGCAGCAGATGGATACCATGGAGCGGCATGCGGGTGGTTCGCGCCGCCGTGCTTTCGACACCGAGGGTGACCACGTCTACATCGATCAGTACGGCGAGGTCCGTCGTGATGATCTGCAACAGGTGCTCGAAGCTGATGGCCTTGAGCATCGCCAACGTCGCTTTGTGCACGCGGCATTGGCTTGCGAGATTGCCGCGGCTCAGCGCGATAAGGGTCTTCTGCTCGTGCTGCAGCCGGCCCAGATCATGGCGGAAGCGTTCGAGCATAAAATGCTGGAAATCCACCACCCCATCGCCAGTTTCGCGGCTCGGCGCGCGCAACAGGGACAGCGCGTCGGGATGGCTTCCGAGGAAATCGGGATGTTCTCTCAGATAGGCGATGACATCCTCGGCTCGGGTCGCGCTCGCCTGCCCTGGCGCCGAGACTCCACCGGCGAACGCCTTTGGCCGGTCTTGCGGACGATCGGCCACCGCTAGCTCCGCCTCGCCGCATTCGGGCGCGAGTGGGGGAAGAAAACGGCGCCAACAAGAAACGCGATCATACCGAAACCACCTGAAAGCAAGCCCGGAGCCGGGCGCTGAACTTCCCTTGCGGATGCGCTGAAGAGCGCTTGCCCCGCGCCTTTTCCGGAGCGAGTTTAGCCGATGCCCGATCGACTTGCCAGTTCCGTGGCTGCGGTGGCGGTTCGCCGCCTGGACGAGGAGATCGAGCCTGAGGCGGGGGCTGCAGCAATCCGGCAGGTTCGCGTGCTGTTGCCGCTGCCGTTGCCGGAGCCACTCGACTATCGCATTCCCGAAGAGATGGCGCCGCCCGAGCCGGGCAGTTTTGTCCGCGTGCCGCTCGGCCGGACGCAACTTGATCGGCGTTGTGTGGGACGGGGTGGGCGGCGATCTCGCGGCAAATAGGTTAAAGCCCATTGCCGAGGTTCTCCCTGTCGGCGGGATGGCATCCGACCTCCGCCGCTTTGTCGAGCGCGTCGCCGCCTACACGATGGCGTCGCCGGGAGCGGTGCTGCGCATGGCGATGAGCGTTTTGGAGGCGTTGCAGCCGCCGCGGGCCCGGCGGCTCTGCACCGCCTCCACGGCCGGGCTCGACGCACTGACCACTACTCCCCCAGCCCCATCCTTGACCCCCGCGCGTCGGCGGGTGCTCGAAGTCTTGCGCGACGCGCCGCCGCTGCCGGCCGCCGAGGCAGCGCGGCTCGCCGCCTGCAGCGCCGGCGTCATCCGCGATCTCGCTCGCCCGCGGGCTGGTTGAGGAGCGCCTGGTCGCAGCCGAGCCTGCCGACTCGCCGATGCCGGAGTGGTCCCGGTCCGGTCCGGCGCTTTCCCCCGACCAATCGCTCGCCGCGCGCCGGTTGGTCGGCGGCGTCGAAGCGGGCGGATTTGGCGTGACCTTGCTGGATGGCGTCACCGGCTCGGGCAAGACCGAAACCTATTTCGCCGCGATCGCCGCGGCGTTGGCCGCCGGCCGCCAGATCTTGGTGCTGCTGCCGGAAATCGCCCTCGGCGCGCAATGGCTCCAGCGCTTTCGCGACCGTTTCGGCGTCCCTCCGGCGCAGTGGCATTCCGATATCGGCCAGACCGAGCGCCGCGATACCTGGCGCGCTGTGTCTGCCGGCCGGGCGCGGGTCGTTGTCGGCGCGCGCTCGGCACTGTTCCTGCCATTTGCCGAGCTCGGTCTGATCATCGTCGACGAGGAGCACGACCCGTCTTACAAGCAGGAGGACGGGGTCTGCTATCAAGCCCGCGACATGGCGGTGCTGCGCGCCTCCCTGGCCGATATCCCGATCGTGCTGGTATCGGCCACTCCCTCGCTTGAGACGGTGGTGAATGTGGCGCGCGGCCGCTACCAGCGCGTCGCGTTGCCGCGCCGCCACGCGGCGGCCCAGCTACCCGCGGTCCGCCTTGTCGATATGCGCCGGGAACGGATCGAGCGTGGCCGCTTCCTGTCGCCGCCGCTGGTCGCCGAACTCGTCGCGACCTTCGCGGCCGGCGAGCAAGCGCTGCTGTTTTTGAACCGGCGGGGCTATGCGCCGCTGACCCTGTGCCGCGCCTGCGGTCATCGCTGCCAATGCCCGAGCTGTACTGCTTGGCTTGTCGAGCACCGGTTTACCGGCCGGCTGCTGTGCCATCATTGCGGCCATGCCGAACCGGTGCCGCCGCTGTGCCCGGAATGCTTGACCGCCGGGACCTTGGTCGCATGCGGGCCGGGCGTCGAGCGGCTTGTCGAAGAGGTCGCGGCCCGGTTCCCGGCAGCGCGCACCGCGGTAATGGTCAGCGATCTCCTATCGGGGCCGCGCGCCGCAGCGGAACTCGCGCAGGCGATGACCGATCGGCGCTACGACGTTCTGATCGGGACTCAGATCGTCACCAAGGGCCACCACTTTCCGATGCTGACCTTGGTCGGCGTCGTCGATGCCGATCTCGGGCTCACCGGCGGCGATCTGCGCGCGGCGGAGCGTACCTATCAGCTGCTTCACCAGGTGGGTGGCCGCGCCGGCCGCGCCGAGCGCAAGGGGCGGGTGCTGATCCAGACTTTCATGCCCGACCAGCCGGTGATGCAGGCGCTCGCCGCCGGCGACCGCGACCGGTTTCTCGAAGCCGAGGCCGCCGCGCGGCGCAATGCCGGATTGCCGCCTTTTGGCCGGCTCGCCGCGTTGATCGTCAGCGCCGCGGACGGCGAATCCTGCGACTTCGCCGCCCAGGCGCTGTCGCGTGCGGCGCCGCAGTTCCCCGGCGTTACCGTGCTCGGGCCGGCGCCGGCCCCGCTCGCCGTGCTGCGCGGGCGCCATCGCCGCCGGTTTTTGGTCAAAGCGACGCGCGAGGTGAATGTGCAGGCGGTGCTGCGCGATTGGCTCTCACGGGTGCGCCTCGCCGGCTCGGTCCGCCTTCAGGTCGATATCGATCCCTACAGCTTCCTCTAACGTCGCAGCTTCCCCGATGGTCCACTCATCGCGATCCCGGGGTTCGCTCAACGAACGACGAGCGGTCCGCTTGCCTCGATGTCGAGAAATGCGGCATGCTCCGCCTAACAGAGCGGGCAGGAAGGGAGGCAGCAATGCCTGATTCAGTCGCAGTCGAAAACGTAGAGGCGTCGGCGAGCCGGGACGCGATCCGCATCGGCGGGCTCGACCATGTGGTGCTCAGAGTCGGCGACCTCGATCGCGCGATCGCTTTCTACGAGAATGTGTTGGGCATGCACATCGAGCGTCGGCTCGAACAGCCGAAGCTGGTCCAGCTGCGCGCCGGCGCTTCGCTGATCGATCTGGTCCCGGCGGCGGTCTCGCCGCAGACGGCGCCCGACAAAGCCGGGCGCAACATGGATCACTTCGCGATGCGGGTCGTCGGCTTCGACGCGACGGCGCTCAAGGCGCATCTACAGCGGCACGGCGTCGATCCCGGCGAGGTCCGCGAGCGTTATGGCGCCGAGGGCTATGGCCCGTCGCTCTACATTTCCGACCCCGACGGCAACACCGTCGAGCTTAAGGGCGAAGCCACCCGCGGGCTTTAGGGCGGCGCCGGCGAATGGTGTGAAATTCGGCTTCTCTTCGAGGCCGAACCACCTTTCCCGTTGTTCCCTTCGGCCGCCCCCGCAACTGTCCGCGCTGCTTCTCACGCCGTCGCGGCGCCGTCCACCGGGAGGGCGGCGCCGGAGACGAAGGATGCCTCGTCGGAGATCAGGAACAGCGCGGCGTTGGCGATCTCCTCGGGCTGGCCGGTGCGGCCCATCGGGATCTGGCGGGCGCGCGCCTGAACCAATGCCTCCTTGTCCTGGCCGCCTGCTTGGCCAGGGGGGCGCTGCTGGTCGGGCCGGGCGACAAAGACCCGCAGCATCGGCGTGTCGATCGGGCCGGGGCAGATCGCGTTGACCCGGATCTTGTCGGGTGCGAGGCGCTTGGCCAGCGAGCGGACAAAGCCGACGACGCCGAACTTGGCCATCGAATAGACCGGGCTGAAGGCCGAGCCGACCAGCCCCGAGGTCGAGGCGGTGTAGAGCAGCGCGCCGCCGCCGCGGGCGCGCAGTTCGGGGATTGCCGCCTCGGTCGTCAGCAGCACGGTGCGCAGGTTGAGCCCGATCGCGGTGTCGAAATCGGCCATGTCGATGCCCTCGATCGAGGCCGGGCCGGGATGGCCGACATGGTTCCACACGAAATCGAGCCCGCCGAAAGTGCTGGCGGTGCGGCGCACGATCGCGCGGGCGAAATCGTCCTGGCGCAGATCGCCGACCAGGCCCTGGGCCCGACCGCCGGCGGCGGTGATTTCGCCGACGACGGCATCGACCCCGGCCTGGTCGATGTCGACGACGCCGACCGCCGCCCCCTCGCGGGCAAAGCGCACCGCACCGGCTCGTCCCATCCCGGAAGCCGCCGCGGTGACGATGCCGATCTTGCCTTCGAGCCGCATCATTTTCCTCCCCAGCTTGAGCAGGCTGCTGAGATTAGCCCTACTTTGCCGGGCCGCAAGCGCGAGGGCTGTGGTGGCGCCATTGCCGGTCGGTCCTAACAATGGACCGCACTGTACATTTATTAGAGCCAGGCTAAAAATACCGACCAGCGCCGAAACGCTTGGTCGGGGGGCTGTAAATGGCTGACTATGCGTCGCTCACAAAAGAATTTCCGCTAGCCAGCGTCGAACGCACAATTAACGCGATAACACCAAACATGCGGTATTCGGACCTGTTACGATTTGCAAGAGCGAACACGCAGTCCGATATTCCAGGGTTAATAAGGAAGCGGTTCTTACTAATAGATGACTCGGGACGAATTGTGTATGATGAATTCCTGGCCCTTGTACGGCGCGAAGGAATAGTCAGCCCTATCACTCGTAAGGTAATGTTCTTTACGTGGCTTTATCGCGATGATAGGGTGCGACGGTTCATCACAGAGCGAATATCGGACGGCCACGGTCGTTGGAATCCCGCGGCGCTCACGGACATCGCGAACGCAGGCTTCTTTAGACAATGGTATTCTAGCGGTACGAAAGCTCGGTCGAATTTTGAGTATTTCCTTGTCGAAACAGGAATTTACGACGGTAGTTCGCAACGCGTACATCTGGAATTAGACGATAGTTGGCTCGAGGACGCTGCTCGGGTCGTCGCCCAGCACGAGCCAGATCCAGAAGTTCGCCGGCAGCTTTCTGAAAACCCATACAAATTCCTAGTCGACCGGGGGTGGAACGCCCTCGCCGATTCCACGAGAGACATGCTCTTAACCCGAGAGCCGAATGCGAACTTTGATGTCGAGCCGGTCGAAGACGATCTTATTCCCGCAGATCCGGCCAAGAAAGCTGTCCCTAAAACTTGGAACAGGCCAAAACCGAGCAGTATAGAGAAAGCGACGACAGAAGCATTGGTTAATCTTGTGGCGCGTGAGAGAGCAAACCAGTCGCACCACGCGATAGAGAAGGCACTTGCGGACAAGATAAAGCAGAAGGGATATGTTCCCAAATTCAACGACCATATCGATATGTTTTACACATGTGATTTCAGGCTCTGTAATTGTGGAGGTCAAGAGCTGCACACACAATAACATTCATGCGCAGGTGAGGAAGGGAGTAAGCCAATTATATGAATATCGCTATATCTACGGTGCTGATTTGGCAGCTCCCGTCCACCTTCTGCTAGCGTCGGAGGTTCAGCCGATCCGAGATAGACGGTGGCTCGTCGACTACCTCCAGAGCATTGGAATCATAGTTTCATGGATCGAGACTGCCTCAGGGCAGTTCAGGACAATTGTGCCTGTGGCAGGAATCCTCGACGGAATCGTGCAACAAAACGAATTACCAGCCGGGCAATCCGCTTCATGACAAGGCTCGGGAAACCTCCCCGGCCCGGATATGCGGTCGGCGTCGGCAAACCTGCGGGTTCCGTTAATTGCCACTGCGTGCCGGCCTGTCAGATCAGGCGCTGATTTTCCAATAACAGCGGCGGGCCCTTCTCCGCAATGTGCGTCTGCGAGTTATGAGCGTAGGTTTTCCAGGTCGGTCTGTAGAAGTCATCTGCTTCGTTGCCCCAGGCTGTCCAATTCGGTCGAATCCCACGGGCAAAAAGTTCAAGGAACGGGCCGAACGAGCACTGCTCGATAATTGGGTATAGCTCGTCCGGTTTACGGCTATGCTCACGTTTACGCGTACCCAAGTAATTAACTTGGCGCCGGCCGGCTGCTCTCGTTCTAGCATTCTTTCCTCTAATCCCGAATAAAACCAATTCAGTGACATTGCGGAAATAGAATCCCACGCCCCGCCCGTCGCTGCCCCCGTCCTTCCGAATCTTGTGCCAGATAATGTTCGACTTGTAAGTAAAGCCCCACGCTGCGAGGACAGAGAGCCCTTGCGGCAAAAGAGCGTTTGGACACCAAAGATAAAGATGACAAATGGGGGCTGCAATATGCTGAATTGGAAGCGATGTTATCTCCTCGAAAGACATCGTGCCATAGCGGCTCAAGCGTCGGTGCTCCGGCGCGACTTTCCCTGTCTTATTTTGGAATTGCCAAGGGGGATCCGCGAGGATTGTTCCGAACTGCCGGTCGCCGATGAAGCCGAGGAGGTCCATAGCCACCGTCATATTTTCTTCCTCCGGTTGAGCCACATTCGCAGCTGGTAAACTCGGATTGTGCACAACCTGGCGCCTGTCGTCAAGCGCGAGTTCACGGTTTATTCGCTGGCGATGTATTCTCTCAAGATTCCCAGGCCTCGTGTCTCTGGGTTCGGCCCAGAGCACTTCACGCGGCGATGCCTTTGCCGTCGTAGAGCGCGCCGAGCGCCTCGCCATAGACCTCGCGGACCGCGTGACGCTTGACCTTCAACGTTGGCGTCATCTGGCCATTGGCGATCGTAAATGGCTCCGCGGCTATCACGAAGCGCCGCACCCGCTCGACCGGCGTCAGCCCACGATTGACCCGCGCCACCGCGGCGCCGATCGCCTTGATGAACGAGGGGTCGACGGCGAGCGCCGCGATCTCCGGCGGGCCGCCGGTCTTGCCGGCGAACCCGGCGGCGAATTCGTGATCGGGCACGACGATTGCGACGAGATAAGGCTGGCGATCGCCGAACACCATCGCTTGGGCGATTTCCGGCTCCAAGGTCAGATAGCCTTCGACGCGGGCCGGCGAAACCATCTCGCCGCCAGAATTCTTGATGAAGTCGCGCTTGCGGTCGGTGATGCGGATATAGCCGTCCAAATCGACCTGGCCGACATCGCCGGTGTGCAGCCAGCCATCGACCAGGGTCTGTGCGGTGGCTTGCGGATCGTTCCAGTAACCCTTCATGACATTGTCGCCGGCGACCAGGATCTCGCCGTCATCGGCGACCCGGACCCGCACCCCGTCGAGCGGCGGCCCGACCGTGTCGATCTTGATCCGTGCCGGCGAATTGCAGCTGATCACCGGCCCGGCCTCGGTCTGGCCGTAGCCCTGCAGCAGAGTGACCCCGAGCGCCAGGAAGAAGCTGCCGATTTCGGGGTTCAACGGCGCGCCGCCCGATACCATCGCCTTGAGTCGCCCGCCAAACCGCCGGCGTACCCCCGCGCGCACGAGACGGTCGAGCGCCGGGTCGATCAAGCGCTCGCTGAGGCTCGGAGTTGCGAAGGAAGCGCGCTTGCGCCCGATTGTGACCGTTTTGTCGAACATTTTTCGGGCCACTCGCCCTTTGCGCTCAACTCCGAGCAGGATGCGGCGGTGCAACGTCTCGTAGAGCCGGGGTACTGCGGTCATGATCGTGGGCCGCGCTTCGAGGAGATTGGCGGCCAAGGTCTCCGCACCTTCGGCGAAGTAGATCTGCGCCCCGATCGAGATCGGGAACATCATCCCCGCCGTATGCTCGTAGGCATGCGACAGCGGCAGAAAGCTCAAGAACACTTCATCGCCGAGACCGAGCAGTTCGAGCAGGCGATAGGCGCCCCGGCAATTGGCGAGAATGTTGCGGTGGGTGGTCATCACCCCCTTGGGGACGCCGCCGGTGCCCGAGGTGAAAATCAGGCAAGCGACGTCGTCCGGCGCCAATTCGGCGATTTGCCCGGAAATGGTGTCCGGCTGATCCCCCCCGCGCGTCAGGACCTCGTCCCACGACAGGACGTCGACCGCGCTCGCCTGGCCGGCGGTGGGCTCGATCGCGATCACTGTTTGCACGGTGTCGACCTGGTTGGCCGCCGCCAGCACTCGTCCGGACAAGGAGGATTTGGAGACGATCACCGCGCGGGCGCCGCTGGTCGCAAAGACATGGCGATGGTCCTCGACGGTGTTCGTCACATAGGCCGGGACCGTGATCGCCCCAGCGCTCATCACCGCGAGATCGGCGATGACCCATTCCGGCCGGTTCTCCGCCACCAGGGCGACCCGCTCCCCCGGGCCGATGCCAAGCGCTCTGAGGCCTTGCGCCAGCCGGCGGACGTCGCGCGCAGCCGTGGCCCATGTCACCGGCTGATAGCGCCGGTCCCGCTTCATCCACAGAAAAGGCTTGTCGCCAAGCCGGCCGGCTTGTTCGAAGAACATCGCCGGAAGGCTGGCCCAATTGTCGTAATCCATCCTTCCGCGACCTCCCCACCGCCCTTTTACGGGTTTCGCGCCGATGGTGGAATAGCGCCTGCC
>CAWAVV010000033.1:0-95489 GCA_963785565.1 uncultured Alphaproteobacteria bacterium | reverse complement strand
CGCTCCGCTCACAAGGTCACCTTGCGCGGGTCGAATGCGTCGCGCACCGCCTCGCCGACAAAGATCAACAGGCTCAGCATCAGCGCCAACACGAAAAAGGCGGTGAGGCCAAGCCACGGCGCCTGCAGATTGGCCTTGCCTTGGGCCAGCAACTCACCGAGCGACGCCGAGCCCGGCGGCAGGCCGAAGCCGAGAAAGTCGAGCGAGGTCAGGGTCGTGATCGAGCCGTTCAAGATGAACGGCAGAAAGGTGATCGTCGCCACCGTGGCGTTGGGCAATACGTGACGCAGGATGATGACCCGGTCGGGAACGCCGAGCGCGCGCGCGGCGCGCACATAGTCGAAATTGCGGGCGCGCAGGAACTCGGCGCGCACGACATCGACGAGGCTCATCCACGAGAACAGCAGCATCAGGCCTAGGAGCCACCAGAAATTGGGCTCGACAAAGCTCGCCATGATGATCAGCAGATACAGCACCGGCAGCCCGGACCAGATCTCGATAAAGCGCTGAAAGCCGAGATCGACGATGCCGCCGAAATAGCCCTGGACCGCGCCGGCGGCGACCCCGATCACCGAGGAGACCGCGGTCAAGGTCAGGCCGAACAAGACCGAGATGCGAAAGCCGTAGATCAGCCGCGCCAGCACGTCGCGGCCCTGATCGTCGGTGCCGAGCCAATTGACTCGCGACGGCGGGGAGGGCGCCGGGCTCGGCAGATTGAAATTGATCGTATCGTAGTGGAACGGGATCGGCGGCCAGATCATCCAGCCCTTGGCGCCAATCAGCTGTTGTACGGCCGGGTCGCGGTAATCGGCCGCGCTCGGGAACTCGCCGCCGAACGCGGTTTCGGGATAATCGGTGATGATCGGGAAATACCAGGCGCCGTCGAAATGGACCAGGATCGGCCGGTCGTTGGCTATGAACTCGGCGAACAGCGAGACGGTAAACAGCGCGAGAAAAATCCACAGCGACCAGAAGCCCCGCCGATTGGCGCGAAAGCTGTCGAGCCGACGCCGGGTCAGCGGCGAGATCGGCCGGCCGAGAAAGCGATCGGGCCCGCGGGGCGCCAGCGCCGTCGGCGCCGCCTCAGCGGTCATATTGCTACCGAGGCCAAACCTGCGAGATCCGCCATTTGCCGCCGCCCTTCACACTCCCGCTATGCGGGTCGGGGCGAGGGGCGGCTAAAGGCTGCAGGCGGCGCGTTACCCCGCCTTGCGGCGCAGCGGCTCGACATTCGAGCGGGCGGGGACGCGCTTGCCGCCGAGATGCTCGGCGACCAGGATTTCGGCGATCTGCACCGCATTGAGCGCGGCCCCTTTGCGCAGATTGTCGGCGACCACCCACAGGTTTAGCCCGTACGGCACCGATGGGTCGCGGCGGATGCGGCTGACATAAACCAGATCCTCGCCGGCCGCCTCGTTCGGCGTCACATATCCTTCGTCGGCGCGGTGGTCGACAACGCTGACGCCGGGAGCGCGGCGCAGCGCGGCGCGCGCCATGTCCGCGCTGAGCGCCCGCTCGAACTCGACATTGACTGCTTCGCCATGGCCGATAAAGACCGGCACGCGCACGCAGGTCGCCGTGACCGCGATGTCGGGATCGAGGATCTTGCGGGTCTCGACCGCCATCTTCCACTCTTCCTTGGTGGCGCCATCATCCATGAAGATGTCGATGTGCGGGATGACGTTGAAGGCGATCTGCTTGGTGAACTGCTCGGGCTTGACCGGATCGTTGACGAAGATCGCGCGGGTCTGGTTGAACAATTCGTCCATCGCGGCCCGCCCGGCGCCGGAAGTCGACTGATAGGTCGCCACCACTACCCGCTTGATCCGCGCCAGGTCGTGCAGCGGCTTCAACGCCACGACCATCTGGATTGTCGAGCAGTTCGGGTTGGCGATGATGCCGCGCCGTTGATATTCGCCGATGGCCTTGGGGTTGACCTCGGGCACCACCAGCGGGACGTCGGGCTCCATGCGGAATTGCGAGGTGTTGTCGATCACGACGGCGCCCGCCTTGGTCGCGCGCGGGGCGAATTGCGCTGACACCTTGGCGCCGGGCGAGGACAGCACGATATCGATGCCGCGAAAGTCGAAAGTTTCGAGGTTCTGAACCTTGAGGATGTCGTCCTCGCCAAAGGAAACCTCTCTGCCGACCGAGCGCGACGAGGCCAGCGCCACGACCTCGTCTGCGGGAAAGTCGCGCTCGGCGAGCGTCGTCAGAATCTCGCGCCCGACATTGCCGGTGGCGCCGACCACCGCTACCTTGAAACCCATGTCGCAACTCCGCAGTCGAAAGGGGCGATAATGGCTGCTGACTTACGCTGCCGGCCGCCGCTTTACAAGCACGGCGCGCCATGAGCTATGCCGAGTTCTGGCGGCGCTATCTCGCCGCGCATCACGACCCGCGCACCCGCGGATTGCACTATCTCGGCACGACGTTCGGGCTCGGCGCGCTGGCCATGGCCGGGGTCACGCGCGATTGGCGTTGGCTGATCGCCGCCCCGGTTGTCGGCTACGCGCTTGCCTGGCTCGGGCATCTGGTTTTCGAGCACAACCGGCCCGAGACCTTTGGGCATCCGGGTTGGTCGTTGTTGAGCGATCTGCGCATGCTGGGCCTGTTCTTGTCCGGGCGGCTCGGCCGAGAACTGCGCCGCGCTGAAGTGGGAGGAAAATGATGACCATGGTTCCGCCGGTCGAATACGACCGGGCGAGCGCCGAGGTGCGCGCGGTCTATGACGATATTATGAAGACGCGCGGCACCGACTGGATCAACAATTTCTGGAAGGCGCTGGCCAACGACCCGCCGACCTTGCGGCGCACCTGGGAGAGCATCCGGCAGGTCATGGCGCCAGGCGCGCTCGACCCGTTGACCAAGGAGCTGGTCTATCTCGCGGTCAGCGCCAGCAACGGCTGCGCCTACTGCACCGCGTCACATTCCGCGGCCGCGAAGAAGCAGGGCATGACGCCGCAGATGCTGGCGGAGCTTCTGGCGGTGGTCGGCATGGCCAATGAAACCAATGCTCTTGCCAACGGCTATCGCGTACCGGTAGACGAGAGGTTCGAAAAGTTGTTTTGATATCGGCGCATGCGGGCGACGGCGCGGCGCCCCCCAAAGCCGCGTCGCTACGCCGTGCACGTCGATTACCGCAAGGCCGGGCGGCGCGGGCTGTCCGGCAAAATTGGAGGTCGCTAATGGCGCAACAACTCTATGACCGCACCGCCGAGGATCTTGGCAACCTGGTCGGTCTCGAACACGTCAATCTCAGAGTCAACAATCAGGGGCTGGCGTCCGAGTTTTACCTGTCGGCGCTCGGCCTGACCCGCGATCCCTTCATGTTCCCCGGCACCAACAACATGTGGGTCAATGTCGGCAACAGCCAGTTCCACTTGCCGACCGGCGACCCGAACGTATTGCGCGGCCATGTCGGTCTCGTGGTCCCGTCGCTCGAGGAATTGTGCGAGCGTCTCGGCGAAGCCAAGAAAAAGCTCGCCGACACCAAGTTCGACTGCAAGCAGCACAATGCTTATGTCGAGGCGACCTGCCCGTGGGGCAACAAGTTCCGCCTTTATGAGCCCGATGAGGAGCGGTTTGGCTACATCAATCTCGGCATGCCCTATGTCGAATTCACCGTGCCGGAGGGGACCGCCGATGGCATCGCCCGGTTCTATCGCGAGATTTTCTATACGCCCGCCTGCGTCAAGGAGAATGGCGAGGGCCGCGCCGCACACGTGCGCACCGGGGCCAGGCAGGAGCTAATCTTCCGCGAGACCGACAAGAAGCTGCCGGAATTCGACGGCCATCACCTGCAGGTCTACGCCCAGGAATTTTCGGGGCCGCATGACGAGCTCGAAAAGCGCGGGCTGATCACCGAGGAAAGCGATCAGTACCAATACCGCTGGCAGGACATCGTCTGCCTCGACACCAGCAAGCACCTGTTTACGATCGAGCACGAGGTCCGCAGCGTCACCCACCCGCTCCACAATCGCCACATGGTCAACCGCAACCCGTCCCAGAACAATCGCCATTACCAGATGGGCGCGGATGAGTGGGATTGGACTCTGCCGCGCTCGACCAAAAAGGTGCAGGCCCCGCCGGCGGTAGAACCGGCGACACCGCTGGCCAAGCGCCGCGCCGGCCGCATGGCCGCGATGTAATTGCCGAGATCGGGGAATGGCCGGGCTCGTTTTCGGCCCTCCCCCCGAATTGCCGGAAGGACGCCGATGCGCGGGTCAAGCCCGCGCTGACGCGTGTTCGAGCGAGTGGCGAATTCCCGCTTAGCTCGGTTCGCGACCGTCAGGCGCTGGGGCGGGGCGGTTGTGGTGGTCGCGCTCTGACCGGCGCCCGAGCACCGCGATGCGGCGGACCGCATTGCGGATCACGAACCCCATATCCGCGAAGAACGGTCTTGGGTCGCGAAAAGTGAACACGAAATATCTGCTGCTCGGGCTGAAGAACTGACGGACGTACTCGATTACCTCGCCGGCCACCGAGAACGAGAGCGCCCGATTTTGCGTGCGCCCGCGTTGGCGAATCAGGGTAAGGAGGCGCCGCGTCTCCGGTATCATGTATCGGCACCTGACACCGGCATGGTAGGCGGGCGGATCGGGTCTTACACCGAGGCCGAGGACGGCATAGGTGTACCATGCGAAAGGCACGCCGGCATGGTAGGCAAGCGGCAGGCTGCCCCAGAAGCGTCCGTTGACCTCCATCAGGGCTGCTCGCCCGGTGCGCGGATCGAGGCGGTATTCGACCATCGCGGCCCCCTGCCAGCCGATCCGCCGCAGCAGCGCCTCCGATTTGGTCAACAGCCCGGCATTGATCGAAAGCGGCAGGCTTTCGCACACCGTCGAGGTTCCGCCCTCCGGGGGCCATTCGGAAATGCGGCGGTGCTGGAGGCGCAACAGCGCCTCCCCGCGATCGAGAAAAATCATGTGACCGAGGCCGCCGCCGGGGCAGAACGCCTGGACCAGCGGATAGCGGCCGTAAGGCGCGTAGCGCGCGAGCGCGCGGACCAGCTCCGCGCGGTCGTAGCAATACTCCGACTTCAGTAATTCGAGGCCGTGACCGGACAGCCCGCGACCGACGCTTTCAGGATTGCTCCATTTGAGTACGCACGGAAAGGTCAGCTCTTCGGGTGATCGATCGGCGATCGGACCGTCTTGCGGCTGCCAGGTCGCGGGCACCGGCACCCCAACCTCTCGGGCGACGGCGTAGGTCGCGGCCTTGTCGCCCACGATCGCGAGTTGCGCCGCCGGCGGCACCAATGCCTGCAGACCAATTAGTCGGCCTCCATCGGCGGCGGCGCGTATAAAAAGAAGGTCTGTCTCGGAGACCGCCAGCAGATAACGAGCGCCCTGCTGCGACACGATTCGGTTCAGAAGCTCAATCGTCGCATCGTTGTCGGGCGGGCGCAAATAACCGCGGGTGGCCCACCTGGAATAGAGGCCGATGCCCTTGCGTGACCGCGCAATGGCATGGACCGGTACGCCGTGCTCCCCCAGATCGCGAATGATCGTGAGGCCGATCGGGGTATCCGCGCCCAGCACGATAGCCGGCGGGTGCGCCGGCCTATCTCCCATCTGGCGGGCCCGGACGCGTCCGCTCGGCAATGCCCCGCACAGCGGAATCGATGATGTCGAAGCACTGCTCCCAATATGCTTCGCCCAAACGGTGCGGGTCGTGAATATGCGGACGACGGGGCCGGCTCCACAGGCCAAGCATGGTCAATTGGCAGGGTACCGTCGGCAGACATCGCGACATCGCGCGTGCTTGCCGTGGCTCCATGACGATCAGCAGATCACCGCTGTGAAATTCGAAATCCTCGGCCGCACGGGCGCGATGCTCCGCGAGCTCGATCCCTCGTCGCGCCGCAGCACTGAGCGCGCTCGAGTTGGCCGGCGCGCCGGTCTCCGCCGATAGACCAAAGGATGCGGTGGGCAAACCGTAAGTCGCCGCGCGGCGCTCTGCATACGGACTGCGGCAGATGTTGCCGTGGCACACAAAGACGACGCGCTCCACCTTGTCCCAGCGGATTTTCTTGAGGTGGCGATAGCCGCCGATGCCGTTTTCAAAGTAAGCAAGCAGGAGGCGGGCGAGCCCGCGGTAGCTGCCAAAGCGGGCGCATATCCCAACGGGGTCCCCGCCGCCAAAGGGCATGGATCGCGGTGGAAGCTCCTGTAGGGCCGAAAAAAAGCGTCTGGGCACGATCGCTACTACCCTGCGTCCTCCATCGCTCCATCTCATACTACGTTAGATGAATCCCAGATGATCGTTGACCACGTTGGTGACCGCGCGAACGATCGAGTTGAACGCATTCCCGGTCAGTTCGGTCCATGCCCGATCATTGTTGATCGTATCCGCGGCAACAGCGAGCGGCACGACCTCGAACCGATCGGTGTTTTGGGAGAGGAACGCGCACAAGCGTCGGAAACGGTCCTGGATTATCCGATTGGGCCGCAGGTCGGTGTAGCGGAAATCCCGCTTTTTGACGAACTCGAACGGATGCGTGACGATCACCACGACGGGATTTTCACACTCGTGCGCCGCATTGAGCAGGCTGATCTGCTCACGCGCGGTCAATGCGGTGACTTGCATCGGGCGCAGGCGTCGGCGCCCTACCGGGCCGACATCGACAAAGCAGGTTACCGGCAGTTCACGGATGCCGGCAAAGTCATGCACGCCGCCGGCCATCGCCAGCTCCGGCTCTGGCGGGCGATGGACCGCGAGGCAGATGTTGGACGCATGGCGCAGGCCTGCCTGGCTCATCGCCTCGAACACCGATAGCGCAGTGGAAAAGTTACCCGAGCGCATGCCGCTCGGCCGCACCCCGGTCCAGGCGGCGATTTGATCGGCGCCTTCGCCGATCAGCTCCACCAGCGGCCCGGTTTCCAGCTCGTGACAATGGTCGGAGGCCGGGTTGAGGCGGTCGAACTTGCCGTCCTCGAACGACAGCCAGCAAGGGTGCAAATGCAATTGCACGTCCTGGCCGGCGCGCAACAATTGGTCGACGTAGCCGCCCATGACCGTGTCGGGAAAGTAGCGCGTATGGACAGTCTCGACGAAAAAGGTCGCGACCAACCCGTGCCCGCTCAGCGTCTCGACCAGAAAGCCCAGCGCTTCGCTCTTGCCGTCGACCACGCCTGCCACCGGCTCGTGGATCAGCGGAGTATTGACTTCGTTTCTGCGAAATGCCCCGGCGATCGACGGTTCGGTGTCGACCGTCAACACGACCTTGGTCTTCGCGCGTCTTTGATGCCCGCTCGTCACGATGGGCAGTCCTCATGGCCACAGACGATATAAATATCAGGTTTCGCGTTATAATTCAGCATTGGCCTGGGCAACGCCGGCGTTATGGTTCAGGCCGTGGGGCGCGTGACGGGACTTGCGGTTGCGCAGAGAAGACCGGCGCTCTGATATGGCGCGACCGATAGGGTGGTTGCCGCTGAATCAACGGACAACGCCGTCGTCGCAGGCATCGGATCGGCGGCGGCGGTAGATGTGGGAGAAATTCGATGCTCAGCGGTGTCTACCGGTTTCCGGCAATGGAAAGCGTCGTCTTCGGCAAGGCCTACACCGAGGCGCTGGCGCAGGAGGTCGACCGGCTCGAGGCGCGCGCCGTCTTTGTGCTGGCGAGCGGCACCTTGGCGCGCGAGACCGATTATGTCGACCGGCTGCGGCAGATGCTCGGCAACCGCTTTGCCGGTTTCTGCGCAAAGATCGGCGCTCATACCCCGCGCGGCGATGTCGTCGCCGCGGCCAATGCGGCGCGCGAGGCCGGGGCCGATCTGATCGTTACGATCGGCGGCGGCTCGGTTACCGATGCGGCGAAGATGGTGGGCCTGTGCCTCGGCAACGGGGTGACCGCGCCCGAGCAGCTCGACGATTACCGCGCCACGATCGCTCCCGACGGGGCGGCGCGGCGGCCCGAGGTCAAGCCGCCTGGGGTGCGCATGATCGCCATCCCGACGACGTTGTCGGCGGGCGAGTTCTCGGCCGGCGCCGGCTGCACCGACACCCGGCGCCACGTCAAGGAGAGCTTCAGCCATCCCTTGATGATCCCGCGCACCGTCATTCTCGATCCGCGGGCGGCGGCGCCGACACCCGAATGGCTGTTTTTGTCGACCGGCATCCGCGCCCTGGACCACGCCGTCGAGGACATCTGCTCGGTCAACGGCCAGCCGATCTCCGAGGGTGCGGCGTTTCATGCGCTGCGGCTGCTGGGCAAGGGTTTGGCGGCGGTCAAGGCCGACCCCGCCGACCTCGACGCGCGGCTCGACTGCCAGATCGGCGCATGGATGTCGATGGTCGGCTCGCAAACCGGGGTAAGCAAGGGCGCCAGCCACGGCATCGGGCATGTGCTGGGCGGCACCGCCGGTGTGCCGCACGGCTACACCTCGTGCGTCATGCTGCCCCACGTGTTGCGCTTCAACGTTCAGGTGAACGCCGATAAGCAGGCCCGGGTCTGCGATGCTCTCGGGCATCCGGGCGAGCCGGCCGCCGATGCCTTGGGCGCCCTGATATCAGGTCTCGGCCTGCCGACCCGATTGCGCGACGTCGGGGTCAGAGAGGACCAGCTCGATCTGATCGCCGAAAATTCGATGCACGACCGCTGGATCCACACCAACCCGCGCAAGATCGACGGGCCGGCAGTGATCCGCACCCTGCTCGACGCCGCCTGGTAGCCGACCGAGGTAACCGGATCGCCTTGACGCTCAGGCGTGGTCAGCAGCTTGCTTGCTCCATAGGTTAGGCAGCAAACTGTCCTTGGATGACAGGAGGCGCCGCGAGACCACCGCGCACCGGTATGCGGGAGAGAGCTGATGGACCTCAGGGGCGCGGTTGCCCTGGTGACGGGCGGCAATGGCGGGCTCGGCCAGCGTATCTGCCACGCGCTGGCGAAGGAGGGTGTGCATGTCGCCGTCATGTATGTGCAGAGCCGCGACCACGCCGAGGGCGTCGCCCGCGAGCTGACATCGAGACATCAGATCAACGTCGCGGCATTTGCCTGCGACATCACCGACGCCGCGGCGGTGGAGGGGGTGGTCGGCGATGTGACCGGGCGTTTCGGCCGGCTAGACATTCTCGTCAACGACGCCGCCTACAACAAGGCGATCCCGTTTGCCGACCTCGACAATCTGACGATCGAGGTGTGGGACAAGATCATCGCCGTCAACCTGACCGGGCCGATGCGTCTTATGAAGGCGGTGGCGCCGGTCATGAAGGCGCAAGGCCGCGGCCGCATCGTCAACATCGCATCGGTGGCGGGGGTCGGCCCGACCGGTTCGTCGATCGCTTACGCGGTATCGAAGGCGGGGCTGATCCACTTGACGCGGTGCATGGCGGTGGCGTTGGCGCCGGAGACCTTGGTCAATTGCGTGGCGCCCGGCCTGTTGGAGGGCACGCGCGCGACCGCCAATCTCCGGCCCGAGTTTATCGAGCGCTCCGCGGCCGAATCGCTGCTGAAAAAGCCTGCCGACAAGGATGACTGCGCCGATATGGTGGTCACGATGTGCCGCACCGAGACCATGACCGGCCAGACCATGGTTATCGACTCCGGCCGCTACTTTCATTGATACGCATACGAGATCGGGGGCCTTGACCTCGATTTTCGGTGCGGCCGCGATGTGCTAGGGTAGGCGCGCGAATAAGCCGTCTGGCGGGGTTTCAACCAGGGGCCGGGGAGCGTTACGCATGCAGGCGGATTACATCATCGTCGGAGCGGGATCGGCCGGCTGCGTGCTGGCCAATCGGCTGACCGAGGATCCCGGTACGCGCGTCGTACTGATCGAGGCGGGCGGGCGCGACTGGAACCCGCTGATTCACGTCCCGGCCGGCTTCATGAAGATGCTCGACCACGACACCCTGACCTGGAAGTTTCGAGCCGAGCCCGACCCCGGCACGAACGGCCGCGCCATCGTCTATACGCGCGGCCGGGTGATCGGCGGCTCCTCCTCGATCAACGGGATGATCTACATCCGCGGCCAGCCCGAGGATTACGACCACTGGGCGCAGCTCGGCAATCGCGGCTGGTCGTGGGACGATTGCCTGCCCTATTTCCGCCAGGCCGAGCGCTGGGAGGGTGAAGGCAACGCGGCGCGCGGTAAGGAGGGGCCGCTCTACACCTCGAAGACGGACCGGCCGGCGATCTGTGCCTCGGTGATCGAGGCCGGCAAGCAGATCGGGCTCGAATACCGCGAAGACGTCAACGATCTGCCGCCCGGCGCCGGCGACAGCATCGGCTGGTGCCAGCAGACCCGCGGCGGAAGGCGCCGCGCCTCGACCGCTCGCACGTATCTGCATCCGGCATTGAAGCGGCCCAACCTACAGCTCGTCACCCACGCGCTAGTGCATCGCGTCCTGTTCGACGGCAAGCGCGCCTCAGGCATCGAATTCTCGCGCAACGGTCCGGGCGGCGCGGTCGAGCGGGCCGACGCGACGCGCGAGGTGATCCTGTCGGCGGGTGCGATCGGCTCGCCGCATATCATGCAATTGTCCGGCGTCGGCGATCCCGAGCATCTCGGCCGGATTGGCGTGCCGGTCGTGCATGAATTGCGCGGCGTCGGCAAAAACATGCAGGACCACTATGTCGCGCGCGTCTCCTATCCGGTCGTCGGCGCCCAAACCGCCAACGAGCGCCAGCGCGGCCTGCCGTTTGCGAGCGAGGTCATGCGCTGGCTGTTTACCGGCAAGGGCATGCTGACCTATAGCCCGTCGATCGTCGCCGCTTCGGCCAAGGTGCTGGAGGAATCGGCGACGCCGGATATGCAATGCACCTTTGCCCCGGGCAGCTTCAAGGACGGCCAGATGGGGCAATTGGAGGAGACGCCGGGGCTCAGCGCCGGGGCCTGGCAGATGCGGCCGCTATCGCGCGGTTATGTCGAGGCCAAGTCGAATCGGCCCGGCGACATGCCGGCGATCAACCCGCGCTACCTGTCGGAAGAAACCGACCGGCGCGCCATCATTGGCGGTCTGCGCCTTGCGCGGCGGATTTTCGCCGCACCCGCATTGCAGCGCTTCGTCAGGGAAGAGAGCCTCCCCGGCCCCCAAATCCAGACCGACGACGAACTCCTCGACTACGCCCGGCGCAACGGCGGCACCTGCTACCACGCCAGTTGCACCTGCATGATGGGGAGCCACGCGATGAGTGTTGTCAACGACGAGCTCAAGGTGCACGGGCTCGACGGGCTGCGGGTCATCGACACCTCGGTGATGCCGGCCGTTACCTCGACCAACACCAACGCCCCGACGATCATGATCGCCGAAAAGGGCGCCGCAATGATCAAAGGCGCCGCCCGGCAAAGACTGGCGGCGTAACCACGATGGGCAAACCTAGGGCGGAACAGTCCAGCGTATCTGCCCAATCTTGCTGTGGGCTGGTTCGAGCGCGTCGCACGCCCCCAACAGGAAGGCCTCCAGGAACGGGACATTTGTATTTTGCGTGGATGCTACAAGGGCCGCATAAGCGCCATTTTGAAGAACTTTTCAGGTGTTAGGAAAGTATCAAATTCTCTGGCGCCGGTCATTTCAGATTACGTCATAGTCCATACGAGGTCATCGGGCGGCAAGGCGCGGCAGGTATGCTTGGTTGCCGCGCTGATGCGGAACGCCGCCCGGACACAAGACGGTGAGCAGCGGCTACGCTAACAGGGCTGCGATGCTTTCGATAAAGCGCCGGGCGGTGTCAAGGGCCGTGTCCGCGTCCCGTCCGCCCCATCGTCAAGGCACCCCCGCGCCTTATCGAGATAGTCGGCGGTTTCCGGCCTCACAGATCGACCCCGTCCCGTCGGAGATCGTCCATGAACCCCGTCTGTTCTCGATATGCTCGGGGGAGAAAAGGCTTGGGCGAAATAATGGAACCGGTATCGACCAGAAAATCGGTGCTGATCGAAGCGAGCTGGTGAAGTTCCACGGAAAGCGCGTCAGGTCGTTGATGAATATCGCGATGTCGTAGTCGGAATCACCGCGGGCGCGCGAGCCGAACAGCATCACGCGCTCGATCCGCTCGCCGTAGAGCTGATCGAGGGTGGCGCGGAAGCGCTACAGGATTGGGTCGTCGATGGCTGATCGCATTGCACGACGGTTTTTCTCGGAGGCGGCGGTTATCTCACCCCGAGGATCGAGCCGGTGACGGCGCGCGGGTCGCGGCGCGGCCAGCGCCCGCGTTCGACCTGATGAAAGAACTCGTCGAGGCTGCGGTTGAACAGGTCCGGCTCTTCGAGGTTCAGCGCGTGGCCGGTATTGGGAAAGACGACGAGCGCCGCCGATGGGATCGTCCGCTTCATCAACAGGCCCGGTTCGAGGCACGGGTCGTCCTCGTCGCCGGTCATGACCAGGGTCGGCGCGTCGAGCCGGCGCATCGGCTCGATCAGATCCCATAAGGACGGGCGCAGCGCCTGCACGCCGCGCATCGTCAAGGCCGAGCCCTTGGTCGAATGCCCGGCGAGGTTCGCGGCGAATTCGTTCCAGCCGCGCGGGTCTTTGTTCTGGAACTGCACCCGGCTCGGGCCTTGGGAATAGGTCTTGGCGGCGACGCTCATCCCGGAGTCTTCGATCAGGGCGATGGTCTTGGCGGTCTCGTCGTGGAATTGCTGGCGCTTGCCGGGCTCGGCGCCATAACCGCAGCCGGCGACCACCAATGACAGCGCGCGGCCCGGATAGGCCAAGCCGAAATGTAAGACGGCGAAACCGCCCATCGAAATGCCGACGACATGCGCCTTGTCGATCTGCAGCGCGTCGAGGACGGCGCGGATGTCGTCCCTGGCGCGATCCTGCGAATAACGTGACGGATCTTCGGGCACGTCCGAGGGCGGGTAGCCGCGCGCATTGTAGGCGACGCAGCGATAGCGCCGCCCGAAATAGCGCATCTGGCCTTCGTAACCGCGATAGTCGTCGGCGAATTCGTGGACGAAGACGATCGGCGTCCCCGACCCGGTCTCCTCGTAATAAAGGCGGACGCCGTCGTCGGTCGTCAGCTGTGGCATCGCTGTCCCCTTGCCTGAAGCAGTGCGGCCATCCTAGGGGGCCCCTCGGGGCTTGCGGCAAGCGCCGCTGGGCGCCCACGATTGGCACGGTTCTTGTGTGTAAGATATCAGGTCCGGGCCTCTGCCGCGCTCGCAGACGCCGATCCGGGCCGGGATCGCCGGATCTTGTCCGGACCTCATTCCCGGACCAGCCCTCCGCCATGCACAGCCGACGCGCAACTGCCCAAGCGGCGCGCAAGCGCCCTCGGCAGACCGGGCTAATTTTGCCGGTAATCGCGGCGATGCCCACACCTCGGCAGAGTCCCGCTAACACTTCCGCAGGATTTGGCGCGCAGGGTCCGGCCCGACAACGATCGACGGAAAGTCGATCTGGCCAGGAGATCGAGGGACAACCCATGAGCGCGCCAAATTTGACGATCACCGTCGAACCATCGACCAACAACGAGGTGATGTATCTGCCGCTTGCCCCGAAAAGCGCCAACGACCCGGCCAAGGGCGAGATCGCACTCGCGTTCACGATCCGCAACAACGAGGCCGCGCCGGTGCAGCTGGTCACTTTGGCGATATCGTTTCCCGGCTCGCCGGCGGTGGCCGGGGAGAGCATATCGCTTGATCTGAATGTCGCCGCCCACGGCGCCGCCGGCTGGAATTTCGCCACAGCCAACGAAATCGTCACGCCATTTCCCGCTCCGGGCCATATCAGCTTCAGTTTCGCCTGCCATGGCTTTTCCGAGCCGGCGGTGGTGACCCTGCCGCTGGTCGCGGCCGGCCCGCCGGCGCCGGACGGTTTCGATTTCCCGGCGGCGGCCAGCGATCTTCGCATCGGAGAATATTGGAGCGGCCAAAGCCTGACCCACGGCGCCGGCGCCGGCGGCAGCCAGCTCTTCGCCTACGATATGGTCGTTGTCGGCCTCGACCCGTCATCCAACAGTTTCTCCAACCTGTTGCCCGGGACCGACAACGCGAACAATTCGGATTCGAGAATTTGGGGCAAGCCGGTCCGCGCCGTTGCCGACGGCACGGTGCTGGAGGCCGAAAACAGTGTCCCGAACAATCCAGCGCCGCTGCAATGGACCAGCACCGCCGATCTAAACGCCAAGCTGGCGGCGCAGGCGGCCAATTTCTGGAACAAGCCGCAGTTCAAAAACCCGGGGGCCGGGAATCACTTTTACCTGCAGCACGGCGACCACGTCGTACTGTACGCGCATATGCAAAAGGGCAGCCTGAATTCGGCCTTGCTGCAGACCGGCGCCACGGTCAAGCGCGGCGAGTTCCTCGGTTTGGCCGGCAACGCCGGAAACTCGACCGGGCCTCATCTGCACACGCATGCGATCAAGGGGACGGCGCCGGAAAGCGGCCCGCTGCGTCCCTATCCTTACCGCGACATGTGGGTCGTCGAGAGCACCGCCGTGCATCCGCCCGACCCATCGGGGCCATGGGTCAAGTCGGCTGATCAGGGGCTGCCGGTAGTGACGTCCTTGATCTGGCCGGCCTCGACAAAGCCGAGCTGGTATCCGCCCGGCTGGGGCGAGATCACCCGCTCCGGCGTCTCGAATGCCGCCTTTCAGACCGAATTCGACAAAGTGACGAGCTCGGGCTATCGCATGGTCTGGGTGGACGGGTTCGATGTCGGCGGCAAGCCCTATTTCAACATGATCTTTCGCCCCGAGGACGGCACGGTCTGGCAGGCCGAAGTTGGGCTCGACGCCGCCCATTACCAAACTGAATTCGACAAATGGGTGAATGGCGGCTACCGGCCGGCGCATGTCGAGACGTTTCTGAACGGCGGCAACGTGCTCTATGCCGGGATTTGGGTGAAGAACCCGGGACCCGCCTGGTCCGCCTATCACGGCCGTTCCGCCGCCTTTCATCAGAGCCAGTTCGACACCTTGACCAAGGAGGGTTACGTGCCGGTGGTCGTATCGGCGGTCGAGACCTCCGGAGGCCTGCTCTACACCGCGCTCTACGAAAAGACCGATGTCGGCGGGTTCATTCTCTCCGGCGCGCTCGATTTCCACGATTACCAGACGCAGACCAACGCCAACATCGCCGCCGGGCGCCACCCCGCCAGCCTCAACGCGATCTCGAACGGCGCCAATCCGCTGATGCTCGGCTTATGGGAGCAAAAAGCGTCGGCCGAGTTTGTCGCCAGGAACGGCCAAACTGCCGCGCAGTATCAGGCGGAATATGATCTGCGCCTGCAGCAAGGCTATCTGACCCGCGCGCTCAGCGGCTGCGACAACGGCCACGGCGTGGCGCTGTACGCCGCGATCTGGAGCAAATAGCCGCCGGTCGTGCTCGCCGGTGCAGGCGCCCAGGCGTCCGCGCCGGTCACCGCCCGCGACCCCGCCGCCGCTGCAAGCTTCGGCCTCTGCGACGACAGCGGGCTGGGCGGCAGTCGCCGGACCCGTCGTCTTCGTGTAAGGTCCCTCGGATTGATTTGTTCCGGGAGGGACCGACGATGCGCATCCACAATCTCTACACCGACGCCAACGGCCAATCGCATTTCCGCGACATCGAGGTCGAATGGGTCGAGGAGCGGCGCGGCAGCAAAATGTCGAAACGCCTTCCGGCGTCGGGCATCATCTTTCGCGAAACCCAGGCCGAGCACGACATCGAGTGGCACCCCGCGCCACGCCGCCAATACATCATCAATCTCGACGCCGGGGTGAAGATCACCGCCAGCGACGGCGAGAGCCGGCTCATCGGCACGGGCGAAGTGATCCTGGTCGAAGACACGACCGGCAAGGGCCATCTCTCGCAGCACGTCGAAGGCAAGATCCGCCATTCGATCTTCGTGCCGGTCGAATAGCATCTGCCGCGAGCCTTCGAGCACCATAAGTTTTCGGGAGCCCGCGGGACAAACGGACGCGTCTCGGCATGGCGTATCCCACAGCACAAAATCGCGTTGCCCGGACTTGATCCGGGCATCCACGTCTTGGAAAGCCGGAGGCCCACCCGGGAAAGGCGTGGATGGCCGGGTCAGGCCCGGCCACAGCGACCTGGAGGTGATTCGATTTCCTTTTCCGTAGCGTATTTGCCGAACCGACACCCACTTGCGCTACCGGGCATCAGAGAAACAGGGGGTCGCTCAGTATCAGCGGTGCATGCCCCCGAAGCCGCCATGCGCGGCGGCGGAGCCATGGGCGAACCCGTGCGCAAATCCATGGGCAAAACCGTGCCCGAAGCCGTGGTTGAACCCGTGGTTGAACCCACGGAAGAAATGGAATCTCTGCACCACGACGATCGCCGGGGCGAAGCCCCAAAACCAGGGGCCGCCAGCCCAATCCGGGCCCCAGTCTTGATAATCGCCCGGCGAGGCGTACTCGTTCGGAGACACGCCGGCGGCCGGTGGCGCCGGCACCGTGTAGACCTGCGGCGGCAATCCCGGCGTGTACTGAGTGGCCCGCCAGCTGCCGTCGGGCTGAGGGCAGGCAACGACCGTCGCCTGTAGCGACTGCCCGCCGACGACAACCGGCAGCAGATAGCTGACACAAGCGGGGGAGCCCGCGGGCCCCGGAGTATCGGCGGCGCGCAACACCGCGGGCGGATCGGCCGCGCTCTGGCCGGACCCCGGCCCGACATCCTCCGCAATCCAAAAACCCGGACGGCGCTGCGCGAAGCGTGAGGTGACGTTCGCCTGGCGGCAAGCTGGATTGACCGGCTGATCGGTGGTCCCGTCGGCATTGTTCGGCGCGGCGGCGCGGCAATCGGTTTGCGGCTGCTGCGGCGGCTCAGATGCCGCGGCGGCCGTCCCGTTGGCGCCGAGCTGGCAGGCTGCGAGCCCGATAACGAAGGCCAGGGTCGGGATCGAACGCATTGCTCGCCTCCAATCGAAGATATGGGGCCGAGTCCTTCGGGATTCTGAGCCGCTACAGCGCAAATTTTCGTGAACTCGGCCGCAGAGGAATTTCGCCGCCGGGGCGATTGGGTCGGTTTGACTTGGTATCCGCGCGCCACTACGATTTACTGGCGGAAGCACGGGCCGGAGAACCGGTCGATCAAATACCGGGGTCGTAACGACGACTCCTTGGAACAGGAGGCATTCATGCACCAAGACGTCATTGCTGCGTCCGTACCCTGGTATCGCACCTTGTCGCGCGAGCAATGGCGGGTGCTTGTCGCTTCGAACCTCGCTTGGTTGTTCGACGGGTTCGAGATCTATGCGCTGTTCCTGACCGTCGGTTTCGCCCTGCATCAAGTTCTCGAAACGGCGCAGCTGGCCGCATTGCCCCGATATGCCGGCTTTGTGCTGGCGACCACCGTGTTCGGCTGGGCGACCGGCGGCGTCATCGGCGGCGTCATCGCCGATTACATCGGCCGCAAGCGAACGATGATGTTGGCGATCCTTGCCTATTCTCTAACTACCGGGTTGAGCGCCATTGCCTGGAATTGGCAATCCTTCGCGATATTGCGCTTTCTGGTCGGCGTGGGGATCGGTTCGGAATGGGCGACCGGCGCGTCGATCGTCTCCGAGTTGTGGCCGGATCACGCGCGCGGCAAGGGCGGCGGGCTGTTGCAATCGGGCGCCGGGATCGGCAGCTTCCTGGCGTCGGGCGTCTGGCTGTTCATCGGCGGGTTGGGGCCAAATGCCTGGCGTTTCATGTACCTGGTCGGGGTCTTGCCGGCGCTTTTGGTATTGTGGATCTGGCGCGGTATGCCGGAATTGGCGCGTTGGGAGGACGCCAACGAACGGCGTCGAGCCGCCCAGGCGCAACGGCGCAGCGGGGCGGTGCTCGAAGGCGAAGCTGCGGCACTGACGCGTTTTACCGTCACCGACATGTTTCTCGACCGCAGCGTCCGCTCGCGGCTCATCGCCGCATTTCTGATGATGCTGTCGGTGACCTTCGGGTTCTGGGGTGTGGCCACCTTCATCCCGACCTATGTCGGCACCGTCGCCGCCAAGGCGGGGCTGTCGGCGCCCTATTACTCCGCGGTGGCGGGGCTGCTCGGAACCGGGGTCGCAATCTTCGGCTTCATCACCCTCGGCTTTCTTTCCGATGGGATCGGCCGCAAGCCCACGACGATGCTGTATTACGCGATGTGCCTGATCCTGACGCCTGTCGTATATCTGTGGGCCACAGGCATGGGCCAGTTGCTGCTCGCCGTCACCGTCTTTGGGTTCTTTACCGGCGGGATCTGGGCCTGGGCGCCGGTGTGGCTGCCCGAGCTGTTCCCGACCCGGATGCGCGGCACCGCCGTCGCCTTTTGCTTCAATGCGCCGCGCTGGATCTCGGCCGTCGGCCCGCTGATCGCCGGGACCCTGATTGTCGCCCTCGGCGGCTATGGCAAGGCGGCGACGATCGTCGGCCTGTTTTTCATCGTCGGGGTAATTGCCGCGCCGTTCCTGCCCGAGACCCGGGGCAAGCCGCTGCCCCACACCGTGTAGCAGCCGAAAGCATTTTCACGGCGCCGGCAGGGTTCGCACCATGACCGTGCCGGCGAGGAAGTCGTGCAAGGTGCGCCGGCGGCGGTTGAACAGGGCGACGAGCAGGATCAATGAGCAGGTCATCCCGACCGTGATGTAGAACAGCGCGGTCTGGATCAGCGCCTGCGCAAAGCTCGGCCGCTCACCGGAGACCGAGCGCAATTTGAGGTCGAACACGCGCATGCCGAGGGTCGCCGAGCGCGCGCCGCTCAACAATAAGCTGTGGTAGGCGAGGGGGATCAGGCCGAACAGAAACCACAGCAGCGGCCCGAGCAGCCCGAAACTCACCAGCCACAGCACGGCAAAGACGATCCAGACCCCGACGGCGATGACGCCGATGCAAAACAGGTCGACGAGATAGGCCGCGATTCGCCGCCACAACACACCCTCATAGACTTCCGGGAACGCGGCCGGGTCGGGCATGCCGGCGCCGCGATAGGCGCGCGCGGAAAAATCAAAGTCGGCGGTCACGGATCACCCCTGTTGCCGGGCGGTGCGGGGGATGTGGGTATCGCCGCAGCCCCGACAAGCCGGCAGGTCTCGATGGCTGCGTGATATGCTGAGCACCGACGATCAGGGAGGATCCGATGCCCGCCTACTTACTCGCCGAAATCGAGGTTACCGATGCCGCTGCCTACGAACCCTACCGCCCGCTGGCCGCGGCCAGCATCGCGCGTTTTGGCGGCCGTTTTCTGGTGCGAGGCGGCAAGGCAGACCTGTTCGAAGGCGCGCCCGAGCCGGAGCGGATGGTCGTCATCGAATTCCCCGACGCCGACACGGCGCGGCGCTGGTACAACTCCGAGGAATACCAGGCAGCGCTGAAGATCCGCCAGGCGGCCTCCCGCGGCCGGGTGATGCTGGTCGAGGGCGCCGGCTAATCGGTTTCGTCGGCGGCGCCCAACAATAGCCGGGTCGGAAAGCCGGCGGCGTTGAGCGCGGCGATCAGCACCTCGACATGGCGCCGGTTCTGGGTTTCGACGACGACATCGAGCTCGGCGCGCTTGACCGAGGTGTCGTGGAAGAGCCGCTGGTGGTGGACCTCGACGATGTTGCCGGCGTGCTTGCCGATGATCCCTGAGATGCGGGACAAGGCGCCCGGCACGTCGGGCAACTCGGCGCGCAGCCGCACCAGGCGGCCCTCGCGCACCAGACCGCGCATCAGGATCGAGGCCAGCAGCCGCACATCGATATTGCCGCCGGAAACGACGATCCCGACCCGCCGCCCGGCAAAACGCGGGGGTGCAGCGAGGATCGCGGCGAGCCCGGCGGCCCCGGCCCCCTCGGCCACCAGCTTTTGCCGATCGAGCAGGATTTCGACCGCGTCTTCGAGCATGGCCTCGTCGACCAGCAGGATGTCGGAAACCAGCGCCTCGACGATACGGCGCGTCAGCTGCCCCGGCTCCTTGACCGCGATCCCCTCGGCCAAGGTCGCCGCGTCGGCGGCGGGCCCGGGGTCTTCGCCGCGCATCAGACGATGCATCGCGGGGTAGAGCGTCGCCTGGACACCGACGATGTCGATCCGCGGGTTGAGCGCCTTGGCGGCGACCGCGACGCCGCTGATCAGCCCGCCGCCGCCGATCGGCGCCACGAGCGTGTCGAGATCTGGCCGGTCGGCGAGGAGTTCGAGCGCGATCGTCCCCTGGCCGGCGATGACCGCTGGATCGTCATAGGGGTGGACAAAGGTGAGCCCGCCTTTATGGGCGAATATCTCGGCCGCCTCGCGCGCAGCAACCAGGCTGTCGCCCTTCAGCACGACATCGGCGCCCAAGTTTTCTGTGCGCTCGATCTTGATGAACGGGGTGCCCACGGGCATGACGACAGTTGCCGGGATGCCAAGGCGCCGGGCGTGATAGGCCACCCCTTGGGCATGGTTGCCGGCCGACATCGCGACGACGCCAGCCCGCCGCTGCGCCGGGCCGAGGGTCAGCAATTTGTTCAGCGCCCCGCGCTCCTTGAACGAGCCGGTGCGGTGCAGGGTTTCGAGCTTCAGATGGATCTCGCAGCCGGCGAGCTCGGACAGCCCCGGCGCCGCGATGGTCGGAGTGCGCTCCACCGCGCCGGCGATCGCTGCGGCGGCGCGGCGGATATCAGCGATCGTTACCGGCAGATCATTCATGGCTGCAGTCCGGAATGTGATTGTGCGAATACGGCGGGGTCACAGCAGCGCGATGAACTCGGCGACAGTAAGGCCGGCCTGAGAAATAATGCTGCGCAAGGTGCCGCGTTTGAGATCGGTCTCCCCACGGAGAGGGATCGTCACCTTGCGAGCGGGATCCGTGGAGTGAACAAGACGGCAATGGCTACCCGAGGTCCCGGGAAATCACAAAACCTGCTCGCTCCAGCCCTCGAATAGCTGCTGCCGCTCTGACCGCCGGTAACCGATCGGTCATGCGGCGAGAGTATCTCGTGCGGGACGCGCTGATGGTGACGTAACAGGCGTTGTCGGGGTATCCATTTCCGCGATCCTCGGTAAGGGGTTGCTGAGGACCGCCAATTATTGCCTCGATAATTGTTGCGGAAACAGTTACCGAGATGCGGGCTTGTTTCGATGAAACCGCTTCCATGTACCTAAATAATGTCCGGGTTAATGGGATCGCATTTTCGATTGGCCAGGACCCATGGTATCTGCTTGGAATCCTGAACGCGACACCGAGAGGGAAGCGCCCGGGTACAGGCGCGCAGTAATCGCTTGATGAAGGGCGAGGAGATCGCGGCTGAAGCACTGATCGGCCCATTTTCGTTTCTCGTCGGCGTCGTTCGCCGATGGAGAATTATCGTTCGCCGTCGACGGCATGCCGGTCGTCAGCAGAATCTTCGTCTCGGCCAACGACGGCGAGTTCATTGCCGTGAAATGGAAGGTCTTGGCAGCGACATTTGCGATCACTGAGAAGACCGACGGCAAAAAGCTCGCCAACGCCTTGCGGAAGCTTCCGGTCGCCGACAACCCAGCCGCTGTCCACCAGATAATCGCGCTTGAACACGAACTCTCCGCGCTCGAAGCCGACATCGCACGAAAGGAGGCCGTGTTAAATTCGCTCATCTATCGGCTATACGCTCTAACCCAAGGCGACATAGCCCTCATCCAGAAAGACCGGCGGCTGGGTAACGCTCCGCTTTGATGGCACACCAGCAATAAGGTGTAGCGCCTCTAGCGCGTCCCCGCCCGGTCAATCCGCGAACGGCGCCAGCAGGTCGCGGGCATCCGGGAGCGTTTCCAGCCGCTCGATCGCCGCCAGAATCGCATCGACGCTTGCATCCGATAGCGGCCGCACCGCGTTGCGCGCGCAATCGCGGAACTTGGCCTCGAACTGGGCATCGCTCAGCGGCTTTTGCGGCGATCCAATGGGATCTGTGGCCTCGACGGTGATCGAGCGCCCGTCGGTGCGGCGTACGGTGATGCTCAGCGACCGCCTCGGCCGGCCTCTCCGCGCCACCCCGGTGATCCGGCCCGACAATGCCAGCACCGAGGCATCGCCCAAACCGTCCACCTCCGCGATTCCCACTTTGCCGCAGACCAAGGCGGTAGCGACCAGGAAAGGCTGGGCGAACTGCGCCTCCACGACCTGGGTGGGGCGGCGCTTGGCGGTCGAGCCGTCGAACTGGTCGGCGTGGCCGGCGGGATCGGCCTCGATCGTCACCGCTTCGATGTCGTCCGCCCCCGCGATCGCCAGCGCGGTCCGCGCCGCCAGGGCCGCGTCGATCGCCGCGTGCAACGGGCGGCCGCAGGGATAGGGCTTGTAGCCGAGCGCCTCACCACGAAAGACCGTCCCCAGGTCGCGCAACAGCAGCGAGGCGTCGTGCCCCTCCGGCTGGTACAGCTCCAGGAATCCAAAGCGGCCGTTGAAGACGTTGCGCGCCCCGGTGAACCCGGTCTGCGCCAAAACGGCGGAGAACACGCCCGCGCTCGCCGCCTGGCCGGCCTGCAAACGCTTGGTCAGCGCCCCGTCGAGAATGCATTGGCGGTTGCCGGCGGCGTGACTGTAGGCGATGCCGAACGCGTTCAGCATCTGCTCCGCCGTCAGGCCGATCAGCTTACCCGCCGCGGCCGCGGCGCCGAACACCCCCATCGCGGCGGTGCGGTGCCAGCCGCGGTCCGAGGTGCTGGCCAGGGCTATGCGGCACGATACGTCCAGCCCCAATGCCACCGCCAGCAGCAGCTCCCGCCCGCTGACTCCGCCCAGTCGATCGGCGACGGCCAGGACCGCGGCGAGCACGGATACACCGGGATGGATCGAGCCGCCGGCGTCCAGTGTGTCGTCGAAGTCCAGCGCGTGGCCCATGCTGGCGTTCAGCAGTGCGGCCTGAGGCGCCGGCAGGCTGGTTCCGCGCAGCAGAACGCGGCTTTCCTCGCGCCCGCCCCAGTGACCGATCACCGCACACAACTGGTCTATCCCCGGGGAGCCGCTGCCGCCGAGCATGCAGCCGAAGGTATCGAGAATATCGCGGCGAGCGGATTGAACGGTGCTCGCGGGCAGGTCCGTATAGCCGGTGCGGCAGACATGCTCGGCGAGCGCCCAGGCGGGGTCATCGGTCATCGGCTTTCTTCCACATCCTGGTAGGATGAACCAAACAGATGGTTCCCGGTCTCTTTTCCGCGTCGCCCCGTGCGCCCTCAGCCCACGGACGTGTTCCGTGGGGAAAGCGGGGGTCCAGGTGCCGTTGGTACGGTGTTAGCTCCCCCTGTTCAAGCCAGGGGCAGGCTCTGGGTGCCCGCTTTCGCGGGCATGACGGAAAAGAAGGTGGGAACCAAGCGTCAAATTCATACCACTGACACGGGCCACCGGGTGGGGATGGTTGCGGCCAGCAGGCCGATCAGGCCGGGCGCTTGTCGTTGCCGATCAGTCGTTAAGCGGCTGGCCGAGGCCGCATCGGATGCCACGACGGCCGCCCGCCCATACCTTCCCCGCCGATACCTTTAATGTGGGATCGGATATCCCCATTTCGTCAATTTAGCGTCAAAAGAGGGGGTATTTCCGATGATCCGTTCGGCTTTGGGCTGTGCCATGGCTTTAGCAGCCGCGATGGCTTGCGGGGGGATGCCCTCCGCGCAGGCGCTGACCGCGAAAGAGTGCAGCGCCAAGTATAAGGCCGCACAGCAGGCGGGCACGCTGAATGGAATGAAATGGAACGACTTCCGAAAGGCCGAATGCGGGTCGACCACTCCGCAGGCGGCGGCTTCCCCGGCCGCGGTTTCCCCTGCCGCGGCTTCCCCTGCCGCGACTTCGTCGCACGCTAGTCCCGCCGCGAAACAAGCTCCGGCGCCGGTCGGAAACGCCGTGTTCCCGACGTCCGTCTCATCGAAATATTCGAGCGAGTCGGCGGGCAAGGCCCGCATGCATACCTGCCTCGACCAGTATCACGCCAACAAAAACAATAACAGCAATGGCGGCCTCAAATGGATTCAAAAGGGCGGCGGTTATTACAGCGAATGCAGCAAACGTCTCAAGGGATAGTCGAAAACTCCACCAAGAAATCCCCCTCTGAAGCAACAGCGGGAGTGATTGTTCTCGGCCGCCCGAAACGCTAATCGCGCTTCGCGGCGAGGAGGTCGCGGATCTCTTGGAGCAGCACTTCGCTTTTGGGCGGCGCGGCGGCCGCCGGCTCTTCGCGGACATGCAGCCGGGTCAGCGCCTTGACCAGCCAAAACACGGCAAAGCCGACGATGATGAACTGAATGACGGTGTTGATGAACACCCCGAAGTTCAAAGTCACAGCACCCGCCTTCTGCGCGTCGGCTAAAGTGGCCGTGTGCGGGCCCTTCAAGGTGACGAAGATATTGGTGAAGTCGATGCCGCCGATCAGCAGGCCGATGATCGGGGTAAAGATATCCTTGACCAGGCTGTTGACGACGCCGGTAAACGCGACCCCGATGATGATGCCGACCGCGAGATCGACGACATTGCCGCGCATGATGAAGGCGCGAAACTCGCCGACCCAGCCCGGCTGACGCAGTCCGATCGAAGGTGTAGTCCGTTCGCTCATCGTCATCCCCCTTTACCGAACCGTCCCATTATCGCACAAAATCCGGGCGCAGTCCGCGCCGACCGACAAAGCCAGGCAAACCGGAGGCATCAATGCTTTACAGCACCGACCGCATCATGACGGCCCATGCCGGTTCATTGCCGCGTCCGGACGATCTGAGGGAAATGGTCGTCGCCAAGGCCAATGGCGCACCCTACGACGCCGGCGCGCTCGGCCGGCGGCTCAAATCTGCGGTCGCCGAAACCGTGCGGCATCAGGCGCAATGCGGTCTCGACTGCGTCAATGACGGCGAACTCTCAAAGACCAACTTCACCGATTATGTGCGCTGGCGGATCGCCGGCTACGTTTCGCGGCCTTCGGCGGGGCCGCGGCGGCTCAGCATCACCGCCCGCGACGAGACCAAATTTGCCGGCTACTTCGCGGCCAATCCGCGGGTGCGGCCGGTCGGCCCGCCGACGATGCCGGTCTGCGTCGAGAAATTGCGCTACACCGGTCAGGCCGATCTCGCCGCCGATCTCGCCAATTTCAAGGCGGCGCTGGACGGGGTCGATGTCGCCGAGGCGTTCCTGCCGGCCAACTCGCCGGGCACGATCGAACACTGGCTGGCAAACGAGTATTACAAGAGCGACGAAGAATTCGTCTTCGCCATCGCCGATGTCATGCACGAGGAATACCAGGCGATCGTCGATGCCGGCTTCGTGTTGCAGATCGACGACCCGGACCTGCCCGATGGCTGGAACTGCCTGCCCGACATCACCCTTCCCGATTACCGCAAATATGCCACGATCCGGGTCGACGCGCTGAACCACGCATTGGCCGGCATCCCAAAGGAAAAAATCCGGCTGCATGTCTGCTGGGGCAGCCATCACGGCCCGCATCACGACGACGTCCCGCTCAAGGACATTATCGACCTGATCTTCCGGGTGCAGGCGGGCAGCTTCTCGATCGAGGCCTCCAATCCCTGCCACGAGCATGAGTGGCGCGTCTTCGAGGAGGCAAAGCTGCCGGCGGGCGCCACCCTGGTCCCCGGCGTCGTCGGCCATTGCACCGATTTCATCGAGCACCCCGATCTCGTCGCCGAGCGGCTGGTGCGCTATGCCCGGCTGGTCGGCCGCGAAAACGTGCTCGCCGGCACCGATTGCGGGATCGGCACGCGGGTCGGCCATCCCTCGATCTGCTGGGCCAAGTTCGAGGCCTTGGCCGAGGGCGCGCGGCGGGCGACAAAGACCCTATGGGGCCGCAACTAGGCGTATAACCGTACCGGGCGTCCCGCCACCTGTCGGATCGGAGCCATGCTCGTCCGGCGGGCTCGACACGGACGAACTTCATCACTGGGAGCACCACCGTCATGGCCCGCCGGTTACTCTTGGCCATCAGGCCCGTTGCCGTACTCGCCGTCATCCCCGTCGCGGGGCTGCTGCTGTCGGCCTGCGTCTCGCAGAGCGCCTATGACGAGTTGCAGGCGCAACACCAGCAACTCCAGGCGCAGAACCAGCAGCTCCAGGGGCAGCTTGCAACCGTGCAAGCGCAAGGCAGTTTCGTCGAGGCGGGCGACTTTCTGTTCCCCGCGGGCGGCTATAGGCTCAGCGCCGCCGGCAAAGCCGAGTTGGCGAACCATGTCGTTCCGCGGCTTATTGGCCTGCCCTACGCCAAAATCGTCGTCTACGGCTATACCGACAACACCCCGGTCGGGCCCGAGCTGCAGCGGGCCGGCATCAACGACAATCTGACCTTGTCGTCGCGGCGGGCCGGCGCGGTCGTAACCTTCCTGATATCGCAGGGCATCAAGCCGGACGTGATCTCGGCCAAAGGGTTCGGCGACACCCATCCGGTGGCGCCCAACGACAGCCCGGCCAACCGCGCCAAGAACCGCCGCATCGTGATCACCGTCCAAGGCCCCGGCGCCCCCGGCCTCTGACCCCGCGCCAAAGGTTCCGATCCCGGCCCATGCTCTTTTTTAATTTGTCACGCCCGGACCCAAGCGCTCCGCCGAACGTGAACCATAATGATCCCGTAATGATCAAACCATCATTCGTCATTCCCGCTTTCGCGCATAGCTGTCCGGGATTTTGCGGCGAGACGACGTGCACGGCAGACAGAGCCTAGATTTTGGGCCAAAATCGTGCTGCCAAACATGATTTTGAGGTCTGCCGTGCCGTTCAACCCTAGTGCATTTCACCGGTTGTTGAAACCGCTGGATCGCCGGGTGATGGCCGGCGCAGTTGCGGCGCATGCCGGCGAGCACGGTGTCGGCGTTGGCGACAACGCCTGGACCTGCGCGCCATCTGAAGGCATTGCTGTTTGCCCAGCTTGCCGGGTTGCCCAGCTTGCCGGGTTGCCCAGCTTGCCGGGTTGCAGAGCTTGCGCGCGATCGTCGAAGGATTGGCCGGGCAGAGCGCGGCGCTTTACCACCTCAATCGGCGCGCGCCGTGCCGCTCGACCTTGGCGGATGCCAATCGGGGGCGGCCGGCGGCGGTGTTCGGCGCGCTCGCGAGGGCGCTGGCGCCGGTGGCGGCGGGCGCACTGAGAGGCCAGAGCGAGGCGGTGATCCGGCTGCTCGATGCGACGCCGATCCCGCTCAAGCCTGCCCCTGGCTTGAACAGGGGGACCAGCGCTTGGCTTGGGCCGAGGCCAGCGCCCGCACCCGCGGGCGGAAACTGCATCTGCTCTATGACCCGCGGCAGCGCCGGCCGGTCTGGTTCGAGCTGACCTCGGCCAAGGTCGAGGACGTTGTCGCCGGCCGCACCGTGCCGATCGAACCCGGCGCCACCCTGGTCTTCGACAAGGGCTGCACCGATTACCGCTGGTGGTTTGAGATCCGCGCCGCCGGGGCGTTTTTTGTCACCCGGCGCCAGCGCAACGCCCATTGTCGCGTGATCGCCGACCACGCCGCTCGGGGCGATGCCATCCACGCCGCTCGGGGCGATGCCATCCAGGCCGCTCGCCGGGTCAAGATCGGCCATCGCCAGCCGCGTGGCGGGGCGCCCAAGAACCCGCTCTTTGAGGTTGTCTTGCGCGAGATCGCCGTCGCCCGCCCGGACAAGGACGAGCCGCTCTAGCTGTTGACCAACGACCTCGAGCGGCCGGCCGCCGAGATCGCCCGGCTCTACAAAGAGCGTTGGGACCCCGGCTTTCGCCGGGGCGGGCTGTTGTTGTTCAAATGGCTCAAGCAGAACCTCAAAATCCGCCGCTTTCTCGGGCGCAGCGAGAATGCCGTGCGCATCCAAATCCATGTCGCGCTGATCGCTTTCATGCTGCTGCGCATCCTTGCATCAGACCGCCGCCCGCAGCGTCAAAGCCAGCACCGCCCTCTTGCTCACGCAAATCAAAATCGGCCTGTTCCGCCCGCTCGACCTGCGCCAAACCCACAAGCCCCCGCCCCGGCCGCCGAGCTTGCGCCCGCCGCAGCCTCAATACCGCATGGCTTTCCAATGACCCCCCGCGACAAAATCCCGGACAGCTAAGCGCGTGCGCGGGGACGACGAGTTTGTCCGTCATGAGGGTATCCTGACGGCCTCTTTCGCGGGGACCGCTGACGCAAAACGAGATGTGTGCATGCCCTAGCGCTTTCGCGGGGGCGACGGTAATGTAATGAGTAATCGAGTGTATTCTGGGCCGCGCTGATGTGATCACTGACCATGATCTCATCCTGGCGACCTTCGCGTTCTTCCTCGGCGGCGCTGCGTTCGGCAGAGAGATGCGCGTCCCGCTGTTGATTTTCTTTGGGCTTCGGGCTGTTCGCGTTGCTCGTGTGGTGGCTACCCTGAAACGAGGCATGAATCCGACCGATCCCATCTGACAGGAGTACGCAATGCGCGTCTGGTATTTCTCGGAAATGGCCTACCATCCGGCCTGGCAAGAAGGGCTGAAGCGCGGCTCGCTGCGCGTGGTGTTCCCCAACAGCAATTACGATCCGCTGATCGGCCATCGCCTCCTGAACCGCTATCTCGACGAGTTCGCGCTGTGCGACGAGGTCGGGCTCGACATCATGGTCAACGAGCATCACAGCACCGCGACCTGTTCGACGATCTCGGTGCCGATGGCCTTGGCGATCATTGCCCGCGAAACCAAGCGTTCGCGTCTGCTGTCGCTCGGCTCGCCAATCGCCAACCGTCCCGACCCCGTGCGGGTCGCCGAGGAGATGGCGTGGCTCGACGTGTTGTCGGGCGGCAGGTTGGAGATGGGCCTGATCAAGGGCGCGGCGTATGAAATCGCCCCAGCCAACAGCAACCCGGCCAATCTGATGCAGCGCTATTGGGAGGCGCACGATCTGATCCTGAAGGCATTGTCGACGACCGACGGCCCGTTCAACTGGGAAGGGGAATTCTTCCATTACCGCAACGTCAACATCTGGCCCCGGCCGTTGCAGCAGCCGACGCCGCCGGTATGGATGACCGGGACCAGTGTCGATACCGGGCGGATGGCTGCCGAGCATGGGCACGTGGTCGGCACCTTGTTGTCGGGTCATGTCGCCGGACCACTGTTCGCCGCCTATCGCCAACGCGCGCAGGAATTGGGCTGGACCGCCGGCCCCGATCGCTTTGCTTATTCCGCGGTAATCGGCGTCGGTGAGACCCGCGAGGAAGGGCGCAGGCGAGCCAACCTCGCCGCCGATTACGTGCGCACCTCGCCGGTCGTGCTCGAACCCTTCACCAACCCGCCCGGCTACAACTCGCTCGGCGCCAATGTCGCGATGCTGAAGGCGGGCGGCAAGCGCACCGGCTTTGTCCGCGACCGCGAGGGCAACCCGGTCGACCACACCACCGCGACATTGGACCAATTCATGGAGAGCGCCACCGTCTTCGCCGGCACCCCCGACGATGTCTACGACCAGATCAAGGCGATGAACGACCGGGTCGGCGGCTTTGGCCATCTATTGTTCTTTGGCCAGGGCGGATTTCTCGACCATGCCGATACCGTCGCCAACATCACCCTGTTCGCCAAAGAGGTATTGCCGCGGCTGCGCGAGCTGAACCCGGAGCCGGCGAAAGTCGTCTCTGTCGCCGCGGCACAATAGAGGAGCCGGCGATGCCGAACCTGCATCCGCAGATCGTCCAGATTCTCGATGCCATGGCCAAGGCGGAATTGCGGCCGATCGAGGCGATGACGCCCGCCGAGGCCCGCGCGCAGATGGAGATGACGGCGCGGGCGCGCAAGGCCGAGCCCTTGCCGGTCGCCAAGGTCGAAGAGCGCATGATCCCGGACCCCGCCGGCGAAATTCGCCTGCGTCTCTACTGGCCGACCGCCACGGGACCGGTGCCTGCGATCGTCTATTACCATGGCGGCGGCCATGTCATCGGCAGCCTCGACACGCACGACTTTATTGCCCGCAATCTGTGCGCTGGCGCTGAGGCGTTGGTCGTCTCGGTCGATTACCGCATGGGCCCGGAGCACAAATTTCCGGCGGCGGTCGAAGATTGCTTTGCCGCGTTGCAATGGGTCCACGCCAATGCCGCAAGCCTCGGCGCCGATCCCGGCCGTCATCGGCGTGCATGGCGACAGCGCCGGCGCCAATCTCGCGGCGGTCGTCGCGTTGCATGGCGCGCGACGCCGGTGGCCCGCGATTGCGGTTGCAGTCGCTGGTCTATCCGGTTGGCGACTACACCCTCTCCGGCGCCAGCTATCGCAAATATGCGCAGGGCTGCGGCATGCTGACACCGGATGCGATGGCCTGGTTCGGCCGTCATTATCTGCGCTCGCCGGCAGACGCCGAGAACTGGCGCGCCTCCCCGCTCAAGGCCCCGAGCCATGCCGGCGTCGCCCCGGCAATCATCGTCGTCGCCGAATGCGACGTCCTGCACGATGACGGCAAAAGCTATGCCGAGGGGCTGCGCCGTGCGGGCGTGCCGGTTGAATATCGCGAATATCCCGGGATGATCCACGGGTTTCTCGGCATGGTCCCGGTCGTTGACGATGCAATGAACGCCCAGCGCCAAGTCTGGGCCGCCTTCAAACGCGCTTTCGCTTAAGCCCGCCCCTGGGTTATGGGTTAAGTATTTCCCGGACCAGGGGTCAGGGCGCGCGAGGATCGCCTACCTGACCTCCGTCCAGCTTTCGCAAAATCCCAGCACGCAGGTGCTCGAGGCGTGACCCTCGCGCTCCCTCGGCCAGGGGCGGCCCCGCGCCCCATTTCCGTTGACAGTCAGCCGCGCGCCGAGCGCAGGGACGAGCACCGTGCACATCCCGTACGGACGCCCTGGCAGCGTATTGGGCTGAGTGTGGACCAGCAACGGATCACCCAACGCATACCATGTCAGCGCAATGTGGTCGTCGCGCGTGTCCAGACTTTCCGTCCAGAAATCACGCGCGTCACCAGATTTCCCAAAGCGTCCATCAGTCACCGGGATCGTCAGGTCGAGAAGCTCGGCATTAATCGCGCCGATGACGGTGGACTGCAACCAGCGCGCCATCGCGATGTTGTCGGCGTAGATGCGCCAGCGCGCCTCCGTCAACTCACTTTTCAGATAGAGTACATGGCCCGGCCCGCCGGGGGAGGACAGGACCCGCCAAAAGCTTGCATTCGTCGTGAAGGCGGCGTCGCTGTCTTCGCTGCTCAGCCGGATGACCGAATTTTCTCCGATAAAGATTACACGGTTCGCATCTACAGTATTCATGGCGGATATCCCCAGTCTGCCTTCGATACCCCTCAGCTCGGCCGACGCGCGGTGGCGGCGATCGCCCGGTCCAGCGTCTCCACGATGCGATCGACCTCGCCTCGCGTAATCACCAGCGGCGGCGACAAGGTGATTGTATTGCTGTACCGCTGTCCTCCGCCGGACCGTCCGACGATCAACCCGCTGTCGCGACAGAAGTCGACGATCGCCTGAATTTGAGGCGACCCGACAGGCTCCTTCGTGTCACGGCTCTGCACCAGTTCGACGCCGGCGAGCAAGCCCTTCCCCCGTACGTCACCCACCCAAGGATGGCGCCGTAGGGTGCGAAGTCCATCGATCAAATACCGTCCTATCTCGGCGGACCGTTCGGCGAGCTTCTCCTCGAGTAGGATCTCGATGTTGCGCGACGCCACCGCCGCCGCAACGGGATGCCCGCCATAGGTATTCACCTGCACCACTTGCCGGTTTTCCGAGGGCTCGCCGTAAAACGACTGAAACACGTGGTTCTTCACCACGGTCGCGGCGATCGGCAGATAGGCGCTCGAAATGCCCTTGGCGATGGTGACGATATCGGGGGTCACCTCCCAGTGCTGGTGTCCGAACATCTTGCCGGTCCTGCCGAACCCGTTGATGACCTCGTCGATGTGCAAAAGCAGTCCGTACTTTCGGCAGATATCGGCTACCTCCGGCAGGTATTCGTCGGGTGGGACAGCGACACCGATGCCGCTCATGATGGGTTCGACGATCACCTCGGCTACCGTCTCTGGACCCTCGCCGAGGATGGTCGTCTCCAAGTTCTTGACACATGCCAACCCGCATGACGGGTAGGTCAGGCCGAACGGGCATCGATAGCAGTACGGCGGTGCGACGTGGACAAACTCATTGCCGCTCACCGGCTCGAACTTGGACTTGCGCTCGCCCATCCCGCCGGCGGCGAGAGTGCCCAGAGTGGTGCCGTGATATGCCCAATAGCGGCCGATGGTTTTGTACCGGAACCCTCCGGGGTATTCTTGCTTCATGTACTGGCGGGCGATCTTGAAGCCGGCTTCGTTTGCTTCCGAGCCGGAGTTGACAAAGTAAACGTGATTGTCGCCGCCCAGCAATCCGTTGATCTGCTCCGCCAGCGAAGCGGCCGGCTGGTTCATCCCGGTATGCGGATAGTACGCCAGCCCCTGCATCTGCTCCGCCGCCACCGTGGCCAGCTCGGTGCGGCCATACCCGATATTTACGCACCACAGCCCGGCCATGGCATCGAGATACTCCGTACCGTCCGCGTCCACGATCGTGGAGCCGTGAGCGCCGGCGACCACGAGCTGCTGTCGCTCCAGCTGCTTGTGCTGGACAATGGGGTGCAGGACGTTGCTGAGATCCCTCTGAACGATCGCATCGCGCACCGTGCTGTCGGGTTCATTGACGAGCGTCATATCTGCCTCCAGGCAGTATTTCTCGGTGGTTGGCGAGGGTACAGAAGGCCGCCGAGCCTGTCACGCCGGCATCTCGGGGAAGCATGCCGGCAGGCAATCAGCGACGCTCGAAAAGCGAGGCTGTCGTTTTGCTTATTCCGCCATGCTACGTTCGCGCGGGAGGAGCAAACAGGCCATGAACGAGATCAGCTTGGCGCCACCGCAAATCGCCGCGTCGCGGGCCCGAGGCATATCGACAGACGAAAGCGAGCTGTGGGCGGCGTTGTGCGCCGAAGCGCGGCGTGCGGCGGCGCGCGAGGAGGTGCTGCGCGGCTTTTTGGATCAGGCCGTGCTGGGCCAACCCGGTTTCGATTCGGCGCTCGGCTCGCTGTTGGCGCGCAAGCTGGCTGAGCCTTCGCTGCCGGCAGAACGGCTCGGCGACATCGTCCGCGCCGCGATGGCTGAGGATCCGGCGATCGTCGCGGCGGCCGTGGCCGACCTCATCGCGATCCGGAGGCGCGACCCGGCGGCGGAGACCCATCTGACGCCGTTCCTCTACTACAAGGGTTTTCACGCGCTGCAATGGCACCGCATCGGCCATCGGCTGTGGCGCGATGACCGGCGCGATCTCGCCCGTTTCCTGCAAAGCCGGGTCTCCGAGGTCTTTGCTGTCGACATCCATCCCGCCGTGCCGATCGGACGCCGTCTGTTTATCGACCACGCCACCGGTCTCGTCGTCGGCGAGACCGCGGTCATCGGCGACGACGTCTCGATCCTGCACGAGGTGACCTTGGGCGGCACCGGCAAGGAGCGCGGGGATCGGCACCCCAAAGTGCGCGACGGAGTGTTGCTGTGCGCCGGCGCCAAGGTGCTGGGCAACGTCGAGATTGGCCGCGACGCCAAAGTCGGCGCCGGCAGCGTGGTCCTGCACGACGTGCCCCCCGGAGCGACGGTCGCCGGCGTGCCGGCCCGGGTCGTCGCCTGGTCGAGCGGGACGGTGCCGGCGCTGGAGATGGACCAGAGCCTGCCCGATTACGAGATCTGACCGGGCGAACGCGATCACCGCGTGACAAGGGCGCCATGCTCCCCGACAGTTTCGAGACCGCTCGCTTGATCCTGCGCCCTGTCGCGCCGGGCGACGCGCCGGCGATCCTCGCAAGCTATGCCCAAGACCCCGAAGTCGTTCGGTTCCTGATGTGGCGTCCTCACCGAGACCTCGCCGACACCAAGGCCTTTATCGCAGATTGCCTGGCCGCACCCGAGGACGAGTTACGCAGCTACGCCTTAATCGCGCGTGAGGACGGCCAGTTGCTCGGCAATTTCGGACTGCGCCAGCCGGAGCCGCATCGACTCGATTGCGGGTATGTGCTGGCCCGGCCTTACTGGGGGCGCGGGCTGATGACTGAGGCGCTGTCCGAGGTCGCCCGCTGGGCCATGCGTCAGGGCGATATCTGGCGGATCGGCGCTGTCTGCGACGTCGAGAACCGCGCCTCCGCCCGCGTCATGGAAAAGGCCGGCCTCGCCCGCGAAGGCATCCTGCGCCGCTGGCTCGTTCACCCCAACATCAGCGGTGAACCCCGCGACTGCCTCAGCTACGCGCTGACCCGGTAGGACGGAGGCGATAAACGATGCTGGTGAGAGAGGGTGACCGCATCTATCTGGAGGCGCGGGCGAAAGCGGAGCCGGCTGATGATGTGCTGACAAGAGATTATTACACGTTGCGGCCGCAAATCCGTCTCACCGCTGATTCGACCGGGCTTCAGCCACAGCGGGAGACCCCGACCGTAGTGACGCTCGACGGCAATGACGTTACCAGACTGATCGAATGCGCGCTCCGGCATCCCAGCCCGAATATGCGATCAGGCGTGTTCGCCGCGATCCGGAACCATCCCGACACCTTCCGCCAGATTTTCCAGTTCGGCCTGAACGCACCGGTCGGTTTCCCTGAAATACGCAAGATCGTGGCGGAGGCGCTTGAAAAGTCCTCGGCGAAACCGGAATCTCCGGCTTCGAACCCAGTCAAGCCGGCCGCCGAAGCGCTGCTGCCTCGAATGCCCCTGCCGGCACACCTGCAAAATCGTGGAAGGGGAACGGAATGAGTGACTGGAGCAAGGTGACCCGGCCGATCCCGGTTGCCAACCACTGGACGAAGCCATTCTGGGATGCGGCTAAACGCGGTGTTCTGGAATTGCAGCGCTGCCAGAGCTGCGGGCATTTCCAGCACCCCCCCTACGCGACCTGCACTCAATGCGTCTCGACCGACCTCAAGTTCGAACCGGTGCGCGGCGCCGGAACGATCTACGCCTACACCATCATGTATCACACCGGCGACAAGCGCTTCGCCTCCGCGGTCCCCTACGCCAGCATCATCGTCGAGCTGGATGATGCGCCGGGGGCACTCCTCGCCGGCAATCTGCTGGAAGCCGAATACATCGATGCGAAGGTCGGGCGGCGCGTCGAGGTGATTTTCGAAAAACTCAACGACGACATCACCCTGCCGCAGTTCCGCCTCGCGCCCGCGACGGCCGGTGTTGTCGCGACTTGAATGCGACTTGGATGCCATTCACGCTGCGCCGCAGCACTAGCGAAGACGCGGACGCAATTGCCGAGCTCTATTTCGCCTCCTATCGCCTTCTTACCTTTCTGCCGATGCTGCACACCATCGATAGCTATCGTCGATACGTGGCCAGGGTAATGCTGAAAGAATGTGCGGTAACCGTCGTTGAAGACGATACTGGCATGATTGCGTTTCTCGCTCTTCAGGATGGGGAGGTACGGCAGCTTTATACGCGGCCTGATTGCATCGGTCAGGGCGCAGGAACGCAACTCATCGAGGCGGCAAAGTCCAGCGGCGTGCCAGCACTCGAGCTCTGGTGCTTTCAGGCAAACGCACGCGCACGGCACTTTTACGAAGCGCGCGGCTTTCGCGCCATCCGCCTTACAGATGGCGCGGACAATGAGGAGCGGATGCCCGACGTCCGCTATCGATGGGAACGGCCCTCGCGCTAGGACACGATCCGCAGGCCGATGAGGGGAGAGGCGCCATGTGGGAGAACCGGTGCAAGGTGGCGGTCAGCGGCGTCGGCTTTTCGAAGGTCTCGCGCTCGGCCGAGATTCCGCTCGCCGCCCATGCGCTCGTCGCGGTCAAGGAGGCGGTGGCGGATTCGGGCCTCAAGCTCTCCGACATCGACGGTCTGGCGACCTATCCCGAGCTGCCGGCCACAGGGCATGCGGAGGTCGACGGCATCTCGATCGTGTCGGTCAACTGCATGATGGCGATGCTGAAATTGCCCAATCTCGGCTGGCACATCCAGGTCGGCACAACCAACATCGGTGGTGCTGTACAGCAGGCGGTCAACGCGTTGCTCGCCGGGGTGTGCAGATATGCGGTGGTGTGGCGGGCGATGCACAACCCGCGCGGCACCTACCAGAACCTGCCGAGCGGCATGGCGGCAGGCGCGACGCAGTTCACCGCACCCTACGGCTTTGGCGGTCCAGGACAAGGCATGGCCGTCGCCTATACCCGCTGGCTCGAGCGCAACCACCAGAACCGCGAGAAGATGGCGACCTTGGCCGTGACCCAGCGCCGTCACACGCAGCACAATCCGCACGCCTATTTCTACGGCACGGAGCTGACCCGCGAGGACTATTTGAACTCGCGGATGGTGGCCTATCCGTTTTGCCTGTTCGATTGCGACATCCCGGTGCAGGGCGCGGTCGCGATCGTCTTGACGACGGCCGACCGCGCGCGCGACCTGAGGCCGAGGCCGGCCTATCTCGCCGGCTATGGCCAGCGGCTGCATTTCGAGGTCGCGGGCCGCATCGGCAGCCTTTCGAGCTACATGGAGGGCGGCAGCAGTTCGGCGAAATTGACCTGGGAGCGCTCCGGTTTGGGCCCGGAGGACGTCGACGTGGCCCAGATCTACGACGGCTTCTCGGCCTCGGTTATCTACGGTCTCGAATCCTACGGTTTCTGCGGGGAAGGCGAGGCGCTCGATTTCATCCAGGACGGCCGTATCGAGCTCGACGGCGAATTGCCGCTCAACACCTTTGGCGGCAGTCTCGGCACCGGGCGCATCCACGGGCTGTGGCACATCATCGAAGGCGCCTTGCAGGCCTCGGGCCGCGCCGGATCGCGTCAGGTCAAGGACGCCAACGTGTCTTTCGTCGGCGCCAGCGCCCCGATCGTGACCGGCACCACCTTCATCTTCGTGCGCGAGCCGTATTGACGCGGAGAGAGCAACGCCGAATGTAGGGCGGGCCTCAGCGGGCTCGCCGGTGCGATTGCACCGGTGCCGCGGCTCAGACCTCAGACCCGCGGGTCCCGCAGGCTACCTAATAGCGGGCCGGATAGCAGCCGCCGTTATAGTATACGTAGCCGGGGCCGCAGACCGGCGCCGTGGCGCCCGCTACGGCATTGGCGGTGCCGGCAACCGCACCGGTCGCGGTGCCAATTGCCCCGCCAATGAGCGCACCAACAGGGCCGGCTGCTGCCGCACCATTCGCGGCCCCGTTGACCTCCCCGGCCGCTGCGCCGGACAGCGGACCCGATGGATACCCGGGGGCCGGGACCGGCTCGCAGATGCCGCCATAGAGTGCATACCCGGGCGCGCAAGCATATTGCGCCATCGCCGTGCCCGACGTGCCCGCCGCCAGAGCGGCGGAGATCGCAAAAATCTTGAGCCTTGTCGACATCGTCTTCTCCTCGAAGCATCCAAGGAACAGCAGGTGTCCCCTAAGTGAACAGCGTCGATGGAATCGTGTTCCGCATGTGGTGGACCCCGTTTCTCGTCCACCCCACCCCGCCTCCACGAATCCGAATCGCACGCCGGAGCAGCTTCAACTGCTGCGCGCCTTGGCTGCATGACGGGCCCAAGCTAGCCGTGATAAGATCACCGAGAGGACACGACCCCCCGGTCATCGCCATGCCGGCGTGACGGACAAGCACAACCGATCAGAGGAGAGGAGACGCGAAATGTCGGAACAGCCACAGCCACGACCGATGCAGGCGACCATGCCCGAGGACGGCGGCGGATGGCACCAAATCAATGCCGGCCCGCATCTGCATGTAATGTTCCACCCCAACCGGCTCGGCCGGGAGGCGGACGGCATCGAACGGCCCTCGATCGTGGTCGCGGTCGCGGGCAAGCGGGAGCAAGCGCTGCGCTTCGATCCCTTCAGCATGGGCAGCCATTATCATATCCGTCCGACCCTGCGCGGCAGGCAGATCCCGCTGTGGGTCGAGGAGGGCCAGACGCCGCTCGAAATCGCGCTGGCGTTCTTCGACAAGCCGCTGCGGTTCCGCGGGCTCCTCGCCCAGGCCGAAGAAGACGATGTCGCCTCCCGGCTGGACGACGCCGACCTCACCCGCGCCGCCCGGCAGATCCGCGAACTCTACGCTGCCGCCGATCACAAGCCCGCCGCCTGACGGCAAGGGGCGAGCCGTCGCGGGCGCGAAGAACAGCCTAAGGGGTTGGACTACACTTACGCGTGCTGAATCCTGCGGGTTCTGCGGGGAAGGCACCGCCCAACCCCTTTAGCGGCAGCCGCGACCGGCCGCAGCTATGGCCCTCACATCATCGAAGGCGCCTTGCCAGCATTGGGCGGCGCCGACTCGCGCCCAGCTCAAGGATGCCAACATGTCGTTCGTCGGCAGCCAGCACCGCGATCGGATGCTCAGATGTTTTCCACACCGGCCCACGGATCCAGCCATCTGGCTGGCCCGAGGACAGGCTTCGGCCGGCGCCCATGCCTGAGATCGATCCCGGCCTGCCCGGGATGACGAGAATAGCCGGGCTGCAACCGTTGGATTGGCGCCGCTAGCGGACGGGGTCGAGCACGACGACCGGGATCTCGCGCTCGGTCTTTTTCTGGTAATCGGCGTAGGGCGGCCAGAATTTCAGCGCCTCCTGCCACAGCCGGGCGCGCTCCTCGCCGGCGGCCGTCCGGGCCCGCGCCTTGAACTTCGCGGTGCCGACCTGAACTTCAGCCTCGGGGTTGGCGAGCAGATTGCGGTACCAGCCGGGATGTTGCGGCGCCCCGCCCTTCGAGGCGACCACGATATAGCTGTCGCCGATTTTCCCATAATAGAGCGGGAAGATGAACTTCTCTCCCGATTTGCGTCCGGTCGTCGTCAACAACAGCGACGGTACGGTCATGTCCGGCCGGCCCGGCTGGGTCGGCTTGAACATATGCCCATCGGTACCGCCGCTCGAAAGATAGCGGTTGGCGTGCTCCACCATCCAACTAGGAAGGTTTGGAGCGAGCTTGGCGTCGGTCATCCTTCGAACTCCCTCTGAATGTATCCGGCATAACAAAAAGCGACCGCATACTCCCCTACCTCGGAGGCCACGAGAGACCTAGATCCGCGCCGATCCCCGGGGACGAGCCCCGGGGACGACGACGGAGAGGCGGTCTATTGGGCGGCCGCTGCCAGAGGCTGCGTCGCGCTCGCCGGCCGATTTGCCCGAAGGAAGGTGCGGATGTGGCGCACCGCCAGCGGGATCTTGTCCGGGGTGTCCTTCCACGGGTAGAGGCTCACTTGCGCGTTTGGCGCGAGCAGCGCGCTCTCCATCGCCACCGCGTAGGGGTGCGCCGGGACGTCGTCCGGCAGAACCAGGATCGGCGTGTGGCAGTCGCGCACGAAATCGCGCGTCACGGTAAAGACGAAGTCGGCGTTGGCGCGGTACATTTTGTTGAGGAAGGCATCGACCGTCGCCATCGTGATGTCGGGACGCCGCTCGCACAGTGCCGGGCCCCAACCCTTGATGTTGTTCTGGTAGAACAGATCGGGCATCTCCGGCCGGAACCCGCTGGGCTGGGTTGGCACCGCGGCGATGATCCGCCCGCGCGCTCGCTTCAACAGGTTCCAGATGAACGGGCCGCCGATGCAGAAGCCCAGCACCAGAAACTCCCCAACTCCCAAATGATCCATCAGGCCGATGTGGTCGTCGGTGTAGGCGTCCCACGGCCGGTCGATCTCGAGCGGGCCCGAGGACTGGCCGCCATTGGCGTTGCGCAGATCCGCCGCGATCACGCGGTACTCGTCCTTGAACTCCACCAGCGGGTTGAACGGGTGGTTCGCGAGGCCCGCGACCGTCGAATTCAGCCCGCCGCCGGGGATCACCAGCAGCGGAAAGCCGGCGCCGGCCTCTTCGTAATGGATGCGGACGTCGCCTCTTTCGTAGAACGGCATGGCATTTCTCCTCGCCCGGCGTGGTCACAACACGCACGTCTCTACACGAGATTGCCGCGTCCCTGCGCTCCTCGCAATGACGATGTTTTTGCGGTCATTGCGAGCGCGGCGCGGAAATCTCGCGACACTGCTCCGCCTTCGATCGGAATTGCGCCGCCGGTCTTAATCGCTACTGAAAAAAGAAAGGCATTGACCTAACTGCCACCAGCGTCATAACTTAGGCATATGCCTAACCAAGGGCTCACCCGCGTCTTCCGGGCGCTGAGCGATCCCACCCGCCTGGCCGTCCTCGAACGGCTGACGCGCGGCCCTGCCGCGGTAAGCGAACTCGCCCAACCGTTCAAGATGGCGTTGCCCTCCTTTGTGCAGCACCTCGGTATGCTGGAGGATTGCGGCCTGGTGCAATCGAAGAAGCAGGGGCGCGTACGCACCTACACCCTGGCGCCTCAACCGCTGAAGGCGGCAGAGCATTGGCTATCGGCACAGCGCGCCCATTGGGAACGCCGCCTCGATTCCCTGGACGACTTCCTGAACACACTCGAGGAGCAGCAACGATGACCCCCGCCATCACACAGCAACTCGATCCCAAACTCGATCTAGTGCTGGAGCGCGTTGTCGACGTTCCGCCGAACCTGGTCTGGGCCGCATGGACCACGCCGGAGTACGTGAAAAAGTGGTTCACCCCGGCGCCATGGCAGACCATCGAGTGCGAAATCGACCTGCGCCCCGGCGGTATCTTTCGGACTTTGATGCGCTCGCCGGAGGGACAGGAATTCCCCAATGTCGGCTGCTACCTCGAAGTAACCGAGAACCAAAAACTGGTCTGGACTGCCGCGCTCAAGCCCGGCTATCGACCGCAAAGCGCAGCCGGCATACCGCTCTTTACTGCGGTGATCCTGCTCGAACCGCATGGCGTCGGAACGAAGTACACCGCGATCGCGATCCACGGCGACCAAGAAGTCGCGAAAAAACACGCCGACATGGGCTTCCGCGACGGCTGGGGCAAAGCCCTCGACCAACTCGTCACCCTCGCGAAGACGATGTGAGTCGGCGGAGTAGCGAGTGTAGGGCGAAAAAGCAAAGCATTCTGCTTAGCGCCGCAGTCGGGTTCCGGCGGAACCTACTTCTTGACGGTGGACCTGGTTGGCCGACTTTCGCGATGACCGAGGGTCGATCAGGTCGACGCTTCACGCGAGCAAAAGGCTGGACGGCAAGGTCCACGGGCTGATCGTCCAAGTCGCCCCGCTTGGCGCTCGGCGGCACTGCGGTGGGCACCGGGATCAACGCCGCGCCTGGTTTGGCCGAGCCAGCGACAGCCGAGATCGCCCGGCTCGCCGGGTTGCCGTTCATCAGCGCGCCAAACAAGTTCACCGTGCAAGGCGCGCATGACGCGCTGGTGCATTTGTCCGGCACGCTTCGGACCCTGGCCGTCTCGCTCTACAAGATCGCCAACGACATCAGGCCGATGTCGTGCGGCCCGCGTGCCGGTTTCGCGGAATTGCTGATCCCCGAAAACGAGCCGGGTTCGTCGATCATGCCCGGCAAGGTCAACCCGACGCAGGCCGAGGCGTTGACGATGATCGCGGTGCAGGTGATGGCAACGACGTGGCGGTGCGCTTCGGCGGCGCCGGCGGGCATCTGGAGATGAATGTCTACAAACCGCTGATCATCTTCAACGTGATGCATTCGATCACGATCTTGGCCGACGGGTGCACGAACTTCCGCAAATACCTGGTCGAAGGCGCCGAGCCGAACCTTAAAAAAATCAAGGAATACGTGGATCGCTCGCTGATGCTGGTGACCGCGCTCGCGCCGGTCATCGGCTACGACAAGGCATCAAAGATCGCGCACCATGCGATGGACCACGACCTGACCTTGAAGGCCGCGGCGCTCGACCTCGGCTACGTCACCGAGGCGGAATTCGATCGCATCGTAGATCCGAGCAAAATGGTCGAACGCTATGTCGCCACCGGAGCATAGCCAACCCCGGTCAGGTCCGACGGGCGCGTGACTTAGCCGGTCGACCGGCACGGACCGCAGGAGCGCTACGAAACGAGGCAGTCGGTCCGGTCGTCGTGCGCGGCGGGCTTTGGCGTGAGGTCGGGGAACGGGATCCCTTCATTGGGCCCGGCGCCGATCTTGGTCAGGCCGGCGGCGACCGGCGGCTGGTTCGGATCGGCGCCGGAGACGATCGTGCCGCCGGCAACCAGTTCCTTGCGCTCCGGCCAGACGAATTGGAAATGCTCGATGCGCCGGCTGGCGCCGCTCGGGATGTAGATGGCCGTGCTGAGGCGAAAGACGTGGTCGGCGATCTGCGGGCCGACGGCGCGGCCGGTTTGTCCCCACATCACTTCTTCGCCGCGAAACCAGGCGTTTAAGGCCGTGGTGTCGTCGTGCTTCCCATCGCCCCATAGGACGAACAGTCTGGCTCCACATTTCGAGGCATCGGCGGCCCACGCCGGCGACAACCCGGCCATCGCCGCGAGCAGGCAGGCCGCGAGCCGAAACACCGTAGTTTGCTTCGATGCATCAGACATGCTGCGCTCGGGGCGGCTCGGAGGGGAGCAACGGTCACGCCAAGTTTCGCACACCCCGATCCTCGCCTCAATCGCGAGATCCAGCGATACCGGCGTCAGGCAGCCAGAATTACGTCCGCGGCTTTTTCGGCGATCATGTAGACCGCGCTGGCGATAAAGAAGCCGGGGATGCGCGGGAAAACCGAAGCGTCGACGACCCGCAATCCTGTGGCGCCGTGCACGCGGAAGTCGCTGCCGATCACGCCGCCGCTATCCTGCGGCCCGATCGCGCAAGTGCACGAGGCGTGGTGGCCCCAGGCCCGGGTGCGGACGAAATCACGAAGTTCGTCATCGCTCTGGAGCGCGTCGCCAGGCTGCTCCTCGGCCGCGATCAGGCCGCGGTCTTTGATTTCTTTCGTCAGTTTGCGGACAAAGCGGATGCCGGCGACGACCGAATTGAGGTCCTCCCCGGCGGCGTCGCTGCCCTCCTCGAAATAGTGGAAGTCGATCAGCGGCGTGTCGCGCGGATCTGCCGAGCGCAGCCGAACCTCGCCGGCGCGGTTTTGCGTGTGCGCCTTGAGGATCGCCCAGGTCAGGTAGTTGGGCTTGGTCACTTCGAATGACGAGTAGCCGGGAAAATATCCGCCAAAGAGGCCGAGCAGCGCAAAACAGAACAGATCGGGCAGCGGCCGCTCGGGCCGCGATTTGAGGATCGCCGCAAGCACCGCGCCGTTGCTGGCATAGACCCCGTCACTCCCGCTCGCCCATTGACGATATTGCGGGTCGCCGCGGCTGAAGGTGGCGCCGTCGAGGATCTCCCAGCGCTCGAAATTCATCCGATTGACGACGCCGATCTCATAGCGGTCCTGTAAGTTCCTGCCGACTCCGGGAAGCTCGATCCGCAACGGAATGCCCAGCGGCTCCAATACCTCACGCGGTCCAATGCCGGACAGCATCAAAAGCTGAGGGGTGTTGAAGGCGCCGCCGCACAGGATCACCTCGCGCGTGGCTTCGGCATGCATCGCCGCGCCCGGCGCGGTGGCTGGTTGGCCGTGGGCGCGGTAGAGCCGCTCGCCCTTGAGATATTCGACCCCGGTGGCGCGGTTGTTGGCGTCGAGGACGATGCGCGTGACCAGGGCGTCGAGTTCCAGATGCAGCCGGTCCGGGAATTTCTGCGCGGTCTCCAGCACCCGCTCGCGCGTGCCCATGCGCCGGTGATCGCGCGTCGTCAGCGGCGTATAGCGCACACCGACCGCGTTCTCCGTGACGAGCCGCCAGTCGTTCGGGTCGGCCTTGGACTCGGCGAGACCGATCAGCGACCCGATGGGATGGCCGATATCGTCAAACGCGTCGGCAGCGGAATGCAGCAGCATCTGAACCAGGTCGAAATCACCAAAAGCGGCCCCTGGGACGGCCTTTTCGGAGTGGAGCCAGCCATCCCAGCCGTGCCGCGACGGGTTCGCTCCTAACATGGCCAGCACGCGCTCGACCGGCCGGTGACGGCAGTTTTCGAGCCGCTCGAAATAGCGCCGCATCGCTTGCGCGTTCCATGACGGGTCACCGGTGAGCCGCGCGATCCCGTCCCAGTCGGCATTGTGCGGGTAGACCAGGATCATTGCATTGTGCGCAGTGCAACCGCCAAGGGTCCCGGCCCGCGGATAAAGCACGCCATTGACCGGCTGGCCCCGGTAATCGCGCACATATTTCGGATCCTTCGCCTGCATCGCCTCGTCGGCATAGTGACGGACAAAGAAATCCCAGCGCATGGCGTCGTTCTCAGAGGCGAAACCGTGGAACGACGGCACGTCGTAATCGTCCGGCAGGCGGTCGATGCCAGGCTGATAATCGTTGGTGCCGGAGAGCAGGCGCGGGTCGCCGCCGGCTTCGAGCAGCAGCACCTTACGCCCTGCTTCGGCCAGCCGCGCCGCCAAGGTACCGCCTCCGGCGCCGGAGCCAACGATGATATAGTCGAATGCGCTAGAGCCGTTCATAACGCCTGGCTTGGTCGGCCGTCTAAAACGTCTTGAGGAAGGCGATCAGCGCGTTCTTGTCGGGGTCGCTGAGCTTCGAGCCGAAATAATGCCCGCGGTTGACGACATAGTCCGGGCATTTGCTCAGCGCGAACAATTGCTCGCCGACATTGGCGAACACCTGGCGCGCCTGATCGTCGGTGGCATTTTTCGGCAAGGCCCGCAGATCGTGGACCAGCTTGAAGACGGCGGTGACGACCGCTTTGTCGTGCGCGAGCCGAGCGCCCAGTGTCGACGACTCCGGCGGCAACGGGGAGAAATTAGCCAATAGATCGACCGGCGTGCCCTTCGGGATCGGGCCAATCTCGATCCCTTTCTCGTCGAAGATCGGCACGACGAGCTTTAGGACCGCCTGCGAGCGCTTGATCACGTCGGGTAGATAGCCGGTCGGAATCCGCAGCCAGCTGGTCACGGTCGTGCGGTCGATGACGCCCGGGATTTTGTCGCCGAGCACCGGATCCTTGTCGCGCTTGTCCGGCCACAGCATTTGGGCGATCGAGTCCTGGAACGAGGTCATACGTGCCTCGACCGACGGGCTCGCCTCGAACTTCCCGACGCTGTTGTTGAGCAGATAGGGCGCGGTCGCCCATAGGCTGACCAGGGATGGCACGCGGGTATAGCCGCGCCCGCCGGCGGGCATTTTGTACGGCCGCGACTTGCCGGTGAACGGGTCGTAGACGGTGATGGTGCCGACCGAAGGCAGCGATTTGTACGAGGCCGACGAGAAATTGTCCCAGATGTTTCCGCCGATCGCGTTGGTGGCGAGCGGGCTGCATGCGTTCGTCTGCGTTACGGTCACCGGCACGCGGGCATCGTTCGACAGAAAGTTACCGTCGAGAAAATCGTCGGCTTGGACGATCTGCCGCATTTTGGCGTGGAACTCGCCGGTTTGGGTCCAGGCCCGATAGCGATCCCAGCATTGGAGATAATTGGAGCCGATGCAGGCGCTGAGATTCGCGCTGGCCGGAGGATCGGGCATCTTGCTCGAATGACACGCGGCGCAGTTGTCGGCAAAGACGAGCTTGCCCTGCTGAACCGTCGCCGGCGGTTCGTTGAGATAGGCGCTGCCCCCTGGCGCGTTCTTAAGCTTGTGCGGATAGGACGCTTTCAACAGGAACAGCGCCATATCCGGGGTCGTCGCCTCGGTTGCCTGCCAATAGGACGAATTCGCGCGCGCCGTCGTGATCTGGATCGGGGTGATCGGCTTGCCGCCGAGCACCGGGTTGAAATGGCGCAGCCATTCCTCGCTGAACAAGCCGATATTCAGATAGACCCGGTTCAATGCCCCGAGCGCGCCGACCGAATCCGAGCCGTCCTTCAATACATGCGGGGTCCATACCGTATTCGGCGGCTGAAAAAACTGGGTCAACGGACCGGATTTGACAAAGTCGTTGAATTGCTTGTTGGCGAGATTGTCCGTGCCAAGGGTTTCCCGCCCCAGACGCTTTCCCACCAGCAGCCGCGGCAACAGGTTGTAGACCGCGTTCATCGTGCGCGGGTTGTTGATGTTGTCGCTCGACACCAGCGAAGTGTCCAACGACCCCGGCCGTGCGGTGTGCAACACCTGAAACAGGAAATTCGACTGATCGCCGTTCCACGCCAGGATGCGGTCGACCCAGAAATACTGGGCGCCGGCGGTCGAGCTCAGATTTCCCCATTGCGGCGCCTCGGGATTAGCCGGCGGTTTTTCGGGATTGGCGCTGACATGGCAAAAACCGCAGGACATGCCGACGCGGTAGGGCCGGACCAGGTCCTTGGACAGGTAATAGCCGGGGTCGTCGTAAAAGCGCTGCGGGTCCCACCGCTTTGCCGCGGCTTCGTCGAAGGACGGGTTAGGGAACAGCCGCAATCCGACGATGCCGGTCGGCTCGCCGTAATACGAGCCCGCCGGGATGTTCTTGCCGCGCGAGCCTACTGCGACGCCTGGGTATTTGGCGGCATTGGCGAACGGGTCGGGCGGACAATTCGGGCTGCGCTGGTCGAGCCACAGCCCGTAATGCCGCGGGTCGGGCCCGGTGGCCTTGGTAAAGCACGGCTCGTTGACCAGCCCGAAATAGTTCCAGCGGTTGTCACGGCTGTATTTGAGGCCGGGAGATGAGGAAAGAATCTTCAACAGGTCGAAAGCGCCGAACGTCAGGTTTGTCAGCTTGTCCCACAACCGGTCATTGCCGCCGGTCCAGACCAGCCACATGTTGCGGCCCTTGACCTCGTCGGGGGTCAGTTGGATGCCGCCGTCCATGTCGTGGAAATAATCCTCGTCGGCCGCCGGGAAGGTTTGCGCCGCGCGGCCCGCCTGGCGCGCCTCGTCGATGACAGCCTGTGCTCGCGCCGGGCCGCCGAGGCCGATGGCCGCCACGAGGAGCCAAGCCGCCGGGACAAGGCGCGAAACCATCGGATACAGTTTTGGCATAACCGCCGCCTTTGGTTCGGCGCGGCCAACAGCTCGATATCGCCGCCGCGCAGCTTGGCCGCTCGCGTAGCTTAACCATGAATGAATGGCCGGAGGAATTCCATTCCGGTGTTCTCGATGCGTCAGCTCGTAGGAGACTTGAGCGCGGCCAAAAGCTTGATCCCGTCGGGCGCGCCCCATCCGGTGCAGGCGTCCCAGCCTGGTCCGGCCTGGAACTGACCGTCGAGCAGCCCGTCGGTGTCGTTGTTGCCGCTGGTGATGTCGCGCAAAGCGCCGGCGGGTCCGATCGCGGTATAGAGCAGCGCGTTGAAATTTCCGGCGCGGGCGCCCATCAGCGCGTTGATGCGGCTGACCAGGCTCGCCCATAACGGGGCTGAGGCGCTGGTGCCGCCGACGATCCCGAACTGGCCGCCATTCATGACCAGATAACCGGTATTCGGGTCGGCGTTGGCGGCGACGTCGGGGATCGCGCGTCCGGCAAAACTCCCGGGGTTGATCGAGCAGGGTACTTTACCCTGCTGCCAGCTCGGCATCGGGGTGATGTCGCTGACCCCGCCGCCGCCGCCGCTTCCCGGGCCGTCGTTCCACACGACCTCGGTGACCGCCATCTGCCCGTTTGTTCCCTTGCGCGCGTGCAAGGTGGTGCCGCCGACGGCGAGCACATAGGGGCTCGTCGCGGGGAAGTTGACGTGGGCATGACCGTCCTGGACCTGCGCCTCGGAGCCGTCGTCGCCGGTCGAGACGCAAACGGTGATGCCGAGATGCGCCACAGCCAACAGGCTATGGTTGACGTGCTCGATCGCCGCCGCCGACCACAGTATTCCATTGTTGAACGGCTGGTTTTCGTCCCACCCCCAGCTGATCGACACCACCGAGGGATCGTTTTCCTGATCGTTGATCACCGTGCTCAGGATATCGACCAAGCCCTTTTCGTCGAAGGTCGAGAAATAGACCGCGACCTTGGCCCCGCCGGCGAGCGCTCCGGCGATGTCGACGTCGAGCATCACCTCACCGGTCGAATCGGGATCGGCGGTGGGATCGGTACTGACCCCGTCGACGGCGACGATCTGAATGTTGGGTGCTGGCAAGCCGATCTTCTGGAAATAGGCAGTGACGTCGGATTGCTCGACGCCGCCGCCGAATTCCAGTAGCCCAATGCACTGGCTGCGGGCGTCGGCATTGGGGAAATTATAGATGCCGGCGAGCTCGGTCGGGATGAACCAGGGCCGTGTCTTCGAGAACGAAGCAAGGGCATCGACCTTTTGCCGGGGGCGCGGCAGACGATGCATGACGCGGTGGTTGTTGAGGCCGAAGACGCCGGTGATCGCGCGGGCAACCGCTGCCGGCAGGGTCACGGGTCCAGTCCGGGCGTGAAAGTCGCCGAGCTTCGGGTGGCTGTAGTTGAGCAGCTTGACGCCGAACGCCTGGCTGACGTTCGCGACGGTCCCGGCGATCCCGAGCCGCGCCGATGCGGGTTCGTTGCGGGTCACGACCAGATGATGGTCGGCGGCGAATTTCTCGATCTTTCGGATCGCGGCCGGGTCCGAGCCATATTCGGTACGCAGCTGATCGCGGGTCATGTATTGGCGCTCCCCGGGCTTTTTGGCCTCGAGTGCGGACAAATCGGGAAGCTGTTTCAACCGGCGGACCCCGAGCGTCAGCTCAACCCACTGATTCGGGTTTGTCCTGCGTATCGCCACCGAGTTCGGCGGCAAATGATGCAGGCTGTTAACGAGCACGCGCCGATTGGCGGCAGGGCTCCTCATCGCGACACTCCGTTGCTTCGTGTTCCAACCGAGGACCGGCCTCGTTGGGTGCGCCAGAGCTATATCCGAGAGATCGCCGCGCAGCGTGAACCAGCTTCCATCAGTGCAGGATTGGAAGTTGGCGAAATATTAGAGCGGGGCCGCGGCTTCGAGCTTTTCGCGAAGCCGCGCGAGCTTGTAGCCGAGCGCCAGATAGGATCCCCAGGCGGCGTGGCTCGCGGCGAAAGCGGCGGGATCGCAGTCGTGCCGCTCGCGCAAATAGGCGACGACCGACGAGTTGACCGCGATGCGCGCGAAATCGTGGAGCAGCAGACGGCAATGCGCCGCCGCGTAAGGGCCGATGCCCTTGAGCCCGATCAGATAATCGTGGCCCAGCCGCTCGGTCTGGCCCTCGCCGGCGGCATCAATGGCGCCGTCGTCGAGCATCTGGCGGGTGGTGGTGATTACCGTTGGCGCGCGAAAGCCGAGCCGGGCACGCTCGCGCAGCCGCTGTTCGCCGTAGTCGAGCACCGCCTCCGGCCCCGGAAAGCCGCCGTCACCCGGCTCGGCAACCAGCGCCGCCGCCATCCGGCAGGTCGAGGACCAGCTGGTGTTGATGGTCAGCACGGTCTTGACGAAATCCTCGTAGAACGTCGAGCAGCGCAATATGCGGCCGCCGCCGCGCCCGATCAGGGCGGCATCGCCGCCGAGGACCGCAATCGCCTCGGACGGTTCCCAATCGGCCGACAGCCAGCGCGACACGCGGCCCCTTATCGCGTCGTGGTCCGTCGTCGCGAAACCGTCCAAGTGGATGACGACGGCGCCGAGGTCCCGCTGGGCCACGGCGATCGTGCCGAGCCGGCCATCGATCCGTTCATGCCGGGCGAGGACGCCCGCTTCGGGATCCCAATGCCACGGGGCCAAATGTGCCCAGCCGTGGCTTGCTACGGTCAGCCCGAGGTCGATCCGCGAGGGTAGCGGCAGCAGGATCTCGCCGGCGCCGCTCACCGGTGTCGCGCCGTTCCGCCGCGGTATTGGTCAGGCGGCGTCGAGCGCCTGACCCAGATCGGCGAGGATGTCGTCCGGGTGCTCGATGCCGATCGACAAGCGCACGTAATTGTCGGTGACCCCGGTCTGGAGCTGCTCTTCTGGCGAGAGCTGGGAATGCGTCGTCGTCGCCGGGTGGATCGCCAGGCTGCGCGAATTGCCGATGTTGGCGACATGGTAGAACATTTGCAGCGCATCGATGAAGCGCCGTCCCGCCTCGCGCCCGCCCTTCAGCTCGAAGCCGAGAAGGCCGCCGTAACCGCCCTTCAAATATGCGTCGGCGCGGCGCCGCGCCTCGCCGGCCATCAAGCTCGGATAGATGACGCGTGTAACCTTAGGATGCTCGGACAGGAATTTCGCGGCAATCACCGCGTTGGCGCAGTGTGCGCGCATCCGCAGCGGCAAGGTCTCGAGCCCTTGGATGAACAGGAAGGCATTGAACGGGCTCATCGGCGCGCCGAGATCGCGCAGCAAAGTCACCCGCATCTTGATGATGTAGGCCACCGGCCCCATCGGCTTGGTCGCCTGGGTCCATACCGCGCCGTGGTAGCTGGGGTCGGGCTGGTTCAGCAGCGGAAAGCGGGCGGCGTGCTTTTCCCAGTCGAAATTGCCGCCATCGACGACGATGCCGCCGATCGAGGTGCCGTGGCCGCCGATGTATTTGGTCGTCGAATGCACGACCACGGCAGCGCCGTGATCAAGCGGGCGGCACAGCACTGGGGCGGCGGTGTTGTCGACGATCAGCGGCACGCCCTGCTCGCGACCGATCTTGGCGACTTCGCCGATCGGGAACACTTCGAGTTTCGGATTGGGGAGCGTTTCTGCATAATAGCAACGAGTTCTCGCATCGGTCGCGCGCCGGAAATTCTCCGGATCGGCCGGATCGACGAACCGGACCTCCATCCCCATCGTCTTCATCATTGTATTGAGAAAGAGGTTCCAGGTTCCCCCATAAAGATCTGTCGAGCTTACGAAATTGTCGCCAGCCTGGCAGATGTTCTGGACCGCGAACAGCGAGGCGGCCTGGCCCGACGCCAGCGCCAGCGCGGCGACCCCGCCCTCGAGCGCAGCGACCCGTTCTTCGAGTACCGCGTTCGTTGGGTTCATAATCCGCGTATAGATATTGCCGAGCTCGGCCAGCCCGAACAGATCGGCGGCATGCTTGCTATCGCGAAACTGATAGCTGGTGGTCTGATAGATCGGCACCGCGACCGCGGTTGTCGTCGGGTCGCTACGGTATCCGGCATGCAGCACGAGCGTTTCCGGATGCTGGCTCTTGGTCGGCATTGGATGTCTCCGTCGAGGAGGGCGGCGGTCCTGCACTCTGCCACGTGCGGGGTTGCGGCGTAAGCGAGATTTGCAGCGACAAATGATCGTCGCAGATGTGGGGGCAATCTCGCCGGAGGCGGTGTTTGATGTGGGGGAGCCGAAAGACTGCGGGAGAAGGCGATGGGTTCGACATTCACCTGGGCAGCGGCCGCGGCGGCCGTGGCCGCCGTCCTGGCGGTGGCGGCCGTGGTCGTGATCTTTTGGAACCGGCTCGGCGCCTCGGAGATCAGCGTTGCCGGCTGGCTGGCGATGATATTCGGCATTATCATTACCCTGGCGCTCGGAATCGGGCTAATGACGTTGATGTACATCAGCAACCGGCGCGGCTATGACGAGGGCGGCCGCCGCGATTGCTGATACAATTTGTCAACCTGGTCGCCGATCTATCGTCGCGGCATGCTGTGGGCGCCGCGAAAAAACGGCCAATTCTTCGTCTTGCCACTCAACCTGGGCTTACGTCCGGCCCCGCGTGCGCTCGCGGTTTACCGCGAATTGTCGAATGTTGCTTGCGCTTCCGCGGAACCCGATGCAACGTGATACGCTCTGCTGCGGCAAGGGGGGTGCGTTGAAGAACTCGGCAAGATCCGTGGACGAGACCAAGCCGGCGCCAAAATACGGGCGCGGCACCGGCGTCCCGAACCCGATCGACATTCATGTCGGTAACCGCATCCGGATGCGCCGGTTGTTGCTCGGGATGAACCAGGAAACCCTTGCCAACGCGCTCGGCCTGACCTTTCAACAGGTACAGAAATACGAGGGTGGCGCGAACCGCGTCAGCGCATCGCGACTTTCGGCAATGGCCGAGATCCTGAGCGTGCCGATCTCGTACTTTTTTGGCGATCTGCGGTCCGATGATGCGGAGATCAGCCCCGAGGATCAGCGCTGGCGCGAGCACCTGCAGAGGCCGGAAACGATCGAGTTTATCCGACTTTACTACGCTATTCCCGACCCGATCATTCGCCAACAATTCCTTGACATGACCAAGGCGCTCGCCCAATCGGCCGAAACCAAGGGCGTGAGGCGGCGGCAAAGGGCCGCGGTCCGCGCCAGCGCCGGCGTGCAGCGGTTTTCCGCCGCGATTACGCGGCAGGAACCCTGGCTTGAAGAGTAGAGTCGGGAAATGTGCGGAATTGCCGGTTTTGTGACTGCTGGAGCACCGCCGAGGGCCGCCGAGCTCGAAGCGCGGCTATGGCGGATGATCGCGACCCTGCGGCATCGCGGGCCCGATGACGAAGGCGTGTGGACCGACGGCAGGGCCGGCCTTGCCCACGCCCGACTGTCGATCATCGATCTCTCGCCGGCCGGCCATCAGCCGATGGCGAGCGCCGATGGCAATGTCTGGATTACCTACAACGGCGAGATATACAACTTTGCAGAACTCCGCCGCGAGCTGACGGCGCTGGGCTATCCTTTTCGCAGCCGCAACGACGCCGAGGTCATCGTCAATGGCTGGCACGCCTGGGGACCGCGGATCTTTTCGCGGTTGCGCGGGATGTTTGCGCTGGCGCTGTGGGACCGGCGCTCGCGACGTCTGATCCTAGCCCGAGATCGCATCGGCAAAAAACCGCTCTATTGGGCGCGTACCGGCACCGGGTTTGTGTTCGGCTCGGAGATCAAGGCTGTGCTCGCCTGGCCGGGCATGTCGCGCGTGCCCGATCTAGCGGCGATCGACCATTATCTGACATTGCAATATGTGCCGGCGCCGCAAACCGCCTTTGCCGGGATCCGCAAGCTGCCGGCCGCGCATTATCTGACCATCTCGGCGGCCGCGGACGGCGGTATCGGCGAGCCTGAGCTGGTGCGCTACTGGCGGCTGACGCGTGCGCCTGGCGTCCCGAGATCGCGGCCGCTGCACGAACTGCGCGCCGAACTCGTGGCACATCTCGAAGAGGCGGTCCGTGTTCGCCTGGTCTCCGATGTGCCGCTCGGCGCCTTCCTGTCGGGCGGCATCGATTCCTCGGCCGTGGTGGCGATGATGGCGCGCGCCGGCGGCGGCAGGGTCAAAACCTTCTCGATCGGTTTCGCCGCCAAGGAATACGACGAGACCCGCTATGCCCGGATGGTGGCGCAGCGCTACGGCACGGACCACGAGGAGCAGGTCGTCGAGCCCGACGCAGTGGCGGTGGTGCCGCGCCTGGTGTGGCACTATGGCGAGCCTTTCGCCGACCCCTCGGCGGTTCCGACCTGGTATGTCGCCGAACTCGCCCGGCGCCGCGTCACGGTGGCGCTGACCGGCGATGGCGGCGACGAATGCTTTCTTGGCTATGGCCGATACCGGGCGATGCGCTATCTCGACCGCCTCGACCGGCTGCCGCGCTGGGGCCGCGAGCGACTGGCCCAGCTGCTCGCCGCAGCCCCCCGGCCGCTGCAGCGGCGATTAAAGCTGCGCCAGATCCGCGCCGTGCTTCAGGCGCCGGGGAACTCACCGGCCCAGCGCTACGCCCCAACGATCGCGTTCTTTGCCGACCGCGACAAACGCGAGGGCTATGGCGAGGAGATGCGCGCGCACCTCGATCACTCCGCCGCCGATCTGCTCGATCCCTATTTCGCCGAAGCGGAAAGCTTGGTCGCTGGCGCCAACCTGGCCGATATTCACACCTATCTGCCCGACGATCTGATGGTGAAGGTCGACGTCGCCACCATGGCGCACGGCCTCGAAGCGCGATCGCCGCTGCTCGATCCGGTGCTGCTGGAATGGGCGGCCGGGCTGCCGGATTCGGTCAAGATGGCCGGCGGGGTCACCAAGGCGTTGTTCAAAGCGGCGATGGCGCCCTATCTGCCACCTGAGATCCTCTATCGGGCAAAGCGCGGATTTGGCTGCCCGATCGATCGTTGGTTTCGCGGCGAGCTCAAGGAGCTGGCCTATGATACCTTGCTGTCGCAGAGCGCGCGCGAGCGCGGGGTGTTCCGGCCGGATTACATCGAGCGTCTGCTCGACGAACACTGCACGTTCCGTTTCGATCACCAGAGCCGGCTGTGGGCGCTGTTGATGCTCGAACTGTGGTTCCGGATGTGGATCGACGCGCCCGCGGATGCCGCGGTGCTGCGGCCGGCGGCCTAGCCGCCGGCGGCCCTCCGTTGCTTCCGTCCGCGCCGAGGCCCGCTTGCCCCGACGGATCCTTGTCATTTTCAATCCCGCGGCCGGTCGGGGGCGAAGCCGCGCGAAACGCCTGAGCCGCGTTGTCGCCGAACTCGAGCGCCGGGGCTGCACGGTTACGGTCGTTTCAACCCGCGCCCCCGGCGACGCCGAGCGGCTGGCGAGCGAGGCCGACCTCGCCTTCGATGTGATCGTGGCTGCCGGCGGGGACGGCACCGTCAACGAGGTGGCGAACGGAATCTTCGCCGCATCGCGGCCGTTGGCGGTGCTGCCGCTCGGCACCGGCAACGTGCTGGCGAACGAAATTGGCCTGCCGCGCGAGCCGCGTCGGCTGGCTCGGCTGATTGCCGACGGGACGCCAAAGCCGATCTGGCCGGGTCGCGCCGGCGATCGCCTGTTCCTCGCGATGACCGGGGTCGGATTCGACGCCGAGGTGATCGGCGCGCTCGACCCGCGCCTGAAGCGTCGACTAGGCAAGCTCGGCTATATCTGGGCGATCCTGTTGTGCCTCTACCGTTATCGCCGGAGCGAGTTCGTCGTCGGCATCGAGGGCGGCGCATATCGGGTTGCCTCGGCTATCGTCACCACGGGACGCCTTTACGCCGGGCGATTTGTCATCGCGCCCGATGCCCGGTTGGACGTTCCGCTGCTGCATATCGTGCTGTTTCGAAGGGCGGGGCGGCTCGCCGTCTTGCGTTATCTCGGCGTGATGTTGCTGGGTAGGCTGCACCGGCTGGCGGACGTCTCGATCCTCACCGCGCGCCGCGCGTCGGTCGCCGCAGGCAAACCCGCCGCAGCTGGACCTTCGGTGGTGGAGACCGACGGTGAAATTCGCGGCCGGTTGCCGCTGGCGATCGAGATCGCCGCCAGTCCGCTGCTCCTCGTCCAACCCAGCCGCCGCGTCGCCCGCGATCAATGGAACCGCGCCGCGGCGCCGCTTGTTTGACCAATAGCCAACGCCCTACCGGGCGAATTCCACGCACCTCTCGGATGGGTTGGCGATGGAGGAGAGCATGCTCTACTGGGCGCTGGTCTTTCTAATCATTGCGGTGATTGCCGGGTTTCTCGGTTTTGGCGGGGTCGCCTTTGCCGCCGCCGGCATTGCCAAGATATTGTTCTTTATCTTCCTGGTCATTTTCGCGATAGCACTGGTGACGGGCTTCGCCGGCCGGCGGCGTCCTCCGATTTGACCTGGCCGGCGCTTTTCCCGCGGCAGCTCAATCGGCGGCGAGCACGCGCGCCAGCTGGCTCAGCGCCTCCTGGTGACGCTCGTTCGGGATCTGGGCAAAGTTTCGGGCGAGCTCCAGGCACATTCGTTCACGCGGGCTGACCGCGCGATCGCCGTCCTGTTTGAGACCATCGAAAAAATAGCTGACCGGCACGCTGAGCACGTGGGCGATCTCGAATAGGCGGCCGGCTGAAACCCGATTGATCGCCCGCTCGTATTTGTGCGCTTGCTGATACGTGACGCCGATCAAATCCGCGAGCTGCTGTTGCGTCAACCCGAGCATGATCCGCCTTTCGCGGACGCGAGCCCCGACATGGCGATCGACGTCCTGGGTCCGGCTCGTCGAGCGCCGGGTCGGGGGCGCGACGCGCGTCGCGTCGGTATGGCTCGCGCCGTCGGGTTGCAGCCTGTCGGCGCGGCTCGCCGTGATCTTCGGTTCCTGCTCTCTCATCTCGCACCTCGATCAGATCATGAGGCCCGTGCCACGCGAGGAGGCACTCGCTTCGCCGGTTCTGCTGGTCGCGTCGCCAGAACGGCGACGCTAGCTTTGGCCGCCATGCTCAACCACATGGCGTCACAGCATGGAATGGTTGCGATGTGTCAATTTTTGGGCAGGCTTACCGCCACCGCGGTGCACCGCGCCACTCACATTTGCGTTTCGTGCATGCCCTCCGCGTTGACAGCCTACCCGCGCCGATGATACCGACCTTGCTCCGTTCTGAACCGTCGATCGATGCCGCGCATCTCAATCGGAGAGTGCTCGCTCTATTACGAGCGCCAAGGCATGGGCTTCCCCGTCCTGTTCATAACGGGGCTCGGCGGGTTTGCGTCCTTCTGGCAGGATCAAGTCGCCACCTTCGCCAAACGGTTCGAGGTCGTGACCTTTGACCACCGCGGCATCGGGCAGAGCGATCCGGCGCGGATGGGCTATACCGTCGAGCGGATGGCGGTGGATGCGGTGGCGCTCCTCGACGCGCTCGAGATCCGCCGCGCTCATGTTGTCGGCCATTCGACCGGGGGCGCCGTCGCGCAGGTTCTGGCGATCGAGTACCCGAACCGGCTCGCCAGCGTCGTGCTGTCCGCGACCTGGACCAAGGCCGACGCCTATTTCCGCCGAATCTACGCATTGCGCAAGGAGATCCTGCAGCGCCTCGGGCCCAGCATGTATCTGCAATCGGCGACTTTGCTGTGGTATCCGAGCTGGTGGATCGCCCGCAACAACGAGCGCCTGCGCCAGATCGAGGCGCAGCATCTGGCGACCTTCGCGCCGACCGAAATCGTCGCCGCCCGGATCGACGCCATGTTGGCCTTCGACCGCACCGCCGAACTCAGCCGCATCAAGACGCCGACCCTGGTGATCGGCGCCGAGGACGACATCGTTACCCCGTCCTATTATAGCGAGGAGCTGGCCCGTCTGATCCCGGGCGCGGAGGTCAAGCTGTTTCCGCGCGGCGGCCATTTCCTGACCCATGTGCGCGCGCGGGAATTCAATAACGCGGTCCTGCCGTTTCTGGTCTCGCACACACCGCCCTGAGCGCCACCGCTCGCCGTACCGGCGCGCCCATTAAGCGTTCCTAAACCCGTCGTCCTTAGCTTGCCGCCGAACGCGCATCCGCGGTGTCGACCGCTGGATGCGAGGTCGGAAGCAGCGATCGAGGCGGGACTATGCCGGCATGTAGTCTGCCAAACCAGATCGGCGCCGAGGCGGGCGGGGGCGCGGAGCATCGACACCTGGCGCAGGGCGAAGCCCGCGCGTGATGGCTGGTTCGGCGCAGCCCCACGACCGCCCGGCGGCGCCAGGCCGGCAGCGGCGTAATGCGGTAATCGGGGAGGCGGTTCGCGATGCGCTGAGCCAGAACCGTTTGCTGTTCGCCTTTCAGCCGGTGGTAAGCGCGGCGTCGGGACAAATCGATTATTTCGAGTGCCTGCTGCGGATGCGCGAGCACGACGATCGTCTGGTCGCCTGCGGCGAATTCATCACGGCGATCGAGCAGGTGGGCTTGATCGGCCTGATCGACCGTTATGTCCTGGAGCACGCGTTCGCTGAGTTGGCCGCCCATCCCGAGGTCAGGCTCGGCTTCAATGTTTCCGGGCTGACCGCCTGCGACCGGCCGTGGCTGCGCTCGTTGATGTGGCTGCTGCGCAAGCAGCCCGAGCTGGCCCACCGCCTGGTCGTGGAGATCACCGAGACCGCGGCGCTCGACGACCTCGACGAATCGGCCCGCTTTGTCGAAACCTTGCGTCATGCGGGCTGCCGCGTGGCGCTCGACGATTTTGGCGCCGGCCATACCTCGCTGCGGCATCTTCAGGTGCTGGCGGTCGATACGATCAAGATCGACGGCTCGTTTGTCCGCAGCCTCGCGGGCTGCCGCGAAAACCGGGTCATTCTGCGCCACCTGCTCGGCCTGACCCGCGGTTTCGGGCTCAGCACGATCGCGGAATGCGTCGAGACCGCCGAGGAGGCGGCGCTGTTGCGCGAGGAGGGCGTCGGCTTCCTGCAAGGCTACCATTTCGGGCGGCCGACGATCGACCGCCCATGGCAAATCGGGTCGGGGCAGTTCGGGTCTGGGCAGGTCGGGTCGCCGCCCGTGACGGGCGCTTGCGAATAGACGCCGATCGCGCCGACAATGTTGGATCGGCGCGCCTCCGGCTGTGCGCGCCATGCAGCGGCGGGAGGGCGGCGATGCAGATCGGGATTCATCTGCCCCATGCGGGCGAGCAGGCCACGCCCGAACGGATCCGGCGCGCGGCGCAGCGGGCCGAGGATATGGGGCTCAGCGATGTCTGGGTCAGCGAGCACATCATCGTGCCGCGCGCGAGCTTCCCGCGTTCGCCGCTGTTCTACGATCCGGTGCTGAGCCTGACCTGGGCCGCCGCGGTGACCAGGCGGGTGCGGCTCGGCACCAGCGTCCTGGTGTTGCCGATGCGCCACCCGTTGCCGCTCGCCAAGGAATTGGCGACGTTGCAGAATTTCTCCGAGGGGCGGCTGATCCTCGGCGCTGGCGTCGGCTGGCTCGAAGCCGAGTTCGCAGCACTCGGCGCGCCGTTCCACGAGCGCGGCCGGCGCACCGACGAGGGCATCGCGATGATGCGCGCGGTATGGAGCCAGGACCCGGTGACGTTCCGCGGCAAATACATTCCGGCCGAAATCAACGAGATGACGATGCGGCCATTCCCCGGCAAACCGATCCCGATCTGGTTCGGCGCGCGCTCCGAGGCGGCATATAAGCGCACGGTCAAGATCGGCGACGGCTGGCACGGCAGCCAGCTGACCCCCGTCGAGGTCGCTCCGGTTGTTGCGCGGCTGCGCCGCGACCGGCCCGAGCCCAAATTCACGATCTCGATGCGCACCCACTGGAACGGCAAGGACGAGGGCGAATTGCGTGACCGCATCGCCGCCTATGGCGAGGCCGGAGTGCAGCACGTCATGGTGCATCCGCTCGACCGCGACATCGATGATTGGGACGCCGTCATCGAAGGGACCGGCCGCGTCGCCGCCTGACCCAGCGCCGATTCCCGACGGAGGTTGGCTCTGACCGGCGCCGGCCGAGCGAAATTCCCGTGGAACCGGGATAACCGGGAATATAACCCGGAATTCATCGGATCCGGCCCCGAAACCGGGGATTCGAGCAAAAATACATGCTCTTAAACAATGGGTTGCGAGGAAATTCCCGTCGACGGACAACCGGGAAATTTTTCGGTCGAACCGGGAATTAATTCCGCGTAACCGGGAATTCTTGGGAACAAGCCGTAATCGCCCGCGGCGAGGCCCGAGGCCCCGCAACCGTCCGAGCAAGAGCCGTCCGAGCAACATTCCGATCATCCGCTGCCATCATGCCAAAAGCCGCAATCGCGCGCGATGCTACAACCATCTTTTGGCAAGAGCATGGCGATAGCCGGTTGCCGGGGTCGCGACCCGAGGCGGGCTTCAAGACCATACCAGCGAGTGTCGGAATCGGACGGAACTCAGGAGCGGTCATTCAGATGTGTCCGTGGGGACGCCGATTCGGTCCGTCATTTGGGAGCAGCCGCGTAATGACGCCGTCACGATCTGCCACACTTTTCAATCGACACGGCGCGCCCGGCCGCGCACCCCGAAGCTCGAACCACTCGTAACGCAGCGTCGTGGAGATGGTTATCGAAAATTGGATCAGATCTGAGTTAGCGGTGGCTTTTTATGTTTAATAAAAAAAAGAGGCGATTTGCGCCCTATTAACCTTGTACAAGGAAGAGATAATGAATTTTTCGCGTTTTCAAAGGAGGAATGCTTCTCCGCGCTTAATCAAGGCGCGGGAGTTCCGCGCGATGAGAGCGGGCGACCGTCGCGAATGAGCCTAATGGGCCCCTCTAGTGGTGTGAACCAGACAGATGGTTTCCATTGTGCACCCTTTGTCGCCCCCGCGAAAACGAAGGTCCAGGGCGGCAAACGGGGTTTTGGTTGCTCTGGGTTCCCGCTTTCGCGGGAATGACGCAAGAAGGAAGCGGGTACTAATTGTCAAATTCGCACCTTTAGGAAAAAGAGAAAGCACATGTCGACGACAAAAACATTATTCATGGCGGGGACTGCCGCTGTTGCTTTATTGGCATTCGCCTTTCGTCCCGCGCTCGCCACCCCTTTTGCTACCTCACCCACCTCGTACACAACTTCGACCGCCACGGTCGAGACGATCATCGATACGCCGGTCACACAGCAGGTGAATACGTATTCGACGAAATTGACCGCCGAGATGCAGGGCGGCCCGGTGCTGTATGATCAGACCTTCCCGGTGCCCTTCGCAGACGCGGTATTTCAGTCGGCGATCGGCTCCGCGGAATCGGTATTGACCGGCGCCGGCGCGGTGTCGTTCCTTGGTCCCACTCTGTTGAGCAGCACCGATACCACGAGCAGCACGACAAATACCGTCGAGACCGGTTCGATGGTGACTGGTACATCGGTCACCACTACCGAATACATCGGTCCCGTGACGATCAATATCGGCGACTACGGCATCTGCGAAAGCTATCCGCCTCCTACCGGCTGCACAATCGGCGGCACACCGTTCACCCTCAGCGCTGGCCAAGTAGACTTCGACACGTTCACCCTGGCCCTGGTGGACATCTTCACGACCACGACGACGACCAACACCGATCTGCTGACGCAGGACTACAACCTCGTCGGCGTTCCGCTTGCGGCGCCGGTGCCCGAGCCCCCGACCTGGTTTGTCTATGCCATGCTTTTGGCCGGAACCGGATACATCATCTGGCAACGGATCAAGGAGCGCGCCGGCCGGCCCTCGGCTTGACCCGATGCGCTGGGAGTACACGTAGTCCTGGGACGCATTAAGAAGGTGCGACGTCGCCTCGGTCGTCACGCCCGGCCCACGGGTCCGCGCTTCGCGCGGCCCGAGGACAGGCTCTTGCGCCACGGCTGTCGCTTCGTAATGGCCGGACTTGTTCCCACGGCTGTCCGGTTCAGAAATAGTTACAACGTTAGGGCAACGGTCGGGAATGCTGGCACAATCTCTAGCACCCCTTGCCCGGACTTGTTCCGGGCATCCACGTCTTGGAAACCAGCATGGCCAAGCCGAGGGAAGGCGTGGATGGCCGGGACAAGCCCGGCCACGGGGATCGGAGGTTGCTTTGATGCGCTTTCTTGCAACTACATCCGCTGAACCGGACAGCCGTGGGACTTGTTCGGGCCATCCACGGACCCAGCCCGGGCGCCGGAAGACGTGGATACCCGTGACAAGCACGGGCATGACGTGCGGGGGTTGAGGTCCGGCGGCGACTTCGCAACCACTTTTCCCGAACCGGACGGCCGTGGCCTTGTGCCGGGTATCCACGCAAGGCCGGCGAGGCCGTCATCCACGGCGCGTGGATGCCCGGATCAAGTCCGGGCAAGACGTAGTTATAGCTGCATCGGATGCTGCTGTGCTCGATCCTGCAATATCGGTCGGGCTGAACCGGACAGCCGTGGAACGAGCCCGGCCAAAACGGTAAAGTGAAGCTTATGGTCGCATCCGAGCATCAGGTCCTCAGAGCTGGTGAAAGATTCCCGATAATCCCGATCGTTGATCGTCTCCCCGGCGAAGGCCGTGGTCCATGTCACCGGGGTACGAGCCGGTCCCAATCGGCAGGTTATTGCTTACACTTGAAACGTTCGAGTTGGTGGGGCAGTGGGTCCCGGCCTTCTCTGGGAAGACCAAGAAGAGAATGCGCCAATTGCGATTCGTTCACGGCCTCTCAGCATGAGGTGATGTCTGATAGCATTAAGAAATGTCGTCATCCCGGCCTCGCGCCGGGGCAGGCTCTTCGGGCGTTCCTCAGAGCGTGTGAAGGAATTGGCCGCGCCCCCACTTACCTCGCCCCGCTGGCGGCAGCGCTGTCCAGGGAAAATTTTCCTGCGTCTCGAGTTCGTCTTGCGCGGACTTGATCCGCGCATCCACGTCTTTGTCTCAACCGCCTCAAGGCGTGGATGGCCGGGTCAAGCCCGGCCAAGACGAAATTGCAGAGGCGATTTCTTCTCCTCGTCGCCGCAAGATTTTCCTCGGACAATCCCCCGCTCGCGGGGAGAGGTCGAAAGCGGCGCGTCTGCGGATTCCGGGTGAGGGGCACAGACCCGTCCTCGGTGACGGCGGCGATGGTGGTAGAACCGGCAAGAGGCCCCTCACCCCAGCCCTCTCCCCGCAAGCGGGGCGAGGGAGCATTCCGCGATCCCTGATCCAGCTAGAGCGGTTTCCGGTCAAATTGCACCGCGCTCACCCCCTCCCAAACCCTCCCCCATCAAGGGGGAGGGCCTGTATCAGCACTCCTCTTTGTGCTCCCGCCCCCTCGATGGGGGCGGGTCGGGGTGGGGGTGAAGCGTGCCGAGTGCGTCTATTCGGTCGAAAGCCGCTCTAATGCCTGATTCCTTTCACAGCATCGGAGGGCGCCTGATGAACGGCCCCGCCGCGGCGCCGGCCGAACGAACCGGCCGCGGTGATTTCTGCCCGTGCGGCAGCGGGCGTCAGTTCAAGCAATGCTGTGGGGCGGCGCACCCCACGGCGGCTTCCGCGAGCCCGCCTCGCGGCGCCCCGCCAGATCGGCTGAATTTCGGTCCATTGAGCGAGGCGGGCAAATTGCGTGAGGCGGCGGAAGCGCTGCAGCACACGATGCACGGAATCCGGACTACTCGTCCGAACGCGGGAAACCCCGCCGATGCCGGGCGCGCAGCGCCGGCGCGGCGACAGACCGAGGCGGCGCAACGCTTTCGCCGGCAGGGGGTCGGATTGGTCCGAGCGGGCAAATTGCCGGCCGCGATCACCGCGCTGCGCCAGGCGACCCGGCTCGACCCGGCGGATGCCGGAGCGCACCGCGCGCTCGGCCTGGCATTGTTGCGCAGCGGCCGCCTCGCCGAGGCAACCGCCAGTTTTGAGCTGGCGATCGTCCTCGAAGAAGAGGTTGCGATCGCCCATTATCGTCTGGCGGTGGCGCTCGACCGTCAGGGCTGACCGAAAAGGCGATGGCGGCCTATCGCCGGGCCGTCGAGCTGATGCCCGAAATGGCCGAGGGGCATCGCCGCCTCGCCGCGCTGCTCGAGGCCGAGGGCGATGTCGAGGAAGCGGCGGCGTCCTATCGCCGCGCCGCCGCCGCCGATCCCGAGACGACCAAGGGCCGGCTGAACGAGATCGACGCGCTGCTGCTCGACGGCGATCCCCGGCAGGCGGAGGCATTGGTGCGGCAGGCGATCGCGCTCGATCCCGCCAGCGACCGGCTGCACAAGGCGCTGGGTGTTGTCCTCGGCCTGGACGGACGTTTCGACGAGGCGATTGCGGCCTTTGACCATGCCCTCGATTTGAACCCGCAGGAGGTCGGCGCATATCACGCCGCGGTTCAGGCGAAGAAATGTACCGAAGCGGACCGCCCGCGGCTCGACCGGATGCTCGCGATGCTCGACAGCGCCGGCATCGGCGATTCCCACCGGGCATTCCTCCATTTCGCGATCGGCAGGTGCTCGACGATCTGGCGGAATACCGGCAGGCGATGTGGCATTTCGATCAGGCCAACGCGATCAAGCGGCGGACCGCGCGGTTCGATGGGCCGGAGCTCGCCGAGCATATCGATCGGCTGGTGGCCCGCTACACGCCCGATTTCTTCGCCGCGAGCAAGGCGTTTGGCGTGCGCGACGAGACGCCGCTGTTGATCGTCGGCATGCCGCGCTCGGGGACGACGTTGGTCGAGCAGATTGTCTCCAGCCACCATCAGGTCGCCGCCGGCGGCGAGCTGCGTTTCTGGGTCAAGCGCGGCATGCTGTCGGGGATTGCCGACCGCGAGGCGGTTACCCGGCGGCTGATCGCCTTCACCGGTCTCGACTGGGACGATGCCTGCCTCAGCCCGGAGCGCAACGAGCGGACGGTCAGGACCGCGAGCCTGTGGCAGGCGCGCCAGCCGGTCTATGCCACCTCGATCGCGCGCTGGCGGCGTTACGAGCCCTGGCTCGGCGAATTGCGCGAATTGCTGCCGCGGGCGGAGGACGAGCGATGAGTGGTCGTGACGCGGCCGCGCTCTCCCCATTGAGAGCCGCGATCCCTGCCCTTGCGGTGGCGGCGGACGTAAGTTCCAGCAGAAAGCGTGTCGTGCACCGGCTGCCTCGCCGCCGGAATTTTGCCAGTCAGCGCTTTTGCCACGATCCTGGCCCGCGGACCGCCTCCTTGTTGTCTATTGGTTGGAGATGGTCGCAGTGGTCCCGTCGAATTTGGTTAAGTCGACGGTGAACGGCTCGTTGTACGTCTTTGCCCGATCCCTGAGGAAGCTGAGCGCCACTGCCTCGCCCAACAGCATGGAGGTGTCGCTGTCGCTGCGCCAGTGAATGCCGGAGTGGATTCCATGACCGAACGTGACGTTGTGCCCGAGCTTGTTCAGTTCGCCATTGACCGTGAGCTGACCCGCGTCCGAACCTGTGTAGGGAACGAGCGACAGGCCATCGCTGATGGGCACCACCGGGTTCGGGATCACGAAATTGCCGTCGAAGAAGAACTTCAGCACCGTGATGCAAGCTCCGCCAACCACTCCGTGCCCGGTCGGGTAGGATGGGTGCGTCGGCGAACCTTCGGGAAACGCCTGCGAGAGCAGCCAAGTCCCATACGTGTTGAAGCTCTGTTGGAGTCCGTGCGAGTTCAGGATGACGTTGCTCAGGCTGACATCGGTTTTGGTCCCCAACCCGGTCTTGATCAAATGGACGAGGCCGCCTATGGCCTCCGGCCGAGGACGGAGGTGCACGAACCATTTCTGATACCAGACTGCATTCAGGGCCTTGCAAGCCACTTCGCCGAGCGTCGCCGCGATATCAGGCCCACCGAATGTGCCGAAGCCGTTCTCCGTCCTCGAGCCGTTATAGGGATTGCCGGGGTTCAATGGCGCACCAAAACCCGCGAGCACCAGGTAAGCCGTGAAGTACGCCTGATAGAGCACGTCCACATGGGTAAAGGCCGCGAGATCTCGGCCATTACGCCGGTAGCGGAACTGTGGATCGACCTGGTTTCGAAAACCGGTGTCGATGCCGTTCTGGATGTTCAGCCACTCGGCGAAGTTGGTCCCATAGTCGATGTTCGGCAGATAAGTGACTTGCTGCTGGTCGATGGGTTGCGAGCCGAAGAAGGTGGGCTGAAGGAAGAACTGGGAGAGGTACGGCCCCACTGTTGCGCCTGGAAAGACGCCCCGGAAGAGCAGGTTCGGCGTGACTTGGCCGCTGCTGTTGCGCGGACCCAGGTAGGTAGGCTGAGACCCGAGTTCCAACGCTGCCCCAGCGGCAATGGCGTTCGAAGGATAATCCGTGAACGCAAGATCGCGCAGCAAGGATGCCCAGTAGTGTTCGAGGAGTTCGGTGGCATTCTGGTCGCTATCGGCGCGGGGCGCCGGCGGCACCTGCGGCTGGCCGAACTGTGCGTTATCGAGTGCTTCCAGGCAGAAGGCCAATCCTCCTTGCGGGCCGTTTAGCGTTCGCGTACCTCCCATGGTGATCTTCTCAAAATCCGAGAACTCGCCGCTGTTCAATGCTGTCTTGAAGGTTTGGTATGCATTCAAGTCTACCCGCCCGAACCTGTCGTGCGGAAGACCCTTGGTATACGTGCCACCCTTGTCGGCATACCGCGTCTCATCGCCGTTGTTCAGGTTCGTTGCCGCTGGAACGCGGGCGTCCTGAACGGCCTCGGCCATTCGGATTTCGAATGCTTCAATCACGCGGCGGTTGTTCACACCGGCAACAGGCGCTACGCCGCCCGGGCTGTTTGAGCCACCGCCAATAGCCTGGGCGGAGGACACGGACGGGCTCACCAGCGCTCCTGCCGCGACGGTCGCAGCCACACCTACTTGACCCAGAAATTTCCGTCGATTCGGGACTCTTGTGCTCTCGCCGACAGAGAAACTATCCGTTTCAAGGACCCCACGGACGCTGTCTCTCGTCTCGATCATGATGGCTGTCCCTTCCGAGACTTAGGGGGAGTGGCGACTTGGCCGCCAATAGTCACAATACGGGACTTCGAGTCAACTTCGGCGTGCATTCGTGATAGGCTCGCACCTTTACCGCCGATCGTTTTCGTCGACGGTGACGGCGATCTGTGCCCAAAGGGGGAGATCGTGGTGTGAGGCTCCGGGCTAACCGTTCGTGGCGGGGTCGGGATGCAGCCGCATAAAGGCTGTCGTCGCTGTACCGGCGCGAAGCTCGGCCTCGGCCGGCCCGGGGGCTGGGGCGACTCCCAGCAGCAAGCCGACCAGCAGCCCCTCCCAGAGAAGTCCAAAATACTGCGCCGCCATCTCCGCCGGATCTCCCGGGGCCAACAGCCCGCTCGACTGCGCATTCGCCAAAAGCTGGGCGAGCGTATCGCGCGCACGACCGCGGCCGGCCGCGTCGAGAGTTTGGGCAATCTCGGGTGCGCGCGACGCCTCCGCGATCGCCAAGCGGAATGCCGCAATCACGGAAGCATCGGTGGTTTCGCGGATCAGGTTCATGGCAAACGCCGTCAGGGTGGCGGCCAGCATCTGCCGGTTGCGCGGCGCCGGCAGGTCGGGCAGCAGCTGCATCCGCTCGGTGCGGCTCTTGATGCAGGCGACCAGCACCGCATGTTTGCTGCCGAAGTTGGCGTAGAGATCGCGTTTGGATACCTTTGCACGCTTGGCGATGTCGAGCGTGCTGGTTTCGGCATAGCCCTCGCCCGTGAATGCCTCGAAGGCCGCGCCGAGAATGCGGTCGTGCATGGCGGTCGCCGCCGGCACGGAGTGGCTGGATCTTTTCATGCTCGTCAACGATTCCCCTTGCGGCGGTACCGATACGTACCATTATATCGGTACTGCACGGTACCCCGCAACTTTGCCCCCGAGCTTCCCATGAGTGTCCAGACCCCTCGTTCCCCCGCCGCGCGAAGCCGGCGAGGCCGCGCCGGGCCGAGCGGCGCTGGCCCAGGCAACCACTCCGGAGCGCCGCGCGCGGCCTGGTTGATGGTCGGCCTGCTATTTCTGTTCATGTTGATCAACTTTGCCGACAAGGCGGTGATCGGCATCGCCGCCGTTCCGCTGATGACCGAGCTGCGGCTGAGCCCGCGCCAGTTCGGCCTGCTCGCCTCGAGCTTTTTCCTGTTGTTCTCGCTGTCCGCGATCGTTACCGGCTTTATCGTCAATCACGTGCAGACGCGCTGGGCCTTGCTGGTCATGGGCCTGATCTGGGCGTTGACGCAGTTTCCGATGATCGGGAGCGCCGGGTTTTTCACAATCGTCGCCTCCCGGATAGCGCTCGGCGCCGCCGAGGGGCCGGCCTACCCGGTGGCATTGCATTCGACCTACAAGTGGTTCCCGAACGAGCTGCGCGCACTGCCGACCGCGATCATCGCGCAAGGCGCCGGCGTCGGGATCATGGTGGCACTGCCGGCGCTAAATTGGGTCATCGTGCGCTATTCCTGGCACTGGGCGTTCGGCGTGCTCGGTTTTGTCGGGCTCGCCTGGAGCGTGGCGTGGCTGGCGCTCGGCCGCGAGGGACCGCTGGCCGCCGCCGACGGCGCGAAGGCGGCGGCGCGGACACAACAGAGAGTTCCCTACCGGCGGCTGTTGCTAAGCCCGACCATCATCGGGTGCTGGAGCGCAAGTTTCGGCGCCCAATGGGGATTGTCGCTGGCGTTGTCCTGGCTGGGCGCCTTTTTTATCAAAGGGCTCGGCCTGTCGCAGGGGTCCATCGGCCTGCTGGGCGCGCTGCCGGCCGGTCTTAGTGTGATCCTGGTAATCGGCGCTGGTTGGGGCTCGCAGCGGCTCCTCGCCCGCGGCGTCTCGAGCCGGGTGGCGCGCGGGATCCTTGGCGGCGCGTGCGTCGCGCTCGGCGGCGCGGCAATGGCCATCATGCCGTACGCGCCGGGGATCGCCGCAAAGATCGCCCTGACGACGATCGGGGTCGCCGTGCCTTCGGCGATTTACGTCATTGCCCAGACCGTCGTCGGTGAGATTACGCCGGTGGCGCAGCGCGGCGCGCTGCTCGCGATCAGTACTGCCGTCAGCACCTCGGCCGGGTTGCTCGCGCCTTACGTGATGGGCAGCGTCGTCGAACGGGCGACAACACCGCTCGCCGGGTTCAACACCGGGTTCATGATTTGCGGCGTCATCATGCTGGTCGGCGGCCTGATCGGGATGGCGCTGATCCGCCCCGAGCGCGAGGCAAGCAGATGGCCGCAGGGAATGCCGGAACGGGCGATCCCCGCATGAAGCGCATGTGAGCTTCGCCGCGAACCCCGCGCTCGGCCGACAACGGCTTCCAACTGCTTCAGGCCAGCGGCCGACGAGCGTCCGCTTCCGGCGCCGTGCTGCCAAACCCCCATGAGCGGTGTTTGAACCGGGGTCGCGATTCCATAGATGACCGTGAAACCCGACCTCCGCCCCAAGTAGAGGTAGGCGGGGACGGTCTTGCTGTCGGGCAGTGTCACCGTGCGCCGCCCGCGGCTTCTTAAAGTCTGGTTAATGCATTAGGCGCATCGTGGGACGCGATTGACGCAATTTTGACGGGTGCGTCTTCAATGATTACAACACAGCGGATTGCGGAATTTGCCTGCTGGTTGGAGGAGGTCGACCCCGGTTTCCTGGCGTCGGTGATACTGGCGGAAACCGGCGAGGATTACCGGGGACGCGATTTGTTCGACCAAGTAGCTAGGATCATTGAGATTTTCGGGGTAGCTGGGGCCGCAAAGATCGTCGGCTGCCATTGACGGGATCATCCGCTCACGGCCGACCGGGTCGATAGCCGCAGTCCGCGGAAGGCAGCGGATAGGGGCATCATTGTCAGCCGAGATCGCTCTATTAGCGAGGCCGGCGAGCGCCGATCCCTGCACCTCTGACGACAGATGCGCCGTCATTAGTTCCTGCCGAAATGACGAGAGACAGGGAAGATCACCGTGACCTTCCTGCCCTGATCGAGTTCGGTGGCGAGGGTTCCGTGAAGCTGGTCTGCCAATCCTCGAAGCACCCGCATGCCCAGTCGTTGGGTCGATCGTGGTTCGTCGCCGGCGTCCGTGACGCCGGGGCCGTCATCCCCAACCCTCAGCATCGCGCGGTGACCGGGCAGCGCCAGCGCGGCTACCTCAAAACGTGATCCGAGGTTACGCTGAAAGACGTGCTTCGCAGAGTTGTTGGCGACCTCCATAACCAGCATCGCGATGACGCTCTTCTGATCCAGTGAGAGGTCGAGTTCTTCAATGTTCAAATTCAATGTGACGGACGCTTGATCAATCATCGTAGTGACGACTTCTCGCAGCATTAACTCCAGCCTGCTATTGAAGAGCGTAGAGTCATGCAGGCGACGATGCATTTCTGCGGACGCATACATCCGCCGGATCACCTCATCCAGCATGTCAGCGCACTCGGCAGGATTGGAACTCACCGTTCTCCTGACGCTCTCGAGTTTGCCGACCGTAGATTGCAACGTGTTTGCTATGCGATGCTGCAGTTCCAGAAACAGCACCCTCTGCCGCTCGCTTGCCTCGGCAAGCTGCTCTGCCAGGGCTTTCAATGCAATGATGATCGCGATGTTCAGGGTTCCGACGAAAGTCCACCCAGCGGGCAACAACAGCATTTGGGGAGGCAGAAAGAAATACCACGCGGCCGCCAGGGACAGCACGAGGACAAACACAGCCTCTTTCCACCCTAGCAGCGCGGCGGCGACGAGGATCGCCGGATAGAAGCTCAGGAACGGAACGGCCCCGTAGAGCGGACCCAGTGAAAACCGGATTGCGAATGCGACGCCGAATAGCGCGGCCGCCTCCAGCCAGCGGGCTAAAGTCGGCTGGCGCCATCGCCACCCCAACATCCGCAACACCCGCCACATTGAAGCCCCCTTTTCCGAAGATCTCGTTTATCTGCTCGAGACCGCGTCGAGCGCGACCGAGGTTTCTGATCTTCTTTAAATCTAAACCCAACCAATCGTCGCGTCGAGCCTCCGCTCCTCTTCTCAGCTTTCTGATCTTTCCGGCTATTTGTTCACACCGCACGATCACTCACGAAGTTATTACTTCAGTCTACCGGGTAGCGACTTCCATTTGGAGCCGCGGGCTTCGGCCACAATTTTACGGTCATGACCGGCTGGTTGTCGCTTTAATCAATTAAAATGCATGCCGCCGCGATCGTCTTGGGAGGGGGGCGGGCTTGGCGCCGACCCCGTCCCGATCGGAGCGCAACCTCCCAGCGTCCACAGGATCAGCAGCGCCACAATTACCCTGAGCCTATCCATCGCGCCCTTGAGTTACCCGATGCTTGGTCGTCAGCCGGGCCCCAGCCGAGAAATCTCTCGTCGTCCTTACCGGTCAGCGCCCAGCGTGCCCATATTACCAACATGGTTAGGCTGCATCCTCACGCTGAGGCGATCTACAGCGCCGTACCGCTGCCCGATGGAACGTTCGAGGTCGAAGTCGTCGTCCCGGATACGCACCCAACCCATATCAGGGGCTTCGCGACCGAGGCAGAAGCCGAAGGGTGGATCACGGCACACAAGCTGCACGTGCAGCTCAACCCGCCATATCGGCGGCCCAAACCAGGCGGCGGTTCGCAGCAACCCCTCGACCGGCAGCCTTCGCGATGAAGGGCGGCCTGGGCCGGCGATTGGCGCGATCGGCTGCGTTGCTGTGGGCTCAGCCGCCACCGATCGTAATTTCTACCCGCCGGCTTGCAATACCAGGGTCGCCGCCGGTCTGCCCGCGCCCCTTACGGATCAATCGGTTCGCGGCAACCCCGTCCGCCGACAAGGCGTCCGCCACGGTCTGCGCGCGCTGTTGAGACAGCAGCACGTCGGCCGGCGGGCTGCCGGCGCTGTCGGTATACCCGGCCACCGTGACCGGCGCGGTAGGATCAGCGTTCGCGCGCTGCGCCGCCGCTGCGATCAGGCTGCGCGCCGGCGCATCGAGCTGGGCCGAGCGTTCTTGGAAATACACGACATAGGGCGAGTTGTTCGGGCCAAGGGATGCGCAGGCCGACAACACCAGCAGAAGCCACAAAAGGGGCAAGAACCGCATCGACAGCTCCCTTTAGGGGACGTGAATACCGGTCAGCTTACCAGAGCTTCGCGTGCAGGGCGAGATCAGGAATGCGCTCCCGCGCTGTGCGCGATATGATCCGCGCGGCGGCCGATTGGAGCCGTAGACAACGGCGCTAGCGGCGTCAAAACGGGAGGAGCACAATGGATCTGATCCTGATAATCCTCATACTGGTCCTCCTGTTCGGAGGCGGCTTTGGCTATTCGCGCTACGGCTACCGCGGCGGGATCGGCATCGGAGGTATCCTGCTGATTATCCTGATCGTGTATCTTCTGGTCGGCCGCGGGAGGTTTTGACGCGATAGAAGTCTGCGCCGGAAAGATGACGGCGGAGTGGATCTGAGGATCTGAGCCAATTCGCGGATGGCAAACACGCATTGGTAGACATTGTCACTACGGATAACCCGGCTGCGGCCAAGGACGTTCCGCTCGATATGGTCGTCAGGGGGACGGAGCGACGTTGTCGCGAATAGTTGCATGGGTGATTTTCGTCAGCGCCTTGACGCTGGCGCCTTCGGCGTGCTCAACAAAGGCGATCGACATAATCTGTCCCCCCGCGGGTCAGTGTCCAAACACCGTCTCAGGGCACGGCGGAGGCTACTGACCTGACACTCGTGCGGTTGTCGCCGCGGCGGTACGGCAAGTAGCGCGGCGACCACCGGCGCTTTACCCCAGGCGCCGCCGGTAGAGCGCGATCAGCCGTTCCCAATGGCGCTCGGCGGCCCCTTTGTCGTAGCACCAGCGCTGCGGAAAGGCGAAGCCGTGGTGGACGCCGGGGTAAAGCTCGATCTCCCCCGCCGTGCCGGCCCGGCGAAACAGGCCGCGCAATTCCTCGACCATCGGGAACGGCGCCAGCTCGTCATGCTCGGCGCAGGCAATGTAGAGCTCGCCTTTGACCCGGCCGAGCGACAGATGCGGGCTTTCTTCGGCGTCGTTGACCAGCCAGGTGCCGTAGAACGAGGCGGCAGCGATAATTCGGTCCGGATAACGCGCCGCGGCGGCGAGTGCATATGGGCCGCTCATGCAATAGCCGTGGGCGCCCGCGGGCCCCGGCTTGACCTGGCTCTGGCGGTCGAGGTAGGCGAGCATCGTGCCGACATCTTCCATGACCGGCGGGATCGTCATTTTGGTGCGCACCGCACGCATGCGCTCGCGCTCCGGGCTGCCCTGATCAAGCACGTCGGGCCCAAAGATCGTGTCGCGACCGGCACGGTAATAGAGATTGGGCAGCAGCACATAATAGCCGACCGTAGCGAGCCGGCGGGCCATGTCGCGCAATTCCTCGCGGACCCCCGGCGCATCCATCAGCAAAAAGACGGCCGGGTACGGTCCGCCGCGTTCGGGATGGCAGATAAAGGTCTCCATCGCGCCATCCTTGGTCGCGAGGTCCAGAGTTTGTTCGATCACCTGGTCGTCTCCCTATTTCATCACACCGGCGAAGGTCGGCGCCTATTTCTGCAATAGGTCCTCGCTTGCGAGCGTGTGAAAAATACCAAGCGCCGTCATTCCGGGGCGCGGGCACTGCCCGCGAGCCCGGACCCATGAACACCGGACGTATAATGTGTCGGAAATTCAGGTGTTCTTGGGTTCCGGGCTCGGCCCTTCGGGCCGCCCCGGAATGACGTTTCTCGGTAAGAACAATTTCTTCACACGCTCTTGCGCCGGAAGAGTTATCGGCGTGGCCCTCTTACTGCCTGACTGGCACCCCTAAATCACGTGCTTTTCACGCAGCTGACGGATCTCGTCCTGCGTGTAGCCGGCGATATTTTTCAGCACGTCTTCGGTGTGCTCGCCTTTGAGCGGCGCGCGCCTTGGGGCAACCGGCGAATCCGAAAGCCGCACCGGGCAGCCGATCACCGAAAACCGGCCGCGGGTCGGGTGTTCGAGGTCGAAAATCGTTTCCCGCTCGCGCAGATGCGGGTCGGCGAGCACCTCGGTCGTGTTGAGAACCGCGCCGCAAACGATGCCGCGTCCGGCGAACGCCTTCATGACCTCACGCTTCTCTCGCGTCCCGGTCCAGCGTTCGATCTCGGCGGTCAGGGCCGCACCATTCTTGGCGCGCGCCGGGGGTGTTGCAAACCGCTCGTCGGTGCGCAGCTCCGGGCGTTCCATGACCTCGGTCATCGCCTCGAACATCTCCGGATTGTCGGGCGGGATCGTAATGTAGACGTAATCGTCCACGCCATTGCCGGCGCAGCGCAAGAGGTCGGACCACCCGCCGGTGGGCGAGCGGTTGCCGCTCCGTTCCAGGGGTTTTCCGGTGGCCAAGGTCCCGGTGTATTTGACCCGGGTCAGGTTCAGCACCGCTTCCTGCATCGCCACCTCGACAAGCTGGCCGCGACCCGTCTGCCCGCGCTGAACAAGGGCGGCGAGGATCGCGATCGTCAGATGCATGCCGGTACCGGAATCGCCGATATTGGCGCCGTTGACCATTGGCGGGCCATCGGCCTCGCCAGTCACGCTCATCGCCCCCGATGTCGCCTGCGCCACCGGCTCGAAGCATTTGAACCCGCTGTAAGGGCCGTAGGAGCCGAAGCCTTTGACCGAGGCGTAGACCACGCGCGGGTTCAGCGCCTTGACGGCCTCATAGCCGAGACCCAGTCGTTCCATGACGCCGGGACCGAGGTTCTCGGCAACGATGTCGGCGTTTTTGATCAGGCGGCGGGCAATCTCCTTGCCCTCCTCGGTGCGCAGATTGATCACCGTGCTGCGCTTGTTGCTGTTGAGCAGCAGAAAGAAAAAGCTGTCGAGGTTCGGATTGTCCATGTTCCACAGCCGGCGCGCGCGGTCGCCATGCGGCGGGCGCTCGATCTTGATCACGTCGGCGCCGAGCCAGGCCAGCATCTGGGTGCACGACGGACCGGCCTGGTCGTGGGTGAAGTCGATAACGCGTATGCCCTCGAGTGCCTGGCTCATGTTGACGTTCCTCCCGCCGGTGTCAGCGTGTTGCGCGTGAAGGGTGTCACCCTTCGCCGGCGCGGTCCACCGATTGGTCGATCCGCGCGATGATTTCAGCCGGCAAAGGCCCGGCCGCGGCCGCGGCGACGCACTCGGCCAATTCGGCGCGGTTCTTGACCCCGAGCACCAGAGTATCGACGCCCAGCGAGAGGGCGTAGCGATGGGCTAATGCAGCGGGACTGGCGCCAAGCTCGGCGGCCAGGCGGCGAAAGCCTGCGGCTCGCGCATAATCGCGCATCTCTGGGTGATCGGCCGGCAAGGGGCGGTCGAGCGTGTCGGTCAACGCCCCGGCCTGCACCGCGCGAATGCCCATCACGCCGACCCCATTGGCATGAGCCGCCTCCATCACCAGGCGCGGCTTTGCCGGACCGTCGAAGAATTTGAGCCCACCGGGCGAGTTGAGCAGATTGGCGATGCATTGCACCGCCCCGGGCGCCGGGGTCTCGCCGAGCAGCCGGATGATCGTGTCCGGATGGCCGATGCCGGTCAGGCCCCACGCGCCGATCAATCCCTCGGCGACCAGCCGTTCAAAAACCGGGCGAACATGTTCGACAAAGGTTCTGTACAACGTCATACGCACGGCGGCTGCAGGCCGGCGCGCACGGTGGTCCGAATCGGGTACGACATTCGAATGCAGAAAGAACAAATCGAGACGATCGAGGCGCAGCCGGCGCAGGCTTCCTTCGATCGAACGGCGCAAAATGGTTTCGATCTCGCCGGGCGGCGGCTCGCCCAGATTGCACTTGCTGGTGACCCGCACCCCATCCGGCAGTCTACCAGAAAAGGCTGCGCCGACGACCTCCTCGGCCTTGCCGTTGCCATAGCTCGGCGCCAGGTCGAGCAGATCGATGCCGGCCTCGACCGCCGCATGCAGGGTCGCGACGCATTCCTCGAATGTGGTCTCGCCCCACACCATGCCGAGCCCGCCGCCGCCCAAGGTCAGCGCCGAAACCGGCCACAGTTTCCCCAATCGATGCCGCTGCATGACCGTCCTCCCAAATTTCGCCGGTCCTCCTCGCCAATCTTACCGCCTGCACCGCCGGACCGCATCCGCCCGCGCCTTGACAGGGTTTCGCGCCGCCGCCTAAATGCCGCCGGCCGGAGCGGGCGCGTAGCTCAGCGGGAGAGCACACCCTTCACACGGGTGGGGTCACAGGTTCAATCCCTGTCGCGCCCACCAGCTCTTTCGACAACCCACACCGAATTCGAGCTGCGGACCGCAGCAGTCTCATCCGGCCGGGCATCGTATCCATGCGCTAGGGTTTCTTCGACGCGAGCACAGCTGCCGCCGCGTTCCGAGATGGGTGCGCGGTATCGAGCCCGCGTTGCGCCTTCGCGAGATACCCCGCCCTTCGCTCCGGTGTCATACGATGCATACGCGCGGCCATCCTCGCCACAAGCCTGGGCGAAACGTTGACCTCGTCTCCGCGGTCGGTGGTTAGAGTCGGCATACGCAACTTCTCCAATCAGGGTGAACCGCCAACATAGCAAACGGATCGCGACAGGAGGCAACCATGGTTGCGACCGGCCGAACGCTTCGGCGTCGAAACGACCGCTCAGAAGATGGCTTCCGACTTGTGTGCCAGTGACCGGGACCGAGTTGCGGTCAATAAGAAGTGACGATCAGGATGATGCCGACGGCAACTAGCGCTCCGCCGGATATGACACCCAGGGGCCCCCTAAGAGGGGATGGGATCGCGGCGATCCCCCACAGGAGCACCCCAACGACAACGAGGGCTATCCCCACAATTCTGCGTGGTCGCGCCGTCCTCAGCCACCTCTCAGCCGCTAGGCGTCGGCTCCGCATCTCCAGCCACTCGACAAGGAAAGCCCAATCGGGCAAACGGTACACCGCACACCAATCGGGGTCACAGGCTCCATCCCGGTCGCGCCCACCATCTGCCCTCCACATTATATGCTGATCGACAGGCGCGTAGCTCAGTGGCAGAGCGCTCCCACCACATGGGAGAGGTCAGGGGTTCGATTCCCTTTCGCGCCTACCACGCCACCTTGCGGACCGTCGCCCGCCCTATCGACCGCGGCCGCGCGCCGGCGTAGGTTTCGTCCTCGCGGCGGAATGCGGAGGCGGGATCATGCAAGTCACGCGGATCGGCGATTTCGAGGTGCGGCGGATCACCGAGTACGAGGGCCCGTTTATCGGCCCCGCTGATTTCTTCCCCGATTTCGACGCCGAGGTATTGCAAGCCAACCCGGATATGACCGGGCCGCAGCTTATCGACCCGGCGACCGGCAAGCTCGTCTTCAGCTTCCACAGCTTCATCGTCAAAACCGGGCACCACACGATCCTGATCGATTCCTGCCTCGGCAACGACAAGGAGCGCCCGACCCGGCCGCAATTCCACCGGCTGCGCACCCCCTATCTGGCCGATCTCGCCGCCGCCGGAGTCCGGCCCGAACAGGTCGACTTCGTCATGTGCACGCATCTGCACTGGGACCATGTCGGCTGGAACACGCGGCTCGAAAACGGGCATTGGGTCCCGACCTTTCCCAATGCGCGCTACGTCATGGCTCGCCGCGAGTTCGACCATTGGCAGGGGGTGCAGCAGCGCGGCGAGGAATCGCCGCATCGGCTCGCCTTTGAAGACAGCGTGCTGCCGGTGGTGCGCACCGGGCAGTCGCAGCTGGTCGACGACGATTTCGCGCTCGAAGACGGGCTGTGGTTCGAGGCCGCACCGGGGCATACGCCGGGCAATGTCGTGATCCACGCCCGCTCGCGCGACGAGCGCGCCGTCTTCCTCGGCGACGTGCTGCACCACCAGCTCCAGCTGGCAAAGCCGGAATGGTCGACCTTGGCCTGCACCGACCGCGAGCTGTCGCGCAAGACCCGCATCCGGCTGATCGAAGAGCATGCCGAGCACGGCACCCGCCTGCTCCCGGCCCATTTCCCGGCGCCGACCGTCGGACGCATCGTCCGCCACGGCGGCGCTTACCGCTACGCCTTCGAGTAGCTGCCATGACGAGGACTACCGGCCGTGACCGTCAAGCTCTCATACGACAAATCGACGGACAGCCTTTATATCGAGTTGAGACCGCTACCCGCAAAGCGCACGCGGGAACTTCAAGAGGACGTCAATATCGACCTTGGCGAGGATGGTCGGCCGGTCGGCTATGACGTACAGCACGCATCGGCGAAACGAGACCTGATCATGTCGATCATTCTGGAGAGTGAGCCGAGCGTCGCCGCCGAGTGACAGTTGGCCCATTCCCGGCGGAGCGGCAAGAGAAGTCGCAGGCCGCTGGCTCAGCCGGGCGCGATTCAGCAGAGGAGCCAAGAATGACCAAGATGACAGGCGGCGGGGCATTGGTCGAGATGCTGCGCCGGCACGGGGTGGATACGATCTTTGCGTTGCCTGGGGTGCAGAACGACGCGCTGTTCGTCGCCTTCTACGACGCCGGCGAGGCGTTGCGGGTGATCCATACCCGGCACGAGCAGGGGGCGGCCTATATGGCCTTCGGCTATGCCCGGGCATCGGGCAAGGTCGGGACCTATGCGGTGGTGCCGGGGCCGGGGCTGCTCAACACTACCGCGGCGCTGGCCACCGCCTATGCGGCCAACGCACCGGTATTGTGCATCAGCGGCCAGGTGCCCTCCGACATGATCGGGCGCGGCTTTGGCCTGTTGCACGAGATCCCCGACCAGCTCGGCATCCTGCAGCGGCTGACCAAATGGGCCGCGCGGATCGACCATCCGACCCAGGCCGGAAAACTCGTCAACGAGGCGTTCCGCCAGTTGCGCGACGGCCGGCCGCGGCCGGTCGGGATCGAAATCCCGCCCGACGTGCTGGCGCTCCACAGCGAAATCGCGCTGCCCGCCGCGGAAGGCCCGCCGCCGATCACCGAACCCGATCCCGAGCTGATCGACAAGGCGGCCGCCCTGCTCGCCGCCGCCAAAAAGCCATTGCTGTTCGTCGGCAGCGGGGCTGTCGATGCCGCCGAGGAGGTGCTGGCCATCGCCGAAATGCTGCAGATGCCGGTCGTCAGCTTTACCGGCGGCAAGGGCATCGTCAGCGATCGTCATTATCTCGCGCAGTCGTCGCTGGCGGGACACGAGCTGTGGCGCGAGGCCGATGTCGTGCTCGCGGTCGGCACCCGCCTGCATCAGCCGCAATTGCGCTGGGGCGTCGACCGCGACCTGAAGCTGATCCGCATCGACATCGACCCGGTCGAGATCACCCGCTACTTCAGGCCCGCCCTCGGAATCGTTGCCGACGCCAAGGCCGCGCTCGCCGCCCTCCACCGCGCACTCGACCGCCTCGCCCCAAAGCGCGCCTCGCGCAAGGTCGAGCTCGAAATGTTGAAAGCCGCCACCCTCGCCCGGCTCGACGAGCAGCTCGGCCCGCAATGCGAATATTTGCGGGCGATCCGCGCCGAACTCCCCGACGACGGCATCTATGTCGAGGATCTGACGCAGGTCGGCTATGTCGGCCGGATGGCGTTCCCGGTCTATCACCCGCGGACCTATATCCACAGCGGCTATCAGGGCACTTTGGGCTTCGGCTTTGCGACGGCGCTCGGCGCCAAGGTCGGGCGCCCCGACCGGCCGGTGGTCTCGGTCTCCGGCGATGGCGGGTTCATGTTCAACGTCCAGGAATTATCGACCGCGGTCCGGCACGGCATCGACATCGTCGCGATCGTCTTTGCCGACGGCGCCTACGGCAATGTCCGCCGCATGCAGAAGGAGGATTACGGCAACCGGCTGATCGGCGTCGATCTGCAAAACCCGCAATTCCCGAAAATGGCGGAAAGCTTTGGCGCCGCCGGGGTGCGCACCACAACCCCCGACGGCCTGCGCCGCGAACTCGCCGCCGCCCTCAAACGCCGCGGAACGACCCTGATCGAGGTCGCCGTCGGCGAGATGCCCGACCCGTGGAAAGTCCTGATCCCACCCCGCATCCGCGGCATCCGTTAGCGGCTATCTCCCTCGCCGCCCTCGGGGGCGGAGAGGGTTGGGGTGAGGTGGAGGAGCGGTCGGCACCCACCTCACCCTCCCCGTCGCTTGGGCGACGGGTCCCCTCCCTCTCCCCCCTGACGGGCGGAGAGGGCATCATCGATCCACCACGTGGGGTCTGCTCAGCATGTTCGACAAGTCAAAGCTCGACGCGTTGCGCGCCAAATACGACGGCGCCAAGGAAACCGAAATCGCGCCCGAGAAGTTCCGAAAACCCCTGTCTCTGGTGTTCGGCGGCGCCTACCGCCGGGCGATGCCCTATGCCGGGCTCTCCACCTTTCTCGACGTGCCGTGCCGGCCGGATGCGCCCGATCTGCCCGATTTCGCCGGGCTCGACGTGGCATTGGTCGGCGTGCCGATGGATCTCGGCGTCACCAACCGCGCCGGCGCCCGGCTGGGACCGCGGGCGGTGCGCGACGTAGAGCGCATCGGCCCCTACAACCATGCGCTCGAAGTCACCCCGCGCGGCGAATGCAATGTCGCCGATATCGGTGATGTGCCGTTGCGCTCGCGGTTCAGCCTCGACGATTCGATCGAGGATATCGCGGCGTTCTATGCGCGCATCCAGGGCGCCGGGGTGCGGCCCCTCTCGGTCGGCGGCGACCACTCGGTCACCTATCCGATCCTCAAATCGCTCGGTGCCGAGCGGCCGGTCGGCCTCGTCCATATCGACGCCCATTGCGACACGATGGGCGAGGTCGACGGGTCGAAATTCCATCATGGCGGCCCGTTCCGCCAGGCTGTGCTCTGCGGCGCGCTCGACCCCGAGCGCACGATCCAGATCGGCATCCGCGGCCCGGCCGAAATCTTCTGGGGGTTCTCCTACGAATCCGGCATGACTGTGCTGCACATCGAGGATGTCGACCGGCTCGGCATCGCCGGGGTTGTCGAAAAGGCGCGTGCTGTCGTCGGCGACGGGCCTACATACATCTCGTTCGATGTCGACGGGCTCGACCCGGCCTATACCCCCGGCACCGGCACCCCCGAGGCCGGCGGCCTGACCCCCGCGAGGCCCAGGCGATCCTGCACGGCCTCAAGGGCCTCGACATCATCGGCGGCGACGTCGTCGAGGTGGCCCCGCAATACGACGCCACCACCAACACCGCGATGGTCGGGGCGCAAATGCTGTTCGAGATCTTCTCGCTGACCGTCCTCGGCCCCCACTTCAAGCGCCGGGTCCGCTGAACGGCAAGCTGGGGCTGACCTGTGGCACTGACCCTCCGCGACGCCGGCCCAGCCGCCGTGCCGAAAACCAAATAATTTGGCACTGCACCTCGCCTCTATAACCGCGCGGAGACACGCCATTATGGTAGATTATTAACAACACGGCAATCAAGTTATGCCTGTTAATCATGCAACTTCAACCTGGTTTCAACTGTGGTCGAACTTTTCAGCTCTTTCATCTCCAAAGTGTTCTTCGTTCCGTATGGGAACTGGAATACGCAGCCTATCAGGATTCGGAACAGGAGAAAGCGCTCAACGAGCGTCTGCGCCGGTGGTCTGCCCGCAAGGATCTCCGCGAGACCTCGGCCGAGGCGGCGTTCATCGAGGAATTTTTCCGCGATACGTGGGGATACGAACAGGCTGGCCAGACCGGCTCGGAGGGGGCACTTTCACGCTCTGGCCAAGGTTCTCGATTCAGGGGGCAGGCGAGAAGGGGGGAACAGGTGCGGCTGATCTCGCCGTTGGGTTCTTCGGGAGAGAAGCGGCCGATCCGCGCTACTGGCGCTGATCACACTCCAGCGGTTCAAGGACCGGGAGCTGGAGAACAGTTTTTACGACGAATATCGTAAGTTCCGAGAGCGGCTTTATACCGCGCTGCTTGCGAAGGACGGACCCGCGACCCCGCGCTTCCCCGGAACGAATGGTCGGTTGGTTCGACTTGCGCAGAAGATCCTCGACCGCTGCATCTTCATCTTCTTCTGCGAGGACATGGGTCAAGCGCTCGCCTTTCCACCTAAGCTTTTTCAGGAATTCCTCAGAGACCGCAGCACCGATCCTTATTTCGACCCCGATGGTACAAATATTTGGCAGGAGATTTTGCGGCTCTTCCGGGCAATGAACGAAGGGCGGGCTTTCGGCGGCAACCCGATCAACCAGTTCAACGGCGGCCTTTTTGCCCAAGACGATGATTTGGAACGGCTGCACGTCCCCAACTCCGTTTTCTGTCAGCACATGCAGGGCAGCAACGAGGCAAGTCTGTATACTTACAAGCAGACATTGCTTTACCTCTGCGCCTCCTACAATTACGCGTCAGACCTAGGGAGAACCGATAGTGCGCGGTCGTTCGACCGTGACCCCTCAAAAAGCCTTGGCCTCTACACCCTCGGGCGCATATTCGAACAATTAATTACCGAACTGGAAATCCTCGAAGCCCAGGCAGACGGTCGTCCCTCGATCAACAAGCTCAGCAAGCAGAAACGCGACGGCGTCTATTACACCCCGGAAGGGATTGTAGAACTAATCGTCGATGAAACTCTCGAGCCGCGCTTGGCCGAAATCAAACGTGAATGCGGCTGGCCCGCAAATGATGACCCGAGCCGGGAAGCTCTCGAAGCCTATGCCGCCCGCTTAAAATCGTTGACCGTGCTCGATCCGGCCTGCGGTTCGGGCGCTTTCCTGATTACCGCACTTCGCAACCTCGTCGAAGAATGGCATCAGGTTCAACGGCTGCGTCGAAAGCTCACTCGCGGGCTTGCGGAAAGGGACGACGAAGCAACACTGATCGCCGAGATCCCGCGAGACAACATCTACGGCGTGGACATCAATTCGGCCTCAATGCCCGCTCCTCGCCGGTCAGCAGCAACCAACGAATACCAAACAAATTTTTCAGGGTCTTATCACAAGTGCCGACGCGATCTATCACCTGAAGCGCCTCGGCCCGGGCCTTTACCGCTGCACGCCAAGAGGCGAGCATGCGGACCCGCCCTACGAAGTCGAAATCGAGGACGCGCTGATGAAGCCGCTGGTCTCAGGCACGGAGGCGAAGCGCTACGTCGTCCCCGTAACCGAGACCTACTGCTCTTTCCGTACGGGGTATCGGAGAGTCGCGTAACCCTGATCGATGTCCCAACCATGCAAACTAATTACCCTAAGGCATAGAAATATTTGAGTTCCTATAGGGACGCCCTTCGTATGAGGGAGGCAAGGAGAGATACCGATGGCACCATCACCGAGGCTCTCTTCGACGACGAGCGATGGTATCCGTACGTGATGATCTCCGGTAGCGACGGCACGCGCACGGTAAAGCCGCCTTCTTCTTCGGCTTCGAGAATCACGGCAAACTTTCGCGTCTAGCGCACTATCCAATACTTTTTCGAACGCGCAAAGCGGGTCTCTCAGACTGTCTTATGCCGGTTTTTCTGACCGGTGTCATCGGCTGTTCAGTTCGCAGGGACCAGTTCGAGGGTCGAGACAATGGCGCCGTGGCCGGGATAGAGCCAGCTAAAATCGCGCCAGGGTTGCAGCAAATTGGCGTAATCCGGTGAGAGCGGATTGCCGGACTGGCCGGGGGTGATGATCATGCGCGCATCCGCGGGAGACGCCAGATCGGTGATGATCCGCAGCCCGGCGCCGAACACCTGTTCGAACGGGCGCTGGTCGTCGTGGATGATGCTCGGCCCGCGGTTGAGCGTGTCGTATGCGCCGGGGGTCGAGATCGAGACCCTAAACCAATCGCGCAATACCGGTATTCGGCTCCAGACCGGGTTGGCGAAAACCGCGATGTGCGCCTTGCCCCATTGCCATGTCGCCATATCGTCCCCGTACGCGCTGCGCAGCTCGGAGAGCGCCGTTTTGAGCGCCTGCGCGAGCCGGGCCGCGCATCTGACCGCGCCGGGCTGTTTCGGGTCGGCGCACCAATCCGGGCGCTCGGTCAACACCGCTTCCATTACCCGCGGCTTCAGGTCCCAGTAACCCGCTGCTCCGTCGCCGAAGCGGCCGAACAGGATCGCATGGCTGAATTCGCGCAGCCAGGCGGTAAACAGCAACGGCTCGACCTTGCCGCGGTCCATGCGAAAGTCCCATTGCTTCAGGCGAGCGATGGCGGCGCGTGAGGGTTCGTCCGCGGGGGTGATCTGTGTCATCAATGGCACGAGTTGTTTGGCCATCAAGGAAAACGTGTCGGCCTGGATCGCCGCGCTCGACGCCGGGCTCTGTATCGGCGTCGCCGCGAGCAGCGCTTCGATCCGCTCGGCGCGGTTCGGCAGATCCCAATCGCGGCTCAGAAAATAGGGATAGCTGTCGGGCACAATCTTGTTGTTGGCGCTGACGAAATGGCCCGAGGGCGGGTTGACCGCGCTGGGCAATTTGTCGAACGGGATAAAGCCCTGCCAGTCATATTCCCCGGTCCAGCCGGGCACCGGCATCCAGCCCTCTCCCTTGCCGCGGATGGGCACGAGCCCCGGCGCGATGAAGCCGATCGTGCCGCTGTCGTCGGCATAGACGGTGTTGGTCATCGGCCCGACAAAGTCCTGCCAAGCCGCGTGAAAGCTCGGCCAGTCGGTGGCGCGGTCGGCATGCCACAGCGCTTCGGCGCTGCGATCCTTTGGCGTCAGAAAGGTGGCGGCGAGAGCCAGCACATAGCCGCGATCGGCGGCATCGGGGGGCAATGCATCGGACAGCACCGGACCGTGCCGGGTCGCGCGCATGCTAAAATCGATCGTCGAGGCGCCGCGCACGATTATCTTCTCCGCTCGCGTCTCGAACGGCGCGCTGCCCCGCAGGGGTCAGGTAGCGGCCGGGATCGTTCGGATCGACCTTTTCGACAAATAGATCCTCGACATCGCTGGTCGTCGTCGTGAACCCCCAGGCGATGTGATCGTTATGACCGATCACGACGACTGGCACTCCAGCTACGGTGCCGCCGCTGATCTCGCGCCCCGGCGTCTTCAGCCGAGCCAGATACCAGAAGCCCGGCGCGCCGAACCCGAGATGGGGGTCGTTGGCCAGCAGCGGCTTGCCGCTGACGCTGTGCTTGCCGTCGACCACCCAGTTGTTGGAGGCGTAATGCGGCCCCACCGCCGATGGCAGCGCGTCATAGAGCCGGCCGAGCGCCAGCCGTCGGTAGATCGGCAGCATCATCGCCAGGGTTGTCGGCGCATCCTTTGGATATTCCGGGTAGAGAAAGGCCATGTCCGCCGGTGGGATCGTCCGCGCCATCCGCGCCCGCAGCAGTTCGCCGCGGTAATTGCCGTCGAGCTGCAAGGCGATCAGCTTGCCCCAGACCAGGCTGTCGGCCTCGCGCCACGGCTCGGGCGAGAAGCGCAGCACCAGGAATTCGGGCGGCAGCGCCCCGCGGCGCGAGGCGAGAAAGGCGTTGACCCCAGCCGTATAAGCCTGAAACGCGCGATTGACCTCGGGTGACAGATACGGAATTTCGGCCTCGGCGGCGCGGTAGAGCCCGAGCACGCGCATCTGCTTGTCGACCGCCACCGCGTCCGGCCCAAATATCTCGGCCAGCCGTCCGGCGGCGTAACGCCGCTGCAATTCCATCTGGAACAACCGGTCCTGGGCGTGCGCGAAACCAAGGCCGAAGGCGACATCGTCGTCGTCCTGCGCGGCGATCAGAGGGATGCCGTCGGCGTCGCGCTCGATCCGGATCGTTGCTCTCGGTCCCCGTACCTCGATCCGGCCCTCGGTCTGCGGCAACGACGATCGCAGGTACAGATAGAGCCCGCCGGCCAGAACAAGCAGCAAGATGGCGAAGCCGGCGGCAAGTCGGCGGATCATGCCCCCACCCTGCACCCTCCCCCGCGGGCGGGGGAGGGAATGGGAGGGGGAAGGCATCAGAGGCCGAGTTCGCGCAAAATTCCGTCGCGGTCGGCGTCGAGATCGGGGGCGGGGGCGCGCGTTGCCGGATCGCCAAAAGCCGACAGCTTCATCGGATTGCCGGCGAGCTGCAGCGGCCCGATGACCGGGTCCTCGACCCCGATCAGCATATTGCGGGCGGCGGTCTGCGGGTGGGCCAATGCCTGGGCGATGTTGTTGACCGGGCCGCACGGCACGCCAGCCGCCTCGAGCACGGCGATCCAGTGCTCGGTGCCGGCTTGACGCAGAACGCCTTCGATCGCGTCCTTTAGCGCCTCCTGGTGTTGGTTGCGCAGCGCATTCGTCTTGTAGATCGGGTTGTCGGCCCATTCGGGGCGGCCGAGCGCCTGAGCGAGCTTGACGAACAGCCCGTCATTGCCGGCGGCGATGATGATGTTGCCGTCGGCGGTGGCAAAAGCTTCGAACGGGGTGATCGAGGGATGGCGGGCGCCCATCGGCCCCGGGATCTCGCCGGTCGTGGTGTAGCGCATGATCGCGTTTTCGAGGAGCGCCAGCTGGCAGTCGAACAACGAGACGTCAACCTTCTGCGCCTCGCCGGTGCGCTCGCGATGGAGGAGTGCGGCGTTGAGCGCGATCGCGGTGAACAGCCCGCCGCCCAGATCGCCGATCGAGGTGCCGATGCGGGTCAGCGGCATCCCCGGATGCCCGGTGATGCTCATGACCCCGCCGAGCCCCTGCACCACCATGTCATAGGCCGGATAATGCGAGTAGGGGCCGGTATGGCCGAAGCCGGAGGCGGCGGCATAGACCAGGCGCGGATAGCGCGGGTGCAGGGTATCCCAGCCATAGCCGAGCTTTTCCATCGTCCCCGGGCGGAAGTTCTCGACCAGCGCGTCGGCCTTGTCGAGCAGGCGCTCGAAAATATCGCGGCCCTCCGGGGATTTGAGGTCGAGCGCGATCAATTCCTTGCCCCGGTTGACTGAGGCGAAATAGGCGGATTTGCCGTTTTTGAACGGGCCGTACTGGCGCGCGTCGTCGCCCTGCTGCGGCGGCTCGACCTTGATCACCCGCGCGCCCAGCTCGGCCATCAGCATGGTGCAATAGGGACCCGCGAGGATGCGGGAGAGATCGACGATGGTGATGCCGGAAAGCGGCCCCTGCTGCGCCATGCCTGTTGATCCTTTCGCGACGAGGCTGGCGGTCATAGCCCGGAGCCGGCCACGACCGCAACCAACTCGATCACCCAAGACCTAAAGAGATATCGCAAGCCGAGGGTTGGCGGCGGGCAGCCCATGCAGGTCGCGTGTCGGTCAATAAATGTGGGCGGCGGCGCTCTGGCGCAGACCAGCACGAATGGCCGCATGAGTAGATTCCGAACCTAGCGGGGCCGGACAGTTAGCGATATTAACCGACCAGATCCTGAGTAGCACCCCGGCCCAAATCACAAATAATGGGGCTCAGGGCACTTTGCCGAGCGAAGTCGATCCCCTCGCTTCGCTCGGCAAATTTTTTCGCGCCCGGTTGGCCTTGCTCGGTATCGAGGCACAAATGGGGGGCCGGCTCCTATGCAAGGTATAACTTCATGAAGACCGTCGCCGCTACGCTGATAGCGTTTCTGCTCGGAAGCGCACTGACCTCAAATACGGCAGAAGCCGGCTGCTGGTGGAACGGCTACAATCATTGCGGATATTACCAGCATACCGTGTACCACGGCGGCTATCACCATTACGGCTGGCGCCACGGCTACTATGATCATGTCCATTATTGGCATCGCTAAGACAGTCCCGATAATTCCCACTGTGATAAGTGGGTCAGTCTGAGTTTAGGACCATTTGACGCCGGCTTTCCGATCGGCTCTCGGCATCCCATATTGACAGCACGGCTATGGCACACCCGCACGCTGAGGCGACCTACCGTACCGTTCCGCTGGAAGGTGGGACCTTCGGCGTCGAAATCGCAATACCCGGCACCTATCCGACCACAATGAGTAGCTTCGCGACCGAGGCGAAAGCGGAGGAATGGATCGCGAGGCATAAGAGCTTCGTGGAATTGAACGCCCCTTTTGATCGGGTGTGGCGGCGGCCGGGGTAGCTGGGGATTCGCTTCGGGGTATCGCCCTCGCCGACACTATCCGGGAGGGCAGGGCTACCCGATGTTGCAGCCCCCATCTGGCCCTAGCTACAACAAAAACGTGTATCGCATTGGTGTGCCGCCGTTTTGTGATCTTGCCCGGCGCGCCGACCCCGCCCCCTTAAACGCCGAGCGCCCGGTGGTCGAGGATCGCCGGCCTTGCTCGGGCCGTGATTGGCTGTCATTGCTCCGCGATCGTGTGGGAGATCGCACGGCTCGACCGTCCGAGACCGAAAAAGCAATTCCGAGCGGCGCGCGGTTGGGTCTTGCCGAGGGGGGTATAAACGCCATCTACGGGGTGTGGGCGGATTCTTTAGACGCTTGATCCTTGTGTTGACCGCCGTCGCTTTTGTGCTGGCAGCGATGCCGACGAGTGGCGTCTCGGCGATGCCTATGCCGGTGGCGACACCCTGCGGGCATTGCCCGGACAAGGCCCCGGCTGGTGGCGATCTCGGCAAGATGGCATGTGGCGCGCTCGCCTGTGCCGGGGCCGCGATCGGATTGGCGGCTATGACGACATCATACGCGCCGGCATTTGCACGTCTCGCCTACGCGCCCACCCCGAGTCCGGTCACCATCGGCGCTGCGCCGGCGCCCGACCCGTTCCCGCCTAGACCCATCGTCCTCGGTTAGACCGCCGTCCGCTCGCGGACTGGCGGAGACGGCGCCCGCGTAAACGCGCGCTGGAAGGACGAGAGTTATGGCAAGTAGTTTTGGGCCAGTAGCCAATCGCCGGCAGTTTTTGAAGTTCGGCGCCGCCGCCACCACGGCTTTGCCAAACGTGAGCCGGATCGGTGTCGCCGCCGAGCCGCCCAGCCAGGCGATTCTGACTGCGGCGCCCGCACAATTGCCGCTGGTCGATAATGGCCATCCCGCGACGGCGGTCTTTGCCTATAACGGGTCGGTGCCGGGACCGCTACTGCGCATCCCACAGGGTCAGCCGTTCCGAGCCCGTGCCGAAAATGGGCTCGTCGCGGACACGACGGTGCATTGGCATGGCATCCGGCTGCCCAACGCGATGGACGGGGTGCCGGGACTGACCCAGCCGCCTATCAAGCCCGGCGGCAGCTTCCGCTATGAGTTCATCCCGCCCGACGCCGGCACGTTTCTCTATCATCCGCACGACAACAGCCTCGAACAGATGGGGCGCGGTCTCGCCGGAGCGCTGATCGTCGCGGAACCCGAACCGCCGCAGGTCGATCGCGAGCTGGTTTGGGTGGTCCAGGACTGGCGTCTGAGCCGCGAGGCACAGATCGCACCGGGCTTTGGCAACCGCATGGAAGCGGCGATGGCGGGCCGCGTTGGCAACACCGTCACCATCAACGGCCGTGTGCCAGACGCGCTGTCGGTGAGGGCCGGAGAGCGCATCCGCCTGCGCATCGTCAACGCCGCGACCGCGCGCATCATGGCGCTCGCCTTTGCCGGCCACCGCCCGGTCGTGATTGCGCTCGACGGTCAGCCCTGCGATCCGCACGAGCCCAAGGGCCGGCTGTTGCTCGGTCCGGCAATGCGCGCCGATTTGATCCTCGACATGAACGGCGCGCCCGGCAGCCGGCATGCGGTCACCGACGATTTCTACGGCGCCCGGCTCGCCTACACGCTGGTCGAGCTGGCTTACGATGCCGGCCGGACATTGCGCGAACACCCTCTCGACGCACCGATCCGCCTGCGATCGAACCCGCTGCCCCAGCCCGATCTCGCCGCAGCCAAGCGCCATGTCGTCCGGCTCCAAGGCGGGATGATGGGCGGCATGGGGATGATGGGCGGGATGATGGGCGGTATGATGGGAGGCGGCGCCGCATGGGCGATCAACGGCAAATCGATGACCGGGGACGGCTCGGCAGATATGACGCCGATGCTGATTTTGCGTCGCGGCACGAGCTGCGTGCTGACGCTGAAGAACGAAACCGCCTGGTGGCACCCGATGCACCTGCACGGCCACAGCTTTCGCGTGCTAACACGAAATGGCGCTGCGGTCCCCCACAACATTTGGGGCGACACGGTGCTGGTCGAGCCGCGCCAGACCGTGGAAGTCGCCTTTGTCGCCGACAACCCCGGCAACTGGCTCTTTCACTGCCACATCATGGACCACCAGATGGCCGGAATGATGACCGTCATCCGCGTCGCATGAGGTCGCTCAACACCGATCTTGAAGGGAATTGCCATGAGCATGATCAGCCGCCGGAGCACCCTCTTTCTCGCTTGCTCCGCCTTCATCCTGCCGCTGCCCGCTGCGGCGGCGCCGATGCGGGTCACGCTCTACAAGAACCCGCAATGCAGCTGCTGCGAGGGCTATGCCGACTACTTGCGGCAGAACGGCTTTGCCGTCGATGTCGTGCCGACCAACGACCTGATAACGATGGCCCGCGAGAAGGGGGTACCGGAAGCGCTCGACGGCTGCCACATATCGATGATCGAGGGTTATGTCGTGATCGGCCATGTGCCGATCGCCGCGGTCCGCAAGCTGTTGGCCGACCGGCCGAAGATCGTCGGCATCTCGATCCCGGGCATGCCAACGGGGCTGCCGGGAATGCCGGGGCCGCACCCGGAGCCGATCGCGATCTACGAGATTGCGCGCGGCGACGCGGCGCCGAGGGTGTTCATGATGGCGCCGTAATTCAGAGCATCTACTCCAATCCGGGAGAGAAACGGAGGCTGATATGATAAGTTCGACCACAAAACGCGCTCTTTCTGCTTTTGCCGTTGCCATCGCCCTCGTGGCGTTGCCGGCGATCTACGTTCGCGCGCAGACTGACGGCTCCTGGGGCGGCTGGATGGGCCGGATGATGAGCGGCTGTGGCGGGATGATGGGTGGAGGCGAGCGCCCCAACCAGCAATGGCGGCGCTGAAGGCCACCGGATCGCGCGGATTGATGATCGCGAGCTCGACGAACCGCGGCCGCAAGCGGGGGCTGTACCGGAGCGCTTGGGTCTTAGCGGTGCTGGCGCTCGCTTGTCCCGCGGGCGCGTATGCCGCGGCGACGGGATGGGTAGGCGACAGCCACGCCGCCGCCCGGCTGATCACCGCGACCGAGGCGACCGGGTCGGCGTCGGCGATCGAGGCCGGGCTCGAAATCAGGCTGGCGCCCGGCTGGCACACCTATTGGCGCTCGCCGGGGGACGCGGGCATACCGCCGAGCATCGACTGGGCGGGCTCGGACAATTTGGCACACGCCGAGATCGCTTGGCCGGCGCCGCAGCGCTGGTCTTTGCAAGGGTTCGAGACCGCAGGGTACGAGAACCATGTCGTCCTGCCGATCGCGCTGACCCTGGCGCATCCGGGGCGCCCGGTGGTGTTGCACGCCGCGATCGATTATGCCGCCTGCGCCAATATCTGCGTGCCGTATTCGGCGAAACTGGAGCTGAGCCTGCCCGCGGGCGCAGCGACCCCGTCGCCCCAGGCAGCGTTGATCGCCGCGGCGCGCGATTCGGGTCCCGCAAAGCCTCGGCGCCGCCGGGATCGGGCTGATCTCGGTCGGCGCCGCGGACGCAGGCCGGGACGCGTCCCTGGTCGTTCGGCTGCGCTCGATCAGTGCTGCCTTTCAGACGCCCGACCTGTTTGTCGAAGGCTTGGCCAAGGGCTCCCCCGGCCGGCCGGAGGTGGAACTTTCCCAATCCGGTCATTTCGCGCGCCTGACCGTGCCGATCCGCGACGCCGGCGCCGCGGGCATTGCCGACACAAAACTGATCTTGACGTTTGTCGACGGCGCGAGGGCGGCCGAATTCCCGGCCACGCCGCTCACCGAGCCGCGTGCGCGGCGATGCGCCACGGCTGTTGCCGATCCTCGCCGTCGCTCTTCTGGGCGGGCTCGTTCTGAACTTCATGCCCTGCGTGCTGCCGGTACTGTCGTTAAAGATGCTGTCGGTGGCGAGCCATGCCGGGGCCGAGCGGCGGCGGGTCAGGGCCGGGTTGCTGATGACCGCGCTGGGGGTGCTCGCCTCGTTCGCGCTGATCGCCGCGGCGCTGATCGGGCTGAAGGCGTCCGGGTCGGCGATCGGCTGGGGCATTCAATTCCAGTGGCCGTGGTTTATCGCGGCAATGGCGGCGCTGACGACTTTGTTCGCGGCCAGCCTGTGGGGATGGCTGACGATCGGATTGCCGCGGATCGCCTATGACGCGGCGGCCGCGAGCAGCAGCCGGCGGCCCAATGCGGATGCGTTTCTGACCGGGGCCTTTGCCACCTTGCTCGCCACCCCGTGCTCGGCGCCGTTTGTCGGCACCGCGGTCGGGTTTTCGCTGGCGCAAGGACCGGGTCCGATCGCCCTGGTGTTCGCGGCGCTCGGGCTGGGCTTTGCCGCACCCTATCTTGCCGCCGCTGCGTTTCCGCGGCTGGTCCGGCTGCTGCCCAAGCCCGGGCGCTGGATGGTTTGGCTGCGCGCCGGGCTCGGTCTGGTTTTGGCCGGCACCGCGGTCTGGCTGCTGTTCGTTCTGGCGGCGCTATCGGGCGAGCGGGTGGCGCTCGGCGCCGCGTCCGCGCTCACCCTCGTGCTCGGGCTGCTCGCGCTGAGGCAATGGCCCCGGCTGCCGGCATTCGCGGCGCGGCTCGCCTCGGCAACCTCGATAGTGTTGGTGGCGGCCGCGGTGTTGTGGCCGGCCTTTGCCGGCGTCGAGCGCGAGGCCGCCGCGGCGGCTGGCCCTTGGCGCCCATTCGATCCGAGCGCGATCCCGCAATTGGTCGGCGAGGGCAAGACCGTGTTTGTCGACGTGACCGCGGCCTGGTGTCTGACCTGCAAGGTCAACGAGGCGGCGGTGCTCGACCGCGACCCGGTCGCGAGCCGGCTGTTCGGACCCGGATGTCGTGGCGATGCGTGGCGACTGGACCCGGCCGGACCCGGCGCTGACCCGCTATCTGCAGGATTTCGGCCGCTACGGCATCCCGTTCAATGCGGTCTACGGCCCGGGTCGGCCGGCGGGCGAGCTGTTGCCCGAGCTGCTGACCTCCGGCGCCGTGGAAAGCGCCCTCGATGACGCCGCCTCGCGCGGGGTCGCATCGCGATAACATCGGCCCGGCCGCCCGAATTCGTCCTGCTTTTCGGCGGCCTGACTGGCGGGCGCGTAGTTTCTGCGATATTTTCGGGCGGCCGATGAGCAAGCGCTTCGAGAACGACGATCGCGAGACCGACGACCGCAGAACGGCCGCGCTGATGGGCTTGGTCATCGTCCTGGCGCTGGCGATCGCCGGGGTCGTGCTGGTCCGCGATCTCGGGGCGGAGTCCAAGCTGGAAGATTGCCTGATGTCGGGGCGCACCAACTGCGCGCCGATCGAGGTTCCGCCGCACCCATAGCTCAGAGTCGCCTGCGACGTTTGGCGCGCGGCACGCCGGACGAGGTTGGGATGGACACGAGCCGGCAAAAGCTATAGGTATTATCTATGATAGACATTCATTAACTTTAATAACCAAGGGAGTCGCTCGCAATGATCAGGCGTGCGATCGGCGCGGCCGCGATCATCCTCGCGGCCGCGGCGGTGGTGATCTGGTGGCGCAGCTCCGGCAGCGAAGCGCCGGCGGCGAGAGCGCAGACCGTGGCGCCGAGCATCCCGGTCACCGCGGGCACGGTTGTCGCCAAGGATGTCCCGGTGTTCCTGAACGGCATCGGCACGGTTCAAGCCTACAACATGGTCACGGTCAAGACCCGCGTCGACGGCCAGATCGTTCAAGGTCGACTTCAAGGAAGGGCAGGAGGTCAAGGAGGGCGATCCGCTGTTCCAGATCGATCCGCGGCCCTATCAGGCCTCGCTCGAACAGGCGCAGGCGGCCAAGCAAAAGGACGAGGCGCAGCTCGCCGGCGCCAAGCTCGACCTGGAGCGCTATTCGAAGCTGCTCGGCACCGGCTACCAGACCCGGCAAAGCTACGACCAGCAGACCGCGCTGGTCGCGCAGCTGCAGGCCGCGATCAAGGGCGATCAGGCGCAGATCGACAACGCCGAACTCAACCTCGGCTACGCCGACATCCGCTCGCCGATCGACGGCCGCACTCGGCTCGCGGCTCGTCGACAAAGGCAATTTGGTCCATGCCAACGACAACACGGCGCTGGTCACGATTACCGAGCTGAAGCCGATCTTTGTCAGCTTTACGTTGCCGCAGGATACCTTGGACGAGCTTCGCCAAGAGCAGCAAAAATCGCCGCTCGTGGTGCGCGCCTACAGCGGCGACGGCAACGCGCTGCTCTCCGAAGGCAAGCTGACCCTGATCGACAATTCGATCGATCAAACCACCGGCACGATCCACCTGAAGGCGCGTTTCGACAATCTCGACGAGCGCTTGTGGCCCGGCGAATTCGTCAGCCTGCGGGTGGTCTTGAGGGTGCGCCCCAATGTGGCGACAGTGCCGTCGCAGACCATCGAGGCCGGGCCCAATGGTTCCTATGCCTATATCATCAAATCCGACGACACCGTCGAGCGGCGCGCTGTCGAGGTGGCCTCGGTCCAGGACGGCATCGCCGTTGTCACCAAGGGCCTCACGCTCGGCGAGCGGGTGGTCGTCGATGGCCAGTTTCGCCTGACCGAAGGCGCCCATGTCAGGCTGATCCAGCCCCGTTCACCGGGCGCCGCCGGCTGAGCGGCGCCGCGGTACCCCATTCGCGTTGCCCCGACTGGCCGCGACTGTACCTCGCAGGTAATCGCCGATGAGCATCTCGGAACCGTTCATCCGCCGACCGATCGCAACCTCGCTGTTGATGCTGGGGATCCTGGTGTTCGGCGTCGGCGCTTACGGCCTGCTGCCGGTGGCGGCGTTGCCGAATGTCGATTTTCCGACCATCGTCGTATCGGTCAATTATCCGGGCGCCAGCCCGGATACGATGGCCTCGGCGGTTGCCACGCCGCTCGAGCAGCAATTCGCCGCGATCCCCGCACTCGACCAAATGACCTCGACGAGCGGCATCGGCTCGCTGTCGATCACCTTGCAATTCGATCTGTCGCGCAACATCGACGCGGCGGCAGAGGACGTGCAGCAGGCGATCAACGCCGCCAGCGGGCTGCTGCCCACGGATCTGCCGACTCCGCCGACCTATCGCAAGACCAATCCCGCCGATCGCCCGGTTCTGATCTATGCGGTCCACTCCGACGCGCTGCCGATCTACCGGGTCGACGATTTTGCCTACACGATCCTGGCGCAAAAGCTGTCGACGGTGCCCGGCGTCTCGGAGTCCCGCATCTTCGGCCAGCAGCCCTACGCCGCGCATGTGCAGATCAATCCCGAGGCGTTGGCGGCACGCGGCCTCGGCTTTGAGGACGTGCGCAACGCGCTGACAACGACGACGCTCGACCGGCCGAAGGGCAGCCTCGAGGGCGTACACCAGACTTATACTCTCGACACCAACGACCAGTTGTTCAACGCCGCGGCCTTCAACAACGTCATCATCGCTTACCGCAACGGCGCTCCGGTTCGCGTAAAAGACGTCGGCAAAGCGATTGATTCGGTTCAGAACGTGCGTACCGGCGCGTGGTACAACGATACCAAGGCCGAGGGTCTGGCGATCCAGCGCCAAGCCGGCGCCAACACGATTCAGCTGGTCGACACGATCAAGGCATTGGTTCCCCGGATCATGGAATCATTCCCGCCTTCGCTCCATGTCGTGCTCCTCTCCGACCGCTCGCTCGTCATCCGCGCGGCGGTGCATGACGTCCAATTCACCATGATGGTGACGATCACCCTCGTCGTCCTCGTTATCTTCCTGTTTCTGCGAACGTTATGGGCGACGATCATCCCGAGCATGGCGGTGCCGCTGTCGTTGCTGGCAACCCTTGCCGTCATGTATGCGGTCGGCTACAGCCTCGACAACATCTCGTTGATGGCGCTGACGATCTCGGTCGGCTTTATCGTCGACGACGCCGTCGTCATGATCGAGAACATAATGCGCTATATCGAACAGGGCATGCGCCCGTTCGACGCCGCGCTCAAAGGCGCCGGCCAAATCGGCTTTACGATCATCTCGATCACCTTCTCGCTGATCGCGGTGTTTATCCCGCTGCTGTTCATGGGCGGCATTATCGGACGGCTGTTCCGAGAGTTCGCCGTCACCGTGTCGGTGGCGGTCGTGGCCTCGGCGGCGATTTCGCTGACCCTGACGCCGGTTTTATGCTCGCTATTCCTCAAGGAGCAAGGGCATCAAACTCCGGGCCGCCTTAACCGAATCCTCGAGGGTGGTTTCAACTGGATGCTGCGCGTCTACGACCGCGGTCTCGGCTTTGTCTTCCGCCACCAATTGCCGACCCTGTTGTCGACCCTGGCGCTGATCTTCCTGACCGGCTATCTCTACGTAATTATTCCGAAAGGCTTTTTTCCGGAGCAGGATACCGGCTTCATCTTTGGCCAGGGGGATACGCGCGAGGACACCTCGTTCCTGGCTATGGCGGATCTCACCCACCAGATCGTCGATATTGTCCGGAAGGATCCCGACGTCTCCGGCATTTTATCCTTTACCGGGGCCTCCGCGTATAACCCGACCGAGAATACTGCTCGGGTGTTCATCCAGCTGAAGCCGCATGACCAGCGCAATTCGACCTCGAACCAGATCATCCAGCGGCTGCGCCCCAAGGTCGCTGCGGTCCAGGGCATCAAATTTTACATGCAGTCCGGGCAGGACATCAGCGTCGGCGGGCGCCTCAGCCGCACCTTGTATCAATATACGCTGACCGACACCAACCAGGACGAGATCAATCACTGGGCGCCGATCATCGAACGGGGGATGAAGAAGCTGCCGGAGCTCCAAGACGTAGCCTCTGACCAGCAGGTCGCCGCGCCGCACATCGCGATGGAGATCGACCGCGATGCCGCATCGAGGATGGGCATTTCGCCGTCGCTGATCGACCAGACGCTTTATGATGCGTTTGGTCAGCGTCAAGTAGCAAATATATATACCTCGACCAGCCAGTACAAAGTGATCCTCGAGGTTCAACCCCAGTTTCAAAGGGATCCGACGGCGCTGTCAAAGATCTTTATCGCCGGACCCAATGGAGCGCAGATTCCATTGAGCGCATTCGCGCATTTCACCTCAAAAGTCGAATTGCTCTCGATCAACCATCAGGGCCAATTTCCCGCCGTGACCTTGTCGTTCAATCTGGCGCCGGGCGTGGCGCTCGGTCAGGCGGTTGACAAGATCCAGGCGCTGATGACCGACCTCCATGTACCGGGGACACTGGACGGG
>CAWAVV010000032.1:0-21968 GCA_963785565.1 uncultured Alphaproteobacteria bacterium | reverse complement strand
GGGCGCTCGGTCAACACCGCTTCCATTACCCGCGGCTTCAGGTCCCAGTAACCCGCTACTCGCGTCGCCGAAGCGGCCGAACAGGATCGCATGGCTGAATTCGCGCAGCCAGGCGGTAAACAGCAACGGCTCGACCTTGTCGCGGTCCATGCGAAAGTCCCACTGCTTCAGGCGAGCGATGGCGGCGCGTGAGGGTTCGTCCGCGGGGGTGATCTGTGTCATCAGCGGCACGAGTTGTTTGGCCATCAAGGAAAACGTGTCGGCCTGGATCGCCGCACTCGACGCCGGGCTCTGTATCGGCGTCGCCGCGAGCAGCGCCTCGATCCGCTCGGCGCGGTTCGGCAGATCCCAATCGCGACTCAGAAAATAGGGATAGCTGTCGGGCACGATCTTGTTGTTGGCGCTGACGAAATGGCCCGAGGGCGGGTTGACGGCGCTGGGCAATTTGTCGAACGGGATGAAACCCTGCCAGTCATATTCCCCGGTCCAGCCGGGCGCCGGCATCCAGCCCTCTCCCTTGCCGCGGATCGGCACCAGCCCCGGTGCGATGAAGCCGATCGTGCCGCTGTCGTCGGCATAGACGGTGTTCGTCATCGGCCCGACAAAGCCCTGCCACGCCGCGCGAAAGCTCGGCCAGTCGGTGGCGCGGTCGGCATGCCACAGCGCTTCGGCGCTGCGATCCTTTGGCGTGAGAAAGGTGGCGGAGAGCGCCAGCACATAGCCGCGATCGGCGGCATCGGGGGGCAATGCGTCGGACAGCACCGGGCCGTGCCGGGTCGCGCGCACGCTAAAATCGATCGTCGAGGCGCCGCGCACGATTATCTTCTCCGCTCGCGTCTCGAACGGCGCGCTGCCCGCGGGGTCAGATAGCGGCCGGGATCGCTCGGATCGACCTTTTCGACAAATAGATCCTCGACATCGCTGGTCGTCGTCGTGAACCCCCAGGCGATGTGGTCGTTATGACCGATCACGACGAGTGGCACTCCAGCTACGGTGCCGCCGCTGATCTCGCGCCCCGGCGTCTTCAGCCGGGCCAGATACCAGAAGCCCGGCGCGCCGAACCCGAGATGGGGGTCGTTGGCCAGCAGCGGCTTGCCGCTGACGCTGTGCTTGCCGTCGACGACCCAGTTGTTGGAGGCGTAGTGCGGCCCCACAGCCGATGGCAGCGCGTCATAGAGCCGGCCGAGCGCCAGCCGGCGGTAGATCGGCAGCATCATGGCCAGGGTTGTCGGCGCATCCTTTGGATATTCCGGGTAGAGAAAGGCCATGTCCGCCGGCGGGATCGTCCGCGCCATCCGCGCCCGCAACAATTCGCCGCGGTAATTGCCGTCGAGCTGGAAGGCGATCAGCTTGCCCCAGACCAGGCTGTCGGCTTCGCGCCACGGCTCGGGCGAGAAGCGCAGCAGCAGGAATTCGGGCGGCAGCGCACCGTGGCGCGAGGCGAGAAAGGCGTTGACCCCAGCCGCATAAGCCTGAAACGCGCGATTGACCTCGGGTGACAGATACGGAATTTCGGCCTCGGCGGCGCGGTAGAGCCCGAGCACGCGCATCTGCTTGTCGACCGCCACCGCGTCCGGCCCAAATATCTCGGCCAGCCGTCCGGCGGCATAACGCCGCTGCAATTCCATCTGGAACAACCGGTCCTGGGCGTGCGCGAAACCAAGGCCGAAGGCGACATCGTCGTCGTCCTGCGCGGCGATCAGAGGGATGCCGTCGGCGTCGCGCTCGATCCGGATCGTTGCTCTCGGTCCCCGTACCTCGATCCGGCCCTCGGTCTGCGGCAACGACGATCGCAGGTACAAATAGAGCCCGCCGGCCAGAACGAGCAGCAAGACGGCGAAGCCGGCGGCAAGTCGGCGGATCATGATGGGCAAATAGCGGACCTTAGCAGGCTGCGGAAAAAGGCCCGATCATTGTCATTCCGGGGCGCGGGCCACGCCCGCGAGCCCGGAAACCATGAACACCGGCTTCGAAAAATCATGGGCTTGGCCGGTGTTCATAGGTCCCGGGCCCGGCCCCGGAGGGCTGTCCCGGAACGACCGCAGACTTTTCCCGCAACCTGCTTGGCCCGCGGGCGGCCGGGACAGCCGCTCTACAGGCCGAGTTCGCGCAGAATACCGTCGCGGTCGGCGTCGAGATCGGGGGCGGGGGCGCGCGTCGCCGGATCGTCGAAAGCCGACAGCTTCATCGGATTGCCGGCGAGCTGCAGCGGCCCGATGACCGGGTCCTCGACCCCGATCAGCATATTGCGGGCGGCGGTCTGCGGGTGGGCCAAAGCCTGGGCGATGTTGTTGACCGGGCCGCACGGCACGCCCGCCGCCTCGAGCACGGCGATCCAGTGCTCGGTGCCGGCTTGACGCAGCACGCCTTCGATCGCGTCCTTTAGCGCCTCCTGGTGCTGGTTGCGCAGCGCATTCGTCTTGTAGATCGGGTTGTCGGCCCATTCGGGGCGGCCGAGCGCCTGAGCGAGCTTGACGAACAGCCCGTCATTGCCGGCGGCGATGATGATGTTGCCGTCGGCGGTGGCGAAAGCTTCGAACGGGGTGATCGAGGGATGGCGGGCGCCCATCGGCCCCGGGATCTCGCCGGTCGTGGTGTAGCGCATGATCGCGTTTTCGAGGAGCGCCAGCTGGCAGTCGAACAACGAGACGTCAACCTTCTGCGCCTCGCCGGTGCGCTCGCGATGGAGGAGTGCGGCGTTGAGCGCGATCGCGGTGAACAGCCCGCCGCCCAGATCGCCGATCGAGGTGCCGATGCGGGTCAGCGGCATCCCCGGATGCCCGGTGATGCTCATGACCCCGCCGAGCCCCTGCACCACCATGTCATAGGCCGGATAATGCGAGTAGGGGCCGGTATGGCCGAAGCCGGAGGCGGCGGCATAGACCAGGCGCGGATAGCGCGGGTGCAGGGTATCCCAGCCATAGCCGAGCTTTTCCATCGTCCCCGGGCGGAAGTTCTCGACCAGCGCGTCGGCCTTGTCGAGCAGCCGCTCGAAAATATCGCGGCCCTCCGGGGATTTGAGGTCGAGCGCGATCAATTCCTTGCCCCGGTTGACCGAGGCGAAATAGGCGGATTTGCCGTTTTTGAACGGGCCGTACTGGCGCGCGTCGTCGCCCTGCTGCGGCGGCTCGACCTTGATCACCCGCGCGCCCAGCTCGGCCATCAGCATGGTGCAATAGGGACCCGCGAGGATGCGGGAGAGATCGACGATGGTGATGCCGGAAAGCGGCCCCTGCTGCGCCATGCCTGTTGATCCTTTCGCGACGAGGCTGGCGGTCATAGCCCGGAGCCGGCCACGACCGCAACCAACTCGATCGCCCAAGACCTAAAGAGATATCGCAAGCCGAGGGTTGGCGGCGGGCAGCCCATGCAGGTCGCGTGTCGGTCAATAAATGTGGGCGGCGGCGCTCTGGCGCAGACCAGCACGAATGGCCGCATGAGTAGATTCCGAACCTAGCGGGGCCGGACAGTTAGCGATATTAACCGACCAGATCCTGAGTAGCACCCCGGCCCAAATCACAAATAATGGGGCTCAGGGCACTTTGCCGAGCGAAGTCGATCCCCTCGCTTCGCTCGGCAAATTTTTTCGCGCCCGGTTGCCCTTGCTCGGTATTGAGGCACAAATGGGGGGCCGGCTCCTATGCAAGGTATAACTTCATGAAGACCGTCGCCGCTACGCTGATAGCGTTTCTGCTCGGAAGCGCACTGACCTCAAATACGGCAGAAGCCGGCTGCTGGTGGAACGGCTACAATCATTGCGGATATTACCAGCATACCGTGTACCACGGCGGCTATCACCATTACGGCTGGCGCCATGGCTACTATGATCATGTCCATTATTGGCATCGCTAAGACAGTCCCGATAATTCCCACTGTGATAAGTGGGTCAGTCTGAGTTTAGGACCATTTGACGCCGGCTTTCCGATCGGCTCTCGGCATCCCATATTGACAGCATGGCTATGGCACACCCGCACGCTGAGGCGACCTACCGTACCGTTCCGCTGGAAGGTGGGACCTTCGGCGTCGAAATCGCAATACCCGGCACCTATCCGACCACAATGAGTAGCTTCGCGACCGAGGCGAAAGCGGGGGAATGGATCGCGAGGCATAAGAGCTTCGTGGAATTGAACGCCCCTTTTGATCGGGTGTGGCGGCGGCCGGGGTAGCTGGGGATTTGCTTCGGGGTATCGCCCTCGCCGACACTATCCGGGAGGGCAGGGCTACCCGATGTTGCAGCCCCCATCTGGCCCTAGCTACAACAAAAACGTGTATCGCATTGGTGTGCCGCCGTTTTGTGATCTTGCCCGGCGCGCCGACCCCGCCCCCTTAAACGCCGAGCGCCCGGTGGTCGAGGATCGCCGGCCTTGCTCGGGCCGTGATTGGCTGTCATTGCTCCGCGATCGTGTGGGAGATCGCACGGCTCGACCGTCCGAGACCGAAAAAGCAATTCCGAGCGGCGCGCGGTTGGGTCTTGCCGAGGGGGGTATAAACGCCATCTACGGGGTGTGGGCGGATTCTTTAGACGCTTGATCCTTGTGTTGACCGCCGTCGCTTTTGTGCTGGCAGCGATGCCGACGAGTGGCGTCTCGGCGATGCCTATGCCGGTGGCGACACCCTGCGGGCATTGCCCGGACAAGGCCCCGGCTGGTGGCGATCTCGGCAAGATGGCATGTGGCGCGCTCGCCTGTGCCGGGGCCGCGATCGGATTGGCGGCTATGACGACATCATACGCGCCGGCATTTGCACGTCTCGCCTACGCGCCCACCCCGAGTCCGGTCACCATCGGCGCTGCGCCGGCGCCCGACCCGTTCCCGCCTAGACCCATCGTCCTCGGTTAGACCGCCGTCCGCTCGCGGACTGGCGGAGACGGCGCCCGCGTAAACGCGCGCTGGAAGGACGAGAGTTATGGCAAGTAGTTTTGGGCCAGTAGCCAATCGCCGGCAGTTTTTGAAGTTCGGCGCCGCCGCCACCACGGCTTTGCCAAACGTGAGCCGGATCGGTGTCGCCGCCGAGCCGCCCAACCAGGCGATTCTGACTGCGGCGCCCGCACAATTGCCGCTGGTCGATAATGGCCATCCCGCGACGGCGGTCTTTGCCTATAACGGGTCGGTGCCGGGACCGCTACTGCGCATCCCACAGGGTCAGCCGTTCCGAGCCCGTGCCGAAAATGGGCTCGTCGCGGACACGACGGTGCATTGGCATGGCATCCGGCTGCCCAACGCGATGGACGGGGTGCCGGGACTGACCCAGCCGCCTATCAAGCCCGGCGGCAGCTTCCGCTATGAGTTCATCCCGCCCGACGCCGGCACGTTTCTCTATCATCCGCACGACAACAGCCTCGAACAGATGGGGCGCGGTCTCGCCGGAGCGCTGATCGTCGCGGAACTCGAACCGCCACAGGTCGATCGCGAGCTGGTTTGGGTGGTCCAGGACTGGCGTCTGAGCCGCGAGGCACAGATCGCACCGGGCTTTGGCAACCGCATGGAAGCTGCGATGGCGGGCCGCGTTGGCAACACCGTCACCATCAACGGCCGTGTGCCAGACGCGCTGTCGGTGAGGGCCGGAGAGCGCATCCGCCTGCGCATCGTCAACGCCGCGACCGCGCGCATCATGGCGCTCGCCTTTGCCGGCCACCGCCCGGTCGTGATTGCGCTCGACGGTCAGCCCTGCGATCCGCACGAGCCCAAGGGCCGGCTGTTGCTCGGTCCGGCAATGCGCGCCGATTTGATCCTCGACATGAACGGCGCGCCCGGCAGCCGGTATGCGGTCACCGACGATTTCTACGGCGCCCGGCTCGCCTACACGCTGGTCGAGCTGGCTTACGATGCCGGCCGGACATTGCGCGAACACCCTCTCGACGCACCGATCCGCCTGCGATCGAACCCGCTGCCCCAGCCCGATCTCGCCGCAGCCAAGCGCCATGTCGTCCGGCTCCAAGGCGGGATGATGGGCGGCATGGGGATGATGGGCGGGATGATGGGCGGTATGATGGGAGGCGGCGCCGCATGGGCGATCAACGGCAAATCGATGACCGGGGACGGCTCGGCAGATCTGACGCCGATGCTGATTTTGCGTCGCGGCACGAGCTGCGTGCTGACGCTGAAGAACGAAACCGCCTGGTGGCACCCGATGCACCTGCACGGCCACAGCTTTCGCGTGCTAACACGAAATGGCGCTGCGGTCCCCCACAACATTTGGGGCGACACGGTGCTGGTCGAGCCGCGCCAGACCGTGGAAGTCGCCTTTGTCGCCGACAACCCCGGCAACTGGCTCTTTCACTGCCACATCATGGACCACCAGATGGCCGGAATGATGACCGTCATCCGCGTCGCCTGAGGTCGCTCGACACCGATCTTGAAGGGAATTGCCATGAGCATGATCAGCCGCCGGAGCACCCTCTTTCTCGCTTGCTCCGCCTTCATCCTGCCGCTGCCCGCTGCGGCGGCGCCGATGCGGGTCACGCTCTACAAGAACCCGCAATGCAGCTGCTGCGAGGGCTATGCCGACTACTTGCGGCAGAACGGCTTTGCCGTCGATGTCGTGCCGACCAACGACCTGATAACGATGGCCCGCGAGAAGGGGGTACCGGAAGCGCTCGACGGCTGCCACATATCGATGATCGAGGGTTATGTCGTGATCGGCCATGTGCCGATCGCCGCGGTCCGCAAGCTGTTGGCCGACCGGCCGAAAATCGTCGGCATCTCGATCCCGGGCATGCCAACGGGGCTGCCGGGAATGCCGGGGCCGCACCCGGAGCCGATCGCGATCTACGAGATTGCGCGCGGCGACGCGGCGCCGAGGGTGTTCATGATGGCGCCGTAATTCAGAGCATCTACTCCAATCCGGGAGAGAAACGGAGGCTGATATGATAAGTTCGACCACAAAACGCGCTCTTTCTGCTTTTGCCGTTGCCATCGCCCTCGTGGCGTTGCCGGCGATCTACGTTCGCGCGCAGACTGACGGCTCCTGGGGCGGCTGGATGGGCCGGATGATGAGCGGCTGTGGCGGGATGATGGGTGGAGGCGAGCGCCCCAACCAGCAATGGCGGCGCTGAAGGCCACCGGATCGCGCGGATTGATGATCGCGAGCTCGACGAACCGCGGCCGCAAGCGGGGGCTGTACCGGAGCGCTTGGGTCTTAGCGGTGCTGGCGCTCGCTTGTCCCGCGGGCGCGTATGCCGCGGCGACGGGATGGGTAGGCGACAGCCACGCCGCCGCCCGGCTGATGACCGCGACCGAGGCGACCGGATCGGCGTCGGTGGTCGAGGCCGGGCTCGAAATCAGGCTTGCGCCGGGCTGGCACACCTATTGGCGCTCGCCGGGGGACGCGGGCATACCACCGAGCATCGACTGGGCGGGCTCGGACAATTTGGCACACGCCGAGATCGCTTGGCCGGCGCCGCAGCGCTGGTCTTTGCAAGGGTTCGAGACCGCAGGGTACGAGAACCATGTCGTCCTGCCGATCGCGCTGACCCTGGCGCATCCGGGGCGCCCGGTGGTGTTGCACGCCGCGATCGATTATGCCGCCTGCGCCAATATCTGCGTGCCGTATTCGGCAAAACTGGAGCTGAGCCTGCCCGCGGGCGCAGCGACCCCGTCGCCCCAGGCAGCGTTGATCGCCTCGGCGCGGATTCGGGTCCCGCAAAGCCTCGGCGCCGCCGGGATCGGGCTGATCTCGGTCGGCGCCGCGGACGCAGGCCGGGACGCGTCCCTGGTCGTTCGGCTGCGCTCGATCAGTGCTGCCTTTCAGACGCCCGACCTGTTTGTCGAAGGCTTGGCCAAGGGCTCCCCCGGCCGGCCGGAGGTGGAACTTTCCCAATCCGGTCATTTCGCGCGCCTGACCGTGCCGATCCGCGACGCCGGCGCCGCGGGCATTGCCGACACAAAACTGATCTTGACGTTTGTCGACGGCGCGAGGGCGGCCGAATTCCCGGCCACGCCGCTCTCCGAGCCGCTGCGCCGCGATGCGCCACGGCTGTTGCCGATCCTCGCCGTCGCTCTTCTGGGCGGGCTCGTTCTGAACTTCATGCCCTGCGTGCTGCCGGTACTGTCGTTAAAGATGCTGTCGGTGGCGAGCCATGCCGGGGCCGAGCGGCGGCGGGTCAGGGCCGGGTTGCTGATGACCGCGCTGGGGGTGCTCGCCTCGTTCGCGCTGATCGCCGCGGCGCTGATCGGGCTGAAGGCGTCCGGGTCCGCGATCGGCTGGGGCATTCAATTCCAATGGCCGTGGTTTATCGCGGCAATGGCGGCGCTGACGACTTTGTTCGCGGCCAGCCTGTGGGGCTGGCTGACGATCGGATTGCCGCGGATCGCCTATGACGCGGCGGGCGCGAGCAGCAGCCGGCGGCCCAATGCGGATGCGTTTCTGACCGGGGCCTTTGCCACCTTGCTCGCCACCCCGTGCTCGGCGCCGTTTGTCGGCACTGCGGTCGGGTTTTCGCTGGCGCAAGGACCGGGTCCGATCGCCCTGGTGTTCGCGGCGCTCGGGCTGGGCTTTGCCGCACCCTATCTTGCCGCCGCTGCGTTTCCGCGGCTGGTCCGGCTGCTGCCCATGCCCGGGCGCTGGATGGTTTGGCTGCGCGCCGGGCTCGGTCTGGTTTTGGCCGGCACCGCGGTCTGGCTGCTGTTCGTTCTGGCGGCGCTATCGGGCGAGCGGGTGGCGCTCGGCGCCGCGTCCGCGCTCACCCTCGTGCTCGGGCTGCTCGCGCTGAGGCAATGGCCCCGGCTGCCGGCATTCGCGGCGCGGCTCGCCTCGGCAACCTCGATAGTGTTGGTGGCGGCCGCGGTGTTGTGGCCGGCCTTTGCCGGCGTCGAGCGCGAGGCCGCCGCGGCGGTTGGCCCTTGGCGCCCATTCGATCCGAGCGCGATCCCGCAATTGGTCGGCGAGGGCAAGACCGTGTTTGTCGACGTGACCGCGGCCTGGTGTCTGACCTGCAAGGTCAACGAAGCGGCGGTGCTCGACCGCGACCCGGTCGCGAGCCGGCTGTTCGGCGCGGATGTCGTGGCGATGCGCGGCGACTGGACCCGGCCGGACCCGGCGCTGACCCGCTATCTGCAGGATTTCGACCGCTACGGCATCCCGTTCAATGCGGTCTACGGCCCGGGTCGGCCGGCGGGCGAGCTGTTGCCCGAGCTGCTGACCTCCGGCGCCGTGGAAAGCGCCCTCGATGACGCCGCCTCCCGCGGGGTCGCATCGCGATAACATCGGCCCGGCCGCCCGAATTCGTCCTGCTTTTCGGCGGCTTGACTGGCGGGCGCGTAGTTTCTGCGATATTTTCGGGCGGCCGATGAGCAAGCGCTTCGAGAACGACGATCGCGAGACCGACGACCGCAGAACGGCCGCGCTGATGGGCTTGGTCATCATCCTGGCGCTGGCGATCGCCGGGGTCGTGCTGGTCCGCGATCTCGGGGCGGAGTCCAAGCTGGAAGATTGCCTGATGTCGGGGCGCACCAACTGCGCGCCGATCGAGGTTCCGCCGCACCCATAGCTCAGAGTCGCCTGCGACGTTTGGCGCGCGGCACGCCGGACGAGGTTGGGATGGACACGAGCCGGCAAAAGCTATAGGTATTATCTATGATAGACATTCATTAACTTTAATAACCAAGGGAGTCGCTCGCAATGATCAGGCGTGCGATCGGCGCGGCCGCGATCATCCTCGCGGTCGCGGCGGTGGTGATCTGGTGGCGCAGCTCCGGCAGCGAAGCGCCGGCGGCGAGAGCGCAGACCGTGGCGCCGAGCATCCCGGTCACCGCGGGCACGGTTGTCGCCAAGGATGTCCCGGTGTTCCTGAACGGCATCGGCACGGTTCAAGCCTACAACATGGTCACGGTCAAGACCCGCGTCGACGGCCAGATCGTTCAGGTCGACTTCAAGGAAGGGCAGGAGGTCAAGGAGGGCGATCCGCTGTTCCAGATCGATCCGCGGCCCTATCAGGCCTCGCTCGAACAGGCGCAGGCGGCCAAGCAAAAGGACGAGGCGCAGCTCGCCGGCGCCAAGCTCGACCTGGAGCGCTATTCGAAGCTGCTCGGCACCGGCTACCAGACCCGGCAAAGCTACGACCAGCAGACCGCGCTGGTCGCGCAGCTGCAGGCCGCGATCAAGGGCGATCAGGCGCAGATCGACAACGCCGAACTCAACCTCGGCTACGCCGACATCCGCTCGCCGATCGACGGCCGCACTCGGCTCGCGGCTCGTCGACAAAGGCAATTTGGTCCATGCCAACGACAACACGGCGCTGGTCACGATTACCGAGCTGAAGCCGATCTTTGTCAGCTTTACGTTGCCGCAGGATACCTTGGACGAGCTTCGCCAAGAGCAGCAAAAGTCGCCGCTCGTGGTGCGCGCCTACAGCGGCGACGGCAACGCGCTGCTCTCCGAAGGCAAGCTGACCCTGATCGACAATTCGATCGATCAAACCACCGGCACGATCCACCTGAAGGCGCGTTTCGACAATCTCGACGAGCGCTTGTGGCCCGGCGAATTCGTCAGCCTGCGGGTGGTCTTGAGGGTGCGCCCCAATGTGGCGACGGTGCCGTCGCAGACCATCGAGGCCGGGCCCAATGGTTCCTATGCCTATATCATCAAATCCGACGACACCGTCGAGCGGCGCGCTGTCGAGGTGGCCTCGGTCCAGGACGGCATCGCCGTTGTCACCAAGGGCCTCACGCCCGGCGAGCGGGTGGTCGTCGATGGCCAGTTTCGCCTGACCGAAGGCGCCCATGTCAGGCTGATCCAGCCCCGTTCACCGGGCGCCGCCGGCTGAGCGGCGCCGCGGTACCCCATTCGCGTTGCCCCGACTGGCCGCGACTGTACCTCGCAGGTAATCGCCGATGAGCATCTCGGAACCGTTCATCCGCCGACCGATCGCAACCTCGCTGTTGATGCTGGGGATCCTGGTGTTCGGCGTCGGCGCTTACGGCCTGCTGCCGGTGGCGGCGTTGCCGAATGTCGATTTTCCGACCATCGTCGTATCGGTCAATTATCCGGGCGCCAGCCCCGATACGATGGCCTCGGCGGTTGCCACGCCGCTCGAGCAGCAATTCGCCGCGATCCCCGCGCTCGACCAAATGACTTCGACGAGCGGCATCGGCTCGCTGTCGATCACCTTGCAATTCGATCTGTCGCGCAACATCGACGCGGCGGCAGAGGACGTGCAGCAGGCGATCAACGCCGCCAGCGGGCTGCTGCCCACGGATCTGCCGACTCCCGCCGACCTATCGCAAGACCAATCCCGCCGATCGCCCGGTTCTGATCTATGCGGTCCACTCCGACGCGCTGCCGATCTACCGGGTCGACGATTTTGCCTACACGATCCTGGCGCAAAAGCTGTCGACGGTGCCCGGCGTCTCGGAGTCCCGCATCTTCGGCCAGCAGCCCTACGCCGCGCATGTGCAGATCAATCCCGAGGCGTTGGCGGCACGCGGCCTCGGCTTTGAGGACGTGCGCAACGCGCTGACAACGACGACGCTCGACCGGCCGAAGGGCAGCCTCGAGGGCGTACACCAGACCTATACTCTCGACACCAACGACCAGTTGTTCAACGCCGCGGCCTTCAACAACGTCATCATTGCTTACCGCAACGGCGCTCCGGTTCGCGTAAAAGACGTCGGCAAAGCGATTGATTCGGTTCAGAACGTGCGTACCGGCGCGTGGTACAACAATACCAAGGCCGAGGGTCTGGCGATCCAGCGCCAAGCCGGCGCCAACACGATTCAGCTGGTCGACACGATCAAGGCATTGGTTCCTCGGATCATGGAATCATTCCCGCCTTCGATCCATGTCGTGCTCCTCTCCGACCGCTCGCTCGTCATCCGCGCGGCGGTGCATGACGTCCAATTCACCATGATGGTGACGGTCACCCTCGTCGTCCTTGTGATCTTCCTGTTTCTGCGAACGTTATGGGCGACGATCATCCCGAGCATGGCGGTGCCGCTGTCGTTGCTGGCAACCCTTGCCGTCATGTATGCGGTCGGCTACAGCCTCGACAACATCTCGTTGATGGCGCTGACGATCTCGGTCGGCTTTATCGTCGACGACGCGGTCGTCATGATCGAGAACATAATGCGGTATATCGAACAGGGCATGCGCCCGTTCGACGCCGCGCTCAAGGGCGCCGGCCAAATCGGCTTTACCATCATCTCGATCACCTTCTCGCTGATCGCGGTGTTTATCCCGCTGCTGTTCATGGGCGGCATCATCGGACGGCTGTTCCGAGAGTTCGCCGTCACCGTGTCGGTGGCGGTCGTGGCCTCGGCGGCGATTTCGCTTACCCTGACGCCGGTTCTATGCTCGCTATTCCTCAAAGAGCAAGGGCATCAAACTGCGGGCCACCTTAACCGAATCCTCGAGAGTGGTTTCAATTGGATGCTGCGCCTCTACGACCGCGGTCTCGGCTTTGTCTTCCGTCACCAATTGCCGACCTTGTTGTCGACCCTGGCGCTGATCTTCCTGACCGGCTATCTCTACGTAATTATTCCAAAAGGCTTTTTTCCCGAGCAGGATACCGGCTTCATCTTTGGCCAGGGGGATACGCGCGAGGACACCTCGTTCCTGGCCATGGCGGACCTCACTCACCAGATCGTCGATATTGTCCGGAAGGATCCCGACGTCTCCGGTATTTTATCTTTTACCGGGGCCTCCGCGTATAACCCGACCGAGAATACCGCTCGGGTGTTCGTCCAGCTGAAGCCGCATGACCAGCGCAATTCGACCTCGAACCAGATCATCCAGCGGCTTCGCCCCAAGGTCGCTGCCGTCCAGGGCATCAAATTCTACATGCAGTCCGGGCAGGACATCAGTGTCGGCGGGCGCCTCAGCCGCACCTTGTATCAATATACGCTGACCGACACGGACCAGGACGAGATCAATCACTGGGCGCCGATCATCGAACGGGGGATGAAGAAACTCCCGGAGCTCCAAGACGTAGCCTCTGACCAGCAGGTCGCCGCGCCGCACATCGCGATGCAGATCGACCGCGATGCCGCATCGAGGATGGGCATTTCGCCGTCGCTGATCGACCAGACGCTTTATGATGCGTTCGGTCAGCGTCAAGTAGCAAATATATATACCTCGACCAGCCAGTACAAAGTGATCCTCGAGGTTCAGCCCCAGTTTCAAAAGGATCCGACGGCGCTGTCAAAGATCTTTATCGCCGGACCCAATGGATCGCAGATTCCATTGAGCGCATTCGCGCATTTCACCTCAAAAGTTGAATCGCTGTCGATCAACCATCAGGGCCAATTTCCCGCCGTGACCTTGTCGTTCAATCTGGCGCCGGGCGTGGCGCTCGGTCAGGCGGTTGACAAGATCCAGGCGCTGATGACCGACCTCCATGTACCGGGGACACTGGACGGGTCGTTCCAGGGCACGGCGCATGCCTTCCAGGCTTCGCTGTCGTCGACGCCGCTTCTTGTCGCCGCGGCAATTCTCGTCGTCTACATCGTCCTTGGCGTGCTTTACGAAAGCTATATTCATCCGATCACGATTTTGTCGGCTTTACCGTCGGCGGGCGTTGGCGCGTTATTGGCATTGATGCTGCTGCATTACGATCTGAGCGTGATCGCGATGATCGGCGTCATCCTGCTGATCGGCATCGTCAAGAAGAATGCGATCATGATGATCGACTTCGCCCTCCAGGCAGAGCGGATCGAGGGCAAGAGCCCGCGCGAGGCGATCCATCAGGCGTGCCTGTTGCGCTTCCGGCCGATCATGATGACGACCTTTGCGGCATTGTTCGGCAGTCTGCCGATCGCGCTCGGCCAAGGGGCCGGCTCGGAACTCCGCCGGCCGCTCGGTATCGCCATCATCGGCGGGTTGGCTGTCTCGCAATGGCTGACGCTCTACACGACGCCGATCATCTATCTCTATCTCGAACGCTTCGCGCGCTGGGTCGGCCGCCCCTACCGTCCGTCGCGCGTGGCGGAGGCCCTGGCAGGCGATGGCCGGCCGGCGCTCGTCCACGAGCGCCAGGGCGCGGAGTGATCCGCACCCGCGCGGCATCCAGCGCCTCGAAACTCGAGCTTTTCTGATTAAGAGCAAACGCCGATGAGCATTTCGGAACCTTTTATCCGTCGCCCGATCGCCACGTCGCTGCTGATGCTGGGGGTATTGGTCTTTGGCATCGGCGCCTACAACCTGCTGCCGGTGGCGGCGGTGCCCAATGTCGACTTCCCGACGATCACCGTCACGGCGCAGTACCCCGGCGCCAATCCCAGCACGATGGCGTCGGCGGTCGCGACCCCGCTCGAACAGCAATTCACCTCGATCCCATCGCTGAGCGAGATGACCTCGTGGAGCGGTGTCGGCGTCACCTCGATCACGCTGCAATTCGATCTGTCGCGCAATATCGATGCCGCGGCGGGGGACGTGCAGCAGGCGATCAATGCGGCCAGCGGCCTGTTGCCCCAGGACATGCCGACCCCACCGACCTACCGCAAGGTGAACCCGGCGAACTTTGCCATCCTGATCTATGCGATCCACTCCGACGACCTCCCGCCCTACAAGGTCGACGATTACGCCAACAACGTCATCGCGGACCGCCTGTCGACCGAGCCCGGGGTCGGGCAGGTCTTTGTCTTCGGCTCGATGCCCTATGCCGCCCGCGTCCAGATCAATCCGGCGTCGCTCGCCGCAAAGGGTTTGGGCATGGAAGATGTCCGCAATGCGCTTGTCGCGGCCACCGTAAACCGCCCCAAGGGCGAGATCCAAACCGAACATCAGGCGATCGCGCTCGATACCAACGACCAGCTGTTTAACGCCGCGCAATACGGCAACATCATCATCGCCTACAAGAACGGCGCGCCGGTGCACATCAAGGATGTCGGCGACGTCATCAACTCGGTGCAGAACGAGCGGCTCCGCTCGTGGTTCGGCGACCAGCGGGCAGAGGGAATCGCCATCGAGAAGGCGCCCGGCGCCAACACGATCGCCGTGGTCGACCGATATCAAGGCGTTGATGCCCAAGCTCGAGCAGTCGCTGCCGCCCTCAGTCCATGTCGACCTGATGTCCGACCGCTCGCAGACGACGCGAGCGTCAATCAACGATGTGCAATTGACGATGATGCTGACGATCACCCTCGTCATCGTCGTGATCTTCCTGTTTCTGCGAACGTTGTGGGCGACGGTGATCCCGAGCCTGGCGGTGCCGCTGTCGCTGCTCGCCACTTTTGGCGTCATGTATGTCGCCGGTTATCAGCCTCGACAACATTTCGCTGATGGCGCTGACGATCTCGGTCGGCTTCATCGTCGACGATGCGATCGTGATGATCGAGAACATCGTGCGCTACATCGAGCAGGGCATGCGGCCGCTCGACGCCGCATTGAAAGGCGCCGGGCAGATCGGTTTCACGATTATTTCGATCACCTTTTCGCTGATCGCGGTATTCATTCCACTGTTCTTTATGGGCGGCATCATCGGCCGGCTTTTCCGCGAGTTCGCCGTCACCGTTGCGGTCGCGGTGGTGGCGTCGGCGATCGTGTCATTGACCCTGACGCCGGTCATGTGCTCGCTGTTTTTGAAGGAGGAAGGGCTACATCCCAAGGGCCGCTTCAACCAAGGCGCCGAGCGCGTGTTCCAGGCGGTGCTGCGCCGCTATGACCGCGGGCTCAGTTTCATCTTCCGCCACCAGTTCGCGGCGCTGCTGGCGACGCTGCTGCTGATGGTCGCGACCGGCTATCTATATGTAAAGATGCCAAAGGGCTTTTTCCCGCAGCAGGATACCGGGTTCATCTTCGGCGAGCTTGATGTTCGCGAAGACGCTTCGATGATCCAGACCGACAAGATCCGGGGCAAGGTCGTCGATATCGTCATGCACGATCCCGGCGTGCGAGGGCGTCTTCTCCTATGACGGCGCAACGACCTACAACCCCGCAGAGAATACGGCCCGCATCTTTTGGGGGTTGAAGCCCTATGAAGAACGCGACGCCACCGCGGAGCAGATCATCCAAAGGTTGCAAAAGAAGCTCGCCGGCATCGAGGGTGCCAAATTCTTTATGCAGGTGCCGCAGAACATCACGGTTGGCGGCCGCCTGAGCCGCACGCAATACCAGTACACACTGACCGACACCAACATCGACGAGCTCGAACCATTGGGCGCCGATCATCGAAGCCGGGATGAGGAAACTGCCCGAACTGCAGGAAGTCGCGTCCGATCAGCAGATTGCCGCCGCGCATTTGGCTATCGAGATCGACCGCGATGCCGCCTATCGGCTCGGATTGTCGATGAACCAGATCGACCAGACGCTTTACGATGCATTCGGCCAGCGGCAGGTCGCGACGATCTATACCGCGACCAACCAATACAAGGTCGTCCTCGAAGTCCAGCCGCAGTACCAGCACGACCCGAACCTGCTGTCCGAGATTTACGTCTCCGGTCCCGGTGGCGTTCAGGTGCCGCTGGGCAGTTTCGCGCATTTCGCGCGGAAGACGGAACCGTTGCTGATCAGTCACCAGGGCATCTTCCCGGCGGTCACATTGTCGTTCAACCTGGCCCCCGGGGTCGCGCTCGGACAGGCCGTCGACGCGATTCAGGCGATGACTGAGCGCCTGCACGTGCCGCCGACGCTGAACGCCTCGTTCCAGGGAACGGCGCAGGCCTTCCAGGCCTCGCTGTCGTCGATGCCGCTATTGGTAGCCGCGGCGATCCTCGTCGTCTACATCGTGCTCGGGGATCCTCTACGAGAGCTACATCCATCCGATCACGATTCTGTCCGCATTGCCCTCGGCGGGTGTCGGCGCATTGCTGGCGCTGATGCTGCTGAATTACGAGCTGTCGGTCATCGCGATCGTCGGCATCATCCTGCTGATCGGCATCGTCAAGAAGAACGCGATCATGATGATCGACTTCGCGCTGCAGGCCGAGCGCCTCGAAGGCAAGAGCCCGCGCGAGGCGATCCATCAGGCCTGCCTGTTGCGCTTCCGGCCGATCATGATGACGACGTTCGCCGCGCTGTTCGGCGCCATGCCGATCGCTTTTGGCAAGGGCGGCGGCGCCGAATTGCGGCAGCCGCTCGGCGTCGCGATTGTCGGCGGCCTGCTGATCTCGCAATGGCTGACCCTGTACACGACCCCAGTCATCTATCTCTATCTCGACCGCTTCGCCCGCTGGGTCGGCCGTCCCTACCGTCCGTCACGCGTGCAGGAAGCCTTGTCGCCCGAGCCGGTGCCGGCGCTGGCGCATGAGCGGCAGGGGGCGGAGTGACGGCGATGACCCAGGTCTCCTCAACCACGGAGCGCGCTGCAACGGGTAGAGCCGCAGCGGCCGATCGCTCCTTCGGTTTCCTCGTCCACGACGTTTCGCGTCTGGTAAAGCGGCGATTCGAGCGGCAGGCGCGTCAGATCGGGCTGTTGATCACCCGGAGGCAAGCCGCGGTCGTCCTTTATATCGCACGCAACGAAGGGGTGAGCCAAGCCGAGGTCGCGGCCTGGCTCGACCTCGAGCCGATCGCCCTGGTGCGCATGCTCGACAAGCTCAGCGAGGAAGGGCTGGTCGAGCGCCGCGCCCATCCGACCGACCGCCGCGTGCGCACCCTATGGCTGACGCCAGGCGCGGAACCGGTGGTCCAACGCATCCTCGACATCAATCAGGCGATCCGCGAGGAGGCTTTTGCCGGTTTGGAGCCAGGCACTCGGGTCGCGATGATCGCAGCACTCGGCAGCATCAAGGACAACCTCACATTGCAGGAGGAGAAGGCTGACGCTTCGGCTCTTCCGGCCGCAAAGCTCGCGTCTGAGCCGCTCGACGCCGACTGGGCCGAGTAACGAGTCCGTTGTTGCGGACCCGCCCATCACAGGCGCGCGGCTGACCTCATAAAAGACTACTTTTGGCTGTAAGAATTGCCGCCTGGCTTTTGCCTATCCCGCTTCGGCGGGGGAGTGGGGTGCGTCTGTTTCGGTTCTTTGGTGGTGCTCAGCAATTTTGTGACGATTTGGCGGCCGGTGATGATTCCCGTTGATTCCCGGTTCGCGAATTTAATTCGCGGTTCGCCCGAAAAAATTCCCGATTACGATGCCACGGGAATTCCTCTTAATGTTTTGATAAAACTGATATTTTTGAAGGTGGAACAGGGGGTGAGATGGGAAATCGACGAAAATCCCGGTTAATTTCCCGGTTCACGGGAATTCTACCGCCGCGCCACGCCGCGTCGGCCCGAGCAAGCGGCGCGATTGCCGCCAGCCGCCCGATAAATTACCGTTGCGGGCTGTACCGATGCTTCGTCGCGGAACGAGGACGATGATGGTAACCGATCAGATCTGGCCCGCGCTCGACTACAGCCGGGTGCCATACCGCCTCTACCACGATGCCGAGATCTACGAGCGCGAGCAGCGCCATATCTTTCAAGGTGCGGTGTGGAATTATCTCGGGCTCGAGGCCGAGATCCCCGAACCCGGCGATTTCCGCTCGACTTGGGTGGGCGAAACGCCGGTTGTCTTCAATCGGGACCGGACGGGCGCCGTCAAAGCCTTTGTCAACCGCTGCGCCCATCGCGGCGCCTTGGTGAGGCGCGAGCTGTCCGGCAACGCCCAGGAGCACATCTGCATTTATCATCAGTGGTGCTACGGGCTTGACGGCGGCCTGACTGCAATCCCGTTTCGCCGCGGGGTCCGGGGCAAAGGCGGTCTCGACGCCGATTTCGACATGGGTGCGCATGGCCTGCGTCCGCTGCGGGTCGGGATCGTCGACGGAGTGATTTTTGGCACGCTCGCCCAGGATGCCGAGCCGATCGCGGACTATCTCGGCGCGCCCATCCTGCTCCAGCTCCGACGCTTGTTCGACCGGCCGATCCGTGTGCTCGGCTACAATCGCCAGCGGATCCGGGCGAATTGGAAGCTCTATGCCGAGAATACCCGCGACAACTATCATGCCAGCCTGTTGCATGAATTTCTGGTCACCTTCGGGCTCGACCGATCGACCCAGGTGGGCGGGGTCAAGATGGACCGACGCCACCGTCACAACATCACTTGGGCGGAGGCCGACAGCGACACCGACGAGATCGCCCGTCAGGCGTATGCGGGCGCACGGGTGCGCAACGACCATCTATCCTTGAAGGAACCGGCGCTGGTCACCTTTCGCCCGGAGCGCGAAGACAAGCTGAACCTGGCGGTGACATCGGTCTTTCCTTCCTCGATCTTCGTGCAGATCAGCAACAGCCTGGCGATCCGCCAGATACGGCCGCGCGGGGTCGACGAGTTCGAGGTGTTCCAAACGATGATCGGCTACGCTGACGACTCTGCCGAGATGACCTTGCACCGGCTGCGCCAAGCCAATCTCGTCGGCCCGGCCGGTCTGGTTTCGATGGAAGACGGCGAGGCGATCGAGATCGTCCATCGCGCTTCCAAACCCGATCCGGATCGCACGACGATCATCGAATTGGGCGGCGGCGGCGTCATTTCCGACCGCGACTACCGGGTCACCGACGTGCCGCTGCGCGGCTTCTGGTCGTATTACGCCGAATTGCTGGGCATCGAGCCTGCCGGCGCCGTGCGATGACCCTCGACCGCGCCGCGGTACACGACCTCCTCGCCGAATACGGCGCGTTGCTCGACAGCGCGAAATACGACGAATGGCTGGGCCTGTTCGCCCAGGAATGCCGCTACAATGTTATGCCGCGCGAAAATCACGACCGCGGTCTGCCCGCAGCCTTGATCTATTGCGACAGCCGGGCGGTACTCGAAGACCGCATCCGTGCGTTGCGCGAGGCCAACAAATACAATATCCACACCGACCGCCATCTGATCGGCCTGCCGCGGCTCCTTTCGCCCGAATCCGAGCAGCTGGAGGTCGAGGCGCCGTTTACGGTGTTTCAGACCGACCAGGAGGGATCAACCCGGCTGTTTGCGACCGGCCTCTACCGCGACCGGCTCGAACCGGCCGAGGGCGGCCTGAAGATCCGCGACAAGCTCGTTCTGCTCGACACCTTTGCCGTGCCGACCCTGCTCGCAACGCCGCTGTGAGGCTCCATCGGGTGAGATTCCGGCCGGCGGTATTCGAAAGGAGGCGTTAGACCGATGCAAAACACCCGGCTCGCCTCGCTTGATTTCGATCTCGGCTCCGAAATCGACATGCTGCGCAATACGGTACGCGATTTCGCCGAGGATCGGGTCGCGCCGCTCGCCGCCGAGATCGACCGCAGCGACCGCTTTCCGATCGAGCTGTGGCCTGACATGGGCGTGCTCGGCCTGCACGGGATCACCGTCGAGGAAGAATACGGCGGCGCCGGCATGGGCTATCTCGCGCATTGCGTGGCGATGGAGGAGGTGAGCCGCGCCTCGGCCTCGGTAGGGCTTTCCTACGGCGCCCATTCGAACTTGTGCGTCAACCAGATCCGCCGCAACGGTAGTGAAGCGCAAAAGCGCAAATACCTGCCCAAGCTGATCTCCGGCGCGCATGTCGGGGCGCTGGCGATGAGTGAGCCCGGCGCCGGCTCGGACGTGGTCTCGATGCGGCTGCGCGCCGACAAAAAAGGCGACCGCTGGGTGCTGAACGGCACCAAGCTGTGGATCACCAACGGCCATGTCGCCAACACGCTCGTCGTCTATGCCAAGACCCGGCCCGAGGCCGGGGCGCGCGGCATCACCGCCTTTCTGATCGAGGGCGGGTTCGAGGGTTTCCGGCCGGCGCAAAAGCTCGACAAGCTGGGGATGCGCGGGTCGCCGACCTCGGAGCTGGTCTTCGAGGATTGCGAGGTGCCCGAGGAGAACGTGCTCGGCGGGCTCGACGAGGGCGTGCATGTGTTGATGAGCGGGCTCGATTACGAGCGCGCGGTCCTCGCCGCCGGCCCGCTGGGCATCATGCAGGCCTGCCTCGATGTGGTGATCCCGTACATCCACGACCGCAAGCAGTTCGGCCAAGCGATCGGCGAGTTTCAGCTGATCCAAGGCAAAGTCGCCGACATGTACACCGCGATGAACGCGTGCAAATCCTATGTCTACGCGGTGGCGAGGGCGTGCGACCGCGGGCAGACGACGCGCAAGGACGCGGCCGGCGCCATTCTCTATGCCGCCGAAAAGGCGACGGCGATGGCGCTCGACGCCATCCAGATATTGGGCGGCAACGGCTACATCAACGATTACCCGACCGGACGGCTGTTGCGCGACGCCAAGCTCTACGAGATCGGCGCCGGCACCTCGGAGATCCGGCGCATGCTGATCGGCCGCGAGATCTTCCAGGAGACGGCCTGACATGCGCCGGCTGATCTCCTCGGGTTCGCCGTTCGAGGCCGCGGCCGGGTACAGCCGGGCCGTGGTCGACGGCGACTGGGTCTTTGTCGCCGGAACCACCGGGTTCGACTATGCGCGGATGACGATCGCCGAGGATCCGGCCGAGCAGGCGCGTCAGGCGTTGCGCAACATCGAGAAGGCGCTGGCCGAGGCGGGCGCGAGCCTCGCCGATGTCGTGCGGGTGCGCTACTACCTGCCCGACTTGGCTGATTGGCCGGAGGTCGCGCCGGTGCTGGGCGAGGTCTTCGGCGCCATCCGCCCGGCGGCGACGGCGCTGATCTGCGGTCTCGTCGATCCGCGGATGAAGATCGAGATCGAGGCAACGGCGCGGCGCCGCGCCGGGCGCTGAGGCCACCCCCCGATTCCAAATCCGCCGCCATCCGGATAATGACGGTCTGCGAGACCGCGGCCTGCCGCATGGCAGCCCGGTCGCGGCACAGCTCTGCCGAATTTTTGGGCATCCACCGGAACGTTCCTGGGAGCGCCGCTGTTTCGCGTTAGCCAAGGACGTGGAGGACACAACCGTGGGTCTTATTTTGCTATGGCTGCTCGGCATCCCGTTGCCGATCATCATCATCCTGTTGCTGCTTTGGCATTAGACGGTTCGAGGAGGCTTGTCATGCAAAGCTCAACCATTGACGTGACCGGAGGCAGTCCCCTGATCGGAGAGCGGGTCGTCGTGCCTGGTTTGGCTCCAGCCGAGAGCCCGGTCTCGGCGATATCGTGGGCGGCGATCATCAGCGGCGCGTTT
>CAWAVV010000031.1:0-157682 GCA_963785565.1 uncultured Alphaproteobacteria bacterium | reverse complement strand
GACCTGAGCTCGGCTCGAGCCGATCGCAATGGTCGCAGCGGCTTTGTCCGGGATGCCGCTTGGTGCTTCCTGCCTAAACCCCATATCCTCGCATAGGTCCGGATCGGGGATTGAGCAATGCGTTTGCAGGCAGTTGCAGAGACGGCGGCAGGGCAGAAGAAGGCGGCGCTCGGTACGCTGCCGGAGTGGAATCTTTCTGATCTATACCCCGGTCCCGACAGCCCGGCGCTGACCGGGGATCTGGCGCGGCTCGCCGATGATGCCGCAGCTTTTCACCAGCGTTACGAGGGGAAGCTCGCGGATCTCTCGGGCGCGGCACTGGGGGCGGCGGTCGAAGGCTATGAAGGTATGCAGGAGCTGAGCGGCCGGGTCCTCAGCTATGCTTCGCTGGTCCATGCCGGCAATCTTGCCGACCCGGAAATCGGTCGCTTCTATCAAACGATCCAGGAGCGGACCAACGCCATCTCGACGAGTTTGCTGTTCTTTACGCTTGAACTGAACCGTCTCGACGACGCGGCACTCGAAGCGAAGGAAGCCGATCCGGCGCTCGCCCGCTACCGCCCGTGGCTGCGCGACATTCGCGCCTTTCGCCGGCACCAGCTGTCTGACGAGGCCGAGAAGCTGTTGCATGAGAAATCCGTCGCCGGCCGCGCCGCCTGGACCCGGCTGTTCGACGAGACGATCGCCGATCTGAGGTTCCCGATCGGCGGCCAAGAACTGACCGAGGCCGAGGCGCTGGACCTGCTGTCCGACCGCGATCCGGAGGTGCGCCGCGAGGCCGCCGCCAGTGTCGGTGAGGTGTTGGGAAAAAATGCCCGCACCTTTGCCCTGATCACCAATACGCTCGCCAAGGACAAGGAGATCGAGGACCGTTGGCGCCGGTTTGCACGGCCGATTTCGTCGCGCAATCTATCCAATTTCGTCGAGGACGAGGTCGTCGACGCGTTGATCGCGGCGGTGCGCGACAGCTATCCGCGTCTATCGCATCGATACTACCGGCTGAAGGCGCGCTGGTTCGGTGTCGAGGAGCTGCCTTTCTGGGACCGCAACGCACCCTTACCCGAGGATGACGACCGGCTGATCCCGTGGCATGAGGCCGAGGAGACCGTGTTGTCGGCCTATGGCGCCTTTTCGCCCGAAATGGCCGCAGTCGGCCGGCGGTTTTTCGCGGCACCCTGGATCGACGCGCCGGTGCGGCCGGGCAAAGCGTCGGGCGCCTTCGCCCATCCGACGGTGCCGGCGGCGCACCCCTATCTGCTGTTGAACTATCAGGGCCGGGTGCGCGACGTGATGACCCTGGCGCACGAGCTGGGTCATGGCGTCCATCAGGTATTGGCGGGGCGGCAGGGTTATTTGATGGCCGACACGCCGTTGACCTTGGCCGAAACGGCCTCGGTCTTTGGCGAGATGCTGACCTTCCGCGCCTTGCTGACGGGCGAGACCGATCCGCGCCGGCGCAAGATCATGCTCGCCGGCAAGGTCGAGGACATGCTGAACACGGTCGTTCGCCAGATCGCCTTCGCCACGTTCGAGATACGGGTGCACGACGAACGCCGCGAAGCCGAGCTGACCCCCGACCGTCTCGCCGAAATCTGGCTCGACGTGCAGCGCGAGAGCCTCGGGCCGGCGATCCGCCTCGACGGCGTCTATCGCCACTACTGGTCCTACATCCCGCATTTCATCCACACCCCATTTTATGTCTACGCCTATGCTTTCGGGGACTGCCTGGTGAACTCGCTCTATGCGGTATACCAAGAGGCGCATCAGGGCTTTGCCGAGCGCTACCTCGACATGCTGCGCGCCGGCGGCACCTTGCGCCACCGCGAGCTGCTGGCCCCATTCGGGCTCGACGCCGCCGACCCGTCCTTCTGGTCGAAGGGCCTCTCGGTCGTCTCGGGCTTTATCGACGAACTCGAAGCGCTCGGGTGAAGTCTCAGTAGCTACGGAAAACCTTGACGCAGGGGATTGTCGTAGCTACATAATTTTCTTCGGCATGAGGATCACCTTTGATCCGGAGAAACGTACGGAGACGCTCCGGACGCGAGAGGTTGATTTTCTCGATGCGGAAACGGTTTTTGCAGGCCCGACCTACACCGTTCAGGACAGGCGGTTTCCGTACCCGGAAGACCGCTTCATAACCGCCGGGTTGCTGTCAGGCCGCATGGTGATTGTGGTCTGGACTCCGACGGGGGACGGGCGGCGGATCATCTCGATGAGGAAGGCTAATGCGAGAGAGCAAGCGCGCTATTCACACCGACTTGGCTAGGTTGGATGCGCACGAGATCCAGCCGGAGGAATACGAGGATATTCCGGAATTAACTGATGAGTTCTTCGAAAGGGCGGACTTTTACATTGGCGATCGGCTGATTCGCCGCGGTCGTGGCCGACCGCGGCTCGGAGCACCGAAGAGACTCGTGTCTCTGCGTCTCGACCAGGATGTGATCGATGCTTTCCGCGCCGGCGGGCCTGGCTGGCAATCGCGCATGAACGCAGCGCTCCGCAAGCACCTTTGGGGCGAATGAGATCAGCCCCGAACCGGAGCGGTCGATCCAATTCGAGGTTGCTGACCTGACCGACGACGATACCTTTACCGGGCGAATGCGGCGCTATGCTCAGGTCTCGACTGCCATGGGCGGTCTTGCGGCGCGGCTGGCCGGCGAGCGCTATCTTGGCATATCGGTCGACCGGGGGCGTCATGCCGCCGATCTGAAGGCCGCACTCGGCGGGATCAAGGGCCCGCTGATGAAGGTGGCGCAATTATTGGCGACCATCCCCGACGCGCTGCCGCAGCAATATGTCAACGAGCTGATCCAACTGCAGGCGAATGCGCCGGCGATGGGCTGGCCGTTTGTCCGCCGGCGGATGGAGGGGGAACTCGGGCCCGATTGGCAGCGGCGGTTTCGCGATTTCGAGAGAACCGCGGCGCGCGCCGCCTCGCTTGGTCAGGTACATCGCGCCGCCGCGCTCGACGGCGCCGCGCTCGCGTGCAAATTGCAATATCCCGACATGGCTTCCGCGGTCGAAGCCGATCTGCGCCAGCTGAAGCTCGCAATGGGTCTCTACGAGCGCTATGACCGCGCCGTCACCACCGCCGAAATCCACGCCGAAATTGCCGACCGGCTGCGCGAGGAGCTCGATTACGAGCGCGAGGCCGCGCATATGCGCCTATATGGCGAGATCCTGCGCGACGAGCCTGGGATTGCCGTGCCGCGGCCCCTACCCGAACTTTCCACCCGGCGTCTGTTGACGATGACCTGGCTCGACGGCGCACCGATCCTCGAGACCGCGAAGGCACCGATCGCACGGCGCAACGAGGTGGCGCTGCGGATGTTTCGGGTCTGGTACGTGCCATTCTACCATTACGGCGTCATCCACGGCGACCCGCATCTCGGCAACTACACCGTGGCGCCGGATGCCACCGTGAACCTGCTCGATTTCGGCTGTGTGCGGGTCTTTCGCGCCTCATTCGTGCGCGGGGTCATCGATCTTTACCACGCACTGGAGCGCGGTGATCGCGACCTCGCCGTTCACGCTTACCGAAGCTGGGGATTTGGCGATCTGTCGCCGGAGATGATCGAGGTGCTGAACCGCTGGGCGCGATTCGTCTACGGCCCGCTGCTCGACGATCGCGCAAGGCTGATCCAGGAAAAGGCCAATGGAGCCGACGGCGCCGACGTGGTCGAGAGCGTGCACCGCGACATCCGCCGCCTGGGCGGGGTCCGCCCGCCGCGCGAATTCGTGTTCATGGACCGGGCCGCAGTCGGGCTCGGTTCGGTGTTCATGCACCTTAAGGCCGAGATCAACTGGCATCGCCTGTTCCACGAGCTGATCGAGGATTTCGACGAGGCTGCCCTGACCGCCCGCCAGCGCGCCGCCCTCGAAAAGGCCGGGGTGCCGCCGCCCGCCGAGCAGGCGGATGCGCCGACGCGCGCCGCGAGACCCCGCAAGGTCGCGGCTCGCCGCAAAAGGCCGGAGGAGCCCCCTCCGGCATAGCTACGATTACCGTTAACCCGGTGAAAGGGGGAAGAGGGCTTCGTCCGAGCCCGTTGCCCTGAATTCTCGCCCGAGCTCGTGCGCTTGCCAGGCCTCAAGCGGCAGTCAGCCCGAGTTGCTGCGCGGTCTGCCAGACCCGCCAATGATCGTGCGGCATCTGGGTGTGCGTCAGGCCGAGATGGGCGAAGGCATCGTTCACGGCATTGGAGATGGCGGATACGCCGCCCACATTGGGCGATTTGCCGACCCCCTTGGCGCCGATCGGGTGATGCGGCGAGGGCGTGGTGGTGTAGTCGGTCTCCCAGCCCGGCGTCTCGACGGCGGTCGGCAGGAAGAAGTCGAGCAGGCTTGCATTCCGCAGGTTGCCGTACTCGTCGTAGTCCATTTCCTGCGCCATGGCGATGGCCAGCGCCTCGGTCAATCCGCCATGGACCTGCCCCTCGATGATCATCGGGTTGATCCGGGTGCCGCAATCGTCGAGTGCATAAAACCTGCGGATTTCGGTAACACCGGTGTCGACGTCGATGTCGAGGACACAGACATAGGCGCCGAACGGGTAAGTCATGTTCGGCGGATCGTAGTAGCTGACCGCCTCCAGCCCGGGCTCCATCCCCGGCGGCACATTGTTGTAGGCGGCGAAGGCGAGCTCGGTCATCGTCTTCGACATTTCCGGCACGCCTTTGACGCGAAAGCGGTCGACATCCCATTCAAGGTCGTCGTCGTGCACTTCGAGCAGGTGGGCCGCGATCATCTGCGCCTTGGCGCGGATCTTGCGGCCGGCCATCGCCGTGGCCGCGCCGGCGACCGGTGTCGAACGCGAGCCGTAGGTGCCGAGCCCGTAGGGTGCGGTGTCGGTGTCGCCCTCTTCGACGGTGATATTGTCTGCCGGAATGCCGAGCTCGCTGGCCAGGATCTGGGCAAAGGTCGTGGCGTGCCCCTGGCCCTGGCTGATCGTGCCGAGGCGCGCAATCACACTGCCGGTCGGATGCACCCGGATCTCGCATGAATTGAACATGCCGAGACCCAGGATGTCGCAGTTCTTGATCGGGCCGGCGCCGACGATCTCGGTGAAGAAGCTGACGCCGATGCCCATCAGCTTGCGCGTCTCGCCGCGGCCGAAGGCCTCGCGATTGCGGCGCTGCTCGTCGCGCAACGCTGCGTAACCGACGGCGTTTAGGGCCTTGTCGAGCGCTGTCAGATAGTCGCCGCTGTCGTATTCCCAGCCAAGCGCCGATTGGTAGGGGAACTGGTCCTTGCGGATCAGGTTGCGGCGCCTGATCTCGGCCGGGTCGATAGCGAGCTTGCGCGCCAGCACATCGATCATTCGCTCGATAAAATAAGATGCCTCGGTTACCCGGAACGAGCAGCGGTAGGCGACGCCTCCCGGCGCCTTGTTGGTGTAGACGCCGTCGACCGTCACATGGGCGACCGGGATGTCGTATGAGCCGGTGCAGATGCTGAAGAATCCGGCCGGGTACTTGGTCGGGTCGGCACAAGCGTCGAAGGCCCCGTGATCGGCAAGCACATGGCAGCGCAATCCGGTGATGCGCCCGTCTTGGGTCGCCGCGATCTCACCGGTCATATGGTAGTCGCGGGCGAAAGCGGTCGCCTGCAAATTCTCCATCCGGTCCTCGATCCACTTGACCGGTACGCCCAGCACGATCGAGGCGACGATCGAGCAGATATAGCCCGGATAAACGCCGACTTTATTGCCAAAGCCGCCGCCGATGTCCGGCGAGACGATGCGGATCTTGTGCTCGGGGATCCCGGAGATCAATGAAGCGACGGTGCGGACGGCATGCGGCGCTTGAAAGGTGCCCCACACCGTCAGATGCCCATTCACCTTGTCCATCGAGGCGACACAACCGCAGGTTTCGAGCGGGCAGGGGTGGACGCGTTGGTAGACGATGTGCTCCTTTACTACGACAGAGGCCTGCTCCAAAGCCCGCGCCGTCCCCTCGGCGTCGCCGACCTCCCAGGTGAAAACGTGGTTGTGGTGTTTGCGCGGCCCATGGGCCCCGGTCGTCTTGTCTTTGAGGTCGTCGCGCAGGACGGGCGCATCCGCGGCCATCGACCGGTTCGGATCAACGAGCGCCGGCAGCTCCTCGTACTCGACCTCGATCAGGTCGACGGCATCGGCCGCGACATAGCGATCCTCGGCGACGACGAACGCGACCTCCTGGCCCTGGAACAGCACTTTCTCATCGGCCAATACGGCCTGCACATCACCCGCGAGGGTCGGCATCCAATGCAGCTTGAGCGGCTTCAAGTCGTCGGCGGTGAGCACCGCTTTGACGCCGGTCAGCTTTAGCGCCGCCTCCTTGTTGATCGATTTGACCCGGGCGTGGCCATAGGGCGAGCGGACGAAATCGCCGAACAGCATGCCCGGCAATTTGAAATCATCGATATAATTGCCCTTGCCCTGGGTGAAGCGAACGTCCTCGACCCGCTTGCGCCTGGTCCCGAGGCCCTCGAGCTTCTGCGTGCGCGCCTGAGCCGTTTCGATCTCGGTGGTCATTCCGCGGCCTCCCTAGCGCTGTTCGTGCGCTCCGCGGCGGCGCGGATCGCCCTGACGATGGTCTGATAGCCGGTGCATCGGCACAGGTTGCCGGCGATGCCATGGCGGATTTCGGCCTCGCTCGGGTTTGGATTCTCCTGCAGCAGCCGAAAGGCGCGGGTAATCATGCCCGGAGTGCAGAAGCCGCATTGCAGTCCGTGATGTTCACGGAACGCCTCCTGCAGCGGGTGCAATCTGCCGTCGGCGCCGGCCAGCCCTTCGATCGTGATGATGTCGGCGCCATGCGCCTGTGCCGCGAACACGGTGCAGGATTTCACCGACTTCCCGTTCATGTCCACGGTGCAGGCGCCGCAATGACTGGTGTCGCAGCCGATGTGCGGACCGGTGATCCCAAGCTGTTCGCGCAGCATGTGGATCAGCAGCACGCGCGGCTCGGCGAGAACTTCGAACTCTCGGCCGTTGATCCGCAGAGCGATTTGCATTTTGGCCATTCTTGCCTCCCGCGCTCAGCTGGCGCGCTCTTTGGCGCGCGTCAAGGCGCGGCGCACCATAATTCCGGTAAGATGAGTGCGAAACTCGACCGGACCGCGCCCATCCGGCGACGGGTTCGCGATGGCCCGGGCGTGCCGCACGGCTTCCGAAATCGCTGCTTCGTCGACGGCGGTTCCGACCACGGCGTCGCTCGCGTCCCTGGCAAAGAGCGGCGTGTCCGCAACATTGGTCAGCGCGATTGCGGCCGAGGCGCACACTCCGCCCGACATCGTCAGAACCACCGCCGCCGCGGCCGTCGCGTAGTCGCCGACTTTTCGCTTTTGCTTCTCGTAGGCGTGGCCGTGACCGGCGGCCGGCATCGGGATGCGTACCGAGATCAAAATCTCGCCTTCCCGCAGCGCCGTCGAATAGGCCCCCCGGTGAAAATCGCGCGCCGCAACATCGCGCTCCTCACGCAGGCCCTTAATCCGGTAGGTCGCGTCGAGCGCCATCATGACCGCCGGCATATCGTTGCCGGGGTCGCCGTTGGCGACATTGCCGCCCAGTGTTCCACAATATCGGACCTGCGGGTCGGCAATCTGTAGCGAAGTCTCGCGAATAATCGGGCAACTCGCGGCAAGCACCTCCGAGCCGATCAGCTCATGCTGGGTGGTCATCGCGCCGATGATCACGGCATCGGGCTCGCTTCGGATACCGCGCAACTCATTCAAATCCTGCAGGTCGACCAAGTGCTCGGGCCGGGCCAATCGCAGTTTCATCATCGGAATCAGGCTGTGTCCGCCGGCAACGACCCGCGCGTCCTCGCCGAGCTGCGCCAAAAGGGCGAGGGTCTCGTCAAGAGAGCGAGGCCGATGGTACGCGAACGGCGCGGGTATCATCTCGATCTCCTCCCCGTAATTGGTTGCGGTCCTTTTAGTCGATTTCCGCCGGTCTCTCCAATCATTAGGGCACGGCGACCGCCTCGGCCCCCCGGCTGATCGGGCCCGCGATCGAATAAAGCCGCAGGGTCAACAGGACGGCGACGACCGCGAGCCCGAAGGCAAGACCCCACCACAGGCCGACGGCGCCGTATCCGAGCGGAAAGGCGAGCAGCCAGCCTCCGGCGAAACCGGCGCCCCAGTAGCCGAAGGCGGCGAGAAGCATCGGGACCACGGTGTCCCTGTAACCGCGCAACGCGCCAACGGCGATTACCTGCATCCCGTCGAACACTTGGAACAGCGCAGCAATCACGATGAGCCGCCGCGCGATCTGGACGGTCTGATGATTGGCCGGGTCGGCGACGTCGACATAGGCCCCGATGATGGTCTGCGGGAAGGCCCACAGCACGACCGCGGCGGCAGCCATGAACCCGACCCCGAGGGCGAGCGCCACGGAGCCGGCCCGCCGCGCCGCAAATACCCGGCCCGCGCCGAGCTGATAGGCGACCCGGACCGTGGCGGCCTGGCCGAGGCCCAGCGGCACCATGAAGCTGACGCTCGCGCAATTGAGGATGAGTTGGTGCGCCCCAAGCGCCGCCGCCCCCAAAAGGCCCATCAAAATGCCGGCGGCCAGGAAGACGCCAACCTCCATTCCCCTGATCCCGCCGATCGGCAGTCCGAGACGAATGATGTTCCCGATCTCGGTCCAGCTCGCGGCAAAGGCCCTGCGCAGCACGCGTAATCCCGCCAAGCGCGGGACGATGCGCGTGCACAGCGCCAGACCAGCCAGCATCAGCCATTGATTGATTGAGCTGGCATAACCCGAGCCCGCCACACCAAGGGCGGGCGCCCCGAGATGGCCGAAGATCAGCGACCAGTTCAACACCGCGTTGCCGGCAACGCAGACGAGGAGCACCGCCATCACCGGACGCGTGCGCGACATTGCCGCGAGCAGGCTGCGGAGCACCCCGAAGCCAAGAAAGGCGGGCGCACCCCAGGCAAGCGCCCGCAAATAGCGGCCGATTTCGACGGCCAGCGCGGCGTCGTAGCCCAGCGCCTGAAGCAAGCGGTCCAATCTCGTCAAGGTGGCGACGAAGGGCAGCGCCAACATCACCGAGAGTACCAGCCCGGCGCCGGCAATCCGACCCGCCGCGGCGCGATCGCCGGCGCCGAGCGCATGCGCGGCCAGTGGCGCCACCGCGAAAAGGATGCCCTGGAGCATGACGCCGACGGTGAAATAAAACATCCCGCCGAGGCCTGCGGCAGCAAGCGGCGTGGCTCCAAGCCGCCCGACCATCAGCGTGTTGGTAACGCCCATCGCCATCTGCGCCAGATTGGCCGCGGCGAGCGGCACCGCCAGCGCCAGGGTTGCACGAACCTCCGCGCGGATGCCGAAATCGGCGATCCCGAGGCTGCGGCAGTCGGCTGGATCGAACGGTTGCATCTGGTTCTCTCTGTTCTCCGTCACGGCGCCACCACCGATGTCCGAGAGAGACCCCCAAAAAAGCAAAGGCCCCGACCGGTACCGGCGGGGCCCCGTATCGTCGCGTGTTGGTCGTGTTCAGCGCACGCGCATACCCTCAGGCCCCACGGCAAAGCCGCGCGAGACGGTAGTCTTCATCGGTCGTGGGGATGCGCTGACCATCGGCGGTTTGTAGCGCCCGAAGGGCGCCGCGTCAACTACCTGGTGAGCCTTCTGATCCCACTCGGGTTGACGAAGCGCGCCGCATCGATCACGCTCTCTCGTCTCCGCATTCAGGAGAAAATCGCGATGCGGCTCACCTCGCAGCAGGTCCAGCAATTCGCTGAAGAAGGCTATCTGTTTTTGCCCGGCTGCTTCTCGGACGAGGAGGTCGGGCCGTTGCGCGACGAGGCCGAGCAAATCTACGCCACCGACCGCCAGGAAGTGTGGCGCGAAAAGACCGGCGCGCCCCGCACCGCCTTCGCCGCGCACACCTATAACGAAGCATTCCGCCTGCTCGGCAATCATCCTCGGCTGATCCGTCCGGTAGAGCAGGTGTTTGGCGAACAGCTTTACATGCATCAGTACAAGATCAACGCCAAAGCCGCCTTCGAAGGCGATGTCTGGCAGTGGCATCAGGATTACGGCACCTGGGCGCGCGACGACGGCATGCCGGAGCCGCGGGCGATGAACATCGCGGTGTTCATGGACGAAGTGATGCCGATCAACGGCCCATTGATGCTGGTCCCGCGCAGCCACAAGCACGGGGTGCTGTCTGCCGGCCATGACGAGGAGACGACGTCCTACCCGTTGTGGACGCTCGACAAGGAGACCGTCACCAAGCTCGTCGAAGAGGGCGGCATCGTCGCGCCGACCGGAAAGCCGGGTTCGGTGTTGATGTTCCACGGCAATCTGGTGCACGCGTCGGCGCCGAACATTACCCCCTACCCGCGGCGTATCGTGTACCTCACCCTTTGCGCGGTATCGAACTATATCCGCAAGCCGACCCGGCCGGAGTGGATCGCGCATCGCGACTTCATGCCGATTGAACCAGTGCCGGACAGCGCGCTGCTCGATTACGCGCGCGCCTACAAGGCGGCGGCCGAATAGGAAGCGGGTCCATTGAGCCTCTACCGCTTGTCGCAGCAGCGCGCCGCCGCCGGTGGGCGACCGGTGCGGGTCGCGCTGATCGGCGCCGGCAAGTTTGGCTCGATGTTCCTGAACCAGGCGCCGGCGATGCCGGGCATCGAGGTCGCGGTCATCGCCGATCTCGATCCGGAGCAGGCCCGTAACGCCTGCCGGGCCGTTGGCTGGGATTCGGCCCGGATCGCGCGAACCGCGTTCGTCGCATCGGGCATCGAGGCCTGCGCCGATCCCGGGGTCGAGGTCGTTGTCGAGGCGACCGGCAGTCCGCCGGCGGGCATTGCCCATGCCCAAGCGGCGATCGCCGCCGGCAAGCACATCGTCATGGTCAATGTCGAGGCCGATGTGCTGGCCGGGCCATTGCTCGCCGAGGAGGCGCGGGCGCGGGGCGTCGTCTATTCCCTCGCCTACGGAGACCAGCCGGCGCTGACCTGCGAGCTGGTCGATTGGGCCCGCGCCTGTGGTTTCGAGGTCGTTGCCGCCGGCAAGGGAACCAAGTATCTGCCGGCCTATCACGCTGTGACCCCTGCCGAGGTCTGGCAACATTACGGCCTGACCGCGGACGAGGCGCGACGCGGCGGGATGAACCCGCAGATGTTCAACTCCTTCCTCGACGGCACCAAATCGGCGATCGAGATGGCGGCGATCGCCAATGCTTGCGGCTTGGACGTTCCACATGACGGCCTGCAATTCCCGCCCTGCGGCGTCGACGATCTGCCGCAAGTGCTGCGGGCGACGGCGGCGGGCGGCGTGCTCAAGCGGGACGGCATGGTCGAAGTCGTCTCGTCCTTGGAGCGAGACGGAAGGCCGGTGTTTCGCGACCTGCGCTGGGGCGTCTATGTCGTGCTGAAGGCGCCGAACGATTACGCCCGGGCCTGCTTCAAGGAGTACGGCCTCAAGACCGACCCGAGCGGCTGGTACGCCGCGATGTACAAGCCCTTCCACCTGATCGGGCTGGAACTCGGCGTGTCGGTGCTGTCTGCAGCGCTGCGTCGCGAGCCGACCGGCCAACCTTGCGAATTTCGCGGTGACGTTGTTTCGGTCGCCAAACGGGCGTTGCGCGCCGGCGAAACTCTCGACGGCGAGGGCGGCTTTACGGTGTGGGGCAAGCTTGTGCCGGCGGAACGCAGCCTCGCTGAGCGCGCCTTGCCGATCGGTCTGACGAACAAGGTTGCGCTGCTGCGCGATATCGCGGCGGGAGAAATCGTTCGCTGGGCCGATGTGGAGATCCCGGACACCGAGGCGGTGCAGGCGCGGCGCGAGATGGAGCGGCGCTTTGCGGCGACGCCCTCCGCCATCGCGGCGCAGTAGGAGGTCCGATGGAATACCGGCAATTCGGCAAGACCGGCCTTAAGATCTCGGCGATCGGGTTTGGCTGCTGGGAAATCGGGGGCACCTACGGCCGGATCGACGAGACCCAGTTTAGCCGCGCCGTGGCGCAGGCGATCGACAATGGCATCACCTGCTTCGACACCGCCGAAGCCTATGGCATGGGCGTATCGGAAGAGGCCTTGGCGCGCGCGCTCGGCGCCCGTCGCCGGGATGTCTCGATCGTCACCAAGTTCGGGGTCGGCTACGACGAAATGCCAAACCGGCGCGACAGCAGCCGTCAGCGGGTAATGGCGTCGATCGAGAAGAGCCTGCAGAGGCTGCGTACCGACCATGTCGACGTCTATCTGGTGCATTGGCCGGATGCCGGCACGCCGCTTGACGAGACGATGCGCGCCCTCGACGACATCGTGCGGCAGGGCAAGGCGCGCTATATCGGCGTCTCGAACTTCCGCCTGGCGCAGATCGAGACCTGCATGCGGCTGCGCCGCGTCGATGTCGTGCAATATGGCTGGAACATGTTCGACCGGCGCATGCAAGCCGAGATCTTCCCCTACTGCGCGGCCCAAGAGATCGGGGTCATGGCCTATGGCTCGCTCGCCTACGGCATGCTGAGCGGCACGTTTCACGCCGGCATGCAATTCGAGGAGAGCGACTGGCGCTCGCGCGGCGGCATGGTCGGCAATCTCAACCTGTTCCGCACCTTGTTCGGCCCCGAGCATTTTTCCCGCAACCTCGATGCTGTCGGGGACCTCAAGCGCCTCGCGGCGAGATACGACAAGACCCTGCCGCAATTCGCATTGCGCTGGACCTTGAGCAATCCGGTCGTCAGCACGGCGCTGGTCGGATTTCGCGAGCCCGCAGAAGTGACCGAAAACCTGGGCGCCTTGGGCTGGACCATCTCGGCCGCCGACATCGCGGAGATCGACACTATTCTCGTCCGGCATGGCTGTGTGACCGTTCCGCCGGGCTGGCTCGAGGATTAGGAGGAGGGACGGCATGCCGGTTCAACGCTTTGCGCCGATGACCAAGGATTTTGCGACCTTCGATTGCGACGCGCATGTCACCGAGCCGCCGCTGATCTGGGAGCGCGCCAAGGATTTCCTGACCCGCGACGAGCTCGACGCGTTGAAGCGGACGATCTGGTGGGACGCCGACAGCCGCCTGCTGATCGTCAATGGCCGCGCCGGGATCGGGCTCGGCTCGCCGCGCAAGGGCGGCATCCCCGGCACGATGCGGGTCATCACCAATGCCGGACCCGGGGTCAAGCACGACATCCAGCGCGCTCTCAATGTGCGCAACCTCAACCCGAAGACCGCGCTGACCCAGGAGCAGGTGGCCTATCTCGACCACGCCGGCTCCTACGAGCCAAAGCCGCGGCTCAGAGACATGGATATCCAGGGCATCGATCAGGTCATGATCATCCCGACCGAGATCGACATCTATCCCTGGCTGGAGAACGCGCTCGGCGCCAAGGCCTTCTGCCGCGCCTACAACGAATGGGCCTATGAGTACACCTTGGCCGACCCTGACCGGCTGTTCTTCGCCGCGCTGATCCCGATGCAGCACCCGGATTACGCGATCGAAGAGGTGCATCGGGTCGCCGCCCTGGGCTGTCGGGTGGCGCTCGTCCGCCCGATGGACGCGCTGGGCAATTACCCGCTGCAGCCGAAATACGAGCCGGTGTGGGACGCGCTCGAAGAGACCGGCATGGTCTACGGCATGCACCCGTTCCCGGCCTTCGGCACGCTCAAGCCCTCCGGCTACAGCGAGCAGTATTCCGGCGCCGAATTGATCCGGCGCACTATTGCGACCGCCGGCTTGCCGCATTCGTTTTTGTCGAATGTGCAGAACTTCCAGGCCGAGGCCGCGCTGTGGGTGACTGTCGTGCTGATGTCCGGCTTCTTCGAGCGGCACCCGAAGATCAACGCCGCTGTGTTCGAGGCATCCTCGACCTGGCTCAGCTTTCTGATCGACGAATGCGACAAGGCCTATCGGCTTTACAAGAACGAGCGGCAGTTGCCGCCGTTGAAGCGCCTGCCGAGCGAGACCTTCGCATTGCACTGCATGACCGGTTTCGAGGGCGACGAAGCGCCGCCGGCGCGCCTGCCCGAGTTCTACGGCGACATCCTGGCCTGGTCATCCGACGTCTATCACCACGACGGCGACGACGCCTGGCGGGCGATCGAGACGATGCAAAAATACGGCCTGCCGGTCGAGGACCAGGCCAAGTTCCTCGGCGGCAACGCCCGCCGCCTCTACAAGGTGCAGGCGCCGGCCAAGATCATCCGCGACCGCGTCACCGAGATCGAGCGCCCCGATTGGTGGCCGACCGACGAGGAAGTCCGCGCCTCGTTGCGGCCGGAGGCGGCGGTCACCCGAGGTTAGGCAAATCTGTTATTGCGACCGAAGAAGGCTGTCATTGCGAGCGGAGCGAAGCAATCTCGTGGGATCGAGCCTCAGCACACCGAGATTGCTTCGTCGCTTCGCTCCTCGCAATGACATTGCCAATGGGCCGGGCCGGATGGGGAGCGGATGATGACGACGAAAGACTTTGGAGTATTCGACGGCGATTCGCACGTGGTCGAGCCCGCGGCGGTGTGGGAGAAATATCTCGAACCGGAGTACCGCACGCTCGGCAAGCACGCGCTGTGGCGCCAGGAAGGCCGGACGGGATCGTATCTGAAGGTCAACGGCGAAATTTTCCGCGATCGGGGGAACCCCAATCTGCCGCGCCATGCGCTGTGGCGGCCGGGCATGAGTTGGGATGCGATCGGGGAGTTGGATCCGCACACCAGGCATCCGATCAACGAAGGCGCTTGGGACCCGCAGGCCCGGCTCGCCGATATGGACGCGATGGGGGTGGACCAGACGCTCCTGTACCCGACCTGGTTCGCCGAGGGCTTCTTTCTGGTGCGCGACCCGGACGTGGCTTATGCGCTGGCCCGCGCCTACAACGACTGGATCACCGATTTCTGCAAGACGGCGCCGAACCGTCTGTTCGCCGCTGCGATACTGCCATTGCAGAACATGGACTTCGCGCTGGAGGAATTGCAGCGGGTCGCGAGCAATCCCCTCCTTTCGCGCCGTCTTCATTCGGCCGATGTTTGTCGAAGACCCGCTATCTGAACCACCCCTACTACGACCCGCTGTGGGCGGAGTTGGAGCGGCTCGGCATCACCGCGGCGGTGCATGCGACGCCGGGGCTGTGGAACCCGGAATGGACCTCGCACGGCCCGTTTTTCGAAAAGATCAAGGATCGGCTGGTGCAGCCGGCACTGCCCGGCGGTGGCGGCGGGCCGTTTGCCGGCGGCAGCAGCGGTGCGCCCGGGACAACGGTTTTTGTCGGCGCCACCCCGCTCGGCCATCCGCTGGCGCCGATCCTGGCCCCGTGGCTCGACAACCATATGTTTGTCGCCTCGACCCTAATCGGCTTTACGGTCATGGAGCGTTATCCGGCGATGAAGGTCGTCGTGGCCCATGGCAAGGCCTCCTGGATGCAGGAAGTCCTCGAAAAAATGGAGGCCTCGACCCGGGTGATCCCGTTACTGCACCATTATCCGGTCAGCACCGAGCCCGAAGAGATGTGGGAGCACGGCAATGTCATGCTCGGCTTTGACGCCGAGGAGAGGCTGATCCAGAAGCTGCCGCAGGATTTTGCGGCCAAGGTGATCTGGGGCTCGCGCTACCCGCATCACGACGCGACGAGCGCCTGGGACGCCATCGCCCAGTTGCGCGACGCCAATGTGCCGGAGGCGCTAATCGCCCGCATGATGGGGCAGAACGCGGTCGCTCAATTCGGCATCGAGACGATCCACCAGACGGCTGCGTAGTTCACCGCGTGGGTACAGGCGCTGTTTTGTTTCTCCGGAGCTCGGGACCCCTCGCAGATACTGCTCTTCGCCGGTCCGCCGGCATCTTACCTGAGCCAATTATACTGAGCCAACACGTAGCACCCGGGAGGGATCATGAGTGTTCGGTTTTCATGCCGCTGCCCCAACGCCGATTATCTCGGATTTGAGGCGTCGCCAGAGGCCATCGTCGCTTCGGCGAAAAAGGCGGAGGCGTTGGGTTTCGACGCGGTATTCGTCAACGACCACATCATCGTCGACGGGTCGTCCCGATCCGCTCCCTGGACCAATACTTACGATCCGCTCGTTGCGCTGTCGTTCATCGCCGCGAATACGACCCGTATCGGTCTCGGCGTGTCGGTGCTGATCATGCCCTACCGCAACCCGATCGCCAGCGCCAAAAGTTTGGCGACGATCGATCGAATGTCGGGCGGACGGCTGATTGCGGGCATCGGGGTGGGATGGAACGAAGCCGAGTTCAACGCGCTCGGGGTGCCCTTTCATGAGCGCGGCGCACGCACGACGGAGTATCTTCGGATCTGGCAGGCTTGCTGGGCGCCGGGCATGGTCTCGTTTGCCGGGAAGTTCTTTGCCTTCTCCGATATGTATGTCAGTCCCAAGCCGCTGCAGCAGCCGTTTCCGCCAATCTGGATCGGCGGTGCAAGTGACGCGGCACTGCGGCGAGCGGCGACATTTGCCGCAGTGTGGCAGCCGACCCCGATGCCGGTTGCCGACCTCGTCGACCGCCAGGCAGCTTTGCGCAAGGCCTGCGACCGGATCGGCCGTCAGCATCCCCCGGAAACGCGGATGAGCTTTCGGGTCGAGTTCGGCCCCAGCGCCGGGAATGCCCCACCCTCGGGGACCGGGCGGCCGATCGGGCACGGCACGCTCCGCCGAGGTTGCCGCGGATCTGCTGCGCTACCGGGAAGCGGCGGGCTTGAACGCCTTCCAGATCAACTTCCATGGCTGCCGTAATCTTGACCACCTTCTCAACTCGATGGATCGCTTCATGCGGGAAGTTAAACCGCTGGTAACGTGACGAACTCGGCCTGATCGTCTTAGCGGCCTTGTGGCTCCAGCGCGCCGGCCAATATCTCGCGCGCCGGCTGGGTGCCGTCCAGCGGGCGCAAGGTCCGGCGCTTGATCTTCCAGCCCTCATCAGTGCGAACGAAGTCCCAGCGATTGGCCGAAACGCGGTGCACGTGGAAACCACGCGATGAGCCATGGTTGGGGACGTCGAACAGCGGACCGACGCGGTCCGGCACGAGGATCTGCAAATAGGAGATCGCATACGCCGTGTCGCCAGCAATTCGCACATAGGGCAAGCCGGCAAAATGCGCGATCCCCTGATCGATCGCCCGGTGATGCTCGGGGTTCGAAGAACCGCTGGCGATCGCCGCCCGTCCGATCGGCCGGGCGAACTCGGCGCCGCGGTCGAACACGCCGTCCTCGGTCCACACCGATGCGGTGTAATCTCCGGCGCCAGTATCCGCGCTGGGCGGATGGCTGGCGATCAGGTTGTAGATTTCGAGATGGTCCTCGATCAGGCGAACCCGCTGCTCGAGCGTCTTGCCGGCGGTGGTGTCGATTGACATTTCGTACTCCTTATGCGGGAAACCCCGGATTTTATCCGAAACGAAGCACCGACGCCGCGTCAACCCGAGAAGCTCCAGCGCCGGAAACCCGGCTGGTTACGTTGTTTCCTTAGGTTGCGCACATGTTGTGGGAGGTACGGCGATGTACAGTTTCAATTTGAAGGCCGAGCAGGTCTTCGACCCTAAAAAGCATATGGAAAAGGTCCTCGGCACGACCGGCGAAGGCGATGTCACGATCGCGTGCTGGGAGCCGGGGCAGACCAGCCCGTATCATTGCCACCCGGATGCAACCGAGATCTATTTCTGCTTCGAGGGCGGCGGCACGATGCGCACCCCGACACAGACCGTTGCAGTCGAGCCGGGGGCCTTTGTCGTCCACCCGCGCGGCGAATTGCACGAATACGTCAATGGCCCGCAGCGCACCTTGCTGTTCCGGGTGCGCTATGGCGACGCAATGTCCGGCCGCACCAAAGAATGGCCGAGCAACCGCGGCTGGAAGCCGCGCCCCGAGGATCTCGAATACTTTCAGAAAAATATTGCGGATGAGGCCGCGATGACCGAACGCAACGGCCCGGGGGTCGCCAGCGGCAGGTGAAGGCGGGCTAGCAGCCTCGACCGGCGGCCAATACTACCCTTGCCAGCGCGTCGCGGTCGGCAAGCGTCTCCATCAAGGTGCGGGTCGCGGTAAACGGCAGGTCCAGGCTCTCCGTCGCCGCGACATCCGCCTCGTCGATCACATAATGGTCGAGAAGATCGCCATAGTGGCGCGCCACCGCCGCAGCCCCGACGGGCAGGCCGAGCTCCGCCATCATCTTGGCGGTCGGCCCCTTGACAGCCTTGCCGCCGATGATCGGCGAGACCGCGACGACCGGCGCAGGACACGCGCGCAACGCGTCGCGCACACCCGGCAGGCTCAGGATCGGATCGATGCTGATAAACGGGTTCGACGGGCAGATCACGACCATGCGGAGGCTTTGATCGGCGAGCGCGGCAAGGAAATCCGGGTGTGGGCGCGCCGTCTTCGCACCGGCAAAAGCGATCTCGCGGACCGATGGGGCGCACTGCCGGCGCACGAAATAATCCTGGAAGTCGAGCCACCCTTCGGGGGTTAGCAGCCGGGTGCGCACCGGGTCATCGGTCATCGGCAAAACCCGCGCCGAAATCCCGAGGCGGCGGCGGAAATCATCGGTGATTTGCGACAGGCTTTCGCCGGCGGTGAGGCGCCGGGTGCGCTCGATATGGGTGGCCAGATCGCCGTCGCCGAGCTTAAACCAGGTCTCGCCGCCGAGGCTCTCGAGGGCGGCCATGAACGTCCAAGTTTCGCCGCGCCGGCCCCAGCCGGTCTCCGGGTTATCGATGCCGGAGAGGGTGTAAAGCAAAGTGTCGAGATCGGGGGAGACCGAGAGCCCCAAATGCTCGAAATCGTCGCCGGTATTGGCGACCACCGTCAGCGCCCCCGGCGGCAGGGTGCGATAGAGGCCGAGCGCCAGCTTGGCGCCGCCGATCCCACCCGACAGCGCCAAGACAAAACCCTGCTCCGCGCTCATCGAAACAAATCGTGTTCGGCAGGGCGGACCAAGGCGGCGGCCGGCGCCTCCGGAGCGGACCAACGGAGCCCGCGCACCAAGACCATTGGTAGGGCTTCGTCGGCCTGGCCCATCAATAATCCCGCGGCCGCGGCGATCTCGTCGGCAAAGCCGGTTTCGGTCACCAGCAGCTCACGCCCGAAGAGATCAGGCTGACCGCGCATATCGATCACCGCCGGCAGCCCCGCGGCGCCTAGAGCGATGCCTACGGTCCCCTTGCGCCAGGCCCGACCAAAGCTGTCGCTGATGACGACGCCGATCCGCACGCCGAACGCGTTGATAACGTGCTGCTGCAAGCGGGCGGCCGAGGCGTCCGGGTCTCGTGGGAGCAGCAACACGCGATCTGCCCCGTCTTCCGTGGGGATGTTCGAGTGGTCGATGCCGGCATTGGCCATGACAAAGCCGAGGCGGTGCTCCACGATCAGCAGCCCAGGGCGATGGCGCACCACCCGTTTCAACTCGCCGAGGACCACCTCGACAAAGCGTGGATCCTTGTCGGTTTTGGCGGCGAGAGCCGTTGCCTTTTCCGAGGGGCGCACAGTCGCCACGTCGACATACCGGCCTTCGGCTTTGGAAACGATCTTCTGCGCCACGACCAAGACGTCGCCGTCTTCCGGGGCGAGCCCGTTCGCAGAGAACGCCTCGGTGGTGATCGCGCCGAGATCGTCGCCGGGCTCGACCAGCTTGATGCCGGTCAGCGCCTTGAGCGTGACTTCAGGGATCATCCGCCCAACTTGGCCCGCAGCAGTGGCAGCACCTGTTCGGCATAGAGCTTCAAGAAACGCGCCTGGTCGGGGCCGGGGGCGTGGAAAACGAGATGGCTGAAGCCGAGCTCGACATAGGGACGGATCTGCTCGACCTGCGCCTCGGGATCGGACGAGACGATCCACCGGCTGGCCGCGCGGTCGAGCGGCAAGGAGGCGGCGAGCCGCTCCATCTCGACCGGGTCCTCGACCCCGACCTTTTCCTCTGGCGACAGGGCGAGGGCCGCCCAGTGCCGTGTGTCCTCCTTGGCGCGCACCGCGTCGGTGTCGAATGACACCTTGACCTCGATCATCTTCTCAAGGCTGGCAGTCTCGCGGTGGGCCCTGACGAGGCCCTCGCCGACCTTGCCGACCAGCTCGGTGTAAAGCTGGGGGTTCTTGCCGCTGGTGCAGATGAAGCCCTCGGCGACCTGGCCCGCCATCGCCGCGGCCAGCGGGCCCGAGGCGGCGACCCAGATCGGCACCTTCTCTTTGGGCTTGTCGTAAATCGTAGCACTTTCGGTGCGATAGAACTGGCCCGCGAAGCTGACCCGGTCCTCGGTCCACAATTTGTTGATCAGCGCAATCGATTCGCGTAGCCGGTCGCGCCGTTCTTTGGGGCCCGGCCATTTGATACCGCTCGACGGCACCTCATTCAGCGACTCGCCGGTGCCCACGCCGAGTACGACCCGGCCCGGAAACATCGTTCCGAGCGTGCCGAAAACCTGCGCGACGACGGACGGGTGGTAGCGGAAGGTCGGGGTCAGCACGCTGGTGCCGATCACCACCCGCCGCGTGCTCGCGCCGAGGGCGCCGAGCCAAGCGAGCGCCGACGGGGCATGACCGTCGGTATGCTTCCACGGCTGGAAGTGATCGCTGACAAAGACCGAGTCGAACCCGACTGTTTCGGCCAGGCACGAGAAGTCGAGCAATTCGCGCGGTCCGAACTGCTCGGCCGACGCTTTGTATCCGAGCTTCAGCAACAGCTGCTCCTATATTCAGAGTCGTTTTCGCTCACCCACCCGCCGGAGTGAAGGCACTTCGTTTGGTCTAGACTTTTGCCAGCGTGTCTTCGCGAAGGCGGCGCATGTTGGCGATCATCGCGTCGGCAGTGGCGCCTTCGAAATTGAAATCGACATGGCCGACGCCGAACTCTTTGAACGCCTTTAGATCGTCGATGATGTCCGCGGTCTCGCCTGAGAACAGCCGTCGCTCGCCGTTATCGGCACGCGCCGGCAAGGACTTTCCCATGCCGGTGATGCGATAGGCGAGAGCGATTTTGGCCGGATCGCGCCCTGCCTCGCGGGTCAGCCGGCGCAACCGTTCCACCCCAGCCGCGAAGCGTTTCATCGAGTTCGAGCCGGTGCTGCGGATTGGTGCCGATCGGATACCAGCCGTCGCCGAGCTTGGCGGTGCGGCGCAGCGCCGGCCCGCTCTCGCCACCGACCCAGATCGGCGGGTGCGGCTTTTGCACCGGCTTGGGCTCGAACAGCACATTGGCGAACTTGACGTATTTGCCCTCGAAGCGAGGGTCGTCCTTGGTCCACAGCTCGCGGCAGGCCATCAAATATTCGTCGGTGACGGCACCCCGCTCGGGGAATGGCGGTACCCCCAATGCTTGGAATTCCTCTCTCATCCACCCGGCGCCGATGCCGAAGGTCAGCCTGCCATCCGACAACACGTCAATGGTGGCGAGCATCTTGGCCAGCAGCACAGCCGGGCGATGCGGGACGACGGTGACCGAGGTGACGAGCCGCAGCCGCGAGGTCTTGCCGGCGACGAACGCGACCGCGGTCAGCTGCTCGTGCCGGTCCCCCCGCGAGCGGCCGGGAAACTCGCCGGTATCGCTGTAGGGATAGCGAGCCTCGATGTCCCGGGGGATGACGACATGGTCGCTGATCGTGGCATAGTCGTAGCCCATCTTCTCGCCCTCGACGGCGATGCGGGCGAGATTCTCCGGCGTGGAGAGCGGACCGCTGACCGGCGCGCCGAACCCGTACTGCATCTATGCCTCCCGGCAACTGATTGGTGCCGAGCCTAGGGTAGCAGGCTCGGAGCGGTTTGGCTCGCCAGGAATCTCGGTATGCAGTAGGCGATCCCGGGACGGGTTGGCGCGATCGCCTCCGGACAGCGCACCCCGGATCGAAATAGATTGGTGTGTGACGACGATGAGGACGTTTGCTGATCAAGCGAAAGTGAGGCTTGCCCCAACGATTGCTTAGAGTAAGGTTTGGTTTGTGGCAAAATAAAGTCAACGTACGATGATGATCTGCGATCGCGTCATTGAAGGTGTGTTACGGGTTGCGCAGTCTCCAGGAGCAAGTGTAGCCTGAGGATTGATTTACGGAATGTTACGCGGGTTTACAAAAATTTACGGTGGCGATATGGCGGAGAGTGCATTCTAATCAATGCAATCCTGGAGCAGGGAGAGTGGCTTGGAATATCTGCGTTCGCCGGGTTCGGCCCACGACGTTGCGGTGGATTATTCGCAAGGCGTGGCGCTCAAGTTTGCGGAGCCGGCTCGGCGCCACCTCGCGATCATCGACCAAAGCCGGTTGCGGCGTGATTGCCTCAAGCTGGCGCTCGGCCAACAGCCCAGACGTTGGCGGGTCACCGATGTGCCGCTGGCCGCAGATCTTGTGCGGCTCGTGCGGGACGGCGAGAGCTTCGCGGTGATCTTGCTCGGCGCCTCGACTTGCGGGCACATCGATCTGGTCGACCTTGCCCTTCTGGTGGCGGCGGTGCCCAACATCCCGATTTTGGTGACTGCTGACTGTGACGACCCGGAGCGCGCCCACGCGATCCTGCGCTCGGGCGCCCGCGGTTTTCTGCCGACGAACCTCAGCCTCAAAGTGCTGGTGGCCGCGCTCGAGCGCATCCGTGCTGGAGGAACCTACGTTCCCTTGGAACTGACCGCGCCCGCTCCGCTCGATGTGGCTGGGAAGGCGTCTCGCTCCCCGTGGCAAGAACTGACGCGACGCCAGCGCGATGTCCTGGCGCTGATCTCCGAGGGGAAACCGAACAAGTTGATTGCCGACGCCCTGACGATGTCCGAAAGTACCGTCAAGGCCCATGTGAAGCAGATCATCAAGCGCCTTCACGTCGCTAACCGGACCCAGGCGGCGTTGCTGGCTACCCGTCCCAACCGCAGCGGTCTCGCAGCCATAAGGCAAGTAGCGGAACGGGTATTGTAAACCGTTCGGCACGGCGGAATAATCCTCGGCAATCCCGCGCGGCGCCTCAACCGGCGCCGCCAGCCGACGAGGAAAAGGCGCCATGTCGAGCCGGACATTGATCCCCATCTCGGCCCATCCCCAGATAGGCAGGATCAGCGAGGCCGATTACTTTCGACAGTATCAGCACTCCCTCGACGATCCCGACGGGTTTTGGGGCGGGCACGGCAAAAGGCTCGACTGGATCAAGCCGTACACGAAAGTAAAAGACGCCTCGTTCGACGGCGACGTGCGCATCGCCTGGTACGAGGATGGGACGCTCAACGCCTGCTACAACTGCATCGACCGCCATCTGGCGCGGCGTGGCGATCAGACCGCGATCCTATGGGAGGGCGACGATCCGGGCGAGGATCGCCGCATAACCTATCGCGAACTCCACGACGCGGTATGCCGTTTTGCCAACGTCATGAAGGCGCGCGGCGTCAAAAAGGGCGATCGCGTAACGATCTACCTGCCGATGATCCCCGAGATTGCGGTGGCGGTCCTGGCTTGCGCACGGATCGGCGCGATCCACTCGGTCGTGTTCGGCGGCTTCTCCCCGGACAGCCTCGCCGGGCGCATCCGCGACTGCCGGTCGACCGTTCTGGTGACCGCCGATGAGGGGCTGCGCGGCGGCCGCAAGGTTCCGCTGAAGCGCAACGCCGATGTCGCGCTCGAGAGCTGTCCGGATGTGCGCGACGTGATCGTGGTTCGCCGCACCGGTGGAGCCGTCAACTGGGTCGCGGGCCGCGACATCTGGTATCACGAGGCGTGCGCGGTAGCCTCGCCCGACTGCCCGCCGGCCGAAATGTCCGCCGAAGACCCGCTTTTCATCCTTTACACCTCGGGCTCGACCGGTCAGCCGAAGGGGGTCTTGCACACGACCGGCGGCTATCTCGTCTATACGTCGATGACGCATGAATACATTTTCGACTACCGCGAGGGCGAGGTTTACTGGTGCACCGCAGATGTCGGCTGGGTGACCGGGCACAGCTATATCCTCTACGGACCGCTCGCCAATGGCGCCACGACCCTGATGTTCGAAGGCGTCCCCAACTATCCCGACCCGTCGCGGTTTTGGCAGGTCGTCGACAAGCATCAGGTCTCGATCTTTTACACGGCGCCGACGGCGATCCGCGCGCTGATGCGCGAAGGTGAGGATTATGTGCGCCGCACCGACCGGCGCTCGCTGCGCATCCTCGGCACCGTTGGCGAGCCGATCAATCCCGAGGCGTGGCTGTGGTATTACGACCATGTCGGCGAGCGCCGCTGCCCGATTGTCGACACCTGGTGGCAGACCGAGACCGGCGGCATCCTGATCACCCCGATTCCCGGGGCGACGCCACTAAAGCCGGGCTCCGCAACCCGCCCGTTCTTTGGTATCGAGCCCGTAATCGTCGACAATGACGGCAAGCGGATCGAAGGCCCGGGCGAAGGAAATCTGTGTCTCGCCCGCTCGTGGCCCGGGCAGATGCGAACGGTCTACGGCGACCATCGCCGCTTTGTCGATACTTATTTTTCGACCTTCCACGATCTTTACTTCACCGGCGACGGAGCGCGCCGGGATGAGGATGGTTATTACTGGATTACCGGGCGGGTCGACGACGTGATCAACGTCGCCGGCCACCGGCTCGGCACCGCCGAAATCGAAAGTGCGCTGGTCGCGCACCCGAAGGTCGCCGAGGCGGCCGTCGTCGGCTATCCCCACGACATCAAGGGGCAGGGCATTTACGCGTATGTGACGCTGAGGGTCGACGAGACGCCGAACGAAGAGCTGCGGCATGAGCTTGTCGCCTGGGTGCGCCGGGAGATCGGCCCGATCGCCGCACCCGACCTGGTGCAATGGGCGCCCGGTCTGCCGAAGACCCGCTCGGGCAAGATCATGCGCCGCATCTTGCGCAAGATCGCGGCCGACGAGCACAACGCTCTCGGCGACACCTCGACCCTCGCCGATCCCGCCGTCGTCGACGATCTCGTCGGCAACCGGCTCAACCGCGCCACGTAACCGCGGCCGGCGGTCAGCCCAGCATTTGGCGCAGCTGGCGGGCGGCGACGACGAGCATCGCAAGATCGGAGGCGCCGGCGGCGCGCATATCGGTGGCGATCGCGTCAGCCGGGGCGAGTTCAGTGGCATGCGCCTGCATCCAGGCGGCGAGCGGGTCGGCCATGCTGTCGGCGCCCCGCAGGATCCGCTCGGCGAGATCGGCCTGCAACGCGTAGAAATCCTCGATCAAGGTCGCGGCGGCGGCCTTCTGCCAGGCGGTCTCCGCCGGCAGGCGGCGCGCCATATCGCGCAATTCGTCGAAGGCGAAGCGGGCGCCGACCCGGTAAAAGGTTTGCGCGGCGCGAGCGATCGGCTGGGCCGCGCGTGCGGCCAATTCGCCGACCTCGAGGGAAGTGGTCAGGAATATCACCCCGCCGAGGCGCACAGCGAGCGCCTGTGGCACGCCGGCAGCGGCAAATCGTGCAGCGCGCTGATCAAACAACGCCCGCTCGCCCGGCGGCAGCAGCTCCGCCACCATCGCAGCAAGGTCTCGGACTGCCGGCCCGAAACGGGCAATTTCGTCCGCTGATGTCGAGCCTGTTGGCTCGCAACAGCCACCCGGCGGCATGCTCAAGGACTGATCCGATCTCGAGCAGCGTCTCAGTCTGCAACGGGGCCGCTACCTTATTATCGAGCGCCTCGATCTCGGCCCAGAGATTGCGCAGATCGAATATTTCGCGCGCGATCAAATAGGCCCGGGCGATCTCGGGCGCGGTCCGTCCGGTGCGCGCCCGCATTTCGCTGATAAAGGTGATGCCGGCACGATTGACGAGATCGTTGGTGACAACGGTGGCGGTAATCTCGCGGCGGAGCGGGTGCGTCGGGATCAGCGTCCCGAGCCGGTCGCGCAATGCCGCCGGGAAATAGGCGAGCAGCTGGTCGGCCAGCTCGGGCGCGTCGGGCAGATCCGAGGCCAAAATCTCGACGTCGAGCGCCAGCTTGGCATAGGCGAGCAATACCGCGAGCTCGGGTCGGACCAGTCCCTGGCGCTGCGCCGCGCGCACGGCGAGGGTTTCGTCGTCGGGGAGGAATTCGAGCGCGCGGTCGAGTCGACCCGACCGTTCGAGATCGCGGATCAACCGCGCCTGCCGGTCGAGAGCGCCGACGCCGCGCGCCTCGGCCACCGACAGTGCTTCGCCTTGCAAGTAATTGTCGCGCAATACCAAGGCCGCGACATCCCCGGCCATACCGTGGAGCAAGGGCTCGCGTTCCTCAGCCGCCAGCGCCCCGGCGGCAATGGCGCGGTCGATCAGGATCTTGAGGTTGACCTCGTGGTCGGAGGTGTCGACGCCGGCAGAATTGTCAATCGCATCGGTATCGATTCGGCCGCCTTTTAGGGCATAGGCGACGCGCCCGCGCTGGGTCACCGCGAGATTGGCGCCCTCGCCGACGACTTTCGCGCGAACTTCGTCGGCGTTGATGCGCAGCGCATCGTTAGTGCGGTCGCCGACCTCGGCATGGGTTTCCTGCGGCGCCTTGATAAAGGTGCCGATCCCACCGAACCACAACAAATCGACCGATGCCGCCAATAGCTTACGGATTAGTTCAGCCGGGGTCAGCCGATCTGCATCGACGGCGAATACGTGCTTCATTTGCGGGCTGATCGCGATCGATTTGGCGTTGCGTTCGAAGACGCCGCCGCCCTTGGAGATCAGTGTACGGTCGTAATCCGCCCAGCTCGAACGCGGCAGGTGAAACAGACGTTCGCGTTCGGCGAAGCTCCGTGCGGGGTCGGGATTGGGATCGACGAAGACATGCCGGTGATCGAAGGCCGCGAGCAGCCGCAGGCGCTGTGACATCAGCATGCCGTTGCCAAATACGTCGCCCGACATGTCGCCGACCCCAACCGCGGTCAGATCGCTCGTTTCGAGGTCTCGCCCGAGTTCTCGGAAATGGCGCTTGACGAGTTCCCAAGCGCCGCGCGCGGTGATGCCCATCGCTTTGTGGTCGTAGCCGACCGAGCCGCCAGAGGCAAAGGCGTCGCCGAGCCAGAACCCGTATTCTTCCGCGATCGCATTGGCATAGTCGGAGAATGTCGCGGTGCCCTTGTCGGCCGCGACAACAAGGTATGGGTCGTCGACGTCGTACCGTACGACCCGGGGCGGCGGCACTATGCGGTGGCCATCGGCGCCTTCGGCGGCGATATTGTCGGTAAGATCGAGCAGCCCCCGTATCAAGATCTTGTAGCACTCAACCGCCTCGGTCGCGACTTGATCGCGCAGATCGGGCAGTCGCTTGACGACGAAGCCGCCCTTCGACCCGACCGGCACGATGACCGCGTTCTTGACCGTCTGCGCCTTCATCAGGCCGAGGATCTCGGTGCGGAAATCCTCCTTGCGATCCGACCAGCGGATCCCACCGCGAGCGACCCTGCCGGCGCGCATGTGCACGCCCTCCATCCGCGGGCTGTAGACGTAGATTTCGAATAGCGGCCGCGGCTGAGGCAGCAGGTCGATCTCGCTGCTGGCGAGCTTGACCGCGAGATAGTGCTTTGGCTCTCCGGAAGGTAGTTGCTGAAAATAGTTCGTCCGCACGGTCTTGAGAATGAGCGCAAGGTAGCTGCGCAGGATGCGGTCCTCATCGAGGCTTGTGACCGCATCGAGGGCGTGATCGATCGCCTGGACTTCGCCCAGCGCCGCGAGCGAGGAGTCCGCAGCGGCCGGATCAAAGCGGATCTCGAACAGCCGCACGAGCCGGGCGGCGACGTCGGGATGGGCGCCCAGCGTGTCTTCCATATAGGCTTGACTGAACGTGGTCCCGGCTTGTCGCAGCAGCTTGGCGTAGAGGCGAAGCACTGTGACCTGGCGGAAGGAGAGTCCGCCGGCCAGCACGAGCCGATTGAAGCCGTCGCTCTCGACTCGGCCGGTCCATACCGCGACCAGCGCCTCCTCGAAACGCGCCCTAACCGCGGCGGAAATGGCGGCCGTTGCGGCATCGCCGGCAAGCTCGAATTCGTGGACCCAGACAGCGCCGCGGTCGACGCTGTCGATACGGAACGGCTCTTCGGCGACGACTCGAAGTCCGAGGTTTTCGAGCATCGGCAGCACGTCCGAAAGGATCACTTGCTGTTGTGCCCGATAGAGCCGCAGCCCAGGCCGCTCGTTCGCGGCGGGGTGGAGGGAGACCTCCAATGGCGAGCCTGCCAGGGCATTCTCGATCCGCGGCAGGTCGGCGATCGCCTGGGCGGGCTGTGTCAGGGCTTGGTACGCGATCGGGAACGGTTTCAGGCGGCGCAGCCGGTCACGCGCCTCAGCCTCGCCGAAAGCTTCGAGCGCGGCCTCTTCGAGGCGGTCCGACCAGCTTCGCCCTGCCTGCGCCAACCGCTGCTCGAGCTCGGCGGCATCGACCGCCGGCACCGCGCCACGGGTGGTGCGGATAATGAACTGGACGCGCGCCAGCACCAATTCGTCGAGATATGTATAAAAAGCGGAAAGCTGACCGGCAAAGGCCTGTTCGAGGATCGCTGCGAAGCGCCGGCGCAGATCGCTGTCATACCGCTCGCGCGGCACATAGACGAGGCAGGACACAAAGCGTTCGAGCGGGTCGCAGCGGGTGAACAGCGCGATGCGCTGCCGCTCCTGCAGATTGAGGATGCCGATGACCATCTCGAACAGCTGCTCCTCGCCGCTCTGAAACAGCTCGTCGGGCGGCAAAGTGTCGAGGATGTGCAGCAGGGCCTTGCCGTCATGTCCGGTCGGCGACAGCCCGGCGCGCGCGACTATGTCGCGAACTTTGCGCCGCAGCAGCGGGATCGAGCGCGGGCTGCGGCTGTAGGCCAGCGAGGTGAACAGCCCGAGAAACAGCCGGATGCCGACGACATTCCCGTTTGCGCCAAACCGGCGCAGGCCGATCGCATCCATGTGGGCGGTGCGATGAACCGTGGCGCGGCGGTTCGATTTGGTGATGATCAGAAGCTCGCGGCGGCGGACGAAATCCTGCACGTCGGGCGGCAGCGAGGACAAGTCGCGCAGCCCGCCGAAGACCGGATAGTCGGGATTGCATAAAATTCCGAGCGCCGGTCGGGTCGGTTCGGCCGCACCGTCAAAGTCGTATTCGCGGTACCCGAGAAAGGTAAAGTTGTCGTCGTCGAGCCAGCGCAGAAAATCCTGTACCTCGGCAAGTTCGGGTGCCGGAGCCGCGGGTCCGGGCAGGCAGGCCAGTTCCTCGATCAGCGCGCGCAGGGTCTCGCGCATTGGCTGCCAGTCGGTGACCGCGGCCCGGACGTCGCCGAGGACGCCCGCCAAGTTTTGCGTCAGTAGCGCGAGGTTTGCCGGATCGGGTTCACGGGTGATCTCGATGTGCATCCACGATTCGCGAGAGCCGGCGGCGGCGGTCTTGCCGATCTCGTGCAGCCGGCCGCTCGGAAGGCGTTCGACGGTCAGGATCGGATGGACCACGAGATGGACGACGCGGTCGCCGGCGTTTATCGCCCCGGTCACCGAATTGACGAGAAACGGCATGTCGTCATTGACGATCTCGACGATCGTGTGCCCTGAGGACCAGCCATCGGCCGCAATTTCGGGGTTGTAGACTCGGATCTTGGCCTGGCCCGGACGGCGGCGCTCCGCAAAATGCCACAGCGACAGTGCGGCCCCGCTCAGATCGCGCGGGCAGCGCTCGGTGACGTCAGCCGGCGGCACATGTTCACAATAGGCGCCGATGACCCGCTCTGCGGCGGCGTGGTCCGCTGGGTCGAGCACCTCTTTGGCGAGCGCCACCGCCTTGCGGACAAGCTTTGCCTTCTTCGCTTCAGCCGGCGGCCTGGCTTGGCTGGTCGCCTTGGTTTCGCCGGCGTCTTTGCGGTCGCCTGGCGGCGACAGTTCGATCGTGTCGGTCATCAAGTCTTAGAGACTGGCTACTCCCTCGCGTCCGGGCAAGGTGTTTAACGCGTCGAGGATTGTGGAAAGTGCCGCCGGACTGGGCGATGATATCGGCGGCTCGTCTTCGCGACCGGCATATGCGCCTGTTCTCCAATCTTCGCCGCCGCGGCGTCTATCTGCTGCCGCTCGCGGTCCTGTTCATCGCGATCAGCGCCCGGATCGTTGCTCCGGATCTGCTCGACCGGCTGTCGCTGATCGCTTTCGACCTCTACCAGCGCGCTCTGCCGCGCGTGCCCGGGGATTCGCCGATCCGCATCGTCGACATCGATGATCAAAGCCTCGCCAAGATCGGCCAATGGCCGTGGCCGCGCACGATCGTGGCGCAACTGGTGGAGCGTCTGGCCACCGCGGGCGCCGCGGTCGTCGCCTTCGATATCGATTTTGCCGAACCCGATCGGACCTCACCCAAAATGCTGCTGCCGTTGATCGCTCAGAACGGCGTCGATCCGGCGGACGCGGAAAAGCTGTTGTCGGCATTGCCCGATCCAGATCAGCGCCTGGCGATGGCGATGCGGAAGGTGCCGGTAGTGACGGGCTTCATCCTGACCGCTCAGGGTGAGAGGCGGCCCCCCGCGGCAAAAGCCGGCTATGCCTTTACCGGCGATGACCCGCTCGGCCATGTCGACAATTTCACCAAGGTGGTTGCCACCCTTCCGGTGTTGGAAGCGGCGGCCGCCGGCGATGGGTTTCTCAACCAGCTTCCCGAGTGGGATAATGTCGTCCGCCGCGTGCCGCTAATCCTGGCATTCGACGGTCATGCCTATCCATCGCTGGCCGCCGAGGCGCTGCGCCTCGCGGTCGGCGCCACGACCTATATCGGCCGCGCCGCGGGGGCCAATGGCGAAAAGAATTTTGGTGAAGATACCGGGCTGACCGCGATCCGCATCGGGCCGCTGACCGTGCCGACCGACGCCGCCGGACGTGTATGGCTGCATTACGCGCCGTTCCAGCGCGACCGCATCATCTCCGCCGCCGCCGTGCTCGGCGGAAAATTCGATCCGGCATTGTTCGCCGGCCATATCGTTCTGGTCGGGACTTCGGCCGCCGGCGTCATCAATGATCTGCAGGCGACCCCGCTCGCGGGTGCGGTGCCGGGGGTTGAGATCCACGCCCAGCTGCTCGACGAAATCCTCCAAGGCGATTACCTGACGCGGCCCGATTGGGCGATCGGCGCCGAAATCCTGTTTGCGCTGCTGGTCGGCGCCGGTTTGATCTTTGTCCTGCCACGGATCGGCGCGCTGCCGAGCGCCATGCTCGGCGGCGTCTCGGTCGCGGCGGCATTCGGCGGGTCATGGTTTGCCTTCAAGTACGCGCATTGGCTGATCGACCCGGTCTATCCGTGGGCGGTCTTGACCCTCGTCTATCTGGTAGCGAGCCTGCTCGGCTACTTGCGCGCCGAGGCGCGCCAGCGCGAGATCCGCGGCGCCTTCTCGCACTACATGTCGCCGCAATATATCGAGGAACTGGCCGCGCACCCCGAAAAACTCGTCCTCGGCGGCGAGATGCGGATCATGACGATCATGTTCTGCGACATCCGCGGGTTTACCAGCCGCGCCGAGGGTATGGACGCCCAGACCTTGACGCACTTCATGAATACTTTTCTGTCGCCGATGACCGAAATCATTACTGAGGAAAAGGGCACGATCGACAAATATATCGGCGACTGCATCATGGCGTTCTGGAACGCCCCGCTCGACGATCTCGACCACGCCAAAAACGCGGTTCGCGCGGCCCAGATAATGCGCCGTAAGCTCGTCGATTTGAACCGGATGTGGGAGGGAGAGGCAGCGGCCTCCGGCAAGCTGTTTCGGCCCGTTCAGATGGGCATCGGCATCAATACCGGCGAATGCTGCGTCGGCAATTTCGGGTCGGAGCAGCATTTCGACTATTCGCTGCTGGGCGACCCGGTCAACCTGGCCTCGCGCCTGGAGGGGCTCGGCAAGGTCTACGGCATAGATCTGGTGATCGGCGAGGAGACGGTAACGCATCTCGACGACCCAGCGTTGATCGAGGTCGATCTCGTCGCGGTCAAAGGCAAGACCCAGGCCGGTCGCGTCTATACGTTGCCGCCGGAAACGATCGAGGAGGGTGAGTTCGTAGACCGGCATTCGGAACTGCTCAGTGCCTATCGCCACCAAGAATGGGGAGCGGCGCTGCGGCTCCTCGACGACGGGCGTCTGGCGGCGGCGCGCCATCTCGCCCCGGTCTATGACCTCTACCGGCGGCGAATCGCCCACTTTCAGTCGGAAGCCCCTCCGGCTAACTGGGACGGCGTGTTCACCGCCGAGGAGAAGTGATCGCTACGGTAAGTAATGTTAACTTGCTGATTCGTCGCTATCCAATCTTACAAATTTACCACTTTATGTCAGTTCGTAACAAAATTGCCTTTATTTACGGCGCTTTTTCGGCGATAATCACCGCATGGGAGTATCGGGCATCGGGGATGAAACCCGTCACGGCGGCCGTCGCCGCCGAAGGAGCGCGTAGGGATGAGTGTCATGGAGTTTCGGGTGTGCCGGCGCGGACGCGAAGCGCGATGGGTGGTCACCCTTGGCAGCGCCGTTTATGGCGCGTATCTCGACAAGGAGCAGGCATTGCTCGATGCGGTGGACGCCGCGCGCGACGCGCTCGATTCCGGCCGCGAAGCGCAGGTATGGCTGAGGGATCGAACGACCACGGCCCGCGTATTCTGAGCGCCGCCTGTCGGCCCGGCGCACCCGGCACGACTATCCGTTGTCACCCGGCGCACTCGCTGCAGCGCCTGATGCGGGACGCGGCGCAAACCAGCAGATCGGCTCGGCGAGGTTGGGATCGGCGCCGGCGTTGATCCATTCCTGCTCTATGCGGTCGAGCGCCGCCTGGCAGCCTTCGTCCGGCCAGTAATCAAACCGAGTACCAAGATAATAATCCCCGGGCCGTAAACCTCTCTTGTAGAGCCGGGCCACCACCTCCAAACTTGCCGACCGTGCCTCGTCTGTCGTACGAGCGCCGAGGTCCTCGCGGGACGCCTGAGCTATTTCCCACAAACCGATGTAATCTTCTTCCGACTCCTTCACAAGGTCGTCGACAAGTTCCTTCATGTCCATCAAAATCCCTCTTATTTGAAATGTATTCTCCTAAAGGGAACGCCAGGGACGTTAACATCGATCGCGGGCGAATCGTTCGTCGATTTAGCACGAAAGGTAATGTAGCCGACATCGCCGGGTAATCTAATCAACGACCCTTCCAGGTCTGGATCGTGGACGATAGATCCGCCCACCCGGAGGTAATCAAAAAGCTCCCCCGCCGCCTCGGTGCCGCCGGGAAGTAGGGAGATGTCTGGACTGCTTCGTGCAGCGCCGATCGGCACGCCGCCCGTCATCGCCTTGTCTGCCACCCGCTTGATGGCTGCGGCTTCGACCGCAGCGTTGAGGCGATCGCGCGCCGCTTGGCTGGGCGCCGAATTGGGATCGGAGAAGTAGGTCAGGTTCGGGTTGGCCGGATCGATCTCGCGCAAGGTCGCGATCCGCGCGTCCCATTGCGCCTGATGCTCGCCAGCTTAAGATGTCGTCACGGTTGCGCCCGGCGATGTCATTTCGGATTCGGCGCGAACCAGCAGATCGGTTCGGCGAGGTTAGGATCGGCGCCGGCCGTGATCCACTCCCGTTCGATGCGATCGAGCATCATCTGGCCTCCCTTGTCGGGCCAATAGTCAAATCGAGTACCGAGGTAATAGTCTCCAGGTCGTAAACCTTTATCATAAAGCCGCTTGGCGATCTTTAAACTAAATTCCCTAGTCTCAGCATCAGTTTTGGCGCCCAACCGCCAGCGGACAGCGCTCACTATTTGTGGCAACGCGATGAAATCGATCTCAAACTCATCCACGTAGGCATCAACAATCTGATCAATATCGTCCACGTTATTGTCCTCCGATAAAGTGTAGCCTCGTAAACGGCATGCTTCGGACATTAACATCGACAGCTGGTGGTCCGCTCGTCGATATGGCTCGAAATGTTATAAAACCAACATCTCCCGGCAACTTCACAAGCGTCCCCTCCAAGCCCAGTTTATCGACTACCTCTCCACCAACTCGTAAATAGTCGAACATGTCTATGGCCGCGTCGAGGCCGCCCGGGAGTATTTGCACATATGGCGCTCTTCCGGGTTTGCCGATCAATACGCCGCCGGGCATGATCGTGTCGGTGACGCCTTTGATCGCAGCGGCTTCGAGCGCTGCGTTGAGGCGATCGAGCGCCGCCTGGCTCGGGGCCGAATTGGGATCGGAGAAGTAGGTCAGATTCGGGTTGCCCGGGTCGATCTGGCGCAGGACCGCGGTGCGTGCGTCCCACTGCGCCTGCCGCACGGGGGCCAGGGGGTCGAGCATCTCCTCCGGCGCGCGCTCGTCCTTTTCGCCCTGGGCGACCTGGGTCGGCCGGCCTGCGCCGGAACCGTCAGTCGGGGCGAACCAGCCGGGATTGGGCGGAACTCCGGCGCGGGGATGCTCGGCCGGGTCCCAGCCGCCGCGGGCGAGCCGGCCGTCATCCCGCGCGCCTTTGATCAGGAGGTCTTCGGCCTCCATGCTACGGCGCGCGAACATATCGGGGAGATCGGGAACGCGTAGCTGCACTGCCGCGATCTGCGCCAGGCAGAGGTTTCTTTCATCCAGTGCGGAGGCGATGACGCGGAAGCCGGGCATCAGCCGGTCGAGACTTATCCCATCGCCAAAGGCACGGCCCAAGAGCCGTTCGAGATCGGCTCGCGGGCGGAGGGCATAGCGGCCCTCGCGGCGCTCGATCAGCTGCGTGCCCGCGAGAAAGACCCCGTCCTCGGTGCACGAGAGTCCAAGGGCGCGACCCCCGCCCTCGCTCAATTTCCAGACATGAACGCCTGCGGGACTCACCGCTCGTCTTGCCAATGATAGGGAAAAATAATCTGTACTCTATTTGTTCCCAGATGTCAAGAAGCTCGCAGCAGCTCACGGCTCAGTCGAGTGCGGCGAGCATTTCCGCGGTAACGAGGGTGACGCCGGCGTCGCTTCGGTAGAACCGAGTGGCATCGAGATCGGGGTCCTCGCCGATCACCAGCCCCTCCCTGATCCGGCAGCCGCGGTCGATGACGACCTTGGTCAGCCGCGCATGGCGGCCGACCTCGACCTCGGGAAGCAGCACCGCCTCGCGAGTTTGGGCGTAGGAATTGACCCGGCAGTTCGAAAACATCAGCGACCGTCTGACCGTGCCCCCGGAAACGATGCAACCGCCTGAAACCATCGAATCGACCGCCATGCCGCGCCGGTTGTCGTCGTCGAATACGAATTTGGCCGGCGGCAACTGCTGCTGATAGGTCCAGATCGGCCAGTTGGGGTCGTAGATGTCGAGCGAGGGGACCGGCATCACCAGATCGAGATTGGCCGCCCAATAGGAATCGATGGTGCCGACATCGCGCCAATACGAATCGGCTTCCGGCGTCGTCTTGACGCAGCTCTCGTCAAACGAATGGGCAACCGCAAGCCCGCGGCGCACTAGTTTCGGGATGATGTCCTTGCCGAAATCATGGCTCGATTCCGGGTCTTGGTGATCGCGTTCGAGTTCGGCATAGAGAAACTCGGCGGTAAAGACATAGACGCCCATGCTGGCGAGTACTCGGTCGGGCTTGCCGGAGATCGCCGGCGCATGGCGCGGCTTTTCTTGGAAATCGACGATCCGCATCGTGTCGTCGACCGCCATGACTCCGAAACCCGATGCTTCCGCGAGCGGCACCTCGACGCAAGCGACCGTGCAGTCGGCGCCCCGGTCGACGTGATCGGCCAGCATGTTCGAATAGTCCATCTTGTAGATGTGGTCGCCGGCCAATACCAAAAAGTATGTCGGGTTGGCGGCGCGCAGGATATCATAGTTTTGATGGACCGCGTCGGCGGTGCCGCGATACCACGTCGCCTCGTCGAGCCGCTGCTGCGCCGGCAGCAGGTCGAGGAACTCGCCCATCTCCGGGCGCAGAAACGACCATCCCATCTGCAAGTGGCGCAACAAACTGTGCGCCTTGTATTGGGTCAAAACGGCGATGCGCCGGACCCCCGAATTGAGGCAGTTCGACAGGGTGAAGTCGATCAGGCGGAACTTGCCGCCGAAAAACACCGCCGGCTTGGCCCGCCGGTCGGTCAGCTGTTTCAGCCGGCTGCCCCGGCCGCCAGCGAGGACGAGGGCGAGCGCCTGCCGCGCCAGCCGTTGTTGGATGCGCGCGCCCGACAGCATGTCCGCCTCCCTGTGCCTCGGCCGCGTTGCGGCGGTTACACGATAGCGCTCGGATGTGAACGCCTGGTAATCCCTGTTAGCTACTGGGCCGTGCCCGCCGAATTCTGCGCCAGCTCCGCTCGCGGCTGCTCAGAGAATGAATTTGGACAGATCGGCGTTTTGGGCAAGGGCGCCGACCTGCTCGCGGACATAATCGCGGTCGATCTGGACCAGGGTCCCGTTGGGCCGGTCGGAGGCGGTAAAGCTGATCTCTTCCAACAGCCGCTCGAGGATCGTGTGCAGGCGTCGCGCGCCGATATTCTCGACCGCGGTGTTGATCTCCTCGGCCAAGAGCGCCAGCTCGTCGATCGCCGCCTCGTCGAAATCGAGGGTGACGCCCTCGGTCGCCAGCAGTGCCTTGTATTGCTTGATCAGGCTCGCCTCGGGCTCGACCAGGATGCGGCGGAAATCGCTGCGGTCGAGCGCCTTCAATTCGACCCGGATCGGCAGCCGCCCCTGCAATTCAGGCAGCAGATCGGAAGGCTTTGCCTGATGAAAGGCGCCCGACGCGATGAACAGGATGTGGTCGGTCTTGACCGCCCCGTGCTTGGTTGCGACGGTTGTCCCTTCGATCAACGGCAGCAGGTCGCGCTGGACGCCCTCGCGGCTGACATCGGGGGCGCCGCCGCCGGCGCGCTCGCCGCGCCCACTGATCTTGTCGATCTCGTCGATGAAGACGATGCCGTTCTGCTCGACGGCGCCGACCGCTTCGCGCACGACCATTTCTTGATCGAGGAGCTTGTCGCTCTCCTCGGCGATCAACACGCGGTGACTGTCGGCGACTGTCATCTTCTTTGGCTTCGAGCGGGTGCCGAAGGTCTTGCCGAAAATGTCGCCGAGGTTGAGCATTCCCATCTGCGCGCCGGGCATGCCCGGGATCTCGAAGGTCGGCAAATTGGCCGCCGCGCTTTCCTGCACCGCGATCTCGATTTCGCGCTCGTCGAGCGTTCCCTCGCGCAACTGCTTGCGGAATTTTTGACGTGTATCGGCGCTGGCAGTCGAGCCGACGAGCGCTTCGAGCACGCGCTCCTCCGCGGCCAGCTCGGCTTTGGGCTCGACCTCCTTGCGCAGCCGCTCGCGGGTCATCGCGATCGCGATCTCGACCAGGTCGCGCACGATCTGCTCGACGTCGCGGCCGACATAGCCGACTTCGGTAAATTTGGTCGCCTCGACCTTGACGAACGGGGCTTGCGCGAGTCGGGCGAGCCGGCGGGCAATCTCGGTCTTGCCGCAGCCGGTCGGGCCGATCATCAGGATATTTTTGGGTAATACTTCTTCGCGCAGCTCGGGGGCGAGCTGCTGACGGCGCCAGCGGTTTCTGAGCGCGATCGCAACGGCACGCTTGGCGTCGTGCTGGCCGACGATGTAGCGGTCAAGCTCGGAAACAATCTCGCGCGGGCTGAAAGATGGCATCGGGCGTTAGTTGTCGAGTTTCTCTAAGGTGATCTTGTCGTTGGTATAGATGCAGATCCCGGCGGCGATTGCCATCGCGCGGCGGGTTATTTCTTCGGCGTCGAGGCCGTCAACGCCGATCAGGGCCCGCGCCGCAGCCAGCGCGTAGCCGCCGCCCGAGCCGATGCCGATGATCCCGTCCTCGGGTTCGAGCACGTCGCCGGTTCCCGACAGGATCAAGGATACGCTCTTGTCGGCCACTGCCATCATTGCTTCGAGGCGGCGCAGATAACGGTCGGTGCGCCAATCCTTGGCCAGTTCGACGCAGGCGCGGGGCAATTGTCCGGCATATTGCTCGAGCTTGGCCTCGAGCCGCTCAAACAACGCGATCGCGTCAGCGGTGGCGCCGGCAAAGCCCGCGATCACCGATCCGCTGGCCAGCCGGCGCAATTTGCGCGCATTCGACTTCATTACCGTCTGACCCATCGTGACCTGACCGTCGCCGGCGACCACGACCTGGCCGCCCTTGCGGACGCACAGGATCGTTGTGCCATGCCAAGCGTTGCTGTCGAAGTGATCCATGCGCTTTTTCGGGAAGCTGGCGCGCCAGGCGCTTGAAACTCGGAAGACTGAGATGTGGGCGCAGCGGGTTCATGGTCAAGCCGACCGTCGGACAGTGGCAAGTGCACCCCGGAATTGCTAAATAGACTGTGTCGCGGTCCAGCGGCGATAGAGGAGAGCATCGTGCGGGTGGCTACGGTCGAACGCAACACCAAGGAGACGCAAATCAGCGGCCGGGTCGATCTCGACGGCAGCGGCGCCGCGGAAATATCGACGGGTATCGGCTTTCTCGATCACATGCTCGAACAGTTGGCCAAGCACAGTCTGATCGACGTCAAACTGCGGGCAATCGGCGATCTGCATATCGATTTTCATCACACCACCGAAGATTCCGGCTATGTCGTCGGCGAGGCGGTGTCGAAGGCTTTGGGGAGCCGCGCCGGCATCGCGCGCTACGGGCATGCGGTAATCCCGATGGACGAAACTTTGACGCGCGTCAGCCTAGACGCCTCGAACCGACCCTATCTAGTGTGGAAGGTGGCGTTTACCCGACCGAAACTCGGCGAGATGGATACTGAGTTGTTCAAGGAGTGGTTCCAGGCCTTCGCCCAGTCGGCGGGGGTCACTCTTCATGTCGAGAACCTCTATGGCGAGAACAACCACCACATCGTCGAATCCTGCTTCAAGGGTCTCGCCCGGGCGTTGCGCCAGGCTGTCGAGGTCGATCCGCGCCGGCAGGGAGCGGTTCCGTCAACCAAGGGCGTTCTCGGCGGCACTTTGTGATGATCGTCGCGATCGTCGATTACGGCTCGGGCAATCTGCGCTCGGCGGCAAAGGCGTTCGAACGCGCGGCGGCCGAGAACGGCATTTCCGCCGAAATCAGGGTGACCTGCGCGCCCGATACGATTGCCGGCGCCGATCGCCTTGTCCTCCCTGGGGTCGGCGCTTTCGCCGATTGCCGGCGCGGGCTTGCCGCGGTTTCCGGTCTTGAACAAGCGCTGAGCGAGGCGGTTATGTCACGTGCGCGCCCATTCCTCGGGATCTGCGTTGGCATGCAGCTGATGGCCCGACGCGGCCGCGAATTCGAGACGGTCGACGGCCTCGGCTGGATCGACGGCGAGGTGGTGGCGATCGAACCCGCGGATTCGGCGCTGAAGATCCCGCATATGGGATGGAACGAGATCGAGCCGCGGGCGGCGCATCCGCTCCTCGACGGGCTCGGGGCGGGCGCGCACGCCTATTTCGTGCACAGCTATCATTTCCGGCTGGCCAGCGCGCGCGACCTCCTGGCGGTCACCGATTACGGCGGGGCGCTCGCCGCGGTCGTCGGCCGCGACAATCTCGCCGGAACCCAGTTTCACCCCGAGAAAAGCCAGCAAGCAGGGCTGCGGTTGATTGGAAACTTTTTGCGATGGAGCCCATGAGCGATAGCCGGAACACCGTCGCGGCGATCTCGGTCGAGCGGCTCACCCGCTATTCGGGCAACGATCTCGACAATCTCTGCGAGGCGACTGAGAGCGCGATCACCGAGGGTGGGGGGTTCGGCTGGCTCAAGCCGCCGCCGCGCCAGGTCCTGGAAAATTATTGGAAGGGCGTGCTGCTGGTCCCCGAGCGCCGGCTCGTCGTCGGCCGCTTGGAGGGGGTCGTGGCCGGCTCGGCGCAACTCAGCCGCGCCCCGCGCAACAACGAAGCGCAAGCCTTCGCCGGCACCCTGACGAGCGCGTTCGTGGCGCCGTGGGCCCGCGGCCACGGCCTCGGCCGCGGCATCGTGCTGGAGATTGAGCGGCTCGGCCGGGAATTGGGGCTGGCCGTCCTCAACCTCGATTTGCGCGACACGCAGAACGCTGCGATCGGCCTCTATGAGAGTCTGGGGTATCGCCGTTGGGGCACCCACCCGGTCTACGCGCGCGTCGAAGGGCGGATCGTGCCAGGTCACTATTACTACAAGCTGCTCGACGACGTTCCGGCGCGCTCGTGATCCTCCAGCACAAAGTTGTCTGGCGTTGGCCCTCACCCTCCCGCGGTACCGGTCCGACATCTCGTCCGCCGCTTCGCGGCTCCGTCGATTGCGGACCTGCGGGTCCCTCCCTCTCCCCGCAAACGAGGAGAGGGCTGGGGTGAGAGGTTTGCCGTGATCCTCTATCCGGCGATCGATCTCAAGGATGGCGCCTGTGTTCGTCTGGTGCGCGGCGAGATGGCGAGCGCCACCGTGTTCAACGACGATCCGGCGGCGCAGGCGCTGCAGTTCGCGGACGCCGGTTTCGAATGGCTGCACATCGTAGATCTTAACGGCGCCTTTGCCGGCCGCTCGGTCAATGGGACTGCGGTAGAGGCGATCCGCGACGCCGTCGGGCTGCACATCCAGTTGGGCGGCGGCATTCGCGACCGTCGCGCGATCGAGCAATGGCTCGGGCTCGGGATTGATCGCATCGTGCTCGGCACGGCGGCCCTGCGCGATCCTGAATTGGTCCGGTGGGCCGCCGCCGATCACCCGGGCAAGATCGCCGTGGGCATAGATGTACGCGGCGGTCGGGTTGCGATCGCAGGCTGGACCGAGACGACCGAGATCGGTGTCGCCGAGCTGGCGCGCCGCTTTGAGGATTGCGGGATCGCGGCGATTATCCACACCGACATTGCCCGCGACGGGGCGCTCGGCGGCGTCGATGCCGCGGCGACAGCCGGTCTGGCGCGCCAGGTTCGGGTCCCGGTCATTGCCTCGGGCGGGGTTGCCTCGCTCGCCGATCTCGCCGCGCTCAAGAGGTACGAGGCCGACGGCATCGCCGGCGTGATCTGCGGGCGGGCGCTCTATGACGGAGGGATCGACCCGCAAGCGGCGTTGCGCCTGATGGCGCAGAGGCCGGCATGCTGAAGATGCGCGTCATCCCTTGTCTCGACGTCAAGGACGGGCGGGTCGTCAAGGGCGTCAACTTCGTCGATCTTGTCGATGCCGGCGATCCGGTGGCGCAGGCGCGGTTCTACGATCGCGAGGGCGCCGACGAGCTGTGCTTTCTCGACATCACCGCCAGCGCCGAAGGGCGCGACACGCTCTACGATGTGGTTCGCCGCACTGCCGAGGAATGTTTCATGCCGCTGACCGTCGGCGGCGGGGTGCGCACGGTCGAGGATATCCGCCGCTTATTGCGCGCCGGCTGCGACAAGGTGTCGATCAACACCGCCGCCGTGGCCCGGCCCGACTTCGTCCGCGAAGCGGCGCAGAAATTCGGCAGCCAATGCATTGTCGCCGCGATTGATGCAAAAGCGTCGGCGCCGGCGCGCTGGGAGGTCTTCACCCATGGCGGACGGCGGCCGACTGGCATCGACGCGGTCGACTGGGCCAGACGGCTTGCCGATTACGGCGCCGGAGAGATTCTGCTGACCTCGATGGATCGCGACGGCACCAAATCGGGGTTCGACATCGCCCTGACGCGGGCCGTCGCCGATGCGGTTCGCGTGCCGGTCATCGCCTCTGGCGGGGTCGGCACCCTCGATCACCTGGTCGAGGGTATTCGCGATGGGCACGCGACCGCGGTGCTCGCAGCCTCGATCTTTCACTTCGGGACCTGTCGGATCGGCGAGGCCAAGGCCCGGCTCGCCGCCCGCGGCATCCCGGTGCGGAGTTGAGCCGTGCCAAAAGATCTGGGCGCCACCCTCGACCGCCTCTGGCAGGTTATCAGCGCGCGACGCGGAGCCGATCCACAGACCTCCTATACCGCTCGGCTGTTCGCCCGCGGCCGCACCAAGATCGCCCAAAAGCTCGGCGAGGAGGCGGTCGAGGCAGTCATCGAGGGCGTCCGGGGCGACCCGGCAAAGCTCGTCGGCGAGAGCGCCGATCTCCTCTATCACCTATTGGTGCTGTGGGCCGATGTCGGCATTTCGCCTGCCGATGTCGCCGCCGAACTGATGCGTCGCGAGGGCAAGTCCGGGATCGACGAAAAGCGCGGCCGTGCAAACCTCTGATTTACCAAGATCACTTTTTGGGCCGGACGAAGCCTCCGCCTCTCGGGAAGAGTGAAGATCCTGGCGTTTTGCTTTCATCCGTTACTAGGATTAGCAAAGTGTGACTGCCGTCGAAGGAGAGGTTTGGGGTGGGGATGGCGTCGGAGCCGAATGGTCGTCCCCCTATGAAGTGCTCCGAAAGAAATGGGGAACGGTCCCTTTGGACGCAGAAACTCGTATCGAATCCGGCGAGCTTCTAATGATGCCGGACCGGGACCTTCTCGCGCTTTGGCATCGCGCGTACAACGGGACGTCGACGGGACCGTTCTACGGTATCCGCGGCTGGTACCACGATCTTTATCGGGACAAGCTAAAGGGCCGGAATATCCTCGATGTCGGTTGCGGTCTTGCGGTCTCCTCACTTCACTTTGCCGAACACGGCGCTCGCGTTACCTTCGCCGATATCGTCGAGGACAACCTGCGGGTAGTTGAGCGAATTTGCGCTCTGAAGGGCATCGCCGGTGAATTCTTCTATATCCAAGATGACCGGTCATTTGAACGACTGGCTTATGGGTTTGATGCCGTTCTGGCAATCGGCTCTTTACTCAATGCGCCCGCTAAGATAACCCGCGCCGAGATTCAATTGCTACTCCCACACCTCAACGCCGGCGGTCGGTGGTTGCATCTCGCCTATCCAAAGTCACGCTGGATTCGCGAAGGGATGCTTCCCTTCTCGCAATGGGGCGAATTGACCGATGGCCCCGGGACGCCTTGGATGGAATATCACGATTGGGAGAAGATGTTATATTTCTTTGCCCCCGCCAAAATTGACTTGGTGTTTGATTGCGAATGGCACAACCATGACTTCAATTGGTTCGATCTGCTGGTGCACAGGTGAGAGAGCCCGGCTGCTATCCGCCAAAATCTTGCTTCTTGCGCAGGTCTTTCAGGCGGCAGGCATACTCATAAAGCTCGCAGTCGAAAAGGTGCTCCTTGCGTATCTCCTCGACAATGTGTGGTTCCAACTCGGCGACACGAGGCCTGCCGACGCTCTCCAGCACTCTGGGGATGTCGAGCGGGCGCGGTAGACCAAGGCGCTCGAATAGTTCACAGACGTCCTCAGCGAAATTTTCGTAGAGGCCAACGAAGTGACAACTGTGAAGAGTTTCCTTCGCAACCGCCAAATGCTCCCGGTTGACTTCACGAAGCGGAATTCGAGCCCACCAGTATTTTTGGCGGCTCAAGATTTCGGCAAAATCGTAACGACCGAGTTGCCTGGTTTGCCTGTTGTCTTCGGCCTCTTGCATATATTGCAGCAGCGATATGCCAGCCGCGACCCGGTGGCGCATCGGATGTTCTGTGGTTCTTTTCACATAGTAGTACGCCGACACGACGCGGTCGATTGGCTCTCGCAGAAAAGTAAAATAACTGAACCGTTGATTGGTAAACCGATTAATCCCATAGGGCATGTGTCCAGCGACCAGGCGCAGAGAATCACGTTCTACCTGCGAAAGGCTTAGAAATTTGCGCACGCCCGGTGCCTGGTGAATATGCAATGCTGGCTGCAGCGCCGCGCTCAGCAAGTGAATCAGAGTCGAACCACCCGTTTTCGGCACTTGCAGGAATATTAGCACTCACATAACTCCTATCATCGAGGTCATCGCTCTCCAGCCACCGTGGGGAAGGCATGCGCGTCGCCTTGGGAGTCACCGTAGAAATGCCGAAAATATTTTCCTCCGAAATAGTATTCTGTCATTTCGTCCGTCGGCATGAACGCACGACAAAAGGCGTGATACAAGTTCCCCACAGGTTTATCTTTGGTAACGTTAAGCCGCATAGGCGCTGACAGGGAAGGATCGGTAGGCAAACCGATAGCCTCAAGCAAAGAATGGAACGATATCGGCAGATCTTCGAAACGGTAGAGCAGAAAATTCAAGTTGTTCTTTCTAATGATCAGGTATGGCGCCGATCGCATCGGATAGTCGTAAACATCTATCCCGTGAAACTTCACAAATTCCCGATCAAACCATCGCTCAGGGCTACACAACTTGAAGTCCAGCAGACCCTCTTGGAACGTCAGCGGTGGGCGGTTAGACGACACTCTCTCGAATTCAGCGTTAAAGAAGGAGATTAGCCGGGCGCTCTCGTCGCGGAGTAGTATCGTCTCCTTATAGGTGAGCCAGGGACAATGGCGGGCGTATACGCAGAAACCCTCGAGTAACCCACCACCCTCGCCTTCTCGCGAAGTTGTCGGATCTCGTCGTTACGCAACATGAGCTCGCCCCCGACGTATAAGTTCGGCTCCGTTCAAGAAGTTCGTTGCTGCTAAGTATAGATCTCCGGCGATTTGTGAGTGGCATGACAACGATTCCAATTGGTTTGATCTTCTGCTAATAGCGGATCGGATGTTGGCTGTGACGATCTGCGGAACGACGCCGCCCTACTGAATCTGCTGCAAGGGAGACCCGATGTCACCGGATTTTTCCGTGTTTCAGGAGCCCGAAGCGCTGCGCATCAACCGCGTACGACAGGAGCATCTCTCCTCTCTCGGGCTTGAGCTTCACGGCAAGAGCGTGCTCGAGGTTGGCGCCGGCATCGGTCTGCACACGGCTTTTTTCGAGGAGCGAGGCTGCGACGTTCTCAGCACCGATGGGAACCCAGCCAACGTTGCCGAGATGCTCCGGCTTTATCCGCATCGCAAGCTCGGCGTGCTGGATCTCGACAGGGTGGTCGACCTCGCCGATCTCGGCTCTTTCGACATCGTCTATTGTTACGGTACTCTCTACCATTTGCGGGCCCGGACGGCGCCCTGGCCCGGCTCGCCAGAGTGTGTAAGGGCCAGATCTTGGTCGAGACCCTGGTTGTTCCAGGGAGTTACCCCGAGCTTCACCGTGTCGTCGAACCGCTGTCCGCAAATCAGGGCATTCGCGGAACTGGGACGCGGCCGACCCGCCCTTGGGTAATGTCCGCGCTGCGCCGGCACTTTGGCTATGCCTACGTCACTCTCGATCAACCGGATTTTCCCGATTTCGTGACTGATTGGCAAATGATCGCTCACGACGGAAATTTGCGCGCGGTCTTCGTTGGTTCGAAATACCCTATTCAGTTGCCGGCGCTCACTGTGGTGCCGCCCGCCCGGCATCGCAATGCCCACGCGCTCGCTGCACCCCGCGAGCCGCGCCGCGTGTGGATAGATGTCGGCGCCTATCGCGGCGAGGCAAGCCGCCAAGCCGCGCTCTACTACTCATCCCTCGTCGTTCATGCCTTCGAGCCGGTACCCACTCTCTTCGAGGAGTTGAACCGGATCCCAATAATTATCGCGTCTACCCAATGGCTGTATCCTACCGCAGTGAGCGGAGAGGGCATGGCTTACGACCGCAATAATGTCTTCGCCCGCATCCTGCGCGGCGAGATCCCCTGCAAGAAAGTCTACGAGGACGAGCACGTCCTCGCCTTTCACGACATCAATCCGCTGACCCCGACCCATATCCTGGTAATCCCGAAGGGGGAATATGTCTCGCTCGACGATTTTTCCGCGAATGCTTCATCAACCGAGCACTCGGCAATGTTCCGTGCCTTGGGTCAAATCGTAAGAGAACAGGGCGTGGCCGCGACCGGCCATCGCATCATCGCCAACAGTGGCCGTGACGGCCACCAGGAGGTGCCGCATTTCCACGTGCACCTGTTCGGTGGCCGCGACCTTGGCCGGATGCTGCTGCGGCGGTGATCATCCCTTCGCTGCAGGCAGGGGGCAGGGGCTGGGCGGCTGAGCAAGAATCCTTCGGCAACCGATCCATCCGTCTTCCCCGGCGAAAAGCCGGGGTCCATCGTTCCGCCGCACGAGCTCGTGACCGTCAGTAAGGTGCTGCATTGTTTGAGAAGTTCGGGGCTGCCGAGCCATGGGTCCCGGCCTTCGCCGGGAAAGCGGGAGCAGAAGTCGCCAATTTTTCATCTCGATCTGGATACTTGCTCAGCCTCTGAGCGCTTCCACTTGATAGATCGCCGCTAACCGACAGGGTAAGTCGAGGTTTCCCAGAACGCCCGGCAATGAGTTGGAAATTCGCCGGCCAGCCCAGGTGCGGTTCGCCGCGGATCAACCCGCACGGATATCGACGTCCTTGGTCTCACGCAAGAACAGTACGCCGACGACCAGCGTCATTGCCGCGATGGCGATCGGATACCACAGCCCATTGTATATATTGCCGGTTGCCGCCACGATGGCAAAGGCGATCGTCGGCAGAATTCCGCCGAACCAGCCATTGCCGATGTGGTAGGGCAGCGACACCGAGGTATAGCGGATGCGGGTTGGAAACAGCTCGACCAGCATCGCCGCGATCGGGCCGTAGACGAGCGTCACATAGATCACCAGGATCACGAGGAGAGCAATTACCATGGTGTGATTGATCTGTGCCGGATCGGCCGTTGCCGGATAGCCGGCTGTCTTCAGCGCATCGCCCAGGACCTTGCTGAAGGCCGCGGCCTTAGCCGCGGCGTCCGACGTCTTGGCGTTGTAGCTTGCGATCGTGGTCTGCCCGATCTTTATGTGCGCCACGCTGCCCGGCGGCGCGGCCTCGTTGCTGTAGGGTACGCCATAGGCGACCAGAGCGCTCTTGGCGATGTCGCACGAACTCGTAAATTTCCATGTGCTGATCGGGTTGAACTGCAGCGAGCATTCGTCGGGGTCGGCGATGACGACGGCCGGCGCCGAGACGATGGCGGCTTCGAGGGCCGGGTTGGCGTAATGGGTGATGGCCTTGAACAGCGGCAAATAGGTTATGACCGCGAGCAGACAACCCAGCATGATGATCGGCTTGCGGCCGAACCGATCGGACAGCCAGCCGAACAGAATGAATCCCGGCGTTCCGATCGCCAATGCCGTGGCGACCATCAGGATCGCTGTCTTGGGATCGATCTTCAAGGTCTGGGTCAAGAAAAACAGCGCATAGAACTGGCCGCAATACCACACCACCCCTTGCCCCGCGGTCGCGCCGAAAAGGGCAATCAGGACGATCTTGAGGTTGCCCCTCTCGGCAAAGCTTTCGGTCAGCGGCGCCCGCGATCCACTGCCTTCCGCCTTCATCTGCTGAAACAGCGGAGACTCGTTGAGGCGCAGCCGGATATACATCGAGATTGCGAGCAGGATGATCGACAGCAGGAACGGGATGCGCCAACCCCAGGCGGTAAAGCTCTTGGCGCTGATCCACTGTTGGCAGCCGAGGACCACCAGCAGCGCGAGGAACAGCCCGAGCGTCGAGGCCGTCTGAACCCACGAAGTAAACAACCCGCGCTTGCCGTGCGGGGCGTGCTCGGCGACATAAATGGCGGCGCCGCCATACTCGCCGCCGAGCGCCAGACCTTGCAACAGGCGCAGCACGATCAAGATTACCGGGGCGGCAAGGCCTATCGCGGCATAGCCGGGCAACAGGCCGACTACAAAGGTCGACCAGCCCATGATCGTGATTGTGATCAAAAGGGCATACTTGCGGCCGGCGAGGTCGCCGATCCGGCCGAACACGAGAGCGCCGAACGGGCGTAACGCGAACCCGGCGGCAAGTGAAAGGAGGGCGAAGATATAGTTCGCGGTCGGGTTGACCGCCGAAAAGAAGACGCTGCCGATCGTTACGGCGAGCAAACCATAAAGATAGAAGTCATACCATTCGAAGACCGTCGCGAGCGAGGACGCAAGTATCAAGATGCGTACCTCTCGCATCCTCCCGCTCGCCGGGCGGCGCCGCGCCGCCAACAAATTGGCCATCGGTTCCTCCCCGGCCTTCTCGACCCTCCATCGTGCGGCCGCCAATCTTCCCCGAAGCCGCGCGAGCGGGCCGATAATGAGGAGAACCTAACCTGATAGGCAATGCAGGACCGCAGCTTGGATCATCCGCTACGGCGCCGCGTCAGAGCAACCCCGCAGAGTCCGGGGCGATCCGTCCTTGGCACGAATGTCAAGCTCGGCGTCTGCCAACAATCGACCGGACTATTCACACTTATTCAGAAGTTCGCGAATTGATGGCGGAATCGGCTCGTCGAGGACGTGATCGTAAAGTGCGTGCAGCAGGTCTTCCCCGCAGCTTCTACCGTCGAGAAACTCGGCGATGCGCGCCTTGACCAAAGACCCCGTCAACCCGGCTTGGGCAGAGGGCCCTCGCGCGGTTGCAATAAAGCGAGCGGGCTTGGCGTCGTATCTCATAGCGTCACACATCGTAACTGTTGCACCGGGATTGTCAAATTTCTACGTCTACGTGCCTCGACGATGACATAAAGTGAACAGTCTGTAACACGGATCGATCCCGGCGAAACCAACCGTACGGTATGCATGTCGCGCATGGAACTTTCGCCACCGCGCGCGAGGCTATCCCGAGGATATGGACTACAAAAAGGCGTACACCCTCAAATTCGTCGACAAGAAGGTTGGGATGCGCCCTGACTAGCCCGGTGACGCCGATCGTCTCGCTGCGCCGCATCAGCAAGCGTTTCGCCTCTGGTGTGGCCGCGCTCGATCCGATCGATCTCGAGATCGGCCGCGGTGAGTTCCTTAGCCTGATCGGCCCGTCGGGCTGCGGCAAGACGAGCCTGCTGCGCATCATCGCCGGGCTGAGCGAACCCAGCGCCGGCGGGCGCCATTTGACGCTGACGCCATGCAAAGGCGAACACGCTGCGCCGGGACGCATCGGCTTCGTCTTTCAGGACCCGACCCTGATGCCGTGGAGCACGGTCGTCGGTAACGTGCTGCTGCCGTTCCGCCTCGCTGGGCGGGTCGGACCGGCCCAGCGCCAGCGCGCTGCGGCCGAGATCCGGGCGGTCGGGCTCGCCGGGTTCGAGCGCGCCTATCCGCATCAGCTTTCGGGCGGGATGCGCATGCGCGTCTCGATCGCCCGCGCGCTGGTCACCGACCCCGACCTGTTGCTGCTCGACGAGCCCTTTGCCGCGCTCGACGAGATCACCAGAATGGGGCTCAACGACGATCTGATGCGGTTGTGGGACAGCCGGCGGCCGACGGTGGTGTTTGTCACGCACAGCGTCTTCGAATCGGTCTACCTGTCGACCCGGATCGCAGTGATTACACCACGGCCGGGGCGGATCGCGGCCGAGCTGGCGGTCGACTTGCCGCAGCCGCGCGAGCGCACATTGCGCTCCACGCCCGCCTATGCCGCGATCTGCGCCGCGGTGTCAGGCCATCTCGCCCAGGCGATGGCGGAGGAGGCGTGATCAGGCGGGCACGGCCGGGACGCTGGTGGCGGATCGCGGCGCCTCTGGCAGTGGGCGTGGTGCTTCTCGGCCTGTGGGAGGCGGTGGTCCGGATCGAGAACGTCCCTGTCTACATCCTGCCCGGCCCGCTCGCGATCGCCCAGGCGCTGTTGACCGATGGCCCCAGCCTGTTGGGCTCGCTGCTGGTAACCCTGCGCGTCACCTTGGCGGCGCTGGCGGCGGCGGCGATCCTCGGCGCCGCCATCGCGCTGTTGTTCTCGCTGTCGCGGCTCCTCGAGATCAGCCTCTTCCCCTATGCCGTGATCCTCCAGGTGACGCCGATCGTGGCGATCGCGCCGCTGATCATCATCTGGGTGCAGCAGCCGTTTCTCGCGCTGCTGGTCTGCGCCTGGATCGTCGCCTTTTTCCCGATCGTCTCGAACACCACGGTCGGGCTCAACAGCGCCGACCGCAACCTGATCGCCCTGTTCCGGCTTTACGGCGCCTCGCCGGCCCAGACTTTGCGTTATCTCAGATTACCGACGGCGCTGCCCTATTTCCTCGCCGGGCTGCGGATTTCAGGCGGGCTGGCGTTGATAGGCGCCGTCGTCGCCGAGTTCGTCGCCGGCACCGGCGGCGCCGAGACCGGTCTCGCCTTCCGCATCCTCGAAGCCGGCTATCGGCTGGAGATCCCGCGCCTGTTCGCAGCGCTGTTTCTGCTGTCGGCGACCGGCATCACGATCTATCTCGTCATCGATTTCCTGTCTCGCCTGCTGCTGCGGCACTGGCACGAGAGCGCGATCGAGGAAGAGGAGGAGTGAACCGGCGGGGATCGGTTCGCGCTTGCATCCGGCAAGGTTCAGCCGCGCCCGACGAACGGCATCTTGGTCGCCATCACGGTCAGGAACTGGACGTTGGCCTCGGGGGTCACGGTCGACATGAACACGACCGCTCGGGCGACGTTCTGCACGTCCATCGTCGGCTCGACCATGACGGTTCCGTTGGCCTGAGGCACGCCGCCGTGCATGCGCTGGGTCATCTCGGTCAGCGCGTTGCCGATGTCGAGCTGGCCGCAGGAAATGTCGTATTTGCGGCCGTCGAGCGAGGTCGATTTGGTCAGCCCGGTGATCGCGTGCTTGCACGAGGTGTAGGCGACCGAGTTCGGCCGCGGCACATGCGCCGAGATCGAGCCGTTGTTGATGATCCGGCCGCCCATCGGCTTCTGGTCTTTCATGATCTTGAAGGCTTCCTGGGTGCACAGGAACGAGCCGGTCAGGATCGAGTTGACGACGGCCTGCCAGCGCTCGAAGGCCAGCTCCTCGATCGGCGCCGAGGCGCCAAAGCCGGCGTTGTTGAACAGCACATCGAGGCGGCCGTAGGTTTGCTTGGTCTTGGCGAACAAGGCGCGGACCGAGTTGGGATCGCCGACATCGGTCGGCACGCCCAGCGCCTTGCCCTGCAACCCCTCGATCTCGCTGACCACCGCCTGCAACGGCTCCGGCCGGCGGCCGGCGACGACGACCGCAAACCCCTCCCCGGCGAGCGCCAAGGCCGAAGCCTTGCCGATGCCGCTGCCCCCGCCGGTAACGAGTGCCACCTTGCCGTTCGAATTCATCTCGCCGTTCTCCTGCTGCGGACGCCCGATGTCCTGGCCACGATATCAGCTTATCCGGCGTGCGCTCCAGCGGGTTGCGGGCGACACTCGGTCATAGACGAATTCCCGTGAACCGGGAAAGTAACCGGGAATTTTTCGATTCCGCCGGTATCGGGCCCGATTCCCTCCGAAAACAGAACGCGAAATCAATCGCTTGCGGTCTAATTCCCGTTGCCGCCGAACCGGGAATTTATTTCGGCCTAAACGGGAAATAAATCGGTGGAACCGGGAATTCAGAGCTTGGCCGGCGCAATCAGCCATCGGCATCCCTCGGCTTTGTTTTGCGGCTCGCCCATCATCGTGATCGGTTCGCAGGATGCCATGCGAATTGGGCAATTTTAGGAGTCCCGACAAACACCTATTTTCTTGGTCTCGGTGAGGTCGATACGATGCTGATGTCGGCCGTGGGAGCTGGCCAAGACATAGGTTGTCGAGGGGACTTTGAAGCTCCCCGACAGCACAGCGTAAACCCAGATTTGCAAGCACGTTGATGCATCAACTACAGCAAGCTGGAGTTGGCGCCTGCCTTAAGACGATGAAAGTCAAATACGGAGGAAGCTCATGGCTCAATCTGAACGGTATGGCATGACCGGCAAGCTCGCAGGCAAAGTCGCTGTCGTCACCGGCGGCAGCGCTGGCATCGGCCTCGGCATCGCCGAGCATTTTGCCGAGGAAGGCGCGCGGGTGTTCATCACCGGACGCCATCAACCCGAGCTCGATAAGGCGGCCGCCGCGATCGGCGGCAATGCGGCTCCGATCCAGGGCGATACGACGAATCTCGCCGACCTCGACCGCATCTACGCTACCGTCAAGACCCAGGCCGGGCATATTGACGTCCTGGCGGCAAACGCCGGGGTCTACGAGTTCGCTAAGCTCGGGGAGATCACCGAGGAGCATTTCGACAGGACGTTCAACACGAACGTGCGCGGCCTGTTGTTTGCCGTGCAGAAGGCGTTGCCATTGCTCGGCAAAGGCTCCTCGGTGATTCTCATCGGCTCGATGGTGTCGATCAAAGGCTTTGCCGCCGCCTCGGTGTACGACGCGACAAAGGCCGCGATACGCTCGTTTGCCCGCGGCTGGATCGTCGACCTCAAGGGACGCGACATTCGGGTCAACGTGCTGAGCCCTGGCTACACGGCAACCCCCGGCCTCGCCCATTTTCTGACGGATGAGCAACGGGCCGAGGCCGTCGCTTCGGTGCCGCTTGGCCGGATCGGCACGCCGGACGACCTCGGCAAGGCGGCGGTATTCCTCGCTTCCGACGACAGCGCCTACGTCAACGGGATCGAGCTTTTCGTCGATGGCGGTGCAGCCCAAATCTGAGTGTCGCCCGAATTCATGCGAATTGGGCAATTTTAGGAGTGTCCCAAAGAACACCGCTGGCGTCTCGCCGAACCACCGGCTAGATCTCTGCACTACCGGCGTCATTTCAGTGTAAGATTATTCGCGGGAGGCTTTCTGCCGTGGATGTTGGAAATTGGCTGCGGGGCCTTGGGCTCGCTCAATACGAGCCGGCCTTTCGCGACAACGATGTCGACGCTGAGGTGTTGCCGCGGCTAACCGCCGACGATCTGCGCGAACTCGGGATTATGTCGATCGGGCACCGCCGTCGTTTGTTGGATGCGATCGCCGCGCTGACCGAGGGTGTACCCAAACTCGCGGCGATGCCCGCCGCCGTGGTGACGGCGCCCGCCCCTAGTGCACCAGCACAAGTCGATGCCGAACGCCGCCAGCTGACGGTGATGTTCTGCGACTTGGTCGGCTCGACCGCACTCTCGACCCGTCACGACCCGGAGGATCTGCGTGAGTTGATCGGCGGCTACCACCGCGTGGTCGCCGAGACGGTGGGCCGGTTCGACGGTTTTGTCGCCAAGTACATGGGCGACGGCGTTTTGGTCTATTTCGGATATCCGCAGGCGCATGAGGACGATGCCGAGCGGGCGGTGCGCGCCGGGTTGGCGGTGATTGAGGCGGTCGGCCGATTGCAGGCGCGCGAAGATTTGCGCGTGCGGCTCGGCATCGCCACCGGGCTCGCCGTGGTCGGCGATCTGATTGGCGAGGGATCGGCGCAGGAGCAGTAGGTGGTCGGCGAGACGCCGAACCTCGCGGCCCGGCTGCAGGCGCTGGCCACGCCGAACACGCTGGTCTTCGCTGAGGCGACGCGCCGGCAGGTCGGCGGGCTGTTCGAGCTCGCCGATCTCGGCCCGCAGGCGCTTGCCGGCTTTGCCGAACCGCAGCCGGCCTGGCGGGTCATCGCCGAGAGCGGAGTGCTGAGCCGGTTCGAGGCGTTGCGCTTGCAGGAGACGCCGCTCGTCGGGCGCGAGGAGGAAGTCGAGTTGCTCGTCCGCCGTTGGCAACAGGCGAAGAGCGGAGAGGGACGGGTGGTGCTGATCTCCGGCGAGCCAGGCATCGGCAAGTCGCGGCTCACGGCGGCGCTATCCGAGCACATCGGAACCGAGCCGCATACCCGCTTGCGGTATTTCTGCTCGCCGTACCACCAGGACAGCTCGCTCCATCCCTTCATCACGCAGCTCGAACACGCTGCCGGATTTCTCCGCGATGATGCGGTCGAAACCAAGCTCGGCAAATTGGGGGCGCTGCTCGCCCGAGGGACAAAGGATGACGACGCTATGGCGCTGTTGAGCGAGTTGCTGTCGTTGCCGAGCTCCGCCGCGAACCTCAACCTCAGTCCCCAACGCAAACGGGAAAAGCAATTCGAGGCGCTGCTCAACCAGCTCGTAGCGGAGGCGCGGCATCGGCCGGTGCTGATGGTGTTCGAGGACGCCCATTGGATCGACCCGACCTCGCGCGAACTGCTGGACCTCAGCGTCGACCGAGTGCGCCGTCTGCCGGTGCTGCTGGCGATCACCTTTCGCCCCGAGTTTCAGCCGCCCTGGGCCGGCCGCGCCCATGTCACGAGCTTAGCGCTCAATCGGCTCGACGAACGCGCTGGTGAGGCGCTGGTGCAAAAGCTGGCCGGCAATGCCGTGCTCGCCGCCGCCATCGTCGCGGAGATCGTCGAGCGCACCGACGGGGTGCCGCTGTTTGTCGAGGAACTGACCAAGGCGGTGCTGGAAAGCGCCGAGCAAGAAGACCGGGTTGCTACGGTGCTGGCGACGGCATCGCTGACCGCGCTGTCGGTGCCGGCGACGTTGCATGCGTCACTGATGGCTCGCTTGGACCGGCTCGGGCCGGTGCCGAAGGAGATCGCACAGATCGGCGCGGTGCTCGGCCGCGAGTTTGCCTATGAACTGATCGAGCCGGTGGCGCATCGTGATCAGAGGGAGCTGCAAGACGCGTTGGGTCAGCTCAGCGATGCGGGATTGCTGTTTTGCAGCGGGATTGCTCCGCACGCCTCTTACCTGTTCAAGCACGCGCTGGTGCAGGACGCCGCCTATGGCACGTTGCTGCGCGGAAGACGGCAGGAATTGCACGCCCGGGTCGCGGCGGTGCTGGAGCAGGATTTCGCCGATCTCGTCGAGCGCCAACCCGAGCTGCTGGCTCATCATCTGACCGTCGCTGGCGATACGGAACGCGCGGTCGAGCAATGGCTGAAGGCGGGGCAGCACGCGGCGACGCGCTTCGCCCATCTAGAATTGATCCGCCATTGCGAGCGGGGTCTTGCGGCGCTTACGGCACTACCCGAAGGTCCGATTCGGGACGGATGGGAGATCGAGCTGCAATTGGCCCGAGGCCCGTCGTTGTTCACGACCAAGGGGTTCGTCGCTGCCGAGGCAGCCGAGGCCTATACGCGCGCCGGGGAGCTGGCCGAGCAACGAAGCGACCCGCGCCAATTGTTTATGGCAGTCAATGGCCTCTGGCAATCGGCCAACGGCGCCGGCATGATCCTCGACTGCCGCAGACTGTCGAGCAGGCTGCAGCAACTAACGGCGGCGGACAACGCGGACGAGGGATTACGTCTGCAGGCGCACCACAGCGCTTGGGCAACCTGTTTGTTCGCCGGCGAATTGGCGGTTGCGCGCGAGCATGGCGAGGCGGGTCGGCGGCTCTATGATCCCGAGCGGCACCGCCTTCACCACCTGCGCTATGGCGGGCACGACCCCGGTACGTGTGCCTGCTACTTAGGTGCTCAGGTTCATTGGCTGCTCGGGTACCCCGAAAAGGGCCTGGCGCTCGGCAGCGAAGCATTGGAATTGGCCGAGCGGATCATGCATCCGTTCAGTTTCGCGATAGCCTTGCAGTACAACTCGATGCTTCACCTCGATCGCGGCGAGCCGGAATTGGCGTTGGCACGGCTCGCGTCGGCGGAGGCGCTCGCCGCCGAGCAACGCCTCGGCTTCGTGCTGGAGGCACAGCTATTACGCGGCGCCGCCCTGACGGCGCAGGGAGCGCTCGGGGAGGCTATCGCCTGTCTGCACGAGGGCCTTGCGGGCCGGAACGGCTCGACGCGATTGAAAAGCTACGGCTTGGCGAGGTTGGCCGACGCCCTGACGCGGCAGGGTGAGCATGAGGCGGCTCTTGCTGCGGCGAGGGAAGGGCTGGTTGGCGTGGAGAAGACGGGCCACCGCCAGTGGGAGGCGGAACTGCTGCGCTTCGAAGGCGTCGCGCTGTGCGGCCTCAACCGGATTGAAGAAGGGCAAAGCGCTCTCGAAGCGGCGCTGCGCGTCGCCCGAGGGCAACAGGCAAAGGGTAATGAGTTGCGCGCCGCAACGAGCCTCGCCCGGCTGTGGCGCGATCACGGCAAACGGCAGCAGGCCCGCGATCTTCTCGCCCCGGTCTACGGCTGGTTCACCGAAGGCTTCGACACCGCCGACCTGAAAGAGGCCAAGGCGCTGCTCGACGAGCTGACGTGAGCAGTACTATGGTATGAACCACACAGATGGTTCCCATTACCCATACTTCGTCGCCCCCGCGAAAAGCGGGGGTCCAGGGCGGCAAACGGGGTTTTGGTTGCTCTGGGTTCCCGCTTTCGCGGGAATGACGCAAGAAGTGATCGGGTACCAAACCTCAAATTCGTAGTACTAGGCCGCTTCGCTGGTGACGACGAGGCGGCGCCAATGTCGTTATACGTCACGTTGGATCAAGTCGCGTTCAGCTTTCCGGCTGTCTCGTGAGACCGCGCGAATGCCGCTGGGCGGTTGGGCAAGGTCGGGATTCATGCCGTCGGTTGGGATAAATTCCGGAGGGATCGCGATGGTCGAGATGATCGAGCTAAACGGACGGCGGTACCGCAAGCCGGAACGGCCGGTGGTGGTGATTTGCGTCGACGGGTTCGATCCGGCTTATGTCGAGCGCGGGATCGGCGACGGCATTCTGCCGACGATCGGCGGCTTTGCGCGCGAGGGCTGGCTCGGCGTCGCCGATGCGGCCATGCCGACCTTCACCAACCCGAACAACGTCTCGATCGTGACCGGAGCCCCGCCCGCGGTGCATGGCATCGCCGGCAATTATTATCTCGACCGCGAGACCAGACGCGAGGTGATGATCACCGACGACCGGCTGATGCGCAGCGAGACGATCCTCGGGCTGATGTCGCAGCAGGGCGTCGCCACCGCCGCGGTTACGGCCAAGGACAAGTTGCGGCGGATGCTCGGGCGCGGCCTCGACGGCGTGTGTTTCTCGTCGGAATGCGCCGATGCCGGGGCCGAGGCGATGGTCGGGCGCGCCCGGCCCGACATGTACTCGGCCGATTTGTCGCTGTTCGTGCTCGACGCCGGGTTGATGCTGCTGGAACGCGGCGATGCGCGGCTGCTTTATTTGTCGCTGTCCGACTATGTGCAGCACGGCCACGCGCCGGGCGATCCCGAGGCCGACGCGTTTCATAAAGCGCTCGACAAGCGGGTGGCGCGGTTTGTCGAATTGGGCGCGGTCGTCGGCCTCGTCGCCGATCACGGGATGAACGACAAGCCGCGGGTGATCTTTCTCGAGGACGAGCTGAACGGCCGCTTTGGCGGGGGAGCGGCGCGGGTGATTTGCCCAATCACCGACCCGTTCGTGCGCCATCACGGGGCGCTCGGCTCGTTCGTGCGCGTCTACGCCCGCAACGACAGCGATATCGCGGCAATGATGACGGCGAGCGCGGCGCTGCCCGGGGTCGCCGGGGTTTTCGACCGCGCCGAGGCATCGCGCCGCTTTGAACTGCCGTACGATCGCGAAGCCGATTTCGTCGTGCTGGGCAACGCGGACACCGCGATCGGCGGCGCGCGCGACGAGCATGATCTGTCGGGCCTCGCCGGCCATCGCCTGCGCTCGCACGGAGGCCAGGGCGAACAGCGCGTGCCGTTCATCCTGTCGCGGCCGCTGATCCCCGAGTATCGGCGGCGCGCCGAGACCGGCAGGTTGCGCAACTTCGACATCTTCGACTTCGCGCTCAACGGCTTGGCGTGAACTGCCTGCGGACGGCGCTACCGGTCCGCCGCTTTTCGGCGGGGATCAGCGCCGCCCGCAACACGCCGGCGGCAGTGACCGCGAGGCCGATCACCAGCACCACCACCGCCGGGCGAATGCCGGTCTCGAGCGACAGGTTGGTCTCCAATACCCGCATCAGCGGGGCGTGGAAGGCGAGCCCGAAATAGACCGCCTCGCCCAATGCGGTCGCGATCGCCGCGGCGAGGCCGAGCCCAGCGACCCACGGCAGCGCCAAATACCCGCGCACGCCGAAGCGCCACAACAGCAGCCGGTAACCGAGCAGCCAGAACAGCAGCCCGGCCATGACCGTCGGCTCCCATCGATCGAGCTTCGACTGGAAGCAGTAATGAATGACCGCGAGCACGCCGATCGCATAGACCAGCCGGTGCAACAGCTGCCAGCGCTTGCCGCCGAGGCGGCGGACCATCCCGTCGGTCGAGGTTGCCGCCAACGCCGCGAGGCCGAGCAGGGCGGTAAAGCCGATCGTCAGATAGATCCGCCGCACGATCTCGCTGGCGACCTTCCCGAAGTCGAACGCTTCGCTCGCCGAATAAAGCGAGAAGTGGATAAGCACATAGGCGAAGGCGGCGACCCCGGTCATCCGCCGCACCAGGATCAGCCGCGGCCATTGCAGGATCTGGCGCAGCGGCGTCACCGCCAGGGCGAGAAAGATCAGCCGGATCGTCCACAGCCCGATCTGATGGATCGCTTCGTTGAGCGGCCGCGCGCCAAGCAGCCCGAACGCGTAGGCGAACATCACCCACGCAGCGGGCACGAACAGCGCGACAAAGACCGTGAGCTTTAGGGGGGAGACCCGGCCGCCGTAATCATACCAAGGATACATCCGGGTCTCCGGGGGCGCCGCGCGACCTACATCGGCGGCTTGATGCCGTCCTTTTCAGCCGTCACGCCCGGGGCAGTTAGTGTGCCGTCGGGTTGTTTGCGAGCAAAAATGACAACCGCGGCGCCGGGCGTGAGCAACGCGGCATCGCCAGAGACATAACCCACAATCGGGATGCCCGCCGGGACGTTGATTTTGGCTTGTTTGCCCTGATAGGTGACATTCATCACTTGGCCGCGTGGCGCGTCGAGGATCTGCGCCACGGTGGCGTTGGTCATCAGGCTGTCGGGCACCAGATCGGCGGGCGTCTGACCATCGATCCTGCCGCGCAAATTCGCGGGCAGAATGTGCAGCTCGATCGCCTGGAGCGTGCCGTCGGGGCCTTTGATCGAGGTCGAGGCGACAAAATCGCCGGGCTTGATGTCAGCGACAGTCTTCGCAACGACGGCACGCACGGTGAAGTTCGGGGCTAGCACGACCGACACGGATTGGCCGTCACGCGATTTGACCGTCAAATTCTGGCCGTCGAGCTTCTCGACGGTGCCGCGAACATGCACCGGCATGCCGGTCGGCGGGGCCTGGGCAAGAGCCGTGGCCGTCAGCGCGGTGATCAGAACAAAGGCAAGTAACGATGTTCGCCGCATGATTGGTGCCTCCCTCACTCTATTGCAGATTGCAATAGGGGAAAATGGCCCGGCAGGTGGCGATGCGCATCTCACATTTCAGTGACCGCGCGCGGCTTCTGGGCATACCTGGGCTTGGGTGGGCGCGCCAGCTTGGATGCTTACGGGCGTGGCGCGAGCAGAAATGCGTGAGCGGACGGGCTGCCGCGCCCGAGACGCGGGTTGCGTCGTCATCGGTCCCGCGAAACAATGCCGAAAAATAGGAGGAAAATGTCTTGGCCGATGACGCTATTACGGGCTTCGCGGGCCGCCCCGCGACGACGATCGCCGCGCGGATGGACCGGCTGCCGCAGACGCGCTTCATGCTGCGCTTTATCGTCTTGCTGGCGCTCGGCGCATTCTTTGAAGTCTACGACAACGGCCTGACCACCTATATCGCGCCCGGCCTGTTCAAAGCCGGCATCATGGTGGCGACGACCAAGGGGTTCTTCGACATCCACGGATTCGCCAGCCTGATCGCCGCCACCTTTGCCGGGATGTTCATCGGCACCTTGTTGCTGAGCCCGCTGTCCGATTATTTCGGCAGGCGGACAATTTTTACGTTCGCCTTGGTTTGGTACTCGCTGGCGACGTTGATGATGGCGCTGCAGTCGAGCGATGTCGGGTTGGTCGTCTGGCGCTTTATCGCCGGCATCGGCATCGGCGTCGAGTTTGTTACCATCGACACTTATTTGTCCGAGCTGGTGCCGCGGGAGCGGCGCGGGGCCGCGTTTGCGTTTGTCGCGACAATCAGCCTGACCGCGTATCCGATCGCGGCGTTTTTCGCATTTCTACTGGTTCCGCGGGTTCCGCTCGGGGTCGACGGCTGGCGCTGGGTGGCGTTGATCGGCGCCGGTGGTGCGATCGTCGCGTGGTGGCTGCGGCTTGGGCTGCCCGAGTCGCCGCGCTGGCTCGCCCAGCACGGCCGCCATGCCGAAGCCGACCGCGTCGCACGAATGATCGAGGCGCGGATCGAACGCGAGACCGGCCGCCCGCTGCCCGCCGCGCAGACTCTCGCAGGAGAAGTCGAGGAAGCCCAGGGATCGTATGCCGAGATCTTCCGCCCGCCCTATTTGAAGCGGACGGTGATGCTGGTCATTTTCCAGCTGCTGCAGACGATCGGCTATTACGGGTTTACCAGCTGGGTTCCGACCCTGCTGCTGTCGCAAGGGATCAACATCACCAAATCACTGGCCTACACTTTCGTGATCGCGCTGGCATCGCCGGGTGCCGCGCTGGTTGCGACCCAGTTCGCGGATCGGTTCGAGCGCAAGTGGCAGATTTGCGGGTCGGCGCTTGCGATCGCGGTGTTTGGCCTCTGTTTCTCGCAGCAGAAAGGCGCCGTCGGGATCGTTATATTCGGGCTGCTGATCGCGTTTTCGAACACGATCTTCGCCTATTCGCTGCATGCCTACCAGTCGGAGCTCTATCCGACCCGCATTCGCGCCCGGGCCGTCGGCTTCACCTATTCCTGGAGCCGGTTCAGCACGATCTTCGTCGGCTTTTTCGTCGCCTTTTTTCTCAGGAATTACGGCACGACCGGGGTTTTCCTGTTCATCGCCAGCGCGATGATCGCGGTGATCGTGGTGATCGCGACGATGGGGCCACGGACGACGAACCTGCGGCTCGAGGAGATCTCGCGTTGAGCGCCTCGCGGCAGTATCGCAGTCTGAGCGCCGTCCGCGGTATCGGCTGCGCCGGGCTCGTCGCCGACACCAGGGACGCCGCTCAGCCAGTTGGCGCGGCGCAGCTCGCCGCTAGCTTACAGAGGGGGTGGAGCCCGCGGGAGTTGCGCCGCCGCCCGCTGGCTTGGCCGGACCGGAGGAATCGGTCGCCGGCTTGTTGCCCTCTTGATCGTCTTGTGGAACCACGTAACAGGCGCGTCGCGACACGCTCGAGCTGACCGTAGATGCGCCCGCCATGCGGCACCGGGGCATCGCGCATCCACCAGAAACGGGTCGTGGTTTCGTTCATCTCGCAGCCGCCGCGAGCAGCATCACGATCTCGGCAATCTGCTGAAAGGCGCCCAGAACGTCACCCGTGTAGCCGCCGACCTGATGGCGGGCAAACGCCACCGCTGCGTATACCGCCGCCGCCGCGAGCGCGAGCGCGACCGCGCCGTGCAGCGGCCCGAGCGACGCCAATCCGATCGCGACAGCAATGGCCGCCGCCGTAAACACCGCTGTCGGCGGTGGCATGCCGGCTGTAGCGCCGAGCCCGTCGTCGCGCGCCGGCGGCAGCACCGACATCGCAGCGGGCACCATGGCGCGCGACGCCGCGTGCGCCGCGACCAGCGCCAGGCCGGCATGGACCGCTTCGCCAATTTGCGCCAAGGCCGCCGCCCGCAGACCGACGCTGAGCACGATCGCCAGCACACCGTAAGTGCCGTGCCGGCTGTCATGCATGATCGCGAGCCTGCTGTTACGATCATGACCGCCGAGGGCCCCGTCGGCGGTATCGGCGAGACCGTCCTCGTAAATCGCCCCGGTCAGCAGCAGGCCGGCTAGCACGGCCAACAACGCCGACAGCCAATCCCCGAGGCCGATCAGCTGCGCGACCAGAAGCACGAAGGCGGCGACGGCGCCAATCCCGGCGCCGACAAGCGGGAACGCCCACGCCGAATCCGCGAGCTGCCGATCACCCTCGGAATGCTGCCTGACGGGGATCCGGGTCAAGAATGCGACAGCCTCGGCAAAGCCAGCTCGGCGGCGCGAGAAACGATCGGGATCGGTCATCACGGCGACGATAACCGAAGTCGGCGCCGGTCGGCGCCCTTTTCACTTGGGTTCACGATCGGCTTCGATAACGATCTTTGGGAAAGGAGATTGTCCCATGCCTGAGCCGATCACGAATTTGGACGAGATCCGCGCGTTATTGGGCCATCTGCCCGGCCCCGATCTCGAATCCATGACCGCCGCCACCTCGCGCCAGAGTCAGCTGACCAAGCCCGCGGGGTCGCTGGGCCGGCTAGAGGAGCTGGCGATCTGGCTCGCGACCTGGCAGGCGCGGCACCCTCCCCGCGTCGATCATCCGCGCACCATCGTCTTTGCCGGGAACCACGGCGTCGCGGCGCGTGGCGTCTCGGCCTACCCCGCTTCGGTCACGGTGCAGATGGTGCAGAATTTTGTCGGCGGCGGCGCCGCAGTGAACCAGCTGTGCCGGGTCGCCGACGCCGACCTCAGGGTCTACGAGATGAACCTAGACACGCCGACCGGCGACATCGTCGTCGAGCCGGCGATGAACGAGGAAGAATGCGCCAAGGCGATCGCCTACGGGATGATGGCAGTCGAGCCCGGCATCGATGCGTTGGCGGTCGGCGAGATGGGGATCGGCAACACGACTGCCGCGGCGGCCTTGTGCGCGGGGCTGTTCGGGGGCGAGGCCGAGGTGTGGACCGGACCGGGGACCGGGGTCGCCGGGGCAGCGCTCGAGAGCAAGCGCCGCGCCGTCGCGGCCGCCGTGGCGCTGCACCGTCCGGTGGCCCGCGACCCGTTCGACCTGTTGCGCCGGCTGGGTGGTCTCGAGCTCGCCGCGATCACCGGCGCGGTCATGGCGGCGCGGCTCGGACGGATCCCGGTCGCGCTCGACGGCTTCACCTCGACCGCCGCCGCCGCGGTCTTGTTCGCCGCCGACCCTCACGCGCTCGATCATTGCATCGTCGCGCACCGCTCGGCCGAGCCCGGCCATCGCGTTCTACTCGAGCGGTTGGACCAGAGGCCGCTGTTCGATCTGGGCATGCGGCTCGGCGAGGCCTCGGGGGCGACGCTCGCGCTTACTCTTCTAAAAGCGGCTGCCGCCTGCCACAATGGGATGGCGACGTTTGCGGAAGCCGGGGTAAGCGGGCCTGCGTAAGACGCCGGACGGTTATTTCGATTACCGCGGGGTTCGCCTCGCCGCGATTTGAACATTAGCTCGCTGCCGAGGCTCGAAGAGGCGACTAGGAGGCGACTTCGTGATCACGCGCACCCATTGTGGCTGGGCGGTGACTGCGTGGCGCGGTCGGTAACTCTCGACGGCTGCTGCGCGGAAAATACTGCATAGAATGAGCTCCAATCCGGCTAACCCACTGGCTGCGGCCCCCAGGCTTGGCTGGCTCAGCGGAGCCGCGTTCCGATCTAGATCCGCGATCCCGCAACGGCCGAGGCGCGGGCTGACCTGGCCGTTACGCGGGCTTCTCGCGGCGTCCCTGGCGGTCCCTCTGTTGCTGCTGGCGATCGCCGCCTGGCAAAATTATCGTCTCGTTCAGCGCCAAGCCGAGGAGCGGGTGGCGATCGAAGCCGGCGAGCTCGACGAGCACGACCTCACCGCATTCAAGACCTACCCGTTAGCGCTTGCATGGATCGACGAGCGGATCCGCGGGCAGGATTGGGATCGAATCGAGCACGATCCGGAACTTCACCAGCTCCTGTCTAATCTCGAGACATTGCCGCAGATTGACGCGGTATGGGTGGTCGACGCCGCCGGCCGGGTTCGCGCAAGCGGGCGGTTCTACCCCGCTCCGACCGCTCCCGACGGCCCTGTCGAAAAGAGTTTCGTCGCCCAAAAACAAAGTGACAACGGGATATTGGTTGGGCGCGAGGACATCGATCAGCTCACCCACGATCACGAATTCAATATTTCACGGCGCCGGTCGACGGCGGACGGAAGCTTTGACGGGGTCATCATCGTCTCCGCCAAGGCGCGATATTTCAGCGATTTCTACAGCACGATTGCCGATGAAACGGCGTTCGAGGTCTTCCTCATGCGCACCGACGGGTCGATCCTGGCCAGTTATCCGGTGCAGCCGAAGCCTGCCTCCGGACCAGCCAGCGCGTTTCTAAAGACGATCGCGTCTGGATCCGAGAGCGGGATGTTCCAGGCGAAATCAGTGATGGACGGGATCGAGCGCATCTATGCCTTCCGCAGTATCTCGGGCTATCCGGCCGATGTCGTCTTCGGCGTGCCGACCAGCAACGTCATCCCCTCATGGCGCGCTAACCTAGTCAACTATCTACTGTTTGCCGTACCGGCTTCACTCGCGCTGTTCGGCATGACCTTTCTCGCAGCGCGACAGATCCAGCGGCAAAAGATCGCGAGTTGGCGCTGGCACACCACGGCGCGGCGGCTGAGGCGCGAGATGGATCGGCGCGCGCAGGCCGAAGCCGAGTTGCTTCAGGCACAAAAGATCGAGGCGCTCGGTCAGATGACGGGGGGGATCGCTCACGATTTCAATAATCTCTTGGCGGTGTTGCAGGGCTGCCTGGAGATGCTGAGTGGGCGGCAATCGGACGACAGGTTGCAAGCCCGGGTGGCGCTGGCGCTGCAGACCGTCGAGCGCGGCGAAAAACTGACCTCGCAGCTTCTCGCTTTCGCGCGGCGGCAGCCGCCTGCGGTGGCCCGGGTCGACATCAACGTCCAGCTTCGCCGCATGACCGAACTGCTGGCCCGCACCGTCGGCAGCGGCATCACGATCGAAACCGACCTCGCGCCCGATCTGTGGCCGGTCGATGTCGATCCGACGCAGCTCGAGCTTGCCGTCATCAACCTTGCGATCAATGCGCGCGACGCGATGCCCGGCGGCGGCCGGCTGCGCATCCGAACGGCAAAAAGCGCGCTATCGCAAAGCGCTGCTGGCGGCGACGGGGACGATTTCGTCGTTCTCGAAATATCCGACACCGGGACCGGGATGCCGCCAGAGGTGGCCGCGCGTGCGTTCGAGCCGTTTTTTACGACAAAGAAGCCTGGCAAAGGGACCGGGCTCGGGCTCAGCATGATCTATGGATTTGCTCGGCAAGCAAACGGCACGGCGACGATCCGCAGCGAACTCGGCCACGGCACCACCGTGACCTTGCGCCTGCGCCGCGCCCGCGGACAGCATGCCACGGAAGACGCGACAGGCTTGCCCGCAGGTGGCCCGGCATGAAACTCTGGGGGCTCGGCGATCATGTCGCCGCCTGAAGCCAGAGCGGTGGCACACGATCGAAGGGTTGCAAGTCGGAGGGAGCGAGATGCGCATCGTCATCGTCGGCCAGCAGGCCTTTGGCAAGGCCGTGCTCGACGCCTTTATCGCACGCGGCGACGAGGTCGCCGGCGTGTTCGCGGCGCCGGACAGGCCAGGCGCCAGACCCGATCCGCTCGTCGTCGCCGCCGAAGAGCGCAAGCTGGCGGTCCACCGTTTCGCCCGATATTCGAGCGACGAGGCGCAAGCAGCGCTGGCAGAATTGAAAGCCGATCTCGGCGTCATGGCCTATGTGCTGCTGTTCGCACCGCCCGAATTCTGCGCGATCCCCAAGCACGGCATGATCCAGTTCCATCCCTCGCTGCTGCCGTTGCATCGGGGGCCGTCCTCGATCCCGTGGGCAATCATCCGCGGACGCAACGAGACCGGGCTGTCGATCTTCCGCCCGACACCGGGCCTCGACGAAGGCCCTGTCATCCTGCAAAGGCGCATCCCGATCGGCCCCGACGACACCGCCGGGTCGCTCTATTTCGACAAAATCTTTCCGCTCGGAGTCGAGGCTCTAGTCGAGGCCGCGGATCTGGTTGTCAAGGGCCGGGCGACTGAAACCACCCAGGACGAGAGCCGCGCCACTTACGAGGGCTGGGTGCGCGACGCCGAGTCGAAGATCAACTGGGCGAACCATGTCGATTTCATCTACGACCTGATCCGCGGCTGCAATCCGGCGCCCGGCGCCTGGACCACCCTCGGCGAGCAGAAGCTTTATCTGTTCGACGCAAAGAAAATCACCGCCCCGACCTTTGGCGCGGTGCGCGGCAAAAAGATCGGCGAGGTCGTCTCGGCCGGTCCGGAGGGGCTGCGCATCCTGGCCCAAGGCGGCTGTGTCGAAGTCTCGCGGGTGCGCCTCGACGCCGGCCCCAAGATCGCCTCGAGCGAGGCCGGGATCGCCGCCGGAACTATTCTCGGCGGGTAGCACGCAACCGCTGGTCGTCAGCTAGCCAGCGGGTGAGGACGCGGGTTCGAGCCGTCGGTGAAGCGGCTGAGGCGAAACGGCGCCGGATCGACCACGGTCGGGTCCCCCGCGACCATGTCGGCCACGAGCCTTCCAGCGCCGGGGCCGATCCCGAACCCGTGACCGGAAAAACCGGTCGCGATGAAGAATCCGGGCAGGCTCGCAACCGGCGAGATCACCGGGATCGCGTCGGGCATGACGTCAATCATCCCGCCCCAACTCTCCGCCACGACCATGTCGCGGAACAGCGGAAAGGTCTGACCGACGGCGGCCTTGGCGCGATCGAGGACGAACTGGTCGGGCTCGGGGTCGAGCGTGCGCACAGCCTCGAATGGCGTGGCCTCATCCAACGCCCAGCGTCGCGGCATCCGCCACTCTTCGACCCAGCGCCGGCCGGCCCGGAACCGCAATTTCTTCCAATGCAGCCGTGCTGCCGGCAGATATTCGCGAAACAGCCGAAAATTGTCGGGAACGAGGTCGATCGTTCGCACCCCGAGGGTCGCCACGGTGTAGCCGCCGTCCATCCGCTTGCGAAACCCGAACAAGCCGCCCGACGCCGAGATCTCCGGGCCACCTTCGAGCGGCGCGGTGCGCATCACCGAGGCCAGCACTTTGAGCTGCGGCAATTCGATTCCGAGATTGCCACAGAACAGCCGCGACCAGGCGCCGCCGGCAAGCACCACCGAAGCGCAGGCGATGCGGCCCCTCTCGGTGACTACGGCCGAGATCCGCCCGCCGGCGGTTTCGATGCCGCGCACCGCGCATTGGGTCAAGATTGCCGCACCGTGTCGCCGCGCCGCCTCGGCGATCGCCGGCGCCCCCCGCTGCGGCTCGGCCTTGCCGTCGCTGGCGGTGTAGAGCGCGCCGGCCCAGTCGCCGGTCAGGCCCGGCATCAGCTCCGCGGCTTCGGGGCGGGTCAAGAGGCGGGTGTCGAGCTGGTATTGCCGGGCGTGCTCGAGCCAGCCTTCGAGCTGTGCGAGCTCGGCCGGCGTCTCGGCGAGATACATGATGCCGCACTGGCGAAAGCCGGTTTCGGCCTCGACCCGCTGGTTCATGCCTTGCCACAGCCGCAGGCTCTCGATGATCAGTGGAATTTCGCGTGGATCGCGGCCCATCTTGCGGCACCAGCCCCAATTCCGGCTCGACTGCTCGCCGGCGATGTGCCCCTTCTCGCACAGCGCCACCGAGACGCCCTTTTCGGCGAGAAACAGTGCAGCACTGGCGCCGATAATGCCGCCGCCGATGATTACAATATCGGCGCGCGCCGGTAGCGCCTCATCAGAACGGACGGGGTCTACCTTGGGGGCCATGGTGCGTATCTCGGACCAGCACGGGCCGACGCCGGATTCTCCCTCTCCGCCCTTGGGGGCGGAGAGGGCCGGGGTGAGGTGGGGGCTTCCCGGGCGACCGCCGGCTCCCACCTCACCCTCACCATCCCCGCGGGTCGAGCCCGCGGGCTTGCGGCTGACGCCGCGACGGGTCCCCTCCCTCTCCCCCCAAACGGGCGGAGAGGGCGAAGTCGGGCGGCGGCAGGGCCGGACTTCATCTTCAATCGATCGCCGCGTGCGCCAAATTCGCCACGCGGTCGAGCCGGGCCGAATGAAACGGGTCGGGCGCCACGAAGTTGGTGATGTAGGTGAACGACACTCCGCTCGTCGGGTCGGCCCACGAGTAGGAGGTCCCCGCTCCGCCATGGCCGAAGGTCTGCGGCGCCGCGATCGCGCCGAGGCCGCGGATGCGGTCGCTATCGCCGCGCACATGGGGCCCGAGGCCGCGATGCATCGGGATGCCGCCCATCGCATCGTCACCGCGCTCGCCGGTGTGGCTGCGGGTGACGTAGCCGATCAGCCGCGGCGAGAACATCCGCACATCGCCCAGGCGTCCGCCGCCCAGCAACATCTGGTAGAACGCCGCCATGCCGCGCGCGGTCGCATAGCCGCCGCCGCTCGGCATCCCGGCGGCCTTGAACTCTGGCGAGTTGTCGCGCGGTTCGGGGGCGTAGGTGTCGGCGCAGCGCCCCTGCTCCTTCGCCGGTACGCCGACGAAGATGTCGTTGGCGAGACCGAGCGGCGCCAACACCTTTTCGCGGATCACGTCGCGGTAGTCCTGGCCGGTCACCGCCTCGATCACCATCGCTTGGGTCAGATGCGCCGCGCGCGGGTGATATTGCAGCCGCGTGCCCGGCGTCCAGTCGAGCGAGAAGTCGCACACCTCGGCGCGCATCCGCGCATGGTCGGTCCAGGTCGACTGGGTCACGTCGCCGGAGGGGAACCCACCTTGATGCGTCATCACCTGGTGCAGGGTGATATCGCCTTTGCCGCGCTTGGCGAATTCCGGCAGGTGGTCGGCGATCTTGTCCATGAAGGAGAGCCTGCCCTCCTCGATCAACGCCCAGACCGCCGAGCTGGTCAGCACCTTGGTCTGACTGAACAGCAGGAACAGCGTCTCGCCGGTCGAGGGCTCCTTTCGCGGCTCGGTCTTGGCGTCGCCATAGCTGCGGAACAGGGCCAATTGCCCGTGCCGGGCTAACGCGATCTGCGCGCCGGGATAGCGCTCCTCCTCGATATGCTGGCGGATCAGCCGGTCGAGGTGCTGCAGCGGCTTGGCGGCAAAGCCGAGCTTGGCCGGATCGGCTTCGGTCAGCGGATAGGCGTCGGGCATGGCTGTTCCCAAAAAAGTGGCTGAGAAGCGATGCTACATGACGCCGAGAGATTCCACTATCTATAGACAACAGCGCTCGGGCGCTGCGCAGGGAGGATAGCATGCGTGAAGCCGTCATCGTCTCGACCGCCCGTACGCCAATCGGGCGGGCCTATCGCGGCGCCTTCAACGACACCCAGGCCCAGGCGCTGGCCGGCCATGTCGTCGCGGAAGCCGTGCGGCGCGCCGGCGTCGATCCCTCTGAAATCGAGGATGTCGTGCTGGGCGCGGCATTGCAGCAGGGTTCGTCCGGCTACAACATCGCTCGGCAGGCGGCGATCCGTGCCGGATTGCCGGTCACGGTCGCCGGCATGACGGTCGACCGGCAATGCGCCTCGGGGCTGATGGCGATCGCTACCGCGGCGAAACAGATCGTTCATGACGGTAAGACGATCGCGGTCGGTGGCGGCGTCGAGTCGATCTCCCTGGTGCAGAACGACAAGCGCAACGAATACCGTGCGCAGGACCCGTGGCTCGTCGAGCATCGGCCCGATCTCTATATGACCATGATCGAAACCGCCGAGATCGTCGCCGAACGCTATCAGGTGACCCGCGAGGCCCAGGATGAATACGCGCTCTCCTCGCAACAGCGCACCGCGGCGGCGCAGGCCGAAGGCCGCCTCGAGCAGGAGATCGCGCCCCTCCCCTCGACGATGCGGATCGACAACCGCGAGACCGGCGAGACCAGTTCCGTCGCGGTGACCCTCGACAAGGACGAGGGCAACCGGCCGTCGACCACTATCGCCGGGCTCGCCGCGCTCAAGCCTGTCTTCCGAGACGGGCAGACGGTCAAGGAAGGCCGCTTTATCACCGCGGGCAATGCCTCGCAGCTCTCCGACGGCGCCTCGGCGTCGGTGCTGATGGAAGCGAAAGAGGCCGAGCGCCGCGGGCTGCAGCCGCTCGGCGCCTATCGCGGTATCGCGGTCGCCGGCTGCGCCCCCGACGAGATGGGGATCGGCCCGGTTTTTGCCGTGCCAAAGCTGTTGCAGCAGCATGGCCTCAAGATCGACGACATCGGTTTGTGGGAGTTGAACGAGGCGTTTGCGGTCCAGGCGCTCTATTGCCGCGGCCGGCTCGGCATCGATCCCGCGCGCTACAATGTCGACGGCGGCGCCATCTCGATCGGCCATCCTTACGGCATGTCGGGGGCTCGCATGGTCGGCCACGCGCTGATCGAGGGTAAACGGCGCGGCGTACGCCATGTCGTCGTCACCATGTGCATCGGTGGCGGGATGGGTGCGGCCGGACTGTTCGAGGTGTTGTAAAACGACGCTTCTCGGATTTCCAGCATTGTCGTGCTGTTTACCCCTACTCTAGGTATAGGCGGAATCAATCCTATTTGACTACCATATATTGATCAACCGTTCGTTAACCTAATATTATCACAAATTTACCGAATGTTGCGTTGACCATCTGCTGACGCAAGCTATTCTACCGTCGCTAAGCCTCGACGGAACCTCGACATGCGCTGTTCGCGAGCGGCGGCAATCCTCCTTTTGCTGAGCCAGTCTATCGCCGCATCGACCTTCGCGGGCGAGCGGAAGCCGCCGCACCCCGCAAAACCAGCCCCGGTCAACCCGCTCGATCGTGTCGCCCTTGCGGTTGACGGCGCCGAGTCGAGTCATGGCGCCGACGAGGCAATGTGGCGCGCAGACCCGATCGGGCCACAAGGACCAATGCAGGTCAGCCTAGCCGCAGCGATCGATGTCGGCGGCGGCGACCGGTTCGATACGACGCAAAATCGTGAGATTGGTCGAGCTTATCTGGGGCTGCTCTACCACCGGTACGGAGATTGGCCCGACGCAATCGCCGCGTACAATTGGGGTATCGGCAATCTCGAATCCTGGGTCAAGGCGGGTCGGCCCGCTAACGGATCTGTGCCGGGTGTCGCGTCCTATTTGAACCGCGTTCTGCACGACAGCGGCATTTGCGCGGGCAACTCTGCGACGCCGACGCGACCAAGGACGGCCGCACCTTCCGACTGCGCCGCTCTGGGCACCTGGCAGAAGATCATCGGTAATCTTCCGATTCTAATGTCAGTTGCGACGAGACGTTTTTACGACCGGCTCGACAATGCCATGGCGCTCGCCGTGCGGAATGCGCGAATCCAATAGGCGTGGCGCCGACCAGCGCGTCACAGCGATACGCTCGCCCAACTGCCGGCGACTAGCGCCAAGCGCAGCGCCAGGTTCCACATCAGCAACACCAGCGCGACGTTGGACAATATTGCTGTCGACAGCGGCAGCTTCTGCTCGGCTAGGGGGTTCGCCCGCGGCATAAGGTTTTCTCCTGCGCCTCTCGCCCATAGCCGGCCGACGCCGACCAGCAAAAGATAACCGGAGCAACATTTGTGCCATCCGCCTAATTGACTGTATCTCCGTCGTTTTTTCTGACGACACCGACGCTGCTGTAAAGTTCTCCGACACATCGCATCGATCGCGCGAACAGGCTTTGTCTCGGCCCCGACTAAACACTTCTGCAACATAGCCACGGCAAACTCCGACGGCATACCTGCCAGCAGCCGGTCGGGAGCCCGCAATGCCGGATATTTTGCCGACAGAAATCGTTACCCTACTGATCGGCGTAGTCAGTATCGGCACCGCGGATCTGGTCTATCACAACGGGACCATAAACCAGCGGCTTCACTCGCTGTGGGTGTCCGTTTCGATCACAGTGATGTGCCTGCCGATAGTGGGTTGGGCCGCGATAGTGTTTGTCGGGGCCGGAGGGCTGAGCCAGGGTCTGATTGGGATCTCCGCAGTGGTAATTTTTCTGTGGCTCTACCGCAATCTGCGCAAGCTGCCGGCGGTCCGTAGGCTCGGGCACGGTCTTCCGCCTTCTCCGCCGGCCGCGGAACCCAATCCGCCACCAGGCCGCACCGGCTAGAGTGGTCCGCTCGCGATACGGGCCCCGGCGACCCGCTTTCCGGCAATCAGAACCATGCCGGGAGAACGAGCCGCCGGCGGAGCCGACGGACCGATTCAGGGCGTCAGGCTGCGGGGTGATCCGCAGGCGCCGGCTCGTCCTTGTCGAAATCGAACTCGACCTTGGCGCCGTGCGGGTCGTTGAAGAACAGCTGCCAGATGCCACCACCGGGAAGGCGGCGCAACTCGTACTCGATGCCCTCGCGCTTCAGGATCGCGACGGTCCCGGGCAGGTCCCTGGCGCTGTACGCCATGTGATCGAGCACCCCGGCGCGCTCAGTCGGCAGCGGATCGCGATGGATCACATGCAGGATCGGCGTGTCGCCGTCGGCATAGAGCCACCAACCAGGAAACTGGAAGGGTGGGCGCCACCCAACCCTGAAACCGAACAAGTCGCAATAGAAGTGGCGAGTGGCTTCGAGGTCGTCGCTCAACACCGTAAAGTGGTTCATTGCAGCCACGCTCATGCGGGAACTCCCTTGCTGACACGGACGCGCGCGGAGGTCGGGCCGCCGCGGCCCACGTCGAAGATTTGGCGGAAGCGCGGCGCGGCGTCAACCGCGCCTCTTGCGACTGCGTAATGCCAGCTTTTCCCGGGGCGCCGACAAGGGAGCCGCCGCGCCGCGACGTGTCACCTAGGGCCCCGCGAGCGCCCTTTCTTAGGGTGGTGGGCGCGACTGGGATTGAACCAGTGACCCCTACGATGTCAACGTAGTGCTCTCCCGCTGAGCTACGCGCCCTCGCCATCGCCGGGAAGGCGGGTATGTAGCGAAAAGGCCGGATCGAAGCAAGCGCGGACGGCTATTCGATTGGAGGCTGCGATCACGATCGAGCTGATTCCGATCGGCAACTTGTTTAGCCGCGTTCATCGGCTGCACCTTAATATTTCGAACAGCAACTTCCTGCGCTTCGACGTCAATGCGAATTCAGGCGAGCCCGAAAGTAAAGCGGATCACCCTCGCATCGCCGAAAACCGCATCTTCGTCGATTCGCAGCGCCCCTTCCGACATCGTGCCGCCGATCATCCCGCAGGCCCCCCGCGCGGGGCGAAGTTCGGCGCGCGTTGCGGCGGCGCAGCCGGATCGATACTCTCGCCGGATTGAATTCGAGAGGCGGGCGATGCGGGGCCGAATGGTGCTGTTGCTGGCGGCGGCGCTGTTCACCGCCGAGGCCGGCTGGGCTGGGCTCCAGGCGGCGGGTTCGGGCAACTCAAGAAACGATCGACTACTGGCGGCTCCGGAAGCCCAGCGGGCGCAGGCGCTCGGCAACAGCTTCCACCGCGGCTGCGTTGGGGTTGAGGCTTTCCCGATGGGCGTAACCGCGAGCGGTCGGGCGAAGGGCTACGCCTATTGGAGCGTCCGCTGCAAGAACGGGAAGAGTTACGTCGTTCAAATCCCGCCCAACGTAAAAAGTCCGGCGATAGTAGAGGATTGCAACGTGCTGAACGGCACCGGAAAGGAATGTTTCAAAAAGTTTTGAGCGTCGCCGACCGGCTTACCAGCGCATCGGCGTGCGACAAACCGAATACCACAGACCGAGATTCTGGTCCTTCCAGTGCGGATCCGCGCAGTTCTTTTGGACCATCGCAGCCGATTCGGTAGCATCCGCCGGCGCAACCGGCGTCGAACCGGAACACGCGCTCAGAATAGCGGCGATCAGAGCCACAATTGCCAACCTCACCGGCGCGCCTCCGAGGCGTCGAAACCAGATCGAACCGGGGCGCCGCGTTCCGCCTGCTTTACGCCCGCGGCTGCGTCGGAAACTATCGGTCCGCAGTGCGACAATTTCAAGGCAGCCGATCCCGCACGCCATCTTCCGAAAGGGACGCTTTTGTGACGGCCGGTCAGGCGATGTAGAGTGACCCATCTGTCCCGAAGCCGGCTGAGTTGGCGGAGTGGAGCTTTATGAAGAACGACGACAGGCCGCGAAATTATCGCAAGGATACGTTGCTGACCCATCTCGGGCGCCATCCCGAGGCCCATAATGGCGCGGTCAATCCGCCGGTCTATCACGCCTCGACCATCCTTTCGGCGAACATGGCCGAGTGGGAATCCAAGCGCGCCCCGGGTCAGCGCTTCGACGTGGTCCGCTACGGCCTCCTCGGCACGCCGACCACCTTTGCCCTCGAAGAGGCAGTGGCGGCGATCGAGGGCGGCTATCGCGCGATGCTGATGTCCTCTGGTCTCGCCGCGGTCACCGCACCGCTGCAGGCCTGCCTCAAATGCGGCGACCATGTGCTGATGGTCGACTCGGTCTACGGGCCAGCGCGCAATTTCTGCGAGAAGGTGCTGACTCGCTGCGGCGTCGCCACGACCTATTACGACCCGCTGATCGGCGAGGGCATCGCCCGGCTGATGCGCCCCAAGACCAAGGTCGTCTATGTCGAATCGCCGGGTTCGCTGACCTTCGAGGTGCAGGATGTGCCGGCGATCGCCGAGGCGGCGCACGCCGCCGGCGCCAAGGTTCTGATGGACAACACCTGGGCCTCGCCCTGGCTGTTCCCGTCGTTCGAACGCGGCGTCGACGTGTCGATCCATGCCGCGACCAAATACATCGTCGGCCATTCCGACGTGATGCTGGGCGCGGTCATCACCACCGAGGAAATGTATTTGCCGGTGAGGACGATGGCGGCCGATCTCGGCCACTGCGCCGGGCCGGACGACGCCTATTACGCGTTGCGCGGCCTGCGCACCTTGAGTGTGCGGCTCGAACGGCACCAGAGGAACGCGCTGATAGTCGCCCGCTGGCTGCAGACCCGGCCCGAGGTGTCCCGCGTTCTCTACCCGGCCCTGCCTGAGGACCCCGGCCATGCCCTGTGGAAACGCGACTTCCTCGGCGCCAGCGGGCTGTTCGGCGTGGTGCTGAAGCCGGCGCCCAAAGAAGCGGTCTATGCACTGATCGACGCGCTCGACCTGTTCGGCATCGGCGCCAGCTGGGGCGGGTTCGAAAGCCTGATTCAGCCGACCACGCCGGCGCGCATCCGCAGCGCCACTCGCTGGGAACCGGAGGGCCCGACCTTGCGCCTGCATATTGGGCTCGAAGACCCGCACGACCTGATCGAAGACCTCGACCGGGGCTTCCACGCGCTCCGCAAAACCGCGGTGACGTGACCACTGTTTTGCTGCCATCCGCCGGGCTGAGGGATGAGAGCCGCTCTGATGCTGCGCTTCATGCTCGACACCGACATCTGCATCCGTGTGATCAAGAACCGCCCGGCCGGGTTGCCGAATTGGGCATAGCTTCGGCCGTGTTATGAGCCCCAACCCGATTTCACTCGCCCTCGTCGTCATTCTCGCCGGCCTCGGCGCGCTTGCGATCCTGGCCGGATACGTCGTGCCGGGGGCAGTATTGATCGCCGGGGCCGTGATCGCGTTCACGGCACTCAAGATGGCGCAGCAATGGGAGCGGGCCGTCATCCTGCGAGCCGGGAAATTCCTCGCTGTCAGAGGTCCGGGGCTGTTCGGGATCGTCCCGATTCTCGACAACATCGCCGCGGTCATCGACACCCGCCTGCGCACCACCCAGTTCATCGCCGAGCGGACCCTGACCAGGGATACCGTGCCGGTCGATGTCGATGCGATTATCTTCTGGATCGTCGTCGACGCGAAACGCGCCGCGCTCGAAGTCGTCAGTTACAGCGAGGCGATCGCCTGGATCGCACAGACCTCGTTGCGCGAGAGGATCGGCGCTGCCGACCTCGCCACGCTGCTGTCGAACCGCAAAGCCATGGACGAAGACCTACGCGACACCATCCATGCGAAAACCGGAGATTGGGGGATAGAGGTCAGGTCGGTTGAGATCCGCGATGTCAAGATCCCGGTTGCCCTGCAGGATGCCATGAGCCGCCAGGCTCAGGCCGAGCGGGAGCGCCAGGCTCGCGTCATTCTCGGCACTGCCGAGGCGGAGATTGCTCACAGTTTTGTCGAGGCTTCTCGGACCTATACGGACAACCCTGTCGCGCTGCATCTGCGCGGCATGAACATGCTCTATGAGAGCGTCAAGGAACGCGGCAGCACGATTATCGTGCCCAGCAGCGCCATCGACAGCATGAACCTTGGCGGGGTCGCCGGCATTACTGCGCTGGCGCAGGCGAAGAAAGTTGCTGTGCCGCATGAGGGTCCCGAGACCCCACCTGGGCCGTGGTCGCCGCCCACCGCTTCAACCTCCTAACGCGAGTTTGGGGTGCTCCAAAGGTGAGGAAATCGAGGCAGCCTTGCAGATGCGGGCGGCGGCAACCCGGTCGATGATTACGGCGCAGTGCCTGCTCGTCCAACGAACGCGTCGATCGGCCAGCCATCAACAGAAAGTTGACATTCTTTACCGTATGTCGCAATATTCGTTATCGGATCTAAATGTGGTACGAGGGCAGGCCTTGAACTGAGGCAAGGCAATCAGTTCAGGCAGGTCTTTAGCTCTCGGCGTCCAGAAAAGGAATCCTAGATTCTGCTTTGATTTTTGGAGGTGCATATGCGGTCGCGATTGATATTCGCAGCACCACTGGTTGCCCTCGGATGGCTCATCCCGGTGTCCCTTGCGACTGCGGCTCCTATAATCGAAACCCTGAGTCCTAACCTATATACGGTTAAAGCCGGGGGAATGGTTACACTAACCGGTCTCATTAACTTCCAAGATACGGCAAGCTACCGGTATAGCTTCGAATTCTTGTTTGGACTGACTTCGACAGCCCCGCATTTGGGAATAGTTGGCGGCTCTGTGGCATTCTCTCTGGATTTTAATCCACCCGTCGGTGGTACGTATTTTGAAGACGGTATTCAAGGTCCGGGCGGGTTTCTCGGCGTGACCACGGAGACCGGGCCGGTGGTAACGCCAGTGACCGACTGGCGGGAATTCGTAGTGCCACCTGGTACGCCGCCGGGGATTTATGATTATTCGTATGGGATGTTATACGATGGAACTCCCCCTTTTTCTGGGGAAACCCTCTTTGCGTCGAATTTACAACTCGACGTAATACCTGAACCTAATTCTCTTATGTTGCTGAGCGCTGGATTGGTGGTTATGGTAACGGCGTCGCGCCGCCACTATTGTCGAAAGACCTAATGAACTGGGTCGGCGCGCTGTTGGACATCGCCGACCAGGTGGCCTCACGCCCTGTCGCCTTTTACTGACATGGCCTGAAGCCAAATGGCCCCGTCTGGAATTCTCGACGTTGAACCATTCCGTTAGTCGGTCAAATTGCCAAATTCGCGTGGCATAATCTCGTTCCAAATTCGATTGGAGAAACAAGCGGTGGCGATACCAAAAAGCGTCGCCATCGGCAAAACTGGCGGCTGAGGTGCGGGTCGCGACCGGGCCAGATGAAGGTCTTTTTGCTGCTGATTCGCTGTAGATGCAGTGTCTTGCACGTGAAAACCATCGGTTGGGGGCTGTTCGGCGGAGGTCAGGTCGCGCGTCCGAGGAAATCGAGGCAGCCTTGCAGGATATAGGCGGCGGCGACGCGATCGACGATCTCGGACCGCCGCTTGCGAGTCATGTCGGCAGCGATCATCTCGCGGGTCACGGCCGCGGTCGAGAGTCGCTCGTCCCAGAATGCCACCGGCAGATCGCGCAGGGCTAAGAGGTTGCGGGCGAACTGGCGCACCGACTGGGTGCGCGGCCCGTCGCTGCCGGCGAGGGTCAGCGGCAGGCCGACGACAAGGCCGCCGGCCCCGTGGGTGTCGATCAATGCGAACAGCCGCGCCATGTCGTCGCGAAAGCGCCGCCGCCGGATGGTATCGAGCGGGGTGGCGATGATGAGGCGCGTGTCGGAAAGGGAGAGGCCGATCGTCTTGGCGCCGACATCGAGGCCCATCAGCCGCGCGCCGGCCGGCACGGCCTCGCGCAATGCCGCGGGGTCGGCTAGAATCATGACGGACAGTACCTTATTTTACGCGTGCCGGGCGCGGGTTGCGGAGACGATCGAATCATGGCGTTGGATAAGGCCACGGTGGCCCATATCGCCGCGCTGGCGCGGATCAGGCTTTCTGAAGCCGAGCTCGAGCCGCTCGTCGGCGAACTGTCGCAGATCTTGACCTGGGTCGAGCAGTTGAACGAGGTCGACACGAGTGGAGTAGCGCCGATGGCGAGCGTCGCAGCAAGCGGCCTGCCGATGCGCGAGGATCGGGTGACCGACGGCGATTGCCGCGAGGCGATCCTCGGCGATGCGCCGCGCAGCGCAAGAGGCTTCTTCGCGGTGCCCAAGGTGGTCGAGTGAGCGCATCGCTTACGGCATTGACCCTCGCGGAAGCGCGCGACGGGCTCGCCCGCAAGGAATTCTCAGCACGCGAGTTGACCGAAAGCTATATCGCCGCGCTCGAGGCGGCGCGGCCGTTGAACGTCTTTATTACCGAGACGCCTGAGCGGGCCCTGGCCATGGCCGACGCCGCGGACCAGCGCTTGGCGCGCGGTGAGGCCCGGCCGCTGGACGGCATCCCGATTGCCGTCAAGGATCTTTATTGCACCGAAGGGGTGCTGACGACCGCGGGGTCGCACATCCTCGACGGGTTTCGCCCGCCCTACGAATTGACTGTGACGGAAAAGTTGTGGCAGGCCGGCGCGGTCATGCTCGGCAAGGCCAATCTCGACGAGTTCGCGATGGGTTCGTCGAGCACGACGAGCTATTACGGGCCGGTCGAGAACCCGTGGCGCCAGAGCCCTGAGCGCCATCTGGGGGATAATCAGCCCCTGGTGGCGGGCGGCTCATCGGGCGGCTCGGCGGCGGCGGTCGCGGCGCGGGCGGCGTTGGCGGCAACCGGCACCGATACCGGCGGCTCGATCCGCCAGCCGGCGAGCCTCTGCGGCATCGTCGGGCTGAAGCCGACTTACGGCCGCTGCTCGCGCTGGGGGATCGTCGCCTACGCTTCTTCGCTCGACCATCCGGGGCCGATGACCCGCACGGTGCGCGATGCGGCGATCATGCTGCGAACCATGGCGGGGCACGACCCTCGGGACTCGACCTCGGCGCCGCTGCCGGTGCCGGATTACGAGGCCGCGATGACCGGCGACATTCGGGGCCTGCGGATCGGTATCCCACGCGAATACCGCGCCGACGGCATGCCGCAGGAGATCGAGGCGTTGTGGCGTCAGGGCGCTGACCGGCTGCGCGAAGCCGGCGCCGAGCCGGTCGAGGTGTCGCTGCCGCACACCAAGTACGCATTGCCGGCCTATTACATCATCGCCCCGGCCGAGGCCTCGTCCAACCTCGCACGCTATGACGGCGTGCGCTTTGGACTACGGGTCGACGGCGACAGCCTCGACGAAATGTACGAATTGACCCGCGCCGCTGGCTTTGGCGCCGAGGTCCGCCGACGCGTCCTGATCGGCACCTATGTTCTGTCGGCCGGCTATTACGACGCCTATTACTTGAAGGCGCAGCGGGTGCGCGCCCTGATCGCCCGCGACTTTGCCGCCGCGCTCGAGCGGGTCGACTGCATCCTGGCGCCGACTGCGCCCTCGGCCGCCTTCGCTATAGGCGAGAACAGCGACGACCCCATCGCGATGTATCTAAACGATGTGTTTACCGTACCGGCGAACCTCGCCGGGTTGCCTGCGATCTCGGTTCCGGCCGGGCTTTCCGCCGACGGGCTGCCGCTCGGCCTGCAGATCATCGGCCGTGCCTTTGAGGAGGAAGGGGTGTTGCGCGTCGCCGAGGTGCTGGAACGCGCCGTGCAATTCCACCATTTACCGGGCTTTATCGCAGGAGGCCGCTGATGAGCTCCACCGCACTGATCGAAGGCCGCACCGGCAATTGGGAAACAGTGATCGGGCTCGAAGTGCATGCCCAGGTGGTGTCGAAAGCAAAGCTGTTTTCGGGCGCCGCGACCGATTTCGGGGCCGAGCCCAATACCCAGGTTTCGCCGGTCGACGCCGCGTTCCCGGGGATGCTGCCGGTGATCAACCGCGTTTGCGTCGAGCAGGCCGTCAAGACCGGGCTCGGTCTCGAGGCCGAGATCAATTTTGAGAGCGTGTTCGATCGCAAGAATTATTTCTATCCCGACCTGCCGGCCGGCTATCAGATCTCGCAATATTTGCAGCCGGTGGTCGGGCATGGCCGGGTCGTCCTCGGTATGCCTGATGGCTCGACGCGCGAGATCGGCATCACCCGGCTCCATCTCGAGCAGGATGCCGGCAAAAGCCTGCACGATCAGCATCCGAGCCTGACCTATGTCGATCTGAATCGGGCTGGCGTCGGGCTGATGGAGATCGTGTCCGAGCCTGATTTGAGGAGTGCGGAGGAGGCGGGGATCTACCTGCGCAAACTGCGCTCGATCCTGCGCTATTTGGGCACCTGCGACGGCAACATGGACGAGGGCTCGATGCGCTGCGACGCCAACGTGTCGGTGCGCCGGCTGGGCGAGCCCTATGGCACCCGGTGCGAGATCAAGAATGTCAACTCGGTGCGCTATGTGATGCAAGCGATCGAGTACGAGGCGCGACGTCAGGTCGAGCTGATCGAGGAGGGCGGCAAGGTCGCGCAGCAGACCCGTCTGTTCGATGTCGCGCGCGGGATCACCCGGCCGATGCGCTCGAAGGAGGAAGCGCATGACTATCGGTATTTTCCCGACCCCGATCTGTTGCCGTTGGTGCTCGATCCCGACTGGGTCGAGAGGTTGCGCGCCCAATTGCCCGAGTTGCCCGACGCCAAGAAGGCGCGGTTCGTGTCCGACCTTCGTCTTTCGCCCGAGGACGCCGAAGTGCTGGTCGCCGAGCGGGCGAATGCGCTGTTTTTCGAGCGTGTCGCCGAAGGGCGCGATCCCAAGGCGGCGGCGAACTGGGTCACCGGCGACTTGTTCGCCGCGTTGAACCGGCTCGGGACCGGCATCGAGCGATCGCCGGTGTCGCCCGGGCAACTCGGCGCGTTGATCGACCTGATCGCCGACGGGACTATATCCGGCCGCCTCGCTAAGGACGTGTTCGCCGAGATGGTTGCAACGGGCGCCGATCCCGCCGCGATTGTCGAAAACAAAGGCCTGCGCCAGGTCACCGACGAAGGCGCCATCGCGGCCACGATCGACGCGGTGCTGGCCGCCCAGGCCGAAAAGGTCGCCGAGTATCGCGCCGGCCGCGACAAGCTCTACGGCTTTTTCGTCGGCCAGGTCATGCGCGCCACCCAAGGCAAGGCCAACCCCGGCCTCGTGAACGAATTGCTGAGAAGGAAACTGGCGGGCTAAGCGACGTCATGCCTCGCGTCGTTCCTAGTGGTATGACGCGATCGTTTGGTACCCGCGATTGACCTTTTCGATGATGCGATCGGGATCGGCGGTCCACACGAAGGGTTTGGGTTTTTGGTTGTGCTCGACGAGATAGCGGTTGATCGCCGCCTGCAGGTCGACGAGCGAGTGGAAGACCCCGCGCTGCAAGCGCCGGCGGGTCAGGATGGCAAAAAAGCTCTCGACCGCATTGGCCCAGGAACACGAGGTCGGCGTGAAGTGAAAGGTCCAGCGCGGATGGCGAGCAAGCCAAGCAAGCACCTTGGGGTGCTTGTGGGCGGCATAGTTGTCGAGAACGGCGTGGATCAATTGGCCGGCCGGCACGACCGCCTCAATCCGGTTCAGAAACCGGATGAATTCCTGGTGGCGATGGCGCTGCATGCATTGCCCGATCACGGTGCCGTCGAGCACATTGAGCGCCGCGAACAAAGTGGTTGTGCCGTTGCGGATATAATCGTGGGTCATCGTCCCGGCGCGCCCGCGCTTGATCGGCAACCCCGGCTGGGTACGGTCGAGCGCCTGGATCTGGCTCTTCTCGTCAACCGAGAGCACCAAGCTGTGCGCCGGCGGGTCGACGTAAAGCCCGACCACATCGCGCAATTTGGCGGCAAAGGCGGGATCCTGCGACAGCTTGAAGCGCCGTACCCGGTGTGGCTGCAGACCGTGCGCTGTCCAGATCCGCTGCACCGAGCGCAGCGAGATGCCGTTCGCCGCGGCCATCGCCCGCCCGGTCCAGTGGGTGGCCTCGCCTGGCGGCTCGGCCAAGGTCAACTCAACCACCCGGTCGATCACCGCCGGCGGCAATGGCGGCAGCCCAGGCTTTCGGGTCTTGTCGCGCAGCAGCCCGGCCACACCTTCGCGCATGAACCGCTCTTGCCAGCGCCACACACACGGCTTCGAGACCCCGGCGCGGCGCATGATTTCGGCGGTGCCGCAGCCTTCCGCGGTCGCCAACATAATCCGCGCCCGCCAGACATGCTTCTGTGGGCTATTGCGATCCGCCACCACCGCGGCCAAGCGCTCGCGGTCGCCGGCACTCACGTCAATGCTGATCCCTTCGCGCATTCGGCATGATTGCACACCGCCGATCTTTATGGAATCCTGTGATTGCGTCATACCACTAGCCAGATCATTGAGGTGATAGACGAGCTATTTCCAGAAGTAAAGACGAATGGTCGGGCGACTATCCGTTCTGGACCCCCGCTTGCGGCAATCTTGTCCCTTACGAAGGAGTTACCACCCGAGCTTCTGACGCTAACAGGACAGGATCTGAGCGATTATATTGTTGCCATTTCGTTGGCAGAAACTATCCAGAATATCTGGACGGGAGGTGGTAATTCATATCAGGTAAACGAACATCGGGGCACGAGCGTGATGGCCCTGCTTCGCCAAACTTTGGCGAAATGCCCCGATCAAGTGCCATCGCCCAGTACGACGAGGCTGCTATTTATCACCGACCCCGACCTGCGCGAAAGCATCCGCCAAGACATCACTGCCGCGAACCAGGACTCGATGAACGCTGAGTGGAAAGGTGCCACCGTGCTGGCGGGCTCAGCGACCGAAGCCCTACTCTTGTGGGGAGTCAGGAAGCAGGGATCCTTTGCGGCGGCGATCAAAGCGCTGGTCGCCGCTGGGACGCTCTCGCAACGTCCCCACTCAAATCCTGAGCGATGGACCTTTATCGAACTTATCGAGGTGGCGCATCAGCTAGGCCTCATCACCCTGGAGACCGCTATTCAGGCACGACTGGGGAAGGATTTCAGGAACCTAATTCATCCCGGCCGTGCCGCCCGTCTCGGGCAGGTATGTGACCGTGCCACAGCGCTGTCGGCGCTTGCCGCCGTCGAGCATGTCGTTCGTGATCTGAGCCCCTAAAGCTTTGGGAACCGGGGCCGGACACACCGCCGTGCGTGCTGATCATCTACGGCTTCTTCGTCGGCCAAGTGATGCGCGCCACCCAAGGCAAAGAAGCCCTGCGTTAGTTAACGAACTGTTGAAGAAGAATCTGGCGGAATAGCGGAGGGATGCCACGCGCCGGTCCCGGTTTGTCTGCTTGACGCGAGGACGATAGGTCGGCAAGTTCGCATAGGAGATATCGAAATTTGCGGGGAGCACGGTGAGCGTGTACGGCCTGGGCTGCATGTCGGGCGAGCCCGCCCGTTTCCCTGCCTTCCGCCGATGACCGACGGCGCACCCGACGCCAAGCTGCTCGAAGTCAGCGACGTCGTGGTGCGCTTTGGCGGCATCATGGCGCTAGACGGCGTTTCGTTCGATCTCGAAGAAGGGCAAATCCTTGGACTGATCGGGCCCAACGGCGCCGGGAAGACGACGCTGTTCAATTGCCTCAGCCGCCTCTACACGCCGGTCAGCGGTGATATTTTGTTCCTGGGGCGTTCGCTCTTGACCCGTCGGCCTCACGATATCGCCGAGATCGGCATCAGCCGCACCTTTCAGAACTTGGCGCTGTTCGCGCCGCAATCAGTGCTCGACAACGTCCGCATCGGAGGGCATGCCCACAGCCGGGGCGACTTCGTCAGCGATGCGCTGCGCCTGCCATGGGTGCGCCGGCAGCAGACCGCGCTCGACGAAACCGTCTGGTCGCTGATCGAGATGCTCGAGCTTGATGAGGTGGCCTCCCGCCCGGTCACCGGGTTGTCGCTCGGCACCCGCAAGCGGGTCGAATTGGCGCGGGCGTTGGCAAGCCGACCCAAGCTGGTACTGCTCGACGAGCCGGCCGGCGGGCTGACCCACAGCGAGGTCGGCGAATTGGGCGCGCTGATCCAGCGCATCCGCGACGAGCGGCGCGTAACGGTGCTGCTCGTCGAGCATCACATGGGCCTCGTGATGTCGATTTCCGACAAAGTCGTGGCACTCGATTTCGGCCGCAAAATTGCCGAAGGCACGCCCGCCGAAGTCCAACAGGACGAAGAAGTGATCCGCGCCTACCTCGGCACCGCCAAGGCGGCTGCGACATGATGCTATCGGTCGCGGGGTTGCAGGCCTTTTACGGCGAAAGCCAGGCGCTGCACGGGATCGATTTCACACTCGACAAAGGCCGCATCATTACCCTGCTTGGCGCCAACGGCGCCGGCAAGACTACGGTGCTGCGCGCGTTGTGCGGAATGGTGCGGATGACTGGCGAGATCCGGTTCGACGACCGGCGCATCACCGGCCGCGCCACCGAGGAGATCGTGCGGCTCGGCGTCGCGCATGTGCCCGAGGGCCGCGGCACCTTCGTGCGCATGACGGTCGAGGAGAACCTGGAGCTCGGAGCGATGACCCGACGCGACCGCGCAGCGATCGCGCAGGACATCGAACAAGTCTACCATCACTTTCCGCGGCTCAAGGAGCGGCGGCGGCAGCAGGCGGGAACCCTGTCTGGGGGCGAGCAGCAGATGCTGGCGGTGGGCCGTGGGCTAATGCTGCGGCCACGACTGATGCTGCTCGACGAGCCCTCGTTCGGCCTGGCGCCGCTGATCGTCGAGGAAGTGTTCACCATTCTGCGGGAGATCAACCGCGAGGCGGGCGTCGCGATGCTGATTGTCGAGCAAAACGCGACCTTGGCGCTCGATCTCGCGGAGCACGCCTATCTGCTCGAGACCGGCCGCATCGTGATGGATGGGCCGGCCGCGGCGATCGCCGCCGATGAGGGCGTGCGCCGCGCCTATCTGGGCTATTGAGCAGGGGTCGCGGATGCAATTATTGCTGCAGCAAGTGATGGCCGGCCTTGCCAACGGCGCGATCTACGCGCTAGTCGCACTCGCTGTTGTAATGATCTACCAGGCGATCGACCATCTCAATTTTGCGCAAGGCGAGATGGCGACATTTTCGACCTTTATCGCCTGGCAGTTGATCCACTGGGGTTTGTCGTACTGGGTGGCCTTCGCCAGCGCAGTTGCATTGTCGTTCATCGGCGGCATCGCCATCGAGCGCATTTTGTTCAAGCCGCTGCATCATGCGCCAATTCTTGCCAGCCTCGTCGGGTTCATCGCCCTGTTCAGCATTCTGAACAGCGGCGACGGTTACCTCTGGGACTATACGATCAAGACTTTTCCCACCCCCTTTGGCACCAAGCCACTTTTCGGCAGTGTCCTGATCGACACGCATGAAGCCGGAATGATCGGCGTTACCGCTGTGCTGCTGGGGCTTATCTACCTGTTCTTTCGCGGCACCCGGCTCGGCCTTGCCATGCGCGCTGCCGCCGCCAATCCGGAATCGGCTCGCTTGGTTGGAATTCGGGTCGGCTGGATGACGGCGCTCGGCTGGGGCATGGCGGCGGCGATCGGCGCAGTTGCCGGCATGCTGATCGCGCCTGTCGTCTTTCTCGAACCGAACATGATGTTCGGCGTGCTCCTTTACGGTTTTGCCGGCGCCGTGCTCGGCGGGTTGACGAGCCCGGGCGGCGCCGTGCTGGGCGGCTTCGCCGTCGGCGTCATCGAGAATCTGGCGGCGACGTTCATCCCCTATGTCGGCCGAGACCTGAAGCTGACGATCGCGCTCCTGCTGATCGTCGCAGTGCTGATGGTAAGGCCAGCGGGGATTTTTGGCCGCAGCGTTGTGAGCCGGGTATGACAACGCCACAGCAGGATACCGTCGCCCTCACGCCCGCCGTCCCGACGCGCACCGCGCCGCGGGCGACCCGGCTTGCGACCCACCACTGGATCCTCGCGGGTGTTTTGCTCGCCGCGGCGGTTCTGCCTTTCGTTGTTCAGAGCTTCGTCGTCTTCCAATTGACCGAGGTGATGATCTACGGGCTGGCAATCCTCGGGCTCAACCTGCTGACCGGCTTCAATGGCCAGTTTTCGCTGGGACACGGCGCCTTTTACGGTCTCGGCGCCTATGTGACGGCGATCCTGATGCACCAGTACGGCGTCGCCTATTACTGGACCCTGCCGGCAGCCGGGGGCGTTTGCTTCGTGGTCGGCTTTTTGTTCGGGCTGCCCGCGTTGCGACTGCAAGGGCTCTACCTGGCGCTCGCCACTTTCGCGCTGGCGGTGGCGCTGCCGCAGCTCCTCAAATTCCATGGCCTCGAAGGCTGGACCGGCGGCGTGCAGGGCATCGTCGTCGATCAGCCGGATGTGCCCAGCTTCCTGCCGATAAACGGCGATCAATGGCTCTATTATTTCACCTTGGCGGTAGTGCTGGTCATGTTTGCCGGGGCCGCGAACCTGGTGAAGAGCCGCACCGGGCGCGCCATCATGGCGATCCGCGACCACCCGATCGCCGCCGCCGCGATGGGCATCAACGCGCCCCTCTACAAGACGCTGACCTTCGGCGTCAGCGCGCTCTATACCGGCGTCGCCGGCGCCCTGGGCGCGTTCGCCGCCCAATTCGTCGCGCCGGACAGCTTCACCTTGTTCCTGTCGATCTATTTTCTGGTCGGTCTCATCATCGGCGGCATGGGTTCCCTACCGGGTTGCCTGTTCGGCGGGTTGTTCGTGCTTTACGTGCCAAACATTGCGCAAAGCGTTTCGCGAGGCCTGGCCGGGGCCGTCTACGGCGTCATCATGTTACTGGTGATTTTCGTGATGCCGTCGGGCGCGGCGGGGTTCGCCCGGTTTGCTCTGTCCTACCTGTCGCGATCGCGCAATCGGTAACGGCCGCGCCGTAAGTCGGCCGCATACTTTGCAGGGGAGGTCACCATGAAACATCTGACACGTCGCACGATTCTCGCCGCCGCTCCCGCCGCACTGGCGTTCGGCGGCCCGGTCTTGGCCTCGTTTCCGGCGCGCGCCGCGAAGCAATACGGCCCCGGGGTCACCGACAGCGAGATCAAGATCGGCAATACCGGGCCTTACAGCGGACCGCTGTCGAACGCCAGCCCCATTCCGATATCGATGGCCGCCTATTTCAAGATGATCAACGATCAGGGCGGCATCAACGGTCGCAAGATCAACTTCATCTCGTACGATGACAGCTATTCGCCGCCAAAGACCGTCGAGATGACGCGTAAACTGGTCGAGAGCGACCAGGTCCTCTTCCTCTCGGGCGGGGTCGGGACCCCGACCAACAGCGCGATCTGGCATTACACGAACGAGAAGAAGGTGCCGCACCTGTTCCTCAGCACCGGCGCCACCAAGTGGGACGACCCGAAAGGCCATCCCTGGACCATGGGCTTTTTCGTCAGCTATCAGGCCGAGGGACGCATCTACGCGGCCTACATTCTGAAGAACAAGCCTGACGGCAAGATCGGCGTGCTCTATCAGAACGACGATTTCGGCAAGGACTATCTGAAGGGGCTGGTCGATGGGCTCGGCGACAAGGCGGCGTCGATGATCAAGGCCAAGGATTCCTACGACACCACCGACACGACCGTCGACTCGCAGATCGTCGACCTCAAGGCGGCGGGCTGCGATGTCCTCGTCACCATCGCCATCCCGAAATTCGGCGCCCAGGCGATCAGGAAGGTAGCCGAAGTCGGATGGAAACCGCTGCACATCCTGAACGGCATCGCCTCGTCGGTCGGGGTGACCCTGAAGCCGGCCGGCCTCGAAAATGCCAAGGACATTATTAGTGACACTTCCTTCAAGGACGCCACCGACCCGCAATGGCAAAACGATGCAGGCTACAAATGGTGGGTCTCTTTCATGGACAAGTATTACCCGAGCGGCGACCAGAGCGATAACCAGAATGTCTACGGCGCGTCGATTGCTGCGACGACCGTCCAGATGCTGAAGCAGTGCGGCAGTGTGCTGACTCGCGAGAATGTAATGAAGCAGGCGGCCAACCTGCACGATCTCGAACTGCCGATGCTGCTGCCCGGCATCGCGATCAACACCAGCCCAACAAATTTCGCGCCGATCAGGCAGGCCCAGATGAGGCGTTTTGACGGCGAGCGCTACGTTCCATTCGGCCCCGTCCTGGCCGGTGCGATCGGCTGAAAAAGCACCGGTGCGCTCGCACCACGCAAATTTGTGGCGACGGGCGCAGCCACGCCTTATACCGTGCAATGGACGCCGGGAAGCGCAAACATCGGGCTGGGGAGATCATCATGAAGCAACTCACACGCCGTAGCATTCTCGCCGCCGCGCCCGCTTTGGCCTTCGGCTCCCCGCTCCTGGCGGCGCGGCCGGCTCGCGCCGCCAAACAGTACGGGCCGGGCGTCACCGATACCGAGATCAAGATCGGCAACACCTGCTTCTACAGCGGACCAGCCTCATCCTATGGGACGATCGGCAGAGCGATGGCCGCCTATTACAAGATGATCAACGACCAGGGCGGGGTGAACGGCCGCAAAATAAACTTCATCTCATATGACGACGCCTATTCGCCGCCAAAGACCGTCGAGATGACGCGCAAGCTGGTCGAGCAAGACCAGGTATTCCTCGATGCCGGTCCGCTCGGGACTCCAACCAACAGCGCGATCTGGCACTACATGAACCAGCACAAGGTGCCGCAGCTGTTCGTCAGCACCGGCGCCACCAAGTGGGACGATCCGAAGGGCCATCCCTGGACCATCGGCTGGCAGCCCAACTACCAAGGCGAGGGCCGCATCTACGCCTCCTATATTCTGAAGAACAAGCCCGACGGCGCAGTCGGCGTGCTCTATCAGGACGACGATTTCGGCAAGGATTATCTGAAAGGCGTCAGCGACGGGCTGGGCCCCAAGGCCGCCTCGATGATCAAGATCAAGGCGTCCTACGAGACCACGGACACCACCGTCGACTCGCAGATCATCAGCATGAAAGCCGCTGGCTGCGACGTCTTTGTCAATGCTGGGATCCCCAAATTCGCCGCCCAGTCGATCAAGAAGGCGGCGGAAATCGAGTGGAAGCCGCTGCATATCTTGAGCAGCATCGGCTCTTCGGTGGCCGCCACCCTCAAACCGGCCGGGCTGGAGATTTCCAAGGGCATCGTATCCGACTTTTACCTGAAAGACCCGACCGATCCCGAGTGGAAGGACGACGCCGGCTACAAATCGTGGGTCAGCTTCATGGACAAATATTATCCGAGCGGCGACAAGACCGACGTCAACAACGTCTATGGTCCGTCCAATGCGGCGACAATCGTGCAGGTGCTGAAGCAGTGCGGCGACGAATTGACCCGTGAAAACGTGATGCGGCAAGCCGCCGACCTACACGATTTCCGGGTGCCGATGCTGCTGCCCGGGATCTCGATCAACACCAGCCCAACAGATTTCGCGCCGGTCAAGCAGGTCCAGATGGCCCGCTTCGACGGCGAGCGCTGGCGGCTGTTCGGCCCGCTGCTGAGCGGCGCTGTCAGCTGACGGGAGCATCGCCGCCCCCTTCGCCCTGAGGATGTGGCCAGTCACGGATCGAGACCGGAGCAATCCAGCGCTTGACGCCACTCGAGCGCGCCCTGCGCCAGTCGGCAATTGCTGGCGCCGTCCGACCAATCTCGACGAATTGCTGCAGGTCTCCGTTCTAGAGCGCGTGCAATCGGTTGGCCCGGAGCCGATCGGGGCCAAAGCACGGCAATGAGCTGGGCAAGGGCATTCGCGTTCAATTTTGCCCTCCTCGCCTGGACGCTTGTCCTCGGCACAGTCGGGCTGCCGTTCCTGCTGGCGCCGCGCGCGGCGGCAATGGCTTTTGGCCGGTTCTGGGCGCGCGGGGTGCTCGCTCTGCTTAAGCTCATCGTCGGCCTCGATCACCGGATCGTCGGCCTCGACCGCATCCCCTCGGGCGGCTGCATCATCGCGATGAAGCATCAATCCGCTTGGGACGCACTGATTCTACCGATCGTGCTGGGAGACCCCGCGATCGTGGTCAAGCGCGAGCTGTTGCTGCTGCCGTTTTATGGCTGGTACGCAGCGCGCGCTGGCTCGATCGCCATCGACCGCAAGGCCGGCGCTGCAGCATTGCGCCAGATGGTTGCGGCGGCCCGGTCGGTCGTGGCCGAAGGACGCCCTGTGGTGATCTTCCCGCAAGGAACCCGGGTGGCGCCGCGAGCCTCGATACCCTATCAGCCAGGCATTGCCGCGCTCTACCAGTGGCTCGGCGTCCCGCTGATTCCGGCGGCGGTCAATTCCGGGCTGTTCTGGGGGCGGCGAGCGTTCGTCAAACGGCGCGGCCGGATCGTCCTGGAATTTCTCGAACCGATCCCGCCGGGCTGGCCGCGCCGCCGGCTGATGGTCGAGCTCGAACAGCGGATCGAGGCCGCCGCCACGGCACTCGAACGGGAGGCAGAGGCGGCAGTGCGCGATCTTGGTCTGCCTGGCCGCGCCAAGAGGGCCTGAGTAGCGCCGGCGTAGAACCCGCATGCTCTTGAACGAATGCGGAACGATGCCGGCTGTGATATAGATCGTCCGAGGAGGAAATCTCAGCCATGGCTCTCGTCGGTGCGATCTCGCAGCGGATCTGGGACATGAAATACCGCTTGCGGGCGCCCGCCAACGGCGATGTGCCGGGCGAGCCGCTCGACAAGGCGATCGAGGACACCTGGCGGCGGGTTGCGACCGCGCTTGCTGCCCCGGAACGCGACCCCACGCTGTGGGCGGAGCGGTTCTATCAGGCGATGACCGATTTCAAGTTTCTGCCGGCCGGGCGGGTTGTCGCCGGCGCCGGCAGCAGCCGTTCGGTCACCCTGTTCAATTGCTTTGTGATGGGGGCGATCCCCGATGACATGGGTGGGATATTCGCCCATCTGCGCGAGGCGGCGCTGACGATGCAGCAAGGGGGCGGCATCGGCTACGATTTTTCGACGCTCAGACCGCGCGGCGCGCCGGTGAAAGGTGTCGGCGCCGACGCGTCGGGGCCGTTGTCGTTCATGGATGTATGGGACGCGATGTGCCGCACGATCATGAGCGCCGGTTACCGCCGCGGCGCGATGATGGCGACTTTGCGCTGCGATCATCCCGACATCGAGGCCTTCATCGAGGCTAAGCGCGAGCCCGGTCGGTTGCGCATGTTCAACCTTTCGGTCCTGGTCACCGACGCATTGATGAAGGCGGTCGAGGAAAATGCGCCATGGGAATTGTCGTTTGACGGCACGGTCGCCAAGGTGCTGCCGGCGCGCGAGTTGTGGGACAAGATCATGCGGGCGACCTACGCCTATGCCGAGCCCGGCGTGATTTTTATCGACCGCATCAATCGCCGAAATACCCTATGGTATTGCGAAACAATAACCGCGACTAATCCTTGCGGCGAACAGCCATTGCCGCCTTATGGCGCCTGCCTGTTGGGTTCGATCAACCTGGCGAGCCTAGTCGAGCGGCCGTTCACACCCGAGGCGGGGATCGATCTGGATCGGCTGCGCCGTTTGGTTCCCGACTGCGTCCGCATGATGGACGATGTTATCGACATCTCGCAGTTTCCACTGCCGCAGCAACAGGAAGAGGCGTTGCAGAAGCGCCGCATCGGCCTCGGGGTCACCGGCCTCGCCGACGCGCTGATCCTGTGCGGGCTGCGCTACGGATCGGCATCGGCGATCACCACGACCGAGGAATGGCTCAGTCTGATCGAGCGCGAGGCCTATCTCGCCTCGGCGGCGCTCGCGGCTGAAAAAGGCCCGTTTCCGCTGTTCGACCGCGATCGCTATCTCGCGGGCGAAACAATCGCCGCTCTCGACGCCGATGTCCGCGCCGAAATCGCCGGGCACGGCGTCCGCAACGCGCTTTTGACCTCGGTCGCGCCGACCGGCACGATCTCGCTGTTCGCCGATAACGTCTCCTCCGGGATCGAGCCGGTGTTCAGCTTTCGCCACACCCGCAACGTGCTTATGCCCGACGGCACGCGGCGCGAGGAGGAGGTCGCCGACTACGCCTATCGCCTGTTTCGGCGGCTCAAGGGCGAGACCGCGCCGTTACCCGATTATTTCGTCGATGCGCAGGTGTTGACCCCGGCCGATCACCTCGTCATGCAGGCCGCAGTGCAAAAGCACATCGACAGCTCGATCTCGAAGACGATCAACGTCCCCGCCGAGATCCCGTTCGAGCGGTTCAAGGACATCTATCTGCGGGCCTATGAACTGGGCTGCAAGGGGTGCACCACCTACCGCCCGAACGAGGTGACCGGCGCCGTGCTGGCGGCCAGGCCCGAGGCGGCCGCCGGGGCGGACGCGCGCGTCATCTCGCAGCAGCCCGAATTGCCTTTGCCGCCGCCCGCGCCGGCGTTGTCGCCAAAGCCCGCGGACATCTTCGAGGCGGGCGGCGTCGTCTATATGACTCAGCCCCTGAGCCGGCCCGAGGCCTTGCCCGGCCAAACCTACAAACTGCGCTGGCCCGACAGCGAGCACGCGCTCTACATCACCCTGAACGATATAGTTCAGGACGGCAGGCGGCGTCCTTTCGAGGTGTTCATCAACTCGAAGAACATGGAGCACTATGCCTGGACCGTCGCATTGACGCGGATGATCAGCGCCGTGTTTCGCCGCGGCGGCGACGTGTCCTTTGTTGTCGAGGAGATGAAGGCCGTTTTCGATCCGCGCGGCGGCGCCTGGATGGACGGCAAATACGTGCCCTCGCTATTGGCCGCGATCGGCGACGTCATCGAACGCCACATGATCGAGATAGGCTTTCTGCCGGCACCGGCTCGGGGCCGAAAACCGGCATTGGTCGAACAGCAGGCCGCAGGTGGCGGCCCCCTGATCTCTGAGCAGCGGTCGTTGCCCTCGCGTATGGCGCAATGCCCGAAATGCGGCGAGGCGGCGCTGATCCGCATCGAAGGCTGTGATCAATGCACCAGCTGCGATTATTCGAAATGCGGATAGGCGCTTCGCCGGGACCGCTCCCTCTCAGGTCGAAGACGGCGCTCGGGCCGCTCTCGCCGATCAGCTATCGGCGAACAGGCGCTGCACGTCGGCTTGCGCCATTGCCGGGTTCAGCGAGTCGAACCGGCCGGTCGCTTTCAGTTCTTCCGCAACCTGCCGGATCGTCGATGCCGCCATCAGCGCCACCGCACTCGCCGTGCTGGCGCGGATGACGCCGAGCGCTTCGAGTTCCGCCACACTCGGTGAGCCGGCACGGACATTGATGTTGATCGGCGCGGCCAATGCCTTTACCAGCCGGGCGATCGTCGCCGGGTCGCGCAGCCCGATCGGATAAAAGCAATCGGCGCCGGCCGCGAGATACGCTCTGCCGCGCTCGACCGCTTCGTCGAAACGCGCCGCCGGATCGCCGATGTTGCGCAGGTAAAGATCGGTGCGCGCATTGATGACGATCGGAACCGTCGCGGCGCGGGCGGCCTCGCGGGCCCCGGCGATGCGCCGGGCGGCGTCGGCAATGGTTCGGATCGGGGCGGCGCCCCGCGGCGTCCCGTCCTCGAGATTCACCCCGACCGCCCCGGCCTGAATGATCTCCGCGACTGACTTTCCGACCGCCTCCGGCGTGTCGCCAAAACCAGCCTCGATATCGGCGGTCACCGGCACCGCCACGACCCGCACAATGCGGGCGGTCGCTGCCACGACCTCCGGCCAGGGAGCCGCTTCGCCGTCGGCATAGCCCAGCGCCCACGAAACGCCGCCGCTGGTCGTCGCGATCGCGGGAAAGCCGGCGGCCGCAAATATGCGCGCGCTGATCGCGTCCCAGGCGTTGGGCAGCAACAACAGCCCCGGTCCACGATGCATGTTGCGGAATTTCTCGGCCTGATGAGCCTGTTCCGCCACGTTCATCGGATTGCTCCCTGCTAAGTATCGATCGCTTGCCCCTGGTGGAAACCTCCTATGATCGGCAAGTGCCGTCAAGACAGCGATTTGCCGGCACGAAAGCGTGGGAAGATTGTGGCAACGGGGCTATGCGAGTTTCGACATTTTCCCTAGACGTTCTCTATTGCGCCGCGCGAAAATCGGCTATCCTATCGTCGTCCCGGCTATTGTCACGGTGACGCGATATGCAACCTGGCTACAGCGAGATCAAATCCCCCGACCGCATCGTCGCCCGCTTCTTGCTGGAATATTACCGTATCTGGCAAAAATACTTCCCGGGATTGAACAAGCGTGCGCATTGGCATGTCATCTTTCTGGCGAAAACCAATAGCGAGGCCGGGGTTTCGAGCAGAGCGATCCACCGCACGCTGTATGGATCTTATGGCACCGATATCCGCACCTGCATCGAGCGGATCAAGGACTGTGAGACGGAGGGCTTCGTCAGAGTTTTCGATACGTCGAACCGCGACTGCGCGGCGTCGCCAGGATGTCTGATCGGCGCTACCGATAAACTGCGTGAAAGCTTCGAAGCTCATTGCCGTGAGACGATCGGCGAGATCTGCGCCGTGGCCGGCGACGCGAGCTGGCCATCCGGAATGGTGACACCTTGTGGTGAGGCCGCAATTTCCCAAATCTATCGCTTCTTTGGCGCCTGCGACCAGAAGTGGCGCGAGATCAGCGAGCAAGTCGTCAGAAAAAAAGGACTGACCCCGGCCCATCTCGACGACGCCATGGACCATCTGGTAACCTACCAATACTGGGCGATTGTCATGCTGCTCTGGTCGGCTAGCTCGTTCGGCAACGATCGCGTCGGCCCGTCGGCTCTCGTCGTCGACGAGATCATCAGCAAGATGTGGGATACCCTGCGGCTCGGGCATCTGGCGATCAAGGAACGCGTCGGCAACCTGATCCGGTGGGGTTTTTTCGCCGAGGAAACGATAAAAAAACACAAGGCCGTCTCGTTGACGCCGTTCGCCGGCGCGGCGATCACGATCCGGCTTGGCCGAAATGATGCCGGTGCTCGCCGATCTTCACGACAAGCTTGTTCCCGAGCGCGCCGCAGTCAGTCCCGCGAGGGTCGCGTAGGCGCAAACCGGCGCGAGTTGCTCCGCCAACGGCGAAAGGTCGGCGGCGAGCCGAACACGGTCTGCTGAGAGTTGTCGATGCCTCGCTCTCCCTGGGTGGTCGCCGGCGCGATTTATCTCCTTCTGGCGCCGCAGCTGAAGGCAGATCCGCCGGCCTCCGCACAGCCCGACAAAAGCGCCGTGCTGGCGCGATCCTTGGCGGCGGCCGAACAGCGGCTCGGCCCGGGCAATCCGAACCTGCTGCCGATCCTTGCTCCTCTCGCGCAATTGCGGTTTGAGAGTGCCGACATCACCGAGGCGACGGCGCTGCGGCGGCGCGCGCTGAAGATTGCTGTCGCCGCCTATGGCAGCTCTTCCGTGCCGGCGGCGGAGGCGATGGCGTCGCTCGCTCGCCTCTATATCGATTTGCGCCGCTACCTCGACGCCGAACCGCTGGTGATCGCCGCCGGCAATGTTCTGTCAGCCCGGGTCGGCGCCGAAGACCCCGCGCTAGCGGCGGTGCTTGCGGACCGGTCGCGCATCGCGCTGGCTCAAGGCGAGAAGAGCCATGCCCGGAAATGGGCCGAGGAGGCGATCGCGATCGACGCCAAGGCTGGCGGGGGTCCGCGCACTGGCCGGTTGCGCGCGCTCGGCGCGGTGCTGGCCGCCGAGGGCAGGTTCGAGGAAAGCGAACGCATCCTGCTCCAGGCGGTCGCGCTCGACCGCTCCGGCGGCGACCAGCTCGCGACCGCGCGCAGCTTAGCGCAGCTCGCCAATGCCTACATGCGCCAAAAGCGCTTTACCCAGGCGTTGCCCTTGGTCGAAGAGGCGACCGCGATTGATCAGCAGAAGCTTGGCGCCACCCATCCGCTGATCGCCGAAGACTTCCACGACCTGGGCCTGATCTATCTCGCGACCGATCGCCCGGCCGACGCCACAAAGGCGTTTCACACCGCGATCGGCGTCCTCGACCGCGGCGCCGGCCGGAGGACGCCTGCCCTCGCCTATATCGAACTCGATCTCGCCCGCGCCGAACACACCCTAGGGCACAAGGACAAGGCCCAGTCCTTGTTCCGCGATGCGCGGCATATCCTCAATACGGCCGAAGACGAAGAGCGCGAGCGCCAGCGCCGGACCTAGGCGTCGCCGATCCCCGCCACGCGGCGCGCGCCCGTCATCAATAAAGCCGGTTCTTGTAACTATCGGCGGTAGCGCGTTCCGCTTCATCGGGGCTGATGCCGCCGATCTGGTTGGCGATGATCCGGCCGATCGACGGGAAATCGCCGCGTCGAAGTTGTTTCTCCGGGTTCCACAGATCGGAGCGGATCAGCGCCTTGCCGCAGTGAAAATAAACCTCCTCGGCCATCACCAATATCCCGCTGCGCGGCGCCTTTCCGTTGACCGCAAGCGGTTCGAGCAGCGCCGGATCGGTCGTGACGCTGGCTTGTCCGTTGACCCGCAGGGTCTCGGGGAGCCCTGGCACGAAGAAAATCAGCCCGACACCCGGCCGCGCGATCAGATTGCCGAGCGTGTCGACCCGGTTGTTGCCGATCCGGTCGGGGATCAGCAAGGTCGTATCATCGACGATCTGTACAAACCCCGGCGCATCGCCCTTGGGCGAAGCGTCGCAGCGGCCCGACGGGTCCGAGGAGGCGATGACCAGAAACGGCGAGCGCGCAATGAAATCGCGGCTGTACCGGTCGAACCGGCTCAGCTGCTTTTTTACCGCCCGCTCGTTCGGCTCCCCGTAAATTTCGCGTAAACGCTGGGGGTCCTCGATCGTATCCACCGGCTCTCTCCTTACCGAATGCGGCCGCCACTATGCACGAGACCCAGCGAAAGCTCCATTGGCTTTGCCCGCCGGCGCGAGTATCAGTCGGTCTACGCGCAAGGAGGCCGCTGTTCAGCTGACCGGCGTTGGGCTGGGGCGGGCATTCGAACCGATTGGGCCGATGAGAACAAACCGCTTTATTGTCGAATACGAGGAGCGGCCCGAAGGCGGCCATATCGCGCGGCTGACGATCGACAATCGGACCAAGCTGAATAGTCTCAATCGGGCGCTGATGAGCGAGATCGTCGAGACCATCCCTGGGCTCGCCCGCGACCCCGAGCTGCGGCTCGCCATCCTGACCGGGGCCGGCGGACGCGCCTTTGTCGGCGGCGCCGATGTAGCCGAGATCGCCGCCCTCGATCACGCCGCCGCGCGCAGCTTCATCATCCTCGTCCATCGCTGCTGCGACGCGTTTCGCCGGCTGCCGGTGCCGGTGATAGCGCGCCTCGACGGCTATGCGCTCGGCGCCGGGCTCGAACTTGCCGCCGCTTGCGATCTGCGGGTCGCCAGCGACGGCTCGGTCTTTGGCATGCCCGAGGTCGCGATCGGTATTCCCTCGGTGGTCGAGGCGGCATTGTTGCCCAAACTGATCGGGCCCGGCCGCGCCCGCCGGCTGCTGCTGACCGGCGAGACGATCGGCGCCGCCGAAGCGCTGGAGTGGGGGCTCGTCGATGCGGCAGCGCCGGCCGGCGGGCTGGACGACGCGGTCGACCGCTTCATCAGGCCGATCCTCGCCGCCGGCGCTCGCGCGGTGCGTCTGCAGAAATCGCTGATCCTCGATTGGGAGGAATTGCCGATCGGGGCGGCGATCGAGCGCGGCATCGACAGTTTCGTCAGCGCCTTCGACAGCGACGAGCCGGCGCGCATGGCGGGCGCCGCGCTCGCTCGGCTGCGCTCCCGCGATAAATCGAGCCCGGGAAGATGAATACGATTCACCGCCGCAAACCGAAGCAACTCAGCGAGGCCGGGGACGACGCGCCCCACTATTACGGTCACCGCGAGCGGCTGCGTCAGCGTCTGATCGACGCCGGGGCGGAAAACCTGCCCGATTACGAATTGCTCGAAGTGATGCTGTTCGTCAGCAACCCGCGCGGGGATGTAAAGCCGCTGGCGAAAGATCTGCTCGATCAATTCGGCGGTTTCGCCGCCCTGATGAGCGCCGCCCCCGACGCGCTCGCCGCCGCCGGGCTCGGCCTCGCCGGGATCGCCGCGATCAAATCGGTGCGCGAAGCGGCCTTGCGCCTGATGCGAGCCGAATTGCAAGAGCAGCCGGTGGTCAATTCCTGGGACAAGCTGATCGACTATTGCAATGCCCAAATCGCCCACAACAAGGTCGAGGAGTTCCACATCCTGTTTCTCGACCGCAAGAATGTATTGCTCAAGCACGAACGCCAGCAGCGCGGCACGGTCGACCATACCCCGGTCTATACCCGCGAGGTGGTCAAGCGCGCGCTCGAGCTCGGCGCCTCGGCGCTGATCCTGGTGCACAACCACCCCTCCGGCGACCCGACCCCCTCAAAGGCCGACATCGCCGTCACCCAGGACATCAAGAAAGCCGCCGCCCCGCTCGGCGTCGTGTTGCACGACCACGTCATCATTGGCCGCAACCGCCACACCAGCCTGCGCGATTTGGGATTGATCTGAGCAAGTCGAGGCAAGGGAGAATCCCGTGTTGACAAGCCTCTCCGTGGAGCAGCGCCAGTTCGTGCAGACCGTCCGCGATCTCGCCCAGAGCGAGTTCCGGGCCCGCGCGCTCAAATACATGGACGGCACCTTTCCGTGGGAGAACCTGCGGCAGCTTGCCGAAATCGGCGTCCTCGGCATGGCGGTGCCGGAGGAATATGGCGGGCTCGGCCTCCCGGTCTTCGATACGGCGCTGGTGCTCGAGGAAATCGCCAAGGTCTGCTATGTCACGGCGATGGCGGTGCTGGGTGAGGTCGGGGTGCAGACCCGGATCATCGCTGCCTATGCGCCGGAACCGATCAAGCAGCGTATCCTGCCCGCGGTCGTCAGCGGCGATTGTCTGCTGGCGATCTGCATGACCGAGCCCGACGCCGGCACCGACGTCGCCAATTACCGGACCAATATCGACCATGTCGGCAACCGGCTCAGGCTGAATGGGGTCAAGACCCTGATCAGCCGCGCCGAGGAAGCCGGCATGTTCGTGGTCTTCACCCGCATCGACAAGAAGCCCGGGCGGGAAGGGATCGGCTGCGTGCTGGTCGAAAAGGGGACGCCGGGGTTCTCGGTGACCGGCACCTACCACACGATGGGCGGCGAAAATCTGCACGAGATCCGCTTTGAGGATTGCGAATTGCCGCCCGAGAACCTGGTCCTGGAGGATGGGTTCCGCAAACTCTTGTCGGCCTTCAACACCCAGCGCTGCCTGAACCCCAGCATCTCGCTCGGCCTCGCCGAGGGCGCCCTCGAAGAGGCGGTCAAATACGTCAAGCAGCGCAAGGCTTTTGGCCGCGCCATCGCCGATTTCCAGGGCATCCGCTGGAAGATCGCCGAGATGTACCGCGAGATCGAGACCGCGCGCAGCGTGCTGTACCGCGCCTGCGCCACCGCCGACCCGTTCCCCGACCCGCTGTTGGCCGCGGTCGCCAAGGTCACCTGCAACGAGATGGCGCTCAAGGTCACCAGCGAGGCGATCCAGGTGCATGGCGGCTACGGCTTCACCGACGAGTACCCGGTGTCGCGCTTTTACCGCGGCGCCCGCTACGGCACCTTGGGCGGCGGCGCCTCGGAAACCCTGCGCGACCTGATCGGCAAGCGGGTGCTGGCCGGCCTCGACCCGGATGACGGCATCTTGGGGCTGGGGATGTTCTGACCCGGCACACGCCGGAGCAAATTCCCGTGAACCGGCAAAATAACCGGGAATTTCGCCGGCGCGGGCCGCCGGCGCCTTGCCAGCGGTAAAAACGCGGTGCCGAATCAACAGGTTGCCGACGAATTCCCGTAGCGGCCGAACCGGGAATTTTTTGCCTGATAACGGGAAAATAAACCGCCGAACCGGGAACAGACGGGAATTCGCGGCGGCGGCCGTTTCTATTGTCATCTTGACAATTGTTGTGAGTTTCGCTATTATCGCCCAGATTTGGGATGCACATCCCGGTTTGAAAAGAGGACGAGTTATGAGACGGGCGATTGCCGGCTGACGCTCCGCGCGATTATCAGATCGGCTACAAGAAGCCGCCGGCCGCGACCCGGTTCAAGAAAGGCAATCGCGCCAACCCACACGGCCGGCCGCGCGGCTCGAAAAATCTGGCGACGTTGCTGGAGCGTGCGCTCGACGCGGCGGCCGACGCCGACGCCGGCGAGCCCAATGGCCGGCTGACCAAGCGCGAGCTGGTGGTGGCGCGGCTGGTCGAGCGATCGGCGGGGGCCGATCTGGCCGCGACCAAGCTATTGTTCGAACTGCTGCGCAAGGTCGATCCGCGCATGGTCACCACGCCTGCCGACCCCGCCGGCTTCGCGCCGGCCGATGACCCGATCGCCCAGGTGCGCGCCAAGCTCCTGCGCCTCGCCCGCGCCCAGGGCCTGGTCCCGCCATCCGACGACCCGGAGGACGTCCCGCTCACCGCCGACCCCGCGCCTGTTGCCCCCGGCGCGACCGACGCGGCCGATCCGCCCGGCGCCCCGCCGGACGACGACCCGATCGCCCAGGTGCGCGCGAAACTCGAGCGCCTCGCCCGCGCCCAAGGCCTGGTCCCGCCATCCGGCGACCCGGAGGACGATCCGTCCACCGCCGACCCTGCCCCTGTTGCCCCGGACTTTTCCGGTTGACTGTTACGTGAGCCGTAACACATAACATCCGGGTGACGATACGGAACTGCCGCGATCGACCGACAGCCGATTTTCTCGCCGGCAAGCGAGTTCGCCAGTTCGAGGCGTGCTCTCAGAAGGCGATACGGGCTCCGACCAAACTGCAGGCGGCGACACGGCTCTATGACGTTCGCAACCCGCCGTCCAATCGGTTCGAAGCCCTCGAAGGCTCGCGGTCGGGCGAATACAGCATTCGGATCGATGGGCAATGGCGTGTCTGCTTCCGATGGGCAACCCTGAAACCTCTGTCGGAGGGCGAGGACATCGGAACGGTTCACGGCGAGCCCTACGACGTCGAAATCAATAAGCACTACAGCTGAAAGATGGCCACGATGACTTACCCAGCGATCGACAACCTGCCGCCGGTGCATCCCGGGGAATTCCTGCGCGACGAGCTAGACACTCTCGGCATGAGCGCGCGCAAGTTCGCCGATCGGATCGGCGTTCCACCAAATGCAGTCACCGCGATACTGAACGGCACCCGCGGCATATCGGCAGAAATGGCGCTGCGGCTCGGCCGGGTGTTCGGGACCAGCGAACTATATTGGCTCAACCTGAACAGCCTCTATGAGGCCAAGAAGGCGCGGGCCACCATCAACGTCGCCGCTATCACGCCGCTCGAAATGGGCGGCTGAAGGACCGGGGGCGAGCCATCAGCGATGCCATCGCCTTCGTCTTACTCCTGCTCTTCGCGCCCGTGGCCGCGATTGTTTTGTTGCTCATGTTGGTTCCTGGCGCCGTGGCGTCCGATGCTTGGGTCCCAACACGTCACAAAGATGCCCATATCTGGTATTAGCCGTCCTGGTTCGCGCGGCTTTCGGTCCGGCATGTTGCGTTACCTCTCGTCCCCGCTGATCCGCCCGTTCGATCGCGACTGCGCCGACCGCCGTCGGCAAAGCGGCTTCACCTTGCTCGAGCTGCTCGTCGTTCTCGCCATCCTTGGATTGCTGATCGGCTTGGTTGCCCCCGCGGCATTACGTCAGCTCGGCTCGGCCAAGGAGAAAATTGCCCACCAGTCGATCGAACGCCTCGCCAGCGTGCTCGACATCTACAAGCTCGACGTCGGAAATTATCCGACGACCGAACAGGGTCTCGACGCGCTGATCGCCGCCCCTGCCGGGACACAGCACTGGAGCGGGCCCTATCTCAAAGGGGAGAAGGCGCCCGAAGATCCCTGGGGTCACCCGTTCCTCTACCGCATGCCAAGTCAGCGGCCCGGGCACGATTACGATCTTTATTCGCTCGGTCCGACCGGCAAGCCCGGCGGCACCGGTTCGGACGCCGAGATCGATAACGAGTGAGCGGGATTCTCTTGGATGGAAGCGCACGTCAATCCCCGCGACCGGACTTGATCCGGCCGTCCACGTCTTCTCGTTCCGATATCCGCGAATGAAGGCGTGGACCCCCGGGTCGAGCCCGGGGGAGGCGATAAGCTTGAAGTGCTTCAATCTAAAGCGCGCATGGTCTAGGTCAGTCGCTGCCGCTGCCCCACGAGAGCACGGCGTAGCCTTGAGGCAAACTCGGGCCGACCCGCACGATCGCAACGCGGGTTGCCCGGGCATTCCCAGAGCCGACCGCCGCGGCGGAGATGCGCACGGTCAACAGATCGGTTGGCGTCGGGCTGGTCGGGGGGGCGGCCTGGCCGAGCTGCGGGATCGTGGCCAGGGCCGCGGCTACGATCGGGTCGGCGTCGGTTCGGTTCGGCTCGGCAGGGCCAAACAAGGTCAAATGAGGTTGCACCGCGGCGAACAATGCCGGGGTCATGCCGAGCACCCGGCCGAGTTCATCGAGTGTCTCGAATGGCGCCCCAGGGGGCCCGTAATCGAGGCCCGCCGCACGATAATCGGCAAACACAGCCTCCTGCGGCCGCGGCATCGGCGCCGAGCCAACCCAGTCGGCGATGGAAGAGGCGAGGCGCCGCGCGCTGCCGGGGTCATTGCCGAGAGCGCGAAGCAGGCCTTCCATCAGCGCCGGCGAAGCCAGGTTCGGATTGATCCGCGACGCCTCGTCTTCGAGCCGCACCACCACCCGGCTATTGCCGATCGTCAACGGATGGGCGGTTCCGTCGAGCGGCCAACGTTGTTCGGGCTTCGGGTTCGATTGGTTGAAGATGGCCTGGGAAATCGCCCCATCAGCCGCCGCCGCGGCGACGGCGTTGTCGACGAGATTGTCGGCGATGCGGATCTCGGTTCGCCCGCTCGCGGTCAGGTGGAGGACCAGGAAGGCGATCAGCGCCAAGGTCCACAGCACGATCAGCAACGCGAAGCCGCCGTTGCGGGGCACAGGCCCGCGTGGCATCCCCGCTCGCCGCATCCGGCTCACAGGCCGTTGGGGTTGGACAAGCCCGAGCCGCCCTGGCGCTCGACCTGCTGCGGAACCAGCCCGGCATTGATCAGCTGGCTGCGCAAATCCTCGGTGAGCGCGCGCGCGTCACGCTGATCGTGCACGACGTGTGGGGTTATCAGCACCAGCAGCTCGGTGCGCATCCGCGAGTTGGCCTGGGTCGAAAACAGGGTGCCGAGGATGGGGATGTCCTTGATGAACGGAAGACCCGAATTCCCCTGCGAGACATTGTCGCGGATCAGCCCCGCCATCCCCACCGTCTGGCCATCCTGGACCGCCACCCGGGTGCGGAACACCTGATCGTCAAAAGTCGGCGACCCGGTGACCGTATTGGTCGCCTGTTGCGCTACGTCGCTAACTTCCTGAGCGATGTCGAGGCTGACCAGACCGCCGGTGTTGACGCGCGGCGTCACCTGCATGATCACCCCGGTCTCGTGGTAGTCGACGCTGTTGACGACCGGAGCACCCGCGGCCAGCGTGCTGGTCGCGGTCCCGGTCAGAACCGGGACCTGCTGGCCGACCTGGAGGCGGGCCGGCTGGTTGTCGAGAACCATGACCTCGGGCGCGGAAAGCACCTTGACCTTGGTCACATTGGCCAGCGCCGCGAGCGCGAAATTCGGACCTTTGCTGAGGACGAAGTAAGGCAGGGTCGAGGGAAAGGGCAGGCTATTCAACGGAGGAAAAGGAGGATTGAAAGGGCCGCTGGTTCCGGTTGATCCCAGGGTCTCGGCGACGTGGTCGGTCTTGAAGAAGAATTGCGTGCCGTATTGCAGCTGGTCGTTGAGGTCGACCTCGGCAATAGTCGCCTCGATCAATACCTGCAGAGGAATGATGTCGATCTTGTGCAGCATTCCCTCGATCACCGAATATTCAGCGGGGGTGGCATAGACCAAGAGAGCATTGTTGGTGCGATTGGCGATGATGCGGATCCGGTTGATGTTGGCGCCGGCGCCGCCCCCCGCCTCCGCCGACAACGGCTCGGTCGCGGGAGTCTCCGCCGCCGCGGTCGCCGGGATCGCCGAGCCAAACCCGCCGGTGGCGCCGCCGGCGCCAGCGCCACCGGTTCCACCGGCCGCCCCGGTGGTGGAAATCGAACCGCCTGCCCCGCCGACCCCGGGGGTGCCCCCGGCAGCGTTGCCGAAGCCCAAACTTTGCTGGCCGGCGCCGGGGGCGGTGCCGCCGGGCGGCGCTGGGGTCGGCGAGACGTTGCCAGGGGTGAAGGCACGCTGCAGCAGGCCCTCGAGGTCGGTGCTCTGGCCATTCTGCACGTAATAGACATGCCAGGCCCGAGCGGTCGCATCCTCGACCCGCGACGCCAGCCGGAAGAAACGGTTCGCCGCGTCGATGTAACGCGGTTGCGAGGAAACCACGAGAACCGCGTTGACCCGCGCCATCGGCAGCACTTGAACAATGTTGGCGAGCGGAGCCTCGGCTTGGGCCTGCAGCACTTTTTCGAGCTCGCCCGCAAGCTTGGCAGGATCGTCGTCGCCGACCGGAAACAGAGCGTAGGATCGCCCGGACAGGATATCGATATCGAAGGCGCGGATCAGACCGACCAAAGTCTGCCGAACCGCTGCGTCCCCTGTCACCAGCAGCGCATTGCTCGCGGCCTCGGCAGTGATCTTACCGCCCTCGCCGACATAGGGCTCCAGCATCTTGGCGAGGTCCTTGGCGGAGGTATAACGCAGCGGCACGACCTGGGCGCCGGCTCCTATGCCGCTTGCGGAAGACTGGTTGGTGATGTTCCCGACAGCGACCGGCACGACATCGTAGACCCCGTTTCTTTGAACTGCGGTCGCGCCGTTCTGGTTGAGCAGAGTTTCGAGCGCGGGCAGCAGGGCCGAGCGCGCCAGCGGCGTCGTTGTCTCGATCGATCCGGTGCCATGCACACGAGGGTCGATCGTATAATTGAGCTTCAACGTCGTACCGAGAATCGTGCGGACGATCTCGCGAATGTCAGTATCGACGAAATTCAAGGTGACGTCGCCGTTTTGGTCGGAGACGGCGCCCGCTGGCGGCGGCGAGGGCTGCGCGGCCGCCGGCCCGCCAACCGTCCCGCGGTCCGCGAACATGCGCTCGCCGGTATGATTGACCGGAATAGGGCCGCTGATCCGCGGCGCCGCCGGCTGCAGGCCGGCGGGTTGCTCGAGCGGCGCCAGGCCAGGGGCAGGCGGTGGCTGGCAAGAGCCAAGAGCCGCCAGCAGTACCGTCACGGCAGATGACCAGATTAGCCGCCGGCAAACCTGCATCACCGCCCCCGCAGCTGGCCCGGCCGGGGCGGGGGCCGGTTTAACAGCATCGGCGGAAAGCCCGGCCGCGCGGCTGCCGGGACAGGCGCCGGGGCAGGATTGGCCGCTCCGACGGTGGGGGATGGCGGCGGCGCCAGGTTGGGGTCGAATTTCGGCTGCAAGGTCTTGGTCCCGTTCGGACCGCTCAACGAGACCTCGCGCGGATTGATATGTTCGACCCGCCATCCGCTTACGGTCTCGCCCTCACTGACGACCAGCGCCTTTGCCCCGAGCGGGGCAAAGATCGCGATCCGATGGCTGGGTCCGACAACGATCCCGGTCAGCCTGGTATCGGCAAGCCCGGAATCAGCCGTCGCATTGTCCCCGCCGCGTGGCGGGGGTCGCCGCGTGTTGTTGAACAACGGCCGGGCGAGGATCGCCGCCGACAGCTCATTATATCGCCCAGGGGGCTCCGGGCGCGTCGTGGGCGGTGCGGCCTCCGGCGGCGGCGACGCCATGCTCACCGGGTCGTCGCGGTCGGGCGCCCGCGCCATCTCGGCGGTGATGATCGCGGCGGCGAGGGCGCAGCCCGCGAGCAAGAGTACAAGGACCAGGCGGTCGATCATGGCTCGCCCGGAGACGACGCTTTTTCAATGCGGAATCCGTAAACGTCCAGCCCCGCGTCGAGACTGAGGTCGCCACCCGGACCCGGCGGCAACCCCGGCCGCCGCAGGACGCCATGGACCTGCAGATTGTCGACGATCAGGGGCGGCGTAGCCTCCTCGATCTTGGCGAGCAGCTTCACCAGGGTGTCATAGGGGCCGTTGAGCGCGAACCGCAGGCCGATGCGGCGATAGCCGTCAGCTGTTTCAGGCGGAAGGCTTTCGGTACTGCCGATCGCCGCGCCCGCCGAGACCGCGAAGCCCTCGATCCGGCTCTGCAAATTGGCCGAGGCGATGGCGTCGCTGGCGCCGTCGAGAGTGACCTTGCGTGTCCGCGCGGCGGCGCGCAGCTCGGCGACCTGCGCCCGCAGGGCCGGCAGCGCGGCCGCAGCCGCCTGCAGGTGGGGCAGCACCATGCGGCCGTTCTCGAGGCCGGCCTCACGTCCCCGATAAAGGTCGACAAGAGGCGCCACGGCAAGAAAATACAGGCCTCCCAGCACCAGGAGCGCCAGGCTCAGCGCCAACATTCGGCCGCGCTGGCCGGTCGGCATGGCTGCGATCGAGACTACGGCGCCACCTCCGTGATGATGGTGAAGATCTCCTGTCGGAGCGCTTCGATCCGGGTGACGGGAGCGGCAAATGCCGGATTTCGGAATTCACTGTCGGCGGAAACCGCGCCGATCAGCCGGGCGGCCGCGGCGGACCGGCCACTCATTGTCAATTTGCGCTGTTGCAGCTCCATCTCGGTCAGGTACGTATCGTCGGGTAGGACGCGGGTCGCCGCGGCCAAGACCGCGAGCGGCTGTCCAACCTTCTCGCGCGCTTTCTCGACGAGATCGGCGGTGCCGGATAACCGTGCAATCTCCCGGCGCAGGCTATCAGCTTCGCCGGCGGCTTTACGCCCTGCCACGAGCGCCCGGTCCTGCGCGCCCATCGCGATCGACTGGCGGACAAAGGGCGTCACAATCGCGGCCAGCACCAGCATCGCGCAGCACAACGCCGCGGGTTTGATCAGGCGGCTGGCGCCGCGATCAGCGGGATGACCGACGCCGTCGAGCGGCAGCCAAAAGCCCGCGTCCGGTCCGTCGGCGATTTCCGCTCGTACCGGAGCGATGCCGATCTGGCCGAGCAGATCCAGCAGTGGGGCCAAATTCGCTCGCGGCACCACCATCAGGCGCAGCGACAGCCGCCCACTTTGGCGGTCGGCCGCGACGATCCTGTGGTTCCAGTAGAGCTCTTCCGCTGTGAACGGGGTTTCCCGGTCCATTTCAAAAGTGAGGGCCTGATCGATCTCGCGTTCCGCGGCGAGTGGCAGGACCACCGTCTTGCCCAACACATCAGCCTCGCCCAGGCGCAACACCACCGGTTTGCCGGTCGGGCGAGGCACCTCCGCGAGACCCGAGGCACTTAGGGCAAATTGGCCGACTAAGGTTTCCTTGCCGTTTCTGCGCAAGCCGACCGCAACCGCCTCGATTCCGCGACCGGCGGCTCCGATCGGCGTGATGACTGTTGCATCGGCGGCGGTTGGAGCGGACCGACGCAGGCGCTGGGGCATCAGATCCGCCAGCTGTCCGAACCACCACCCGAGAAAGTCACGCACCATGCCGGCACCGAGCCGATCAGATTCGTCGGAAACTACGCCACTATGCTACAGAGCAGTGGGGCAACGGAAAAGGCTGACACGGCCACGCCCGAGATCGCGCCTACAAAGTTTCCGAATGTGGCTCGATCAAGGCGGTCCGCGACCCGCCATTGGCCAAATCCGGCTCTCATACGCCTGATATTCCACCGTAGCGGGTATTTTGGGCCGATTATCTTGTGAAACGGGAGCAGATGCCCGATCGCCTGTTCCCAATTGATGAAGCCGTGCGCGAATTGCCTGTTGCGGTTAGAGTTCGGGCGTTGCGATGAGGTCGGGCCAATGTCGCCGATCACCCTTGGCGAAAACAACGCGGACTCGGATCAATCCTGGAGCTGAAGGCCCATCCCACCGCGTCTGCCATGCGGCCGGTTGATCCGGAGTGGTTGTGCCCCAAAAAGCGATCTCTAGACGGGCGACGCCGGAGATCAGCTCGGTAACCGTCGGCTGCGGCTGCGGCCCAAACGAGATTTCATGTAGATGCGGCGTCCAGCGTAATACCAGGCGTCCATCGCGCAGCTCTATCGAGATCTCGGCGCGCCGCGTCGTGCCAAGCCCGGTCGGCAGGTCTCCGACAAAAGTCAGATGGTTCGCGTCGCCTTTGATCTGGCCACCGGCAGCGGCGCCCGGACCAAAGCCGCCCGGTGTCGCCGCGGCGACGCCGGTCAACAGGGTGCGCAGAACGCGGGCCGACGCATCGAGGTCGGCGGTTTCGCCGACCCGCAGCTGCTGTGCGCGCCACAATGCGATCCCGGCGCGCACACCTTGGGTAAGCCCGACCACCAGAAAGCCGAGCACCACCACGACAACCAATATTTCCAGCAGGGTGAACCCGCTCTGCCGGCCAGAAGCGCGATCCATCAGCACGGCGGCGTCACCCGCTGGCGCCGGTAGTACCGAGGCGCAACGTTCGCAGCACGACCGCGCGCTGGTGAGCGTGCGCCTGCCACGAGATTGCGACCTCGACGTCGAACAGGGACGTCGTCTGCGAGGTGACCCCGTCCGGCGCCACACTTGGCCGCTGCGCCACCGGCTGTATGCGCAGCCGCCAACGGTAGCCGCCGCCGTCATCGCCGCTGGAGTCTCCTTCGACCAGGGCGGCGTCCCGCCCGATCGCGGCGAGATGGGATTGCGCGCGCTGCAGCGCTTCCTCGGCCCGAGCCGCGGTGTCGACGGCGAACAGCCCGCCGGTGCCGGCCTGGAACAGCCCGATCAGCGCCAACGAGGCGATCACCAAAGCGACCACGACCTCGAGCAAGGTGAAGCCGGAAGCGGTCGACGCCCGTTCAGTGCGCATTGGCTACCGTGACCCGGCCGGTCAGCCAGTCGACCCCGATGGCGACGCGCCGCGATCCGTCGGCGAGCGTGATCCTGCCGCCGGTGGAGCTGCCGTCGGGGTTGAAACGAATATCGCCGGTGGTGGCATTGCGCTTCTGACCGGTGACCGTCAACAGCGCGACCGAGAGTTTGGCAGGCAGGCTGCGTGCCGCCTCGCCACCAACCCGGTAACGATGACTGGACAGATCGAGCGAAAATGCCACCGGCCGGTTGTCGGCGATTGCTTGCGAGCGCGCCAGACGCAGACCGGAGGCGAGCTCGGCGGCGGTTCCTTCGAGCCCGAGCGCGCTGCTCCAGGGCGCCTTGTAGCCGACGATCAGGACCAGAGCGAAGCTCATGACGGCAAGCGTCACCAGGAGCTCGATCAGGCTAAAGCCATTTGGTTTGTCGATGCCCCGCGCCGGCCCGATGGCCGGCGACGATCCCGGCTCACCTCGCCAAATCATTGAGGCTCAGCATCGCCGTCAGCAGCGCGCTGATGATCCCGGCAACGGCGAGGCCCATCGTGATCGTGATCAGCGGCACTGCTAGCGCTACCAGGCGTTGCATCATCAACCGCGCTTGCTCGTCGTGGATATCGGCGGCTTTTAGTGACATCGCCGCGAGCTGCGCCGCTTCCTCGCCGAGCTGCAACAGATGGATCGTGCGCGCCGGAAACACCCCGGCGGCGGCAAGCGGCCGGGCGAGACCTGCGCCGCCCTTAGCCCTGAGCGCCGCCGCTTCGACCGCGGCCGTCGCCGCGAGGTTGCCAAGCGCCTCCTGGGCGATGCCCAGCGCCGGGATCAGCGGCACCCCATTGTCGAGCAGGCTGCCGAGCGTTCGCGTCAGCCGCGCCGCCAGGGTCTCGCGGATCAAACCGCCGGCGATCGGCAGGCGCAGCAGCAGGCGATCAAACGGCAGCCGGTACGCAGGCTGCCCCAGCAGATGACGGGCAACCAGACCGCCCACCAGCAATGCCGCCAAAAACCACGGCAAGGCTGTCCCGATGATGGCGCCGAGCGTCATCAGCACGCGGGTTGCGGTCGGCAGTTGCGCGCCGGCTTGCTCGAAGATCGGAGTGAATTGCGGCAGCACATAATCGAGCAGCAGCACGATCGAGCCGATCGCGGCGACGACCAGCAGAGCCGGGTAAATCAGCGCCGCGCGCAGGCTGGCGGTCAGGCTGCGTTCCCGCTCGAGCAGGCCGGCGAGGCGGTCGAGGGTGCCTGGTAGGGTGCCCCCCGCCTCACCGGCGCGGACCAATCCGACATAAAGCTTCGAAAAGCTGCGCGGTTCGCCGGCGAGCGCCGCCGCCAGCGAGCTGCCCGAGCGCACCTTATCGCGGATATTGCCAAGAATCTTGCGAGCGCGGGCGTTGCGGGTGTTGTCGACGACAAAGCGCAGCGCGCGATCAAGATCCTGTCCCGCCATCAGCATGATCGCGAGCTCCCGGGTCACCTCGACGAGCGATGTCTTGTCGAGACCTCGGGCGCCGCCGATCTCGATCTGCAACAACTCGCCGAGGCCGCGCCACCCTTCGGCTGGATCGGCGCGCAGCACGGTCTGCCCCTGGCGCTGCAGCCGCTCGACCACGGCCGTGCGATCGGGCGCGTCCATGACGCCGTGCTGGGTCTCGCCGCCGCCATTGATCGCCGACCAGCGGAACGATGGCATCTCAGCTTTCCGGCTGTGGTCTCATATGGTTCGCCGAAGATAGAGCGGGAACCCGGTCCCGGTTCTTCCCTGCTGCAGGCGACCGTGGGCGCGCGCGCCCACGGTCACCGGCGCGGACGATCAGGCTTCGCTCCTGATGCAGCGGACGACCTCCTCGATCGTGGTGTCACCTTCGAGCACCGCCATCAGACCGCTGTCGAAGATCGGGCGCATGCCGTCCGCAACCGCGGCGCGCTCGATCGCGGTGTCGTCGGCCCCGTCGAAGATCAGCCGGTCAGTCGTGCGGTTCGGCACCAGCAGCTCGGCAATTGCCCGGCGCCCGCGAAAGCCGGTGCCGCGGCATTCAGCGCAACCTTTCGAGTGGTAGAGCGTAATCGCCTTCGACGGCGCCAATCGTTCCAGGCCAAACCGTTCGATCAGCGCGGATGACGCCGGTTCCCCGGTTTTGCATACTGGGCAAAGCCGGCGGACCAGCCGCTGCGCCAGCACCCCCTTCAGGGTGGCCGTCATAAGATAATCCTCAAGCCCCATATCGCGCAGACGCGTTATCGTCGCGGCGGCCGAATTCGTATGCACGGTCGACAGCACGAGATGGCCGGTTAGCGCTGCCTGCACGGCGATCTGCACAGTCTCGATATCGCGGATCTCGCCGATCATGATGACGTCCGGATCTTGCCGCAGGATCGAGCGCAACAGGCTGGCGAAATTGAGGCCGATCTGGGGCTTTACTTGGATCTGGTTGATGCCTGCCAGCTGATATTCGATCGGGTCCTCGACGGTCACGACATTGCGCGCGACGGTATTCAACTTCAAGAGGCCGGTATACAGCGTCGTGGTCTTGCCGCTGCCCGTCGGCCCGGTGACCAGCACCATCCCGTTCGGCAGCTCGAGCGCACGTTCGATCCCCTGCCAGATGTCCGGGGGCAAACCCAGCTTTTCATAGTCGAACTCGACAGCGGTGCGGTCGAGCACGCGCAGCACGACCTTCTCGCCGTGGAGCGAGGGCACCGTGGACACCCGGAAGTCGATCTCGTGGCCGCGCACGGTCAGCTTGATGCGGCCGTCCTGCGGCAGCCGGCGCTCGGCGATGTCGAGCCGCGCCATAATCTTGATGCGCGAGACTATGGCGGCCTGTAGCCTCGCCGGCGGCGGTTCAAGCTCGTGCAGCACGCCATCATAGCGATAGCGCACCCGCAGCCGGTCCGGGAACGGCTCGAGATGGATGTCGGAGGCATGGGTCTCGACGGCGCGCGCGATCATCTGATTGACGAGGCGGATCACCGGCGCCTCGCTGGCGAGGTCCTTGAGTCGCTCAGCGTCCTCCTCGGCTGGTTCGGCGTCGGCAACCACCGCGTCCAGCGTCGCCTCGTCATCGGCGCCGTTGCCGGGCTCGGAATAGAGCCGGTCGAACGCGGCTTCGAGCTCGATCGGGACGGCGACCGCCACCGCCACCGGCCGGCCGAGCGCCGACGCCACCGCATTGCGGGTAAAGACGTCCAGCGGGTCGGCCATCGCCAGCACCGCGCGGCCCTCGCTTTCGACGATCGGTAGCGCGTGCGCCTTGCGCAGGAATTTGGGCTTCAGCCGGTCGACGAACAGCGCCGTATCGGGATAATCTGCCGGTCGGACGATCGGGGCTGCGACGAGCTGCGCCAGAGCCTCGGCGAGCCCGCGCTCGCTGATCAGGCCGAGCTGGGTCAGGACACGGTCGAGCCGACCGCCGGTCTCGGACGCCACCCGGCGCGCGCGCTCCAGGGTGCGCTGGTCGACGGCGCCGCTGTCGATCAGGGCCGGGCCGAGCTTGGCAAGCGCCTCGGCGGCATCCTGCGCGGTTGGAGATGCAACGGGTTCAAACGTCATGACGCATCTTATCCTCGCGGACGCCGGTTCAGAAATGGTTCCCGAGGGCGATAAGAATGGACCGGCGACGGGGCGAGAACCGATGCTTTGGGCGGAACTGGTCGACCATGTAGCTGACGCCGATGCCGCCGCGTGGGGCGCGGTGCTCGCTGCCCCGTTCATCGGCAGCTTCCTTGGCGTCGTTGTCCAGCGGCTGCCCGACGGCAGGCCGATCGCGTGGGGGCGGTCGCGTTGCGAGGAGTGTGGCGCCGCCCTTGCGATCCGCGACCTCGTGCCGTTGTTCAGCTGGCTCGCGGCCGCGGGCCGCTGCCGTTTCTGCCGGCGTCAGATCGGCTGGTTCTATCCCGGGATCGAGCTCGCCGCGCTGGCGGTCGCGCTCGTCTCGGTGTCGATCGATCGCGGGGTGGGAATGTGGCTCGACTGCGTGCTCGGCTGGTGGCTGCTCGCGCTCGGTTGGATCGATCTCCGCCGCTGGCTGTTGCCCGACGCGCTGACCTTGCCGCTCGTTGCAGCCGGGCTCGCCGCCGCCATGGCGTTCGAACCCGAGGGGCTGACCGATCGCGCCCTTGGCGCCGCCGCCGGCTATCTCGGCCTGCGCGCGGTGGGCCTTCTCTATAGCGCCGTGCGCGGCCGCGAGGGTTTGGGCCACGGCGACGCCAAGCTGCTGGCGGCGGCCGGGGCGTGGGTTGGCGTGCGGGCGCTGCCGCAGGTGGTTCTGCTCGCGGCGCTCGCGGGGCTGTGCGCCGCCGCCTGCCTGCGCCTCGCCGGCATTCGTCTCGGCGCGCAGTCGGCGCTCCCGTTTGGCCCGTTTCTTGCCGTCGCCACCTGGCTCGTTTGGCTGGCGCCGGTGCTGACCGGTTAGAGGCACGGCACGAGAGCAGGATCGCATCAATGGAAACGGGTGTTTCGATTTGACGCGTGAATCCTGCTCTCGATTTCCAAAGAATGAGACCATGATTCACGTATCGGATCGGATCGCGATGCGCTTCGATCCGATACGATCATGGTCTAGCGTGCGTCGCCCCGGAGCTTTGACGATTTCTTGGCGCTAGGCGGCGTAAAGATCGGTAAGATTTGCGCTTGTATAAAAACCGTGTATTTCGGCCCCGCCTCGCACGGTCGGTTGGTCGAGACGCGGGAGGATGTGGCATGATTCATCCGGTCATTCTGTCCGGCGGCTCTGGCACCCGGCTGTGGCCGATGTCGCGCACGCTTTATCCTAAGCAGCTGTTGCGCCTCCTCGGCGGTGACAGTCTGTTACAGCAGACGGTGCGCCGCGTGAGCGCCCGTGACCGCTATGCGCGGCCTCTGCTGGTGGCCAATGAGGAGCACCGCTTCATCATCGCCGAGCAATTGCGCGAGATAGGGGCGGAGCCGCGGGCGGTGCTGCTCGAGCCGGTCGGCCGCAATACTGCGCCCGCCGCTTGCGTCGCAGCCCTGGCGCTCGTAGAGACCGATCCCGATCCGCTGATGCTGCTGCTGCCCTCCGACCACATCATCGAGAATGAGGCAGCCTTTGCCGCGGCCATCGACAATGCGGCGGCGGCGGCTCGCCGCGGCAGTCTGGTCAGCTTCGGCATCACCCCTGAACGCCCGGAAACCGGTTATGGCTATATCCTGCGCGGCGCGGCGTTCGATGGCGTCAGCGGCGTGTTCAGGATTGCCCAGTTCGTCGAGAAGCCGGGTCCCGACCAGGCTCTGGCCTATCTCGCCTCCGGCGAGCACCTGTGGAACGGGGGCATCTTCCTGTTTCCCGCGAGGCTTTTTCTCGACGAGCTGGAGCGCCTGCGGCCCGATATCGTCGCCGCGTGTCGCGGGGCCGTGGCAGAGGCGAGGCATGACGCCGACTTCATCCGCCTCGGCAAGGAGGCATTCACCGCGTGCGCTACCGACTCGATCGATTACGCCGTCATGGAGCACACACACCACGCGGCGGTCGTACCAGTCACCATGGGTTGGAACGATGTCGGCTCGTGGGACGCCTTGTGGGAGATCAGCGCCAAGGACGCTGCCGGCAACTCGATCGCCGGCAACGTCGTCGCCGAAGACACCCGAAATTGTTATCTTCGCTCCGAAGCGGGCCTGCTGGCTGCAATCGGCGTTAAGGATCTCGTCGTCGTCGTTACTGGCGATGCGGTGATGCTGGCGCCGCGCGACCGCACGCAGGAGGTCAGGCAACTCGTGGCGCGGCTTGTCGAAGAGCGCCGCGAGGAAGCCGAGGCGCTGCCGACGGTACATCGCCCTTGGGGCACTTACAAATCGCTGCACAACGGACACCGGGTGCAGGTCAAGCACATCATGGTCAAGCCTGGCGGCCAGTTGTCGCTGCAGATGCACCATCATCGCGCCGAGCACTGGATTGTGGTCCACGGCACCGCAAAGATCCGCCGCGGCGAGGAGGAGATGATCCTGACCGAGGACCAGTCGACCTATATCCCGCTCGGCACGGCTCATCGGCTCGAGAATCCGGGCAAGATCCCGCTGCACCTGATCGAGGTGCAGTCGGGAAGCTATCTCGGCGAGGACGACATCATCCGCCTCGAAGACAGCTACGGCCGGAGCTAATCCGGGTTGGGCCGGCGGCGAGCGCGCATTTCTGAGCCAGCCCGACGTCGCCGACGATCTCAATCCAGCCGATTTCGAGGGATGGATCCGTGTCGTTCGATGTACGCCGGTTTATCGTATTCACGGCGCAAGGTTTTTAATTTGGGCGAAGGAAGCCTGGCGTTTGGAATGACGCGCGCAGACCCGACAAGTCGGTCATGAACTGTTCACGCGTATGAAAGGTATGCTCCATTTAACGCGGGGACCCGATGATCACAAAGCTGCGAAAATATCTCTCCGTTTCGAACGAATCTCAGTCCAGCGGGGGCGAGGGGCCGAGAGGCTATGTGGGTGGCCTCTGATACGAATTGGGGGAGTTGCAATTCAAGTTTCTCGTTGATCACGGATTACGACCGGACGACGTTCTGCTCGACATCGCGTGCGGATCTCTTAGAGCAGGCGAAAAGGGCGCTGCAATGATCAAAGGCGCCGTCTGGCAAAGACTGGCTGCGTAACCAGGGCGGGCGGAGATGAGCCGTCGAAATGACCCTGCCTATCCCGTCATTGCGAAGAGCGAAGCGACGAGGCAATCCGGTGGCCGCAAGCGTGGGCTCGGCCGCTCCGAGATTGCGTCGCCGTGCTCCCAAAGGCTACGATGCTATCCAGCGAGATTCGCTCGAGAACCCGCAGCCGCACTCGCGTCTGGTCGAGACGCGTACCGGCGCGGGATACCACACTGCGCAAGGGAGAGACTGCCATGCCGTTTTACCAGAGGGGCGACGTCCGCATCCGCTACGAGGAGACCGGCGCCGGCTTCCCGCTGCTGGTCACCCCCGGCGGAGGCTTGAACTCGCGGGTCGGCAACTGGCCGACCGCCGTGATCAACGCCATGGAGGCGTTCAAAAACGACTTCCGCGTTGTCACGATGGACCAGCGCAACGCCAATGGCGGCGAATTGACCGGCCCAGTGCAGGTCGATAACCCTTGGGATGCGTTCGCCGACGACCAGCTTGGACTGATGGACCATCTCGGCATCCGCGAATTCTTCTATATGGGCTATTGCATCGGCGGCTGCTTTGCCGGAAAGCTGATGCAGCGGGCGCCCAACCGCGTCGTCGCCGCGGTGTTCTGTCAGAGCGTCGGCCATCGGCCGGAAAACCCGACCGTCATGTACCGGCATAGCAAGGACAACTGGGTCCCCGACTTCATCAAGCGGCGTCCCGAAGTATCGGCGGACACGATCGAGAAATACCTGCACGATCTGTACGCGGTGCAGCCCGATTTCCTGTACAGCGTGTCACGCGACTTCATCAGGAATTGCCGCACGCCGATGCTGGTGCTGCCGGATGACGTACCGGGGCATCCACTGCAGACCTCGATCGACGTGGCGTCGCTGGCGCCGAACGCCGAGATCACGGTCTACCCATGGAAGGAGCCCGAAGAATTGAAGCAGCGCACGATTAATCGCGTGCGCAGCTTCCTGAAAGCGCATGTGCCGATGCGCGCCGCCGCTCAATAACACGGGCTGCCCATATGACAGGGCGGCTTATTTTTATCCTGGGCGCAATGGCCCTCTGTTCATCCGCTTTTGCCGCGGGAATAGATTCCCGTACCTACACATGCGCTGATCTTCAGGGTCTGATTGCTGCCCACGGCTTCGTTTTTATCAGCCAGGCTACCTTCGGGGATTTTGTTGTTGCCAATGCCTCTTATTGCGCAGCCGGGGCGGCGGTGCTTCAGTTGCGGAGCGTAGCAACGGCGGACCGTCCCGAGTGCCTGGTCAACTACTGCATCCCTCGAAATGTCGGCACCAACAACTAGTTGCCACCGTAGCTTTTTTCAGATATTTTTTCTCGCGGGGAGTTGCGCATAATACCGATGTACTTTAGAAATTGAAAATATATTTTAGAAAGTCCGCGAGAAATTCTGTTAGTTGACTTACACCCGTACCCGCGCACGCGCTGGCCGAGTACGGACGCGTACACGTAAACACCTCACCGGACCAGGAGAAATGCCATGCCGTTTCACCAAAAAGGCGATGTCCGCATCCGCTACGAGGAGGCCGGCTCCGGCTTCCCATTGCTGGTCACCCCCGGCGGGGGCTTGAACTCGCGGGTCAGCAACTGGCCGACCGCTGTGTTCAACGCGCCGGAGGCTCTCAAAAACGACTTCCGCGTTGTCACGATGGACCAGCGCAACGCTAATGGCGGCGAATCGGCCGGGCCGATCCCGACCGGTGACCCGTGGGACGCCTTCGCCGACGACCAGCTCGGGTTGATGGACCACCTCGGCATCCGCGAGTTCTTCTACATGGGCTACTGCATCGGCGGCTGCTTTGCCGGGAAGCTCCTCCAGCGTGCGCCCGGGCGCGTCGTCGCCGCGGTGTTTTGCCAGACCGTCGGGCACCGGCCGGAACTCCCGGACTACATGTACAATTCCGGCAAGGATGCCTGGGCGCCGGAGCTGCTGCCGCGCCGGCCGGATCTCAACATGGCGCAGGTCGAGCAATACCTGCACAATCTGTACCGTGTGAACCCGGATTTCCTGTACAGCGTATCGCGCGACTTCATCAAGAACTGTCGGACGCCGATTTTGGTCCTGCCCGACGACACCCCGGCCCACCCGCTGCAGACCTCGATTGATGTCGCCTCGCTGGCGCCCAATGCCGAGATCACCGTCTTCCCGTGGCGCGAGCCGCCGGACTTGAAGGAACGCACGATCAACCGTGTGCGCAGCTTCCTGAAGGGGCACGTACCGATGCGGGCCGCCGCCCAATGAGACGAGTGTCCGTGTGACAGGGGCGGCAGGGACCAGCCCTGCCGTCACTTTCACTCATTACATTAAAAACGCGAGGTTTCGAGACGCTGGCCCGGCGCATGATCTCGGCCGTGCCGCAGCCTTCGACGCTGGCCGGCACGATTCGGGCCCGCCTGCCGTTGCAACCCTATATTGTATTGGGGCATCGCCAGAAATCGCAACCCCGCGCTTGCTTCTCAAGGCTGCGATTCGCATCCACGCCAGAGGGCCGAGGCTTCGATGGACCGTGCGAATGACGTCTCTGGCTCGCGGGCGGAGGCGGACTTTGCTCCGCCCGCGGGTGCCAGTCGGGATCAGTGCTGCTGCTGGGCGGCGAAAGCGGCCTTTTGCTCGGCGCTGGCGTCTTTCTGGTATTTCTTGCGCCACTCGTCATAGGGCATGCCGTAGACGATCTCGCGCGCCTGCGGGTCGGTCAGCGGGACGCTGCGCTGCTCGGCCTCCTCGCGATACCATCGCGACAGGCAATTGCGGCAGAATCCCGCCAAATTCATCATGTCGATGTTCTGCACGTCAGTGCGCTCGCGCAAATGCTCGACCAGGCGGCGAAACGCCGCGGCTTCGAGTTCGGTGCGGGTCTTGTCGTCCATCGGGACCTCCTGGTTGTTGCTGGCCTCTATGTAGCGCCACAGCGCGGCGATCGCACCCCGAGAATAATACGATGATCCACGTAAGATTGTTGACACCGTCGCATGTTGGGCATAAATTCGACCTTCGTTGGAATATGAGAGGTTGTGGTGGAGGCCAAACAAGCGATCGCGGCGCTCGGCGCGCTGGCCCATGAAACCCGGCTGGCGGTGTACCGCCTGTTGGTGCAGCGCGGGCCAGACGGCTTGTCGGCGGGAACGATTGCGCAGGCGCTGGAGTTGTCGCCGTCCTCCTTGACCTTTCATCTGCAGCAGCTGACCCATGCCGGCTTGATCACCCAGCGCCGGATGAGCCGACAGCTGATCTATGCGACGGATTTCGCGGTGATGAACGCGCTGATGGCCTACTTGACCGAAAATTGCTGTGGCGGCGGTGCGGCGCTGCGTGTCCCGGTCTGTTGTCCACAGGCGACCGCGACAGCGGTGCCGGCCGACAGGGAATCGGCGTGACGGAGGAAGTCATGGACCAGGCTGAAATCAAGGAATTGGTGCGCGTCCGCTACGGCAGCATCGCGGCTGCGGCCGAACCCTCGGGATGCTGCGCACCGGCGGCATCGTCGTGTTGCGGGCCTTCTACCGCTGCCCAGGATAAGGCGCTGCAGATGGGTTATTCGGCGGCTGATCTCGCTGCAATTCCCGAAGGCGTGAATCTCGGGCTCGGATGCGGCAACCCGCAGGCGATCGCCGCGATGCAGCCGGGCGAGACCGTCGTCGATCTCGGCAGTGGGGCCGGCTTCGACTGTTTTCTGGCGGCGCGGCAGGTGGGTGATGCGGGCCGGGTCATCGGCGTCGACATGACGCACGAGATGTTGGCCAAGGCGCGCGAGAACGCGGCCAAGATCGGCGCCGCCAATGTCGAGTTCCGCCTCGGCGAGCTCGAGCATCTGCCGGTCGCCGACAACTCGGCCGATGTCGTGATCTCGAATTGCGTGATCAATCTCGTCCCTGACAAGGCACAGGTGTTCCGCGAGGCGTTTCGCGTGCTCAAACCCGGTGGCCGGCTCGCCGTTTCCGACATCGTGGGCATCCGTCCGCTCCCCGACGTGCTGGCCGCCGATCCGGCGTTGGTCTGCGGTTGCGTCGCCGGCGCGGCGCCGGCGGAGCGGATCGAGGCCTGGCTCGGCGACGCCGGCTTTGTCGACATCCGGGTCCTCGCCAAACCCGAAAGCCGCGAGCTGATTAAGACCTGGTCGCCGGGACGAGACATCGAAGACTACGTGGTCTCGGCCATCATCGAAGCCCGCAAACCCGCGGCCCGATAAAGGCCGAGGCATTCTCGCGATGACCGCGAGGGCCTACAACGTCCTGTTCCTCTGCAGCGGCAATTCGGCGCGGAGCATCATGGCCGAAGTCCTGCTCGGCCACTGGGGCAGGGGATGGTTCAAAGGCTACAGCGCCGGCAGCTTTCCGCGGGGTGCGGTGCATCCGCTGGCGCTCGAGGAACTCGAACATCACCATCTGCCGACAACAGGGCTACGAAGCAAAAGCTGGGATGAATTCGCTCGCGCTGGCGCGCCGGTCATGGATTTCGTCTTCACGGTCTGCGATCAGGCGGAGGCTGAGGCGTGTCCGGTATGGCCCGGCAACCCGGTGACCGCCCATTGGGGCGTGCCTGATCCGGCCGCTGTCGATGGCACGGAAGCCGAGCAACGCAAGGCGTTCCGGGAGGCGTATCTCGCACTCGAAAACCGCATAAAGATTTTGGTCGCTCTGCCGATCGACAGGCTCGATCGCTTGGCGATCAAGCGAAAGGTCGACGAACTCGGCCGCCTGCGGGTCGTACCGAAATAGGAGCTGCCATGACTTCGGTCGCTGAAACCGGCCGCCCGCGCGCGCGGCCGACGCTGGGAACCTTTGAACGCTATCTGACGGTGTGGGTGGCGCTCTGTATCGTCGCTGGCATTGTGCTTGGCCGGTTGCTGCCCGCCCCGTTCCAGATGCTCGGCCGCATGACCGTCGCCCAAGTCAACATCCCGGTCGCGGTGCTGATCTGGCTGATGATCGTGCCGATGCTGCTCAAGGTCGATTTCGGCGCCTTGCACCGGGTCGCCGAGCAATGGCGCGGCATCGCGGTGACCGTCGGGATCAACTGGCTGGTCAAGCCGTTCAGCATGGCCCTGCTCGGCTGGCTGTTCATCGGCTGGCTGTTCCGGCCCTGGCTGCCGTCGGGGCAGATCGACAGCTACATCGCGGGGCTGATCCTGCTGGCCGCCGCGCCGTGCACGGCGATGGTGTTCGTGTGGTCGAACCTGACCGATGGCGAACCCAATTTCACGCTGACCCAGGTGGCGCTCAACGACACGATCATGGTCTTCGCCTTTGCCCCGATCGTCGGGCTATTGCTCGGCCTGTCGTCGATCACCGTGCCGTGGGCGACCCTGTTCCTGTCGGTCGTGCTCTACATCGTCGTGCCGGTAGTGGCGGCGCAGCTATGGCGGCGCTCGGTGCTGGCGCGCGCCGGCGAGCCGGGACTGCTGGAGCTGCTGCGGGTTTTGCAGCCGATCTCGCTCGTCGCATTGCTCGCGACGCTCGTGCTGCTGTTCGGCTTCCAGGGCGAACAGATCATTCGCCAGCCGCTGGTGATCCTGCTGCTGGCGGTGCCGATCGTGATTCAGGTTTATCTCAATGCCGGGATCGCCTACGGGCTTAACCGCGCGCTCGGCGTGCCGCACAATGTCGCCTGCCCGTCGGCCCTGATCGGCGCCTCGAATTTCTTCGAGCTGGCGGTCGCCGCCGCGATTGCTCTGTTCGGCTTCCAATCCGGCGCCGCCCTCGCCACCGTCGTCGGCGTGCTCGTCGAAGTCCCGGTCATGCTCTCGGTCGTCCGCATCGTGCTGCGCACCCGCGGCTGGTACTCGCGCGGCGCGCGGCATGCCGTCTGAGGCCGGGCGAGCTAGAACGGCGCCCCCGTTCCGCGACCCGTCTGAAAATCGAAGATGCGTTATGCCAATCTCGATCGGCAGCAACTCGTCGGCGCGCTTGTCCTGCTCGTCAGCGCCCTGTTCGTCGCCGTTAGGGTCGTCAAGCCGCCATACCAATCCTGGATAAGGCGTGCCTGTATCGCTGCGTTTGTGCTCGCGGTGGGTGTTGCTGTCGTGTCGATCGCAGCTTGGCTTGTGTCTCTATAAGAGCGCCCGCAATCGCCACTGCCAGCGAGCGCCGATGGCGACCGCCGTGAACCATCGCACCCCCGCGCCCTCACGCCGCGCGTGCGGTCTCGGCGATCAGCCAGTCGACGACGGCGGCGAGGGCTTGCGCGCGGGTGGCGCCGGCCGCGAGCGCCTCGTCGAAGACCGCGAGCTGGCGGTGGGCGCTGGTGCCGCGGGCGAGGATGCCGCGGGCGTGCGCGACTTCAGCGAGGCAGCCGAAATGGCGGGCGTCCTGGTCGATCAGCGCCAGGATTTCTTCGAGCAGATCGGCATAGGGGACGATCGCGCCGCGGCCGAAATCGACGAGGCCCTGGTCGGTGCCGTAGCGCTGCGCCCGCCAGCGGTTTTCGTCGATCAGCATCCGCGCATAGATGCGCCAGCGCTGGTTCTCGCGCTTTAGCCGCCACAGCATGCGCAACAGGCAACGGAACAGCGCCGCGATCGACAGCGAATCCTCCATCGTCGTGCAGCTGTCGGTGATGCGCATTTCCAAGGTCGGAAACCGCTCGCTGGGCCGCAGATCCCACCATAGTTTGGTGGCGTCCCCGATCAGCCCGGCGCCGGTCAGGACATCGACATGGCGGCGATACTCGCCCCAGCTGTCGAAGCGCTCGGGCATGCCGGTGCGCGGCAATTCGTCGAAGACCGCCAGCCGATAGGATTTGAGCCCGGTGTTGTCGCCGCGCCAGAACGGCGAGGAGGTCGACAAGGCCAATAGATGCGGCAGGAAATAAGTCGCCTGGTTCAGCAGGTCGATGCGCAGCTCGTTGTCGGGCAGGCCGATATGGACATGCAGCCCGCAGATCGCGAGCCGCCTTCCGACCCCTTGCAGATCATCCTGCAAATCGGCATAGCGGCGGCGCTCGGTGGTTTTTTGCGCGTCCCAGCGGGCGAAAGGATGGGTCGCCGCAGCGATCGGCGCCATGCCGTGCCGCGCGGCCACCTCGGCGACCGTTGTGCGCAGCCGGCATAGATCGGCGCGCGCCTCGATAAGGCTGGCGCAGACCCGCGTCCCAACCTCGATCTGCGAGCGCAGAAATTCCGGCCCGACCTGCCCCGCCAGCAACGCCTCGCAATCGGCCAGCATCGCCGGCGGCGGATCCTCGACAATATCGCGCGTCGCCCGATCGACGAGAAAATATTCCTCCTCGATGCCAAGAGTGAATTCAGGTTCGGCTATGGCCACGCGAAACCCCGCATTGGCGCATTCCTTCGGTGCTGCCGAAGGTTAGACTAGGTTCTGACGAACGCCAACAGGTCGGCATTTGGCTGAACACGATCGGCTGGCCCGAACCCCAGTCCTTGTAGAAGATCTCCGGGCCGTCCTTGGTGGTAATGGTGGGCATGTAAACTCCTGTGAGAGGGGTGGCTGCCGTTCCAATTTAGAGCACGTATAAGCTGTCGTCGCCGAGTTCCGCGCGCTGGCGGAGCAAGCCGTCGTCATTTATGCTCATTCCGTGACAGGGGAGGACGCCAGCATGACCGCAACGAAGGGCTTTGTCGTACCCACCGGCGGCGGGAGGCATTTCGACTCGCCGACTCCGGGCCGCGTGTTTGCCATGAAGCTCCTTGGGCGCGAGACCGGCGAGAGCATCATGATGTTCGAGGAAACCCTGCCCGCCGGCACCGCGAGCCTGCTTCATCTGCACCACGACAGCGACGAGGTCGCTTGGGTGCTCGCCGGCGAGTTCACCTTCAAGATCGGCGACGAGGTTACCGCTGGCGGTCCCGGCACGTGCGCGTTCATGCCGCGCGACATCCCGCATGCCTGGAAGAACACTGGCGGCGAAACCGGCCGCGTCTTGTTTCTTTACACCCCGGCCGCCGCCGGCGGATTGATCGAGGAACTCGCGGAGCACCGCCCGATCAATGCGGACGAACACAACAAACTCTTCGAGCGCCACCGCTGGGAAGTCGTCGGCCCAAACCCGCTTTGAGGGGAGCGCCCTTTCACGGGCCCTCCCCGAGTATCGAGAGAGTCCAGTGGTACGAATTTGACACTTGGTGGCCGCCCTTTTCCGTGATGCCCGCGAAAGCAGGCTGCCGCGCACTCCGGCCGTGCTGAAGTTAGGCGATCACCGCTATGGGGATCTAGTCTAGGTTTCGACACCGATGGTCATCTCATAGATAACGCAAATAATATGGAGATTGAGAAGATATTGTGTGACGGTTCTAGTTTTCTGTATTGCTCAGCCTCTATATACGCAACCTCGCTGAAAAAGATTTTGCATTGTGTCTCGGGAATCTTCGAGAGTATGGCAGGAACGACACTGTCCTTTATGCCACGTTCTTTTGAGGTCGATGCTCCGATTATGATTCCTGCGCAATCTCATCCGCAGGCCCATTTCGACATACGAGGAGTGAAATGGAGTTGGTCGGAGGCAGGCAGGCTGGAGGATGGAATACATCGGGGATTGGAGCCACCCGCCGTGCCAGAAAACGCTCCGATATACGTTCCCCTAGCGGAGCAGCAAAATGCAATTCTACATGTCGCGTTCGGTTGAGCGACGTGCGCCGCTTGTCAAATAACGCGCGTCAATTCGGGCTTGCGAATTTACTGCATTTCCGACCCTTGGTCCGCGCCAAGGCCTGTCCAACGCTACTCGAAAAGTTCGAGGCGGTGGGTTTGGCGCAACGACCCGGGATATAGCCGTGGCTCGCCGGGGTTCGACCCCTCCGGCTCGACGAGTTTTTGTTCCTGAAGTGAAATGGCGCGTGCCGCCGCAATTGTGGCGGCGATTCCGCGACTGCTGATCCGAGAGCGGGCTGCGCGGAGGGACGTGGTTTGGAGCCGCGTCACGCTACTCGGCAGTTGCCAGCGATCTCTACGACGCTCTGGCCAGCCTGCCAACGCCCGCCCTCCGCGGCGTCATAACACCGGCCTTGCTTACACGGTCGGCAGTGGTCTCAGTCCGCTGCCGAGTTCGAGGAATTACAGCGGCGGCTTTGCCGAAGGCGGCTGCATTGCGGGCCGCGATTTCGGCAGCGACGATGCGGCGCGCCGCTGCGGCGATGATCACCACGGCATAGAAGCCGTCGAACATCGCCTGGGTCGCAAAAGACCCGCCGGCGCAATAACCGACCAGCGACGCTTGCAGCATTCGCCCGAGAGTGTTCGCCCATTCGAGATCCGGATTTCCGCGCGAGTGTCGGACAAGCCAGGTTGCATCGAGCGCGGCGCTGATCAAGATGGCGATAAAGATCGCAAGCCCGACAAAACCATGATCGCCAAGCATCTCGAACCAGTTGCTGTGCGGTGCGCGCGGCATCGTCAACGGCGGCAGGCCGCTGTCCGCAAGCTGTCGGTTCACAGAAGCCGGATTGTTGGACCAGTGGAAACCGGCGCCGGTGATCGGCCGCTTCAACGCCATTGCCCAGGCTAGATGCCATAGATAGACCCGGGTCTCCGCAGAGGCGTCCGCTTGATAGGTTTGGATTGTCCCCATCCGCGCGAACCATTCCTCGGGGGCGTAACTCCAAACCCCGAAGGCGGCAACCACGATCAGCACCGCCATCGAGACTTTCCGCCGTGAGCGCCACCATAGCATTGCCCCCACGGCGAAGAGTGCGAGCAACGCGCCGCGCGAGTAGGTAAAGATATCGCCCAAAAAGGTGAGGCCGATCAGCACCAGGAACGGCCATTTGAGGTAGGGCTGCCGATACCTTTCCCGCATGTAGAACAGCAGCGGCAGGACCATGGTCAGCGCGACCCCCAAATCGTTGTTGTCGCCTATCATCGTCCCATCGGGACCGTAGACGCGGGCCGCGCCGCCCGAAAAGAGCAGCGAGGACAAGCCGCCCTTGAAGCCAAAAAACGCGATTGACAGCGTGCAGACGACGATCAGCTGTTCGACCCGCTGACGCGTCGTTGTCAGCGTATAAGCGACGGTCGTCATCAACAACATCTTCTCGGCGAGCTGCCATTTTTCGTAGATTTGGTTGGCTGGCCCGGTGCCTAACATCGAGGTGACCGAGATCCAGACCGCCAAGATGAAAAGCAGCCCGGTCGTCTTGTTCATGGGCGGAAACTTCGGCTCAACCTTAGACAGAAGCCAACACAGGAGCGTCAACACCGCGACGATGTGCGCGTACGAAATTCCAGCGGCAAAGCTATTCCAAACCAGTTTTTGAGGGTTCATCAGCGAGACCCAGTACCACATCAGGATCCCGAAGAACGGCCCGTTGAAAAATATGAACGGAAGAGCAGCGAAGAAGACAATTAAGAGTATCAGTCCACGCATCGTCCTGTCGCTCCTGGAGGCTTACGGCGGCGGGTTTCGACTATGCCGGCTTCGGCCCCTGTGAGATATTTCCTCTCGGCCGAGGTGCCCCCGCACCCCCATGTGTCCGCCGGCGAGCCTGGACCAGCAGCAGTCGTCGGATACCGTCCGGCTTCCGGCAGCGACGCCCACCCGCAGCATCTGCAGACCGTCGTAAGGGACAGGGGTGGGAGTGCGCTACCGATCGCAGAAATGATATGTAAGCCTGTCGCGGTCATCTAGCCCCAAATCGGCATGGTGGTCGAGGTGAAACCGGGTGGTCAATGATGCTCTGCGACGGGGTGCCGTGATCGCGGTAAAGAATGCACTCGCTTGGTTAACAGAGAGTAAAGGGATAGTCGGCTTCTCGTGGACTATATCGCAATCCAGCGACATCCGGCGTATCCCAGATACTGACCGATGCTGCGCGCACCGCCAGCTCGATCGTCGGCGGCTGCGATCCAACCGGTTTGCTCACGGTCCGGATTCGGAATGTATAGGCTAACGGCAATGACGGATTTTGGCGCGAGGATTGGAATGATGGGGCGATACGGCATCTTCTCGGCCCTTTTGCTGCTCGCGTTTCTCTCGACCTTCCCGAACGGGTTCAGTCTTGGTAGTGGGATGACGGGGTCCGCGAACGCGGCGACGGCTCCACATCAGCGCGTCGCAAACTCGATCACAATCAGCAACGCGAGCGGCGCCGTCCGGAAAGACTATCCGTATCAATTTGGCCGGCCGTTTGTCGATGGCGCGATCGCCCACCAGCCGCAGGTGCTGGTCAACGGCCGGCCGGTTGCCACCCAGGCCGACGTCAAGAACCGCTATCCCGACGGCTCGGTCGAATTCGCGGTGATCGCCGTGGTGATCCCGGCCCTCCCGGCATCGGGCTCGCTGACCCTGACCTTCCAAAACCAGAATGCCGGCAGCAACACGCCGCTGACCCAGGCGCAGATGCTGGCGCCGGTCTATAATTTTGATGCCTCGATGGCGCTGACCCCAGCCGGCGGAACGGCGCAGGCCGCGTCCGCGCGCACCATGCTGCAGAACGGCGATTACAAGCTGTGGACCTCGGGGCCGGTGGCGCAGACCATCATGCTCGGCGACGATACCGCCGCGCGCAAGTACGACATCGGCTTTGGCGACGGCTACCACCCGTTCCGGCCGCGCTTTTATGCGACCTTCTGGCCGGCGACGCATCAGGTGTTCGTCCGGGCCGTCGGCGAGAACGGGTTGACCACCGAGGTCGAAGACCTGGCCTACAAGCTGGCGATCACGTCGAACGGGGCGACGGTCTATTCGGCCGACCTCTCCGGCACGCAGACCCCCCATCCCAAGCTCCATTGGGCGCTGAGCCGATGGACCCGCGAATTCTGGATCGGCGGCGCGCCCGCGGCCCAAATCGACATCGACAACAATCTGGCCTATCTCGAAAGCACCCGGTTTCTGCCGAATTTCGACACCTCGATCGCCATCCCGCAGACATCGATCGCCAACGAATACGCAACTATAAGCGGCAAGCCTAACGGCCCTGAGGATGGCATTTGGAACGGTAACGGATGCTGCTTCGTCAACGCAATGGGTCAGGCCGGCGACAACCCCCATATCGGCCCCTACCCGCGCTGGGTGACCATGTGGCTGTTCACCGGCGATTGGCGCATGCGGCAGATGGTGCTCGGCATGGACAATACTCCTGCGGCGTATCCGATGGGGCTGCGCGAGAGCGATCCGACCCGGCGCTATTCGCGCGCCGATGCGGTCGGCAGCGGCACCGGGCTCGGCCGCAACGTGTCGATCGCCGGCCGCCCAAATACCCAGTTCAACTCCCCCAACAACATGATCAATTACGACAAGAAGTTGGGCGACAATCCAATCCAGGTCGGGCCAATGGCCTCAATCCCGGTGGGAGGCAACCCGTGGACCTGGGATGATGGACATCAGCCGAGTGCATGGTTTCCGCAATACATCCTGACCGGCGACCCATGGTACCTCGACATGATGTATGCCTGGGCCGGCATCACGGCGGCAATTACCACCGGTGATCCCGGCGGTAACGAGCCGTATTTTCGCGGACCAACCGGGGCCTACGGCGGTATCGCCAGCGAGACCCGGGCCGGCGCCTGGACCATACGCGGCCGCGCCGAGACCGCCTTTGCCGCGCCGGACGGCTCGCCGGAAAAGGCGTATTTCACCTATCTGACCAATGACGCGCTGGCGCGTTGGGAAGGCGGCTTTGGGATCGCCGGCACGCCCTTTGACGGCAGCGCGGTGAAGGTCTGGGGAGAGACATACGGTAATTCCTATTCGACAAACACCGGCAGACCGCTCAGCCCGCTCAACGGCCAGGCGCCGCCTTTGGGGAATTGGGGTAGCGTATGCGATGCTGCCGCGACCCCGCCATTGTGCGGCTATTCGGCAACTCAGCAGGCCGCCTGGGGCATGGCAGTCGGTGCGAACGGTTCGTTCGACGACCCGTGGATGATGTGGTTTGTGCAATATGCCCTCGGCCGGGCGGCCGAGCTGGGCTTCGCCGGCCGGCCGAACCAATTGCACGCCGGCCAGTACATCATCGGGATGATCGGATCTTCGGCGCCGATCCTGGTGGCGCTATATCAGATCCCGGTCGAGAAGGCGGGCGGCGGCTGGTGGGCGACGTGGTCCGACCTGATCGCCAAGGGCATGGACTCCAACTACATGGATGGCGGTCAAGCGCGGGGGGGCTTGCCTGCCTACTTCCGCAACAACCTGTCGGCCAGCGGGCGTCAGGTGTGGGGGACGCCGGGCCTGGCGATGCTGGTCGATCAAAATGCCCCCGGCGCCGCCGCAGCGTGGAGCTGGTGGAACGCCAATGTCTATTCGAAAGTGCCTGAGTCACACTTGGTGCCGTTCGCTTCCGACCCAAGATGGGCGATCTTGCCCAGGACCGACAGGAACGTTCTGCCGGCGCAACCGACGACCATGCCCTGAGGAGACGCCGGAGCCTGGCGGCCGCATGGAATAAGTTGTCTCGCGGTTGTCGGGTACGGGGCGAGGGGCAGAGAAGAGCGTCCCGCGACGCCGTCACCCTCCGGGGCCCTGCCGGAACACTTGGTCGGCGATCCTTTGTTGCGTCGGCGACAGGCTCGCATAGAGCGCTTCGAGCGCCGGCAGCAGCCGCTTCAAGCCGATCAGTTCCTGTTCGCCGGCTTGTATGGCGAAGCGCAAGCTCTGGATCGGATCCAGGTTCGCGGGCGGCGGCGCGTTCGGCATGATCCGGGCATTCTGGCGCATGACGTTGGCGAGCGCCTCGAAGCGAGGCTCCTGCGTCGGGGTGATCTGCAACTGTTGGTGAAGCTGGGCGATATTGGCGTCGATATTTGGCGCGGGTGGCGGGGCTTGAGCTAGCAGCAGCGGTAGCGGCCGATGTCCGAGTGCCGGGCCGTCCATCATCGGAGCGGCCATCGCCGCGGTTCGGTACGGTGCGGATAACGGCATGAGCCAGGCCGCGGCAAAAGTGGCCGCCATGATCAGTCGAAAAATCGCCTGCAGCATTGCTTGAGACCTCGCGCGCCACCGCCGGTGTCGGGTTGCGTCGAATAAAGCACGGTTCCGACCATCGAGGTCAGCCGGGGGCGGCGCCCTGGGTTGCCACTTCCATCATGTAGAGCGACTGGCTCGCCGCCATGAACAGGCGGTCGCGCTTGGGCCCGCCAAAGGCAAGGTTGGCGCATACTTCAGGGAGCCGGATGCGGCCGATCAGCTTTGCCTTTGGGTTAAAGACCAAGACTCCGGCATAGCCGAGCGGCGCGTTCGAGCCGCACCACAGATTGCCCTGGACGTCGGCGCGCATGCCGTCGGGGCCGCATTTGACGCCGTCAACCATCATATCGGTGAAGAGCCGCTGGTTGACCGGCTTGGTACCCTGCATGTCGAAGGCGAAAATCACCCGGTTGCCGCCGGGTCCGGTGTCGCCGGGGCCTTTGCCGGTGCTTATTACATAGAGCGTCTTGTGATCGGGCGAGAAACAGATGCCGTTCGGGTCGGGCAATTGCTGTTCGGTAATCGCAACTTCAAGCTTGCCGCTCGGGTCCCAGCGATAGACCGCGGTCGGCAGTTCGCGCCGACGCCCGCCGATTGCTCCGGCATTGGGAGCACCGATCAGTGGGTTGAAGATGCCCTGGGGATTGGTCGGGCCGCCGGCTTCGTCGGGATGGCCCTCGGGGATCGAGTCGCCATAGGGCGGATCGGTGAACCAAATGCTGCCGTCGGGATGCGGCACGATGTCGTTCGGTGAATTGAGCGGCTTGCCCTGATAGGAATCGGCGATCACGGTCGCCGCGCCGTTATGCTCCCAGCGCACCACGCGGCGGTTGAAGTCCTCGCAGGAAAGCTGCCGACCCTGGTAGTCGAACGAATTGCCGTTGGTGTTGTAGGACGGGCGGCGGAAGGCGGTGACCCGGCCGTCGTCCCAGATGTAGCGGTACTGGACATTGCCGGAGACATCGCTGAAGACGAGGTACTGGCCCTGGCTCGACCACGCCGGCCCTTCGGCCCACAATGCCCCGGTCCATACTCGATAGATCGCCCCTTGGGCGCGCCGCAGCGGCAGAAACGACGGATCGACGACGATGACGTCGGGGTCGGGGTAGATTGACGGCTGACCCGGCTCGAAGCTGCGCGGTGGAGTGGTCACGACACTCGCCGGCGTAGCGGTCTTGGCCGCCTCCTGTGCGGCTGCCGTGTGGCGCGCCAGCGCTGCCGTTCCGGCCAGCGCCGCACCCGCGGTCCCCGCCAGCAACGTGCGCCGCGACAAGGCATGCCTTTGCACTGAATCCCGGGTCATCGTTCCCTCCAAAGTTGGTTTTCTGCGCGATTGTGTACGGGCTTTGGCTCGCAGGCAATTGATCGTAGATCGCATCCGTGGCGCGGTAATTCAGCCATGCGAAGCCGGAAGAGCAAGCCGTCGATTTCGCGATGCGCCGTCACACGCGACCGCGTGCTAATCTAGATCGTGAGAATCACGACCTGCGATCGGAACGAGGAAAGGAAGAGCGATGGCTTATGATCTGCTGATCAAGAACGGCCGCATCGTCGACGGCTCGGGCATGCCGGCGTTCCGCGGCGATGTCGGCGTCAAGGATGGCAAGATCGCCGAGATCGGCAAGTTGAGCGGACCGGCCACGCGCACGATCGACGCCGCCGGCCGCGTCGTCGCCCCCGGCTTTATCGACAACCATTGCCATTACGACGCCCAGGTCACCTGGGACCCGCTGTGCTCTTTCTCGTGCGACCACGGCGCCACCTCGGTGATCTTTGGCAATTGCTCGCTGTCTCTGGCGCCGGTGCGCAAGGGATCGGAGCGGCGCCTGTCGGAATTCCTTTCCTACGTTGAAGCGATCCCGATGGAGGTGCTCGACACCCTCGAATTCACCTGGGAGACCTTCCCAGAATATCTCGGCCAGATGGATCACCATCTCGGCGTTAATGTCGGCAATCTGATCGGCCATACCGCGGTGCGCTATTACGTGATGGGCGACGACTGCCAAAAGCGCACGGCCACCGACGACGAGATCAAGCAAATGCAGGATCTCGTGCGCGACGGCATGAAGGCCGGGGCCCTTGGCGTTTCGGTGTCGCGCAACCAGGGCCATTTCGACCCGCAGGGTGTCCATATTCCGGCGATCTGGGCGGACGAGAAGGAGATCTTCGCCCTCGGCGACGTGCTGCGCGAGCTCGGCACCGGCCTGATCCAATCGGGTGGCGGCAACGGCGCCGAGATGAAGGACGCGCTGATGAGCCGGCTCTCCGAAGCGACCGGCCGCGTCGTCGTCTACAACAATCTCGGCCAGACGATGCGCCGGCCCGGCCAGTGGCAAAAGCAAATGGCCCAGGTCGATGCGACGACCGCCAAGGGCATCCGCGCCTACCCGATGTGCACGCCAAACCGCATCACCGACTATTTCACGATGCGCAACACGCAGACCTTCCGCGGGTTGGCGGTGTGGCACCCGATCTGTCTGTCTTCGCCGGAAGAGATGCTGAAGGCCTATGCCGATCCCGAAATTCGCCGCAAGCTTCACGAGGAGGCGATCGACTTCAAGAACGGGCCGGCGATCGGCATCTGCAGTACCTGGTGGGACTACATGGTGTTGCAGACCGCGGTCCTGCCGAAGAACAAGCAGTATGAGGGCAAAACGGTCGGCCAGATCGCCAAGGCGCAGGGTAAGGGCGTCATCGATGCTTTCCTTGACCTGGCGATCGAGGAGAACCTCGACAGCGAATGGCTGCACGGCGAGAACAATGTCGACGAGGAGGCCGTCGCCAAGATCCTGACCTATCCGAACGCGATCATCGGCCTGTCGGATGGCGGCGCGCACGTCCAGTTCCAGAGCGGGTTTGGTTTCAGCACCCGATTGCTCGCAGAGTGGGTGCGCGAGAAGCGGGTCATGACCCTGGAGCAGGCGGTGCGGCGGCTGACCTTCGACAGCGCTTCCACGTTCGGGCTCTATGACCGCGGGTTGCTGCGGCCGGGATTGGTCGCCGACATCGTGATCTTCGATCCCGATACGGTCCGACCGTTGCCGCTCGAGGTGCTGCACGATTTCCCGACCGGGGCCAAGCGCATCAAGGAGCCGGCCGAGGGGATCCACATGACCATCGTCAACGGCAAAATCCTGCTCGAAGACGGCAAGCACACCGGCGCATTGCCCGGCCGGGTGCTGCGCAACACCTACTACCACGGCCTGCACGCGTAACGCTCAGGCGACGCCCCTCACCTTAGCCCTCTCCCCGCTTGCGACCGCTTGCGGGGAGAGGGAGGCGCCCGCGAGGTAGGGACGGTGAGGGGAGCGGCGTCAAGGGAGGATCGCCATGCCGACATTCCGGCCGACCCCTGATCTCGACATGCACTACGAAGTCGACGACTTCACCGATCCGTGGCGTACGCCTGACAAAGTCTTGATGCTGCACGGCAATGCCGAGAGCGGGCTGGCGTGGTATGGCTGGGTGCCCGCTCTGGCGCGCCACTATAAGATCGTGCGGCCGGATATGCGCGGCTTTGGCGCCTCGACGCCGATGCCGCGCGATTTCCCGTGGACCCTCGACGTCATCATCGACGATTTCGTCCGGCTGGTCGGACCATCTCGGTATCGACCGCTTCCATATAGTCGGCGCCAAGATCGGCGGGACAATCGCGCGCGCCTTTGCCGCGCGTCGCCCCGAACGGGTCAAGACCTTGACGGTCGTTGGCACCCCGCCTCCGCTGCGCGCCGGTGCGGCCGAACGCGTGCCCGAACTGAACGCGGCCTTCGAGCGCGACGGGGTCGAGGCCTGGGCGCGCCAGACCATGGGGGGCCGCCTCGGCAGCGCGTTTCCGGCCGAAGGGGTCGAGTGGTGGATCCGGTTCATGGGCCGCACCGCGGTCTCGACCCAGATCGGCTTTATGCGAACAATCGCCTGCGCCGACATCCGCGCCGATCTGCCGAAAATCCGCTGCCCCACCCTCGTCATCACCACCGACGGCAGCGGGCTCGCCTCGGTCGACGAGACCCGCGCCTGGCAGCAGCAGATCGCAAACTCGACGCTCGTGGTCTTACCCGGCAACTCCTATCACGTCGCCGCGACCCATGCCGAACCCAGCGCCGCGGCGACGCTCGATTTCATCGCAAGTAACGCCGGCGCCTGAGGTTGAGCCGTGGTTAGCCATGGTGTCTTTCGTGATGTCCGCCTGCGCCGGCAAAGCTGTAGCGGCGCGGGGGAGCTTGTGCTAGCAAGAGCCAGCTGAACTCAACCTAGTGATCCGATGGGGCGTCTCTCGCGCATTCTCGCGATCGCCGATACTCGTGTTAGTAGCTTGGATACACGGACAGCATCGGGACACAAATCCCGACCGATACCTGGGCGGAACATTGACCGGCGCAAGCTGCGGGACGTGCAGCGGCCCGAGGGTGGAACGTGAGCGATCGCCCCACCGCTGTGCCTAACGCGCGCCGGCCCCGACGCAACGACCCTTGCATCTGCGGCAGCGGCCGAAAATTCAAGCTATGTTGCGGCGCGGCACCGATGCAAACCGGGACGGAGAACCGTCAGACATCGGTGCTGCTCCCGCGGTCCGCGGCGCCCGAGTTGGGCGAGCGAACCAACCGTCTCGGTCCGCTGACCGAGGTAAGCGGGCTGCGCGAGACCGCGGAGCAATTCATGCGGTTGCAATCTGCGCCGCCTGCCGCGCCGACCCTCACGGGTGGCGCCCGCGTTGCCCGGCGCAGGGTCACGCCCGACCGAAGCGCCGCAGCCCGGCGCTATCGAGAGCGCGGCATCAGGCTGGTCGAGGCCGGCAGGCCGTCCGCCGCAATTTCGGCGTTTCGCCGCGCGATCGAGCTCGATCCGGGCGAAGCCGCCTCGCACCACGCGCTTGGCCGGGCGCTGCTGCATCTCAATCGCCTCGCCGAAGCTGCTGCCAGCTTGAGCCTGGCGACTACTTTGGGGGACGATGCTGCCGCCTACCACGATCTCGGTGTGGCGTTCCACCGGCAGGATCTGCGGATCGAAGCGATGGCAGCCTATCGCCGGGCGGCCGAGCTGGCCCCGGAGCTGGCCGAAGCGCATGCCGCGCTCGGCGAACTCCTCGATCTGGCCGACGACGATGAAGAGGCCGCGCGGTACTTTCGCCGCGCTGCGGCAGCCGATCCCGATACCGTAGCGGGCCGCTTGAACCTGGCGAGAGCCTGCATGCTGGAAGCTGATTTTTCTGAAGCAGAGGTCCAACTTCGGATAGCCCTGGCATGCGAGCCGCAGAACGACGAGCTGATGAAATACCTAGGCGACGTTCTTGCCCGCCAAGGACGTTTTGTTGAGGCGGGCGAGGCCTTTGACCGCACGCTCGAACTGAACCCGCGCCATGTGGCGGCGCATTTCACCATCGTCGAAGCCAGAAAATGTACCGAGGCGGACCGTCCCAGACTCGAGTCGATGCTTGCGGCGCTCGACGATGTGGGACTGGGGGACGGGGACCGGGTGCAGCTGCATTTTGCTATCGGCAAGCTGCTGGACGATTTGGGCGACTATGCGGAGGCGATGCAGCACTTCGATATGGCCAACCAGCGCCGGCGGGCCGAATTCGACAGGGTGGAATTCTCGGCTTGGGTTGATCGAATTGAGCGGCGCTTCACCCCCGGCTTCTTTGCTGCGAATTCCGCTTTTGGACAAGATGACGACGCGCCGCTGCTGATCGTCGGTCTGCCCCGCTCGGGCACAACCTTGGTCGAGCAAATCATCTCCAGCCACCCGCGGGTAGCCGCCGGCGGGGAGCGGTCGTTTTGGATCAAACGCGCCAGCGCATGGGGAATTGCCGACGCGACCTATCTGTCGCCGGAAATGGCGCACGACCTTGCGGGAGAGTATCTCGCGCAGCTGCGTCGCATCGGACCCGCCGCAACCCGGATTACCGACAAGCAGCCGTTCAACCTGCTCAACCTGGGCATTATTCACCTGCTGCTGCCCAAAGCGCGCATCATCCAATGCCGCCGGCATCCGGTCGACACCTGCCTGTCGCTCTACTTCACAAATTTCAGGCAGGTGATCGGGTTCGCCACCGACAAAGCCGATTTGGCAGACGGTTATCAGCTCTATGCGCGGCTGATGGAACACTGGCGCACGGTGCTGCCAACCGACCGGTTTCTCGAGGTCCGTTACGAGGACCTGATCGGGGATCGCGAGGCGGTGACCCGACGGCTGGTCGCGTTCAGCGGGCTCGATTGGTGCGATTCCTGCCTACAGCCGGAGCGCAACCACCGGGCGGTAGTTACCGCCAGCCTATGGCAGGCGCGCCAGCCGGTCTATGCCACCTCGGTCGGGCGGTGGCGCCATTACGAACCATGGCTCGGCGAGCTCCGCCGCTTGTTGCCGGCCGACCGCCCCGGCGGGTCCGAGGCGGCCTGATGCCGACAACATCATGCCGACAACATCCGTGCCGCCGCCCTGGACGGCTATTGTGCACCGCCCATCGTCGGAAAATTTTACGCCTTGTCGAACGGAAAAACGTCGGAGAAATTTACAATCGGCCCGGATCGGACAAGGAATCCGTTTCCGTATGTAGCTGATCTAATGAATTTTAGCCGAATACGCGACATTTGTTTAACCATGATACGGATGTCAAAATAGCGTCTACGCCGTCTGCCCACTGTCGGCAGAATTGACACTTTTTTGCTTTGGCGCCTTGCCAGACATCCATCTAGTTGAATTAATTATAGTATTTTGTTGGCCTGCGAATTGCATAAGGGATTGCAAGCAACCGTGACGAGCGCCGATTACGATGGCCGTCGCGTTCGGAAATGCCGGGTCGCGCCGAGCTGTGGAACGACCGTCCCTATGGTGGCGCTGAAAAGCTGATGCACTTCGGGGCTCTCACGATGAATGCCATCGCCGCCGAACAGCGAACTGTTCCGGGCCGCGCCAGCGGCTCGGCGCGATGCCGCACCTGAATGCGCTTGGGGGGCTTTGATGGGCAGCCAGACACTCATGCAATTCGACGGCGTCACACGACGTTGGGCGCAGGCGCCGTTGAGCGTGCCGCTGTGCACCTCGGACGCCGCCGAGGAGGACGGGATGCGGGGCTCGCCGACCGTGTTCATGGTCGGAAACAGCTCGGCAATGCTCGATGTATTCGAGCAAATCCGCCGCTTTGCCGCTTGCGATGTGCCGGTGCTGATCACCGGCGAGAGCGGCACCGGTAAGGAACTGGTGGCGCGGGCGATCCACGAGCGCTCCGGCCGGGCGCAGGCGCCTTATGTCGCGCTCAACTGCGCCGCGGTGCCGGCGACACTGATCGCCTCTGAGCTGTTCGGCTACGAGAAGGGGTCATTCACCGGCGCCACCGGGCGCAAGCACGGGCATATCGAGCACGCCCATCGCGGCACCCTGTTCCTCGACGAGATCGGCGACATGCCGATCGACCTGCAGGGGTTGCTGCTGCGCTTTTTGCAGGAGGGGGAGATCCTGCGTGTCGGCGGACGCCAGCCGATCAAGGTCGACGTCCGCATCGTCGCGGCGACCAATGTGCGGCTGCGCGAGGCGATCGCCGCCGGCAGACTGCGCGAGGATCTTTATTATCGCTTGAACGTGCTGACCCTTCATCTGCCGGCATTGCGCGAGCGCGAGGGTGATGTCGAGGTGCTGGCCACTTACTTTCTTCGCCAAATCGCGCAGGAGCTGTCGCGCGACTTGCGCGGCTTCACGCCGGCGGCGTTGGCGGCGCTGCTGTCCTATCCGTGGCCGGGCAACGTTCGCGAGCTGATCGCCACCTTGCGACGCGCGGTGGTGCTGGCCAACGGCCCGCTGATCGACGTGTCGGATTTACGGCTGGAGCTCGATCCCGCCCCGCTGCCGCTGGCGGCGCCGTCGAGAGCCGCGGCGCGGCCGTCGCGGCCGCGGGGCGCACCGCGGCCGAAGCCCGGCAGCGCCGGCGAGCGCGACGCGATCTTGCAGGCCATGCAGGAGAGCGGCTTCAATATGACCCGCGCGGCGCAGCTGCTGGGGGTCGCCCGAGCCACCTTGTACCGCATGTTGCAGCGCAACCGGATCGAGCTCACCCAGCACTGCCTGGTGCAGCCGCCGAACCCGGAGGCGGAGCAGTGAGGCGGGATCGCGATGCCGCTGGCGCCGCGGTGCAGCGGCCTGGCGATGGCGGGGCGGCAGGCGTGAGCGCGGCTGGCGCCGCGGCCGCTGCCGTAACCGCCGCGCCGCGGCACGACCGTATCGCACAGTTGTCTCGTCGTGAGACACAACGACTGTCTCACCTCAGCTCAGCGAATAACAAAAGGTTAATATCGTATTGCCAAGTGATTGAAACCGCTTGGCTTTTGAGAGCATTCGGCGGGCAGTCATCTGGCACGTCGATTGCTTGATCGAAGAGGTCGGCATGAAATCGAGCGAGGAACCAGTGATCGGCGGCGATCGCCGCCGCCATCGGCCTCGCATCGCAGCGTGCTGGCATGTCACGGCGTCCGCCGCAGGGGCGGGAACGGGAAAAGGAAAGAGGGTATGAGAAAACTTCTGTTAGCAACTTGCGCGGTCCTCGCCCTGAGCACTGGGGCAGCGCTCGCGCAAACCTCCGCTTCGTCCACCGCCAGCGGCGGGAGCGGCGGGAACGGCGGCGCCGGGACCGCGACCACAACGGGCGGCGCCGGCGGCAACGGCGGCAACGCCAGCAATACGAACTCAGGCAACAACACGTCAGGCAACACCACCACCAAGACCAACACCAACTCGAGCACCGGCGCTAACGCCAGCAAGGGCGGCACCGCGGTGCAGGCCAACGGCAACACGATTGCCTCCGGTAACAGCAAGACCAGCACCACCACCAAGACCAACACAAACACCACCACCAACAGCGGCGCGACCGCGGCCAAGGGCAGCACCGCGGTGCAGGCCAACGGCAATACGATCGCCTCCGGTAACACCAAGACCAGCACCAACACCAACACCAACTCGAGCAGCGGCGCCAACGCCAGCAAGGGCGGCACCGCGGTGCAGGCCAACGGCAATACGATCGCCTCCGGTAACACCAAGACCAACACCAAGACAACCACCACCACCAACAGCGGCGCCACCGCCAGCAAGGGCGGCACCGCGGTTCAGGCCAACGGCAATACCATTGCCTCCAACAACACCAAGGACTCTAACAACACCAAGACCATCACGAACACCAAGACCACCAGCACCACCAACAGCGGCGCCACCGCGAGCAAGGGCGGCACCGCGGTTCAGGCCAACGGCAATACGCTGACGCTGGGTTCCAACAACACCAAGGACTCCAACAACACCAAGACCGTCACGAACACCAAGACCAGCTCGGCGACGTCCGCCGGGGCCGGCAGCCCGACTGCCAATAATGGCGGCGTCGCCGTCAACAAGGATAGCGGCAACACCGATAGCAGCACGCACTCCACTTCGATCACCAAGACCAACACCACCACCCCGACCGCGAGCGTCGGTGGCAATGGCAGCGCCGCCACTGCCAACAACGGCGGCAAGAACATCAAGTCCGGCAACACGGTCGACTCGGGCAACACCAAGACGGTGACGGTCACCAAGACCAGCACGCCGACCGCGACCAACAGCGGCACCGGTGCGGCGGCCAATAACGGTGGCAACGCGCTCAACGTCAGCGGCAACGCGGTCGCCACCCACGCATCTGCGGCCGGTAGCGGGGTCAATGCCGGTGGTCACGGCACCGCGGTTCAGGCCAACGGCAATACGCTGACCCTCGGCTCCAACAACACCCACACCAAGACCGTCACCAATACCAAGACCGACACCAGCACGGCCTCCGCGACTGGCGCCGGTGGCAACACGGCCAATAACGGCGGGAAGAACACCGTCAAGGGATCGTACAACACTAAGAACACCAGTCGGCTTCGTCAAACGGCAGCTCCGGTGGCACCGCGTCGGCGACGAATGGCGGCAAGGCGATCAACATCAACAATGGTGGCAACACCATTACGAAGATGTCTACAGACAGCAGCACCCACTCAACTCCACCAGCGGAGCAGGCGATAACGACAGCACCAACGGTGGGAAGGCCAGTGCGGTTGCTGCTGAAGGCACCGGTGGTGGCCAGTGGATCAGCTCCAACAACGGTGGAGCACTACCGCCACAAACAATGTTGATAAGAGCACCGATAACAGCACCAACATCGGTATCCTGAAAGACTCGGTGGTCGGCAGTGGCTCCCTGGACGCAGAGAACGACTCACCAACATCACGAACAGCATCGGGTGGCGATGGGTCGGCGACAATACTGCCGCGATCTCGGGCAACAGGAGCAACTACGCGGCGACGTCGGCCGGTAACAGCGGTACCGTCACCATGACCGAACTCGATGGGCGGCCAAGGCATCCTGCAGGCCAACCTGAACACCGGCGCCAACGCGGTGCAGCAGAACTCCGTCGCGCTCACCTCCACGGTGGGCCAAAATGGCGGCGGGTTGAGCGGGTTCAGCCCGACGGGGCCTCTTACTTCGCACTAATCGCACGTTGTGGAGCTGTCCGCACCGCCTTGTCTTGGGGCGGTGCGGACCCCTTCTTTCAGCGAACGACAATGGGTGAAACATGAAGACGTCCGCCATTTTGGCGATCGCGACCTTGCTCGCCGCAGCTGCCGGCATTGACGGGTCGTGCCTCGCCGGCGAGAAGACTGGGGCCGGAGCCCAAAGCATCGTCGGCGTATTGGCCGGAAGCGCCGTTCCGACAGCCGAGCTCAACAGCGAGCATGCGCGCGGCGGCGCCAACATCAAGATGGATACCGCGACCGCCTCCGGAGGGAACGGGTCGTCGTTCGACAACGGTCTGGTACACGGGAATTCCGTCAGCGGCACGTCCGCCACCGGGATGATCACGACCACCAATTCGGTCAACAACAACATGGGTATCACCACGGTGTTCCAGAACTCCGGCAACAACTCGCTGTTTCAGCAGAGCACCGCGATCAATATAACCGTGCAATAAAGAAAGCGTGCCGGAGAGCGTTTTCGAATAGATCGGGGTACACCATATGACGCGGGCTTGGCGGCTTCGGGTTATTGCCGCGGTGCTGTGCCTCGGGACGGCAGCTTCTCCCGCGATCTCAGCCGGCGCCGGATCCCTGTTTCTCGATGGTGTGGGCTTTGGCAGCAGCGCCGTGACGATGAACGTCGAGAGCTTTCAGGAAAAGAAGTACAAGACTACCTTCGCGCAGCAATATGATTTTTCCTGCGGGTCTGCGGCATTGGCGACATTGCTGACCTATAATTACAACATCCCGGTCACCGAGCAGGTCGTGTTCAAGGACATGATCGAAAACGGCAACAAGAAGGTGATCAGCGAGTCCGGGTTCTCGCTACTCGACATCAAGAACTTTTTAACCCGGCACGGCCTGGAATTGAATGGCTACCGCGCGCCGTTGTCGAAGCTCGCGCAAGTGGGGGTGCCGGCGATCGTCCTGGTTAATGTGCGCGGCTACAGCCATTTTGTCGTGCTGGAAGGAATTCACGGCGGCTGGGTGCTGCTGTCGGATCCGGCAAACGGGATGCGTAGCGAGCCGATCGGCGAGTTCGAGAGCCAGTGGACCGGAATATTTTTTCTGATCGTGACCAATGCCGAGCAAGCACAGAAACGCTTTAACGATCCCGCCCGGTGGGCGGCAGCGCCACTCCCGCCTTGGGATTTGACGCGCTATACGGTTGACCTCGCGACCCTGGCGCAACCCGCCATGCTCGGGCTGGGCCGGTTCTGAGGAGTGCCGGGTGGTGAGGCCAACGCTGCTGCTCGCTGGTCTCGCCGCCATCGTCTTCGGTATCTTGGGCGGATGCTCCGATACCCGGATCACGGCCAGCGGCGATGGTAGCGCCGCCCCGGCTCAGAGTGAAAAGCACACGGAGGATCAGCCAGCGCCGGTGGCTATCGGCAAAGCCTTCGCCAAGGTTGCGCTGGACGATCGCGAGCTGAGCGGGATTCGGGGCGGGTTGAGCGTCGGCTCAGGGGTGGTGTTGAACTTTGCCTTCCAGGAGGCGACATTCGTGAACCATAACCTCACCCAGAATGTTGTCGTACCAACCATCACGGTTTCTCCAGGTTCAACCACAGCTACGGTGGCCGGCGCGACCGCGCCGGGTGGCGGCGTCAGCAACTTCTCCCCGAGTTCGGTCGCGGTGGCCGGCAACCTGGCGACGCCGGTAAGCTCGCCGGCTTTGGCGGTTCAGTCGATCTTGAATAGCGGCATGACCTCGATCGTGACCAGTGTCGGCGGCAGCGGGGTTACCAACCTGATCAGCAACACCGCGAACAATCAGGTGGTGCAACAGCTGATTACTGCTAATATCAATATCAGCGGGTTGTCACAAACCGTCCAACAGAGCGTGGCGTCCACGGTGTTGAGCCGGGTTCAAGCCGCGACCTCGCAGTTCCGGTAACGCGGCAGTGACCAATCAGACCAGCGGCTGGAACGAAATATGCACGGACAGGGTTCAACTGGCGATCGGTGGATTTCCGCTAGCCTTGGGGGATGGCTTATGACGGATAACGGAGAGGCGAATCAGCGGGTGGGACCGAGACGAATGAGCAGCATCTTCACAGCCTTGGCGCTGGCGGTCGGAGTTTGGGTCTCCTCGGGGCAATGCGACGCGGCCGAGCCTTCGGGTTCGATGCCGGCGCATGGGCTTAGCACTTTGCTCGCTGCAGCTTCCGAGAACATCGTCTCGGAATCAGCCATGGCGGATCAAAAAGGGGCAGGGTTGAGGCCGCCCAGCATCAACGCCAATGAAGCGGATGGCGCCCCCAAAGTTATGCTTTGGGACGAAATGAAAACCTCGCCCATATTGAACCCCGCGCCAGACGGGGTCGTGACAGGCGGAATCGGCGGCAAATAGCGGCCGGGATGTGCGCCCGGTGGGGTTGCGGCAGCGGCCGGCAAGATCGGTTGCGCTCTGAGATTTGGCGCGACCCTCTAAATCAAAGCGAGAACTTATAGGGTACCTCCAGCAGTACTTTTGCCGCCGGCGTATTCGGGCCGGTGCCGATCCCGACGCTGAGATTGAGCCTGGTTGACTGAGAGATCTGATATCCCAGGCCAAAATTGAACGTCCCAAAGGAATAGGGCGACCCGGCGATCTCCTGATGATTGGCAAAGGCGGAAAAGACATGGGTCTGCTGGTAGCTGAAGGTCAAAGCAGCGCGGTCGTTCAACGCAAAGCCTATGCCGAAGGTGACCGCCGGAGACTCGCCGGGTTGAAGAAGAACCTGGGTTGGCGGGCCACCCTGACGGTCCTGGATCGGTTGAGTCTGACCGAAGTTGTGTTGGTCCTGCAGGTTGGCAAACAGCACTCCCGGCGCGGTCGGGAGGAGCACCGTCACGCTCGGCGTAGCGGCATAAAACCCGGTCCCGGTCGCGAGGCTCTTTGGGGTGCCTGACAGGAACTGGCCGTTCGGATCGTTTAGTGTGATGATCGGCACCTGGAACGGGCTGGTCCCGGTCGCGGTTTTGAACAAGCCGTTAACGACGAAGATCGGCCAGCCATTCTCACCGGAATTGATTTGATAGCTGGCGCCAAACTGCAGGTCGCCGATACCGGCGCCGGTCGCGCTGACGGAAAGAAGTTCGGCGGCCGCGCCGACCGGGATAAGGCTGCTCGTGCTGCCGGAGTTGTAGACGAAGGGGATTTTGACGTTCAGCTCCAGCCGGTCGGTCACCCCGTAACGAGCCGTCGCAGCCGCGGTCAGAATGTTTTGCTCGAAACGAGTAACGAAGATGTTGCCGAAGGTGATGCCCGGGATGATCTGGAAACCGTTGACCCCAAGCTGGTTCTGCGACCAATAGTCGAACTCGACCGACGGATCGATGACGAACTGACCCTTCGGGGTCAGGACGCCGCCGGCAGTCGATAAAGACGGTGCGGTCTCGATCACCTGTTTAGCTTGCTGCTGCGCTGCCGAGGGGCCCTGAATTGGCGCCGATTCGCCGCCGCCCCCGGGCGACGGCGGCGCGGCCGTTCCACCACCTCCGCCGGCGGGAGCGGTGGCCGGGGCGGATGTCGCGGCGGCAGGCGTCTGGGCGACTTCGAGGCTCGGCGCCGATGCCGCGGGACTGGATGCCGTGGGTGCGGGCGAAACGCCACTCCCGGTTCCAAGCCCGGTTGCGCGCAAGGTGCTCAGCTGCCGATCGAGCAGCTGGTTCTTTTGGTCGAGCAGCTTGCTCTTGCGATCGAGCTCCAGAACCTGCTGGTGAAGTTTGTCTTCTTGTTTCTTGAGGGCAGACAGCTCCTTTTGTATGGTGGCGCGCAATTGTTTGAGATCATCGGTCGAGGGATCCGCGAAAGCCGCGCCGGGCAGAGCGATCAGAAAAGCCCCGCCAAATAGGAGCGCCGGCGCGGTTGCCCGAAGGCGGCGTGTCAAGCCCGTCGCGCTCGCTTCTCCGCGCGAAAAGCGCTCGCAGGGAATAAGAAGGCCCACGCATGTGGCCTTGCCGGCCCGGGTTGCCGGGCGACGCGGTTGCCGAGGCTCGATCAAGAACATGGGCATCACAGGTCAGGCTGTCCGGTACGCACGCGGCTTCCCTGGCTCTCGCCGCTGCTTTGAGATTAACGGTTTTTCGCTGAACCGGCGAGCATAATTCCGCCGTTACGCAACCCCCGCGTCACCTCGCCGAATGCCGCCACCAGGCAAGAGCAGTCCGAGGCGCCGGCTGAGGCCGGAGTAACGGCGAATATTCGTCCCTAAGCGATGGTCGCCGGCGCTGCTGCCCGAGTGTCCATTTTCGGGCTCACATGCCCGGGAGAGACGCACGACCCGCGGGTGGCGGTCTCTGGCGGACGAATTGATTTCGCGGCCTCGATGCCGAGACCCTTGATCCGGCCGCTCCGGCGTCCGCGCGAAATCGCCGGCCGCGTCTTCAATGAAGTTGCGGCTGGACCTTCTCGCACAACAGCTGCAACGAGCGCATGACCCGCTCATGCGGGATCAGCCCGCCGGTGTTGAGTTCGGCGAGAATGCCGGCGAGGCCGAGTTGGTCTCTGAGACTCGCGAGATTATCAGCCACCATTTCCGCGGTGCCGACAATTGCGCGCCCGCGCCGCACCTCGTCCCAGGTCAGCGATTGCAGCCGTTGGGCACCCTCGATCCGCCGGGTAGTGTCGAAGATGCCGGGACGATTGGCCGATTCTTCGAGTTGGGCGCCCAGGTAGCGGTAGAAATTCATCAGGGTCTCCTGCGGATCTGAGAGCGCCTGTTCGAGGGTATCGCCGACATATACCGGTGCGCGCAGATAGACCTCGCCATTTCCGGGGTGACCGGCCGCTTTCCAAGCCTCGCGATAGATCCCGACATTGGGCAGGACTTCGTCGAAGGTGCCGCGCCGCGCGCCGACAAAGATCGCGTAACCCTGCCGGCCGGCGGAAATGAATGTGTCTTCACGATTGGCGGCGATCCGGATCGGCGGATGTGGCTTGTGGTACGGCTTTGGAACGATACAGACATTCTCGTAATTGTAGAATTGGCCCGCGAACGAAAACGTCTCTTCCGTCCAGGCGCGTTTGACGATTTCGAGCACCTCGGCAAAACGCTCCGGGCTCTCACCGTAGGGGATGCCATAGGCCTCGTAGGCGCGCGGGAAGCCGCTGCGACCGACCCCGAAAATCAGCCGTCCGCGGCTGATGTGGTCGACGGTTGCGGCGTCTTCAGCAAGCCGCAGCGGCTGGCACAACGGAAGAACTTGAACCCCGGTGCCGATCTTGATTTTGTTGGTGCGGGCGGCAATCGCGCTGGCGATGGTCATCGGCACCGAGCAGACCGATCGCTCAGGCGCCATATGGATCTCGGCGAGCCAGATCGCGTCGAGCCCCCAGCGCTCGGCAGCGTCGACCTGCTCGAACGCGGTGGAGAAGGCCTCGGCCTCGCTCTGACCTGGGCGTCGCTGGAACTCGTGAAACACGCCGAATTCGAATGCCATCTGTGTCACTCCTCTCAAATCGTCATTTGCCGGCGAGCGCCCCCTCCCTAGCCCTCCCCCGCTCGCGGGGGAGGGAAGGGTGGGGGCCGGGTTGGTCGGCGAAGGCCGGCATGATCTCTCGGGCGAAGCGGCGGATATTCTCGCGCGAGCCGCCGAAGTTGATGATCACGTACTCAACCCCGCCGGCGCGCAGCTTTTCGAGCTTGCGCACGATCTCGTCGGGGGGGCCGAACAGCGCGCTCTCGGCGCTCTCAAAGCGCGCCTGCTTTTCATCATCGAGGATGTAGCGGTTGCGCGTCTCGTTGCCCGGCCGGCGCGCCAAGGCATTGACCCGCATATGGCCCTGATAGCGGCGTTCGATAGCGGCCGCTTTGTCGGCGGCGTCTTTGGCGAAATGCACGGCGCGGGCGACCGCGACCTCCATTGGATTGAAAAGTCGGCCGCGAGCCTCGACCTCTTCCTTGAATTGCGCGATCTGGCCGAGGATTTCCTCGGCCAACGAGTGCTGGCCCAGCAGCATGTTGTAGCCGCGCTCGGCGACTTGGCGAACCGAGTTGGGGCTGCCCGCCCCCATCCAGAACGGCGGGTGCGGCTTCTGCGCCGTCGGCGGCTCGACGACGATGTTGTCGTATTGCCAATATTTGCCGCGATGCGAGAACGGGGTCTCTGAAACAAAAGCCTTGGTGATCACGTCGAGCACTTCCTCGAAGCGCTCATCGGCTTCCTCCATCGGCACGCAGAAGCCGGCGAACTCGTTCCAGCGATAACCTTTGCCGATGCCGAAATCGAGCCGCCCGCCAGATAAGAGATCGAGGGTCGCGGCCTGCTCGGCCAACAGCACCGGATTGTGCCAGGGCAAGACCAATACCGCCGTGCCGAGCCGCAAATGCCGGGTGCGGGCGCCGAGCCAGGTCAACAAATTGAGGCTGGCCGAAACCTGGCCAAAGCCGGTGAAATGGTGCTCGACGAGAAAGGTGCTGTAGTAGCCCAGCGCCTCGGCTTCGACATTATTGTCGATAAAGTCGCGAAATCCCTGGCTTGAATCGGTGTCGGGGCCGGTGCGGCGGGCCTGGGCGCTGCCAAATAATCCAAATTTCATCGTTTGCTCCTAGATGCCCGCGCTAACGCCAGAGCTCTCGTGAAGCCAGGCGGGCGCCCTCGGCGAGACTCTTCAATTTGGCCCATACGATGCCGGGGTCGACCGCGGCTTGGCCGACCCATGTCCCATAACCACAATCGCTGCCGGCGATCACGTTCTCGCGGCCGACGAGCCGGGCGTAGCGCGCGATGCGCTGGGCGATCAATTCGGGATGCTCGATAAAATTCGTCTTCGATTCGATCACGCCTGGAATGAGCACCTTGCCGTCCGGCAGTTTTACATCCTCGAACACCGTCCATTCATGGGCATGACGCGGATTGGCCGCCTCGAAGGAGAGGCCGCAGGGTTTTGCCAGAAATACGGTCTCGACAATGTCGCGCAACGGCACGTCGCAGTGATGCGGCCCTTCGTAATTGCCCCAGCACAGATGCAGCCGCATCCGGTCGGCCGGGATGTTGACGACCGCATGGTTCAGCGCCTCGATATGGAGCCGCGCCTTGTCGCGGAATTCGGCAACGGTCAAATCGGCGTATTGGATGTGCCGGCCCATCGCGAGGTCGGGGCAGTCGATCTGCAAAACTAAGCCTGCATTGGCAATCGCTTCGTATTCGTGCCGCATCGCCTCGGCGATAGCGGACAGATAAGCCTCCGCACTCGGATAATGACCGTTGTGAAAGAACAGCGAGACCACACCCGGCGAGGCTGCGCTGAGAAAGGCCTCTTCCGTGGTTGCGCCGGTCAGTGCGGCTTTAAGGTTGTCGGCGTCGGTCGCGGCGGCGGCCGGGTCGCGCACGTCGATCGGGCCGTTGCAGCCGGGAGTGCGGCGCCGCGAGCGACCGGGATCGCCAAACACCCGCTGCGCGAATTGGGGAAAATCGACGAGGTCCTGATAGACGAGCGGCCGGCTGTCGCCGCCGAAGCCGGTCAGCCGGTCCTTGACGTAGGTGGCGTAGCTCGGCTTCGACATCTCGCCGTCATTGACGATGTCGATCCCGGCCTCGACTTGTTTGGCGACGACCGCCGGCACCGCCGCACGGATATCCGCGGCGAGCGCAGCCGGATCGACCGGCACACCCTCCTCCTTGGCGAACATCGTGCGCACCAGATCGGGCGGCCGCGGCAGGCTGCCGGTGTGGGTCGTCAGAAATCGCTCGGTGCTGCGTTTCATAAAGCGCTTCGTGGTCAGTGCAAACGCGGCAGGACCTTTTCGCACAACAGCTGCAACGACCGGGTCATCGGCTCGTGCGGGATCAGCGCGCCGAAATTGAGTTCGGCGAGGATGCCGTCGAGGCCCAGTTCTTCGTGCAGTTGCTGCAAGCGGTCGGCGACCCGCTCGGGGCTGCCGATGATGACCTTGTCGCGCTGCACCTCCTCGTAAGAGATGGTGCGGATGGTTATCGCCTCGGCCGCGCGGCGGCGGTTGGGGGCGTTTTCGAGCCGCGTGCTCAAGGTCCGGTAGCCGGACATGATGCTTTCCTCGGCCTGGTCGAATGCCGCCCGATCGGTGTCGGCGATATGCAGGGTCAGCCGCAGATAGACTTCGCCCTCGCCGGGATGACCGGCCTGCTTGTAGGCCTGGCGGTAGGCGGCGAGGTCGGGGGCGAGACCCGACAAGGATCCGCTGCGCACCGCGACAAAAATCGGATAGCCGGCCTCGCCTAGTGACGGAAACGTCTCCTCGCTGGCGGCGGCGACGCGGATGGGCGGGAAGGGTTTTTGAAACGGCTGGGGCACTGCGCTCGCATTGTCGAAATGCCAGTACTTGCCTTCGTATGAAAACCGCTCCTGGGTCCAAGCCTTCTTGACGATGTCGAGGGTCTCGAGAAAGCGTCCGCGGCTTTCCGAATAAGGCACGCCATAGGCCAAGTAGCTGCGCGGGTTGCCGCTGCGGCCGACGCCGAACAGCAGCCGGCCCTGGCTGATCTGGTCGACCGTGGCGGTTTCCTCGGCCAGGCGCAGCGGATGGCACAATGGCAGAACCTGGACCCCGGTGCCGATCTTGATCCGCTTGGTGCGGGCGGCGATGGCGCTGGCCACGGTCATCGGTGCGCTCATCACCGAGCGGCGCGCCTGCTGATGGATCTCGGCAAGCCAGATCGCATCGAGACCCCAGCGGTCGGCTGCCTCGATCTGGGCCAGCGCCTCCTCGAATGCCGCTGCCTGGGTCTGGTCCGGCCGGCAGTGGAATTCATGGTAGACGCCGACTTCCATGGCCGCTTCTCCTTTTTGAACACCGCACGCTCAGTGACGCTAGTTTCGTTCCGCTTATCAAGCAAATACCGATTTCCGATCATGCTCATGCCGCCTCAGCATGACAAGCGTCCTCAAATTCCGATTGACCAGCTCGCTGTCCGGTGGGTGAAATCGTGGCGGCCATGGAATTGCGCAGCCTGCACTACTTCGTCCGCATCGCCGAGCTGGGCAGCATCACCCGCGCCTCGGCGCACCTGCAGATCGCGCAGCCGGCGCTAACCCGGCATGTGCAGCGGCTCGAGGATGAGGTCGATGCTGTCTTGTTCACGCGCGCCAACCGCGGCGTGCGGCTGACCGAGGCCGGCCACAAACTGCTCGAAAGCGCGCAGCGCATCCTGCGCGACGTGGAGCGCGCCGGCGATGAGATCCGGGCCCACAAGGCGCATCCCAGCGGCAAGATCATCCTCGGCGTCACGCCCACCCTGTGCCCGGTCGTGGTGCCGGAGCTGTTCGCCCGGATGCGCCGGCACTATCCGATGATCGAGCTGAAGGTGGTCCACGCGGGAACCGTGAGACTCGAGGAGTTCGTCGTCGACGGCCGCGTCGATCTGGCGCTGCTGGCGGAAATCTCGAAGAGCCGCCTGATCGCGTCGATGCGTCTCGCCGAGGAGGAGATGGTGCTGGTTACGCGGCCGGGGGCGCGGCCGCACGGCATCGTCTCGGCGGAAGAGTTGAACCGCACCCCGCTGATCCTCGGAGACGGGTTGCGGGCGGCGCTCGATGTGCTGCTCGCCGGGCGCGGCATCGTGCTGCAGGTCGACACCGAGCTCAACGACCATGAGACGATCAGGCTGATGGTGCAGCAAGGCGTCGGCGCCTCGATCCTGCCGCACTCCTCGGTCTATCGCGAATGCGCGCGCGAACTTGTCGAGGCGCACCGCATCACCGGCGGCGGTATCTTCCGGACATTGGCTCTGGGGACGGCGGCAGGTCGCGGCCAGTCGGCGGCACGGCAAGCCGCGGCTGAAGTCGTCACCCAGGTGCTCGCCGACATCGAGGCCGACGGCAAGCTGTGCCCAGATGTCGAGAACCTGGCAGCCGCCGCCGAATCACGCGCTCAACTACCCGGACGCGCTAAAATCGGGGCTTAACCTTACGGAGGGACGCAATGCAGATCGTCGATTCACAGATCCATCTCTGGGAAAACGCGCGGATGTCGCCGCAGCACCGTCAGATCCCGACCTACAACGTCGATGACGCGCTGAAGGAGATGGCCGAGGCCGGGGTCGACGCGGCGGTCATTCATCCGCCCAGCACGCTCGGCGAGGGGCCAAACGTGCAGGCGGTCGAAGCAGTCAAAGCATACCCCGCTAAGTTTTGCATCCTCGGGAATTTCGACCTGCTGGTCCCAAACCGCGAGGAGATCGTCAAGAATTGGCGGCAGCGGCCCGGCATGCTCGGATTTCGCTTCACGTTCAACCAGCCGCACCAAGCGAGCTGGTGGTCGGACGGCTCGCTCGACTGGTTCTGGGCGGCCTGCGAACGCGAAAAACTGCCGGTCGGCCTAATGGCGGGCGGGCATCTGACCGACCTCGGCCGCATCGCCGAGCGCCATCCCGACCTGAAACTGCACATCGACCACCACGGCCGCGGCGGCGGGGCTGGCTCGGGGAAAGACGACGCCGCTTTCGCGAACCTCGGCGATATGCTGGCGCTGGCCAAACATCCCAATGTCGCGGTCAAGCTGTCGGGCGCGCCGAGCTATTCGAGCGAGCCCTACCCTTACCGCAACATCCACAAATACATCCGCCAGATCGTCGACGCGTTTGGCCCGCAGCGCTGTTTCTGGGGCACCGACATCACCCGCATGCCGTGCTCGTATCGGCAATGCGTGACGATGTTCACCGAAGAGCTGCCGTGGCTGCAGGGCCGCGACAAGGAGCTCGTGATGGGCGACGCGATCTCCGCGTGGCTCGGCTGGCAGCGGGCAGCCTAGTGTTCACAACCTGACGCTTGGTACCCGGCGGCTACGGCTAGAGTGCGGCCCATAGCAGACCCTGAGCCCTCTCGGCGGCACTTACTCTTCATGCTCTTCATGCCCCTTTTCAGGCATTGCCGCCGAGGCGGAGCAACGGCGGGGTCGGGTGGCAAGCGGGGGCACCGCGGTGTCGCCGACAAACTTGTCGGTCAACCGCAGCGCGCGGCCGACGCTAGCGAAGCGGAGTGCTGGCGAGCGTGTTCACCGAGTCGCAGCGCGCCTTGGTGACAGCAAGGGGAGTTGTGTCGAATCGCGTCGTTCGCCCGGCCATAGTAGCGCCGTCATGCACAGCGTGTACCCGACCGCCAACAAGACGTAGCCGATCCGGGTCGCGAACGACTCTGGGGTCGTCGTCGGCAACGGCGCTATGCCCGATCCGAACAGAATCAGGAATGTCGTCAGAGCTCCAGCATACATCTTGGCACGACCGGCCGTCGCCCGCCCACCCAAGATCAGCCCGACGAGAAAAACGGTCAGGAACAGGGAGGGTAGCGAAGGGCGCAACTCGACGAATGCAAAGGCCAGAGAGGCAAGCACCCCGCTCAGCAGATTGACGGCGACAGTGCTAAGGGCGGAGCGGACGCTGGTTGCGAAGTCAAACTGAAGCAGCACGGAAGCGACGGTGATCGGGAGGACGATTGCCAAGGAGAGGGCGTTGTTGGTCAGGCACAGCGTGATGGCGCCGAGCAGGATAGCCGCATCGGCCAGAGCCCGCATGGCAGGCCTGTCGGTGACTGGGGCCGCTTGCGGCGCGTCCCTGGTCGCCTCGTGGCCTGGCAAAATTGCATGGGCGAGCCACGACAAGACCACGGCGCTCAGGTAAGCTTGAAGCAATATTGCAATTATGCTCGTGTCCAGCGTGTCGTGGACGCGGTCGAGCAGGGTAACCGTGATCGCTATCGCCAAGCAGAGGAAGATGACAGGGCCACCCTGTCCCCGCGCCTGTACGAAGAAGGACACGAAGAAGAATAAACCGAGCAGCGCCATCAATTGGACCGGCTGGTCGCCAAAGATGCCGTTAAGAACGATGAAGGCCTGTCCGACAATCAGCACAAGCCCAGCCAGCGCGATTGCCTTCGATAGCGGCATCGGCCCAGCGCCGAACATCAGGAATTGCACCGCGAGAACGGGCCCAAAGAAGGGGATCACCTCGCCCGTCGCTAGGTTCCAGGTGAGGCCGGCAGCAACGGCGAGCGCTACCCGCAGTCCGATGCGGCGCTGGCGCGACACAGCCGACGCCCCGGCGGAGCCATCAGCTGGCATAGGTCAGGATGGAGATGGCGCGAATGAACACCCGACCCAGGGCGTCCGTGACCGGATTGTTGCCAGTGTAGACGACGACATTCACCTGCGAACCGACCCGCACGCTGCCCCGCGGCGGCGGCGTCTCGACGATCAAACGCACCGGGAAACGCTGTGGGTCGCGCACCCAGCCAGTGGCGTTTTTGATCGTTGGCAGGCCGGTATTGGGGTCGACGTTGCTCTGTGAGACGCCCCAGCCTAGGCTCTCGACGTGAGCTTTAAAGACCGAGCCTGGCAGCGAGTCGAATACCAATTCGGCCCGATCGGAGGGAGACATGTATTCAAGGCTATTCTCCTTAAAATCCGCCGAAACCCAGACCGTGCTCGTGTCAATGAAGGTAAGGGCCGCCTGCCCTGCCCCTATGAACTGACCGGTCGCAAGCTGGAGATTGGAGACCACGCCGGCGGCAGGGGCCTTGACCGTCGTATAAAGCAGATTGAGCCGCGCACGCCCCAACGCCGCAAGCGCCTCCTTGAGCTGGGGATTGTCAGCACCCTTAGGGCCAAGCTCTTCCCGCGCCTTGACAAGGTCGGCCTGGCTGGCCGCCAGCACCGCTCGAGCGGATTCCTGTGTGGCGCGGGCTGTATCGGCCTTGGCGGTGGGGTAGACGCCACGTCTGACCAGTTCGAAAACCCGCTCCGTCTGGGCGTGAACGTTCTCGAGTTCGGCGGCCTCCTTAACGACGCGCGCCTGTGCCGACTCCACGGCGGCCGTAGAGGCTCCCAGCGTCTGACCGATCTGCTCGACTTGGGCCTGCGCCTCAGCCACGGCAAGTTCGAAGGGACGCGGGTCAATGCGGAACAGGACCTGCCCCGGTTCTACGCGAGTATTGTCGGCGACGTCGACGCCCACAACACGGCCGGCGACTTCAGGAGCCATGCGGATGACATATGCTTGTACGACCGCTTGCGATGACAAAGGCGTGAACCGCTCCATGACGATCGACAAGGCAAACAGTAGAATAGTCACCGCGACGACAATCAGCGCCACCCTGCGCAGCGGGTTCGCAGAGTCGGTTTCCACGGGAGCGGGCTTCGCGGGGGTGCGTTCTTCCACCGCAATCTTGTTGGTGCTTTCTGACTCGGTGCTCATCGAGGCAACACGCGTTTGGCGGCCCTAGCACCGATGCCAGCTTCGTGGAGCCCGAGGCCTGCCAACAGCAAAAGTCGCATTCTACGGCGTCCGATCGGCGGTCGGCGGCCCGCTCCGAGCGCGGCGCTGTTGCATCCATTCAATCAGCAGCACATAGCCGACCGCCAGGACCACAGGCCCCACGAACAGGCCGAGAAGGCCGTCGGCAATCATGCCGCCGATGACGCCAATCAGAATTACCGGCATCGGCACCTCTAGTCCGCGTCCGAGCATCAATGGCTTTAGAATATTGTCGCTGAGCCCGGCGGCGACGGTCCAGACCAGGAAGATGACAGCCGGCTGCGTTGCTTTCGTCGCAAAGACATAGACTATGATCGGCAATGTCACCAGCACCGCCGGCACCTGTACAATAGCAAACAAAAGCGTCACGACTGTCCAAAGGCCCGCTGCCGGAAGGCCGATTGCAAAGAATCCGATTGCGAGGAGAAGCGACTGGATCACCGCTACGCCGACAACGCCTAGCGCCACGCCACGGATCGTAGCGGCCGTCAGCGTAACCAGATGAGCCCCCTGCGCCTCGCTGCCGGTAAAACGTCCGAGCAGACGCCGAGCGAAATCAGCGGCGCCCCTGCCATAGGCGACGATGACGGCGGCAATCGCGAAAGAAAGAACAAACGACAGTTGGCCTGCGGCTAGGCCACCGGCGGACGACACGAGCTTTGCCGCTGGTTGGCTTAACGCCCCGCCGTATTTGGCAACCGCCGCCGGCAGGTTGGTGGCGGCGAGCACCCAGGCCTCCGCTAGTTTCTGACCCACCAGCGGGATCCCGGCAAGCCATGATGGAGGCGGCGGGACGGTGAGGCTATGATTTTGCAAGCCTGTAAATAGCGAATACAGGGAAGACGCGAGCGACGTCACCACTGTGACCATCGCCACCAACATCACCGCGACGCCGACCAGCCCGATCAGCAGCGCCGACCAGCGATTACCAAGCCGGACGGCCAGGCGGAGATGCAGCGGATACAGCATAACCGCGAGGATTGCAGACCACAGCAAGAGGTCGATAAAAGGCGATATGTACCGGCTGCAGGCGTAGACCAATAAGGCTATCAGTCCGATTTGAAGCGCAAGATCAATTATGGTCGACCGCGAGGCCGCGTAATCGGGATTCGGCACGTTCGGGTCCATTATTTCTCCCCGTTGTCCCTCCTGAAACACGGACGCCAAAAAGCGAACTCGGCAGGCGGCCTGTTTCAATCTGTAGACTTGCGGGCAGTCACCTGGAGGGCCTGCACGGTAACAGCTGCGATGAGGCCGGTCAGCATGATACCGGCTAGGCCAATCGCTACCGCGAGCAATCGCGAAACGACATGCGCGGGCGTCAGATCACCATAACCGATCGTGAGACCGGTCACAAAGGTGAAATAAAGCGCGTCAACGATGCGCCACCCCTCTATGTGCCCGATTAGAAGTCCAGGTCCGACCATTGCAAAAATAACCCCGGAGAGGATCGGCCAGATCAGGCGGATAAGCTGAAAGAGCTCTGCGAAGAAGATGCGCCTAAGTTGCCGCCGTCGCATCAATCTCCAACCTCCAGCTGATTTATCATTTGAGGGGTAGCGAAGGCGCTCCACAATTACCTTCTACGCATCCTCGACCACCGGCGCCTTATTACCGCGTTGCGCTGGTTCCTCTATGCACCCTCCTGCCACGCCCCTTTTGGGCTGGTCAGCTTTTGGCTATCCCGTTGTCCAAAACCGGAGCCGCCGCAGCAAATCTTCCGCTGACCGCGCTGTCTATACATTTTCCCACAAATTTGCAGCATCGCCGGGGTGGAAGGCAAGATCCACTTCTTTGCGATGGACCTGCCGCACAGCGATGCCTGCGACTTCAGCGGTTCGATAGTGGCCCCGAGTGACCGTTTATGGCGCACAACGGACTGCCAGCGCCACAACTCGAACCGCCGCTGTGCGGCATCAGGGGACCTTCGGACCCGGTGCCAAGCGTTTGATTTTGACCAATAGGGGCGATGTTCGGCGCCGGCCCCGGCTGATCGGCGTCAAACCTCGATAAGCCGACCCTGATCGCTATCCCCCCTGCGGGACGGGGCCGTAGGGCCGGGTGATCAGTTCCAGCAGGTGGCCGTTGGGGTCGTCGAAATAGACGCCGCGGCCGCCATAGAGGTGATTGATCTCACCCGGCCGTTCACGGCGAAAATTGGCGTAGTGCGCCACACCTGCGGCGCGGATACGCGCGAGGGCGGCGTCGAACTCGGCGTCGCCGACCAGGAAGGCGTAATGCTGGGGGCGGAAGTCCGCGGAGTCGGAAAAATCGAGCGTGACCCCATTGCCGGTGCGCACCGGGACGAAATGGGCCCACTCCGGCCCCGCCTCCAGGTTCAGAATGTCGGCGAGGAACTTGGCGGAAGCCCATTTGTCCTTCGCCGGGATGATCGTGTGGTTAAGCTCGACACTCATCTTGGCCCTCCTCCTCAACGCGGCTCACCTCGCCTCGCCGCCCGCACAGTATAGATAGAGCGCGAGTCTACCCTGGGCTAGGCCGGCAGCTCGCCCGGCGATTCCGGGCCCGCCCGCGCGGGGTGACGGGTGAGTCAGCCGAACGCGCCGCTGTTTCGCAGCGCGGCGATCTCGTCGCGCGAGAGGTTGAGCACCTCAGCCAGAACCCGATCGGTATCCGCACCGAGTGTCGGCGCCGGGCCGCAGGTGCGGCCAAAGCTGGCATGCCACGGCAGACCGGGGAGCACGCCGGCGCCGTGTCTGTCCCAGAACCCTCGCTGCTTCAGGTGCTCGCTGTTGACGAGGTCGCCGGAATTGGCCATTGCGGCGGCCGGGATGCCGGCGCGGACCAAGTCGGCGGCGATGGCCGCGGCGACCTGGGGGCGCAGCCAGGCGGCGAGCGTGTCGTCGATCGCAGCGCGCCGCTCAATGCGCTGGCGAAAGCCGTACCCCGCCATCGGCGACAACGCGGGGACGACGGCGCACAGGCTGCGCCATTGCCGATCATCGGCGACGGCGATGCTGATCCAGTCGTCGCCGCCGGCGCAAGGATAGACCCCGTGCGGGACATAGCGGCTGGAACGGTTACCCTGCGCTCGCGGTGGCGCTTCGAGCTGCGTCGCCAGCAAGGGCTCCGCCATCGTCCACAGCAACGCCTCGATCATCGAGAAGTCGACCCGGGCGACGGTGCCGTAACGGCGGCGTTGCCACAGCCCGGCGGCAACGATGAAGGCCAGCATCAGGCCGCACATCGGGTCGAGCCACGCAAAACCCACGCGCGGCGGGATCTCTGGGTGGCGATTGAGGCCGGCGAACCCGGCATAGCATTGCAACAAGGTGCCATAGGCGACGGCATGCGCCTCCGGCCCGGTGCGCCCGAGACCCGAGGCCGAGACGTAAATCAGGTCGGGGTTCAGCGTTTGCAGCGCGTCGGCGCCGAGGCCGAGCCGGTCCATGACGCCGGTCGCGAAGTTTTCGATCAACACGTCGGATTTGGCGGCCAATTCCCGAGCGACGGCGGCGGCCTGCGGCTTTTTCAGATCGAGCACAATGCCGCGTTTGGCTTGGCCGAGCACGGTGTGCAATTCCGAGGTGCGGCCTGGGTCGCCACGGCCGGGAGCCTCGATCTTGATCACGTCGGCGCCCATCGCCGCGAGATAGCGGGTGGCCGTCGGACCGGCGATGACCCAGCTGAAATCGAGGATTCGAACCCCGGAGAGCGGCATCGGCCCGGATCTGCCGCGCCCGATACCGCGCCCCGCCGCCGCACGCCCGGCATCGGTGATCCGCAATCCGAAGGGCGGCCCCGGCCCCTTGACCGAGCGTCCGCCGATATCGAGCGGCCGGTAGAAATTGCGGTTCGCGAGCTGCGGCGACGCGAGCTGTTCGGCCGGCTCGCGCAACGGGAAGCTCGGCACATGCGCGGCCTGGGCGTGATCGGCGATCCACTGCTTATCGTGCTCACGGCTCCACGCCGACATCAGCGCGTGAAGCGCGTCCCAATTGGCCACACGATCGGGTTTGGTCGCAAAACGCGGGTCGCTTCCCCAATCGGGCGAGCCCATCACGCCCAACCAGGCGGCCCATTGGCGGTCTTCGCGCGGCGAGATGGCCGCATATCCGTCGCGTGCGGGCAGAATGCAGACCGTGGCGCCGTTGCCGTCGGTCAGCCGCTTGCGCGCCCGGCTCTTTCCGGTGAGCCCGGCATTCGCCAGCTCGCCGATCGCCATCGCCGCCAGTGCCTCCTCGATCGACACGTCGATCACGGCGCCGGGCTCGGCCGCGAATACCGCGTGCATGCCGGCGCAAGCGGCGGCCAATCCGCCGATGAAGGCCGATTGTTCGCCGACCGGGCGGATCGGCGCTTCGGCGAGATCGTCGACCTGTCCGGTCAACAGCCGGGCGATCCCGCTGGCGAAGAACAAGGTCAGGTCAGTCGCGGGATCGCCGGCCCTGGGCCCGGTCTGTCCGAAGGGGGAGATATAAACGAGCGCCGCCGCCGGGTTGCAACGGCGCAGAGCGGCGATGTCATATTGACGAGCCAGGAGATCATCGGGCCGGCCTTCGCAGATGATCAAATCGGCCATCGCCAGCGCATCGCGTGCCGCCGCCGAGCCGCCGGAAAGGATCGTCTTGCCATGGTTAAGGTACTGCGCGAGGGGTGTCGACAGGGCCGCGTCGACAGCGGTGACCGCGGCGCCGATATCGGCGAGCAGCCGTCCGCATACGGCGGCGGCCAACCCATCGCCGATTTGTACGATGTCCAATCCTCGGAGCAGCGCCATTCTAACGCCGTCTATCCGCGGTACAGGGTTCCAACGCCCTTATGTCATCTATTCGGCAGCTTCCTTTAATGGCGGCGTGCTGTTCTGGCCGCCGGTCGGTAGATCGAACAGATCGGAGGGGAGCCGCTGGAAATAGGAGAGGATTTCGGCGGTCGAGACAACGTCGGCGTATTTGGCGTGCATGTCGCACAGGCTGACGGCGTGGCTCGCTTCGCTGCGGTCAAAGCAGCCTTCCTCGGCCAGGATAACCCGGTAGTTCAGGCTGAAGGCGTCGACCACGGTGGCGCGCACGCAGCCCGAGGTGGTCGTTCCGACGACGATCACGCTGTCGCAGCCGAGCAGGGTGAGGAAAGAACTGAGGCTCGTTCCGAAGAAACCCGACGGCTTCTGCTTCCTGATGACAATATCCCTGGGGCCGGGCGCGATCATCGCAACGATCTCGTTGCCGTCGACCCCATCATGGGTGGCGCCGCCGGCCTCGCCGCCGCGGGTGCTCTTCCACAGCCAGCTGCCGGCGTCCCAATTATCCGGCCGCCGCTCCCCGGTGGTGTAGATGACCGGCAGCCCTCTTCCATGTGCCGCATCGATCAGCGACTTGATGTAATCGAGCGCGATCCAGGCATCCTCGCCACAGGAAGTACGCCAGCGCTTGATCGATTCGAGGATCGGTTCCGGCCGCTCACCGCAGAACGCCCAATTGACGTCGATCACCAGCAACGCCGGCCTTTTGCCAAACCCAGCGCGGGCGCCGAACCCGCCTGCGGCAAAGACCGCCTTGTCGCGCTCGGTCAGAAACTCGTCCCAGATCCGCTCGGTCATCGATGGTTCCTCC
>CAWAVV010000030.1:0-125053 GCA_963785565.1 uncultured Alphaproteobacteria bacterium | reverse complement strand
TGCTGCGCGAGACCGCGCGCAAATTCCTCGACAGCGAATGCGATAGCCGCTTTGTGCGCGCGCGCATGGCCGAGCCGGCGGCGGTGACCGACGAATTCTGGAAAAAGCTCGCCGACCAGGGCTGGCTCGGCATCGTTTATCCCGAGGAACATGGGGGCAGCGGGCTCGGGCTCGTCGATCTCGTCGTGTTGATGGAGGAAATGGGGCGGCGGGTCATGCCGGGCCCGTTCCTGTCGACAGTGTTGCTCGGCGGTGCGACGATCGCCGAGGCCGGCGCCTCGGCGCAGCGCCGGGAATGGCTGCCGCGGATCGCCGCCGGCGCCGCCAAGGCGGCACTCGCCTGGACCGAGCCCAATCTACGCTGGGATGCCGCCGGCATCGCGCTGCCGGCCCGCGAGACGGCAGGCAGCTTCACCATTTCCGGCGCCAAACTGTTCGTCGGGGACGCGCATCTGGCAGACATTCTGGTCGTCGCCGCGCGCACCCGCGACGGCAGCACGATGGAAGACGGCGTCAGCCTGTTCCTGGCGCCGCGAGACACGCCCGGCCTGACCGTCGCCTCGATGCCGACGATCGACGAGACCCGAAAGTTGTGCGAGGTCCGGCTCGACAACGTCGCACTGCCGGCTTCGGCGCTGCTCGGCGAGAAACACGAGGGTTGGGCGCCGCTGTCACGGGTCGTGGCGCGGGCGACCGTGGCACTCTGCGCCGAGATGTGCGGGGGCGCGCAGCAGGTGCTCGACATGACCGTCGACTACGCCAAATTGCGCGTCGCCTTCGGCAAGCCGATCGGCAGCTATCAGGGGGTTAAGCACCAGGCCGCCGACATGCTGGTGGCGCTCGAAAACGCCAAGTCGCTGACCTATTACGCCGCTTGGGCATTCGACCAGGATCTCGAGGAAGCGCCGCTCGCGGTATCGATGGCCAAGGCCGCCGCCTCCGACATGGCGCGCAAGGTCGCCGGATCAGGCATCCAATTGCATGGCGGCATCGGCATGACCTGGGAGCACGATCTGCAGCTTTATTTCAAGCGCGCCAAAGCAGCCGAGGTCGCGTTTGGCGACGCCACCTGGCACCGCGAACGCGTCGCACGCCTGATCAACGGGTAACGGCGCTGCTCGGCGTTCGGGCCAGCCATGCCAAGAAGGAACAATTTCGACGCGCTGCGTCTGTTGGCGGCGGTTTCGGTGATCTTTTCGCATTCCTTTCTGATCGCCGAGGGCACGCAAAAGCACGAATGGCTGATCCGGCTGACCGGCAACCAGTCGATCCTTGGCCTAACAGGGGTGTTCGTATTCTTTGCGATCAGCGGCTTTCTGGTGACTCAAAGCTTCGAGGAAACCGGAGATCCGCTGCGCTTCCTCGCCAAGCGGGCATTGCGCATCTTTCCCGGCCTCTTCGCCGCCGCCCTGCTGTCGGCCTTCGTGCTCGCGCCGTTCGTCACCACCCTGGAGCCGGGCGCCTACTTCAGCCGGCCTGAGCCGTACCGATACGTCATCGGCAACACCTTGCTCGATCCGACCGTCCACGAATTGCCGGGGGTCATGTTCGTCAACAACCTGGTCGGGCTCGAGATCAATGGTTCGATGTGGACGTTGCGCCTCGAATTTATGATGTACCTGATGGTCCTCGGGCTGGGAGTGACGCGGCTGCTGACTTTGCCCATGGCGCTGCTGCTGCTGGCGCTCGGTCTCGCCTGCCTGCATTTCCACGCGCTCGATGTGCTGGGTGGTTGGGGCTGGCTGCTCGGCTTTTTCGCAGCCGGCATGGTCCTCTACAAATTGCGCGCGACCCGCATCTTCAACAGCCGCGTAGCATTGCTAGCGTTGGCGGGCCTCGTCCTCAGCGTGCCGTTGCGCGAGTTCATTCCGTTGTTCCCGCTATTCGGCTGCTATCTGGCGCTGTGGCTCGCCCTGAACCCGGCCTTGCCGGTGATCCCGGCGGGGCGCTTCGGTGATCTCTCCTATGGCCTCTACATCTACGGCTGGCCGGTCGAGCAGGCGGTGGTCTGGTTGCTCGGCGGCCGCGCCCTGTGGTGGCAGGTGTTCGCAATCGCCTTGCCCGTGACCGCGGCAATGGCTTTCCTGTCCTGGCACCTGATTGAGCGGCCGGCATTGCGGCTGAAGCCGGGTGCGCGGCGCGCCGCAGTATTCCCCTCTTCCGCCGAGCCGCAACGGGCATGATCTGACGCATCGGCTCGTCGAGAGGCTGGCGTCGGGGATCAGTCCGCCGCTACTATGCCCGCTATCAACAACCGATTGCCTGGGAGGGGCAGCGATGCGGGTGCACAACCTCTATGCCGACGCGAGCGGTCAGTCGCATTGGCGCGACGTCGAGATCGAATGGGTCGAGCAGACCCCCGGAGGCAAGCTGTCCAAACGGCTGCCGGCGACCGGGATCATCTTCCGCGAGGTGCCGCCGACCTACGATCTCGACTGGCACCCGGCGCCGCGACGGCAATACATCATCAACCTCGACGCCGGTGTGCAAATCACGGCAAGCGACGGTGAGGCGCGCAAGATCGGCGCCGGCGAGGTGGTGCTGGTCGAGGACACGACCGGCAAAGGTCACCTGTCGAAGGCGCTGGACGGCAAGATCCGCAACTGCATTTTCGTCCCTGTCGAATAACGGAGGCTCAAATGAAGCTGGTATACTTCGATGACTACAAGCTGGGCGTGGTCAAGGGCGATCGCGTCGTCGACGTGTCATCGGTCGTGCGCGACATCCCGCATACCGGCCCTGGTGACCTGATCAACGGGGTGATCGCGCGCTTCGACCAATACAAGGGCAAGCTCGCAGACGCCGCGGCCAGCGGTCAGGGCCTGCCGTTGTCGGCGGTCAAACTGCGCGCCCCGCTGCCAAAGCCCGATAATATCGACTGCATGGCGGTCAACTACATGGAAGACGGCACCCGCAGCGCGCCGGCGCCGATCAACGCCTTCCAAAAGACAGCGAACGCGATCTGTGGACCAGGCGACACGATGGTATTGCCCGATGCGCCGGCGACGATTTTCGAGGGCGAGGCCGAATTGGCGCTCGTGATCGGCAAAAAGGCGAGCAACGTCAAAGCCGCCGACGCGATGGACTATGTCTTTGGCTATACCTGCTTTATCGACGGCTCGGCGCGTGGCCTGCCGGCCCCCGGCTTTTTTGCCATGAAGTCGCGCGATACTTTCGCCCCGATCGGGCCGTGTATCGTGACCAAGGACGAAATTCCGGACCCGCAGAAATTGCAGATCCGGTTGTCGAACAACGGCACATTAATGCAGAACTTCAACACCAGCGACATGGCGCACAAGATCCCCCGCTGCATCGAATGGCTCAGCTCGATCCACGCTCTTGAGCCGGGCGATATCGTCGCGACCGGCACCAATCATCGCGGGCTCAATCCGTTCATGGACGGCGACAAGATCGAGCTCGACATCGAGGGCGTTGGCAAGCTCGCCTTTAACGTCAAGGACGAGCTGAAGCGGAAGTGGGAACGGCGCACGCGGTTGCAGATGCACGAGCAGGCGGCGCAAAAGACCGCCGGCGCCTATCCCGACATCACCCCGCAGCAGAGCGGCAAATACGCGAAGGCGAGCTGACCCAGTAGCCCGTCACCCGGCCCTCTCCCCGGTCGCGGGGAGAGGGAGGGACCCGCGTAGCGGGAGGGCGAGGGGCAGGTGACGCGAGGCACCAATCACCCTAGCACAACGAGAAAGCACCATGGCCGCTACCGGTTTCGCTTATACCCATCTGTTCGCCAAAGACCTTCCGGCGGCGGCGCCGCGCTGGGCCGGCTTTCCGAAATACAATTTCATCGGCGGCCACAACGACCCCGAGCGTGTGCCGGCAGCGGCACTGGCGGCGGCGGCGGAGACGGTATTGCGCCGCGACGGCGCCGATCTGGCGCTCTATAACCCGCACGGACCACAGGGTTTCCGGCCGACCCGCGAATGTGTCGTCAACAAGGTCGGGGCGCGGGGCATCACCTGCACGCCTGAGGAAGTCCTGATCACTTCCGGTTCCGGCCAGGGGCTCGACCTCGTCAACCGTGTTCTGTTGAACCGCGGCGACACGGTCATCCTCGAGGAATTCACCTATGGCGGCGCATTGACCAAATTGCAGCGGCTCGGCGTCAACGTCGTCGGCGCGCCGCTCGACGATGATGGGTTGAAGATCGACGCGCTCGGCCAGATCCTAGACGGCCTGAAGCGCAAAGGGACCGTGCCGAAATTCATCTACACGATCCCGACGGTGCAGAACCCGACCGGGTCGATCCTGCCGGTGGCGCGCCGCGAGGCCCTGCTGGCGCTGGCTAAAAAACACGGCGTGGTGATTTTTGAGGACGAATGCTACGCCGATCTTGACCTGGAGCCCGGATGCGCCGGAGGCGATCTATGCGATGGACCCGAGCCAGGTGGTCCATGTCGGGTCGTTCTCGAAAACCTTGTCGCCGGCCTTGCGGCTCGGCTACGTCGTCGCCGACTGGACGGTCATGAGCCGGCTCGTCGGGCTCAAGCGCGAGACTCGACAGCGGCACCGGCGCCCTCGAGCAGATGGTCGTCGCCGAATATTTCTCGCAGAGCTTTCGACGAGCATGTCGGCGAGTTGACCGGCGTATTGAAAGAAAAGCTCGACACGATGGTTGAAGCGGTCGAGCGCGAATTCGGCACCGCGATCGAAAAGATGTGGGTCCCGAAGGGCGGCATCTTTTTGTGGATCAAACTGCCGGACAAGGTCGATGTGACAACATTGGTGGCGCCCGCCGCCAAGGAGGGGCTGGTGTTCAACCCCGGCCCGGAATGGTCGTGCAACCCGGCCGCAACCAAATCGCATATGCGGCTGTGCTTTGCACTGCCGTCGAAGGACGTGATCCGCGAGGGGGTCGCGACCTTGGCGCGGGTCTGCTACGAGCAGACCGGCATCCCGGTGCGCAGCGCCAACATCCAGCGCGCTCCGGCCGCCGACTGAGTTTTAGTCGTCTCTGTCCGGCCGTCGGTTATCAAGCACAGTTTCGCACCGCCGGATTTATGCGCCTGCCTGCTCCGGCCCGGCCAAATCAAATTTGGCGTCGGAGCAGCGCGTAAGGCGATTTACATGCCCGCCCCTCCGCTACTTGGACCACCCGCCTTGCCCGCCGCCGCGATTACGGCTCGCCGCCCGGAGCCCCCAGCCCGGCGCGGAACGCTTGCGAGCCCACGATCCGGAGGCCGGTCTGGACGGTCCTTGCGCAATCCGACGGGCCACAACCGCACAGCGCCTTAATCAGCCAGGAGACGGCCTCCTTCGTGGTCTATTCCGGCGCATTGGACGACATCATCTCGCTCGATGTAATTGTTGCGGGGGCGCAGGCCTAACGGCACCGTGACCCGGGTGTTACCCCTCAACATTTACCTGACGAAACCGCCGAGCAGGCTGGAGGGAGGAATGTTTGCCAGCGACAGTTTCGCCGAGTTCCTGCGCGAGCAGCTCGCTCCGCTCGGTCACGTCACGATGCGGCGCATGTTCGGCAAGACCGGGGTCTTCTGCGACGGGCTGATGCTCGGGATGGTGACCGACAACATGCTCTACCTCCGCGTTGACGACCACAACCGGGCGGCCTTTGAGGAAGCCGAGGCCTTTCCGCCCCTCAACTACGAAAAAAAGGGCTGCCTCATCGACCTCTCCTTTTGGCGTGCGCCGGAGCGGCTGTTTGACGAACCCGATGAGCTTGTTTCATGGGCGCGAGTAGCGCTGGCAGCGGCGCGCCGGGTCGCAGCGAAGCGACCGCGGGCAGGGCTGAGAGGCAAATCGAAGCCCCAGCCGGCATCCGATCGTGCCCCGCGTTCCGGCTGAGCGCGAAGCAGCCGCCAGAGCTCTTCGCCGGATATTATGCCGCTCTTCATGGGACGGCCGATCAATGCAGGGTGAGGCCGGGCATGTAGGTGGGCGGGTCGAGGCCGACGCCGACCAGGTGGCCGAACAGCCGGGCGAGTATCCGGCGGTCGGTTTCGGGCACCGGCGGCTTCAAGATCGAGGCGATGTTGGTCCGCAGATGCTCGGGGTCGCCGGTGCCGAACAGCACCACGTCGACACCCGGTTCGTGCCGGACAAAGCGATAGGCCGCCTCGGTGATGGTCGCGGCGCCGCCGTCTTGTTCATGGATCAGAAAGCCGAGCGGGTTCGGCGCGTCGGCGAGCCAGCGCGGCAACTGCCGCTTGGCGGTAAGCTCGCGCAACTCCGTTTTCAGCCGCTCCGGCTTTGAGAAGATGTTGCGCACCGCGAACATCAGTAGGGTGCCGACGCGATTTGCGACCGTGCGCGGAAAGACATTCGTCCGCGCGTTCTGGTGCATCATGTGGAAACCCAGCATGACGACGTCCCAACATCCGTCCTCGACCGCGTGCTTGGAGCATCCTGTGCTCGGCGTCGCTGGAGCCGGTTTCAGTGACGCCGAGGTGGCGGATCTTGCCTTTCTCCTTCTCCCTCAGCAGCGCTGGGGCGATCACATCGCGGGCCCGATCATAAGCCTCGGGCGAAACGCCGTGGAGCTGGAAGATGTCGATGCAATCTATGCCTAGCAATTTGAGCGAATTGTCGAGGCTGGCCACCGCGTGGTCGACAGCGGAGCGGCCCCCACTGCGCGGGATCCACGCCTTGGTGGCGATCACCACCTGATCGCGCGGCATCGACTTCAGGGCTTTGCCAAGGACCGCTTCGGTGCCGTAGACGGCAGCGGTGTCGAAGAGATTGACCCCGAGGTCGAACGCCTGATGTACGAGCCCCACCGCCTCGGCCTCGTTTTTGCCGGTGCCCAGCCCGAGCCGGCTGAACCCGCCGCAGCCGAGCCCGGCGACGCTGACTTTGAGACCGGTCCGGCCGAGTATCGCGTATTCCATTTGTTGCTCTACGGGCACCTCGCGCCCCGTTTATTCAGCAAGCCGATCTCAAAATCTACCCCGTTATCGAGATCCTGTGGTACCGCTCGCGTCCTCCGCGCCGGCAAGCCAAGCCTTTGCCGCAGCCAGGTCGGATAGACGGAACAACCGGACCTCGTGCGGGAAGAACGGCTTAAACATGCTGACGGCGCCGCGCAGCCACACATGATCGGCGACCACTGCAATGCAGCTGAAATCGTGCCAATGCTTGAGACCGAAGGTGCCGTCGTCCCACAGCGCTCCGAGTTCAAAGCCGGTGAAATCCTCGCCAATCACATAAAGCATCTTGATCGGACCCTCGGCCATCTTCGCTTCGGCGTTCGGGATCAGGATGTTTAGGTAATCCTCGTGGGTAACCTTGCCGCTAGCCTCGACTCCCAGCACCATCGGCGGCAAATCTTCAATCAGCGTCAACACCGTCTTTCTCCGATCTTGAGGGCGAGGCGCCTTGCTCCCCCCAGGCCAAATCTTCGGTATCGCCAATGGTCTGGGGTGCCGCGGCGCCTCATTGCTCATGCCAAGGGGCCAACGTATTGCTCGAGCAAAGCCCATGCCTTATCGCCCGATTTTTTCTTCATGTCGGCGTAGAAGCCAGATTTGCGCAGCTCGTCCTGAAACGGCTTTGTGTCGGGACTGCTGAACACCATCCCTTTGCCCTCGAGGATTTTGGTTTCCTTCCTGGTCATGACCTGCCAATCGGCGCGTTCCAGTAGCGCCTTGGCATTGAACTCCTCGTCAGCGAGCTGTTGTAAATCGGGCGGCAGCCGCTTCCACGCGGTGTTGCTGAAGGAAATGTGGATCCCGGCCCAGGTGTGCTTGGTCATGCTGCAATATTTCTGCACCTCGTAGAGCTTGGCGGTGTCGATCAGCACCAGCGGGTTCTCCTGGCCGTCGACGACGCCGGTCTGCAGAGGCGCTGTAGACTTCGCCGAAACTGATTGGGGTCGGCGATGCGCCGAGATGCTGGAACAGCGAGATAAATAGGGCGCCACCGGCAGACGGATCTTGAACCCCTTTAGATCCGCCGGCGATTTGGATCGGCTTGGTCCGGGTCGTGATCTCGCGAAAGCCGTGGTCATAGCAATTATGTACGGTGTGAAAGCCGATCCCGTCGGCGATGCCGCGCAAATGATCGCCGAGTTCGCCGTCGATAGCCTTCCAGATGTTGTCGTAACCGAGGAAAGCATAGCCGACGCCGAAGATGCCACAGGCAGGGTTCTTGGCCGCCAGCAGATCGAACGGCAAGACGTACATCTCGAGCGCGCCGGCGATCGTCTGCGAGATCATCGCTGTGTCGCCGCCGAGCAAGCTGTTGGTGTAAAGCGTGATATCGAGGCGGCCGCCGCTCTCTTCTTTGATCTCTTTCATCGCTTCGCGGGCGCGGATCGCCATCGGATGGCCATCGGGCAGGGAGCCGCCACATTTGAAATTGAATTCCGCCGCATCGGCGGGCCAGCGCAGGACCGCGGCCGCTGCGACACCGGCCCCGGCGCGGGTAAGCAACGTTCTGCGCGAAAACGTCATCGGCTTCCCCTCCTCGGAATTACGCCCTCCCGGCTCTGCGGCCGCGTGCGTTTCGGCAAGTTGCCGGTCTTCGCTAAGCCCGTCAAGCAGCGCCGCTCCGCCGACGCAGGAGCCTGCTGACGGCGCCTTCGGTAGCCAAGAACAGAAAATTGGGTAAGACTGAGCGCTCGCGGCATTCCGCCGATCCACCGCGGCAGCCGATCCGGAGGGACGAAGCATGATCACGAAATTCACCACCGTCTATGCCGGCCACGTCGATCTTCCCGACCGCGGGCAGGACACCACCCCGGCCAACGAGCGGCGCTATTCGAACCAGCATCTGGCCAGCGTCTTCGAGAAGACCGAGGCGATCGCAAAAAAGATGGACGCGCTCGGCTATGAGACCTTGTGGCTCGCCGAACACCATTTCCAGCACGAAGGCTACGAGTGCATCCCCAATATTCTGATGCTGGCGGTGCATCTGGCGCATGTGACCAAGCGGCTCAAGGTCGGCTGCGGCTTCAACATCGTCCCGATGTGGCACCCGCTGCGGCTCGCCGAAGATTTCGCCACCGCCGACATCCTGACCGGTGGCCGCGTCGTATTCGGCGTCGGCCGCGGCTACCACACCCGCGAGGTCGAAACCTTTGGCGGCCCGATGCTCGACGGCGAAGCCAACCGCGAAGTGTTCGAGGAGGGCGTCGAGATCATTTTCAAGGCGTTCAACGAGGAGTCGTTCTCGCACAAGGGCGCGCACTACACCCTGCCGCCGCGTGTTCCCTACCGCGGTTATGAGTTGAAGGAACTGACCCTGGTGCCGCGCCCGATCCACCGCCCGGTCGAGTGCTGGCAGCCGATCGTGAGCGCCAGCCCGCGCGGGCTCGATTTCATGGTCAAGCACGGCATTAAAGGCGCGGTCGGCGGCGGTGCGGCGACGATGCAAGGCGGCCCGATCATCGCCTACCAGGAGGCGGCGGCGCGCGCCGGCAAGCAGCTGGCGCTGGGCGAGAACCTGCAGATCGGGCTACATTTCCATCTCGCGCGGAGCCGCGAGCAGGCGGTCCGCGAGATCAAGCCGATCTACGAGGAGCATGTGAAGATGTTCGCGCCGCTGGGCTTTGTGCCCGGGCTGACGCCGGCGCAGGCCGACGCGGTCGCGCATCGCGGCGGCTGGGACGCCGCCGGGGTGCCGACGGTCGAGCATTACATGAAACTGGGCTCGTGGTTCGCCGGCACCCCGGCCGAGCTGATCGAACTGCTCAAGGGCATCGAAGAGCGCTATCCGGGCATGCAGCACATCAGCTTGTCAAGCCCGATCGGCACGCCCCAGGCGACTATGCTCGAACAGTTCCAATGGGTCGCCGAGGAGGTAATGCCGGCGTTCCGGACCAGCCGGAACTGAGCATCGGCCAGCGAGTTGTCCTCACCCGGCGGGGCTCCGCGGCCCCTCCGGAATAGACGGGAAGTGCTCATCTGGGTGTTTCGAGCAACGCCAGCACCCGGGCAGCGAACGTAGCGGGTCCGGTCCGTGATCGGCACCGCGCGCGTTGAGATCGTCGCTCACAGCGGCAGGCCGCGGACAAGACGGGGCAAATCGCCGGTGATGCCCATCGCGTCGCGCATCAGAAAGCGCTTCAAGGGAGGCAGTCGATCGACGGCGGCTAGACCGAGATCGCGGACCAGGCGCAGCGGTGCGATCGAATTCGAGAACAGGCGGTTCAGACCGTCGGTTACGGCGGCGAGCAACAACGCGTCGAGACGGCGCCACTGCTGATAGCGGCGCAGCAGCGCGTCGTCGCCGATGTCGAGGCCGAGACGGCGGGCGTCGATGATGATTTCGGCGAGCGCCGCTACGTCGCGGATGCCGAGATTGAGCCCTTGCCCCGCGATCGGGTGGATCACATGCGCCGCCTCGCCGACCAAAGCCAGCCGCTGGTCGACATAACGCTCGGCCAGCATCAGCTGGAGCGGATAGGTCCAGCGCGGCCCGATCGGCTCGACCGCGCCGAGAAAGTCGCCAAAGCGCGCCGCGAGCTCGGCGGCGAAGGCGGCGTCGGGCAGGGCGATCAGGCCGGTAGCGAGCTCCGCCCGCTCGGTCCACACGATCGACGAGCGCCCTTTCGGCGCAAGCGAGGCTTGCGCCTGTCGGGCGGCGCATCCTTGATGCGCCGGATCATCGGTCATCGGCAGGATCGCGAACGGCCCCGCCGGCAGAAAATGCTCGACCGCGATGCCGGCATGCGGGCGTTCGTGCCGCACCGTCGTGACGATCGCGGTCTGCGGATAGCGCCATTCGACGGCGCGGATGCCGGCGGCGCGGCGCAGCGGCGATCCGGCGCCGTCGGCTGCAGCGACGAGGCGGGCGGTCAGCCGCCGCCCGTCGGAAAGGGCGGCCTCAGCGGCGAACGGCGAGGTCTGGACCGCGGTGATCTCGAGCGGCGCGAAGAAGGCAAGGGTCGGGAGCGACCGCACGTGCTCGATCAGGGCGCGTCGCAGCACCCGGTTCTCGACGATCCAGCCGAGCGGCGCATCGGCGCCCAGTTCGCGATGATCGTAATGCAAAAACAGCGGCGCGCTGTCGTCGGCGACGCGAATTTCGAGGATCGGCTCGGCCTCGGCAGCGATGAATGGCCATAGGCCGAGCGCGCTCAACACCTGCTGCGAGCCATAGGCGATCGCCGAGCTGCGCCCGTCAAAGCCCTGGTCGAGCATCGCCGCCGGATTTCCGCGGTCGACGAGTGCAACGGCGAGCCCGGCGCCGGCGCAGGCGATGCCGAGCAGCAGCCCATTGAGACCGCCCCCGGCGATAACCAGCTCCGCATCGTCGCTCATCGCCAAAAGATGAAGCGCGGCCGGCGCACTGTCCAGACCGCTTCCCCCACACGGCGTGATTGCAGTCGGCCTAGGCCGCGGCAACGAGCGGTTTCGTGTCGGCCGGAGATGTCGTAGAGTGCCGGCATATCCCGCCCAGCGGACGGCGCGGGTTTTGGGGGAAGGCCGGCATCGGGGGAAGCATGGCCAGATCGATGGGTTTTGCGGTTGGTGCGCGCGGGCGTCATTTGCGCGCCTGGACGCAGCCGCTCGCGACGCTGAAGCGGCGCGTCTTCGAGACCTTGGGCTTTGGGCTGCTGCTCGGCGCACTCCTCGTCGCCGCGGCGCTGTTTTCCTATGATCCGCGGGACCCTTCGCTGGACACGGCGGTCGATTCCGGGGCGCACAACTTCCTCGGCTATGACGGCGCCGTGCTCGCCGACATCTTGCGCCAGAGTCTGGGGCTCGCCGCCTTCGTGATCCCGATCGTGCTGTTCGGCTGGTCCTTGCGGCTGCTGCTCGACCGTCCGCTGCGATCCTTGTGGCGCAAGCTCGGGCTGCTGCCGGCCGCGCTGGTTCTGGCGGCGCTGGCGCTGTCTATCCTCGATCAACCGGCGCTTTGCGCCGCGCCGGGCTGCGGCGGCGCCGTCGGCTGGGGGCTGCAGCGGTTGTTGGCGCTGGCCGGGCTCGGAACCGCGGCATTGCCGATCGCGATGATGGCGGCAGCCGGCCTCGGGCTTTCGCTGTTGTTGATACTCGGACTTTCCTGGCGCGACTGGCGCGATCTCGGCGCGGGCGCGGGGAGCGGCGCCGGCCGTGTCGCGGTCTTGTCAGGGCGCGGAACGGTGGCGGCGGCCGGGTTGGGGGGAAAGCTGCTTAGGCGCTGGTGGCAGGCCCGATCGGGCCGCGCCAGCCACCCCTCCGCCGCGTCGGAGCGGCGTCCGGGGGAGATCGTCGCACGGCTGCCGGACCGGCGCGAGCCGCGTATCGACCGTGGGGGACCGCCGCAACCCGGCGACAAGGAACGCGAACGAACCGGCCTGATCCGGTTTATCGCGCCGCAGCCGAGGCCGCCGACGCCGGGCAGGCGCGGCGAAGAAGAGCGCCAGCCGAGGCTCGACCTTGTGCCCGACGAAGAGCCGGTTCTGCCCTCGCTCGAGCTGTTGGAAAAACCGCCCGCCGCCAAGGCCGCCGCCGTCGACGAAGACGCACTCGCCAAGAACGCCCGGATGCTCGAAACGGTGCTCGAGGATTACGGTGTGCGCGGCCAGATCGTCCAGGTGCGCCCCGGTCCGGTGGTGACCTTGTACGAGCTCGAACCGGCGCCGGGCATCAAGGCGTCGCGGATCATCGGTCTTGCCGACGACATCGCCCGCTCGATGAGCGCCATCTCGGTCCGCGTCGCGGTCGTGCCGGGGCGCACGGTGATCGGTATCGAGTTGCCGAACCGCAAGGCTGAGACTGTGTTTCTGCGCGAGCTGCTCAATTCGCCCACCTATGAAAAGCATCCGGGTCGTCTCGCCCTGATTCTCGGCAAGGATATTTCGGGCGAGCCGATCCTCGCGGATCTCGCCAGAATGCCGCATCTGCTGATCGCCGGCACGACCGGGTCGGGAAAGTCCGTCGGCATCAACACGATGATCCTCTCGATTCTGTACCGGATGCCGCCCGACCGCTGCAAATTCATCATGGTCGATCCGAAAATGCTGGAGCTGTCGGTTTATGACGGCATCCCGCACCTGCTCGCTCCGGTCGTCACCGATCCGCGCAAGGCCGTTCTGGCCCTGAAATGGACGGTGCGCGAGATGGAGAACCGGTATCGCAAGATGTCGAAGCTCGGGGTGCGCAACATCGACGGCTTCAACGCCCGGCTCGCCGAGGCGGCGGCCAAAGGCGAAAGCCTGGTCCGCAAGGTGCAGACCGGCTTCGACCCCGAGACCGGCGAGCCGATCTTTGAGCCGCAACCTTTCGACGCCAGCGAATTGCCGCTGATCATCGTCGTCGTCGACGAAATGGCCGATCTGATGCTGGTCGCCGGCAAGGACATCGAGGCGGCGATCCAGCGCTTGGCGCAGATGGCGCGCGCGGCCGGCATTCACATCATTATGGCCACCCAGCGTCCGTCGGTCGACGTGATCACCGGCACGATCAAGGCGAATTTCCCGACCCGGATCAGCTTTCAGGTCACCTCAAAGATCGACAGCCGCACAATTCTCGGCGAAGGCGGCGCCGAGCAACTCCTCGGCCGCGGCGACATGCTGTACATGGCGGGCGGCGGGCGCGTCACCCGCGTTCACGGCCCGTTTGTCTCGGACGAGGAGGTCGAGCGCGTCGTCTCGTTCCTCAAGGAGCGCGGCGAGCCTGATTACATCGACGAGATCACCGAGGACGACGAGGCTTCGTTCGATCCGCTCGCCGGCGAAGACGATGGCGAATCGGGCGACATGCTGTATCGGCAGGCGGTCGCGGTTGTTTGCCGCGAGCGCAAGGCGTCGACCAGCTTTGTCCAGCGCCATCTTCAGATCGGCTACAATCGGGCGGCGCGGATCATCGAACGGATGGAGGCCGAGGGCGTCGTCAGCGCGGCCAATCATGTCGGCAAGCGGGAGGTCCTGGCGCGTGGCGGCGATTGAGCGCAATTGACGCGGGCGGCTGCCGCTCTCATCTCCCCGGAACCGTGGATGAAGCCGGAAAAGGGCAATATGGCCGGGATCGGGAAAGGTCGGGGGCCGGGGGATGTTTCACCGGAGCGTCGGGGTCTCCTCAGCGGCGTACTGTTGGCCGCGGGCTTGGCATTTGCGCTGCTGCTGCCGCCGCAGGTTTCCGCGCGGGCCGATGTGCCGCCGCCGCCGGCGGTATTAAACGCACAGGACCAAGGCGATCTGCAGCGAATTGCCGCGTATTTGAATGGGATCGGCACAATGACCGCCCGATTCCACCAATATTCGGCCAATGGCGGCACCGCCGAAGGCTGGGTGTGGATGGAACGGCCGGGCCGGATGCGCTTCCAATACGACCCGCCGACCCCGATTCTGCTGATCGCCGACCGTTTTTATGTCTACTACGTCGATACCCAGCTGGCCGAGATGTCCAAGGTCGGGTTGAAATTCACCCCGGCGTGGTTTTTGCTGCGCGTTCCGATCAGCTTCGATGACCTCGTCGTCACCCGCTTCGAGCGCGGCGCCAATTCGCTGCGGATCACGGTCGTCGATCCCAAGGAGCCGGACAACGGCAGCTTGACGATGGAATTCGGCGACCAGCCATTGTCTTTGAGGCAATGGACGATCGTGGATCAGCAGCATCACACAACGACGGTATCGCTGTCCGAAGAGCAATTCGGTATGGCGCTCGACCCCAAGCTGTTTGTATACCAGAATCCGTACGCTACCAGCCGCCGCTACAACGATAATTGAGCCAGCCTGATGCCAGCCCATCCTTCGCCGATCATCGGCATCCCCGCCTGTACGCGCACTATCAAGGATCGGGTGTTTCATACAGTGACCGACAAATATCCGAACGCGATCATCGCGGCGACCGGATGTCTGCCGGTGCTGATCCCGGCGATCGGGTCCAAGGTCGATATGTGCGGCGTGCTCGACGCGCTCGACGGCTTGCTGCTGACCGGCAGCCCCTCCAATGTCCATCCGAGCGAGTATGGAGACGAGCCGCTCGACGCCGAAATCCTGCATGATCCCGAGCGCGACGCGACGACCCTGCCCTTGATCCGCGAAGCGGTGCGGCGCGACCTGCCGGTGTTGGCAATTTGCCGCGGCATTCAGGAGCTTAACGTGGCTTTGGGCGGCACTTTGCACCAACGGGTGCACCAGGTTCCGGGACGGCTCAATCATCGCTACCGAAAGGAATCGCCGGACGGCGCCTATGGACCCGCGCACCCCGTGATCTTGACCGCCGGGGGGATGCTCGCCAGGCTCGCCGGCAGCCTCGAGGTCATGGTCAATTCGCTGCATTCGCAGGGGATCGACTGCCCGGCTCCGCGGCTTCGCGTCGAGGCGGTGGCGCCCGACGGCCAGATCGAAGCGGTGAGCCTGCCCGAAGCGAGGTTCGTCGTCGGCGTGCAGTGGCATCCCGAGTTCAAGGCGTTGGAAAACCCGTTCTCGGCGGCGCTGTTCGCCGCCTTTGCGCGGAGTTGTCATGCAGCCGCCGCGGGTGTCGCCGCGGCCAGCTGCGCGGCGTGAGCGAGCCGGGATTGGTTCCGCCGCACTGCATGCGTTTTTTTTGTTTCGGGCATGCACGAATCGGGGTTTGTTTTCCCTTGAGCGGATCCCATTTTCTGTATCCAGAAGCGGGGAGAGCATGATGCTCTCTCAAAAACGGCCCCGTCTCCCCTACGGGACCGATTTCCCCCAAACGCTTCTGACATGCAGGCGCCCGGTCTTCCCCCCCGACCGGGCGCCGATGTGTTTATGGTGGCCCGGTCTTCCGCGGATTGCCGGGTGATGAGCCTGCGGCTTGCTACCTGGAACATCAACTCGGTGCGTCTGCGCATCGACAATGTCTGCCGATTGATCGCGGAATGGGCGCCCGACGTCTTGTGCCTGCAGGAGACCAAGACGCCGGACGAGCTCTTCCCGCGCGAAGCAATTGAAGCGCGCGGCTATCGCCACCTGCTGGTGCACGGCATGAAGGGCTATAACGGTGTCGCGATCCTCTCGCGTCTCCCGTTCGAAATGTCCGAGACGCGAAGCTGGTGCGCCCGCGCCGATTGCCGGCACGCGACCGCCGTGCTGCCTGGCGGCATCGAGCTGCACAACATCTACGTTCCGGCCGGCGGCGACATAGCCGATCCGGAGGCTAACCCGAAATTCGCCCACAAACTTCAATTTCTCGATGAAATCACCGCCTGGTTTGCCGCAGAACGGGCCGGCGGCCGCGCGATGGTCGCGGTCGGAGACTTCAACATCGCCCCGCTCGAGGCCGATGTCTGGTCGCACAAGCAATTGTTGAGCGTCGTCAGTCATACCCCGGTCGAGGTCGACCGCCTCGCCCGCTTGCAGCAGGCCGGCGGCTTTGTCGACGCGGTACGGCATTTTGTTCCGCCGCCGGAGCGGCTCTATACCTGGTGGAGCTATCGCGCCCGCGACTGGGCGGCCTCGGACCGGGGCCGCCGCCTCGACCACATCTGGGCGACCCCCGCGCTCGTCGGCGCCGTGTCCGAGACCCGGATCTACCGCGACAGCCGCAGCTGGGACAAAGCCTCCGACCACGTCCCGGTCATGCTGACGATTGGCGAATGATGCGGCGGTAGAGGTTGTACCGGCCGGCGGCGACCCCTTCCGGCGGCTCCAGCCGAACCAGCCCAGGAGCGGCGATCGACGGTTCGCTGACGAGAACGGCACCCTGGCCCAGCAGCGGAACAATAAGCGGCACTAGTTCCACGGCGAGCGCTCGGCTCGCGGCAACGTCGCCGCTTGCCGGGTCGAGATGGGCCAGCGCGATCCGGCCTTCGAGCCATTCGCGCGCGGCTCGCAACGTGTCGCGCATGTCGCCGAGGAGCAAAAATTCGGGCGGCGGCACGCAATCCGGATGGGCGGCGACCTTGCGCTCGCAGACGTAGATTTGCCGGTCCGGACAGAGCTCGCGCAGATGATCGTAGGTGCGGCCGTTGCCGAGCCCGAGCTCGAGCGCCGGCCCATCGAGACCGCCGACAAGTTTGGCCGCCATGTCGAGGCAGGCGCGCTGCGCCTCGAGCCGGCGGATAAAGCTGTCGAGCCGGCTCACCGCGGATCAGGCGGACGGATCAGGCGGCGATCCCGGTCTTCTCACGCAGCCGCTTGACCTCGGCGAGTGAGGTGCGCAGCTGATTGTTGGCGGCTTCGAGCCGGTGCGCCAGTTCCTGCATGATCGAGACCGAAATATTGGGGAATTCGCGCACCATGCGCATGAACGGCTCCTTCGAGATGCGCAGGGCGATAAGCCGATCCTTGGCGCGCACCGTCGCATTACGCGGCGTGTTGCACAATATGCCCATCTCGCCCACGGTCTCATTGGCGCCGACGGTCGCCAGGATCACCGGCCCGGCGGGCGTCTCGGCGAAGACCTCGGCGTGCCCCTCGATGATCAGATAGGCGGCATCGGCGGGATCGCCCTGGCGCATGATCAGCTTGCCCGGATCGAACCCGACCCGCTCGCTCATGAACGCCAGGAGCTTCAGCCTGGACGGCTCGATCTCGGCGAAGAGCGGCACCCGCCGCAACAATTCGAATTCCTGCTTCAGGCTCATTTACCTCCCTCCATTCTCTTGTCGTCTCGGTTCGGTCATTCGGCTGCGAGGAGAAAGGACATCAGCGAACCCTTGGGCTCGAGTTCGGCAGGGGTCCCCTGCTCCTGCAGCTTGCCGTTGCTCATGACGAGCACCCGGTCGAAGTTGCGGGTCAGGCTTGCGCGGTGCAGCACCCAGATCAGGCCGCGTCCGGCGAATTCGTCCATCAATCCCTTGGTCACTTTCGCCTGGGCCTGCCCGTCGAGCGCCGAGGTCGCTTCGTTGAGGATCAAGAGATCGGGCCGCTTGAGCACGGCGCGGGCGATCGCCGTCTTTTGCCGCTCGGCCAAGGACAGACGCGATCCGCCGGTGCCGACATTGTAGTCGAGCCCGACTTCGATGACGGTCTGGCGGAGCGCCAGAGTATCGATGATCTCGGCCAGCAATTTGGGGATGCGCAACGGCGCATCCGCCTCGCCATAGGCGATCTTGCCGAACAGGATGTTGTCCTGCACCGAGGCGGCGGCGTTGTATCGCTCGACGTCGAAGAACTCGATCTGGCGCTGCCCCTCGGGCGGAAGATCGGCGCGAAACACCCGGCGCGCCTCGAGCAGGCGTTTCTGCATCGCCTCGTCGAGGACGTCGAGCCGGTGCCGCGCCGGGATCAGCTTGAACGGCAGCGAGAGCAGCCGCGCGCGATCCTCCTTGCCGAGCGCGGCCGTTCCGCCCTTGCCGATCCGCCCGAGGATCGCGGCAAATTCGGGCAAGTCATTGGCGCCGATGAAGCTGAACTGCTCAAAAAAGGCGTGGTCGGGGGGCAGGTCGGCGAACAGCTCGACCATGGTTTCGGCGACTTCCTTGCCGGCGTCGACGAGGTCGTCGATCAGCCCAACCTTGCTTAGAACCTGCAGCACATAATGGTTGTTGGCGAGCGCCTCGAACTCGAAGGCGGGACCGATCGGTGTTCCGAACAGCAGGTTCTCCGCCACCGAGGCATTGGTGTTGAACCGTTCCGGATCATAAGTTTCGACGAGGTTGGCGATCTCGTCTTCGACCAGTCGGCGGGCCAGCGCCTTACGCGCTTCGAGCAGCCGCGTGGCCGTCTCCGGTTCGCTTTCGGGATCGAGGCGCCAACGCAGGCCGAGACTGTAGACGTCGCTGTCCGAGTCGAGTTTGGCGAGCACCTCGGTGATGCGGCGCGACAGCGCCTCGCGATCGGCGACGCCGGCGGCCTCGTAATCGATCCAATCGGCATGGATGTCAAAATCGATGTTGCCGGATCTTCGTGCTTCAAATAACTGCCTGGCCCGGCGGCGGGCTTCCGCGCCGTCGTACTCTGCCGGGCGCACCGGCGCGTGGCGCAGCGAGAGCAGCAGATTGTCGCGCAAGGTGCCGGCGAACAGATAGGGCATCGCGCCGACATAGCCGATCCGCCGCCCGGTCACCGCGACCGGCAGGGCGCCGAGGTCGACGCCGCCGATCGTGATCCGCCCACTCGTCGGCGGAACCATGCGAGCGAGCATTAAGGCGAGCTCGTTCTTGCCGCTGCCACCCTGCCCGATAATCGCTGCGTGTTGAGCGAGGGGGAGGCTGAAGCTGACGGCGTCGACAACGCGGCTGCCGTCATCCTCGGCGAGCGACAGATTGGCGGCGACGAGATCGCCGGTAAACGGCGGCGCCGTTTCGGGTTCGTCGCGCTGCAGCCGAGCGTCCATCATGCCGGCGGGTTGGAATTGCTCGACGATCTGGTCGTACTTGATTTTGGAATCCTGGAAGGACTGATAGAAAGTAAGCAGTTCATTCCACGGCGAGGCCAGATCCTTGTAGGCGATCAGCACCGCCAACAGCGACGCCCAGCGACAGACTGCCGTGGATCACCAGGTAACCGCCGATCAAGAAGAAGAAAAACGGCGTCAGCTGCATCATGAAGTTGTTTAGGAATTTGACAAAGAATTTGCGCTGATAAATCTCGAAGCGGATGTCGTAGATCGTACCGAGCAGATGGGCGAAACCAGTCAGCTGAAGCCTGATCGCGTCGTTGGCGAGAATGTCGGTGATCCCGCTCGCCGATTCCTGGACGCGGTCGGCAACCTGGCGGACCGTGCGGACCCGGCGTCGGTTGAGCTGGTTGACCTTACGCTGCAGTTTCGGGATGACGTAGCCCTGCACCGGATAGAGCGCTACCGCGGCCAGCCCCAGCACCGGATCCTGCATGAACATGAACAGGATGTTGGTCAGCAGCGTACCGCCCTGGAACGCCGGGGTCGCTACAGCATCGCCGACGAAGCCGCCGAGCGACTCGCACTCGGCGGTGATCATCGGAATGATCTGGGCAGACGAGTTCTTGTTGAAATAGGATAGCGGGAACAGCAGCATCCGCTGATACAGCTGATAGCGAAAGCGTCGCAGCATCCGCTCGCCGAGCCGGCCTTTATAAGTATTTATGAAATACTTAAACCCACCATTAATCAATACCATCACCAGGAATGCGACGCACAGCACCAACAGATAGTGGATTTGATCGAACTGGATGCCAAAGTATGTCTGCGGAACATATTTTGGCTTGATCGCCTTGTTGGTGATTATTTTTGGCAGCTCGAGCGAATAATAAAGGAACGGAAAGGACGCCAGGGTCAAGAACAGCAGGACGATCTGTTGGCGCAGGCTGAAGCGCAAAATGAACCTGTAGATCGACGGCTCGAGCGCGGTCGGGTCCTTGGTCGGGATTTCGGGCGGCGGTGGCGGCGATGGCGCGGTCGCTGGTTCGACCCAGTCGGGAAGAACCCGACGACGCTCCTGTGCGGGTCGCACCACCTCCTCGGCCGTGCTGAGAACGGCCGCCACCCCTTTCATCGCGGCAGGCTCCATAAAAAGATCATTTCCCCACCCGCGCCCCTATGCAATAGTCAAGCCGCAGGCATGCGCGAGGGGACGTAAGTGGCCGGTCGGCGTCATCAGCGGCGTGTGCTGATTTACAGCCACGACAGTTTTGGCCTCGGCCATCTGCGCCGCTGCCGCGCGATAGCCCATTCTCTGGTCGAGCTGGATCCCGCGCTGTCCATCCTGATCCTGTCGGGGTCGCCGATCATCGGCAGCTTCGATTTTCGTGCCCGTGTTGATTTTGTGCGCGTACCCGGCGTCATCAAGCTGCGCAACGGCGAGTACGTCTCGCTCGGCCTCCATATCGACATCGAGGAGACCTTGGCGATGCGCTCTTCGATCATCCGCCATACCGCCGATATTTTCGACCCCGACCTGTTGATCGTCGACAAGGAGCCCTTGGGGCTGCGCGGCGAGGTGCGCGACACATTGCAGCTGATGCAGCGCCGGCGGGCGACGGTGGTCCTTGGGCTGCGCGACGTGATGGACGATCCCGAAGCGCTCGAGAGCGAATGGGAGCGCAAGAATGCGGTCCCGGCGCTGTCCGAATACTACGACGAGATCTGGGTTTATGGCCTGCCGCAGATCTGCGACCCGCTCGCCGGCCTCCCGGTGCCGGCCAGCGTTCGCCGGCGCATGATCTACACCGGCTACCTGCAGCGCACCGCGACCGATCTGGCAGTGACGCCGGACCTTCAGGAGCTTGTCGAGAACGAGTTTTTGCTGATCACGCCTGGTGGTGGCGGCGACGGCGAGGCGCTCGTCGATCTGGTGCTGTCGGCCTATGAGCACGATCGCGACCTGCCGTACCCGGCGCTGATCGTCTTCGGCCCGTTCATGTTGCCCGAGCAACGGGCGGCTTTTGCGGCCCGAGCCGCGCTGTTGCCGAACGTCCACGCCATTACCTTCAATGCCCGGCTCGAAGCGCTGATGGCGCGCGCTGCCGGCGTCGTGGCGATGGGCGGCTATAACACCTTTTGCGAGATCCTGTCCTTTGATAAGCCGGCGCTGATCATGCCGCGCACCGCGCCGCGGCTCGAACAGTTCATCCGCACCGAGCGCGCCGCCGAACTTGGCCTCGTCGCCATGCTGTCGGAGCAGCAGGGCCGCGACCCGCGGGTCATGTCCGCGGCGCTGCGTCGCTTGACCAGCCAGCCGCCACCCTCGAACGCGGTGATCCCGGGTCTGCTCGACGGGATGCCGAACGTCAATCGGCTGGCGAAAAAATGGCTCGACCGGGGCCGGGCCGGGCGCGTCGCGGTGCGGGCGCGTCTCGGGGCCTGATCCATGCTGCCCCGATCGGCCGCCTCCAGGAGGCGTGTCGCCTTTGTCCTCAAAGGCTATCCGCGGTTGTCCGAGACCTTCATCGCGCAGGAAATCCTGGCGCTCGAACAGCGCGGGCTGGGCATCCTGATCGTCTCGCTGCGCCACCCGACCGATCGCGCCGTTCATCCGGTGCACGACGCGATCGGCGCGGACACGGCTCTACCTTCCGGAATATTTGTACCAGGAGCCGTCGCGTGTCTGGCGCGGCTGGCGGCGCGCCCGCCGGCAACCGGGCTATGGCCGGGCGCTGCGCGCCTGGCTCGCCGATCTGCGGCGCGACCCGACCCCAAACCGGGTGCGCCGGTTTGGCCAGGCGCTGGTGCTCGCGGCCGAGTTGCCGAGCGAAGTCGGCCATCTCCATGCCCATTTTCTGCACACGCCGGCATCGGTCGCGCGGTACGCCGCGCTGATCTCGGGCCTCGACTGGACGGTGTCTGCTCACGCCAAGGACATTTGGACGATCCCCGACTGGGAGAAACGAGCAAAGCTCGGCGAAGCGCGCTGGGCGGTGACCTGCACGGCGGCCGGCCGCGCCCATCTCGCGAGCTTGGCGCCTCGGCCGGAACGGGTCGCGCTGTGCTATCACGGGCTCGATCTCGAACGCTTTTCATCGCCGCCGCAGCGCCCGCCTGGCAGCGACGGCAGCGACCCGCTATGCCCGGTCGTACTGCTTTCGGTCGGCCGGGCGGTACCGAAAAAGGGCTACGACGACCTCCTCGCTGCACTGGCGCTGCTGCCGGCGGACCTCGCCTGGCGCTTTGTGCATATCGGCGGCGGCGGCCTTACCGCAACGTTGCGCGGCCTGGCCGAGAGGCTCGGCCTCGCGCCGCGGATCGAGTGGCGCGGCGCTCTGGCACAGCCCGAGGTGCTCGCCGCCTATCGCCGGGCCGATCTGTTCGTCCTCGCCGCCAAAGTGACCGAAGACGGCGACCGCGACGGGCTGCCCAACGTTCTGATGGAAGCGCAGAGCCAGCGCCTCGCCTGTATCGCAACCCGAGTGTCGGGAATACCCGAGCTGATCGACGACGGGGCGACCGGTGTGCTCGTGCCGCCCGCCGACCCGCCGGCATTGGCCCGCGCGCTCGCCGGGCTGATCCGTGATCCGATGCGGCGCGCGGCGCTTGGTGGTGCCGGCGAGCGGCGGGTCCGCAGCGCCTTTGCGATGAATGCGGGGATTGATCTACTCGCCCGGCGCTTTGGCCTCGAACCGGTGGACGCCGCGGACCCGCGCATCGATATTCCGGAACTCGCCGAGGCGCGCTGACGCGCTCTACCATGCGCATCGCCTTTTATGCGCCGCTGAAACCACCCGATCATCCGGTCCCGTCGGGGGATCGGCGGGTGGCGCAGCTGTTTCTCGCAGCGCTGCGCCGCGCCGGGCACGAAGTTGCGCTCGCTTCTCGTTTTCGCAGCTTTGAAGGGCGCGGCGACCAGCGCCGCCAAGCGCGGCTGGCGGCGCTCGGGCGAAAGCTCGCCGAGCGGATTTTGCGCCGTTGCCGAACGGCTCCGGAGAGCGCCCCGGACCTGTGGTTCACCTACCACATTTACCACAAGGCGCCCGATTGGCTGGGACCGCGCGTCGCCGGCGCGCTTGGGATTGCTTATGTCGTCGCCGAGGCCTCGTTTGCGCCCAAGCGGGCAAGCGGCGCCTGGGACGCCGGCCACCGCGCCGCCGAACATGCGATCGGCCGCGCCGACGCGGTGATCGGCCTCAATCCGACCGATCGCGATTGCGTGCTGCCGCTCCTGGCGGACCCCGCGCGATGGATCGCCATCAAGCCGTTTCTCGACGCCGGCTGTTACGCGCCGCAGACATCGGAGGGCGGCGGCCCCGTGCGGCTGATCGCGGTGGCGATGATGCGCCCGGGCGACAAGCTCGCCTCATACCGGGTTCTCGGCGACGCCCTGTTACGGTTGGGCGATCTCGATTGGTTGCTGGAGGTGGTGGGTGACGGCGCCGCCCGGGCAGAAGTCACGCGCGCGCTCGCCCCGTTGGGCGACCGCGTGGTGTGGGCCGGGGGGCTCGGCCCCGCGGCGCTCGCCCGGCATCTAGGCGCCGCCGATCTTTGCGTATGGCCGGCGGTCAACGAGGCGTTCGGCATGGCCTTGCTCGAAGCCCAGGCGAGTGGTTTGCCGGTCGTCGCCGGAGCAAGCGGCGGCGTGGCCCAAATTGTTGCGCCGGGGGTCAGCGGTCTGCTTGTCCCGCCTGGCGACGCCGCAGGATTTGCCGCTGCGGTGCGGCAATTGATCGTCGATCGTGACCTGCGCGCCCGCTTTGCCGCAGCGGCCCGGCAACGCGTCGTCGCCGAGCATGATCTGTCGGCTGCCGCACGCCGTCTGGCGGCAGTGTTCGAGGCGCTTCGGCCGGCGCATGCCGCGTAAGTCAGTCCTGCCACGGCCGCACGTGGCCCCATGACCGGCGCCGTCCTGTTCTATGTCCAGCACCTGCTCGGGATCGGGCATCTGCGCCGCGCGCTCCGTCTCGTCGAGGCGCTGACGAAGGAGGGCGTCCGGGTGACTCTGGTCTCGGGCGGCGACAAGCTGCCGGAGCTGGCCGCCGCCGCCGCCGAGCGCGTCGTTCAGCTGGCGCCGATCCGGACGCGTGACGCCGGCTTCAAGGACCTCGTCGATGGCGATGGCCGGCCGATCGACGACGCACTGCGCGCGGTGCGCCGCGAGACGCTGCTCGACGCCTTTGAGGCGGCGCAGCCGGACGCCGTCATCATCGAGGCGTTCCCGTTTGGCCGGCGCGCATTCCGCTTCGAGCTCGACCCGTTGATCGCGGCGGCGCGCGCACGCCCGCCGCCGGCGCTGGTGCTGTGTTCGCTGCGCGACATCGTGGTCGCGCCCGAGGATACGCGGCGCCGACGCGCCATCGTCGCTCGCGTGCGCGATGATTTCGCCGCCGTGCTGGTCCATGGCGACCCCTCGCTTATCCCCCTCGAAGCGAGCTTTCCCGAGGCCCCCGAGATCGCTGACCGGCTCGTCTATACCGGCTATGTTGGCCGCTCCGATGAGCCGGCCGGCGCCGACAATGATGCGGGCGCCGGTGAGGTGTTGGTCTCGGCCGGTGGCGGCGCGGTCGGCGGCGCCCTGTTGGCGACGGCGCTCGCGGCGCGGCGGCGCGGCTGTTTGGCCGATCTCGGCTGGCGGCTGCTCGCTGGACCTAATTTGCCTGCTGCGCAGTTTGCGGCGCTCTCGGCGAAACTGCCCGACGGCGTCGTCCTCGAGCGCTACCGGGCCGATTTTCCGCAGATGCTGCGGCGCTGCCGGGTGTCGGTCAGCCAGGCCGGCTACAATACCGTGCTTGACATCCTCGCCGCGCGGGCCTCCGCCGTCCTCGTGCCGTTCGCCGATCTGCGCGAGACCGAGCAGACCCTGCGCGCGGAGCGACTGGCGGACCGCGGCGTCGTCGAGATTGTGGCGCCGAATGACACTATCACCAGAGCGGCTCGCCGAAGCAATCGAGCGGGCGGTGCGGGGCCGGCCGGCGCCGCTCGCAGTCGACACCGCCGGGGCGCGCCGCAGCGCGCAGCTGATCGCCGGGATGATCGGCAACGTGACCGCCGCCGCGCCGCTTTTCAGAGTTTCGTAACGCTGCTGGGTGACTATACGATCGGCAAATGATAACTCTTCGCCACGCCTCCCTAGTCGCGACGGCACGATGGCCCGATCTGGCGAACGAGCTCGACTGCTGGGGAGCAGAAGGGAGGACCGCTACCTTGTGGTGGCGCGACGACGACGCTGCGGCGCCGTGTGACCGCCTCGACCGCTTACTGGCAATCGCCGGGGAGGCGCCGGTGGCGCTCGCGGTCATCCCGATGGCCGCGCGCCCCGCGCTCGCGACCTGGCTGGACGGTGCCGCTCGGCGATCGGGTGGCGCCTCGCCGATCGCGATCCTTCAGCACGGATGGCGGCATGCCAACCACGCGACCCAATCAAAGAAAAGCGAGTTTCCGGCGGAGCGCTCAGGCGGATCCGTCGCCGCCGATCTTGCCGCCGGCCGGGAACGGCTGCGCGAACTGTTCGGCGCCCGCGCCCTCGCGGTCCTCGCTCCGCCGTGGAACCGCTTCGCCGAGGCTTTCCTCCCGCTTCTCGCCGGCTGCGGGATCGGCGCAATCTCCCAGTTCAACCCGCGCGGCGCGGCGTGGCCGGCGCCGGGCGCGTTCGCAGCCAATGTTCACGTCGACCTCGTTGCCTGGAAAGCGGACCGCGGGTTCATCGGCGAAGCTGCGGCGCTGGGCGGCCTCGTCGGGCATTTGCAGGCACGCCGCTGCGGCGAAGTCGATGGCGACGAGCCGACCGGGATCCTGACCCACCACCTCGTTCAGGACGACGCCACGGGCGATTTCCTGCTCCGGCTGGTGGCGCTGACCGCTGCTCATCCAGCGGCGTGCTGGCTCGACGCCGGCGCGGTCTTCGCCCCGGGTCTGGAAACCGCGGCGACATTCGCCTCGGGGGATGCGGCTCCGACATGACCCGACACGCCTACCCGAGCTCGGCCATGATCGGCGACTATTTGCGGGCCGCCGCGGGCTTCGTGCCGATCGCGGTGATCCTGGCGATCGCCCCCGTCGGGACCGGCGCCGACCTCATTTTGGGCGGCCTCGCGGCGCTGTTTTCGTTATTCGGCATCCGCACCGCGCTGCGCCACGCGACCCGGGTCGAGATGACCGAAACCGGATTGTCGGCTTCCGGGCCGCTGGGCGCCTCGATCCGTTGGGCCGAGCTCGACGGCATCAAGCTCGCCTATTATTCGACCCGGCGCGATCGCCGCGACGGGTGGATGCAACTGGAGCTGCGCGCCGGGGCTGCGCGGATTCGCCTCGACAGCCGGATCGAGGGCTTTCCCAAACTGGTCGAGCGGGCGGCGCGAGCGGCCGAAATGCGCGGGCTCGAGCTGAGCACGGCGACGGCCGCCAATCTGGAGGCGCTCGGGATCGGATCTCCCGGCGTCGCCCCACATATGGGTGCGGCTGGAGGCATGGCGTGACCGATCTGTTGACGATCCGCGACCTGCATGTCCGCTTTGCCGCTCCCGGCGGTTTCATCCGCGCTGTCACCGGCGCATCGTTCCGGGTGCGCCCGCGCTCGACGGTGGCGTTGGTCGGCGAATCGGGTTCGGGCAAGTCGGTCGTCAGTCAGTCGATCATGCGCATCCTGCCGCGCAATGGCGAAATCACCCGAGGCGAGATCCTGTTCGCCGATCCGCGCGGCGACGGCGCCGTCGTCGATCTTGCCGGTTTGCCGAAGGACAGTGCGGCGATGCGGACGATCCGCGGCGGTCGCATCTCGATCATCTTTCAGGAGCCGATGACCTCGCTGTCGCCGCTCCACACCGTCGGCAATCAAGTCGGCGAGGCCCTGCGGCTGCATCGTCCGGTCGGCGCCGCGGAAGCCACCGAGCTGACGCACGAAACATTGCGCCTCGTCGGCTTTCCCGATCCGAGGCGGGCATTGCGCAGCTACCCGTTCGAGCTGTCGGGCGGATTGCGGCAACGGGCGATGATCGCGATGGCGCTGGTCTGCCGCCCGGCATTGTTGATCGCCGACGAGCCGACGACGGCGCTCGACGTGACGATCCAGGCGCAGATCCTGAAGCTCGTGCTCGAGCTGCAGCAGGAGCTCGGCATGGCGGTGCTGCTGATCACCCATGATCTCGGGGTGGTCGCCAACGTTGCCGAAGAAATCGTCGTCATGTACCGCGGCGAGGTGGTGGAGAGCGGCACGCTCGAGGATATCTTCCGACGGCCCGAACATCCCTATCTGCGGGCGCTGCTGCGCGCGGTGCCGCGCTTTGACATGAAACCGGGTGAGCGGCTAATTCCGATCCGAGAGATAGCGGCGGGCGACGCGCCGCATCTAATGTCGGAAAGAGTGAACTGGCCGGCCGGGCCTTCGGCGCCGCTGCTCGAATGCGTCGGCTTGCGTAAGGCCTATTCGATCCGCAAAAGCAGCTGGTTCGGCGGCGGCGCCTCCGCGCGGGTGCTTGCCGTCGACGGGGTCAGCCTGAAGATCGAGCGCGGCGAGTGCCTTGGGCTGGTCGGCGAAAGCGGCTGCGGAAAGACTACCTTGGCCAAGGTGCTGCTGCGTGCGGTGACCCCGGATTTGGGATCGGTCGCCTTCAACGATCACGGCAAGCGGATCGATGTGCTGGCGCTCGAAGGCGACGGCCTGAAGCGGTTTCGCCGCCAGGTGCAGTTCATCTTTCAGGACCCCTTCGGGTCGCTGAACCCACGCATGACTGTGTTCGATATTATCGAGGAACCGCTGGCGATCCACGGCATCGGCGATGGCCGCTCGCGGCGCGAGATGGTCACCGAGTTAGTAGCCCTCGTCGGCCTCGACCGGCACCATCTGAGACGCTACCCGCACAGCTTCTCCGGGGGCCAGCGCCAGCGTATCGGCATCGCTCGTGCGCTCGCCTTGCGCCCGGACTTGGTAATCTGCGACGAACCGACCTCGGCGCTCGACGTCTCGATCCAGGCGCAAATCCTGAACCTGTTGATGGACCTCAAGAAAAAGTTGGGGCTGACCTATCTGTTCATTTCCCACAACCTGGCGGTCGTCGATTACATCGCCGACCGGATCGCGGTTATGTGCGCCGGCCGCATCGTCGAGATTGCCGACCGCGCGACGTTGTTCCGCGCCCCGGTGCACCCTTATACGCAAGCGCTGCTGGCGGCGGTGCCGGCGCCCGATCTGGCGCATCTGCTCGATTTCGCCCAGCTGATGGAGGACAGGGCTTCCAACCCGGCGGCCTGGCCGGAACCCTTCCGCCGCGAGCCGGCCGATCCGCCGCAGCTGATCGAGATCGCCCCTGGCCACGCGGTCGAGGCGCGGGCGGCGCCGACATTGCCAGCTTTGGCGGCCGGTTTGGCTGGAGCGTGACGGAGCGCGGGCCCGAATGAGCCGAAAGCTGCCAGATCGCCGCGGAGGCGTGAGGTGAGGCGGTTCGCGGCCGCCTTGCCGCTCCTGCTGGTAGGGCTGTTATCGGCTCTGCCCGGTGCGGCGTCGGCGGCGCTGCAGGAGACGCCGTTTTTTCAGCAGGCGGTGGCGGACGGAACCTTGCCTAAAATCGAAGACCGAGTGCCGAGCCAGCCGGCTGTGGTCGATGCGACTGGGGAGCCTGGGGGCCAGTTGCGCATGCTGATGGCGACCCCCAAGGACACCCGCATGATGGTGGTCTACGGCTACGCACGACTGGTCGGCTATACGCCGGCGCTCGAGATCGCGGCGGACATCCTCAAATCGATCGATGTCGAGGAAGGTCGGGTCTTTACCCTGCATCTGCGCGAGGGGATGAAATGGTCGGATGGTCACCCCTTTACCGCGGAGGATTTCCGCTATTGGTTCGAGGACGTGGCGAAGAACCCCAAGCTGGCGCCTTCGGGATTGCCGGTGGAGCTCTTGCCGAAAGGCCAGCCGCCGCACTTCGAAGTGCTCGACGACACGACAGTTCGCTACGGCTGGGCTCAACCGAACCCACTGTTTTTGCCCGCCTTGGCCGGGCCGGACCCGCTGTTCATCTATTGCCCTTCCCATTATTTGAAACAATTCAACGCGAAATATGCTGACAAGGTTGTGCTTGCGGCTCTCGTTAAAAAAATGAGAGCCCATAATTGGGCCGCTCTCCACAACAAAATGAATGCCATGTATCGGGATGACAACCCGGAACTGCCAACTCTCGACCCCTGGGTTCTGAAAACCAAGCCCCCGTCGCTGCGATATATCTTCGAGCGAAATCCGTATTATTTTCGTGTGGATACGGCGGGGCGCCAGCTGCCTTATATTGATAGTGTCATCCTGTCGCTCGCCGACGGCAAGATCATCCCAGCCAAAACCGCCGCCGGCGAAAGTGATCTTCAGGCCCGCTATTTGAGCTTCGACGATTACACGTTCCTGCGGCAGAGCGAAGACCGCAGCCACTTTAACGTGCGCCTGTGGCGCACCGGCCCCGGCAGCCAGCTCGCGCTTTACCCCAATCTCAACGTCAACGATCCGGTATGGCGCAGCCTGCTGCGCGACCTGCGCTTTCGTCGTGCGCTGTCGCTCGCCATCAATCGCCACGAAATCAACGAGGTGCTCTATTTCGGGCTGGCGGTCGAAGGCCAGAATACGGTCCTGCCGTCAAGCCCGCTCTACGAACCCGCTTACCGCTCGGCCTGGGCCCAATATGATCCGGTCGAAGCTAACCGTCTGCTCGACGTGGTCGGGTTGACCAAGCGCGACGGCGACGGCGTGCGTCTGTTGCCCGATGGTCGTCCGATGGAGATCGTAGTCGAGGATTCCGGCGAATGGCCCGGGACGTCGGATGTGCTCGAGCTGATCCGCGATTCGTGGCGTCACATCGGTATTCGGCTGTTCGGCAAACCGCTGCAGTTGACTTTGTTCCGAAGGCGGGTTTTCTCAGGAGAGACCTTGATGTCAATCGACAAGGGGATAGAAAACGGTCTCGCCAACGCTTCGTCCTCACCTTGGGAATTCGCGCCGACCAGCCAACAACAGCTCGAATGGCCGAAATGGGGCCAGTACTACGAGACCAAGGGGACCGGCGGCGAAGCTCCCGATTTGCCCTCCGCAGTTCGGTTGAAGGAACTCTACGAAACCTGGCTCGGCGCGACGTCGCGGCCAACTCAAACCCAGATCTGGCACGACATCCTGCAGGTCTGGGCCGACGAGGTGTTTTCGATCGGGACTGTCGGTGGGGTATTGCAGCCGGTCGTTGTCAGCAACAATCTGCGCGGCATTCCCGAGAAGGGGGTCTACAACTGGGACCCGGGCGCTTTTTTTGGCATCTACAAGCCGGACCATTTCTGGTTTGGCCCTCCGGCGCCGGCGGCAAAATCGGCCTCGGCCGCCATGGCATCCCCGTTGCATCCTTGAGCAGCCCCGCGATACATACTTGCCTTCTCTTTGCGGCGTTCCGACATCGGGCCTGCCCGACACTTGCGCCCGGTGCGCCTCTATTCGTCACTCGGACGATCGCGACCGCCCCGCCGATCGGCATGTGAGGATTTGACGACAATGCGCTGCTCCGGCGTCACGGATTGACCGGGCCCTCCCGATGCTCGGCTACATCGTCCATCGGCTGCTGATCATGATCCCGACCATGATCGCGATCAGCATTGTGATTTTCACGATCATCAACCTCCCCCCCGGCAATTACTTTACCACCTACGTCGCCGAGCTGCAGAGCTCGGGCGAGGCGACGGATCTGGCCAAGGTAAAATTTCTCGAGCACGAATACGGTTTCGACCGCCCGCTCTGGCAGCAATACCTCCATTGGGCCGGCGGACTTCTTCACGGTGATATGGGATATTCGTTTTCCTATGATCTTCCGGTAAACAAAGTGGTCGGCGACCGTATGCTTTTGACCGCGATCGTCTCGATCACTACCATCGTCTTTACCTACCTCGTTGCCTTTCCGATCGGGGTCTATTCGGCGACGCATCAATACAGCTGGGCCGATCACGTATTGACCTTGGTGGGTTTTCTCGGCTTGGCGACGCCGAGTTTCCTGCTGGCGCTGGTGCTGCTCTATTTGGCCAACGTCTATTTCGGCGTATCGATCGGCGGTTTGATGGATCCGAAATACGTCGATCAGCCATGGAGCTGGGCGAAAGTCTTGTCGCTGTTCGCCCATATTTGGATCCCGGTCATCGTTATTGGCTCGGCTGGGACCGCGAGCATGATCCGGCGACTGCGCGCCAACCTCCTCGACGAATTGCAAAAGCAATATGTCGTGACCGCCCGGGCCAAGGGTCTGCATCCGTTTAAGGCGCTGTTCAAATACCCGTTGCGCATGGCCTTGAACCCGTTCATTTCCGATATCGGCTCGCTGCTGCCGCAGGTCATCTCGGGGGCGGCGATCGTTTCGGTGGTGATGTCGCTGCCGACGACCGGCCCGATGCTGCTCGACTCGCTGCGCAGCCAGGATATGTACCTGGCCGGTTCCTTTCTAATATTTATGTCGTTTCTAACGGTGATCGGGGTCTTCGTCTCAGATATGGCGCTCGCCCTGCTCGATCCGCGGATCCGGTTGCAGGCGGGACGGCGTCAATGAGCGATCTGACCTTTCCCCCCGGCGCTCCGCGAACCCCGGCAGAAGGGGACACGCAGCCGCTGCCGCTGCCGCATCACGTCTCGACCGCACCCTATGATCCCTACGCCGTCGAGCGCATGACGCCGGCGCAAGAGCGCTTCTATGTGGCCTCGCAGTGGCGGATGATGTGGTGGAAGCTGCGCCGCCACCGAGTCGCTGTCGTGTCCGGGGCGATCCTGCTGGCGATGTATCTGGGAATATTGGTGTGCGAGTTTCTCGCCCCCTACGGCGTCGATTCGCGCAATACGGACTTCATCTATGCGCCGCCGCAAACGGTGCATATTTTTGCTGAGGGCCGGCTCGTCGCCCCGTTCGTCTACGGCTTCGACTACCGCCTTGACATGCGCCGGTTGGAGCGGATCTACACGCCCAACCCGAACAAGCGGCAGACCTTGCGGTTTTTCTGTCGCGGCGATGGCTACAAGTTCTGGGGTTTGGTTCCGGGCGATTTGCATCTCGTGTGCCCGGCCGAGGGCGGGCAATTGTTCCTGCTCGGGACTGACCGCCTCGGTCGCGATCTGATGTCGCGGATGATCTACGGTGCGCGCATCTCGCTGACCGTCGGGTTGGTTGGCGTCGCGGTCAGCTTGACCCTCGGCATCGTCATCGGCGGCATCGCCGGCTATTACGGCGGCTGGAGCGATATCATGATCCAGCGCGGCATGGAGGTAGTGCAATCCTTCCCGCATTTGCCGCTATGGATGGCTTTGTCGGCAATATTACCGGTCAGCTGGAGCCCGATCCTCGTCTATTTCGGGATTACCTTGATCCTCGGGATGATCGATTGGACCCATCTCGCCCGCGCCGTTCGATCAAAGCTGCTGGCGCTGCGCGAGGAGGATTTCTGCACCGCCGCGGTGCTGATGGGCGCGCGCCCGGCGCGCATCATCGCCCGCCATCTGCTGCCGAGCTTCACCAGCCATCTGATCGCCTCGGCGACCTTGATGATCCCCGGCATGATCCTCGGCGAGACCGCGCTCTCCTTTCTCGGCCTCGGCGTGAGGCCGCCGATGACCAGCTGGGGCGTGCTGCTCAGCGAGGCCCAGAATATCAACGTCGTCGTCCTGTACCCTTGGTTGATGACGCCGGTACTAGTCGTGATCGTCGCCGTTCTCGCCTTCAATTTTTTCGGCGACGGGTTGCGCGACGCCGCCGACCCCTATCACTGAGCTCCGGGATCATCCGCCACGGCGCGGTCGGGCGGATGCGGGCCTCACGGTCGCAGCACCAGCCCCTCCTGGGCGACAATCGTCCCCGGCCGCGCGTCGGCGGCGTCGGCGGCGATCTGATCCATGAAGGCGTCGTCGTGACCCGGGTCGTGATGGAAGATCACCAAGGTGCGCACATGCGCGGCATTGGCCAAGCGGACGCCTTCTTCCCAGGTCGAATGACCCCAATCCTTGTGGCTCGGGTATTCGGCGTCGGTATAGGTGGCGTCGTAAATCATCACATCGGCGCCTTCGACCAGCCCCAATATGTTGACGTCGAGCCCGTCGGGCCGATGTTCCGTATCGGTGATGTAGGCGACCGCCCGGCCCGCATATTCGATACGGTAGCCGGTAGCGCCGTTGGGGTGATTGAGCGGCGCTGTCGCCAGGCGAATCCCGCGATGCGGCGCCAGCTTCGCGCCACAGCGGAAATCGACGAAATCGAGCTTGGCGGTGAAGATACCCATCGGGATCGGAAACAGCGGCGCGATCATCATGTTGTTGAGCACAGCTTCGATGCCGATGCCGTTCAAATGACCGGCCCAGATGCGGATATGGCTGCGGGCGTCATAGCACGGCGCAAAAAAAGGCAAGCCGCAGATGTGGTCGAAATGCGTGTGGCTGTAGAATAGATCCAGTTCGGCCGGCCGTCCCGCGCCCATCAGCTCGTTGCCCAGCAGGCGCAGCCCAGTGCCGCCGTCGAAAACCATTAGCCGGTCCCCGCACCTGATCTCGACACAGGAAGTGTTGCCGCCATAACGCACGGTATCGGGCCCCGGGCAGGCGATGCTGCCGCGCACGCCCCAAAATCGCACCGTGTAATCCGGCTGCACCAAAGCTCGAATCCTAATCCATTCGTCTCCCTCGTCGCATAATATCGTTTGAATCTGCGAAAAAAGCTATATCGCCCGGTAATTTCGCGCGCAGTCCCGTGGGTTTTTCGGGATGTTCATCTAAACCTGTCGTTAACCAGGGCGGTTTATCAGGGTGCTACCCCCCACCAGACGGAGCATCGGTCATGTCACAGACCGATTACGAAACCGCCATTGCCCATTTTCTGCGCACCAAAAACGTCACGCGCTGCCCGACGGTTTGTGCGGTTCCGACGCAAGCGACCGTGGCGGAGGCCGACCGCGCCGCCTACCGTGACTATGTTGCGGCGAAAGAGGCGGCTCGGCTCGAGCGGCTGAAGTTGCTGCGGCACCCGGTCCATTACTGGTCGCCGCTGCCGATGTGAGGTAGAACCCAGCCCGGCGAGTGCGCAATCGACCAGGTAACGTCAATGGCGAACAGGGAGGTTTCGGTCCGCTGCTGCATCGCCGGAGGCGGTCCCGCTGGCATGATGCTGGCTCTGCTGCTGGCCCGCGCCGGGATCCCCGTGCTGGTCCTCGAAAAGCATACAGACTTTCTGCGCGATTTCCGCGGCGACACGATCCATCCGTCAACCCTGCAAATCATGCACGAACTCGGGATATTGGAAGAGTTCCTGCGCCGTCCGCACCAGGAAGCCCGCACCCTCGGCGCGCAGATCGGCGATGAATTCATCGAGGTCGCCGATTTTACCCATCTTCCGACGCATTGCCGCTTCATCGCCCTGATGCCGCAATGGGATTTTCTCGACTTTATCGCGCAGCAGGCGCGCCGCTACCCGGCGTTCCAGCTTGAGATGCAAGCCGAGGTCACTGGCTTGATCGAAGAACGCGGACGGGTGGTCGGGGTGCGGGCCGAAACGCCTTCGGGGCCACTCTCGGTGCGCGCCGATCTCGTTGTTGGCGCCGATGGCCGCCATTCGACGGTGCGCGAGAAGGCCGGTCTCGTAGTTGACGACCTCGGGGCGCCGATGGACGTGCTTTGGATGCGAATGTCGCGCCATCCTGACGATCCCGGGCAGACCTTGGGTCGCGTCGACACGGGCCGCATCCTTGTGCTGCTGAATTGCGAGGACTACTGGCAATGTGCCTTTGTCATCGCCAAGGGCGGCTTTGAGGATATCCAGCGGCGGGGCTTGCCGGCTTTCCGCGCGGAGATTTCCCGCCTGGTCCCTTATTTGGGCCCGCGGACCGAAGAGCTGCGCGACTGGTCCGACATCAAACTGCTGACCGTTGCGGTCGATCGCCTGCGGGTGTGGCACCGGCCCGGCCTCCTGTGCATTGGCGACGCCGCTCACGCAATGTCGCCGATCGGCGGCGTCGGCATCAACCTGGCGATCCAGGACGCCGTGGCTGCGGCCAACATCCTCGCTCCGCGCTTTCTTCAAGGTGGGGTCTCCGATGACGATCTGCGTGCGGTGCAGCGCCGCCGCGAGTTTCCGACGCGGGCGATGCAGCGGTTGCAGGTCGTTCTGCAAAATCGGGTCATCGGCCGCGTGCTCGGGAGTACCGCAAAACTGTCGCCACCCCTGCTGTTGCGATTTTTCGGCAAATGGGCGTTTCTGCGGCGGCTTCCGGCGCGGCTGATCGGTCTCGGCTTTCGCCCTGAACACGTGAACGCGCCGGCAAGGGCTTGATCCTCGGCTCGGCTGCAAGCGGTAACCGATCCGGCAACCTTACGACGGTTCCGAGCAGGTCATCCGCCGACGCTCGGATGCTCATACTCGACCCGGCGCACCCGCCAGGACCTCGGCGAGCTTGTCGAGCGACCCCGACCAGCCGTGATCGTGATTGTCGCGCGCTTCTTTGCTTTCGAACCATTCGTGCCGCAGCGTCATCTCGGTCCTGTCGCCGACCGCGCGGAAGCTGATTGTGACAACCGTCTCGTGCCGCGGTCGGCTCGCCTCGTCCTCCCAAGCCCAGCTGAAGACCAGCCGTTCGGGCGGCGCCAGCTCGCGGTAAATTCCCCGAACCGTGTAGGTCTCACCGGTTGGGCCGTGCATGACGATGCGATAGGCTCCACCCGGCCTCGCGTCCATCTTGTCGACTTCCGCCTTGATGCTGCGCGGGCCGATCCAGCGGGCAATGTGCGCCGGATCGACCCAGGCGCGAAACACGGCATCGCGCGGCGCCTCGAGGATGCGCGTCAACGTCAAGCTCAGATCGGCCTCATTCTCGACGGTCGGATTGGCCATCATTGCCCTCCTGTAGATTAACCGAATCGCGCAGATCCTCGCTGAGGCGGTCGAAACTCTCGTTCCAGAAACGTCGTTGGAAGGCGAGCCATTCCTCGGCCTCGGCCAGTGCTCTCGGGGCGAGCCGGCAGCGCCGGTGCTGGCCGTCCCGCCGTCTGACGATCAGCGCCGCCCGCTCCAGCACCGTCAAGTGACGGGAGATGGCTGGCAGAGAGATTGTAAAGGGCCGGGCGAGGTCGTTGACCGTGGCTTCGCCGGCTGCAAGCCGCACCAGGATTGCCCGGCGCGTGGGATCAGCGAGGGCGGCAAAGGTGTGATCGAGACCAGCGGCGGGCATTTGCCGATTGGTAATAGTTAACAACTTTGTTAAGTACCGATCTTGCAGATGAACGTCAAGCAGCCTCGCAGGAGAACGATCGTGATCGGAGGGTACGATACCAAGCCGATTGTCGAATGGCTTGCGGATGGCGCCCGATCAGCGCCGCATCCGGCGCAGGTGCTGACGCAATTGTCCGAGCGGCTCGTTGCGTGCGGCATACCATTGTGGCGGGTCGCGGTGTTTGTACGGGACCTTGCATCCGCAAATTATGGGCCGGCGGTTCCTATGGCGGCCGGGCTCCGAGGTGGAGGTCAGCGATGCACCCTTCGAAATGTTCGAAGCCGCAGAATTTCGCGAAAACCCGGTCGCGCGCGTCTACGCGACGCGTGAGCCCATAAGGCGATGCCTTGCCGATGCGCGCTGTCCGATCGACTTTCCTATCCTTCAGTCTCTTCGCGACGAAGGGGTGACGGATTACCTAGCTTCGCCGCTGATCTTCACTGACGGCGCGCCGCAAGTGGTGACGTTGACGACGCGGCAGTCGGGCGGATTTACAGAAGTGCAGATGGCCGGGCTCGATACGGTCATCGCGCCATTGGCCCGGGTTACCGAAATCCGCGCCCTGCGGCGAACAGCGAGCAATCTACTCGACGCCTATGTCGGGCACGAGGCCGGAGAACGCATTCTCGACGGGCGCATCCGCCGCGGCGACGTCCAAGAAATCCAGGCAGCGATCTGGCTGTCGGACATGCGTGGGTTCACGGCGTTGGCCGACAGCACGCCGCCGCGAGAATTGATCGATCTCCTCAACCGCTACTTCGATTGCCAGGTCCCAGCCATCGTCGAGCGCGGCGGCGAGGTTCTCAAATTCATCGGCGACGGTCTGCTCGCTATCTTTCCGATCGCCAAAGGCGAGGCTGAGGCGGCCACCGTTTGCCGTAATGCCGTTGCGGCCGCGCGCGACGCGCATTCAAGCATCGCCGCCTTGGCGGGACGGGACCGGCCCGAAAATTCTCTAGGACTTCGCTTCGGCTTGGCTTTGCATCTGGGCGAGGTGTTGTACGGCAATATCGGCGGGGGCAACCGTCTCGATTTCACCTGCATCGGCCCGGCCGTTAACTTGACGGCGCGGCTTGAAAAGCTCGCCGGACAACTAGGGCGGGCGATCGTCGCCTCCAGCGAGTTCGCGCGTCACTGCCCGGACGAATTTGCCGCGATCGGTGAATTCGCTTTACGCGGCTTCGCCGCGACGCAACCGGCGTTCGCCCTCCAGGATCAAACAGCCTAGTTAGCTAGTTGTGGTCCTTTTCGCTCTTACGAACCTGGCCGCGGATCTCGCCAGCTTTGAAATTCATTGTATGGACATTGGCATAGGCGGTGTTGGAGGCGAGCGCGTCGGTGAGCGCGTCGAAGTCACCGGCCGTCACGTTCTGTCCCGGTATTGCGACGACACTCGCCGCCGTCCACGTCCCGGTTACGGTTCCGCCATTTGCCGGGCACATTGGCGTCCCCGCCGGCCCGTTTCCCAAATTCGAGCAGAAGAACACCATGATCCCGCCCGGCGTATGCACTTTGCCGAAATGGATATGAGCCTGGAGCACCGGCGAGGTTAGGCCCGAATAGGTGAGACTGTAGGTAGCCGTTTGCGATTTCTTATCGAGATCCAGCTGCACCGTACCAGTGCCGTCGGTCAGGATCGCTCCTGTTTCGGCACCCGGATTTGCCGCTGTCGGCAATCCGCCGGTCACGTTAAACCCGGACAAGCGCGCAGAGTATTCCTCGCTATTCGCCCCACCGCCGTCCGCGTGCGCTACGCCGCCCCACAGGGCGACAACACCGGCCACCACGGCCGCTTCAATGAGTTTTTGCCGGCGCATGATATCCCTCCCGCTTGTAGTCTCGGTATCAGTGATTCGAGTCTGACGGCCCCGCGAAAATCTCCCACTGGTGGTTCGGGGACCCCGAATGCGGATGTGTGCACCCACGAGAGTTAAGACACCGCCGTCGTTGGCTTATTCCGCAGCGTTAAGTTAACAAAATCGTGATCAAACACGGACTCATCGACATGTCGGACGGCTGCACCGGCCGCACGCGGACCGATCGCGCCAATCGGGATCGTCGTCTCGGTGTCATAGCCATTGGCCATCTCGCAAGGCTCGGACATGTCAGCGGCGGCGGATGATCCCGGTCACGTGGTCGGCGGCGGCGAAGTATGCCGGCGATGGATCGAGGGCGTACCGGCTGAGGCACGCTTCGGTGAATTTGATGACGTGCTCGTCGCCATTGACGATCGCGCGATCGATCAGCCCTTCCTCGGTTGCGTCGGACGGTTCGAGATCGTCGGCTATCGCCGTGCCGCTGCCATAACAGGCGTAGAGCGCGCATCCAGTCTGCCAAGCGTAGCGGAGTGCCGAGCGCGCGGATGCATCACTGATGTGGGGAGCGATATTGCCGAGTGCTGCGTGGCTGGTCACGCCATGGATGAAGGCGATCACCGTCGGGATGTTTCGCGCGTTGGCAAGGTAGACCCGCGCAAACACGTCGGTCAGTTCCGCGACCAAGGTGGGGATCTCGCCGCCGGTGTCGAGCAGGCCGATCACGGGAGCAAATTCCGCAAAGCCGCTCCAGGGCGCCCAGCGCCGCCACGATGTTTCCGGCAAGCGCGCTTGTCGGGCGGAACGATCGGCACTCGAGCGATTGCCTGGCGCGGCCGCATCGTGCCGTTTGCGGATGGATCGCCTGCCGGCAGCTCCTGCCAGGTCGCCGCCCAGCTAGCCAGCGCGTCTGCGAGTTCGCGCAACCGCTGCGGGGTCTCGCCTGCGCTAAGGCCGCGTACCGCGTGCCCGACGCGGATCACCCCGTGGGTCGCCGCAGCGCAAAAGCCGGAGGCGAGGTTGCCCACCCAATGATCGAGCACGTCATGCCATGGCGCCTCTTCCAACTCGTCGCGAAAGAATGCGCTCCAATCGGCAAAACGCTCGCGTCGGCCGAGCGCCGCGCGCCACGCAGTCGCGGCGGATGCGGTCACCCGCCGAAGGCCGCGGCGACATCCTTTCGCGATAACGCGCGATCCACGGCATCACCGCCTCGGGCCGGCCCATCGCGCACAACGCTTCGGCGACCATCGGCGCGTGGTTGCTGTTGCCGTTCTTGAGCTCGATCCCATAGGGCGAGATCGTGTCGAGAGCATCGTCCAGCGTGGTATAGAGCGATCGACCCATCAGACCCCCCTTTGTCACAAACTATAATCATTCTAAAACATCTAGCCGTCAACGGCGAGGTCGCCTCAGATGTGAATCTGGCGGCGCGCGCCGTCCTGGAGACCCAGCATGGCCGATTATCAGTGGACAGGCAGCGATCTGCCCACCTTTGTTACCCATCTCGAATGCAGCATGACCGGGGAACGCTATCCGGCCGACACGTTGCAGACCCTGTCGCGGGCCGGAAGGCCGCTCCTGGTGCGCTATGACCTCGACGGCGTGCGCCGAACATTTAGCCGAGACGCGCTTTCCGGCCGGCCGCAGAGTTTGTGGCGCTATCGCGAGCTGCTGCCGGTGCGCCGGTCGGAAAATGTGCTGTCGCTCGGCGAGGTGACAACCCCGCTCGTCCCATTGCCGCGGCTGGCCAAGAGTGGCGAGATCCTGGTCAAGGATGAGGGCCGGTTACCCACGGGATCGTTCAAGGCCCGCGGACTGGCGCTTGCCGTGTCGATGGCCAAGGAGCTCGGGGTCGAGACCATGGCAATGCCGACCAACGGCAATGCCGGGGCGGCGATGGCGGCCTATTGCGCCCGTGCCGGGATCAAATCCTACGTCTTCTGCCCCGACGACACCCCGGCGGTGAATATCCGCGAGATCGCGATGCAGGGCGCCGAGGTGTTTCTGGTCGACGGGCTGATCGACGATTGCGGAAGGCTGGTCGCCGAGGGCGAGAAGGCGGTCGGCTGGTTCAACTGCTCGACTTTGCGCGAGCCCTATCGCATCGAGGGCAAGAAGACGATGGGGATCGAGCTGGCCGAGCAGCTCGGCTGGGAATTGCCCGATGTGATCTTCTACCCGACCGGCGGCGGCACCGGCATTATCGGCATGTGGAAGGCATTCGACGAGCTCGAAAAAATCGGCTGGATCGGGCCGAAACGGCCGCGCATGGTCGTGGTGCAGGCGGCGGGCTGCGCGCCGATGGTCAAGGCCTGGCAGAGACGGCGTCGAGCACGCCGCCCGCTGGGAGAACGCGCACACTTTTGCCGCCGGCATCCGTGTGCCGCAAGGGATCGGCGACTTTCTGATCCTGCGCGCGGTGCGCGAGAGCGGCGGGTTTGCCATCGCCGTCGAGGACGATGCGATCGCCCGCGCCTGGCGGCATGTAGCGAAGGAGGAAGGGCTGCTGCTGTGCCCGGAGGGTGCGGCGACCTACGCCGCCTATGAACAGGCGTTGGCCGATGGGCGCGTGCGCGCGGACGAACAGGTCGTGCTGTTCAACTGCGCCAGCGGGCTCAAATACCCGATGCCCGAAGCCGGCCGGCGGCTAAAGCTCGGCAACGCCGTCGATTGGCTGGAACTGATCGGGACGCCTGCGGAGGCGTGAGGTTCCTCTATGCGCGACCGGATTTCTTGCGGCCGAGTTCCAGCGCGGCAAACGAATAGACCGGGGCCGGCATCAGATAGCGGAAGCCTTTTTCCAGCAATGTCTCGATGTTCTTGGCGTCGACATGCGGGTGGCCGCAGGGGACATTGTGCGCCTTGCAGATCGCCAGGATCTCGTCGATCGCCGACGCCACAGTCGGGTGGTCGTATTGCCTCGGATAGCCCAAATCCTGCGACAGGTCGCCCTCACCGATGATGACGACGCCGACGCCAGGCACCTCTTCGAGCATTTTCGGCAGATTGCGGATCGCGCGCACCTCCTCGCACATGATCGCAACCAATACCTCGCCCTTCGGGTTGAGTGGCCAAACATCGGCGCGGTCGTAATATTCCTGCTGCGAGAGGCCCCAATAACGCGCCGCGGCGGCCGGGGCGTCGCCGCGCTGACCGGCGGGCTCGTAATAGGCGGCGGTGCGCGGGCGCGGATAGCGGCAGGAGACGACCGCGTTGCGCGCCTCCTCGACGGTGCTGACATGCGGCCAGACGATGCCGTAGACCCCGTGGTCGAGCACCTGCTTGGCGATCCATTGGCTGGTCTCGCCGCCATTGGGCGGAATCCGCACGAACGGCGTCACCGCCGGCGCCAGGCTGGCGCTGCGCGCGATCTGGCGGCGGTCGAGCATGTATTGCAGGCAATCGCGCAAGGCGCGGATGTCGTAAGCGCGGTGCTCCATCTCGAACACGACGCCGTCATAGGCGGCGGCGCCGACTGCCTGCGCCATGCTGATCTCCGCCGCGGCAAAGGTGGTGAAGGCGGGTTTGCCCTCTTCCAGGGCCCGGATCACGCCGTTCAGGCGGGGTGTATCGGCCATTGCCGCGCTCCTCTATCGAAAACGTAATGGTAGGACCGGGCCGCGCGCCGGGTCAACCCGAGGGCCGGACCGGTCCTGCGTGCAAGCATCGCCGAGTTGGCTCAGCGCTCAAACTCAGCCGAGCCGCACACGGCCGATCGCCATCGTGACCGCGGCCTGGGTCGGCTCGACCACCGGGATCCGCACCGCCTCTTCGAGATCGGCGCGGTAGCGCGCCATGCCGGCGCACCCCATCACCAGCACGTCAGCGCCGTGCCGGTCGCGCAATGTGTGGCCGACCTCGACCATGCGCGCCAAAGCGGTCCGCCGGTCGGCGAGTTCGGTGACCCCGAGGCCCACCGGTAGATCGGCCGCCAGGCGCTGCGTCACCCCCATCGCGCCGATGTAACGCAGGTGGCGCGCAACCGATCGCGCGAGGATCGAAATCACGCCAAAGCGATGACCGAGGGTCAGCGCCGTCAGGATCCCGCATTCGGCGATGCCGAGAACCGGCTTTGGCGTGGCTCTCGCGCGCCGAAAACAGGCCGGGGTCGCTGAAGCAGGCGATGACAAAGGCGGCGGCATCAGCGTCGTGCTCGCGGATCATTCGACACAGCGGCAGGATGACCGCGTCCGCATCAAGCTGGCTTTCGACGCCGGGCGGCCCCTCTTCGAGCGTCAGGCACAGGATCTCAGGTCCGCCGGGAAAGCGCAGCGGCGCCATCGCCTCGTCGATCGCGCGGGTAACGGCCACGGTCGAGTTCGGGTTGATCACCAGAATGCGTTCGGGCATGGGGCCTCTCCATTGGACCTACTCCAGCAATTATCTCATCTTTTCACCGGCGGTCGACTGCGCTTGGTAGATGCGCGGGTCAGCTTGCAGACGCCGACTTGCATCGAGCGACAAACTTGGGCTCCATGAGTTAGGCTTGGCACGATCTGATCGGAGAGGCGACGATGCTGAAGATTTGGGGCAGAGCGACCTCGTCAAACGTGCAGAAGGTGCTGTGGTGCTGCGGTGAACTCGGCATCCCGTTCGAACGCGTCGATATCGGCGGCCCGTTCGGCGGCAACCAGGATCCGGAATATCTCGCGCTGAACCCGAACGGTCTGGTGCCGACGGTGCGGGACGGCGAGCTGGTGCTGTGGGAATCGAACACGATCTGCCGTTATCTGGCCACTACCTATCGCGCCGAGCGGCTGTATCCGGCCGAGCCAGCCGGCCGCGCGCTGGTCGAGCGGTGGATGGATTGGCAGCTTTCGACCCTCGGGGCGCCGATGGGCGCCCTGCTTTATGGGCTGATCCGCTCCAAGCCCGAAGGTCGTGACCATGCCGCGATCGAGGCGGCGCGGCGCAAGGCGATCGTCGCCTGGACCATTGTCGAAGACGCGCTCGAAGGACGCCGCTTTCTTGCCGGGCCCGAGCTGAGCCTGGCTGAAATCGTGATGGGAACCCTGGTCTATCGCTGGCACGCCTTTCCGCTCGAGCGGCCGCCGCTGAAAAACCTCAAATCGTGGTACGAGCGCATGCGCCAGCGGCCGGCCTTCAAGACGTACATCGAGATTCCGATCACATGATCGTGAGGCCGCCGGCATGTTGTTGCGCCGCCGCCCAGCCAACTTAGTGTAAGCCTGCCTCATTAGGGGGCTATGCGCGGGGGCCGCACATTCGCAGGGGAGATCGAATGATATTGTCACTCAAACGGCGAGTACTCGGCACAGTGTTGACCATAGCCGTCGCCGGGGCCGGCGCCATGGCATTGGCGCAAGACAAGGACGCCATCCTCAAAGACCGGCAAGCGACGATGAAGCAGCAGGGCAAGGACGCCGGCACGGTCAAGGGCTATCTGACAGGGAAGGCCGATCAGACCGCGGCTGTCGCTGCCGCCACCGACTTGACCAAGACAACCCGGAAAATACCCGACTTGTTCCCGCCGGGATCGGGCGGGCCGAGCCCCGACGGCGATTTCCAGCCAAAGCCCACGGTGTGGACCGACTGGGACAAATTCCTCGATGCACAAAAGGCGGCGGCGGCCAAGGCCGATGCGTTGCTGGCGGCGATTACGGCCGGCGACAAGGCGGCGATCCAGACGGCCTTCGCCGATCTCGGCAAGAACGGCTGCGGCGCCTGCCACACCACGTTCCGCGAAAAGCTCAAGAACTGAGGGCCGCGGCGTTCGCGATCCTGCTGGGCCTGGCGGGATCGCGTGCCGCTCTCGCGGCCGAGCCGGAGGCGGTGGCGCGCGGCGCCTACCTTGCCGCCGCCGCCGGCTGCGGCCAATGTCACACCGACAGCAAGCACGGGGGCCGGCCCTATGCCGGCGGGCGGGCCATCGAGACGCGATTTGGAACCCTCGTAACACCCAACATCACCCCCGATCCGAACACCGGGATCGGCCGATGGCGACTCATCGATTTCACCCGGGCAATGCGCTGGGGCGTCGCTCCTGACGCTTCGCATTATCTGCCGGCTTTCCCGTTCCCCTATTACAACCGTCTAAGCGTGCGCGATCTCGAGGATCTCAAGGCCTTTCTCGACGGCCTACCGGCCGTATCCCAGCTCAACCGAGCCGGCGACCGCGCTCCGTTTGCCGCCGCGCGCGGTGCGGTCGTCGTTCTCGCATCGCGATTCTCCGGACCCAGGCGCCCCGATCCGACCAAAGACGCGCAATGGAACCAGGGCGCCTACCTCGTCGCCACGGTCGGCCGCTGCGGCGATTGCCACACGCCGCGTAATTTGCTCGGTGCGCGCGACCCCGACCGCGCTCTGGCCGGCGCTTCGGCGGGCCACGGCGGCCATGCGGTTCCGAACATCACCCCGGACCCGGAAACCGGGATCGGCCGGTGGAGCGTCGACGACATTGTCGCCTTGCTGACCGACGGTCAGAAGCCGGATTTCGATTTTGTCGGCGGCGACATGGGAGAAATCGTGAACAATACCGCCCGCCTCAGCAATATCGACCGACGAGCGATCGCCGTCTACCTCAAATCGCTGCCGCCGATCGGCTCGCCAAGGAAAGACTGAGCGGCGCAGCGTTTCGACACTGGACGCTCGGTCGAGACTTCTTATGATGGCGGGCGTTCCGACAGGGCGCAGTGGGGGACAAGCCCCGGCATCGCTGCCGGCGCGCGGTCGAAACGTGGACCGGCCTGCTGCGGCCGCTCGTCGGCAGTTCGGTTGGCGGCTGGCTGAGGAGCGGATTTTGGCGCGAGGGCGACCGGATAAGAGCTTGGCCCGTTTCGAGCGAATAGCGCTGGTGCTGTCGGGCGGCGAGGCGCTCGGCGCCTATCAGGCGGGCGCTTACGCCGCGCTCGAAAAAAGCGGGGTGCGGCCGAATTGGATCGCCGGTACCGCGATCGGCGCGGTCAACGCTGCGATCATCGCCGGCAACCTGCCGCACGAGCGGGTATTGCGGATGCGCCAATTCTGGCACGAAGTCAGTCGGCGGGCGGCGCAGCGTTCTCCCCGCAAGCTCGGACGGTGGGCTCAGAAAACGGCGGGCCGCTTGATCTCCCTTTTACGCCGCGGCGCAGGGTTCACCCGGCCTGAGGCGGTAGTCTCAGCCTCCGAGCTGCGCGAACTGATCGCCCAGGCCGTCGATTTCGAGCGTGTCAATTCCGGTGCCGTGCGCGTCGTTCTCGGCGCGGTCAACTTGGCGACCGGGGCGGAGACGTTCTTCGACAACGACCGGCACGTGCTCGGTCTTGACCATGTGCTCGCCGGCACCCCGTTACCCGGGCTGCCGCCGGTCGCCATCGATCGGCAGCTTTTTGGCGGCAGCGCTGTCCCGGTTTCGGCGTTGGACGAAGCCCGCCCGGCCGACACCCTGTGCTTTGCGGTCGACGGCTACGATCCTGTCCCCGGCGGTCATGGCGGAATCAGCCGCACCGCCCGCGAAATCGCCGCGTTGCGTCGCGCCCACGATCTGCGCCGGATGATCGGGCTGCTCGGCGAGCGTCTGCCGCCAACGGTGCGCGGCGAGATCGACATCCGTCGGTGTCTCGCCGAAGCCAGCGATGCGACGATGACGATCCTGCATCTCGTTCACGAAGGCAGCGTCGCCGATCTCGCGGCGAAGATGGCCGACTTCTCGCCCGGCGCGGTCACCCGGCGCTGGAAGGCGGGGGAACGCGATGTGGCGACGAGCTTGGCCCATCCGCGCTGGTTAGCGCCGCCATCCCGGCTGTCAGGGGTCGTCGTCCATGAAGTTCGCGATGGCGTCGTCGCCCCGCCGCGCTAAACCCGCTACGCGTCAAAATCGGCGGTCTTTCTCGCCAACAAAAAACAGCCGACGGACATTTAGCGGCTTCGCCGCCGACGCCGCAAAGAGGCCGTGCGCCCCCCCTTGCCTAAACGCTTGTCAAGACAAATATAAGGTTGAATTAAAAGGATTTTTAAGATGGGATGCTTTCGCCTGATAATGGAACGAAGCGGCGAGCCGTTTCGCTACTTCGGACGCTTTCACGATCGAAAGCGCCCGGCATCTACGAGGGTACATGCTTTACGACGCCTACCAGGTACAAAACGACGTTTTCGCGCCGGTTCGGCTGATGGCCGAGACCGCCCACGACTGGCTGCGTCATCCGTGGCCGCCGATCGGCGACATGCCTTGCGTTCGCAGCGCCGCTGCGGCGATGGAGCTGCTGTCCCACTTTGGCATGTCGCATGAGCGGCCGGACTTCGCCATCACATCGGTAACAATCGACGGCAAGCAGATCGCGGTCAATGAGGAGGTCGTTGCCTCGCACCCATTTTGCCACCTAACCCATTTCCGCAAGGATTCGACGCGCGAGGAGCCGACTGTGCTGGTTGTGGCGCCGCTGTCAGGGCATTTCCCGACCCTGCTGCGCGGCACCGTCGAAACCTTGCTGACCGATCATAACGTCTACCTGACCGACTGGGCCAACGCCCGTGACGTTCCGCTGCTGCACGGAAGGTTCGATCTAGACGATTTCATTGAGCTGGTGATCCGCTTTACCCGGCTCCTGGGGCCGCGCATCCATGTGATGGCGGTATGCCAGCCATCGGTCCCGGTGCTGGCGGCCGTTTCCTTGCTGGCTGCCAAGGGCGACCCTTGCCAGCCGGCCTCGATGATCCTGATGGGAGGGCCGATCGACACCAGGGTCAATCCGACCGCGGTCAACAAATTTGCCGAGGCGCACACGCTCGACTGGTTCGAGCGGACGGTGATCACCTCGGTGCCGGCGAGATATCCCGGTCGTTTCCGGCGCGTCTACCCGGGGTTCCTGCAGCTCGCCGGGTTTCTCAGCATGAATTTCGATCGCCACGTCTCAGCGCACTGGACAATGTTCCGGGACCTTGCCGCCGGCAACGGCGACAGTGCCGCAGCGACCCGCGCCTTCTACAACGAATACAGCGCGGTCATGGATCTGCCGGCGGATTTCTATTTGCAGACCATCGAGCGGGTGTTTCACCGCCACGACCTGCCGCAGGGCCGCTTCCGGGTGCGCGGCGATCTGGTCGCGCCGGCGGCGATCGAGCGCACCGCGCTGATGACGGTCGAAGGCGAGCGCGACGATGTCTGCGGGCCCGGCCAGACCGTCGCCGCGCACGCCCTGTGCACCGGCATCGCGCCGGCAAAAAAGACGCACCACCTCCAGCTCAAAGTCGGCCATTATGGCGTCTTCCACGGCCGCCGGTGGCAGACCGAGACCTATCCCAAGGTCAAGTCGTTCATCCGGGCGCAGGGCTAGAGTTCCCTCTCCGACCCATTTGTGTGGCGGGGTTAAGGGGCCGGCCCGCGGCGGCGCGCCCCCGGAGCGTGACGGGAGGAAGACGATGGCTATGGGTGGCAAGGTGGTGATCACCTGCGCCGTCACCGGATCGATCCACACCCCGACGATGAGCCCCTATTTGCCGTTGACCCCGGACGAGATCGCGCGCGACGCGATCGCCGCGGCCGAGGCGGGGGCGGCGATCCTCCACCTCCATGCCCGCGATCCGAAAGACGGGCGGCCGACCCCGGATCCCGACGTGTTCATGCAATTCCTGCCACGGATCAAGCAGGCGACCAAAGCTGTCGTCAACATCACCACCGGCGGCGGCCATGGCATGTCGCTCGACGAGCGGCTCGCGGCGCCATTGCGCGCCAAGCCCGAGATGTGCTCGCTGAACATGGGTTCGATGAATTTCGGGCTTTATCCGATGCTCTCCCGCTACAAGGATTGGAAATATCCGTGGGAGACGCAGCATCTCGAAATGACCCGCGACTTCATCTTTCGCAACACTTTCGCCGACATTGAGCGGATACTAAAGGATTTGGGCGAGGGGTGCGGCACCCGGTTCGAGTTCGAATGCTACGATGTCGGCCATCTCTACAATCTAGCGCATTTTCTCGACCGCGGGCTGGTCAAGCCGCCGTTGTTCGTGCAGACGATCTTCGGCATCCTCGGTGGGATCGGCGCCGACCCCGAAAACCTCGTCCATATGAAGCGGATCGCCGACAAATTATTCGGCGACAGCTACGCCTGGTCGATCCTCGCCGCCGGTCGCCACCAGTTGCCGCTGGTGACGATGGGCGCGATCATGGGCGGCAATGTCCGGGTCGGGCTCGAAGATTCCCTGTGGATCGGCCGCGGCAAGCTCGCCACCAGCAATGCCGACCAGGTGAGCCGCATCCGCACCATCGTCGAGAACTTGTCGCTCGAAATCGCCACCCCGGACGAGGCGCGCGCGATGCTCGCGCTCAAGGGCGGCGACGCCGTCGGGTTTTAGCGGGAACCGCAGGCGATGATCAACAAGCGTGTCGCCGACCTGGTGGCGGCGGTAGCCGGGATCAAGGACGGCTCGGTCGTCCTGGCCGGCGGGTTCGGCGGGGCGGGGTCGCCGGAAGCGCTCTACGAGGCGCTGCTCGAGCAGGGCGCAAGGGACCTGACGATCGTCAACAACAATGCCGGCACCGGGCGAACCGGGCTCGCCGGGTTAATGGATGCCGGCCGGGTCACGAAAATCATCTGCTCCTTTCCGCGCAGTTCCGGCTCGGTGGTGTTCGAGGAACTGTACAAGGAAGGCAAGATCGAACTCGAACTGGTGCCGCAGGGCATTCTCAGCGAGCGCATGCGCTGCGCTGCCGCCGGACTCGGCGGCTTCTACTCGCCGGTCGGGGTCGGAACCCGGCTGGGCGACGGCAAAGAGGAACGCGAGATCGACGGGCGGCGCTATGTGCTGGAAAAACCGCTCAAGGGCGATGTCGCGCTGATCAAGGCCGATCGCGGTGACCGCTGGGGCAACCTGACCTACCGCAAATCGGCGCGCAATTTCAACCCGACGATGGCCCAGGCGGCCGACCTGTCGATCGCCCAAGTGAGCCATATCGTCGAATTGGGCGAGCTCGACCCGGAGATGATCGTCACCCCTGGCATCTTTGTCGACCGCATCGTCCAAGTCGCATTTTAGGACCCGTCATTGCGAGCAATCTCTATCGGCTGGGACGCTCGGGGGAGATTGCTTCGCTTCGCTCGCAATGACAGACTGGACGCTCGTCGGGGTAGACAGGAGGTAACCGATGCCGCTCAGTCGTCGTCAAATCGCCTGGCGGGCCGCGCAGGACCTCGCTGACGGGGTGTACGTCAATCTCGGTATCGGTCTGCCGACCCTGGTCGCCGATGTCCTCCCCGAAGGTCGCGAGATCGTGTTGCAGAGCGAGAACGGCGTGCTCGGGGTCGGCCCGGCGCCGAGTGCGAACGAAATCGACTTGGACCTCGTCAACGCCGGCAAGCAGCCGGTGACCTTGCTGACCGGCGGCAGCTATGTCCACCACACCGACTCGTTTTTGATGATCCGAGGCGGCCATCTCGATCTGGCCTTGCTCGGCGCCTTCGAGGTCGCCGAGAACGGTGATCTTGCCAATTGGACGACCGACGATCCGGGCTTTCCGCCCGGGGTCGGCGGCGCGATGGACCTGGCGGTCGGCGCCAAGGAAATCCGCGTCCTATGTGAGCACACGACGCGCGACGGGTGGCCCCGCTTGCGCAAGGCGTGCGGTTACCCGTTGACGGCGAGCCGTGTCGTGCGCCGCATCTACACTGATCTCGCCGTCATCGACGTCACTCGCGAGGGATTCGTCGTGCGCGAGATCGCCGAGGACATCGACTTCGCCGCGCTGCAGGCCAAAACCGAAGCTACCCTTCGCCCCGCTCCTGACCTCAAGCCGCTCCGCGCCCCGTCGGTCTAAGCGACCCGCCAGCAGTGATCCGTCCATGGTGCGCACCCTGACCCCACACTGGGGGGTCGCGTGATACAATCCGATGCGCGGAAGGGGAGGGGGACGCTCGCCGATGACCAGATCCTCGTACCGGGCTTCCACCGTGGTCGGCGCAGCGTTCCTTGCTGCGGCATGCGCCAGCCCCGTAGCCGGAGTCCCGGCGAGGGAAAGCATGCTCGCGGCGGCGGGTTTCGTGCCGAAGAACGCCGACACGCCGTCGCGAATAGCGGCCTTGAAATCGCTGCCGCCCCATCAATTCGTACGGCGCGCCAAGAATGGCAGCGTGAAATATCTTTACGCCGACCCGACGATTTGCGGATGCATATACGTCGGCGGCCAAAATGCTTATGACCGATATCGCCAAACGGCCACACAGCAAAGCGTGGCTGAGGAACAGGTGCGGGCCATCTTGAGCACCGCACCTCTGCCGGGCGAAGAAGGCCTTTAGCTGACCAGCATCCTTTCCTTGCCGCAGCGATACTGCCGGGACGGGGCTACCGTCGTCGCGGGATGCCCCCTCGCCCGGCTGCAATCAACTCCACCGGGCATTAGGGTGCCGGCGCGCTCCTGTCGCGAGCGGCGTCCCCGCCTGCCTATACCAGCGTCTTCAGCATTGCTTCCGCGCTCGACGCTTCGACTTGTCCCGGCTGGGCTTCGACCGCCAGCGATTTGACCACGCCGTTATCGACCAGCATCGCGTAGCGCTTGGAGCGGATGCCGAGACCACCCTTGCTGAGGTCGAGCTCGAGGCCGAGGGCGCGGACGAAATCGCCGCTGCCGTCGGCCAGCATGGTCACCTTGCCCTCGGTTTTCTGGTTCCTGCCCCAGGCGCCCATGACCGCGGCGTCGTTGACCGCGACGCAGGCGACCTCGTCGATCCCCTTCGCCTTGATGTCGCCCGCCTTGTCGACATAGCCTGGCAGATGGCGCTGTGAGCAGGCCGGGGTAAAGGCGCCCGGCACCGCGAATAGGACAACTTTTCTGCCACGAAAGAACTCGTCGGCGGCGACCTCCTTCGGCCCCTCTGGGGTTACCCGCCTGAGCGTCACCGACGGCATCTTGTCGCCGACCTTGATCGTCATGGGAAGTCCCTCCGATACGGTGCAGATCCTGAGCGCGGAGCGATAGCACAGCGCCGACCGCTCGGCAAACAGGCCGGCTGACGCCGGCTGCCGGTTTTTTGCGCGCAGGCGCGCAACGCAGCCACTATGATGGGCTGTGAGGTCGGAGAAGGGATCACGCGATGGTCGACGGACCGCACAGGGGGGCGTCGTGAGTTCGCTCGCGGGCCAGCTGCTGGTAGCGATGCCGCAAATGGGCGATCCGCGCTTTGCCCGCTCGGTCATCTACATGTGCGCGCATAGCGGCGACGCCGGCGCAATGGGTCTGGTGATCAACAAAGTGGTGGGTTCGCTGACCATGGCCGAGCTGCTCGCCAAGTTGGAGATCGAGCCCGGCAGCCGCACCAAGACGCGCCCGGTGCATTTCGGCGGCCCAGTCGAACCCGGACGCGGCTTTGTGCTGCATACCGACGATTATCGCGAGGAAGCGACCTTGCCGGTCGCCGACAACATCGCGATGACCGCAACCCTGGAAATCTTGCGCGCCATCGGCAAGGGACGCGGCCCGCGCCTCAGCTTGTTCGCGCTCGGCTATGCCGGATGGGCGCCGGGGCAGCTCGATGCCGAGATCCAGGCCAATGGCTGGCTGTCCGTCGTCGCGGATGAGGAGATCGTGTTCGGCGCCGATCACGATGGGAAATGGCGGCGCGCATTCGCCAAGCTCGGGATCGACCTGTCGACCCTGTCGAGCGACACCGGCCACGCCTAGCCGGCACGATCGCTAAGCGCGGGCTCCCGCCGATCATCGTGCAGCATGGCGAACAGCAAGTGGTCCTGCCATTTGCCTTCGATGCACAAATACTGGCGGGCATAGCCCTCCTGATGGAACCCGGCTCGGGTCAGCAGCGACCGGCTGGGGATGTTGGTCGGCAGACAGGCGGCTTCGACCCGATGCAGCCGAAGCCGGGCAAACGAAAAATCGAGGATCAGCGGCAGCGCAGCGGTCATGTGCCCCTGGCGGGCAAACGGCTCGCCGACCCAATAGCCGAGGCTCGCTGTCTCCGACACGCCGCGGCGTACATTGGATAGGCCGATCCCGCCGACCAGCGTGTCGTCATGGGTGAAAATGAAAAAATTGTATGCCTGGTCGGTGCGCCAATCCTCGGCATAACGAGCGACGCGCGAACGAAAGCTCAACCGGGAGAGTGCGTCGGGCGGCCAGCTCGGCTCCCACGGTTCGAGGAATCCGCGGGAGCCGGCGCGCAGGCTCGCCCAGGCCTCCCAATCGCCGCGTTCGGGCATGCGCAGGAAAACCCGCGCGCCGGTCAGCCGAAACGGGTCCGAGCGGGATAGAAAGAGGCGGGGAAAGGATTTGCGCTGCGGCGCCATCGCTATCGCGGCATCAGGCGGTGAGCCGCGCCTGCACGCGGCCAAAATCCTCGAGCCGACTAAGGGGCCCGAGCGCGGTGAGTGTGGGCGGTCCCGACCGCCAGCGCGCGACGATGCGCTGGATCGCAGCGTCGTCGACCGCTTCGACCCGCCGAACGATTTCGGGCGGATCGAACGGTGTGCCGTGGATCAGGAGGTGCTGGGCCAGCTGCTCGCAGCGTGCGGACGTGCTTTCGAGCGACATCAACAGACCCGCCTTCATTTGGGTCTTGGCGCGAGCCAGCTCGATTTCGCTCAGCCCGTCGTCGAGTTTTCTTGCCTCTTCGCACAATGCCGGCACCAGCTCGGCCGCCTCTTCCTCGCCAGTGCCGGCATAGATCCCGAACAGTCCGCCGTCGCGATAGCTGTGGGCAAAGCAATGGATCGTATAGACCAGCCCGCGCTTCTCGCGGATCTCCTGAAACAGCCGAGATGACATGCCGCCGCCAAACGCGGTCGCCAGCACCGACGCCGCGTAGAAATCGGGGTCGTCCAGGGTTAGTCCGGGAAATCCCAAGACCAGGTGGAGCTGTTCCAGATCGCGCTGTTCGCGTCGGTCGCCGCCGGCGTAGCGCGCCGGCTCGGTCGTGACCGGGCGTTCGGCCGGCAGATCCGAGAGCGTCTTTTCGGCCAGGGCGGCTATCCGGTCATGGTCGAGGTTGCCGGCCGCGGCCAACACCATTCGCCGCGCGCCGTAATGGTCGCGCAGATAGGCCGTGACCTCGTCGCGCCCGAGCCGGCGGATAATTTCGGGCCGGCCCAGCACCGGCCGCCCCATCGCCTGGTCAGGGTAGGCGCATTCCTGAAAATGATCGAAGATGATGTCGTCGGGGGTGTCGTTGGCCTGGCCAATCTCTTGCAGGATAACGGTGCGCTCGCGCTCCATCTCCTCGGGCTCGAAGGTCGAGTGCTGCAGGATGTCGGAAAGGATGTCGAGCGCGAGCGGCACATCCTCCTTCAGTACCTTGGCGTAGAAGGCAGTGCTCTCGCGCGAGGTATAGGCATTGAGGTGGCCGCCCACCGCCTCGATCTCCTCGGCGATGGCGAGCGCGCTGCGCCGCTTCGTCCCTTTGAACGCCATATGCTCGAGAAAGTGCGCGACACCGTTGATTTCTGCCGGCTCGTGTCGAGTCCCGACATCGACCCAGATGCCAAGCGAGACCGTGTCGACGGTATCGATCTGGTCGGTTGCGATCTGCAACCCGTTCGCCAGGGGGGAGACCCGTACCGTCATGCTGCTGCTCCTGCGCGCCGTGCGTGGGCGCGAATGAATCGTTTCACGGTGTCAAAATCGTTTGCCAGCACCGTCGTCCGCTCACGCTTCTCGAACAGCGCGCCGAGCGCCGGCGGCTGCGCCGGGCGGATCCCGGTTGCGCGGTCCACCGCGTCGGGAAACTTGGCCGGATGAGCAGTGGCGAGCGCCACCATCGGCGCCGCGCCCGGATGCGCGGCGAGTTCGGCGCGGGCGGCGGCTACCGCGACGGCGGTATGGGGATCGATCAAAATTCCCGATCGAGCATGAGTGTCGGCGATTGTCTGCATCGTCAGAGTGTCGTCGACCTTATGGGCCGAAAACAAGCCGCGCACCACTCGCGATGCCTGATCGTCCGGCGGCAGGCTGCCAGATTGGCGAAACATCTTCATGGCCTCGGCGACAGCCGCGCCGTTTCTGCCTTTCAGCTCGAACAGCAGCCGCTCGAAATTGCTCGACACCTGAATGTCCATGCTCGGGCTCAGGCTCGGTTCGACCGGGGCGATCGTCATATCGCCGGTCGAGATGTAGCGGGCGAGGATGTCGTTGCGATTGGCGCCGATCACCAGCCGCTCGACCGGCAACCCCATCAGGCGGGCGACGTGTCCGGCATAGACGTTACCGAAATTGCCGGTCGGCACACTGAACGACAGCGGCCGTTGCGGGGCGCCGAGCGCCGCGCCCGCGGCAAAATAGTACACGGTCTGGGCCGCGATTCGCGCCCAGTTGATCGAATTGACCGCCGCGAGGTTCAGCGCGCGCCGCAGTCCGTCGTCGGCAAACAGCGCTTTGACCAGATCCTGGCAGTCGTCGAACGTACCCTCGATCGCGATGGCATGGACGTTTGCCGATTCGACTGTCGTCATCTGGCGCCGCTGCACCTCCGAAATGCGCCCGTGCGGGTAGAGCATGAAGATGTCGATGGCGTCGCGATCGCGGCAGGCGGCGAGTGCGGCCGACCCGGTATCGCCCGAAGTGGCGCCGACGATCGTGACATGCTCGCGGCGCCGAGCCAATGCCGTATCGAACAGTGGGCCGACGAGCTGCAGCGCCAGATCCTTGAACGCCAGCGTCGGGCCGTAAAACAGCTCCATCAGCCACAGCTGCTCGTCGAGCTGCACCAGCGGCGCCACCGCGGCATGGCGGAACCCGCGATAGGCCCGCTCGGCGATCGGCTGCAGCTCGGCTGACGAAAACCCGTCGCCGGCGAACAACGCCACGATGCAGGCCGCAAGTTCGGCGTAAGGCTGCCCGGCAAATCCGCGCAAATCTTCGGCGCTGAATGCGGGCAAATGGTCGGGGACGTAGAGCCCGCCATCTTCGGCGAGGCCGGCCAGAAGCACATCCTCAAACGAGAGAGTACGCGGAGAGGGCCGAGGGTCGCGCGTGCTGAGGTAGCGCACAAATCTGGGTGCCGCCGGCATGCGTCGAGCCTATCGCCGCTGCTGCGGCGCTGCAACCCGGTGGCCGATCTCCCTCGCTATGCCGGAATACGGACCGGCATCGAGCGCATCCCGTGGATGAAGTTGGAGTAGGTACGGCGTGGTGGCGCCAAGACCTCGATCACGGGATGGCGCGGCAGCAATTCCTCCCACAGGATGCGGAGCTGCAGCTCGGCTAGTCGATTGCCAACGCAGCGATGGATGCCGAAGCCGAAGGACAGGTGCTGGCGCGGCCGCGGCCGATCGATGATGAAATTATCGGGATCCTCGATCGCATCCGGGTCGCGGTTACCCGAGACGTACCACATCACCACCTTGTCTCCGACGCGGATGTACTGGCCGCCGAGTTCCACATCCTGCGTCGCCGTGCGCCGCATATGGATGACGGGGGTCACATACCGAATGATTTCGGGGACCAGGCTGGCCACTAGCGCTGGATCGTCGCGCAATTTTTTATATTCGCCCGGATGCTGGCTCAGAGCGTAGAGGCCGCCGGTCATCGAGTTGCGCGTCGTGTCGTTGCCGCCGACGATCAGTAGCGACAGATTGCCCATGAATTCGCGCAACGGCATGTCCTGCGTCGCTCGCCCATGCGCGAGCATCGACAACAGGTCGAATTTGGGCGGCTGCGCGGCGCGCTCGTTGTAAAGCTCAGCCATTCGCTCGGCCATTTTCTTCAATTCGTCGAACTTCTCCTGTTCCGAGTGCACCGGCGATTCCGGGGCATGGACATTGCAGATCACGACGTCGGACCAGTAGGTCAGTTTGCGCCGCTCCTCCCACGGGAAGTCGAACAACGTGGCGAGCATCATCGTCGTCAGCTCGACCGATACCCGCTCGACCCAGTCGAAGGTCTCGTTCCGCGGCAGACCTTCGAGCACCCGGATCGTCCGCTCGCGGATCGTCGCTTCCATCTCTGCAAGATTGGCCGGCGCCACGATCGGGCCGACCACCTTGCGCTGCTCGTCGTGCTTGGGCGGGTCCATGCGGATGAAGCTCTCGCGCTCCAGTCCCTTCGGCTGGTCCTCGACGGTGATGCCGCCCAGCTCGGACGAGTAGACGCCGTGGTTGACCTCGATCTGCATGATGTCCTTGTATTTGCATACCGACCAATAAGGGCCGTAGCGGCTTTCCCGACACCAATGAACCGGCGCCTCACGGCGCAGCCGCTCGAAATAGGGGTAGTACGTGTCGTCCTGATAGAGCTGCGGATCGCTGACATCGATCGCCTCGAGCGGGATCGAATAGGCGTCATGGAGTTCGGTGTTCATCCCTGCTGCTCCGTTCTTCTCAATGCTGCCCCTGCGGCATGCGGACGATCAATCCATCGAGCTCCTCGCGCATCGCAATCTGGCACGACAGGCGCGAATTGAATTCGCCTTCGGCGGCAAAACTGAGCATGCTTGCCTCCTGTGACCCGGGCACCGGAGTTCCGGTCTTGGCGAGCCAGGCCGGATCGACATAGACGTGGCAGGTCGCGCACGCGCATTCCCCGCCGCAATCGGCGTCGATGCCGGGGACGCTGTTGTTGACGGCGCCACGCATGACGGAAAGGCCGAGTGGCACTTCGACCTGATGCTCGGCGCCGTTGAACTCGACATACGTCACCCTAGGCATGCTCCGCCCTTCGATCCCGGAAGCCGGAACCGAGGATAGCGTGCTTCACGACGATCCACCAGGACGCTGGCGGGCTCTTGGCAACGGCGCGGCAAAGCTCAATCCGCGGCAGGAGGAGGACGGTGATGGACGCCAATACGCTCGGACGCTCTATCCGACGGCTCGAAGACTTCCGGTTTTTGACCGGGCGCGGGCGGTACGTCGACGATGTCGCCGTTCCCGGGGCGGCCTACCTCCATGTCTTGCGCTCGCCCCACGCCCATGCCGCGATCGAAAGGATCGACATCTCCGCGGCGCGGGCAGCTCCGGGCGTCCTCGGCGTCTTTACCGAAGCCGATCTTCGCGCCGAGGGTTTGGGCCCGCTCCCCTGCGTCGCGCAGGTCGCTGCCGTCGACCCGCTGATCGTGCCGCCGCGTTATGCGTTGGCACGCGGGCGGGTGCGGCATGTCGGCGATCCAGTCGCTAGCGTTGTCGCCGAGACCCGCGAGCTGGCGCGCGATGCGTCTGAGCTGATCACGGTCGAATACCGCCCTCTCAACGCAATTATCGACGCCCCGGCGGCTTTGCGGCCCGGAGCACCCGCGATCTGGGACGATGCGCCTGGCAATCTCTGCTTTCGCTTTCAGCGCGGCGACAAGGAAGCGGTCGACGCCGCCTTCGCCAGAGCGGCGCAGATCGCGGAGATTGCACTCGTCAACAACCGGCTTGTGCCGACGCCGATCGAGCCGCGCGCCGCGATCGGCCGCTATGATCCCGCCACAGGCGGCCTCGATCTGCTGCTCACCGGCCAGGGCGTCCACGGCATCCGCCGCCAGCTCGCGCAATCGGTGTTTCACCTGCCAGACGAGCAAATCCGCCTGACTGCACCCGATGTCGGCGGCGGCTTCGGCATGAAGAATTTTCTCTACCCGGAATGGGTGCTGGTGCTGTGGGCCGCGCGGCGGCTCCGTTGCCCGATCAGATGGGTCGCCGAGCGCTCCGAGGAATTCATCAGCGCCGCCCAAGGCCGCGACAACCACACGCAAGCGCGTCTGGCGCTCGACCAGGACGGCCAGTTTCTGGCGCTCGAAGTCTCCACGGTGGCCAATCTCGGCGCCTATCTGTCGGCGAACGGCCCTGGCAGTTCGACCAATTCGCCGGCGACGGCGATGGGCGGCGTCTACGCGATCCCGGCTGTGTTCATGGAGGTGCGCGGCGCCTTTACCAACACGGTGCCGATCGACGCTTACCGCGGCGCCGGCAAGCCGGAGGCCAATTACCTGATCGAAAGACTGGTCGACCTCGCCGCGCGTAAGATCGGCAGCGATGCGGTAAGCCTGCGCCGGCGCAATCTGATCGGTGAGTTCCCCCATCACAGCGCGTTGGGCATGACCATCGATTGCGGGCGTTTCACGGCCAACCTCGACGACGCCGTGGCGCTGACCAACGGCTTCGCGGAGCGCAGGCGAGCAGCCGCGGCGCGCGGCCGGCTACGCGAACTCGGGATCGGCTGCTTCCTCGAAACCGCGCGCGGGGCCGCCAACGAGGGCGCCGAAATTCGCTTCGAGTCCGACGGGCGCGTGGCGCTGATCCTCGGCACCCAATCGAACGGCCAGGGCCACGAGACCAGCTTCCCGCAAATCGCCGCTTCCGTGTTTGGGCTGCCGCTGGAGACGTTTCGCTATGTCCAGGCCGATACCCAGACGGTGCGAGCGGGTGCGGGACATGGTGGCGCGCGCTCGATGCATCAGGGCGGCGCGGCATTGGTAAAGGCGGCCGAGGTGGTCATCGAAAAGGGCCGGGCGATCGCCGCCGGCCTGCTTCAAGCCGATGTCGCCGAGGTGGCATTTGCCGCCGGCCATTTCATCGTGCCCGGATCCGAGCGCGCCATCGATCTGATGACGATCGCCCGCGCCGCAACCGATCCGGCCCATCTCCCGGACGGGATGGCGCCGGGCCTCGACAGCTATGTGTTCAACGAATGCGACGCCGTTACCTTCCCAAGCGGGTGCCATGTCGCCGAGGTCGAAATCGACCCGGAGACAGGCGCGGTCAGCCTCGAACGCTATCTCGCGGTCGATGATTACGGGCGGCTGATCAATCCGTTGCTGACTAAAGGCCAAGTGCAGGGCGGGGTCGCGCAGGGGGTCGGCCAAGCGCTGCTCGAACATACCGTCTATGACCTCGAGTCGGGCCAGCCGCTGAGCGCTTCGTTATTGGATTATGCAGTTCCCCGCGCCGACGATCTGCCGCCGCTCGACATCATGCTCAACGAATTGCCGACCGCGGCCAACCCGCTCGGCGTCAAGGGCTCGGGCCAGGCCGGCGCCATCGCCGCGCCGCAGACCATCGTCAACGCGATCCTCGACGCGCTCGCCCCGCTCGGCGTCGAGCATATCGACATGCCGGCGACAGCCGAGCGCGTCTGGCACGCGATCCGCGCGGCACGCGGCATCGGGAACGCCAACCCAACTTAAGGATTGCATCAGGCAGCGGGAACCTGTTCCGTGTCGCTGGCGGCAGCGACGGACGCCGCTGCTTCATCTTTGGCGTGCTTCGCAGAGAGAACCATGCGGGTGTTGGTCGGGTTCTACCTCGTCATCGGGATCGTGCTGCTGGCGATCGGGTTTCTGCTCCCCGGCCCGTGCCCGAACCGGAACACCGATATCGTCAACAATGTCGTCTTTGTGCTGACCTGGCCGGTCGGGCTCTACGCCGAAGTCTATCGCGGGCATTTGTCGGCGCAGGAATGGCTCCACGCGCAAACCTGTGAAGGCGGCGACGGCCTCGGGACCAAAAAGATCTAAGCGGCCCGGAGCCTGGCGATTCGCGCCGCTGCTATGCTGAGGCCGGCGCCGGACGCGGATGCGGGCGGGATAACGCTGCCCTCCATCCGCGACGCCCTTTTGCTATATCATCCCCGTATGCCCGATCCCGCCGTCCTTACCCGTCCGCCGACCGAGGAAGCGCCCTACCTCGCCGCGCTCAACGAGGCGCAGCGACGCGCCGTCGAAGCGGTCGACGGCCCAGTCCTGGTTCTCGCCGGCGCGGGCACCGGCAAGACCCGGGTGCTGACGGCGCGGCTCGCCCATATCCTCGCCACCCGCCGCGCTTTTCCGTCCGAATTGCTCGCCGTCACCTTCACCAACAAGGCGGCGCGCGAGATGCGCGAACGGCTCGAAGCGATGATCGGCCGTGCCGCCGACGGCGTTTGGCTCGGCACCTTTCATGCGATCGCCGCGCGCATCCTGCGCCGCCATGCCGAGTCGGTCGGGCTCAAATCGAGTTTTACGATTCTCGATACCGACGACCAAACTCGCCTGCTCAAGCAGATCCTGCAGGTGGAGAACATCGACGAACGGCGCTGGCCCGCCCGGGTGCTGCTGTCCGTCATCCAGCGCTGGAAGGATCGTGGTCTCAGCCCCGACAAGGTCGCGCGGGCCGACGCCGACAGCTTTGCCGACGGGCGGGCGATCATGCTTTACGAGCGCTATCAAGAGCGGCTGGCGACCGTCAACGCCGTCGATTTCGGCGACCTGTTGTTGCACAATTTGTCGATCTTTACCGGCAACCCCGACATTCTCGCCGAGTATCATCGGCGCTTTCGCTATGTACTGGTCGACGAGTACCAGGACACCAACGTCGCGCAGTATTTGTGGCTGCGCCTGTTGGCGCAGGCGCGGCGCAATTTGTGCTGCGTCGGCGATGACGACCAGTCGATCTACAGCTGGCGCGGCGCCGAGATCGGCAACATCCTGCGCTTCGAAAGCGATTTTCCCGGCGCCACGATCATCCGGCTCGAAGAGAATTACCGCTCGACCTCGCGCATCCTCGCCGCCGCGGCCAGGATGATCGCCCACAACCGCGACCGGCTCGGCAAGACCTTGTGGACCCAAGCCGGCGACGGGGAAAAGGTCGTGGTGCGCGCGCTGTGGGATGCCGAGGAGGAGGCGCGCTGGGTCGGCGACGAGATCGAGGCGTTGCAGCGCAAGGGGCACGCGCTGAGCGAAATCGCGATCCTGGTGCGCGCTGGGTTTCAAACCCGAGAGTTCGAGGAGCGGTTCATCGGCTTGGCGCTGCCCTATCGCGTCATCGGCGGTCCGCGCTTTTACGAGCGTCAGGAGATCCGCGACGCGCTAGCCTATCTGCGGCTGGTCAATCAGCCGGCCGATGACCTCGCCTTTGAGCGCATCCTGAATACGCCGCGACGCGGCATCGGCAGCGCCACCCTGCAGCAACTCCACACCTTGGCGCGCAACGACCGCTCGCCCTTGGTCGAGGCTGCGCGGGTGTTGATATCAGGCGATCGGCTGCGGCCGGCCGGGCGCAATGCCTTGGCCAGCTTTATCACGGCGCTCGACCGCTGGCGCGAGCAGGCCGGGCGGGTCTCGCATACCGACCTGGTGCAGATCGTGCTCGACGAGTCGGGCTACACCGCGATGTGGCAGGCCGAACGCTCGCCTGATGCCGCCGGCCGGCTGGAAAACCTCAAGGAGCTGGTGGTCGCCATGGCCGAGTTCGAAAACCTCGGCGGTTTTCTCGAACATGTCAGCCTGGTCATGGACAACGCCGCCAATTCGGCTGGCGACATGGTCAATCTGATGACCCTGCACAGCGCCAAGGGGCTCGAATTCGACACCGTGTTTCTGCCGGGGTGGGAGGACGGGCTGTTTCCGAACCAGCGCGCGATGGAGGAGAACGGGCTCGCCGCGCTCGAAGAGGAGCGGCGGCTGGCCTATGTCGGGCTGACCCGGGCCCGCCATCGCGGCTACGTTTCGTTCGCCGCCAACCGCCGTATCCACGGCCAGTGGCAGAGTGCGATGCGCTCGCGCTTCGTCGACGAACTGCCGCCCGAGCATATTGAGATCGTGGCCGAGCCCGGGCTTCAGCCGGGCGCCGCTCGTGGCGCCACGTTTGCGACGGGTGGCTGGGGAACCACAATCGAGCTGCCGACCGCCGCCCCGGCGAGCCCCTGGGCCGAACGCCGCCGGCCGGTGCTGATCGAAGCCGGCCCGGTTCCCCGCCGCGGCGGGGAGATCCGCCGGGTTGGCGGGTTCAACGTCGGCGACCGTGTCTTTCACCAGAAATTCGGCTACGGCGCGGTAACCGCGGTCGAGGACAATAAGCTCGCCATTCATTTCGACCACGCCGGCGACAAAAAAGTCATGGACGCCTACGTCGAGCGCGCCTGACCGCCAATTACTCCATTAGGTTCCCATTCCTTATCAGCCCGGCGAAGGTAGGACGTAAGACGTTCTCGCACTCTAAAAGGTTATCTCACATCACCCGTCGGACCGCGTGATAAACAAAGAGCACGATGATCGCGCCGATGATCGCGACGAACATGCTGTAGAGATTAAAACCGGTCACACCGGTCGCGCCGAAAAATCCAAACAACCAGCCGCCGACTACCGCTCCGATCACCCCGAGAACGATGTCGAGGAGGAAACCTTCCCCTTCCTTATTCACGATCTTGCTGGCGATAAAGCCAGCGACCAGCCCGAGGATGATCCAGCCGATGATTGACATTTCCTTCCCCTCCAACGTCGCAATTTGGATTTAGTTGAGATTTCCCGGGTTTCCCAAGTTGTAGCAGGATCATCCGCCAATTTGATCGCCGTAACAACACGTTTCGAACCGAGAGAAGCGAGCCCCCGCCGTTGCGCTCAACAGTGGGAGGCAAAACGCGATGTCAGGTCAGGGGGCCATGCGGATTTCGGCAATGTCCTGGGCGAAGATCATGTCTTCGCTGCCGACGACCGACGGATCGATCGGCGAGGACAGGTATCGGGCGAACACCCACACCCCGTCGAGCGGGTTCGACACCACCTCGGCGACCGCGCCATCGACCAATAGAATCTGCATGCCGGGGGTCAGGAGCCGGGTATTGACGATCTCGCTCATTCGGCGGCCCGGAAGATGGCATGGTCACCTCGCCGCCAGGTCGCGAGCTCGTCCCAACTGTCTGCTTCCATGAATTCGGCCCAGCGGCGGTAGAGGTTCCGGAGATTGTGCTCGCTCGACTTGGCGTCGGTGATGTCCATGACCGTGCCTGGGATGCGCAATCCCTGCCATTCGTAATTGTCGATTTCGTGGCCCTGTCCCTGCTCGTAGCTGTAGGGATAGCGGCGGGCGATCGTGCCGCGGCTCGCGGCATGGGCATAGTTCCAATTCTCCATGTCGTCCTGCTCGGTCAGACCAGCCGGGCCCGAATAGCGGATGTAGTAGTCGCGCAGAAAATCCTTGACCTCTTGGGGCGCCGCCTTGTCGACAAAATACCAGCGCCACACTTCGGTCTGGTGCGCGCCGCGCGGGTGCCACACCGCGATCGTGCGCGGCTGGCGCGGATGCAACGCGGCATTGGGGAACAGCTCGCCGGGGCTGCCGATTACCCGCCCCCATTCGCCCTTATGCCGGCGCCGCTGTTCCTCGCAATGCGCGAAATATTCGGAAACGACCGGCGAGTGGCTGTAGGCGGGCGGGGTCGGCTGGCCGTGCGGCAAGACATAGACCCCAGTCTGATGGCCGCGCTCATAAAACGACACTTGCAGATGGCGCGCCATCTGCCGTTCCTGCATGTCGCGCCGCCCACTGCCCGACGGCCCAATGCCGACCAGATCGACCGAGCGGTGGCTGATGTTGTGATAGCTGTCACCGCTGAAATTCTCGGCCGGGAATTTCCAGTTGCACGGGATCAGCCATTTCTGGATGCCGCCGAGAACTTCGACACCGCTTGCGCCGCCATCCCAGGTTTCCAAGGTCAGATCGAGGTAGCGCGCGAAATCGCCGAGATATTCGGCGAAGGACGGCGCCGCCGGGTCCCAGGTGGCCCAGATCCCGCCCTTGTAGTTGCACAATTGCGCGACCTCGACGAGGCCCCATTGCGAGCGGTCGAGCTGCGAATGGTAAGCCTCGCGGAAATAGGGGACGCCGACCAGCTTGCCGTCGGCGCCGTAACTCCAGCCGTGATAGGGGCAGGTGAAAACGGGCGTGTTGCCCTCGTCGTAGCGGCATACCTTCATGCCGCGGTGCCGGCACGAATTCAGGAACACATGGATCTCGTCAGCCCGGTCGCGGCACAGGATCACCGATTCCTCACCCATGCCAGAGACGAAGAAATCGCCGGGGTTCCGGATCTGGCTTTCATGCCCGACGAACAGCCAGGCACGGGCGAACAGCCGCTCCTGCTCCTCGCGGTAGATCGCCTCGTTGACAAAGATCTCGCGGCTGACCTGCCCTGTGCTCAAGTCGACGAGGCCCGGCCGATATCCCTGTTCGCTGGCGGCCACCGTGGTCCCTCCTCGTTAGGGTTGTCGTCGTCCCGGTGAAAGCCGGACCCATGGCCAACATGGGCACCGGCCTTCGCCGGTTTGACGAGAGTGGGTCAGTTGTGCGCGGTTACCCTAGAAGAAAAAGGTCAGGTTCTTGGTCATCAAGACATTCTGGTCGAGGATGATCTTGCGGCGGCCGATCTGCCAGCTGTCGCCGGCCCGACGCAGCAGATCCTCGCGCTTACCGACCAGGATGTCGGTTTCGGTCTCGACCCGGTTGCGGTAGATCAGAAACCGGCATTTGACCGCGACCTCTGCAGCGTCGCCGATCGACGGCGTCGCCTCGAGCAATTGGACATTCGAAACGATGTGGGTGATGCGCGAGACCGGCTCCTCGGCCCAATGGATGCCGGTCATGATCTGCCTGACCCGCCGCTCCAGGGTCTCGCGGCCCTCGTCGAACCAGTTGATGTCGTGATCGGCGCGGGTGAATTCGCGCTCTTGCTCGCCGACCTTGACGTTGCGCCGCATCGGCATCCAGTAGCGGATGTCCTCGGCGATCAGCGCCAGCCAGTCTTCGTAGCGCCGCTCGTCGAGCAGTTCCGCCTCGCGGTAGAGGAAATCTTCGATTTCCTGCTTCAGCAACAGGCGGGCGATTCGATCGTCTGGGTCGTTCATGAGGGTTCCGCTTCGCCCGTTGCCCCTTACCCTCCCGCTGAGGCGGGTCCCTCCCTCTCCCCGCCCGCGGGGAGAGGGCCGGGGTGAGGGGCCATCCGCCCGGCTATTGCGCGGCGACCGGCTGCGGCTGGGCCGGTGCGCCGTCGGCCCGAATCTCGGCGTCCCACGGGCCGGGGAAGCGACCGCGGCCGGTCTTGTCGCGGGTGAAGATGTGATAATCGACCGGCCATTCGGCGCGCGGCATTTCATAGAACACCTCGACGCCATTGCCGTCGGGGTCACGCAAGTAGATGCCGAGCGAGATGCCGTGATCCGAAATGTGCTCGATCGCTTGCCCCTTTTCCTTGCAGCGCCGGTAGAACTCCTTCAAATCGTCGAGCGATTCGAGCCGCCACGCCATATGGTTGAGCCCGACTTGGCCCTTTTGCTGCAACGGCGCATCCGGCCCCAACTGCATCAGCGCGACCTCGTGCGACTGCTCGGTGTCGGCGGACATGAAGGCGGCCCAACCAGGCCGATATTCGTAGGTGTGCAGGCCCAGCAGGTCCTCGTACCATTGCTTCGAACGCTCCGCGTCGCGCACGTATATATTGACGTGCTGCAGATACATCGGCTTTTTCATCTTTCCCTCCGTCACATGGTGTCGTCGTCGCGTCCCAGAAAATCGAGCACGCGGTCCATCACTTCCTTCTTCGGGTAGATCGTGGCGATGGCGCGCGCCCGCGTCAACGGGTCGCTGGCAAAGAAGCGCTCGTACAGCACCTGACGGCTGCCAAAGGCGCTGCCGGCGAGGTCCCAGGCGAGCCGGAACAGTTTTACCCGGTCCTTCGCCGCCGTGTTGTCGGTCGCCAGATACTGCTCGATGTGGGCGGCGAGGGGGCCTTTGAAATCAGCTTCGCTCGGGGTCAGCAAAAAACTGCTCGATCCGAGCAATTGCAGGATCTCGATCATCCGCGGATAGGCGGTCATAAACAGGTTGCGCGGGCTTTCGACCATCAGCGGGTCGGGGCACATGACCCCCCACTCGTCGAGTTTGGCATCGGCCTCGGCGGCAAGCATGCAGGCGCGGGTCAGTTGGGTGGTCAGCATCAACTCGCCGATGCGCTCCTCGACATTCGGCAGGTGAGCGTTACCGATGGCCTGGGTCATCAGCAATGCCACGCCCAGCACGAATTCGCATTTGGCGAGGTTCTTCGTCGCCCCCTGATGCGCCGAATGCGCCGAGGAATGGGTGGCGGTGGCGGTGGCATTGAGCCGGTCGACATCGCCGAGCAGGAACACCCGCTCCCACGGCACCAGCACGTCGTCGAAGAAGACGATGCAATCCATCTCCTCGAAGCGCGAGCTGAGCGGATGGTCGAAATGCGAGCGCCCGAGATCGAAGCTGTCGCGGCACAGGAATTTGAGTCCCGGCGCGCCGCAGGGGATCGCAAAGCTCAGCGCAAACGGGCTGTGGCCTTCGGTGTGGCGGGCCATGCGCGGCGAATAGACCCCGATCTCGTCGGCGAGCGGCCCCAGGGTCGCAAGAATGCGCGCGCCGCGCACAATGATCCCGGCATCGGTTTCGCGCACCACTTGCAGCGCTGTCCCCTCCTGCAGGTTGAACACGCCCGAGACGGTGCGGCTGCGCTGCAGATTGATCAGGGAATGGGTCAGGGTCAGGTCGTTTTCGCGGATGTATTCGTAATAGCGGCGCATGTTTTCGCCGAACTCGGGCCGCCCTTGCGCGAAAAAGGCCTCGGCGCCGGCCCAGGCAGCGTAGGTCACGTTCATGAAGTCGGGCGAGCGGCCCATCATGCCGCAGGTGGTGCGCGCCCAATTCAGCATCATGACGCGCCGCTTTTCGAGATCCTCGCGGCTGCGCGGAATGAGAAAGGACAGCCCGACCCGGTCGCCGGTCGTCGGCGAGACATAGGTCATCTCGTCGCGCAATTTGGGGTCGAGCTGCATGTCGTACAGCGATGCGATCGCCTGGGCACCGCCCTTCAGCCCGGGATGGGTGGTGACGTCGCGCACCCGCTCGCCGCCGAGCCAGACCTCCCGCTCCTGCTCTCGAAGACCGGCGAGGTATTGTCTTCCGGTACGCGCTGGCATCGGCATACTCCCATCGAATGAAGAAGATTATGACAGAGCCGGGCGAAAAGGCCAGATCCCACCAGTTAGCTCAAGGCGCTCGCTGGTCGACAGGGCGGGGCGGCTGCGGCAGGATGCCCCGGCGAATTCATCCTGGGAAAGGAAACCCGAAATGCCCGAGACGCCGACCTTTGGCCGCTACGCCGAGATCCCCTATGACCAGATGACGCCGGAGCAGCAGGAAGGCTATCGCTCGCTTATCGAGACCCGCGGCGCGCTCGGCGGGCCGAACAAGATCCTGGTGCACAACCCCAAGCTGGCGAAGGTGGCGGGGCCGTTCGGGGCGCATTTTCGCACCGGCTATTCGCTGAGCGAGCGCGAGCGCGAGATTGCGGTCGTGATCATCAACAGCAAATGGCATTCGGCCTATCCGACCAACGCACATGAGCGCGCCGGCAAGGCCGCCGGGCTGCCGGCCGACAAAGTCGAGGCGCTGCTCTCAGGCCTGCCGACCTCGTTCTCCGACAAGCGCGAGCAGGTAGTCTACGAGATGGCGACGTGCCTGGCCAATTCGCGCTGGGTCGCCAAGGGCCTCTACGACCGTGCGGTCGAGGCGCTCGGTCATGTCGGCATCACCGATGTCATCTGCCTGATGGGCCACTACACCAGCGTCTCGATGATCCTGGCCTTCTACGACGTCCCCGCCGGCGCCGAAGGCCTGAAACGCTGAGGCCGGCTCAAAGGTAAGGCCGGCCATACGACCGCGGCGGGCGGCGCCGGTCGACAGGGCGACGTCGCTGTTGCAGGATATGTCGCAAATTTCACCCTGGGGAAGGAAACCCGAAATGCCCGAGACGCCGACTTTTGGCCGCTACGCCGAGATCCCCTATGACCAGATGACGCCGGAGCAGCAGGAAGGCTATCGCACGTTGATCGAGACCCGCGGCCGTCTCCCCGGCCCGAACAAAATCTATGTGCACAACCCCAAGCTGGCGAAGGTAATGGGGCCGCTCGGCGCCTATTTTCGCACCGGCTATTCGCTCAGCGAGCGCGAGCGCGAGATCGCGGTCGTCATCATCAACAGCAAATGGCATTCGGCCTACCCCACCAACGCGCATGAGCGCGCCGGCAAGGCCGCCGGGCTGCCGGCCGACAAAGTCGAGGCGCTGCTCTCAGGCCTGCCGACCTCGTTCTCCGACAAGCGCGAGCAGGTAATCTACGAGATGGCGACGTGCCTCTCGAACTCGCGCTGGGTCTCGAAGGGCCTTTTCGACCGCGCGGTCGAGGCGCTCGGCCACGAGGGCATCACCGACGTGATCACCCTGATGGGCTTCTATACCAGCGTGTCGATGACCCTCGCCTTCTACGACGTCCCCGCCGGCGCCGAAGGCATGGCGCGCTGATTTCACTGTCATTGCGAGGAGCTAACGACGAAGCAATCCAACTCTGCGCCTGAGATTGCTTCGCTTCGCTCGCAATGACAGGCGAATAAAGACGAAATATTGAGGAGCTGAATCGCCATGCTGATCGTCGACGCACAGGTTCACATCTGGTCGGCGGGGCCGCCGACCAATCAGGCTCACCGCCAGGTCAATTCTTATTCAGCGGAAGAATGCATCCGCGACATGGACGCCGCGGGTGTCAGTGCCTGCTTGTTGCATCCGCCGGGCTGGGACCCGAATTCGGGCAAGATTTCCGAGGAGGCGGCGGCCAAATATCCGAACCGCTTCGCGATCCTCGGCAACTTCCCGCTCGACAAGCCGGAGAACCGGTCGTTGATCGACGGCTGGAAGCAGCGGCCGGGGATGCTTGGGCTGCGCTATGCCTTCACCCAGCCGCATCAGGCCAGTTGGATGACCGACGGCACGATGGACTGGCTGTGGCCGGCGGCCGAAAAGGCCGGGATCCCGATCGCGTTGATGGCATCGAACTATCTGCCGCAGGTGGGCCAGATCGCCGAGCGTCACCCGGGCCTCAAATTGCTGATCGACCACTACGCCCGGGTGCGCGACGGCAAGGACGACGCCGCGCACGGCAACCAGCCGGCCTTGCTGGCGCTCGCCAAATATCCCAACGTCGCGGTCAAATGCACCGGCGCGCCGGGCAATTCGAGCCAGCCCTACCCCTATCGCAACATCCACAAATACACGCAGCAGATCGTCGAAGCCTTTGGGCCGGGGCGCAGCCTTTTGGGGCACCGACATCACCCGCATGCCGTGCTCGTGGAAGCAATGCGTGACCATGTTCACCGAGGAGATGCCGTTTCTGAAAGGCCATGACCTCGAACTGGTCATGGGCCGCGCGTTGTGCGACTGGATCGGCTGGAACCTGCCCGGCTGATCGTCAACCCGCGCGGGCGGCCTGCGCCAGCGCCAGCATCGCCTGCCGGCACAGGGTCTCGGCGGGCAAGCCGGTTGTCTTCATGTTAATTTCGGCTTGCGCGATGCGGTCGAGTTCGGGACGCAGCCGTGCCTCGCTCCATAGCCCGAGCTGGCGTTTGAAGCTGTCCTCGTACTTATAGAAGATCGGCGGACGGGCGCTGCGCAGCGCCTCACCGGCCGGCGTCCCGGCAGATACCAGTGCCACGAGCGCGTGGAGCCGGTGCAGATGGCGCAAGACCGCGCGAATGACCGAAACCGGCGATTCCCCTTCCTGGAAGACCCGGCCAAGAACGCGCTCAAGCCGGGCGGTGTCACCCTCGGCCGCGGCCATTACCGCGTCGTCGAGCTCGAGCGCCGCGCTGTCGCCGACCGAGAGGAGCGCGTCCTCGAGATCGACCCGGCCGCCTTCGCCGGCATAGAGCGATAGCTTGTCGAGCTCGGAGCGGGTCAACAACCGATCGCCGCCGAGGTGGTCGACCAGATATTGCACGGCGTCGCGGCTCGCGGTGACGCGGTGGGCCGCCAAACTGTCGCGGATTACCGTGGCGCGATCGCGCGGCGCGTCCGGGTAGCAGCCGATCGCCGCCGCGCGGGGCGAGCCCTCGAACGCCCGCCGCAGCGCCGATCCGGCCGATAGTTCGCCGGCCTCGGTCACGACCAGCGCTTCGCCTGGCAGGTCGCCGAGAAAGCCGGCGAACAGCCGCGCCAGCCCGTCCGAAGCGCCGCGCACCCGCACCACCCGGCGACCGCCGGCGAGGCTCAGCTGTGCGGCCTCGTCGGCGAGGCGCGCCGGATCGGCGCTAAGCACACCCGCATTCAGATCGGCAATGCGGAATGGGTCGCGCAAATCCGGACAGACGGTGCGGGCAAGGGTGTCGGCGCGCTCGCGCACCAGACCCGAATCCGGACCATAGAGGAGCACGGCGCGGACGGCCGGATCGGGGCGCTGCAGAAACGCGGAGAGGCGCGCCGGGGCGATCTTCACGGGGGTGTCAGCTCGTCTTCGGCGCGCTTTGCGCAGCGCGGTGCTCCATGAACAGCGTAAGCCGTGTCACGATCTCCTGGTTCAGCTCAGCGACGCTTCGAACCCGGGCATCATCCTCGCCGACAACCGTCGAGTATTGGTTGGGATTGAGCGCAAACGAATTCTGCACGTGCACGGAATTGGACAGCAAGGTGCTGCCGTTGCGGTTGTCGACCAAGACAAAGGAGGCAGATGCATCGATCCTGCCCAAGGTCGCCGTACCCTGCGATTGAATGCCGAGGGCGCTCAGCGAGACGGTAAGCGTCGTGTGCAGCGCATAAAGGAACTTGGTCGGCTCGCCGGTCGGGTTGAGCGAATTGCGCAGCGCCGTCTCGAGCTGCTGGCCGATCCGTTCGGAGATCGGCAATACCTGGATCGCCCGCAAATCTTCGCTCGCCGGGCCGCTCTGGGGATCGGCGTAGAGCGGCTCCCAGCCACAGCCCGGCAATGACAGCACGAGTACGAAGCCAAAGGCCAACAGCTCGCGGCGTCGAGCCATGTCAGGCGACGATGCTGACGACCCGGTTCGGCACGACGATGACCTTTCGCGGCGAGCGGCCGTCGAGCCAGCGCGCCACCTGCGGCAATCCAAGAGCGGCGCTCTCGACCGCGCCGCTTTCCGCATCGCGGGGAAATTCGAGCGTACCGCGCAGCTTGCCATTGACCTGGACGGCGATCGTCACCTGCTCTTCTCGGGCTAGGTCCGGATCGGCGACCGGCCAGGGCTGTTCGGCGAGCAGCCCAGCGCCACCGAGGGTCAGCCACATCTCCTCGGCCAGATGCGGCATCATCGGGCACAACAACCGGGCCAAGATTTCGAGACCCTCGCGCAGCACCGCTGGCGCCCCCGATTCGGACTGCAGGGTCCCCTCGGGCAACTCCTCGATCGCATTGGTCAATTCGCGGATGCGCGCGACGGCGCGGTTGAAGCGGAATTTGTCGAGATCGTCGGTCACGGCGGCGATCGTCTGATGGATTGTGCGGCGCAGGGCCATCACGGGCGGCGACAACCCGGCGTCCGCTTGGGTCCCCGGCGGAGGCAACGGCACCGGCGGTTCGCTCACCATCCGCCACAGCCGGTTGACATAGCGCCAGATGCCCTCGATCCCGGTTTCTGTCCATTCAAGATCGCGCTCGGGCGGGCTGTCCGACAACACATAGAGCCGCGCTGTATCTGCACCGTAGGTTTCGACGATCGCGTCGAGGCCAACGATGTTTTTCTTCGATTTGCTCATTTTTTCGTGACGCCCGGCAGTTACCGGCCGCCCGGCAGCGTCGACGAAACCGCCTGCGCCATCGGTCTCGACCTCCTCCGGAAACAGCCACTCGCCGGTCTCGCTCTGATAGGTCTGGTGACAGACCATTCCTTGCGTGAACAACCCGGCGAACGGCTCCTCGAGATCAAGATAGCCGCATTGCTTGAGCGCCCGGGTGAAGAACCGTGAGTAGAGCAGATGGAGTACGGCGTGTTCGACCCCGCCGATATATTGGTCGACCGGCATCCAGTAATCGACCGCCTGCCGCTCGAAGGCGACCGGCGCACGCGCCGAACAGAAGCGCAGGAAATACCACGACGAGTCGACGAACGTATCGAGCGTATCCGTCTCGCGCCGGGCTGGCCGCATGGCAGCGCGGACACTCGACATATTGCCAGGTCGGATGATGGGCCAGCGGATTGCCCGGCACCGCGAAGCTGACATCCTCGGGCAGGGTGACCGGCAGATCGCTCTCCGGCACCGGGACGATGCCGCAATCCGGGCAATGGATGACCGGGATCGGGCAACCCCAATAGCGCTGTCGCGATACGCCCCAATCGCGCAGGCGGTAGGCGATCGTGCGTTCGCCGCGCCCCAACGTTTCGAGCCGCTCGCCGGCGACGCGCTTGGCCTCGGCCACCGGCAATCCGTCGAGGAAATCCGAATTGAACAAGGTGCCGTCCTCGACATAGGCCACTTCGCCGATCGCGAAACGCGTCGGGTCCGAGCCCGGCGGCAACACCACCGGGATGACAGGCAGCCCGTATTTGCGGGCGAATTCGAGGTCGCGCTGGTCGTGCGCCGGGCAGCCGAAGATCGCGCCGGTGCCGTATTCCATCAGCACGAAATTCGCGACCCAAACCGGGACGCGCCGCTCCGGGTCGAACGGATGCACGGCTTCGAGGACGGTCGCATAGCCGCGCTTCTCGGCGGTCTCGATCACCGCCTCGCTCGTCCCCATGCGATTGCACTCGGCGATAAAGGCGGCGAGCTCGGCGTCGTCCTCGGCCAGCCGCTGGGCCAGCGGGTGGTTCGGCGACAGCGCGACAAACGACGCGCCGAACAGCGTGTCCTGCCGCGTCGTGAACACTTCGATGCGCTCGTCCCGTCCGGCGATATCGAAATAGACGCGGGCGCCCTCCGAGCGGCCGATCCAGTTCTCCTGCATCAGCCGGACGCGCTCGGGCCAACGCTCCAGCCCGTGGATCGCTTCGAGCAACTCCTCGGTGAAAGCCGTAATCCGCAGATTCCATTGCGCCAACAGACGCTTCTCGACGATCGCATTGGAGCGCCAGCCGCGCCCGTCGACGACCTGCTCGTTGGCAAGAACGGTGTTTTCGACCGGGTCCCAATTGACCCAGGATTCCTTGCGATAGGCGAGCCCGGCAGCGAGAAAGTCGAGAAACATCTTCTGCTCGTGCCGGTAATATTCCGGGTGGCAGGCTGCGATCTCGCGCGACCAGTCGTAGGCGAACCCCATGCGTTCGAGCTGCGCCCGCATCGTCGCGATATTCTCGCGGGTCCACACTGCTGGGTGGATCCCCTCGGCGATGGCTGCATTCTCGGCCGGGAGCCCGAACGCGTCCCAGCCCATCGGATGCAGCACGTTGTATCCTTGCGCGCGCCGATAACGGGTGACGAGGTCACCCATCGTGTAGTTGCGGAGGTGGCCGACATGCAGCTTACCAGAAGGATAAGGGAACATTTCGAGCACATAGTATTTCGGCCGGCTGGGGTCGGCGGCCACCTCGAACAGCTGCTGCTCGCGCCAGACCTGCTGCCATTTCGTTTCGGTTTCTCGGAAATTGTATCGCGACATCGGAGTTATGGTTCTTTCGGTAGGATGTTCGGGGTGAAATCCAAACGCCCGGGTCCGGCGGCGCCGGGCATCAGGTTTCAGCCCTTGGCAGAGATAATGCGCATGCGCGACCGCCAAGCCCGAGAAATCTGCACCCGCCACGCGCGGGTTTCAACCCGACTTCCACTCCTTGAGCCAGGTCCGTTTGAGCTGACCAGCCCGCAGCAGGATTGCGGTTTCGAGGTCGTCCTCGACCTTTCGGGCGATTGTCGTGGCCTCCCATTGGCCAGTCGCCGAGCGCACCTGCCGATCCACCGTCACCGCGAGAGAATCGGATCTGAGCTCCCGGGACAGGATGAACACATTGATCTTGTAGCGCTCATCGGGCTTGCCGTTGGGCGAATACCAGTCGCTCACGAGCAGACCGGTCAGCGGGTCCGACGAGCTGAACTTGACGAAGTTTAAGGTGTCGTGCGCCGCCTGCCACAAAATCGGGCTGACCGTACTCCCGGTTTGCGGTCCCGGTTCGTGCTCCGACGGCTTCTTGGCAAGACCCAGCACTGTCCAGATCGTCGCACTCTGTGTCCATCTCGCCCGGCGGGTCCTTGGCGACAGGCTGGGCTTTGGCGGCACTGGGCGCCGCGCTGGCCGCGCGCCGCCGATGTGACCGGCGGACTCGAACCGCACCCGGCCAAAGCCAACGAAAGACTTGCGGCAAGCGCTGCCGACAGGCGGTAATGAGCAACCAACATCCGGCGATCCCCGGCGAAACAGCCTTGCTCGCAGCCGGAGCGAGCAACGTCAGATTTGTGCCAGGAATGGAGCTGATATGGAAGGGGTCATCGCGGCCAATTTGGCAGCCGTGCGCGGCAGGATCGCGGCGGCGGCGCGGACGGCCGGACGGCCGGGCGAGAGTGTCGCTCTCGTCGCCGTCAGCAAAACCCACCCGGCTTCGGCAGTGCGCGAGGCGCTCGTTGCCGGTCATCGCGTCTTCGGCGAGAATCGGGTGCAGGAGGCGCAGGCGAAATATCCGGCGCTGCGGGAGGCGTTTCCCGACCTGACCCTCCATTTGATCGGGCCGTTGCAGACCAACAAGGTCCGGGACGCGTTGGCGCTGTTCGACGTGATCGAGAGCGTCGACCGGCCGCGCCTCGCCGAGGCGCTGGCCCGCGAGATGGAGCGCTGCGGTCGCCGCCTGCCCTGCCTGATCGAGGTCAACACCGGCGAGGAGGCGCAGAAATCGGGCGTCATGCCGGCCGCCGCCGACGAGTTTATCGTCGAGTGCCGCGACCGGCTCGGGCTACCGATCGTCGGGCTTGATGTGCGTCCCGCCGCTCGACGAGGAGCCATCGCCGCATTTCGCGCTGCTGCGCGAAATCGCCCGACGCACCGGCCTCGACCTCCTCAGCATGGGGATGAGCGCCGATTTCGAAACCGCGATCCGCTTTGGCGCCACCCATGTGCGGGTTGGCACCGCGATCTTCGGCGCCCGCGGCACCATAGGCGTATAGGGAGGAGGCGATGCGCGTATTTTCGACATTGCCGCAGGAGGATCTGCGCAGGGTCGCCGCAGTCGCCCGCGCGGTTGAGGCGGAAGGCTATGACGGCGTCGTCGCGATGGAGAACAAGCACGACCCGTTTCTGGCCTTGGCGATCGCCGGGACCGCGACCGAGCGTATCGAATTGCACACCGGCGTGGCGATCGCCTTTGCCCGCACGCCGATGGCGGTCGCCAATGTCGGTTGGGACCTCGGCGGAGCCACCGGCGGGCGCTTTGTGATCGGTTTGGGCTCGCAGGTCAGGGCCCACAACGAACGGCGGTTTTCGGCGCCGTGGACGCCACCGGCGCCGCGCATGCGGGAGTATGTACAGGCGCTGCGCGCGATCTGGCATTGCTGGAAGACCGGCGAGAAGCCCGCCTTCGAAGGCGAGCACTATCGGTTCACGTTGATGACCCCGAACTTTGCGCCCGAGCCGATCGACGCGCCCGCGCCGGCGGTGATGATCGCCGCGGTCGGTCCGGCGATGCTCAAGGTCGCTGCCGAGGAATGCGACGGCGTCAAGCTGCACGGCTTTTGCACCCGGAAATATCTGACCGACCAGATCATGCCGCGGATCGACGCCGGTCTCGCCAAAGTCGGCCGCCCGCGCTCTCAATATGAGATTTCCGGCGGTGGCTTTCTCGCCACCGGGCCGGATGACGAGACCGTCGCCCGCCGCTTCGAATGGGTGCGCCAGCGGGTCGCGTTCTACGGCTCGACGCCGGCCTATTACCCGGTGCTGGCGGCGCACGGGCTCGAAGATCTCGGCCGTAAGCTCAATGCGCTGACGCGGCAGGGAAAATGGAGCGAGATGGCAAAGGAAGTGCCGGATGACGTCGCCCGCCTGTTTGCCGCCGTTGGCCGCCACGACCAGATTGTCCGGGCGATCGGCGAGCGCTTCGGCGGTCTTGTCGATGCCTTGACCCTGCGCGCGGACGGCGCCGGCGAGATGCCGCCCGACCTCGTCCAGGACATCCGCCGCCTGCCGCACGGCTTCCGCGGGTTCGCGCCGCAGGATTGACGCCGCGCGTCGGGGCGCGACCCCGCTGTATAAAAATTCCATCGGCGGCAAAAAATTGCTTGACAACGATGATCATGTTTTGTTCTGTTAAGAACAAGTCATGAACCAACGGGGAGACTCTCGATGAGACGATGGACGCTTGTTGCCGCCGCTTTCGCCCTTCTGGCGGCGGCGCTGTGGCACCTGCCGGCGATTGCACAACGGATCGCCGCACCCGCAGCCACTCCTGCAGCCGCAACGAACACGGCCGCGACGCCCACGGCGACTCCGCCTGCTGCCCAGTCCGCAGCGCCGCAGCTGATCACCTTTGACGAGTATCGAGACTTCCGCATGCAGAATATCGGGCAACGCCAGGTCAGGCTCGCAGAGCAGCTGGTGGCTCCCAATCTATCCGCGGCGGAAAAGGCGGGTCTCGAACAGCGCAAGGCCTACTACGATCGGATGGCGGCGATGCCGGCCGGGGAACGCGACGCGATCTTTCGCGCCCGCTTCGACCAGATCGACACGAACCGCGACGGCACGATCGATGCGCAGGAGCGCGCGGCGTGGCGCGAGAAGCAGCGCGAGCACTATCGCCAGGTGGCGGCCGAACGCGCTCAATCACCGAATACCCAACACTAGCCCTCCATAAACAACAGCGGGGCGGCCGGAGCGAGGCGGCCGCCTTGCCGTTCGCGTGTGTTAAACGCCGGAGAACGCTCGGCGCCGCCGCGCGTCGTCAACGCCATCCCAGCGCTGCTCCGGCGAAGGGCTGCCGGTAAGTCTGGCCGTGTTCGGCGGCGCCGTGCTACGGTTGGCGCGGAAGGAAACTGCTGGTTCCAATAAAGGAGAAGACCATGGCGCAATCGCGACCTTCGGCGGCCCGCGACCAAGTTCGTCACGTCGTGCCAAAGCTGATCGATCTCAGTGAAAAGGTGCTGTTCGGCGATGTATGGGAACGCCCGCAGCTGTCCAAGCGGGACCGTAGCCTGATCACCTGCGCCACCTTGATCGCGCTCGGCCGCGAAAAACAGCTGGTCGGCCATCTGCAGCGTGCGCTCGACAATGGCGTCACCAAGGATGAAATCGGCGAGATCATCACTCACCTCGCGTTTTACGCCGGTTGGCCGGCGGCGATGACCGCGGCGCTGGTGGCCAAGGACGTCCTGTAGCACCACAAACTCCAAGACGCGCGGGAGGGCGAGATGAAGATCGGATTTATCGGTTTGGGCATGATGGGTTCGGGCATGGCGGCCAACCTGCAAAAGGCCGGGCACGAGCTGGTCGTCCACGACCTGCGCCGCGCCGCGGCCGAGCCCTATCTCGCCGCCGGCGCGGTCTGGGCCGACACGCCGCGCGCCGTTGGCGAGGCCTCCGAAATCGTCTTCACCTCGCTCCCCGGCCCACCCGAAGTCGAAGCGGTAGCGCTCGGCGAAAACGGCATCCTCAGCGGCATGAGTCGCGGTAAAGCTTATTTCGACCTGTCCACCAACTCGCCGACCCTCGTGCGCAAGATCAATGCCGCCTTTGCCGAGCACGACGTTTACATGCTCGACTCGCCGGTCAGCGGCGGGCCGCGCGGCGCGCGCACCGGCAAGCTCGCGCTGTGGGTCGGCGGCGACGAACAGATCTTCAACCGCCACAAGAGCGTACTTGACGCGATGGGCGACAAGGCGCGCTATGTCGGCCCGATCGGCGCCGGATCGGTCGCCAAGCTGGTGCACAACGGCGCCGGCTATTGCATCCAGACGGCACTCGCCGAGATGTTCACCGTCGGGGTCAAGGCCGGGGTCGAGCCGCTCGCCCTATGGGAGGCGGTGCGGGACGGTGCGACCGGCCGGCGGCGCACCTTCGACGGGCTGATTGACCAGTTCTTGCCCGGCACCTACGACCCGGCCGCCTTTGCGCTGCGCCTGGCGCACAAGGACGTGACGCTCGCCACCCAGCTCGGCCGTGATTTCAACGTACCGATGCGCGTTGCCAACCTGGCGCTGGCGGAATTGTCCGAGGCGCTGAACCGCGGCTGGGGCCAGCGCGACTCGCGCTCGCCGATGTTGCTGCAGGAAGAGCGCGCCGGGGTCGAAATCCGCGTCGATCCAAAGAGGATTCAGGAAGTCCTCGACCGCGACCCGCCATAAAAAGACGATCCCAAGAACACCTGCCCGCGAAGCCCCTGCGTCCATGGCGCATCTGCGCCACGGACGAGCATGGGCGTCAGCGGCCGATGAATCTCGGCGCGCGCTTCTCGCGAAACGCGCTCACCCCTTCGGCGTTGTCCGCGGTCATGTGCAGCTGGGGCTGCACCAGGCTCTCGATATCGAGATATTCATCGAGGCTGGGGCCGACCGCGGCGTGGAACAGCTTTTTGGCCAAGCCGAGCGCAAAGGTCGGCGCCTCGGCGAGGTCGGCCGCGAGCGCCTCGGTCTTGACCATCAGCTGGTCATCCTCGACGACATGGTTGACAAGGCCTAGGGCCAGCGCCTCCTCGGCCTCGACAAATCGGGCTGAGAACACCAGCTCCTTGGCTTTCGCCATGCCCAACCGGCGCGTCAGAAACCAGATGGCGCCGCCATCGGGCGCCAAGCCGATGCGCCGGAATATCTGCGAAAACCGCGCGGTCTTCGATGCCACCACCAAGTCGCAGGCGAGCGCGATGCTCCAGCCGATGCCAACCGCCGGGCCGCGCACCGCGGCGATCACCGGCTTTTCGATCGCGTGCAACGCGCGGATAAAGGTATGGCCGCCCTGCTGCAGTCGTTGTCGCCCGCCGCGCAGATCATGATGCTGCCCGGCCATGCGGTCGACATCGGCGCCCGAGCAGAACCCCCTGCCCGCGCCGGTCACGATCACCACCCGAACCGCATCGTCGTAGCGCAATCGGGCAAAGTGCTCGCACAGGCTCTCGCGCATCTCGACGTTGAGCGCATTCAGTTTTTCCGGGCGATTCAATACGACTTTGGCGACCGCACCCTCGACGGTCAGATCAACCGACATTCGCCGACCCCCAATCAAATTCCACGCGAATTATACCGTCTCGACCCGGCGCTCCAACCCCGGCGGCCCCGGGGTCTCACTCATTCCCGCTCGTCGGCCGTCTCGCCCCGGGGCTCTTTGACAAGCTCGCGGCCGGCGCGTTCGCTCCTTGGGCACCGCGGTTCGGGTTGCTTTCACCCGCGCCAGCCGGCGCGCGCCCATCTCCGCTTCGACCGCCGGCAGCAAGGCGCGGCATCGGTCCGCTGGGCCGGCGTCCCGGATTGCTGGAGCCGTTTGGCGTTCGTCCGAAGATGGTGAGCGCGTCATCCGACATCCCCGGCAGCTTGGTAATCAGATCCATGATGGCTTTCCTGGGCGCCCGGACCGGGTGCCCGCACAGACGGCGCCCCTTAACCAGGCGAGCATTTTCGCCTCGAAAAGGCCGACCCCCACGCCGTCCGACCAGATCCTCAGCGCCATAATCTCGGCGCGCGCTTCTCGCGAAACGCGCTCACCCCTTCGGCGTTGTCCGCGGTCATGTGCAGCTGGGGCTGCACCAGGCTCTCGATATCGAGATATTCATCGAGGCTGGGGCCGACCGCGGCGTGGAACAGCTTTTTGGCCAAGCCGAGCGCAAAGGTCGGCGCCTCGGCGAGGTCGGCCGCGAGCGCCTCGGTCTTGACCATCAGCTGGTCATCCTCGACGACATGGTTGACAAGGCCTAGGGCCAGCGCCTCCTCGGCCTCGACAAATCGGGCTGAGAACACCAGCTCCTTGGCTTTCGCCATGCCCAACCGGCGCGTCAGAAACCAGATGGCGCCGCCATCGGGCGCCAAGCCGATGCGCCGGAATATCTGCGAAAACCGCGCGGTCTTCGATGCCACCACCAAGTCGCAGGCGAGCGCGATGCTCCAGCCGATGCCAACCGCCGGGCCGCGCACCGCGGCGATCACCGGCTTTTCGATCGCGTGCAGCGCGCGGATAAAGGTGTGGCCGCCCTGCTGCAGTCGTTGTCGCCCGCCGCGCAGATCATGGTGCTGCCCGGCCATGCGGTCGACATCGGCGCCCGAGCAGAACCCCCTGCCCGCGCCGGTCACGATCACCACCCGAACTGCGTCGTCGTAGCGCAATCGGGCAAAGTGCTCGCACAGGCTCTCGCGCATCTCGACGTTGAGCGCATTCAGTTTTTCCGGGCGATTCAATACGACTTTGGCGACCGCACCCTCGACGGTCAGATCAACCGACATTCGCCGACCCCCCAATCAAATTCCACGCGGATTATACCGTCTCGACCCGGCGCTCCAACCCCGGCGACCCCGGGGGCTCACTCATTCCCGCTCGTCGGCCGTCTCGCCCCGGGGCTCTTTGACGAGTCGCGGGCGGCGCGTTCGTTCCTTGGGCGCCGCGGTTCGGGTTGCTTTCACCCGCGCCAGCCGGCGCGCGCCCATCTCCGCTTCGACCGCCGGCAGCAAGGCTGTGGCATCGGTCCGCTGGGCCGGGGTCCCGGATTGCTGGAGCCGTCTGGCGTTCGTCCGAAGATTGGTGAGCGCGTCATCCGACATCCCCGGCAGCTTGGTAATCAGATCCATGATGGCTTTCCTGGGCGCCCGGACCGGGTGCCCGCGACAAGACGGCGCCCCTTGAACCAGGCGAAGGGCGATTTTCGCCTCGAAAGGGCCGACCACCACGCCGATCCGGCCAGATCAGGCGATCCAATCGGTATCGACCCAAGGATATTAGAACCAATATAGTGGCTCTACGTCGCAGCGACCAGGAGGAAGCAAGAGTGACCGCGATCAACCAACCCGATACCGGCCACGCCGACGGCGGCAAGCCGCGTCTCGTGGGCATCAACCACATCGCGCTCGAGGTCGGCGATATTGACCAGGCCCTTGCCTTTTACGGCAAAATCTTCGAGTTCACTCTGCGCGCTAAACGGCCGGGGAACGCCTTTATCGAGCTCGGCGATCAGTTCATCAACCTGATGCAGAGCGGCGCCGAGCATCGCGACTGGCGGCGCCATTTCGGCCTCGTCGTCGACGATCGCTCGCGGGTGCGCGCACTCGTCGAGGCGGCCGGCGGCGAGTTGTTGCCGGGACCTTTTCTCGACTTCCTCGACCCCTGGGGCAACCGAGTCGAAATCGTCGAATACCGCGACATTCAATTCACCAAGGCGCCTCACATCATGAATGCGATGGGTCTCGACGCCGCCAAGAGCGAGAAAGCCCGGCGCGAGCTGGCCGACAAGGGCATGGCTCCTTAGGGGTATGGCGCCCAAGCCGCGCCGCCAAATCTTTTCCGAGGGATCATGTAGATCGCCAGGATCGCGGCCGCAGCGCTGATCTCGGCGGCGATCGCCCGCGCCGGCGGCTGAGGCTTTGCGCCATCGGGCCTTCCGGGCGTAGCATCGCGCAGTTTGGACCAGCGGAGGAAACGGCGATGGCCAAGGGTCAATTGATTGCGGCTTTCGATTTCTCGAACGTCGCCGAGGACGAGTTCAACGACTGGTACGACCTCGAACACATCCCGGAACGGCAGCGCGTGCCGGGTTTTCTGACCCTCCATCGCTGGATTGGTGCGGACAACGCTAAACACTCGGTCGCCACCTACGATCTCGACAGCCTCGCGGTGCTGCAAAGCCCAGCCTACCGCGCGATTGGCGGCGAGAATTTGTCCGTCTGGTCAAAGCGGGTCACGGCAAAATGCCAGCGGCTGTTGCGCTTCGAAGGCGAGCAGATCCTGCCCGGCGACGCGGTCGCGCCGCAGAATGCCGGCGGTCTGCTATTGGTCGGGATGACCCCAGCTCCGCAATATGAGACCGAGTTCAACGCCTGGTACGACACCGAGCACGTCCCGGCGTTGTCCCGTGTCCCGGGAGTGCTTAGCGCGCGGCGCTTTCGCGCAGCTGGAAATCCGAAATATGTGGCGCTCTACCATCTGACTTCGCCCGACGTGGTCAATGGCCCCGACTGGAAGCGCGCCAGCGAGTTGACGCCGATGCCGGCCCATGTTCGGCCGCACATCACCGACCGCCTGCGCCTCGTCTGCCGGAGCTATCACCGCGCCTCCTGAGTGAGGAGCGCCTCAGCCTTGTTCGGGAAGGGTGAACCGGTCGGCGAACAACCCATTGACCATCAGGTCGCCGATTAGCGGCGCGTCCAACAGCCGGGTCATGATGTTCCGGACAAACAGCCCCAGACGTGTTTTGGGCGCAATCTGGTGGGCGAATTTGGCGGCCTCACGCTGTTTGCGCTCTACAAACGGCTTGAAGCAGTCCTGATAGGCGGGGTAGGCGATCCGAAAGTCCCCATCCGCCCGCTTTAGCTCGCGGGCGAGGAGATAGGCACTCGCCATGGCGAAGGCTGCCCCTTGGCCGGCCAGCAACGACGGAGAGAAAGCGGCGTCTCCGATCAGGGCGAGCCGACCGCGGTGCCAACGGTCCATGTGGATTTGGCTTACCGCGTCGAAATAGAGCTCGTCGGTCTGATCGAGCGCCTGTAGGATCGCAGGGCATTCCCAGCCGGAGTGATCGAAGATTCCGTGAAGAGCCCGCTTCTGCGCGGCAATGTCGTGGCGGCCGACCGCAGGCCAGTCCGTTGCCGCAAAGATCAGGAAGAACACCGTGCGTCCGTCGCGCAGCGCGAAGCGCGCGACCTGCTTTCCGGGCTCGCAATAGGCGACATAAGCGCCCTCATCGCGATGCGGGTAACCATCTGCCGCGAACGAAGCAGCGCCATAACCCAGATAGGCTTCAAAACTCGACTCCGGCCCGAACCCCAATCTACGCACGGCCGAATGGAGGCCGTCGGCGCCGATGACAAGGTCGAAACGGCGGGATGGCGCGTGGGCAAAGTCTACGGTTATGCCGTTCCGGTCTTCGTTGAGCGCGCAGACCTCGTCGCCGAAAAGGGTTTCGACCCGCCCCTCGACGGCGCCGTAAATCTGCTGCGCGAGATCACCGCGAAGAATGCTCAAATATCGATCGTGCAGTGCGCGGCCGAAGCTCCCCGTGCCAAAGCCCGCAATTCGCCTCGTTGAGGCATCGACAATCCGGACCTCACGCAATTTGTAGCCGGCGCGCAGCAACGGCGGAATGAGGTGCATTCGTTCCGCGACTTGATAACCCGTTCCCCAGAAATCGATAATATAGCCGCCCGTACGGAGGGTGGGCGCACGCTCGATCAGCGTGGGAGTGAAGCCATAGGCCGAAAGCCAGTAGGCCAGGGTCGGGCCGGCAATCCCCGCACCGGAGATCAGAACGGTGTTGTCTATGGCGATGTTCTCCTCTCACCGGCTGCTTTCTTAATCCGATGCAGTCGATATAGTTCCAGCTGGGATCAGGAGCAGCAGGATGCGGTACGAACTCTACTACTGGCCGTCGATCCAGGGACGCGGAGAATTTGTCCGGCTGGCGCTGGAAGAGGCCGGCGCCGACTATATCGATGTCGCCCGACAGCCGGGCGGCGAAGCCGAGATGATACGCCTGCTTGATGGCAAAGAGATCGCCCGTCCGTCCTTTGCTCCCCCCTTTCTGAAAGCGGGGGCACTGCTGATCGGGCAGACCGCTAACATCCTGTTGCACCTGGGCGGGCAGCACGGCTTGTCGCCCGCGGCCGAAGCCGGCCGGCTGTGGGCGCATCAATTGCAGCTGACGATGGCCGACCTCGTCGACGAGGCGCACGACACCCACCACCCGATCGCCAGCAGTCTCTACTACGAGGATCAGCGCAAGGAGGCGCTCGCCCGCGCCGCCGATTTTCGGCGGTCGCGCATGCCGAAATATCTCGGCTATTTCGAACGGATCCTGTCCCGCAACAACGCGCGCGGCGGGCATCTCGTCGGGGCGCGGCTGAGCTATCCCGATTTGTCGCTGTTCCAGATCGTGGCCGGGCTGCGCTACGCCTTCCCCAAGTGCGATGGCCGGGCTCGAATCGAACTACCCGCGGGTCGTCGCGTTGCACGACCGGATCGCCGCCCGACCGCGCATCGCTGCCTATCTTGCCTCGGATCGCCGCATCCCGTTCAACCCGCACGGCATCTTCCGCCACTACCCCGAACTCGACGGCGACTCTTAACTTTGCCGCCGTTCCTGACGCGCCATCAGCCAGAAGGCCAGCGCCACCAGCACGAAGACCACGGTAAGAAACAATGTGGCGAGCGCGTTGACCTCGGGGCTGACGCCGAGGCGAACGCTCGAAAACACCGCCATCGGCAAGGTGGTCGCCGACGGGCCGGTGACGAAACTGGCGACGACGAGGTCGTCGAGCGACAGGGTGAAGGCGAGCAGCCACCCCGACACCAGCGCCGGGCTAATCCCCGGCAGGGTGATCCGCGCCAGCACTGCCCACGGACGCGCTCCGAGATCGAGCGCCGCCTCTTCCAAGGTGCGGTCGAACGCCGCGAGCCGGGCGCGCACCAGCACCGCGACAAACGAGGCGCCAAACGTCGCATGCGCGATCGTGATCGTCAGGATGCCGCGTCCATGCGGCCATCCGATCAATTGCTGGCAGGCCACGAACATCAGCAGCAAGGACAGGCCGAGGATGACCTCCGGCACGACCAGCGGCGCCAGCAGCGCGAAGCCGAACAAGGCTCGGCCGGGAAACCGGGCAAATCGCGCCATCGCGAACCCGGCAAGCGTGCCGAGGATCAGCGCCAGGCTCGCCGCCATCGTTGCGACTTCGAGGCTTGTTGCCGCCGCGGCGCGAAACCCCTCGTCGGCCGCCAAGACGCCGTACCAGCGGATCGAAAATCCGGCCCACACGGCGACCAGCCGCGATTGGTTGAACGAATAGAGCACCAAGATCGCGATCGGGGCATAGAGAAAGGCGAACCCAAACAGCAGCGCGGCAGCGCGCAACGCCGTAGCGCTGTAGCCGCGGGTCACGCTGCCTGCTCCCGATCGAGGAGGCGCTGGGCGAACAAGATCGGAACCGCCAGAACCGCAACCAGCACGACGGCTACCGCGGCGGCGACCGGCCAGTCATGGTTCTCGAAGAACTCGTCCCACAGGACCTTGCCGATCATCAGGGTGTTGGGGCCGCCAAGCAGGTCGGGGATCACGAATTCGCCGATCGCCGGCACCAGCACCAACAGGGATCCCGCGGCGATCCCGGGCATCGACAATGGTAGGGTCACGCGCAGAAACGCGCGCCAGGGCCGTGCGCCGAGATCGCTCGCCGCCTCGATCAGGCTCTCGTCGAGCGCCGACAGGCTGCCATAGATCGGCAGGATCATGAACGGCAGGTAGGAATAGACGAGGCCGAGCTCGACCGAAAAGGCGTTATTAAGCAATGGTAACGGCGCTTCGACGAGCCCGGTCGCCAGCAGCAGCCGGTTCAGCAGACCGTTCGGCTCCAGGATCGCGATCCAGGCGTAAACCCGGATCAGAAAGCTGGTCCAGAACGGCAGCACGACCAGAAACAGCAACGGCTGGCGCCAAGCCGCCGGGGCGCGCGCGATCGCATGCGCGATCGGATAGCCGAGGATAAAACACAGCACCGTCGCCAGTGCGGCATAACCAAGCGAGCCCAGATAGGCGCGCAGATAGAGATCGTCGCCGGCAAGCAGCGCGAAATTGGCCGTCGTTGCATGCAAAGCATGGCCGCTGATCAGCGGCGTATAAGGCGGTATGCCGATCGCGCTATGGGCTAGACTGATCTTCAGCACGATCAGCATCGGCAGCAGAAAGAAGAGCGCGAACCAAACAAACGGCGCCCCGATCAGCACCAGCCGCCCGAACCGCCCGATCCCGATCATCGGGCGATCGCGACAGCGTCTTCGGGCATCCAACTCGCCCATACCACCGTGCCGCGGCCCACCCCGCCGGCGGCTGCGCTCGCCACATGCGCTTTCAGCAGCCTTCCAGGCTGTGCGGAGAGATAGACAAGCGAAACCGCGCCCTGGTAGTCGACCGAGGAGACCGTCGCCCTGACCGCGAAACCCGCCGGCCGCGCGCGCGACAGAACCAGCTTTTCCGGGCGCAAAACCAGCACGACGTCTCCTCTCCCTGCCGCATTGCCGCCGCGTGGCAGCGGGATCGGCTGGTCGAAACCCGCTACGTTGAGGGACGGGCCGTGGGGCCCGGCGATCAACTCGCCCTCGAACAGATTCACCTCGCCGACGAAACCGGCGACAAACCGCGAATTCGGCCGCTCGTAGATCTCGGCCGGCGTGCCGATCTGGATGATGCGTCCTTCATTCATCACGGCGATGCGCGAGGCCATGCCGAGCGCCTCCTCCTGGTCGTGGGTGACAACCAGGAACGTGATTCCGACCCGTTCCTGGATGCCGATCAGCTCGCGCCGCGTTTCGTCGCGCAATTTGCGGTCGAGCGCCGCGAGAGGCTCGTCGAGCAGCAGCAGCTTGGGCATCTTGGCGAGCGCCCGCGCCAACGCCACACGCTGGCGCTGGCCGCCGGAAAGCTGGTGTGGTCGTCGGCTGACGTAGTCGGACATCTGGACCAAGGCCAGCATCTCTTCGACGCGCGCGTTGCGGCGGCGGCGGTCCATCCGCTCCTGGCGCAGGCCAAAGGCGATGTTGGCGGCGACGTCCATGTGTGGGAACAGCGCATAAGACTGAAACATCATATTGACCGGCCGCGCGTAGGGCGGCAACGCGGTAACGTCGACCCCGTCGATGACGATCCGGCCGCTGTCGGGCGTTTCCAGACCGGCGATGATCCGCAGCAAGGTTGTCTTGCCGCAGCCCGAGGGTCCCAGCAGCGCAAACAGCGCGCCGCGCTCGATCGTCAGCGAGACGTCCTCCACCACTGCGACGGCCCCGAAACGCTTGCACGCGCGCGCGACTTCGAGCAGCGGCATGCAGCGATCATTCGCCCGATTTGAGCCGCGTCCAGGCGCGAGTGCGCGCCCGCTCATATTCCGCCGGGGCCGGCAGATCGACAAAAAATCGACGGCGGACAGATGCGGGCGGGTAGACCGCGGGATCGTCGCGGATCGCGGGCTTGACCAGCAAGGTGCCCGGCAAATTCGGGTTCGGGTAAGAGACCGCGTCGGTGATGTCGGCGATTACCTGGGGGCGCAGCAGGTAATCGACAAAGCGCAGCGCGTTCTGCGGATGCGGCGCGTCGGCCGGGATCCCCAGCATATCGACCGACATTTGTGCGCCTTCCTTGGGGATCTCGAACGCGATCGCCTCTCCATTCTTGGCCTCCCGTGCACGGTTGCGGGCGATCACGACATCGCCCGAATAACCGAGCGACAGGCACAGATCGCCGTTGGCGAGATCGTTGATGTACTCCGAGGAATGGAACTTGCGGATGTAGGGGCGGATCTTTTCGAGGGCGGCGAACGCCTTGTCGAGGTCGCCCGGATCGCGGCTCTTTGGGTCGAGCCCGAGATAGGCGAGCGCCGCCGGAAACACCTCTTGCGGGGTGTCGAGCAGAGAGATCCCGCAACCGGCGAGTTTCTTTGCGTTCGCCGGGTCGAACAGCAAAGCCCAACCATCCAGCGGCGCCGCACCGCCGAGCGCTGCACGGACCATTGTCTTGTTGTAGCCAAGCCCGGTGACGCTCCACAAATAGGGAACGCCATGCGCGTTGCTGGGATCGGCGGCGGCGACGAGCTCGAGAATGCCCGGGTCGAGGTTTTTCCAGTTGGGCAGCGCGGCCTTGTCGAGCGACTTATAGACCCCGGCGGCGATCTGCCGAGCCATGAACGGGCTGGCGGACGGCACCACCACGTCGTAGCCCGACCCGCCGGCGAGCAGTTTTGCTTCGAGCACCTCGTTCCCGTCGTAGACGTCATATGTCACCTTGATCCCGGTTTCCGCTTCGAATTTCGGGATCGTGTCGGGTGCGATGTAATCCGACCAGTTGTAGACGTTGAGCCGCGGCTCTTCGGCGGCGGCGAAGCGCGGAACTCCACCGACCGCCGCTATCGCGAGGATCAGAATCGAGCCTGCGATCATGGCAATTCTCATCCGCGCGCCATACCACGGTCGCGCCGTCGATTGTCAATGGCCGCGGAAAGCGACGTGCCCGGCCGCGCGATCGAATGCTAGACTCAGCCTTTTGCGGGATCGCGAGGTCAGCGACGATGACGGTGTTTCATCTGGTGCGGCACGGCGAGCACGTCCTGGCCGGTCGGGTGCTTGCCGGGCGCACACCCGGGGTCGGACTGTCCGAGCGGGGCCGCGCCGAGATCGCCGCGGTCGCCGAGCGTCTCGCCGGCGACGCCGTCACGGCGCTCTATTCGAGCCCGCTGCAGCGAACCAAGGAAACGGCCGAGATCCTGTCCGCCCGGCTCGCTCTGCCGGTCTGCTATCGCGAAGACGTGATGGAGCTGGATTTCGGCGAGTGGACCGGGCTGACCTTCGACCAGGTCCGGGCGGACGAGCGCTGGGAATTGTGGCGCGCCTGCCGCAGCATTGCTGCCGTGCCTGGAGGTGAAAGCATGCGCCAAGTTCAGGACCGAGCCGTCGGAGCCTTGCTCGATCTGCACCGCATCCACCGCGACGCAACCGTGGTCATCGTCAGCCACGGCGACGTGATCCGTGCCGCGGCGCTATTCGCGCTCGGGATGCCGATCGATTCTTATTCCCGGATCGAAATCGGTCTCGCCTCGGTCAGCACGATCCACATCGACGATACCGGGATCCGTGTGTCGGTGCTCAACGAGCGACCCCGGCTCTCCGCGCTTTCCTAAGCTCGGGCGAGACTGGCGAGAGCGGCATCGGCGGCAGTGACCCCGCTGAGAAAGGCGCCGTGTGCGGTCGAGAAAAAATTCGGCGAGGCGGCCTCGCCGGCGAAAAATAGGCGATCGTCGACGGGGGCGGCGAGCACCGCGCGGTCGCCAGAGTGGCCGGGGACGGCATACGAATAGGAGCCGCGCGACCAGGGGTCGGTCAGCCAGCCGGTCGCGGCGATCAAGGATATCCGCCGCCGGACGTCGCCGCCGAGAATGCCCGCGAGCTCATCTGCGGCAAAGGCGAACATTGCCGCCTCCCCTTCGCGTTCTATGGCGCCAGCAAATCGTCCGCCGCAAAAGCAATAGATCGCCGGCCGATCGAGCGGCCGAATTTGATAGCTCATGGTCTCGCGCCGCACCGTCGACCCGACCAGAAATTCATCGCGACCGATCCCGGGGACGGGTCCGTCGAGGCTGATGAACAATTTGTTGTCAACCCCCAGCGGCAACCCCGCCGCCGCAGCGATTTTGTCGTGAAGCGGCGGGTCGAAACGGATGGCCTCGGCGGCCAGGATCGAGGTCGGCACCGTAACGATCACCCGCCCAGCGGTGATGGTGCCGCGCGCCGTATCGAGCCGGATCGCGTGCCCGCCATGGTCGATCCGCGCCACCGGCGTTTCCAGCGCCAGCGGCAACCCCTCGGCCAGCTTCTCGAACAACCGGCCGTAACCCTCGCCCAGTCGCCAGTTGATGTTGGTGCTGCTCTCGTCGTAACGGACATAGTCCTTGACCGAGACCCGTTCCAGTTCTGCTCCGTTCCCCCAGGTGCTGGTGGCGTCGAGCAGCTGGTTCCATCGGCAATTCGGCGGCAGCAGGCTCGCTAAGGATCGGTCCTCCGGCTCCAAGGCCGCCTTTCGACGCGCCCGGCCTTGTGCCTCTCGGGTGGCCAGCCAGTCGGCTTCGGCCTCGGCGCTGTGGCCGCTGCGCGACAGTCGGCTCGTCCACTCGGGCGGGCGGCGATGTACCGAGAAGCCGAGGCTTTGCGCGATCGGCGACAGGGGGTTGCGATCGGCCGAATGGAGCCACTCGGCGCCGCGATCGAGCGGAAAGCCGGCCGGCGCGATGGTGTGGACCCGGCCGCCAACCCGCTCGCGCGCTTCCAGCACCAGCACCGAACGCGTCCCGTCTTCGGCCAAACGCCGCGCTGCGCCGATGCCGGCGGCTCCAGCGCCAATCACCGCGACGTCAACCTCCGACGGAAACCCGGTCATTTGCACCCCCGACGCATCGCCGCGATATCGGCCAGCATAGTGGGATGAGCCGCCCTCAGGGAACCAGCACGGCGGCGCCTTGCAGCGCGCCATTGCGCAGATCGGCAAGCGCGTCGTTGGCCTTGGCGAGCGGGTAGGCGACCGTCTCGGTCCTGACCCCTGCCTGTGGCGCCAAGGCGAGGAATTCCTCGGCGTCGCGGCGAGTTAGATTTGCCACCGAGCGCAAACCCCGCTCCTCCCACAGGATGCGGTAGGGAAAGCTCGGGATATCGCTCATATGGATGCCGCCGCAGATGACGGTGCCGCCTTTTTTGGTGGCGGCAAGGGCAGCCGGCGCCAGGGCGCCGACCGGCGCGAAGATCAGCGCCGCGTCGAGCGGTTCGGGCGGCAGCGACGTCGAATCGCCGGCCCATTCGGCGCCGAGACCACGCGCAAAATCCTGCGCCATCCGATCGCCCGGCCGAGTGAATGCGAAAATCCGGCGGCCCTGGTGCCGGGCTACTTGCGCGACGATATGGGCAGCAGCGCCGAAACCGTAGATCCCGATGGCGCGCGCATCGCCGGCCATGCGCAACGTGCGATAGCCGATCAACCCGGCGCACATCAGCGGCGCCGCCTCGACATCGCCGTAGCCCGGGTCGATCGCAAAGCAATAGCGCTGGTCGGCGACGGTCAGCTCGGCGTAACCGCCGTCGATCTGATAGCCAGTGAACCGGGCGCGGTCGCACAGATTCTCACGTCCGCTGCGGCAATATTCGCAGACCCCGCAAGTCCAGCCGAGCCATGGCACCCCGACCCGGTCGCCAATCCCAAAGCGGTCGACCTCCGCCCCCTTCTCGACGACGGAGCCGATGATCTCGTGACCGAGGACGAGCGGCAGCTTGGGATCGGCGAGCTCGCCGTCGACGACGTGCAAATCCGTGCGGCACACCGCGCAGGCGCGCACCGCGATCAGCACCTGCTGCGGCCCCGGACGGGGCGGGGGCAATTCCGTCGCAACTAGCGGCCGACCCGCCGCCGTCAGCAATTCCGCATGCATCGTCCTGCTCTCGCTACACCCGGTTTGAAATCCGGCGCCGCGCCGCGCAGTATCGTGCGATGCGCTGCACTCAACGGGTCGCCTTGGTCGCGGGTCTGCTCAGCGTCGTCGCCGGTTGCGGTTTGGTCCCCTCGGGAGGTATGGCCGACCGGTGCGCGGACATCATGAAAGCGGCCTATCCTGACGCGGACATCGATATCACCAAGCGCGAAGCCGCGGCCACCAGCATCACGACGATTGTCGCCCGTGTCGAAGGCCAGCGCAGCGATTTGCCGCCCCACGGGCCGTTGCCGCGCAATCTGGCGGTGGAATGCCGGTTTGACGATAGCATTCTGACCGGGTTTCGTTGGACGGCAGGGCCCCTGCAAGCCGTCGGAAAATAGATGTCACGGGGATCAACGACCGCTCGCTGGCGACAGCGACGACCGCCAAGCATCTGTAATCATGTAGGATTCGCAAGTCGGGTTGCAAATGGTTAAGTCCGGTCGTAGATCGCCGTTCGGGAGGAGCCAAAAATGGACCAGCGATCGATTGAGAAACACCTGCGCAGATGGCAACGCCGCGACAAGGGGAATGGCGATCCCGTGGTGATCAATCACGACAAGGAGAGGGTCCCGGGAGGACGTGTACACAGTCCGACGACAGGCGGTGGCCTGCCGGTGCAGGATCAGGTCCGCAAGCAATGGGATCCGGCGAGAGGCGGCGGACTGCCGGTGTTTCTGCGCCGCGTCGGTTAGCCCACCTTCGCGCGGGTGGCCGGCACACGACGGTCTGATCCTGAGGGCAGCATGAAACTCGCGAGCTTCAGCACGTCGGGACGGGACTTGTACGGCGACACCGTCGAGGTTGAAATCGGCGGCATTGGCGTGCTGCGCAACCCGATCATCGCCGAAAGCTGACCGCCGGCTGCCGGCATGAAGGCAATCCTCCTGCGCCAGCCGGGCGGTCCCTCGGCGCTCGAATATGTCGAGGTGCCGGCCCCGGTTCCGGGCGACGGCGAGGTCCTGGTTCAGGCCGATACGATCGGCGTCAGCATGCCCGAGGTGCTGGTGCGCAAGGGTGTCTACAATTGGATGCCCCCGCTGCCGGCGATCCCGGGGATCGAGATGAGCGGAACCGTCGTCGCACACGGCCGCAACGTCGCCGCGCCGGCGATCGGCCAGCCGGTTTTTGTCAGCGCCCGCGACCTGCCGGTGCGCGCCGGCTGCTATGCCGAATATATCGCCGTGCCGGCCCGGGCGGCGCACCCGCTGCCGCCGGGCTGCGCGCTCGAGGCGGCGGCGTGCCTGTCTAACTATCAGGTCGCCTATCACGTGCTGCACACCGCGGCGCGCGGGGTCGCAGCCGAGACGGTGCTGGTCCACAACGCGGCGGGCGGTGTCGGCAGCGCCGCGGTGCAACTCGCGCTGATTGCCGGGCGCAGCGTGATCGGGGTGGCCGGCTCCGACGCCAAAATCCGCGCGGTGATCGACCTCGGCGCCGGTCAGGCGATCAACTACCGCACTGAGGATGTCGCCGCCCGGGTGCTCGAAATCACCGAAGGTCGCGGCGTCGATCTGATCCTCGATCCGATCGGCGGCAAAGGCTTCGCGCGCAACTTCGCGATGCTGGCGCCGCTCGGCATGGTGGTCTCCTACGGCCGGCTCGACGGCCCGCCCGATACGGATCTGACGGCGGCGATGCGCGCCCACTCAGCGGCGAGCCCGGCGGTCCGCTTCTTCACGATCCACAGCTTCGACGACCGGCCCGACATCCGCGCGGCGACGATGAAGACTTTGCTCGGCCATCTCGCGGCCGGCGCGATACGTCCACTTCTCCACGACCGTCTGCCGCTCGCCGAGGCGGCGCGCGCGCATGAGCTGCTCGAATTGGGCGCGGTCATCGGCAAGCTGCTGCTAAAGCCGTGAGCCGGGACCTCCCGGCCGCCGGCAACCGCTAGGTAAATGCCCGTGCTGTCTCGTTCCCTGCGCGTCGGCACCCGCGGCAGCCCGATGGCGCTGGTCCAGACGGGCTTGGTGCGCGACCGGTTGGTCGCCGCCCACCCCGATCTCGCAGCGGCCGGGGCCGTCGAAATCGTGACCATTCGCACCACCGGCGATCGGATCCAGGATCGGCGGCTCGCCGAAATCGGCGGCAAGGGCTTGTTCAGCAAGGAAATCGAGGAAGCGCTGACCGCTGGGACGATCGATCTCGCCGTGCATTCGCTGAAGGATATGGAGACCTGGCTTCCGGACGGTCTCGAGATCGCCTGTGTGCTGCCCCGCGACGACCCGCGCGACGCGCTGCTGTCGACGAAATCGACGGGCCTTGCCGGCTTGCCGAAAGGTGCCAGGGTCGGGACCGCCTCGCTGCGCCGTCAGGCTCAGTTGCTGCGGCGCCGTCCCGATTTGTCGATCATGCCGATCCGCGGCAATGTCAACACGCGTATCGATAAGCTGGCGGCTAGTGAGTTCGATGCGATCGTGGTCGCGCTGTGCGGCCTGGAACGGCTAGGCAAAGCCGATCTCGTAACCGAAATCCTGATGCCCGAAATCATGTTGCCGGCGGTTGGCCAGGGCGCGCTCGCGATCGAATGCCGGGTCGGGGACGATGCTCTGCGCCAGCTGCTCGAGCCGCTCCATGATCCCGCCACCGCCGCCTGCGTCGACGCAGAGCGCGCCATGCTCGCGGCATTGGACGGTTCGTGCCGCACCCCGATAGCAGGGCTGGCCGAATGCGATAGCGGCCGGCTAACCCTCGAAGGATTGCTGCTGAAGCCGGACGGCAGCGCCGAAATTCACGCGTGTTCCACCGGCGATATTGGTGACGCGGCGGGGCTGGGCCACGCACTCGGCAGCGAGCTGCGGTCGCGGGCGGGTCCCGGCTTCGGGCTCGAGTGACCGCGTCGTCTCGTCAACTCGCGGAGGCAGACGGTTGCCGGCTGGCAATCTGCGCGCTGGCCCACGCAACAATGCTGCCGGTGTCACTGGCCCCGGCCCGCCGCGCGATCTCGCGGCCGCCGCTAAACAGCATCAAGGTCGGAATGCTGCGGATGTTGTAGCGCGCGGCGATGGCCGGCTCTTTCTCGGTGTTGAGCTTCAGCAGGCGAAAACGCGGCTCGAGCTCGGCGGCGGCGCGTTCGTAAGCCGGCGCCATGGCAAGGCACGGCCCGCACCACGGAGCCCAGAAATCGACCAGCAGCGGAGTGTCGTCGCGGGTAATCTGGCGCTCGAACATCGCGGCATCGGCGGTGACCGGCTTTCCTTGGAATAGCGGCTGGTGGCAGGTCCCACACTTGGCCTGCGCCGCCGGCCGGTCCGGCGGGATGCGGTTGATTGCGCTGCACGAAGGACAAACCACGTGAACGGGCGATCCGGCCATTGTCAATCCTCCGTCTTTCGTCTTGGAAATGGCTTTCAGCTGGATAAGCTTCAACCGCGAACCCCTGGGAGCAGCACCGGGACTGTGGGGCGAAAACCGGGTTCGCTTATACTGACGATCCGACCTTTGAGCGGGTTAGGGGCATGCGATGGATCTGATTATCCGCAATGTCAGGCTGGCCGATCGTCCGTCCTCGGCCGAGCCGACAGATATCGGTGTCGCCGCCGACAAGATCATCGCGATCGGGCGTGGGCTGGGCGACGCCGCCGACAGTTATGACGCGCATGGGCGGCTCGCCTGCGCTGGTCTCGTCGAGACGCACATCCATCTCGACAAATCGCGGCTGATCGACCGTCTTCCGCCCGAGCCAGGCCGCCGGATCAACCCGATGGCCCAGGTCGCGGCGATCAAGAAGGACCTGACCGTCGAGGATGTCCGCCGCCGCGCGGCGCAAACCCTGGAAAACTGCATCGTCAACGGCGCTACCCGTATGCGCACCCAGGTCGAGGTCGACCCCGCGATCGGCATGCGCGGCTTCGATGGCGTGCAGTCGCTGATTGCCGATTACAAATGGGCGATCGACATCGAGATCTGTGTTTTCCCGCAGGACGGGCTGACCAATTACCCCGGCACCGACGAGCTTCTGGTCGAGGGGCTCAAACGTGGCGCGAAAGCAATCGGCGGCGCCCCGCGCTACGACCCCGACCACGCCGGCCAGATCCGCCGGATCTTTGAGCTGGCGCGCGAGTTCGATGCCGATATCGACATTCATCTCGATGTCGGCGACACGCCGGACGAGCTCGACGCGCCATTGGTTTGCGATCTGACCGAGCAATACCGCAGGGGCGGCCGGGTAACGGTCGGCCACATGGCCAAATTGTCGACGATGACACCGGAGCGGCTGGCGGCGATCGCCCGGCGCATGGCCGATGCCGGCGTCGCGGTCGCGGTTTTGCCGCTGACCGATCTGTTCGTGATGGGCCGCGACCAGGACCACAACATTCGCCGCGGCGTCGCCGACGCCAATTTTTTGGTCGAGCACGGGGTCAATTGCTCGCTGTCGACCAACAATGTGCTGAACCCGGTTACGCCCTTTGGCGATTGCTCGCTGATCCGCATGGCGAACCTGCACGCCAATGTTCTGCAGATCGGCCGGGCCGAGCAATTGCGAGAGTGCTTCGCGATGCTGACCGAGCGCTCGGCTCGGCTCCTAAACCTGAAGGATTACGGGCTCACCGTCGGCAATCCCGCCGACATCGTCATCATCGACGCCGACACCCCCGAACAGGCGATCGCCGAAATCCGCCAGCCGCTCGCCGTCTTCAAACGCGGCCGCCGCACCGTCATCCGCCACCTGCCGGAGCTGCTTCGATCCGATAAGGACTAAGTTACCCTCTAGTCGCGCCCAGATCGCGCCTCAGTAGAACCCGACGCCACCGTTGACGTGGATGGTCTGGCCGGTAATGAAGCCGCTGTCGTCGCTGACCAGAAACAGGCAGGTCGCGGCGATCTCATCGACATGACCCTGCCGGCCGATCGGGATGCCGGCCGCATTCGGCACGCGGCCGTGATACCATTCGGGATTGTCCCGCCGGGTGTCGATGCTGCCTGGAGAGACGACGTTGGCGCGGATGTTCTGCCCGGCGTATTCGGAGGCGAGCGAGCGAGCCAGCCCGATCAGGCCCATCTTCGCGGCGGAGACATGCGCGCGTCCGCTGCCGCCGGTAAAGGCGCCGTGGCCGGTGAAGAACAAGATGCGGCCGTACTGGTTCTTGACCATCGACGGGATAACCGCCTGCGTCAGATAAAGCGCACTGTCGAGGACCACGCCCCTGACATGCTCCCAGTCCTGCACCGTCACCTCGGTAAAGGGCTTGTGCGGCCGGATTGCAGCGTTGTTGATCAGGATGTCGACGCGGCCGAACTCGGCCAATGCCCGCGCCGCCAGCGCGTCGACCTGGTCTTTTTTGGCCATGTCGGCGAGGACCGATATCGCCGTGACCCCACGGTCCCGGACTTCGCGCGCGACGGCGTCGGCCTCGGCCTGATTGGTGCGGGCGTTGACGACAATATGGGCGCCTTCGCCCGCAAGCTTCAACGCCGTGGCGCGGCCGATATTGCGGCCGGAGCCGGTGATCAGAGCCACTTTCCCATCAAGCTTACCCATGACAGCACCCCTATGACGATGTTCGAAGACGTGGACGAAATTCGGATCCTATCATGCCGTGCGCACGGATCCGGTGATCCGGTCGGCGCCCCAAGACACGGGCCGTTCACCCGGCGAGTTCGATGACGGTATCGTCGGGAAGCCGCCCCTGCGCGCGGTATTGGCCGATCTTTTGGAGCAATGGCATGTCGGACACGGCATAGATGATCGCGTCAGTTTTGCTGCGATTGACGTGCCGCCGCCAGGTGAATCCCGGTACGACGAAGATGTCGTTCTTTTGCCAGTCGAGCCGGCCGCCGGCGATCTCGGTCGCGCCGCTGCCTTCGATGACCTGATAGAGGGTCCCGGCGGTTTCGCGCTTGAACCGGGTCTCTTCGCCCGGTCGCAGCAGGACCGCCCGGTAGTCCAGGGTCGGAAAGACCGATGCCCCGGTCGCCGGGTTTACGAACCGCAGGGTGATTCCCTCATAGGGGTCGCCGTCTTCGTCTCGCAGCCCGTCGAGCGCCGCCCGCACATCGGCGCCGCGATGATGGAACATCGGCGAGGTGCCCTGCCCGAAACCACGGCGGTGTGAGGCAAACCCCGGCACCAGGCCGCCCTGCCCGTAAAGACGCTGCGAGTAGCCGGGGTCATCGGTTACCGCCTGAGCACGGGCATTGCCGGCGGTCTCGCCCGGAAATTCCTCGTCGACCCACACGCAATCGAGAAATTCCATCAGCGGGAAGTCGAGGACATCGATCCACACCACCGGCTCGGCGCCGTCGTTGCCGTGGTCGTGCCACGTGCCGTTCGGTGTCAGGATCAGATCGCCGCGCGCCGCCCGGCAGCGTTCGCCTTCGATCGTCGTGTAGCCGCCGCTGTCGGACAGGATCGTGCGGCTGGCGTTCGGGGTGTGAATGTGAACCGGGGCGACATCGCCCGGATTATAGATCGACACCGCGCAACGCATGGTCGAGGTGACTTGCAGCCGGCCGCCGAGCCCCGGATTGGTCAGCAGGAACTGCTGGCGCTCAGCAAATTCGATCGGCGACACGTCGGCATTGCGGGCGATTTCGGCGATGCGGTCGAGATAGGGCGCAATCTCGCGCCAGCGCCAGTGATGGGCGACGGGTTTGAGCTGAGCAGCGCCGACCCGGCCGGCGGCGACCCGCCCGCTCGCCGCGAGCCCGGTCTCGCGGAACCAAGGGCGTTGCGCCGGCATGTTCGCCTGAGTGCGCAGCCAAATGTGGAGCGGTGCCGCCTCGGCGTTGAGCCGCTCCATCGCTTCCCTCGCGTCGAGGGACCGTGCGCTCGCCGCTATTGCCATCGGTATCTCCCGGCTATGACAATTCCATGGCCCGCATGAAGAGTACAAGGTCGCCGACCAGCCCTTTGTCGCGCTCGATCGCGTACTCGCTGCGCCCCGCGCCATCCTTTTCGAGGACCATCAGCATCGCCGGCTCGGCGGTCTCGAAGACTCGAAGATTGCGGCCGTCGCTGTCGAGTTCCGCAAGCTTCGCCTTGATCGGCATTGGCGGCAGACGGTCGCAGATGTCGATCAACTCGATGAGTCCCGCGACGGTGATCCCGGCATCCTCGACTTGGCGGCGGATCTGGTCGGCGGCTGCTTGCTTGGCCTGCCGCTCGCCGGCGAGCACACGTGCCCGCTCCTCGGACTTTTTGCGGTATTCGGCATAATGCGGCGCGATGCGCTGCAGGAACACCGGGGTCGGCAGATCGCGGGTATCGACCCAGCTCTTCGCTTTGGTCCAGGTGGTCCCGAGCCAGTCGCGAATGCCCGCATCTCGTATCTCTCTCACCCGTTCGGCGCGCAATGCGGCGGCCCACCTGATCTGCGTAGGCTCGCCGGTCAGCTCGGCCCAATTCGTCGGGTCGGGTGCCGGCGCGGCATGCGCGCCCGCAGCCGGTGCAGCGGGGTGGGTCAAGGCAAGGCGCTTTTTTGCCAGTTCGAACTGACGGCGATACTCCTCTTCAAACTCCTCGCTGTCCGGGTCGGGCACGAACCCGTGTCTATCCCAGAAAGCGCGGTTGGTCCCTTCGATGGCCTCCTCTCTGACCAGCTTCAGATCCATCGGGTTGATCCTTGCTTTTTTGCTCTCACCTCCGAACGTATCATGATCGACAACCGCGATGCGAGCGGGCGGTTTGTCGGTCGACGGCCGAGAGGAGAGGAAAGTGATCAAGAGTATCGGACTGCTGACGCGCAAGGCCGGCCTCAGTCACGAGAACTTCGTCACGCATTGGTTCGAGGTGCATGCGCCCTTGGCGCACGCGGTGCCGGGGGTACGGCGCTACGTGCAGTCGCATATCCTCGAGGAGCGGACCCGCCCCGACATCCCGGCGACCGAAGTTGAAATCGATGGCATCGCCGAACTCTGGTACGACGACCTGGCGGCTATGCAGCGCGCCAACGTCACAGCCGAGGCGAAGCGGCTGCACGCTGACGGCGCCTTGTTCATCGGCCGGATCAAGAGCTTTGTCGTCGAGGAACGGGTGATCATTCCCGTGCCGCCAGGGTGACGGCGATGACCCGCTTTCTCTCCGGCTTCGGCAACGAGCAGGCGAGCGAGGCACTGACCGGCGCTTTGCCCGCAGGCCAGAACGCGCCGCAGCGTCACCCGCTGGGCCTCTATACCGAGCAGATCTCGGGGACACCGTTCACCGCGCCGCGTGCTGAGAATCGGCGGTCCTGGCTCTATCGCATCCGGCCTTCGGCAGCGCACCCGCGGTTTCACCGGATCGACAACGGCCTGTTGCGTGGCGCACCGTTCGACGAGGTAGAGCCGCCGCCGAACCGGTTACGCTGGGACCCGCTACCGTTCCCCGACGCGCCTACGGATTTCGTCGGCGGGCTGGTGACGATCGGTGGTAACGGTGATGCGGGTCTGCACCAGGGCATCGCCGTGCATATCTACCGCGCGACGAAGCCGATGGAGCGGCGGGCATTCTCTGACGCCGATGGCGAGCTGCTGATCGTGCCGCAGCACGGCCGGCTGTTGCTGCGCACCGAGTTCGGCGTAATCGAGGCCGGCCGCGGCGAAATCGCGGTCATTCCGCGTGGCGTCAAATTCCGTATCGAATTGCCGGATGGCCGTGCCGGCGGCTATGTCTGCGAAAATTACGGGCAGCTGTTCCGCTTGCCCGAGTTGGGGCCGATCGGCGCCAATGGGCTCGCCAATCCGCGCGACTTCATGACCCCGGCCGCCGCCTTCGAGGATCGAGATGAAAAGTGCGAGATCGTCGTCAAATTTGCCGGCAATCTGTGGGCCACGGAACTCGATCACTCGCCGTTCGACATCGTCGCCTGGCATGGTAATTACGCACCCTACAAATACGATCTGGCGCGCTTCAACACGCTAGGCACGGTCAGCTTCGACCACCCCGACCCGTCGATCTTCACCGTGCTGACGGCGCCGTCCGAAGTCCCTGGCACTGCGAATTGCGACTTCGTGATCTTTCCGCCGCGCTGGCTCGTGGCAGAGCGCACCTTTCGCCCGCCCTGGTTCCACCGAAACGTTATGAACGAGTTCATGGGGCTAATTCACGGCGTCTACGACGCCAAGGCGGAGGGCTTTGTGCCCGGCGGCATGTCCTTGCACAATTGCATGGCCGCGCACGGACCCGATGCCGCGACCTTCGAGAAGGCGAGCGCCGCCGAATTGAAGCCGCAGAAGATTGAGGACACGCTCGCCTTTATGTTCGAGACGCGTTTTCCGATCCGCCCCACCCGTTTCGCGCTCGAAACCCCGGCGTTGCAACGCGACTACGATTCCTGCTGGCTGAACCTGCCGAAAATGTTCAAACGGTAACGAGCGACCTCAGCGCTGACGTGGCGCTCCGGCTCATTCGGTGATCGGTGCGATCGTATCGAGCGCCAGGCCGCGTGTCTCACCGCTTATCCGGGTCACTGCATAGGCGGCAATGGCTAGCATCGCCGCAATGCCGGCCATCACGTAGCCGAAGCCGTGGACGCTGACGACCCCTATCGCGGGGAACGACACCGCCGAGCCGATCCGGCCACCGCCCTGTGCCAAGCCGAAGCCGGAGGCGCGAGCATTCGACGGAAACACCTCTGAGGTGAAGATCTGCATCGAGTTGCCGGCGAGCTGCGTAAAAAAGGTCATGCAAAAGCCGACAATCAGCACCATCGCCTCCGATCGCGAAAAATAAAACAAGATCGATAGAAATGTTGCGAGAGTAAAGGCCATGACCGCCGTGTTGATGCGGCCCCAGCGCTCGAGGGCGTACATCATCAGCAGGCTGCTGGCCGGAAAGGCGAGCTGGATCACAAAGATGAAGGTCAGAGACTTAGTAATCGTGAACCCGCGCTCAGCGAGAATATTCGGCAGCCAGCCGCCGAGGCCGACCGCGGCACTGAAGAATGCGAAAAAGCAGATCATCGCGGCGATGATGCGGCCGCGATAGCGACGGAACACGACACCCATCGGATCGCTGCGGATGTCGGCGAGGCGGTCACTGATCAGTTCCTCGCCGGCCGGCGGCCGGCCCAGCCCCATCCGTTCGAGCTGATCGAGCGCGCGCCTTCCCTCGCCGTGGGTGACGAGCCAGCGCGGCGACTCGGGCAGTCGAAAGCTCGCGGCAAAAACCGCGAAGCCGCCGATGCCGATGATGATCCACACGCCTCGCCAGCCGATCGTGTCGCGCAAGCCCAACGCAAGCAATGTCCCCAACGGCCAGACGCAGGCACCGCCGACGAATTGCATGAAGGCGATGGTGCGGCCGCGAACGCGTTTTGGCGCATACTCGGCGGCATACGAAAAGCACAGTGGCGATGCCGCACCCATGCCGAGCGCTCCGATGAAACGCCCGCCGGCGAGCCACGCGACCGACGGGGTTAGGGCGGCCACAATGGTGGCGACGCTGTAGAGCGCGACCGCGAACTGGAAGACCGTTTTGCGACCGAAGCGGTCGGTAAGTTCGCCTTGGCCCAAAGTTCCGATGAACAGCCCGACCAAAGTGGCGGTGCCGACCATGCCGATCCCGGCCGGCGTCGCGAAATGCGTGCGGATCATGTCCGGCACCAACGAGCCGAGAATAATAAAATCGATAACGTCGAAGAACAATCCGGCACAGATGATCGCCAGCACCCGCCGATGGACCGGTCCGATCACCGCATTGTCCATCGCGGCATCGACATAAGTCACGATCGATTGTGCCATCGGCGGTCCCTCTCCCCGCAATGCTGCATTGGTGACGGTCATTGCTCTCCCTCTTAGCTGAATTCCGCTCTTACGAACAACCTTAAGTGCAATTATCCCGCAACATTGTGAGGACCAGCCGTCCCAGAGTTGACCCATCTGCATCGGAGCCTTGCGCATATCGGCATAGGATGTCACCGCGAACCGTGGGTACAGTCGCATGGGAAACTTTTCCGACGTCTCGCCCGGGCCCAACTTGAGTGGAGGTTATGTCATGCAGCAGTACCGGCGAATTTCGGCCGATTGTCATCTCGACATGATCTGGCTGCCGCCTGATTTGTTCACCTCGCAAGCAGCCCGAGGCTTGAAGGACGAGATGCCTTACGTCAAGGAGCAGCCGGACGGCACCAAGCGCTGGATCGACAACAACGGGGCCGATTATGGCAAGGCGGGCGGGGTCGGCGCCGTCGGATCGGAATACGTCCCCGGCAAGCAACTCCGCGTCGACAAGATGCACGAGGCCGGGCTCTACGATGACTACACGAAAAAGGGCCACCGCCGGCCCGGCGACCCGCATCTCCGGGTCAAGGAGCTCGACCGCGACGGCGTCGATGCCGAAGTCATCTACGGTATTCTCGCGGCGTGCGCGAAGATCAAGAACCCCGTGGCCGCGAACGAGATGCTGCGCGTTTACAACGACTTCATGAACGACTTTTGCAGCTACTATCCGCAGCGCGAGATCGGCCTCGCCTGCCTGCCATACAGCGACATCTCTGCGGCGGCGGCCGAGGTTCATCGCGTCGCCAAGCTCGGAATGAAGGGCGTCGAGCTGTCCTGTTCCTGGCACATGACGCCGATGTGGCATCCGATGTGGGACCCGCTGTGGGAAGCGGTCAACGAAACGCAGCTACCGCTGCACTTTCACACCTTCCCGGCGACCGATCCCGAACTGCGCAAGTCGCTGGAGCCGACGATTGCGCGGCGGATGACCTATAGCGGGCTGTGCCGCTTCCAGATGACCCTGGCCACGATCCTGACCGACCTGATGGGTGCTGCGGTGTTCGAGCGGTTCCCCAACATTCGGATGGTTCTGGGCGAGAGCGGCATCGGCTGGATTCCCTACGTGCTCGACCGCATGGATTTCGAGTTCGAGGACCAATACCAGGACCTCAAGCTCAAACTCAAGCCGAGCGAATATTGGCGCCGCCAGTGCAGGGCGACGTTCCAATACGACCGCGTCGGCACCAAGCTGATCTATGAGATGGGGGTCGAGACCCTGATGTGGGGCTCCGACTATCCGCATCCCGACGGGGTGTGGCCTGAGTCGAAGAAATACATCGACGAGCAGTTCAGCCACCTGCCGGCTGACGTCACCTTCAAGATGACCTGCGAAAACGCCGGCAAGTTCTACGGCCTGATCAACTAGCGCGGCTTCCGATCAGGCGGCGCTGGGATCAGCGCCTCGACCCGAGCCAAAGTCGGTTCGCGACGAAAAGCATGAGGGGTGGTGCGAGCCGCCCCTCTTTTCGTTGCAGCCGATGGCGACACGGCCAGGTCAACCGGCGCGGTCGCCGAGTTCCAGTCGAGCTCGCGTTAGCCAAAGAAAAATGGCCCCGGCAATGCCGGGGCCAAGTTTGAACAGGGAGGCTTCACGTCTGGGAGACGTAAGGGTCCAAAGACCCTCTTCCCGGGACTAAATCCCGGGAACCCTTATCAGCGGAAAAACCGCTGAAAACTCTACGCGATGTGACATCGCGTGTTCAGAAGATGGTCGATTGATCCCACTTCCACCACCGGGAATTTGTTCTGGCTCGTCTGCAAAAAGCGCAATCCTCTGATCAGCGGCGAATCGATTTGCCGGGGCCGCGGATCTGCTCGGCTCAGCTGAGCCGTGTCTCGGCCACCTTGCGCAGCAGAAAATCGCGGAACACGCTGATCCGCTTCGAGGCCCGCAATTCTTCGGGGTAGACGAAATAGGCTTCGATCGCCGGCCCGGTCAGCTCCGGCAGCACCCGGACCAGATCACTGTGCTCGGTCGCGATGAAGTCCGACAATGCGGCGATCCCGAGCCCGCTGATTACCGCGCGCAGCATCGCGTAGAAATTGTTGACGGCAAGGATCGGTTTTCGCTCCTGCCCCGGCTTGACGCCGGCGTCGAGCAGCCAGTTGACGTTTTGCACCGGCGGGCGGGCATCCTCGCCATAGACGATCAGCCGGTGCTTGTCGAGATCCTCGGCCTGCTGCGGCAGACCGTGCTTTTTGATGTAGTCGGGCGCGGCATAGACATGGGTCGGCACGCTGACGAGATGTCGCTGGATCAGGTCCGGCTGGCGTGGCGGCGACATGCGGATCGCCACATCGGCCTCGCGCATCGACAGATCGAGCTCGGTATCGTCGATCACCATCGTGACCTGGATATCAGGATAGAGATCGAGGAACTCGCGAATCCGCGGGGTCAGCCAGGTCGAGCCAAAAGCGACCGTCGTCGTGATCTTGAGCGGCCCCTTGGGCCGGTCTTTCGATTCGGAAATCAGCCCTTCGGCCATCGACAGCTTGGCAAATACCTCTCGCGCGGTGTGGAACAACAACTCGCCCTGCTCGGTCAGGATCAGCCCGCGGGCATGGCGATGGAACAACGGTACGCTGAGGCTCTCCTCGAGCGCGCTAATCTGACGGCTGACCGCCGACTGGCTCAGGTTCAGCGATTCGCCTGCATGGGTAAAGCTGCCCGCCTCGGCTACCGCGTGAAAGACCCGCAACTTGTCCCAATCCATCCCACCTCCCCCGACAACGGCCTTACAGCGCCGGCGGGCGCTCGTTATTCGGCCGCACGCATGGTCGCGGTTTCCTCCTGCGCCGCGAGAAATTTCTCCGCTTCGAGCGCCGCCATGCAGCCCATACCGGCGGCGGTGACCGCTTGGCGAAATATCTTGTCCTTTACATCACCCGCGGCAAAGACCCCAGGAATCCCGGTTTCGGTCGAATCGGGGCGGGCGATCACGTACCCCTCCGGGTCGAGCGGCAGCTGGCCCGCGACCAGACCAGTGACCGGAGTGTGGCCGATCGCGATAAATACACCGTCGCAAGGATGATCCGACATAGCGCCGGTGCGCAGGTTGCGCACCCGCACTCCGGTCACCTGGGGCGGCTCAGGCTCGCCGAGTATTTCCTCGACCACGGCGTCCCAAATGATGTCGATCTTTGGGTGGCGGAACAGGCGGTCCTGCAATATCTTTTCCGCTCTCAGCGCATCGCGGCGATGGACGAGGGTAACGCGTCGCGCGTGGTTTGTCAGATACAGCGCCTCTTCGACCGCGGTGTTGCCGCCGCCGACGACGACGACTTCCTTGCCGCGAAAGAAAAACCCGTCGCAAGTGGCGCAGGCCGAGACCCCGAAGCCGCGAAACATTTCCTCGCTCGGCAGGCCGAGCCAGCGCGCCTGCGCGCCGGTGGCGAGGACCAGGGTGTCACCGACATAGACATCTCCCGAATCGCCAGTCGCGACAAACGGGCGCTGTCCCAGATCGATCGAGTTGATCATGTCGAGAATAACCCTGGTCCCGACTTGCTCGGCCTGCCGCTGCATCTGCTCCATCAGCCACGGGCCCTGAATGACTTCGGCAAATCCGGGAAAATTCTCGACATCGGTGGTGATCGTCAGCTGACCGCCCGGCTGCAACCCGGTGACGAGAAGCGGATCGAGACCGGCGCGCGCGGCATAGATGGCCGCCGTGTAGCCGGCCGGCCCGGCGCCGATTATCAGGACTTTGCTGTGGTAGCGTTCGGACATATCGCGAGGATCCAGCAGGTGCTACGCTTACTATATTATTTCGCAAGCCAGCAACTTTAAGGTATCGGCGACACGCTAAAATCCGAACATGTGATCGAGGCTGAAGGCGCCGTCGGCGCGGAGAAGCCCGTGATAGCCGAAAAGCCGACAGGTCGGGTCGCGGATGATCGCATAAGCGCCGGCACCGGCGCGGGACCGGACGGCGGTGTCGAACAACGTGTGGTACCGCCATAGCTGTGAGCCCGAGCACGGAATGGCCATGCTCGCACGAGCGATCTCTCCGCCGTCTTGGTCATAAAGAATGATGTCGGTGGCGCTCAGCGGCCGCCACGGCCGAGAGGCTGGATAGATCAGGTGACACATCGTGTCGTAGCCGCTCTCGCCGAGCCGCAAAAACAGGCGGGTAGACAAACCCGGTGGTCGGCCGCTGTAGGATTGGGGCTCGTCGCGATAGGTCAAAAGCGTGTTGAAAACATGAGCGCCAAAGCTGGTTTCGGCGGCGTGGCCACTCGCGCGGTGGCGGTAGCGAAAGATCGCGTGCAACCAACCATCGGCTTCGCCCCCTCCAGAAAAGTCGTAAGCAAGCTCGACATGGCCGTAGCCGTCGCCCAGTGCATCGATCCCCGCCTCCTCGTCGAGATCGAGCGCGGTCGCGTGCCCGCGCGGTAAGCGCCCAAGCCGCCGACGAAAAACCTCGTTCCCCTCCCGGCCATAGACGATGGCCATGATCGGCAGCTCGGCCTGGCTAGTCGTCATCGGCGTCGGCAGCACGAGGGTAGCCCAAGACGCGCGCGGTAGGACCGGGGCCGGCAGGAGATAACCCTTGCCGAGCACGCCGGCGAGGGTCGGCAAGTCGGGATCAGGCATCAAGTCGATGCGCTCGACGTTGACGTGCGCGATCCTGCGGCGCCCCTCTTTGATCACCTCATAGCGTGGGCGCACCATATGCTTGCCGGCGCGCAGCTCGATCTGCGCCGGCCAGGCAAGATCGGGCAACAACGCCGCGACGTCGACAGCCCAGCTCGCAAACGGCGCAATCGGCTCAGCAAACGGCACCACCCGTTCGTCGCCCATCCGGTTTAGGCCAACCGCGCCGGGCGGGATCGGTATCGGATGGCTGTTCTGAACCCAGAGTACAACTTGCTCTCCGGGCGCGGGCGCCGGGAGGCCCGCATAGCGGTCCGCCGGCCACGCATTGGCGTCGTGGGTCGCGGAGAGCGATCGATCGCCGCCGTCTGTCGGGTCGGCGCCGCCATCGCCGAAGATGTCGAGAGCGTATTTGACGACATCGTGGCCGGCCGCTCCGACCGCATGGAGAAATAGTTGGCCGCAGAATGCCGGCAAGCGGAATCGCGCGCGAATTTCCCGGCTGTCGAGAATGATTGCGCCGGCTCCCGGCCCGCGTTCCGCACACCACTCGGCAAGGATTGCACCGTCGGCGCCAAACAATGTCATCCAGCAGGTGACCCCGTCGGCGCCATAGCTCGACCAATAATTTGCCGTGACGAGGCGCGTATGAAGCGCGTCCGTATCACGGAAAAAAGCAAAATTGGTCGCAAAGTTCAGCGGGTCGAGATAGGCGCGACGATTGGTCAGGCGATCGGGCGGGATGCGCATCATGTCGAGGCTGAAGACGCGCGCGCCTCGCGGCAGATAGGGCTCTAGCTGCCCGATCAACCGCTCGGCATCGAAAGCGACGACGAACACCGAGCGCCCGCCCGAATTGGCCAGCTTGGGCACAAGCTCTGCTGCGCGGTTTAGTATTTTGCTGCCGAAACGCTCGGCCTGCGGGACAAAGACGCCGGCGATTTCGATCTCGAAGAGACTGAAGAGCTCAGTGAATGCCGAAATCGCGCCGCCCGGGTCGTAAATCGCCACCGGAGCATTGTCGGCGAGCGCCTCAAGTAATGCTTGGCCGGGCTGAGCCGCCCGCGGATGCGTCAGCGCTTTGTAGAGGGTGTTTCCCCCTGTCGCATTGTCAAAGGTCCCGATCCGAAGCACCATGATGAGGAGCCGATACTACACCCGCTGCCGCCGGCGCAAGCGAGGGGCCATCGCTCGCCCCCCCCCCGGGGCGACTACGCTCTCATGCCAAAAGACCGCCCGCTCCCTCGCCGGCGCGATCGTCCGCCGCTACCGTTCGAGGCCCGCCAGATCGACGACGCGGGGCTGGTGCCCGCAGGCGGCGATAAAGCGTAACAGATCAGCCGGTGCGATCGCGGTGGTACGGTCGTTCGCCAGCGGGTGGTAGTTGAGTGGGTCGTGGTCGAGCATCGCACGATCGAGCACCGGGGTGACCCATTGCGTGGCATCGTTGACGAGGGCGAAGGGCGTCACGCTGCCCGGCCGCACGCCCAATAGCGTCCCCAGGTCGGCGGCGGCGCCAAATGAAAACCGCGGCGCCACGAGGCGGATGGCCAGCTTGTTGAGATCGATGCGGCGTTCTTCGAGCATGATAACCAGCCAAAAGCCGCCCTTTTTGTCTTTGAGAAAGAGGCTCTTGCAATGGCCGCCCGGCAAATGCCCGCGAACTGCCGCAGCCTCGGCAACTGTAAAGACGGGCGGATGGGAGACGGTCTGATGCGCGATATCAAGCGCATCGAGGCGCCTGAATAGCTGTTCAGGGGTGAGCGGCACGGCAGGCATGGCCGCCACGATGCCGATCGGCGTTCCCGCAGGCAAGCCCCCAGCGCGACAACCTTGGGACGCAGGTCTTGCAAAGTTGCCGCGCCCGATTATCATGCACGCCGGATGAACGCGGCCGATCCGGTTGCGACGCGGGCGTAGCTCAGGGGTAGAGCACAACCTTGCCAAGGTTGGGGTCGAGGGTTCGAATCCCTTCGCCCGCTCCAAATTTTCAAATAAGATCAGGCGATTGATGATCGGAGCCCTTAAAAAGGGGCTCGCCCACTGGCGCGGAGCTGCGCGTAACCCATCGAATACAGAGTCGATGGCGCGCGGACGGCGTTGCTCAAATAGGCCGGATCGAAGGCCGCGTAGAGCTCCGTGGCGCGGTAACCGCGGGACTTGTGACCGAGCCGAGCCGCCACCTCCCAGGCCGGCAACCCGTTCTGGCGCATCCAGCGCGCGACGGGCTGGCGGACGGAGTAAGGGTTCACATCCTCGTCCAGACCTGCCGCGTCGCGCATGGCGCGCCAGGCCTCGTTGATCTTCCTGACCGGCCGCCCGCGAAACGTGACGAGCCGACCTTCCGGCGCGTTCTCAAGAGCCGTTGCGAACGCCACGGGCATCTTCACGACGCGCGGGAATTTCTTGGCTGTGCCCGGCCGGGTCAGCCCGTCCTCGAAATCGAGTCGCGCGCCGGTCGGTTTCAGCGCGGCCTCAGGACGGCAGGAGCATCATCCCCGGCGTGCGCTGAAAGCCAAAAAAATGCCCGAATTGCACCGAATTCTGAGGCTGCGAACGATCTTCAGCGGAGATTTTTGATGTCGAAGCCGAGCGCCCTGACCCTCTTCTGCTGTCTTGCCGCGCTGCCGCTGATCGGTTGCGCCAGCGGCGTCGGGCCGCAATCGCAGGCCTACCCGACCGCCGCAGGCGTCGCCAGCGAGCAACAGGTGTATGCGCTAGGACCGGGCGGACCGGCCGCCATCCTGGTGATGCTGCCTGGCCCCGGCGACGTTCTGACCGCCGACTCCGGCATTGTGGGCCGCGCAAGGGTTTGATGTCGTGACCCCGCCCCCGGGCGAAATTTATCAGCTTGCCGCCGACCGCAATGCCGCTTTCGAACGCCTGATCGCCTCCGCGCAAGTGATGGCAAACGCGCCGATTTGGCTGGTCGGCCCGAACCCGGCGATCGAAGCGGCCATGGCAGCGGTGCCGATGGCCGGGCCGGGGCAGGTCTCGGGCGTGGTTGTGACCTCGGTCGCCTCGAACGTCGGCAGCTGCAGCGAGAGAATGACCTATTCCTATCCCGGCAACGGGGCCGCGCCCAAAGTAACAGTGAGCAAGTCGGGCAACGCCTGCCCGGCCGGGTCGCCGTTTGGCGCCGGGAGCAATCCGGCCGTCGTTCCGCAGATGCCGGCAGCTCCTGCCAATAGGCCGCGGCTGATCGAGGCCTCGGCGCCCGCCGCCGGCGCATCGGTATCCACGCAGCAGGCCGCGGTGAAGCGTCTCGCCGAACGGATCAAGGCCGCGCCGTCGAGCTGATCCGCAGACCGGTCCCGGCTTGTCGGCCAACGAGCGGCCGGCGGTTTTAGCCTGCCGCCGGACGACGCGATCGGCCTTTATCGATAATAGCCGGGCGGTGGCGGCGGTGGCGCCGGCGTCGTCGCCAAACCGGTAACGGCGCCCACCGCTCCGCCAACCGCAGCGCCTGTGGCCGCACCGGCTCCGCCGGCCGCGGCGCCGCCGATCGCTGCCCCCGCGCCGGCGCCGATCAGCCCGCCGCCGACGGTACGCTGGACCGGGTCGTATGGATTGCAGCTCGCCAACGCCAAGACCAAGCCGGCGCCGAGCACGCCGGTCGCAATCGATCGCTTTTTCACTTTGGTTCCCTCTCCAAAATACATCGTTCGGGCGTATCGGCTCCGCGACGGTCGAAGGCGATCCACCTAGTTCCCACAACGGCAACGACCTATCTCGCCTTCCCGTCCGGCGGTCACCTCGCAAACAGGCAGCGGGCGATCGAGTTCCGCCGTCTCGCCGGGGGCTGCGGGAGCGCTACATCGGCGACACCCGATCGAGACCGGATCGGGCAGGCTTCGCGCGTCTCGAAAAATCGTGGATTTGGGCGCTGTGCTTCGCTACGACGAGGCGGCGGTCCCGGTTGCCGAGCCTGGCCACAGGTGAGCCGGGCCACGGGAGACGAGGCATGAGCGAACTGGCGCCACTCGACAACGCGGCACTACCGGCGGGCATCCGCTCGCGCTTTGTGCCCGACATCAACGGCTTGCGGATGCACGTGCTCGAGGCCGGGTTCGAATCGCGGGGGCGACCCTGCGTGCTGATGCTGCACGGCTTTCCGGAAATCGCCTATTCCTGGCGCAAGGTGATGCCGCCGCTCGCCGCCGCCGGGTTTCACGTCGTAGCACCCGATCAGCGCGGCTATGGCCGCACGTCGGGCTGGGACGCCGATTTCGATGGCGACCTGCGCCCGTTCCGCATTCTGAACGCAGTCCGGGATGCGCTGGGGCTGGTCTCGGCATTTGGCCATCGCTCGGTCGCGGCGGTCGTCGGCCACGATTTCGGCGCGTCGGTTGCGGCATGGTGCGTGCTGGTGCGGCCCGACGTGTTCCGCTCGGTCGCGTTGATGAGCGCGCCGTTCGCCGGTCCACCGGCATTGCCGTTCGACACAACCGACGCGCCGCCGAAGGATATTGCGCCGGGCGACGACATCCACGCGGCGCTGGCAAAGCTCGACCGGCCGCGCAAGCATTATCAATGGTATTATTCGACGCGGCCGGCCAACGACGATATGTGGCATTGCCCGCAAGACGTCCATGCTTTTATGCGCGGCTATTTTCATTACAAGAGCGCGGATTGGCTCGGTAACCGCCCTCACCAGCTGCAATCCTGGAGCGCCGGCGAGTTGGCCAAGATGCCGACCTACTACATCATGGATTTCGGCAAGAACATGGCTGAGACCGTGGCGCCGGTCATGCCCTCGGCCGCGGAGATCGCGGCCTGCCGCTGGCTGCCCGACAAGGAACTCTCGGTCTACAGCGCCGAATACGAAAGGAACGGGTTTCAGGGCGGGTTGAACTGGTATCGCTCGCGCACTTCCGGGCTATACGAGTCCGAGCTACAACTGTTTTCCGGCCGCACGATCGACGTGCCGTCGCTGTTCGTCGCCGGCAAGAGCGACTGGGGAACCTATCAGCGCCCCGGCAGTTTCGAGCGCATGCAGGGCATCGCCTGCACCCGCATGCTGGGCGCTCACCTGCTCGACGGCGCCGGCCATTGGGTGCAACAGGAGCAGCCTGAAAGGGTCAGCGAATTGCTGCTCGATTTTCTGTCGCGCTAAAACTAGCCGGCCGTGTGTCGAGCTGCTCCTATCGTCGCCTGCGTCGAGCGAGTTTCTCGGAAACTAGTTGTGGGCACCTGACGCTTGTAACCCACGGCGTGCTCCGCCGCCTTCCCGGCGCAAGGCCGGGGTCCATGGCGCCATGGGCACCGGCCGGAGCCTGTCCTCGGGCCGCGCGCAGCGCGGACCCGTGGGCCGGTGTGGCAAAGCTTTGGGTAGGATCCGTCAGAATTGCTCCACTAGGCAGGGATACGAAGTGGCTCAACGGCGAGGCATGAGAGTTAGCCAAACTCCCCAACCGATCGCTATAAATGTGGCGACAACAGACCCCAACCCAGCCAGGAAATTGCTTTGCTCAGTGGGCTTTGGCACGGGATTTCGGATGCGGCCGCGTTCTTCGATCAGCACAACGGGACCGTTGCGGCTACGGGTACCATATTCATCGCTATTTTTACTGTCGTACTTGCCGTAATCACCCGCCGCCAAGCCGACCTCACCAGAATTGCGTCCGATGCCGCCCGCCGATCCGCTCTGGTCGCCGAGCGAGCCCTGACGCAATTGGAGCGCCCCTATGTGATCGTCGAGGTCACCGACCCGGCTATCCAGGTGGGAGATCGGACGAAAGGGGGGTTTGTCTTCTCTGCCGGCATCGCGACTTGGCAAATCGTCAATCACGGCCGAACCCCGGCCATTTTGATCGATCGATTGACCGCGTGGCGGGTCGAGGCCGGGGAAAGCGTGCCAAGCGCAATTGATCCCATAACCCAACCGGGCCGGCCGTTTCCGGCAGGATGTGTCGCGACAAATCGCTTGCCGTATCGCGAGGCAACCGATCTCTGGGAGGAGAGCGCGATCCAGACCCTCTACGGAAATCCCGAGCGCCTCAACCACCATATCTTCTTTGTCGGATATGTTCGATACGCGGATTTCGTCGGTGGCAGTTATATCGGCGGCTTTTGTCTGAAATTCGATTGGCGTTTCGGCCGCTTTGTCCGTATCGGCGACGAAAGATACAACTATGATCGCGCCGAGAAGCATGGCCACTCTGGAGCACGATGATCGAGCGGGCACTTCTTGACTACCCCCAACCGCCGGGGTGGGGGAGCCGTTCATCTGAATACGACTGCAATTCAGGTGAGTGCCGACGCAGCATTGCATCGAGGACCTTTAGCAGCACACCGTCAGCGCCGGATCCTGATTAGCGTCAAATTTGCGCGCTTGCTGTCTCGATGCACGGATTCTTGCGCAGACTGCGAGCCAAAAGGGGCTAATGCTGGCGCAACAGGCGGCCGAAGCCGGGAATCGGCGTCTTGACGCCGGCGAGGCGCAGCAGATGCCACAACACCGCCTGGGTCGAGGTCACGACCGGCTTGCCGATCCGCGCCTCGAGCGCGTCGATAATCGGGTGCGAGCGGAAATTGAGGCAAACGGCGATCAGCCCGTCGGATCGCGGGTCCCACGCACCGAGCGCCAGATCGAGGATCGCGGCGGGTTCGGGTTCGGCGAGGCGAAACCCATCGGTGATGCCCAGACAGGCGCCAGCGATCGTCTCGATGCCGCCTTCAGCGAAGAAACGGTGCTCGGCGGCATCGACCGCCTCGGTATAGGGCGAAATCGCGGTCACCCGCCTTAGCCCGAGCGCGCGGCAGGCGGCAAAGATGCTGTCGGTCGCGGTCGTCGCCGGCGCCCCGGCGATATGACGGATCTCGCCGCGCAGGCGCTCGTCGAAGGCATGACCCTGGACGATGCTCGACGCGGTGCAGCCATAGGCGATCGCGTGCGGCCGGCAACTCGCGAGTTGACGGATCGCGCGGGCGCCGTCCTCGCGATCCATCGCGATGATCCGTTCCGGCGAGCTGCCTTCGCCGATCAGCATCCGGGCGAAATGGACGCTGACCCCATCGGGCACAACGCGCGGATACCATTCTTCGACGACGATATTGAGGCTCGGCACGATGACCCCGAGCCGGATCTGCTCCGTCATACCCCTCCCCCTTTCGCTACAAACTGCTCGGCGGATCGAACGCCCTGATCGGGGGTGGGGGGCCGTCGAAGCGTTCGATCTCGACCAGGCAGAGCTGACCGGTGCAGCCTTGCGCGAGGCGCGAAGTGCCGGCGTCTGATGTCAGCACGTTCGGGTTGCCGTGCACGCAGAGCGGCTTGTCCGCGGCCGGGTCGTCGGGGTCGTACCAGGCTCCGGTCGACAGCTGGACCACACCTTCACGCAGCGCGTTGCTCAGCACCGCGCCGGCGAGGCAGGCGCCGCGATCGTTGTAGAGGCGCACGATGTCGCCGTCGCTAATGCCGCGCGCCGCGGCGTCTCGTGGATGCATGCGCACCGGCTCGCGTCCGTTGACCTTCGACGCCTGGCTGGCAGCGCCAAAATCGAGCTGACTGTGCAGCCGCGTTGCCGGCTGGTTGGCGATAAGATGGAGCGGGAAACGCGCTGCGGCGGGTGAGCCGGCGCCTTCGACGGGCGGCAGCCAGGCAGGATGTCCCGGACAATCCGGATAGCCGAAACCGGCGATCGTCGCCGAGGCGATCTCGATCTTGCCGCTCGGCGTCGGCAACGGCGCCGCATCGGGGTTACGGCGAAAGTCGCGGAGGATGCCGCCATCCCAAGGCAAGGTTGGCAACACGATTTCGCCCGCTTCCCAGAACTGGTCGAAATCGGGCGCGTCGACCTCGCGCGACAATAGCGCGCGACGGGTCGGCTCATAGATTTGTTCGAGCCACTCGCGCGCCGAGCGGCCCTCGGTAAACGCCTCGGCGATCCCCAGGCGCCGCGCCAGTCCGGCGAAGATATCGTAATCGTCGCGCGCCTGTCCAAAGGGCGCTACCGCGCGATGCATCGCCACCAACAGCGGATCGCCCTCCGAGGCCCCGATATCCTCGCGCTCCAAGGTGATCGTCGCCGGCAATACGATATCGGCGTGGCGCGCCGTCGCGGTCCATGCCGAATCATGCACAATGACCGTGTCCGGGCGGGAAAAGGCGCCGCGCAGCCGGTTCAGATCCTGGTGGTGGTGAAACGGATTGCCGCCGACCCAGTACACCAGCTTTATGTCGGGATAAGTCAGTCGCTGGCCGTTGTAGTCGAACGGCTCTCTGGGATGCAGCAACATGTCGGCGACGCGCGCCACCGGAATGAAATCGGCGGTGCTGTTGCCGCCTTGCGGCAGAGCGGGCAGCGGCGCCGCCAGTGGCGGCTTTCCGGTGTTCGAGGTCGAGCCCAGCGCATAGGCAAAGCCACCGCCCGGCATCCCGATCTGGCCGAGCAGGGCGGCCAGCACCACGCCCATCCACACCGGCTGCTCGCCATGCTCGGCGCGCTGCAAGGATTGTGAGCAGATGATCAAGGTGCGGCGCCCGACCGCCCGCCGCGCCAGCGCGTCGATCTCGTCCGCCGGAAGGCCGCAGATCGGTGCCGCCCAGGCTGCGTCTTTCGGCTGACCGTCGCCGCGGCCGAGCAGATAAGCCTCGAATTTCTCCCAGCCGACACAGAAGCGGCCGAGGAAGGCGCGGTCGTGCCGCCCCTCGGTCACCAAGGTATGCGCCAGCCCTAGCATCAGCGCAACATCGGTGCCGGGCCTGATCGGATGCCAGACCGCCTCGATCTCCGCCGGCAAATCGTCGCGCAGCGGGCCGATCAGATGGAATTCGACCCCCCGTTCGCGCGCGGCCCTCAGACGGCCGCGAGCGATGTGCTGGCTTGTGCCGCCGCCGCCGACGTCGTTGTTTTTCAGCGCCATGCCGCCAAAGGCGAGCACTATCGCGCTCTCGGCCACCAATTCAGCCCAGCTGACGTTGTTGCCGGCCACGGCACCCTGCGGGCCGATCACATGAGGCAGGATCACCGTCGCCGCACCCGAGCTGTAGCTGTTGACCGAGCGGACATAGCCGCCGGCGAGGTTCAGAAAGCGGTGGATCTGGTGCTGCGCGTCGTGGAAGCGCCCGGCGCTGGCCCAGCCATAGGATCCACCGAATATGCCGCTCGGTCCATGTGCGGCGTAGACCCGTCTTAGCTCCGCCGCAACGAGGTCGAGCGCTTCGGGCCATGAGACCGGCACCAATTCGTCGCGGCCCCGCCGATGATCGGGACCCGGACCGCGTCCCAGCCAGCCGCGCCTGATCATCGGCCTGGCAATGCGCGCGCGGTGCGAAACGGCGTCCGGAATGTTGCCGAGCAAAGCCGAGGGATCGCGGTCGCGGGGATGGGGAACGATTTCGACGCCCTGATCGCCGACGAACGCCGAGAACGCGCCCCAATGCGAACTGTGCGGCACACCTCGGGTGTTTTTTGCGGGGCTGTCATTCATCGGTCGATAAATCCCTTACCGGCGTCGGCCTGCTCTGTCACACGTCGCATCGACAAACTACGTCGGTAACCGCTAGCTTGGCGCGATGATTTCGCTCAGCGAAGAGGTCACGATAGCATCGCCGCCCGATGCGGTGTGGCCGTTGCTGCGCGACCCGGGGCTGGTTGCCTCGTGCATTCCCGGCGCCACCTTGACCGCGACGGGCGAGGGGGGCGCCTATCAGGGCACGATCCGGGTCAAGTTCGGGCCGACAGTAGCGACTTTCCGAGGCGAGGCGAAGCTCGCCTATGACGACGAGGCGCGGCGCTGCACGATCGACGGTCGCGGCATCGACGGACGCGGCGCCTCGCGCGCTTTGGCCTCGGGCGTGGTGACCGCGAGCGGGGCCGAAACGACGACCCTCAAATGCGAGGGCAATTTCAACGTGACGGGGCCGCTCGAGACTTTTGCCAATGCCGGCGGGGTTCATCTCGCCCGCGCACTGCTAGCGGAATTCGCCGGCAACATGGCCCGCCTCGCCGCCGAGCGGGCGACGCCGGCAGCCGCCGAGGCACAGCCGTCGGCGCCGACCGCACCGGCGGCCGTTGCCGAGCTGCGCGGCGGGGCGTTGCTGTGGCGGGCGTTTTTCGGCTGGCTGCGACAAATTCTATTCGCCAACAGGAAGACCCAATGAGCAACAACCAGGTTTCCGACGTATTGGCGCAGGCGTTCGCTGCCGAGGGGGTGGACACATTGTTCACCTTGATGGGCGATGCCAACATGTACTGGTCGGCGGCGATGGCCGACAACCAGGGCGTGCGCCTGATCCATGCGCGCCACGAGCATTGCGCCTGCGCGATGGCTGACGCCTATGCCCGCGCGTCGGGCAAGGTCGGCGTCGCCTCGGTCACCTGCGGTCCCGGCTTTACCCAGATCATGACTGCGTTGACGATGGCCGCGCGCGGCAATGCGCCGCTGGTGGTCTTTTCCGGCGACGCGCCGATCGGCGCGTCCTGGTACATGCAGCAGCTCGACCAGGCGCCGCTGGCGCTGGCGACTGGCGCGCATTTCGTGCCGATCCGCACGATCGATCGGGCGCTCGACAATGTCCGCGAGGCGTTTTACGTGGCCCGCGCCGAGCGCCGCCCGGTGGTGCTGAGCATTCCGCTCGACCTGCAAAAGGAAGAATTTCCGTACCTCCCCGATTACACGCCTTCGACAGATCTCATGCCGCGTCCGCAGGTGGTGATGCCCGACCCGGCGATGGTCGAGGAGGTCGTCGCGATGATCGCCGACGCCGAACGGCCGGTGGTTATCGGCGGGCGGGGCGCGGTCTGGTCCGGCGCCAAGGAAGCGCTGGAGGCGCTCGCCGAACAGAGCGCCGCATTGCTGGCGACGACCCTGTTGGCCAAGGGCCTGTTCGACGGCAACCCGTTCGCGCTCGATATCGCCGGCACCTTTGCGAGCGATCTCGCCCGTGAATTCTTTGCCGAGAGCGATCTGGTGATCGCCGCCGGGGCTGGACTCGGGCATTACACGACCGAGGGCGGCTATCTTTATCCGAACGCCAAGGTGGTGCAGATCGACGTCAACCCGCGCGGGCTGTGGCAAGGGCTGCGCACCGCCGATCTGCACATCAAGGCTGATGCGCGCGCCACCGCCGAGGCGATCACCCGGCGGCTCGTCGAGCGCGGCATCCGCCGGCCGGGTTGGCGCAGCAACGCGGTCGCCGCGCAGATCGCCGCCGATGTCCCCGACGCCAAGGAGTTTCAGGTCACGCCGGGCACGCTCGACCCGCGGCCGGTGGTGCGCGAGCTCGATGCGGCGATCCCCAAGGATTGGGACGTCGTCGTCGCCGGCGGCCATTGCTTCGGCTTTGGTATGACCCATTTCAAGGGCCGGCCGGCGGGCAAGTATCACACCCCGCTCGATTTCGGCGCGATCGGCTCCGGCCTGTCGGCGGCAATCGGCGTCGCCGCCGCACGCGGCAGTGACAAAATCTTGCTGATCGACGGCGACGGCAGCCTCTATCAGCACATCCAAGAGCTCGAGACCGTGCGCCGCCATGGTCTCAAACTCCTGATCTGCATCCTGAACGACGGCGGCTACGGCGCGGAGTCGCACAAATTTCGTGCCTACGGGGTCGACCCCAATCACGCGATCCACGGCCGCGGTGATCTCGCCGCCACTGCCCGCGGCTTTGGCCTGAACGGCGCCAGGGTCAACGAGCTGGGCCGGTTCGAGGGCCTGTTCCGCGAGCACGAGCAGGCGAACGGCGCTACCCTGTGGGACGTGCATGTCGACGATCTGATCCCGACGCGCCAATTCCGCCGGGTACATTACGGCGAGGCGTGAGCCTCGAAATGACCGGCGCCCGCTTTTTTCAGGTCATGGTGCCGATGGGCGACGGCATCAGGCTTAACACCTTCGTATTTCTGCCGGAAAGCGGCGGCCCGCGCTGGCCGGTGATCCTGCACCGCACCCCCTACGGCATCGCCGCAGCCGATGCCCGCGACAAGACCGACTGCACCAGAGCCTGGCTGCCGAGTGCCGCCGAGCCGATGCGCGGCTCGATCCTGCGCGGCTGGCAGCAGATCGTCGCGCACGGCTATGCCGCAGTCTACCAGGACACGCGCGGACGCCACGGCTCGGAAGGCGAGGACCGGGTCTATGCCGACGATCAGGCGGACGGCCACGACACGCTCGAGTGGATCGCCGCCCAGCCCTGGACCAACCAGATGGTCGGCATGTCGGGATCATCGGCCGGGGCCACCACCACCTTTGCCGCGGCATCGACCCGCCACCCCAGCTTGCGCGCCTTTTTTGCCCAGGCGGGCGCGTCGAGCATCTATGACGATGTGGTCTGTGAAGGCCAGTCGATCGAGATGGAGCGGTTGTGGTTGTGGGTAGCGCGCAACATCCCGGGCCTGTCGGCATCGCATCGCGAGGCGGTGATGCGGCGCTTTGGGATCGGTGCGGCCGAGCTCGATGCCACCGCCGCCTCGGCCGCGGCGCGCTATGCACGGCTCGATGCTGCGCGCAACGCCGAGCCTCCTTTTGTCGGTTCGGCGGATTGGCTGCGATTGCCGTTGACCCACTATCCCGACTTCGCCGCCTGGCAGCCCTTCCTCGACGAGATCATCAGCCATCCGGCGCCTGATGCGTTCCGGGCGCGGCACAATTTCCGCCGCACGATCGACATCCCCGGCTTTCACGTCACCACCTGGTTCGACATCTTTCAGACGAGCGTGATTGCTGCGTTCAACGACATCCAGGGGCGCACCGGCACCCAGAAATTATGGATCGGCCCGAACGAGCATTACTTCGTTTATGCCAGCGATTTCTGGTCGCGCGACCCGTATTTCGAATGGTTCGACCATTGGCTGAAGGGCGAGGCCACCGCCATCATCGACGAGCCGGCGGTGTTCTATTCACCGCGCGCCTGGGTCGAGGACCGAGCCTTCTATGTCCCTGACGATTGGGTCGGGGCCGAGCGTTGGCCGCCGCCGGGCGTCGTCCCGCAGCGGCTCTATTTGTGCGGCGACGGCGCCCTGAGCCTTGACGGGCCGAGCGGAGTTCCGCGTGGTTACAACTATGATCCGCGCCGCCCGATCGCGACATTGGGCGGGCGCAACATGCTGATCGATGCCGGGCCGCGCGACCAGCGGCCGGCTCAGGCACTCCCTGATTACGGTCTGATCTACCGCGGCGAAGCATTGGAAGAAGACCTGACGATCGCCGGCAATGTCCGCGTGACCCTCCACATAGAATCCAACTGCCCCGACACCGATTTCGTCGCCAAGCTGATCGAGCTGATGCCGGACGGCCGCGCGATGCTGCTGATGGACGGGGTGACGCGCGCGATGTACCGGGACCCGTCCGGCGAGCCGCGGCCCCTCGGGCCAGGTCGGGTCGAGCGGCTGACCATCGGCCTCGGCGACATCCACCACACTTTTCGCGTCGGCCACCGCATCGAAATCGACGTGACCAGCAGCAACTTCCCGCGCCGCGCCCGCAACACCAACAGCGGCCATCCGGTGCTCGCAAATGATAGCGAGGCCGATATCCGCGTCGCCGCGAACACCATCCACCACGCCGAGACGACGCCTTCGTTTGTCGAGCTTCCGGTGCTGATCCGACGATGAGGCTCGTCGGCCTCGGCGACTAGGCGCGACTAGCCAACCCGGTACTTGTCGACAAAGGCCCAATCGACGTCGAGACCGAACCCGGGCTTGTCGCCGAGATGCAGATGCCCATCGCGCAGTTCCGGGTGCTCCTTGAACAACCCGTAGCCCAGCGGGTCTTCCTCGGGCCCGCCATGGCCTTCAACGCCAAAGCCGCAGCGCGGCAGCGCCAGCACCAGATGGCCGTGCAATTCGGGTGCGGTGTGGGGGGCCACCATGACCCCATGCTGCTCGGCCAGTGCCGCGATGCGCAACGCCTCGGTAAAGCCGGCGGCTCGGGTCGCATCGAATTGCACATAGCGGATGCCGCCCTCGACGATGAAATCGCGCATCGTGAATTGGGTCAGCTCGCGCTCGCCGTGGGCCAATGGGATCGGCGTCGCCACCGCGAGCCGGGCAAAATCGGCCGGCTGCAAATACCAATGCAATGGTTCCTCGAGCCAGAAGATCTGCGATGGCTCGACCATATGGGCAAAGTCGATGCAGTCCGGCAGGTCGTAGGCCGCGTTCATGTCGAGCATCAGTAGTGGCTCGTCGCCGATCTCCCGGCGCACCGCGGCGATACGCTCGGCCTCCTTGGCGATGCTGCCCGCTCCGGTCTTCAGTTTGACCGCGCGGTAGCCGTGCCGCAGCATCCGCGCCATCTCCCCGGCATAATCGGCATTGGTCGCGCCCGGCCGATAATACCCGCCGGTGGCATAGGTGAAGAGCGGGCGGTTCTCGCCGCCGAGCAGACGGTACACCGGCAAGCCCGCCGCCTTGCCCTTGATGTCCCACAGCGCGATGTCGATGCCGGCGATCGCCGCCATGACCTGGGTACGCTCAGACCGCGCGATCGGCGGCGGCACTTCCTCCCTTCCCTCGATCGCGCCCGGCCGCGGCGAGGTCAAGCCGAACAGCTTCTCCCACACCGCCACGTGCGCCAGCGCATCCATGCCATGCACGATCTCGCCGAACCGCGCCACCCACTCGCAGATCCGCGGCATCGGCGCGCCGTGGATCTGGCCGTAGCCGACGAGCCCGTCATCAGTGCTCAATTCGGTCAGGATGAGGTTCCAGGCCTTGTTCTGTTCATGCGCGGTCCACACCGGCTGCGGCCGCGGAACCGAAATCATGTGCGTCTGGACTGATGCAATCCGGCTCATTCCGGGCTCCTGGAACATGTTCGCCGGCAAGAGCCGAGCCCGCAGCGGGCGTCGCTGTCAAGCCCGGCAGTACGCGTGAACAGCGACCGACTGGCCGTCCTCGCGACCGAACGGCGCCACAGGGTCTCGCTTCCTCCGTTATTCAACCTGCGCACTGAGCTACTCAAGCGCTTGAAAGAAGAGATCTACGGTCATATTATCCAGTTCTCGGCTGGAAAGAATGCGCGACCGAAAAGCTGCGCGTTCGCGGAACCGACCGGCGCCCTGCGTCGTTCCAACCGCATCCCGGCCGGGGGCCCCTTGCGGGAGTACTAGCGTGCGCTACGTTGAGGCAATCCGGAACTGCTACAGAGGATCATAGGCATGAAGCATCTCTTGACCGGCGTTGCGGTCGCTGCCGCGCTCGCGATCGCCGCGCCAGTGTGGGCGCAAAATCCAAGCGGCGGGAACGGTATGGGAATGCCCGGCCCGAACCCGGGGGGCGGTGGCGGCCTGACCCCGTACAGCGGCGGCGGAACGGCTCCAGCCCCTGCGCCAGCCCCTGCTCCCGCGGCGATGCCGCCCGCGGCAGCGGCCGCGCCGGCGGATAATTCGGCGATGCCGCCGGCGCATCACGCCGTAAGGCATGCCCATGCCATGCATCACTTTCACAAGGGGATGTCGCATAAGGCTGCTCTGACCGGCGATACGACGGCACAGCTCAACCGTCAAGAGCTCGCCCGCCTCCAGACCGGTAATCAGGGTATGCCGGCGCCGAACCCCCCGATGAAAGGGCAATGATCTAACATCATTAACCCGGTTCGACGGGACCGATCCAATGGGCGTCAGGGAACCCTTTGGTATCTGCTGGCGCTGCGCTATCTTAAGCAATCTGAGCTGCGAGAGAGGACCATCGACATGAAGCATCTCTTGACCGGCGTTGCGGTTGCTGCCGCGCTCGCGATTGCCGCACCGGCGTGGGCGCAAAATCCAAGTGGTGGGAACGGTATGGGAATGCCCGGCCCGAACCCGGGGGGCGGCGGCGGCCTGACCCCGTACAGCGGCGGCGGGGCGGCTCCCGCGCCGGCGGATAATTCGGCGATGCCGCCGGCGCATCACGCCGTAAGACATGCCCATGCCATGCATCGCTTTCACAAGGGGATGGCGCATAAGGCCGCGCTGGCCGGCGACACGACCGCCCAGCTCAATCGTGAGGAGCTCGCCCGCTTACAGTCCGGCGCTCCCCCGTCGTCCCCAATGGCCGCCACCCCCTCCGATGGCGAATCCCTCTGGAGGCAACAGCATGGGCATGCCGGGGCCGAACGCGGGCGGACCAGGGCTTTCGCCCTATAGCGGCGGAGCAGGCGGCGGCGGATTGGGCCGGTAAGCCCACCATTTATCCGGTACTGAGCCGCGCTTCAGTCTTCCGCACGTAGCAAAGGAGCGCGGCGCCGACCCCGAGGGCGGGTGTTTGTTGGGCGTGGTCCGAGCAAGTGACAAGGGAGCTGCGGCTCCCTCGTCGGCCAGTGGCGCGCGTGCCAACTGGTTAGTAACGAGCCAGCGATAGGATCAGCGGGGGGGCGAAGGGTGATGCTGGCGCGCGATCCGCTCCATATCCCCGAGCAAATCGTGCAACGCTTGATCGGCGACATAGGCCATTTTGGCGAAGGCACGCAGAAAACTGTCGGTTCGCGGTAACTGAAAGAGAGTCTCGTCCGCGTCTTTGGCGGTCGCTGTACTAACCATGACTACATTGTCAAAGGGCTGCAGGATCAACTCATGCAGCGCCTTGCCTGGTCCGGTCACATACTCGACGACGCGACACCGCTCGGAATTATGTGGTTCTTGCAGAATCGTCATTCTGTAGGTGGCCCGCGTCGTCGCCGCTTCGATCAGAGCGCGGGCAAAGGGCCGCACAAAGGTTTCATCGAACCCGAGCAACGCGGTCGGATGGTCGTTACCGACGGCCGAGCGCATTTCGAGAGCGGTCCATAGCGACGCCCGTCCATCAAAATAATCGGCCGAGGCGAGATCGAGGTTGATCGAATCAATCGGCATGGGCGACGAGACCGAGCGCGCCGACAGAAAAGCGAAGCAGGCCGGCTCCCGCTTGAGGGAAATGTTTGTCGTCGCTTCGAGGTTTCGATCGGTGATCGCTGGGCTTTCGGCCATGGCGGAATTTGCTCCAATCGGGCTCGCACGAGTTACAATCTCACCTCGGCTGCGGCGCCCCATAGAGAATGCGCTAGCAGTGATCCGGGATAGACTGCTTCAGGCTGGTTTGTCAAAGTAGATCATGGACACGGCCGCATCGTGCGGCTATCGGCCGCGCGCTCGCGGCGCGGTTATTGCTTAAACCCCAACATGCCCAAAATACGCGCTCCGCGATTTCCGCCCCAGCGGCTTTGTTTGTGCCGAAGCCGTTGATCCGCGCCAGCGCTCATGCTCCCGATTTGCGTTCGATCGCCTCCTCGGTGGACAGCCACTCGGCTTCCGCCCGGGAGATCAATCGGGCGACCTCGGCGCGCCGCTTGAGTGCATCGGTGAGGGCGTCGCCGGCGACGGCGGCCCCGTTTAAAGCGGCGAAGCTGCGATCGAGCTCCTCTCGTTCCCGAGACAGGCGGGCGATTGTTTCCTCGGCCCGCCGCGCACGCTCGCGTAATGGGTCGAGCTCGCGCCTCTTTTCGGCCGCACGGCGGCGCGCCGCACGGCGATCGCCGGCCGCGCTCGAACGCCCTCCATCGGCAGACCCGGCGCGCTCGAGCACCAGATGGCGGTAGTCTTCGAGATCACCGTCGAAGGGCCGAACAGTACCCTCGGCGACAAGCCACAGCCGATCGGCGACGAGTTCGATCAGGTGCCAATCGTGGGTGATCAACACGACTGCGCCGGCAAAATCATTGATTGCTTGGACCAACGCGTCACGACTTTCGATGTCGAGGTGGTTCGTCGGCTCGTCGAGCAACAGGAGGCCGGGGGCGTCGTGAGTGACCAGGGCGAGGTTCAGCCGCGCCGCTCGCCGCCCGATAGATCGGCGACCGCGACAAAAGCCTTGTCCTGGCTGAAGCCGAAGCCGCCCAGACGCGCGCGCACCGATTCGGGCGGGGCGGCGGGCATCAACGCAGCCAGGTGCTCGTAGGCCGATTCCTGCGGCCGCATTTCCTCGATCTGGTGTTGCGCGAAGTAGCCGCAGGCGAGCTTGGGCGACCGTGTCACCCGTCCTGACAATGGTGCCAGGCGTCCGGCGAGCAGCCGGGCGAATGTGGTCTTGCCGTTGCCATTGGCCCCGGGCAGTGCCACTCGGTCGTCCGGGTCGAGCCGCAGGTCGAGGCGTGACAGCACCGGCTTGCCCGGCGCGTAGCCGACGCTCGCGCGATCGAGGGTGATCAGCGGCGGGCTCAACCGCGGCGGGTCGGGGAAGGCGATGCGCGGCGGCGGCTCGCGCGCGGCCAGCACGACAGGTTCGAGGCGGGCCAGCGCCTTTAGCCGGCTCTGCGCCTGGCGCGCCTTTGACGCTTTGGCGCGAAAGCGGTCGACAAAGGCTTGCAACCGCTCGCGCTGCTGGGCTTGCTGCCGGGCCACGACTTCGAGCCGCTGGGCGTTTTCCCGGCGCGCGCGCAGAAAAGCGTCGAAATCGCCGGAATAGGCGGTCAGCTTTCCCTGCGCCAGATGCAAGGTCATCGTCGTCACCGCGTTCAGAACCCGGCGATCGTGACTGACCAGAATCAAGGTGCGGCGATAAAAGCGCAGGAACCGTTCGAGCCATAGCGAGGCTTCGAGATCGAGGTGGTTGCTCGGCTCGTCGAGCAGTAGGAGGTCGGGCTCGGTGAACAGGATCGCGGCCAGCGCCACCCGCATCCGCCAGCCGCCGGAAAGGTCGTCGAGCGGCCGCTGTTGCGCCGCGTCATCGAACCCGAGCCCGGCAAGGATGCGCGCCGCGCGGCTCGGCGCCGTATGAGCGGCGATCTCGACCAGCCGGGTCTCGATCTCGGCCGCGCGCAACGGCGTTGGCCCGGCTTCGCGCTCATCGACCAGACGGGCGCGCTCGCGATCGGCGGCGAGGACTGTTTCATGCGGGGTGGCGGCGCCGCGCGGCGCCTCTTGAGCGAGAAACCCGACCCGGCAACCGTGGGCAGTTCGACCGCGCCGTCTTCCGGCTGCAAGACGCCACGAATGAGGTCGAGCAAAGTCGATTTGCCGACCCCGTTGCGGCCGACAAGCCCAACCTTGGCGCCGTCAGGTATCTGGGCGCTCGCC
>CAWAVV010000029.1:0-31676 GCA_963785565.1 uncultured Alphaproteobacteria bacterium | reverse complement strand
GACGTCCGGTCAGCCTGTCTTCGCCGCGCAGGTCGTCACCGTCTGCGGCCAGAAACAGCTCGCGGGTGTAGATCAGGCCAAAGCGGTCCCGATACCCGTCATGGGTCGCCGAGATCCATTGCTGGCCGTCGTGCTCGGCTCGCTCGCAGGTAACCGTTGCGGGCGTGCGGCCCAGGACGCCGTCGTCGCGAACCTCAGCCGAGTTAGTGTCGGCGACGACGAGCACCGAATGCGCGGCGCTCGCGCGGGCGACCCGCCACCAGTTCGTCTTGGTGCCGCGATAAGCGCCGCAATTTACAATGATCCGCTCACGCTCGTGGCTCATCTCGAAGGACAGCGCGCCCGCGTGCGCGTGCTCGTCAAAGCCCGGCGGGGGCGGTTTGCCGGTGTCGACCACCACCAGGGTATTGTTGGCCTGCAGCCGTTCGAACCCGCTATCGGGCGCATGCATAGGCGCGCGCCCCTTGGTCTCAGACCGAGTCAGGACGAGGTCGATCATGACCCCGTCCTCCTCGACAGCATCGTTGAACAGCGCGAGGCGCCGATCGCCATGGCGAAACAGCCGCAGGATCGGCGCCATCTGCGCGATCGCGTCCTGGATCCCGCCCGGCGTTTCGATTTGCGCCGCGTGCAGCATCCAGCGGACATCGATCAAATCCTGCAGGACCCGGAGTTGCGTCGACGGGCTGCGCGACATATGGCCACCATCGGGGAAGATCTGCGCCGGCATCTCGCGCTCGAGCGCCCTCAACGCCTTTGCCAGCCGCGCGGCCGAACCGCCTAGCGTCACGATCCCGGCGATCAGGCCCTTGAGCGCCCGCAGCCTTGCCGCGCCGTCAAGCTCCCATGAGGCGGTGCGGGCGAGATGGCGCAGCTGGACGGCGAGGCTCGCCAGCATTGTGCGGCGAAAGGCTGGGTCTTGATCGCGCCCGGCGAGGTCGTCGAAATGCGTTATCCAGGCGAACAACCGTGTCGCCAATACGTCGGAGCGCCAAGCGATGGCGTGCCAGGCGATCTCCTTGGCCAGCCAGCTCTGTACCAGCTCGCGCGCTACCTCACGAGCGCTCGTCCCAGCGGAAAACAAATCCGAAATCCAGCTGAAGCCGTGCCACTCGGCGAGCCATTCCGTTCCGGCCGAGGGCGGAAACCAGCGCGGGGAGGGGTTTCGGACCAATTCGCCGGCGAGCTCGATCTCTCCGGAGGCGATTGCCATGCCGCGCTTTGGATCGCCCGGCCATGCTAGGCCGGGCTTGAGCTTGAGTTCGGCGGGAACCCCTCCTATCAAGGTGTGGCGATAAAATCGCGTGGTCGCGAGCCTCTGCAGCGCGTCGTGACCCAACCGCGTCCATAGTCGTGGTGCATCTGCGCCGAGGCGGCCCGTCGCCGCCTTGCCACCCATCCTATCGGTAAGGGTTTGCATTCGATCTAGCCCCCGGCCGCGAACTGCCCCGGATCGGCGCGGCCGGGATCGCGAAAGTCATGCCAGACAAGCGAACCCATGCCGTTTCGTAACAAGGAAACCCGGAAGCTGCAAGCCACCGGGCCGCGGGCGGATTAAGCGAATGCGGCGCGCTTGATGAGCCGTGCACAAAAAAAGCCGTCAACGCCGTCATACTCGGCGAAGTGGCACGGTAAGGTCCGTAGATCGCCCGCGCGGGTGATCCAATCGGATTCAGCGCCGATCTCGTCGGGGTCAATAGTCTGACGCGAGACTGGCGCGCCGCCCTCCAGCAAGGTCTCGATGCGCTGCGCTCCTTCCTCCGGCTCGAGCGAGCAGGTGCAGTAGACGAGGGTCCCGCCCGGCTGCAGCATGTCGATTGCGGCCCGCAAGAGGTTCTCTTGCACTACCGCGAGGCGGGTGACGTCCTCCGGCGATTTGAGGTGTGGCACGTCTGGATGACGGCGAATGGCGCCGGTTGTAGTGCACGGGGCGTCGAGCAGAACCGCGTCGATCGGGCGCGGTGGGCGCCAGACCAGCGCGTCGGCTACCACCGCCTCGATCGGCAGGTCTAGTCGGGCGAAATTGGCGACGAGCCGTTCGAGACGCCGTGCCGAACGGTCGATCGCCGTCACTCGTGCTCCGGCGGTCGCGAGCTGAGCGCTCTTGCCCCCCGGGGCAGCGCACAAATCGACCACCTCGCGCCCGGCCAGGTCGCCGAACAGCCGCGCGGGCAGCGCGGCGGCGGCATCTTGGACCCACCAGGCGCCCTCGGAGTAGCCCGGAAGTGCGGCAACCGAGCCGCCCGCGGGGCGGCGCAGCGTCCCGGTCGGCAGCAAGGTTCCCTGTAATCTGCCGCACCAGGCCTCGGCGTCCTCACGCAAAGTCAGATCGAGCGGCGCTTCTTTCAGATGAGCTATGGCGATTGCCCGGGCGGTTTCTTCGCCATAGCTGCCGCTCCACGACCGCCACAACCAATCCGGCGTATTGAGCCGAGCGGCATCCTGCTCCCCGACACGCTCGGCGCCCTCGACGCTCAGCCGTCGCAGCACAGCGTTGACGAGCCCCTTGTGGGAGACAAAACCGCGGCTGTGAGCGAGATCGACGCTGGTCGCTACGGCCGCGTGTGGCGGCGTCCGCAAAAACAACAGCTGAGCGATGCCGAGCCGCAATATGTCGTGGACCGCCGCCGCGCGGGGCGCCAGCGGGGTGCTGAGACAGAGAGCGATCAGCGCGTCGATCTGGCCGAGCCGCCGCAGCGCGGTAGCGACGAGCAGGCGGGCGAAGGCACGGTCTCGCCCCGACAACTGGTGCATCGACACGTTCTCGTCGATTGCGTCGTCGAGCGGCCGTTTACGGCGGAGTACCGCGCCGATCAGATCGAGCGCAGCATTACGCGCAGTCGGCACTTGGGACATCAAGGTTCTTCTAAGACATGAATGGGCTTCAGTGGTCTGTGCAGGCGTAAAGCTTAGTCATGATCGTGTACAAACGTCTCAACTGGGATATGGTTCCAGTCGGCTGCAACCGATATGGGGAGGCGGGGAAAGGGTTGAGATCGTTCGCTTCGTTGCCACATTTTGATCATGGACGAGCGATCGCATCAAACGGGCGCGCCGCGCGCGCCCGACTCTTCCGTCGCCGCACCCCCTGCCGCGCCGCCGCCCAAAGAAATCGGCGGCCCGAAGGGGCCGGAGCCAACCCGCTTTGGAGATTGGGAGTACAACGGCCGCTGCACCGATTTCTGAGCTGCCTTGCCGCGGGATCACGGCTGGCTCATGGTGAGACCACATCGGGGATGCGAAAGTGGTTGTGATGCCGGGAACAATCGGTGTAACCCGCGCTGAGGTCGGGCCTGTCACCGGGCCGCGCCTAGCAGCCGCCGGCGGGGTCGTCATCGGCGGCGTCGATCTGTCTCGGCCGCTGTCGCCGCGCTCAAGGATCGGATCTTCGCCGCGTTTCACGACCACCACATCGTCGTCTTTCGCGATCAGACCCTGACTCGAGAGCAACAATTTGCGTTTTCGGCATGCTTTGGCGAGGTCGAATTTCACGGCGACCAAACCTCGACAGGCAAGCGATACGGCGTTGCCCATGTGATCTCCAACTTAGGGAGTGACGGAAAACCCGTCGACAGATCGTCCTCTCCCGTCAGCAATTACCGGTGGCACACAGACAAGGCCTATCATGCCGTGCCGCCTATGCTGACGACGCTCTATGCGGTCGAGATGCCCGCCGAGGGTGGCGACACGGAGTTTGCCAACACCGCGATGAGCTACGCCGCGCTGCCAGCGGAAACAAAACGCCAGATCGCCGGGTTGCGCGTGGTTTTTCGCTGGGGAGCGAGTTTCGGCGATTCGGGCGGCAGCTCGGCTGCGCAGGCTGCGCTTCGCGAGCGGCCGCCGGTCGACCATCCCCTGGTGCGCACCCATCCGCAAACCGGGGCAAAAGCGCTCTACCTCGGCAATCATTCCTCGCATATCCAGGGGCTGCCCGAGGCCGAGGGAAAGGCGCTGCTCGACGCACTCCTGGAGCATGCGACGCAGCGTCAATTCGTCTACCGGCATCGGTGGCGCGTAGGTGATCTGGTCATGTGGGACAACCGTTGCCTGCTCCATCGCGCTCTCGCCAATTACGAAATGGGCAGCGAGCGCCGCATCCTGCACCGCACCGTGGTTAAGGGAACGGTACCCTTCTGAGAATTCGCCGGAGCCTAAACCTCTGTTTTCGCTCCGGTGCGCTCGGTGATCAGGCCGTAATGCTCGGTGCGGCGGTGCTTTTCGAAATTAAAGACGGTGCGCCGCAGATATTCGCCGAGCTCGAGGTCGAGGTTGACCGCGATGACCTCGTCGTCTTCGCTCAAGGCCTGCGCCGCGATCTCGCCGGTCGGGGCCACGATCGCCGAGCCGCCGATCATCGCAAACCCGTCCTCGGCGCCGCATTTCGCCGCTGCCAATACCCAGGCAGCATTCTGATAGGCCCCGGCCTGCAACGACAGTAGATGGTGGAACATCCGCAGATGCTCCGGCTCGCGGTGGTGGATGTTCAGGGTCGGCGTGTTGTAGCCCAGCGCCACAATCTCGACCCCCTGCAGTCCCATGACGCGATAGGTCTCGGGCCAGCGCCGGTCGTTGCAGATGCACATGCCGACCACCGCATCATAGGCGCGCCAGACTTTGAAGCCTTCGTTGCCGATATCGAAATAGCGCTTTTCGAGATGCTGGAACGGCGCGCCAGGCAGATGCTCGAAATGGCCGGGTAGATGGATCTTGCGATAGCGGCCAATGATCCGGCCGTCGCGTTCGACCAGGATTGCGGTGTTGTAGTGTCTGGGTTCGCCTTTTTCCTGGGTCAGCTCGGCATAGCCGAGGTAAAACCCGACACCCAGCTCCTTCGCCAGATCGAACAATGGCCGGGTTTCGGCGTTCGGCATCTCACGCTCGAAAAAGCGGTCGATCTCGGCCTGGTCGGTCATCCACCAGCGCGGAAAGAAGGTGGTCAGCGCCAGCTCGGGGAACACGACAAAGCGCGCGCCGCGCCCGTGCGCCTCGCGCATCATTGCCATCAGCCGCCGGACCACCGAGCCGCGGCTATCTGCCAAATGGATCGGCCCAAGCTGGGCGACGGCGGCATTCAACTTGCGCGACATGAAGGCTTCTCCTCTACGGGCGATGCGAGACGCGTGGATTTCGGACTGCTTGACCCGAACGGCCGCTTACGCGTCGGCCTTGGCGCGCTCGCGCAACAGAAATTTCTGGATCTTGCCGGTCGAGGTTTTGGGCAGCGGGCCGAAAATCACGGTGCGGGGCGCCTTGAAGCGGGCGAGGTGCTCGCGGCAGAAGGCGATGATGTCGTCGGCGGTGGCGGCACTTTCGGGTTTGAGGGTCACGAAGGCGCAGGGGGTTTCGCCCCACATCTGGTCGGGGCGGGCGACGACCGCGGCCTCGAACACGGCAGGGTGGCGGTAGAGCACGCTTTCGACCTCGACCGTCGAGATGTTCTCGCCGCCGGAAATGATGATGTCCTTCGAGCGGTCCTTGAGCTCGATATAGCCGTCGGGATGGACGACGCCGAGATCGCCGGTATGGAACCAGCCGCCGGCAAAGGCCTCCTCGGTCGCCTGCGGGTTCTTCAGGTATCCCTTCATGACGATGTTGCCGCGCATAAAAATCTCGCCCATCGCGGCGCCGTCTGCCGGGACCGGCGCCAGGCTCGCCGGATCGGCGACCATCAGGCCGTCGAGCACCGGATAGTTGACCCCCTGGCGCGCCTTCAGCCGCGAGCGCTCCTCGGTCGGCAGCGCGTCCCACTCGCTGTGCCAGGCGCACACTGTGGCCGGCCCGTAGACTTCGGTCAGGCCGTAGACATGGGTGATGTGAAAGCCGATCGCTTCCATCCCCTCGATCACCGCCGCCGGCGGCGACGCCCCGGCAGTCATCATCTCGATCCGCCGGTCGAGGGAGCGGGTCAGCCCGGGCCCGGCATTCAGCAGCATGTTCATGACCACCGGCGCGCCGCACATATGGGTGACGCCGTCGCGCGCGATCGTCTCATAGATCGCCGCGGCCTCGACCCGGCGCAGACAGACATGAGTTCCGGCCAATGCCGTGATGGTCCACGGAAAGCACCAGCCGTTGCAGTGGAACATCGGCAAGGTCCACAGATAGACCGGATGCTGCCGCAGGCCCCAGACCAGGATGTTGCCGAGCGCGTTCAGATAGGCGCCGCGATGGTGATAGACGACCCCCTTGGGGTTGCCGGTCGTGCCGGAGGTGTAGTTCAGCGCGATCGCATCCCATTCGTCTGTGGGCGTCAGTTCGGGGAAGGCTGGGTCGCCGCCGGCGAGAAAGGCCTCGTAATCGATGTTGCCGAGGCGCGCGCCGCCCGGACCCGCCGGGTCGACGATGTCGACGACCAGTGGCTTGCGCTCCAGCCTTGCCAGCGCCTCTTTGACGACCGGGGCGAATTCGGTATCGGTGATCAAGACCTTGGCTTCGCCGTGGCCGAGGATGAAGGCGATGGTTTCCGGGTCGAGGCGGATGTTCAGTGCGTTCAGGACCGCACCCGCCATCGGCACGCCGAAATGGGCTTCGAACATCTCCGGGATGTTGGGCGCCATCACCGCCACGGTGTCGCCACGCCCGACACCCGCGGCCGCCAAAGCCGCGGCCAGCCGGCGGCAGCGGTCGAGTGCTTCGCGCCAGCTGTACCGCCGCTCACCATGAACGACGGCGAGACGGTCGGGATAGACCGATGCGGAGCGCAGCAAAAAGCCGATCGGGCTCAGCGGCACGAAATTGGCCGGGTTCTTGTCGAGCCCCAGTTCGTAGGGATTGGTGTAGACTTTGGACATGATCCGCCTTCCTCCCGAAGCCTTTATTTTTGCCACCCGCGCCGCGGCTGTCGAGCAGCTTCGCTTGGGGCGGTCCGGCCGGGGTGTGCGCGAGCCGGATTGCCCCGGTTCTTGACGCCGCGCGGCGAGGCAGCGTAGAAGACGCGCCCGCGCTACCTGAAAATGGCAAGTCGCGGGGGTAGTCATCGGTGCAGTTGGTCGAGGTACGGCAATGGCGCGGAGATGCGCAATCACCGGCAAGGGTGTCCAGGTCGGGCACAACGTCAGCCATGCCAACAACAAGACCAAGCGGCGCTTTCTGCCCAATCTGCAGCAGATTTCGGTCTTGTCAGATGTGCTCGGGCCGATCCGGCTGCGGATTACCGCGGCGGCGATCCGCACGATCGAGCATAAGGGCGGCTTCGACGCCTTTCTGCGGGATACGCCCAACCGCAAGCTGACGCCGGAGATCCGCCGGCTGAAACGCCGGGTCGAGGCGGCGGCGGCGCGCCAAAGCGGGTAAGCCCGGCCCGGTGCGGCCCCGTTGCGGGCTTTCGCCCGGGGACGGATGCGGGGTCGCCGATTTCTGCCGGCGCTGGCTTTGACCGCTGTGCTGTTTCCCGCTGCCGCCGGCCAAGCGGACATCCACTACGAGACGACGATTACCGGCGCCGGCGACAGCGATCTCGCCGATCTGTTAGACAAAGTTTCCGAGCTGAAGACGCTCGAGAATCGTCCGCCGGCCTCCGAGGAAGCGCTTGCGCCGCCGCGCCGACCGTGATCTCGGCCGGCTCGCCGACGCCGCACGCAGCCTTGGCTATTGGGATGCCCAGTTCAATTACGACGTCGATACCGCCGCGCAGCCGCAAAAGGTCACGGTCAAGGTCGTGCCGGGACCGCTCTACCACGTCGCCACGGTCGCGGTGCTCGGCCCCGACGGTCAGCCGCTGGCGCTCCCGCCGACTGCCGGGCCGCTGCCGCTGAAGCCCGGCGACCCGGCGCGCACCGCCCCGGTGGTGGCGGCGCAAGCGGCGCTGGTGAGCGCGTTTGGCGCCAGCGGCCACCCCTTTGCCAAAGTTGACAACCGGCAGGTCGTGATCGACCACCGCAACCACACGATGGAGGTGACCTATAAGCTCGCGCCCGGCCCGGCGATGCGCTTTGGCGGCGTTTCGATCAGGGGATTGAAAACCCTCGATCCCGGCTATGTCGAGCGCCGGCTGCGCTGGCGGCGTGGCGAGGCTTACGATGCGGCCAAGGTCGAGGAGACGCGCCGCGCGCTGATCGAGACCGGCCTGTTCAGCACGGTGCAGATCACGCCCGCGGCGGAGCCGGACCAGCCGGAAAGCGCTCAAATGACGATCGACGTTACCGAACGCCCGCATCGCACGATCGGCGCCGGGGTCGGCTACAATACCAGCCAGGGCGCCGCCGCCCGGGTCTTCTGGGAAAACCGCAACCTGTTCGGCAATGCCGAATATCTGAAGCTGTCCGCCACCGGCGGCCAGCAGGTCTATGGCGTCAACGCGAATTTCCGCCGTCCGGATTTTCTCGTCACCGACCAGGATTTTCTGGCGACTGCCGAGATCGCCGATGACACGCCGGTCGGCCTATCACAGCCGCCGCGCGCTCGCCACGGCGGGGTTGGAACGCCGTTTCGGCCGATTGCTGACCGGCGGCGTGTTGCTCGAGGCCGAAGAGGCCAATGTCGAGCAACTCGCCAATGTCTCGACCAACACCTCGGCGCAGCGCACCCAGCGTTACACGCTGTTCGGCGTCCCGGCCTATTTGAAGCTCGACACCACCGACAATCTGTTGAGCCCGACCCGCGGCTGGCGGGCCCAGCTTTCGGTCACGCCGGCCCATATTTTTTCGAGCCCGAGCCTGACCTATGTGACCAATCTGCTGTCGGCCAGCACCTATTGGAAGGTCGATGCCGATGGCCGCGCCATCCTCGCCGGCAGGGCGGCGCTCGGTTCGCTTGACGGCGCCCCGCTGTCTCCGCTCCCGGCCGACCAGCGGATCTATGTCGGCGGCGGCGGGACGATCCGTCCCTATGGCTATCAGATGGCCGGGCCGCTCGCCCCCAACAACGACCCGATCGGCGGCAAGTCGAGCCTGGTGCTGAATTTCGAATCCCGCATCAAGGTCACCGACACGATCGGTGTGGTCCCGTTCGTCGATGCCGGCAGCTATTACGAGAACAGCGTGCCGCAGCTCAATCAGCGTCTGTTTTACGGGGTCGGGCTGGGCCTGCGCTATTACACCCCGTTTGGTCCGCTGCGGCTCGATCTGGCGACCCCGCTCTATAAGCGCAGCGCCGATTCGTGGGTCCAGGTCTATGTCAGCCTCGGCGAGGCGTTCTGATGCGCGCTGCTGCCCGCTGGCTCGCGATCGCCATTGCCGTACCGCTCGCTCTGGTGCTGGCGGCGTTCGGGTTGCTGCAGACCCGGATAGGCCAGGATTGGCTGGCGGCCGCCATTGCGCGGGCGGCAAGCAGTCCGGGTTTTTCGCTGACCATCGAGGGGCTGCGCGGGACGGTGCCGTTGCGGATGACGGCGGCTCGCATCGAGGTCGGCGACGACAAGGGCATGTGGCTGACTTTGCGCAATGTCGCCCTCGATCTCGCGCCGGCGGCGCTGCTCACCGGCAAGGTGCATGTCCGGTCGCTTGATATTGCCGACGTAGATATGCGGCGCTCGTCATCGCCGAGGTCATCGGAGCCGCTCTCTCAATCTCTCCGCGTGCCGCATCTCCCGGTCGCTGTCGTGCTCGACCGGCTCACGATCACCCGCCTCACGCTGATGCCCGCGGTGTTGGGCGAGAAGGTGGTTGCCACGATAAAGGGGAGCGCCGCGGTCGAGAGCGGAACCGCGCGTGCCGACCTCGATCTGCACCGCACCGACGGTTTTCCCGGAAATATCGCAGTGCAGATGGCGCTGACCGGATCCAATCCGGTGCTCGATCTGCAAATCAAAGCGGAGGACCCGACCGGGGTCCTGCTCGACCATTGGGCCGGGCGGACGGACCGCCTGCCGCTCGCCCTGGCGCTCGACGGCAAAGGACCAGTGGCGGATTGGCATGGCCAGCTGGCCGCGTCGGCGGGCGCGGTTGCTCGTGTTGACGCCGAGATAACGCTCGGCGTCGGCTCTCAGACCGTCCTCGGGATTTCCGGGATTGCCGCATTGGCGGCGCTGCTGCCGGCCGATCTCGCATCGGCCGTCGGCGACCGTGCAACCTTTTCGCTGCACACGGAATTTGGCAGACCGATCGCCAGCCGGCTGGCGATCGGCATCGCCGCCGGCACCCTCGCCGCCGACTCCTCCTTTGATCGGTCCGATGGGGCCATTGCGGCGCATCTGCGCGCGGATGTGCCGAACCTCGCACTGCTGTCGGGCGTCGCGCGAACCCCGCTCCATGGTTCGGCGACCCTTGATGTCGGGATCACCGGGAGGCAAAACCGCCCGGTTGCCAAGGCGGATCTGTCGGCAACCGGGATCGGAGTTTCCGGTTCCGAGGCGGAGCGGGTCGAGGTGCATGTCTCGGCAACCCCGACGGGTCCTCTCGATAACGCCGCGACGCGGATCGCCGTCGCGGCAAATGGCCGGATCGAAGGACTAGCACTCCCCGAGAGGGCGGCACTGATGACCGGGCTCGGGCGCGGCATCGACTGGTCGCTTGCCGCCGATACCGACCGCGATGTGACGACCGTCGATCTGACCCGGTTCGCTGCTCGCAGCGGCGGCATCGATCTGACCGGATCGGGCCGTCTTGCGACCGCCGGCCAAACCATTGCCGGGCAGGTCGATTTTGCCGGGTCGGCGAGTGGGATGCGGACCGGGATCGCGGCCATCGACGCGCTGATCGGCAACAAAGCCGCATTCGCCGGAACGGTTCGTCGCGATGCGGCGGGGGCCGTCACGCTCGACCATGTTGCGCTGGCTGCGGCTGCGGCAAAACTTTCCGGCGACGCGCATTTCGATCCCGCCTCGCATGTTCTGGCTGACGTCGCTGAACCTCGATGTGCCGCAGCTGAAGCCGGTCGGCGCGGCGCTAGGCACTGCAGTCGCCGGCACGGTTTCGGCCCAGGTCGAGGCAGAGGGGCCGCTCGATCGGCTGCGGCTGCAAGGCAAGGTCGAGGGTCGCGGCATCACCGCTGGCGGAGCGGCGATCGATCGCTTCCGGCTCACCGGCGAGATCGCCGATCTGTCGCAGCGCCAAGGCGGTGGTCGACGGCACTTTTCGCGCGCTTGGCCTCGATGGCAGTCTGGCGCTGGCGGCAGAGCTGAGCGGCAATTCCGAGCTGGCGGTTCCGCGCCTGCGCGTGCAGGCGGCGGACAGCACGGTCGAGGGCAACCTGCGCGTCATGCTCGCCACCGGTCTGGTCCAGGGCGCGTTGACCGCGCGATTGGCCGATCTCTCGCGCTGGTCAAGGCTTGCCGGAACTCCGCTCGGCGGCAGCCTCGATCTGAGCGCCAGGCTTGCCGCGGCGGGAGGCGGGCAGGGCCTCGATCTCACCGCGACCGGAACCCGGCTTGCAGCCGGCGCCAACCGAGCGCGCATCGAGATCGGCAACCTTGCCCTGACCGCGCGGCTGGCCGACATTTGGCGCACGCCGTCGGGTTCGGGGCGACTGTCGCTGAACGCGGCGCGTTTCGGCGCCGGAGATTTCACGACTGCTGCCGCGAGCTTCACCAGCCCGCGCCCCGGCCGCTTTGCCTTCCAGGGCAATGCTGACGGCCACCCGCTAACTGTGACCTTCGCCGGGGAAGGCGGGCTCGTCCCGGGCGGCGCCGAACTGCGCCTCTCCCGGCTCGCCGGATCGCTCGGCACCGACCCATTCCGCTTGGCGCAGCCGCTCGACCTGTCGCGCCGCGGCGCTGATCTCGCCTTTTCCGGTCTCGATCTGCGGCTCGGCGCCGGCCGGATCACCGGCAACGGCGCGATCAGAGGCGAAGCGCTGGCGCTGGCGGTGAACGCCGCCGATCTGCCGCTCGCGACCGGCGCGCAGCTGATGGGCTACCCGGGCGTGCATGGCGCCCTGTCGGCGACCGCGAGTTTGAGCGGAACCTTACGCGCGCCGCGGGGCCATATCGTTGTGAATGCGCAGGCGCTGTCGCTTGCCGTGTCGCGGCACGCGCAGGCGCCTCGCCTCGGGGTGACGGCAACGGGTGATTGGAACGGCCGGGCGGTCGATGTGCAGGGCCGAGTGACCGGGCTCGAAGGCGATCGGGTGGCTTTCACCGGCTCGCTGCCGCTGCTGCTGACCCCGGCCCCGCTCGGTCTGTCGGTGCCGCCGCAGGGCCCGCTTGCGCTGCGGCTTCAAGGCGGCGGCGACCTAGGTCATCTCGCCGATCTGTTGCCGCTGGGCGAGGACCGGCTGAGCGGGCGTTTCGCGGCCGATGTCGCGGTCGGCGGCACGGTCGCCTCGCCGGCTGCGAGCGGGCAGCTGAGGCTCACCGACGCGCGCTATGAAAATTTCGCGACCGGCGCGGTGCTGACCAATATCGCCGCAGATCTGGTCGGCGACCGCGATCGCTTTTCGTTGACTTCGTTCTCAGGCGGTGACGGCGCCGGCGGGACCATGACGGCGCAGGGCAATCTGATGCTCCACAGCGCCGCCGGGCCGACCACCCAATTATCAGCGACGCTCGCCAATTTTCGCGTCGCGGTGCGCGACGAAGCATTGGTCACGGCGAGCGGAACCATATCGGTCAACGGCCCGCTGACGGCGCCGAAGGTGACGGCCGCGCTGACTGTCGATCGCGCCGAGGTCAATCTGCCGGACAGTCTGCCGCCGAGCGTCGTCGTCATCCACGTCACCGAGATCGGCGGTCGCACCGGAAAACGCCCGGCCCCGATCGAAGAGGCTGCCGGCGATGCCCGCGGCGCTCGACATCACCGTCAGCCTGCCCGGCCCCGTCCTGGTGCGCGGCCACGGCCTCGACAGCCAGTGGCACGGCCGGCTCAAGATCACCGGGACGACCGACGCGCCGAAGATCACCGGAAACTTGGTGGCCGACCGCGGCAGTGTTGATCTGTTCGGCAAGAGCTTCGTGCTGACCCGCGGCAGAATCACGTTCGACGGCGGCGCCAAGCTTGATCCCGTACTCGATATTGTCGCCCAAGTGAGTGCGGCTGACATCACCGCGCAAATAAACATCGACGGCTTGGCATCAGCGCCAAAGATCACCCTGAGCTCGACCCCGCCGGTGCCGCAGGACGAGATCCTGTCCCGTGTCTTGTTTGGCCAGGGAGTCGGGCAAATCAATGCCGGCCAGGGCGTGCAGCTCGCCCAGGCCGCCGCCACCCTGGCCGGTGGCGGTCCCGGCGTGCTCGACCGGCTGCGCGGCAAGCTCGGCCTCGACTGGCTCCGTTTCGGCCAGGGTCCGGCCGGCGCGGCGAGCCCGATCTTGAACCCGAGCGTGGTCACTCCGACGACTTCGAGCGCCGCCGCGGTCAGCGCCGGGAAATATGTGATGCCCGGGGTCTCGGTCGGGGTGACCCAAGGAGTCTCGCCGCCGACCAGCAAGGTAACCGTCGAGATCGAAGTCGGCCATCATGTCACGGTCGACACCGAGGCCGGCCAGAACGGCGGCACCGGCATCGGGCTCAACTACAACTACGATTACTGAGCGACTGTCCGCCGATCACATCGCCGTGACGCGCGCCCGCCGCGTCTTTCTCTGAACGCAGCGTATCCGTATCCTCGCCGCGGCCGATTTGGGCGCAGGGAGGGACCAAATGGACGTCATCGAGGGCGAATTGGAGGGATTGGTGGCGCGCTCGCAATGGACGCGGCGTGGCTTTGTCATGACTTCGCTCGCAACCGGTTTTGCGCTGTCGGTGCAGCCGGTGTCGGCGCAGACGATCCACACCGACGCGACTGGGCTGGAGGCCGGCGAGGTCAAGGTTCCGGTCGCCGACGGCTCGATCCCGGCCTATCGCGCGATGCCAGACAAAGGTGGGCCCTTTCCGACCGTGCTCGTCGTCCAGGAGGTTTTCGGTGTGCACGAGCACATCAAGGACATCGTCCGACGCTTGGCCAAGCTCGGCTATTACGCGATCGCGCCCGAACTCTACGCCCGCCAGGGCAATCCTGCAGAGATCAAAGATCCCAAAGAGTTGATTGCCAAGATTGTGTCCAAGGTGCCCGACGAGCAAGTCATGTCGGATCTCGATGCGACGTTGGTTTACGCGAAGTCCTCGGACAAGGCCGATCTCTCGAAACTGGCGGTCACCGGGTTCTGCTGGGGCGGCCGGATTACCTGGCTCTACGCTGGGCACCAGCCGGCGCTCAAGGCGGCGGTCGCCTGGTACGGCGTTGATCGTGCACGCTCCGAGCTGACGCCCAACAACCCGCTCGACATAATTCCCGACCTGAAATGCCCGGTGCTCGGCCTTTATGGCGGCGCCGACAAGAGCATTCCGCGCGAATTGGTCGATAAGCGCCAAGCCGCGTGCAAGGCTGACGGCAAAACCTGCGACGTGATGGTCTACCCGGATGCGCCGCACGGCTTCAACGCCGACTACCGGCCGAGCTACCGCCCCGACGCCGCCAAGGACGGCTGGGCCAGAATGCTTGCCTGGTTCAAGGACCACGGCGTCGGCTGACACGCTGCCCGGCCGCTACAGACGGGCGAGCACGGTTTCCTTGAAGCGGCGCATCTCGGCGAGCGAGGCGTCGGCCTCGGGGCGCTCGAAATCGATGTCGACGGCGCTGACGCCGAGGTCGCGCAACGCCCGGAAATCGGCGACGATGTCGGCGGTGCTGCCGGAAAACAGCCGGCGCTCGCCGTCCGAGGCCTTGTCCGGCACCGCCTCGCCATAGCGCTTGATCCGGTAGGTCAGCGCGACCTTGGCCGGGTCGCGGCCGGCCTCCGCGGTGAAGCGGCGCAGCCGTGCGACGCCGGCGCGGTAGCGCGGCAGGGTGTCGAGCAGGTGCTTGTTGTTGCTGCCGATCGGGTACCAAGCGTCGCCGAGGCGGGCGGCGCGGCGCAGGGCCGGCCCGCTTTCGCCGCCGACCCAAATCGGCGGATATGGCTTTTGCACCGGTTTGGGCTCGAACAGGACTTCGTCGAACTTGACCCAATTGCCGTCGAGGCGCGGCGCCTCCTCGGACCACAAAGTCCGGAACGCGCGGATGTATTCGTCGGTGACCGCGCCGCGCGCGGCAAACGGGCGTCACCGCCACCGCATCGAATTCCGCCTCGAGCCAGCCGGCGCCGATGCCGATGGTAAGCCTGCCGCCCGATAATACGTCGATCGTCGCCAGCATCTTCGCGGCCAGCACGGCCGGCCGATAGGGCACCACCATGACCGCCAGCACCAGCCGGATATGCGAGGTCTTGGCGGCGATATAGGCCGCCGCCGTCAGCTGGTCGTGCCGGTTCTGCGGCCCTTCGGTAAAGAATTCGCCGCTCTCGGAATAGGGATAGCCCGGCACCTTGAGGTTCGGCAGCAGAATGTGGTCGGTCAGGGTCAGATAGTCGTAGCCCATCGCCTCGCCCTCCTGCGCGATCCGGGTCACGATCTCCGGCGCCGACATCGGGCCGCTGATCGGCAGGTTGAAGCCAATCTGCATGCTCTTCCTCCTGGTGGGCTTGTCGGCGCACAATAGCCTACACGGCGACGAATAAGGGGACCGTTCGATGCAATTGGGATTTGTCGGCACCGGGACGATGGGGACGCCGATTGCGGGCTGTCTGATCGACGCCGGCCATCGGCTGACGCGTCTACGATGTCCGCCCCGAAGCGACCGCCGCACTAGCTGCGCGCGGCGCGGCCGTCGCCGCCAATCCCCGCGCGGTGGCCGAGCGCAGCGAAGTCGTCTTCACCTCATTGCCCGGCCCCGACCAAATGGAGCCCGCCGTGCTCGATCCGGCGACCGGCATCCTGGCGGGGCTGCGCGCCGGCGGCGCCTATATCGACCTGACCACCAACGCTCCCGCGGTGGCGCGCCGGGTGGCCGAAGCCTGCCGCGCCAAGGGGGTCGACATGCTCGATGCGCCGGTCAGCGGGCGGCCGCCGGGGATGACGGTCATGGTCGGCGGCGACGAGGCGGTCTTCGCCAAATATAGGCCGCTGTTCGAGGCGATCGCCCGCAACATCTTCTATGTCGGCGAGGCGGGCGCCGGCTGCATCGCCAAGCTCGTCACCCAATACCTCGGCTACACCAACTTTATCGCCGCACTCGAAGGGCTGCTGATCGGCGCCAAGGCCGGGGTCGATCCCGGCGTGCTGGCGCAGATCGTGCCGTTCAGCGCCGGGGCCAGCCGCACCTTCGACAACATCCCGCGCTCGGTGCTGTCCGGCGCCTTCACCGCCGGCGGCACGCTCGACATCGTCGCCAAGGATCTGCACCTCGCCTGCGAGCTCGCCCGCGAAGTCGGCGCGCCGGAGTCGCTGGGCCTCCTCGCGCACGACGTCTTCCACCGCGCCCAGGCCCAGGGCTGGGGACAGGACGGTTTCCCGGTCGCCGCCCGCATCCTCGAAGCCATGGCCGGCCACGAGTTGCGCTCGCAAACCGGGCAGAATGCGGTAAGCTACCAGGCGGACGACCCGAGACGAGGAGGGCGATCATGGCGACGGCGCGCACGCAAGGCTATCGGCCGGGTCTCGTCGATCTGGCCACCGGCCAGATCAGCCGCGAGATCTTCGTCAACGAGGAGATCTACCGCGAGGAACTGGAGCGGGTCTTTGCCCGCGCCTGGCTGTTTGTCGGCCACGAAAGCCAGATCCCGAACCCCGGCGATTTCTTTGTCTCCGGCATGGGCGAGGAATCGGTGATCCTGTGCCGCGACCGCGCCGGCCAGATCCATGTGTTCCTGAATTCGTGCCGGCATCGCGGCATGAAGGTGTGCCGCTACGACGAGGGCAACACCCCGGTCTTCACCTGCCCCTATCACGGCTGGAGCTATGGCACCGACGGCAGGCTGGTCGGCGTCCCCTATTTCCGCGAGGCCTATCATTCGACGCTCGACCGCTCGCAATGGGGCCTCGTCGAGGTCGCGCAATTGTGCAACTACAAGGGCGGGATCTGGGCCAATTGGGACCCGGCGGCGCCGTCCTTCACCGAATATCTCGGCGATTTCACCCATTATCTCGACCAGACCTTTGACGGCTGGGACGGCAGCGACGGCGGCGCCGAGATATTGGGCGGCATCCAGAAATGGCGGGTGCCGTGCAACTGGAAATTCCCGGCCGAGAATTTCAGCGGCGACAGCTATCACAATATCAGCCACCGCTCGGTCGACCTCGTCGGGGTCGGCCCGTCGGGCAGCGGCCGGCGCGACATGCCGGAACTGAAGCTGGCGCGCAAGCTGCACATCGCCGTCCCCGACCGCGGCCATCAGACGACCGGCTACCTGTTGCCGCGGACCGTGTCGCTGCCGCCTGGCTATCAGCACTCTTCGGTCGTTGCCGATTATTTCCGCGAATGCGAGGCGGCGCGCCACCGCCGCCGCGGCGATTGGGGACGCCTGATCACCCTGGTCGGCGAGGTGTTCCCGAGCATGGCCTTTCTCGCCGCGCCAACCGCGCACGATCGCGGTGTGGCACCCGCGCGGGCCGCACGAAACCGAGGTGTGGCGCTGGTATCTGGTCGACAAGGCGGCCCCGCAGGAGGTCAAGGATTTCCTGCGCGACTACTACATCCGCTATTCCGGTCCCGCCGGCATGACCGAGCAGGACGATATGGAGAACTGGAACTACGCCCATGCCGCGAGCCGCGGCACGATCGCCCGCCGTTTCCCCTACAATTACCAGCAAGGCCTCGGCACCGAAGTCGAGAATTACGAGTGGGATGGGCTTCCGGCTGCCGGGGACCGTCGTCGATCTGACCCGGGCCAATTCGAGCGAGCACAATCTGCGCAACCTATACCGCCGCTGGGCCCAATTCATGGAAGCCGACAGCTGGGCCGACCTCGCCCCCTGGCGCCACCCGGCCGCCGGCATCGCCCAAGCCGCCGAGTGACCACGGGGTCGATCTCCGTCAGAGAATCAGCTATGCCGGTGGCACGCCTATCTTGCGTCTTCCGGTGACTAGGACGCCGCTGATGTACGAAATTCGCACGCGCGGCATGCATTTGCGAAAGCCCAAACCACTGCGTTTCTGCGGAAGGCTCACGAGTTTCTTACCAGGGCGCGCGATTGGCAGGCAAGGGCGGAAGAGACTGGTCTTTTCCGCTCTGTCGATCGCCCCGGTCGCCAACGGTGTAGGTGACGGCCGGGGATAGTGGCAACTGCCAAGACCCCACGCGAGGGGTCTTGGGTCGCCGGACACGGCGGCTTCTGTCGCCTATTCCGTCTTGGTCGCCATCCAGAAGTCGGAGGCAAGACGCGGGTTGGTCAGATACGTATAAGGCATCATGAAATAGCCCTGGAGGCCCCACCCCGTGCCCCAGCTGTTGCGCATGATGAACCTTTTGTGGCTGTCGTCGTATCCCACCACCACGACGCAGTGGCCGCCGACCGGCTGCTCATGGTGACCCGGCATAGGTACAATGCCGGTTCGGGCCACGTGCTGAGATTCAAAGCTTGGGTAGACGGTGAAGCCGATCACGATCGGCAGGCCATCTGCCAGTACTTCCTTCATCGATGTCAGATCCTGGCTCACCTGCTGCACCTGCAAGGCGAGATGCTGCAAACCATCCGCATAGACATTCGGCTGGGGGTCGTCGGCGAACTTGGTAATATCATAGGGCCACAGCGTCTCATTGGGGCATCCTTGGGTGCTGACCACATGCGCCCCATCACTGATCGACGCTCCCGCATCCGTTGCGACGTCGTTATCGATCACGCGTTCGTTGTAATAGATGAACAAACGCGAGGGGGTGTAGTCCGTCAACCCCTGTTTTAATCGAAGGAATTCCACCGCGCCGGCCCAACCGTTGCCGGTGCACGAGCCGAGTTGACCCTGGTCATAGACGGCAGGACAGTGCGGACGCAGGTCCACCATTGGTGGGAGAGCGGCCGCTTCAACCCTGGCGGTGTACAACGGGTGGCTCTGACTAGGCAGGCCAGGCTTCCACCCATACCCTTTGTTGAGAGTCGGATGTACGTGCAGTGGTCTCGGCATTAGATTCCTCCGTCACAAAGTGGAAATATTCTTACGGCATCCTCATTTATACTATTTTAACCTTAAGTTCCCGTTGCTCGTCAAGGGGCTTGGAGCCGGCGCCCCTGGGGCGAGACCGGCTGAGGCGGGGCGCCACGCTCCCGTCTTCGCCTTGCTTGCTATAGCAGCTAAATTACCGGCCGGGCTCGGCACTGCGTTAGGGGCTTTCAACCTCGACACGGATTCTAAACATTCGTTCCGGCTCCACTGGACTACCCCAGCCGCGCCGATAGCGCAGCTCGATATCGCATCCACCGGATCGGACAGCCTCGACGATCCCACGATGTTCTTCAGCGCCCCCCGGCCGCGCCCCCTTGTGTACAAACGCGTCCGAGATCATCCCACACCCGGCCTCGCTATTGGCCGTTAGCTGCCAGCGAAATCCGGTAGTCGGATTTTCGTCGAGACAGATTTCAATCGATTGGCCGATCGTCAGATGGATCGTTTGACCATTGGCGTTCTCATCGTATAGTTGGGTTGCCATTGCATTCCTCCACTCTGAGGTACATGACGTGGATACCTGACCCTCTGCCGCATACTGAGGTGCAGCGAGATACGACAGGACTGCGAAGATAGGGACAGCGAGCGTCACGCGGAAAGGCCTTCAGCCGTCATCGCTCACTAGATGGTGTCGTTGACCGCGTGGGGTGGGTTGAGCGGTCCGCGAAACCCCCCTTTGCGCCGGCTGCGGCCGGCGCGCTGTCTGCGGCTCCGGCGGCAGGCTGCGGGGCTGGCCCGGCCAGGCTCGCTTTGTTGGATTCGAGCAGTCCCAGATCACCAAAAAGGAAACTGTGCCGCGCCTGACCAGGAAGGCCGGGGAAAGGTCGTTGCCGCTGCGCCGGACCACATAGACCGCGGCCATAGGCGTCGCTCGCCGAGAATGGCAAGGCCAAGATTGTATCCAACCGACATGACGGTGCAGCGGATATGCCCTGGCATCAACTCGACCATCGTAGCCGTGCTCGGCCCCCAATACGCCGCATTCAGCACGGCAAACCCGATCTGGCCGACCAGGACAATCGCGGGATCTGTATGATGCAGCATCCAGAACAGCGGTAGCGCCAGCGCGAACAGGCCGCCGGTAGCGGCAAGCAGCACCGGCCTGCGGCCGATGCGATCGGACAATATTCCCATCGGCACGATCGTCAGTAGCAGCGCCAACACTGCGATCGTGTTGATATCGAGCGCCTTGGACGCGGCGATGAAGTCTATCTGGCGCAGATATGTGGTTACATAGACAAAGGACATGTAATAGGCGACCGCCCCCGCGGCGTTAAGCCCGACGACCCGCAGAATCGTGCGCCATTGGCTGCGGAACGCATCGCGCACCGGTGAAGCAGCCGGCGGCATCCCGCCCGGCGTCTCCCGGTCATCGGCGAGTTGCCGGCGGATTGCCAGCCCGATACCGCCCACAAGCAGGCCAAGCAGAAAGGCGAGGCGCCAACCCCAACTATTCACAGCCGAATGGTCGAGGACCGTAGTCACGACGGCCCCCACTACTGACCCCAGCAGCACGCCGCCGGTGGCGCCCAATGGCACAAAGCTTCCCAAGAACCCGCGTCGGCCGGGCGCTGACTGCTCGACAAGAAAGATCGCGGATGTCGTGTACTCGCCGCCGACCGACAGCCCTTGCACCAGCCGCAGCAACACCAGGAGCACGGGCGCCAACAGCCCGATTTGCCGATATGTCGGCAATAGTCCGATCAGAAAGGTCGGAACCGCCATGACCATGACGGAGGTCGTCAATGCCAGCTTGCGTCCGAGCCTATCGCCGATGTGTCCAAAGATCAGGCTGCCGAGCGGCCGCATCATGAAACCCGCGGCGAAAACACCGAAGGCCGCAATCAGTGACGAGGTCGCATCTTGCGCCGGGAAGAAATGCCGGCCGATAACCGTGGCGAAATATCCATAAACGCTGAAATCGTACCATTCCATCACATTGCCGGCGATCCCGGCGATGATCGCCCGGTGCTGCGACGACGCACCGAGTGGCCCTGCCCTTAACCTCGTAGGCATCGCTCCCCCTAACAACCTGCTGACAAGGGTAGCCAGATCTCACATCCTGCGCCGAGTTCTCATAACTGCTGGGAAGATTTCCGTGCACGGATCTCACCTATGGCGCGGGACACCCGTCAGGGCATCGGGCGAAGCGGCCCCGCGTCACGACAGAGGCGCGAGCCCCAACCGCCATGTGCTATGCTGGCGCGAGGACGACCGAGGAGCATCGCGATGCCCGACGACCACGCCCATCCCCATGACCATGCGCATGGCTCGGAATTGTCCGAGATGGATGTGCGGGTGCGCGCGCTCGAAACCATCCTGACCGAAAAGGGCTATGTCGATCCGGCGGCCTTGGACAAGATCGTCGAGGCGTTCGAAACCCGGATCGGGCCGCATAACGGCGCCCGGATCGTCGCCCGCGCCTGGACCGATCCCGAATTCAAGCGCCGGCTCTTGGCCGACGCGACCGAGGCGGCCAATTCGCTGGGAAATTTCGACCCTGTAGCCAGCCACCTGATCGCGGTCGAAAATACGCCCCGCACCCATAACCTTGTCGTCTGCACCTTGTGCTCCTGTTATCCGTGGTCGGTGCTGGGGCTGCCGCCGGTCTGGTACAAATCGGCGCCCTACCGCTCGCGCGCGGTGATCGATCCCAAGGGCGTCCTCGCCGATTTCGGCGTGACCTTGCCGCCCGAGACCGAGATCCGGATCTGGGATTCGACCGCCGAGACGCGGTTTCTGGTCGTGCCGATGCGCCCGGCGGGCACCGAAGGCTGGAGCGAGGAACGGCTCGCCGCATTGGTCACGCGCGACAGCATGGTCGGCACCGGCCTGCCGAAGTCGCCCGCGGAAGGTGCGCGATGACCAACTCGATCCACGATATGGGCGGCATGCACGGCTTCGGCCGGGTCGAGCCAGAGCCCAACGAGCCGCCGTTTCACGAGAAATGGGAAGGGCGGGTCCTCGCCTTGCAGCGCGCCACCGGCTATATCGGGTTGTGGACGATCGATGGCGGGCGCGCCTCGCTCGAAGCGTTGCCGCCGCTCGATTATCTCGCATCGTCCTATTACCGGCGCTGGTTTCTCGGGTTGGAGCGTCGTGTCGTCAGGCATGGCCTCGTCGGCGAGGACGAGATCGCCGCCGGCCGCTCGTTGCGGCCCGGGATCAGGCTGAATCGCAAAATGAACGCGTCCGACGCCGAGCACCCGCCGTTGACGAATTTCGAGCGTCCGGCGCCCGGACCGGCGCGCTTCAAAGAAGGCGACGCGGGTGCGCACTCGCAACATCAACCCCGCGACCCATACCCGCCTGCCGCGCTATGCCCGCGGCAAGACCGGCATGGTCGAGGCGATCCGCGGCTGCCACGTCTTTCCCGATAGCGGCCGCGCTCGGCGCCGGCGATAATCCGCAATGGCTTTACACGGTGGTCTTTTCAGCGCGCGAATTGTGGGGTGAGGACGCCGATCCGTCGATCAAGGTGTCGATCGAAGCGTTCGAGCCTTATCTCTTGCCGGCATGAGCGCGATCGACCGGGTCGCCGAGGCGGTCCCGGGCATCCCCCGCAATCCCGACGGCCCGGTGTTTCGCGAGCCATGGGAGGCCCACGCCTTCGCCATGGCCTTGGCGTTGCACGAGCGCGGGCTCTTCACCTGGCCCGAATGGGCCGCAACCCTCGCCGACGAAATCAAGCGCGCCCAGGCTGAGGGCGACCCTGATGCGGGCGACACCTATTACCGGCACTGGCTCGCCGCACTCGAACGCCTAGTCGCCGAAAAAGCCGCTGCCGACCCCGCTACCCTCGCCCGCTACCGCGCCGCTTGGCATCGTGCCGCCCTGCGCACCCCGCACGGCGCCCCGATCGCGCTCCAGCCCGAGGATTTCGGCACAGAATAGGCACGACGCGCCCGACCCATCGCCCGAATTCTTGAAGAGGCGGATCTCGGTGAGATAGCCGCGAAGGCTCGATGGGTTATACGTCCAAATTCGCGACGCTCAGGGCGTTGGCTTGGATGAAGTCGCGGCGGGGTTCGACGAGATCGCCCATCAGGGTCGAGAAAGTTTCCTCGGCCGAGTCGGCGTGGCTGACCTTTACCTGGAGCAAGGCGCGGACCTCGGGGTCTAGCGTTGTCTCCCACAATTGCTCCGGGTTCATCTCGCCGAGGCCCTTGTAGCGGGTCACCTCGATGCCGCGGCGGCCCAGTTCCATGACCGCTTCGACCAGGCTCGTCGGTCCGGCGATCGGCCAGGTCTTGTCGCGCGCGGCCAGCGTGCCCAGGCGGTCGTAGGTCTGGCGCAGCCCGTTGCCGTCGGCGTCGAGCCGGCGCGCCTCGGCGCTGCGCAGCAGGGCCGCGTCGATCAGCCGGCGCTCGCCGACCCCTTGCCGGGTGCGGCCCAGGACCAGCCCTTCCCCACGGGACAAGCCCGTGGGCTGAAGGCCTACGGCGATGACCTCGCCTTGCCAGCTGCGCTCGTGCTCCGGGGCGAGACGGTTGAGGCGCTCGGCGGTGCGGTGCGCAGCCTCGATCGCGCGGTTCGGGTCAGCGAGCAGCGAGGCCGACAACGCCCCGGCGATCGCCGCCTGCTCGACCACCGCGATGTCGCCAACCTTGGCGGCCAAGGTCTGGAGCGAGCGGCGCTGGACCCGTGCCTCGTCCAGCAAAGCGCGCAGATCGTTAGCCGCGCGCTCGACCCCGTCGAATTGGGTGAAGACCGCATCGCGCAACGCCGCGTCGATGCAATAGGCTTCGAGCGCCGGATCGTCCTTCAGATAGACCGCCTTTTGATTGCCGCGCTGCAGCCGGTAGAGCGGCGGCTGCGCAATGTAGAGAAACCCTTTGTCGATCAGGCTCGCCATCTGCCGGAAGAAGAAGGTGAGCAGCAGGGTGCGAATGTGGCTGCCGTCGACATCGGCGTCGGTCATGATGATGATGCGGTGGTAGCGCGCCTTGTCCGGGTCGAAATCCTCGAGGCCGATCCCGGTGCCGAGGGCGGCGATCAAGGTGCCGATCTCGGCCGAGCCAAGCATCTTGTCAAAGCGGGCGCGCTCGACATTGAGGATCTTGCCTTTCAGCGGCAGGATCGCCTGAAAACGCCGATCGCGGCCCTGCTTGGCCGAACCGCCGGCGCTGTCGCCCTCGACGATGAACAGTTCGCTCTTGGCCGGGTCGCGTTCCTGGCAATCGGCGAGCTTGCCGGGCAGATTGGCGATATCGAGCGCTCCCTTGCGCCGGGTCAGGTCGCGCGCCTTGCGCGCCGCCTCGCGCGCGGCAGCGGCCTCCACCACCTTGGCGACGATTTTCCTGGCATCGGCTGGATGCTCTTCGAACCACTGGGTCAGCTTGTCGGCGACGATGCCTTCGATCGCCGGGCGGACCTCCGAGGAAACGAGCTTATCCTTGGTCTGCGAGGAGAATTTTGGGTCGGGCACCTTGACGGACAGGACGCAGGTCAGGCCCTCGCGCATGTCCTCGCCGGTTAGCGCCACCTTCTCCTTTTTAGCGATGCCGCTGTCATTGGCGTAGGCGTTGACGCTGCGGGTCAAGGCCGCGCGAAAGCCGGCGAGGTGGGTCCCGCCGTCACGCTGCGGGATATTGTTCGTAAAGCACAGCATGGTCTCGTGATAGCTGTCGGTCCACTCCATTGCGATTTCGAGCAGGATGTCGTCGCGCTCGCCGCGGATCGCTATCGGCGGCGCGTGCAATGCCTGCTTGGAGCGGTCGAGATAGCGGACGAAGGCTTCGAGACCGCCCTCGAAATGCAGGGCCACGCTCTTCGGCTCGACCCCGCGCGCGTCGTTCAGCACCAGGGTGACGCCGCTGTTTAGAAAAGCGAGTTCGCGCAGCCGATGCTCGAGCGTGGTAAAATCGAACTCGGTCTTCGTAAAGGTCTCGGTGCTTGGCAGAAAGGTGATCTCGGTGCCGGTGGCCGGTCCTTGCCGGCTCGATCCCGCGGGCCAAGGCGGGGCCGGCCCAACTTCGGCGAGCGGCGCTTCTGGCACGCCGTCGCGAAACCGTATCAACCATTCCGATCCGCCGCGAAAGACGCGCAGGTCGAGATGCGAGGAAAGGCCGTTGACCACCGAGACGCCGACCCCGTGCAACCCACCCGACACCTTGTAGGCGTTCTGGTTGAATTTCCCGCCGGCGTGCAGGTGGGTCATGATCACCTCGGCGGCGGATACCCCTTCCTCGTCGTGGATGCCGACCGGGATGCCGCGCCCGTTGTCGGTGACGGTGACTGAACCGTCGGCGTTCAAGGTCACCACGACCGTATCGCAATAGCCGGCCAGCGCCTCGTCGATCGCATTGTCGACGACCTCGTAGACCATGTGGTGCAGGCCGGAACCGTCATCGGTGTCGCCGATATACATACCCGGCCGCTTGCGCACGGCGTCTAGCCCGCGCAATACCTCGATCGACTGCTCGTTGTAAGTTGCGTCTTCGCCATTGCTGGTCACGCCGTTGCCATCGGGGCCAGCTGCGCCGCTGCCGTGCGGTGCGCCAGCCATAGGCGCAGCCCCAGGGATGGCGCCGGCCGGTACATGCGGATCAGGTGCAGAGATGTTTGCCATGTCTTTCGCTATTGATGCCTTTTCGGGTCAGAAGGAATTTGCCGCCACGATGCCGTCGCGGACCGTCAGAAACTGGGCCTGGCCGCGCAGCGGGGCGAACAGCGCCTCGTCGGTTCCGGTCAGCCAAACCTGACTCTCGAATCGCGCGAGGGCCTCGAACAACGCGGTGCGCCGGCCGGGATCGAGATGGGCGGCGATCTCGTCGAGCAGCAGCAGCGGCGGCTCGCCGCGCAATGCCCGGTGCAGCTCGGCGTGCGCCAGCAAAATCGAAATCAGCAACGCCTTCTGCTCGCCGGTCGAGCCGAATTCGGCGGCGATCCCGGTTTGCGCCAGACTGACCATCAGATCGGACCGGTGCGGACCGATTGCGGCGCCGCCGGCAACGACGTCGCTAGGCCGCGCCCCAGCCAGCGCGTCGGCAAATTTGGCCTCGGCGGCAAGCGCCGGCATTTCGTCGAGCCAATCCTCGACAGTGCCGGCGAGCCTGAGGCGCGCCTGTGGAAACGGCTTTTCGGCTGCGGAGCAGGCACGGTCGAGCCGCTGCACGGCTTCGCGCCGCGCCGCTGCGACAGCCACCCCTTGCGCCGACATCACCCCTTCGAGGGCCGCCAGCCACGCCGTATCGGCTGGACCGTCACGCAACAGGCGCGCACGCTCGCGCAGCGCCTGCTCATAGGCGCCGACGCGCGCGGCATGCGCCGGGTCGAGCGCAACGACAAGACGATCGAGAAACCGCCGCCGACCGCCGGGGCCGTCGAGAAACAGCCGATCCATCGGCGGGGTCAACCACACCACGCCGAGGCGCTCGGCGAGTGCGGCTTGGCTGCGTGCCGGCTCGCCGTCGATGCGCACGACCCGCTTGTCGCCATCGGCAGCGTCGCGGCCGGTGCCGAGCCGCAAGGTGCCGCGACGGGTAGCCATCGTCGCTGCAACGGCCCAACCCCGGGTTGCCACCTCGACCGTATTATCTTTGCATGCCGCCACGTTCCGGTGGTCGATCTCGGTCAATCTGGCCCCGCGCAGCCCGCGGCCCGGCGCCAGAAACGATAGGGCCTCGAGCAGATTGGTCTTACCCGCGCCGTTGGGGCCGGTCAGCACCACGGGCTCAGTGCCAAGGGCGAGCCTGGCCTCGCGGTAGTTGCGGAAGTCGGTCAGCATCAGGCGGGTTACGCCGACCCGCCGATCGCCCAGCAACAGGGCCGCGGCACCGGCGCTCCTGGGGGCTTCCTGTGCCTCGGTTAGCATAGGGATTATATGGGGTTGGCGGCCCCCGTTATCTACCCGGGCGAGGTCGGCCAGCCCCACTCGATCGCTTAAACCCGCATCGGCATAAGCACATAGAGCGCGCTCGGATCCGCGCGGTCGCGCACGATCGTCGGCGACGCCGAATCCGACATGGCGAATTGCGCCCCTTCGCCGTCGATCTGCGCGGTGATGTCTAGCAGGTACCGGGAGTTGAAGCCGATTTCGATCGGCTCGGCGTGATAGGTTGCGTCGATTTCCTCGACCGCGGTCCCGTTCTCCGGGCTCGTCGCCGATACCGCGAGGCTGCCGCCGTTGGCGCCGGGTACGATCGCGAGCTTGACCGCGCGGCTCTTTTCGGTCGAGATCGTCGACACTCGATCCACCGCTTCGGCGAACTCTTTGCATTTGACCTCGAGGATCTTGTCGTTGTTCGACGGGATCACCCGGTCGTAATCCGGGAAGGTGCCATCGATCAGCTTCGAGGTCAGCGCCGCCTCACCTGCCGCAAAGCGGATCTTCGTCTCGCTCAGCGAGACCTGGATCTCGTCTTCGCTCTCATCGACCAGCTTGCGCAGCTCGATTACCGTCTTACGAGGGACGATGATGCCCGGCATTCCGGCTGCCCCCTCGGGCATCACCATTTCCACCCGGGCGAGGCGGTGTCCATCGGTCGCAACCGCGCGGATCACCGGCACCTCGTCGTTTTTGGTCGTGTGCAGGTAAATGCCGTTCAAGTAATAGCGGGTTTCCTCGGTCGAGATCGCGAACCGCGTGCGATCGACCAGGCTGCGCAGCTCGACCGCCGTCAGTGTGAAATTATATGTTAAATCGCCGCTCGCCATTACCGGGTAGTCTTCGGGCGGCAGGCACGCCAAGGTAAAGGTGGAGCGACCGGACCGCAACACCATGGCGCTGCGCTCGCCGCTCGCCTCGATCTCGATCTGGGCCCCCTCGCGCAATTTGCGGACGATGTCATAGAGCGTGTGCGCCGGGGCGGTCGTGCGCCCCGGCCGCTCGATCCGGCTGGGCACCTGCTCGACGATCTCGAGATCCATATCGGTGGCGCTGAGCGCCAGGACCCCCTCGCCCGCGCCCGAATCAGCGCGCAACAACACATTCGACAGAATCGGGATCGTGTTGCGCCGTTCGACGACGCTCTGCACATGTCCCAGAGCCTTGAGGAGAGCGCCCCGTTCGATGGTGAGTTTCATGTTGGCTACACGCAGGTTGGCGGACCGGGCGACACCCAGCCGAACTTTCCGGCCGATGCCCCCGTCGCACCAGCCCGAAGGGCCGGCAGACGGGAACGCAGCTTACCACAGAACGACGCCGACCTCAGCACCCGGTTTTGCGGCCGGCGGCCGGACCGCCGGCCGCCAGGCTCGGTCAGCTTTGCAGCATTCGCCGCAGCAGCTCGACATCCTCGGCGAGCACCGGGTCGGTTAGCATCAGCTCGTCGATCTTGCGCACCGCGTGGATCACGGTGGTGTGGTCGCGGCCGCCGAATTTGCGACCGATCTCCGGCAATGACCGGGTCGTCAGCTGCTTGGCGAGATACATCGCGACTTGTCGCGGCCGGGCCACGATGCGAGCGCGCCGGTCCGAGGTCATCTCGACCAGCTTGATGTTGAAATGCTCGGCCACGCGCCGCTGGATCTCGTCAATCGTCACCCGCCGCTCGTGCGAGCGCAGTAGGTCGTGCAACTCCTCCTGTGCGCTTTCGAGCGTGATGTCGCGTCCGACGAGCTGCACGTTTGCAACGATCCGGTTCAGCGCGCCTTCCAACTCGCGGACATTCGAGGTGATCTTATGGGCCAGGAACTCCATCACTTTGCGCGGCAGTTGAATATTGCTCTGCTCGGCTTTCGACTGCAGGATGCCGAGCCGCAGCTCGTAAGTGGTCGGGTGCAGATCGGCGACCAGCCCCCAGCCGAGGCGCGAGCGCATGCGCTCTTCGAGCCCTTCGAGATCGGAGGGCGATTTGTCGGCGGAGATCACGATCTGGCGGTTCTGGTCGACCAGCGCGTTGAAGGTGTGGAAAAATTCTTCTTGGGTTGATTCTTTGCCGCTAATGAATTGGACATCGTCGATCATCAGCAAATCGACCGACCGGAATTCCTCCTTGAAGTCCATCGTCGATTTGAAGCGCAGCGCACGAATGAATTGATACATGAACTTCTCGGCCGAAAGGTAGATCACCTTGCGGCCGCAGGCGTGCTTGCGGACGTGCCAGGCCACGGCATGCATCAAATGGGTCTTGCCGAGCCCGACCCCGCCATAGAGAAACAGCGGGTTGAACGGCACCATACGCACCGGGCCGGCGCAGGCCTCGGCCACTCGCCGAGCCGCGGCGTGGGCGAGTTCGTTGGGCTTGCCGACGATGAAGTTCTCGAACGTAAAACGCGGATCTAGTCCCGATTGCTGCGCTCTGTCTTCGCCGATTTCGAACACGGCCGCGGGCCCCGCCACGAGACCCGGCTCGGGACGGTTTTGCATGTGGTCCTCGCTGCGTCGAGAAACCGCTGTTGCAGGCGTGTGCACCGCCGGCGCAACGATCACTGAGACCCGTTTCACCTGCCGGTTCTGCGCCCGCCATAACGCCAAAATCCGGTCGGCGTAATGCGAGGCGATCCAATCGCGAAAAAAGCGCGCGGGTGCCCCGATCACCGCCTCGCCGCCATCGATCCGTTGCACGTTGACCGGGGCAAGCCAGCGGCGGTAGGCGGTTTCGCCAACCTCCTGTTTCAGCTGGCCGAGAACCCGGTTCCATTCGTATTGCGGCGTCGTCGCCGCGCTGTCGGTGCCATTTCCCTGAGCCGTTTCCGCCATTGCCGCATCCCCCCGATCAAGACGGCAGCACCATCCGATTAGTACTCGGTAAAGTTTCACCCCTGTATGTCGTAAATATCAGCGTCACTTCCGCTGCTATCTGAAGGTATTACCTATCCCCCTGTACCGGACCATTGTTATAGATAGATCTAGGGAAGACGTTTTATATCTCGCCCCGATCGACATTTACAGGGCGCCAACGTGATTTGTGATGGCGCAATACGGCAATGCTAGCTTATGTGTCGAAACGATGGCAAGCCGACCGAAAGGAGAACGCGAAAGATTTTTTATCCGGTCTGGCACCCGCGGCGCGGCCTCAATGGCGCGTGGCGTGCATGCGCCAATGTGTCGCAGTGGGCCGGGCGCGACGCCGCGCACTGGGCGGGCTTAGAGCGCGTTGATGCGGGCGGCGAGGCGGGAGAGTTTGCGCGAAACCGTGTTCTTGTGCAGCACGCCCTTGGTGATCGCCCGATGCAGCTCAGGCTGGGCGACCTGAAAAGCTGATTGAGCCGCTTGCTTGTCGCCGGTCTCGATCGCGGTCTCGACCTTTTTGACGAAGGTGCGCACCCGGCTCATCCTGGAGCGATTGATCGCCGTACGCTTCTCGGTCTGGCGAATGCGCTTTTCCGCCGATTTGTGGGTGGCCATGCTTCTTCGCCGAAAAAATGAGCCGGTCTTCTATAAGTAGGCTGCCGCGGCGTCAACACCGAATGGCCGAGGCCGACACGAGCTGTCGCCCAATCGAATTTTGATAAGGGGCTTGGCCCGCCGCATGCCGCCGACAGACCTGCTATTGTTGCAGGGCGGTCGGGTGGAACGCTGCAGCGGCTAACAAAAGCTCGATGTCGGTCGCCAATCACGATATCGTGCATTCCGCGCCAGCGGCCGAGCAACAGACCGCGCAGACACGCGACAACCGCCAAGGAGCACGATCATGGCGTCCATCCAACACGTGCATGTAAAGACCCGCGATCCCAAGCAGACCGCGCAATTCTATGTCGACAATTTCGGGGCGACCATGAAGGCCGAGATTCCCGGCCGTGGTTTTCGCCTGGATCTGCATGGTCTGCAGCTCAACATCACCGGCCTGATCGCCACTCAGAAACACGAGCAGCATTACGGCATCGAGCATATCGCGGTCGACACCGAGGATTATGACGGCACATTGGCCCGGATGCGCCAGAACGGCGTCAAGATTCTCGAAGAAATGCCGCCCAACAACGGCCGGCGGGTGTGCTTTATCGAAGCGCCCGACGGCGCCCAGATGGAATTGATCGAAAAAGTCTAAACCTCCGTCTGGCAACATTCGCTGAGGCGGCGGGCATGTCTCTGAAAGACGAAATTGCGTTCGGGGTCTCGCTGCCTCACCGTTCGCCTGATGCGATCGAGGCCGAGGCGGTGCGCCAGGTGGCGCAGCGCGCCGAGGCGCTCGGATTTCGCGATTTGTGGGTTACCGAGAACACTCTCGATCACGTCTTCTGTTTCGATCCGGTGGCGGTTCTGACCTACGCAGCCGCGGTCACCAGCAAGATCCGCCTCGGCGCGTCGGTGGTGGTGCTGCCGATCCACCACCCGGCGATGGTCGCCCATCAATGGGCGTGTCTCGATTATTTGAGCGGCGGGCGCGCAATCCTCGGCGTCGGTCTGGGCCGCGAGCACCACTACGCGCAGTTCCAGATCCCGCGCGAGGCGCGGGTGCGGCGCTTTCGCGAGGATGTCGACCTGATCCGGGCGTTATGGAAAGAGCCCCGGGTCGATTTCCGCGGGCGGATCTATCAGCTCGAAGGCGGCACGATGCTGCCGAAACCGGTGCAGCAGCCCTTGCCGATGTGGTTCGGCGTCGGTCACCCCAACGCGGTGCGCCGCGCCGGGTTTCTTGCCGATGGCTGGATGGGATCGGGCGGGTCGAGCATCGCCGCCTTCAAACAATCGGTCCCGTTGCTGCGTGCGGCATTGCAAGAGGCCGGGCGCGATCCGGCCGCCTTCCCGATCTCGAAGCGGCTGTTCATGGCGGTCGATGAGCGCCCGGAAGTGGCGCGCGCCGAGCTGCATCGCTGGTTCACCGAGGTCTACCATAATCCCGAAGGAACAGACGCCTCCGGCATCCACGGCACGCCGGAACAGGTCCGCGAGCGGCTCGAGG
>CAWAVV010000028.1:0-78793 GCA_963785565.1 uncultured Alphaproteobacteria bacterium | reverse complement strand
ATCGAAGACCGGCTGATCGTGGCCCTCGACGTGCCCAGCGTCGCCCAGGCGCGCGCGCTGGTGGCTGGGCTCGATGCGGTGGTTTCGTTCTTCAAGATCGGGTTATGGCTGCAATACGCCGCCGGCTTCGACCGGCTGCTCGACGACCTCGTGGCCCAGGGAAAAAGCATCTTTCTCGACACCAAGATGTTTGACATCGGCGAGACCGTAAAGCAGGGCGTCGCCCGCGCGGCCGAACGCGGTGTCAGTTTTGTCACGGTGCATGGCGACGATCACATTGTCCGCGCCGCCGCCGAGGGCAAAAGAGGCTCCGATCTGAAGGTCCTGGTCGTGCCCGTGCTGACCAGCCTCGACGACGACGGCTTGCGCGCTCTCGGATACCGCGGCAGTGTCGGCGAGCTGATCCACGAGGGCGCCAGCCGAACGCTGGCCTGCGGCTGTGACGGGATCATCGCCGCGCCCCGTGATAATCCGAATCAGATCCGGCGCGCCGCCGGTACCGAGGAGCTGCTGGTCGTAACCCCAGGAGTCAGGCCGGTCGGCAGCGCGCGCGACGACCACAAGCGCTCGGGCACTCCGGCCGAGGCAATCGCCTTGGGGGCCGATTACCTCGTTGTCGGCCGCCCGATCGTCAAAAGCCCCGATCCCGCGGCGGCGGCGGCGCAAATCATCGCGGATATGCGCAACGCGTCGTGACCTTGGCAGTTGCCGCCGCGTTGCCGAGCGCGGCGCGGTTGTGCTAGACGCGGCATGTACCAGCCGTGGGGATGAGGGGGAGGACGCGTAATGCACTTCAGGCAATGGACGCTGTCGCTGGGGGCGGCCGCCGTCGCGCTCGGCTTCGCGGTCGCGGCGCAGGCCGGGGCGACCTTCGACAAGGTCAAACAGGCCGGACAGGTGGTTTGCGGCGTCAATACCGGCCTCGCCGGCTTCGCGATGCCGGATAGTCAGGGGCATTTTGCCGGTCTCGACGTCGACATCTGCAAGGCGCTTGCCGCCGCCCTGTTTGGTGATGTCAGCAAGGTCAAATACGTGCCGCTGACCGCGCAACAGCGCTTCACCGCGCTGCAATCGGGCGAAGTCGACCTGTTGTCGCGCAACACGACCTGGACCTTGCAGCGCGATACCGATCTCGGGCTCAATTTCACCGCCGTCGTCTACTATGACGGCCAGGGCTTTATGGTAGCCAAGAAACTTGGGGTCAAAAGCGCCAAGGAGCTGAACGGCGCCACGATCTGCGTGCAGCCGGGAACGACCACCGAGCTCAACCTCGCCGACTACTTCCGCGCCAACAAGCTCGATTTCAAGCCGGTGGTCATCGAAAAGCTCGACGAGGTCGAGAGCGCGTTTTTCTCGGGGCGCTGCGATGCCTATACGACCGACCGTTCCGGGCTGGCGGCGACCCGCGCGGCGCGAGCGTCCAACCCCGACGACTACGTCATCTTGCCGGAGGTCATCTCGAAGGAGCCGCTGTCGCCGGCGGTGCGCCAGGGCGACGACCAATGGAACGACCTGGTGCGCTGGGTCATCTTTGCCTTGTTCAATGCCGAGGAAAAAGGGATCACCTCGAAAAACGTCGACGACATGCTGAAATCGGACGATCCCGATATCAAGCGGATGCTCGGCGTCACTCCGGGGTCGGGCAAGTCGCTCGGGATCGACGACAAATGGGTCTATAACGAGATCAAGCTGGTCGGCAATTACGGCGAGATCTTCGAACGCAATGTCGGTCAGGGCTCGCCGCTCAAGCTCGCGCGCGGGCTCAACACTTTATGGACCAAGGGCGGACTGATCTATGGCATGCCGATCCGCTGAGCTGCGGCGCGGCGGCATTTCCTAGCGGCAAGTGACGAGCCCGCCGCTCGACGCCGTCCCGCGGCCGACCCGGCCCCCGTTTTGGCGCGACTCGGCGGTCCGCGGCGTGTTTTATCAGGTGCTGTTCGTCGCGGTCGTCGTCGCGTTCGGCTGGTTTCTGGTCCATAACACGCTGGTCAACCTCGGGCGCCAGAACATCGCCACCGGGTTCGGTTTTTTGGGCCGGGAGGCTTCCTTCGCGATCGGGGAGTCGCTGATCGCCTACGCGCCGTCCGACACTTATGCCCGCGCCTTTCTCGTCGGTCTGGTCAACACGCTTTACGTCGCCATTCTCGGGATCGTGCTGGCGACGATTCTCGGCGCCGTGATCGGCATCGCCCGGCTGTCGCGCAACTGGCTGATCGCCAAGCTGTCGCTGGTCTATGTCGAGACCTTCCGCAACATCCCGCTCCCGCTGCAGTTGCTGTTCTGGTGGACCTTTCTGCGCGAGGGCGCGCCATCGCCGCGCCAGGCCTGGAGGCCGCTGCCCGGTGTCTTCGTCAGCGATCGCGGCGTCGAATTCCCGATGCCGCAGAGCAACCCCGCGCATCTCTGGATATTTCTCGCCTTTGTCCTCGGGCTCGCGGCCGCGATTGCCGTCAGCCGATGGGCGAGGCGCCGGCAAATGGCGACCGGCGCCCAATTCCCTTCCGGTTGGGTCGGACTTGCGCTGATCGTCGGGCTGCCATTGCTGGTTTTTTTCGGTGCCGGCGCGCCGCTGGCGTTCGATTGGCCGGCGCTGAAGGGCTTCAATTTCGCCGGCGGCGGTGCGGTCTCGCCGGAATTCGCGGCATTGCTGTTCGGGCTGACGATCTACACCGCGAGCTTTATCGCCGAGATCGTGCGCGCCGGCATTCTGTCGGTCAGCTGGGGGCAGAGCGAGGCGGCCTCGGCGCTCGGCCTTCGACCGGCGCTGACGATGCGGTTCGTGGTATTGCCGCAGGCGCTGCGCGTCATCATTCCACCGATGACCAGCCAGTATCTGAACCTGACCAAAAACAGCTCGCTCGCGGTGATCATCGGGTACCCCGATCTCGTCTCGATCGCCAACACGACAATGAACCAGACCGGTCAGGCGGTCGAAGGCATCGCGCTGATCATGGCGGTTTATCTGGCGATCAGCTTGACCATCGCGCTGTCGATGAACCTCTATAACCGGGCCGTGGCGCTGGTCGAGCGCTAGAATTATGACCGACGCCACGCAAGATTTGCCGTTGCCCGCGGAACGCCCGCCGCCGCCCTCTGCCGGGGTCGTCTCGTGGCTGCGCGCCAATCTGTTCAACGGCGTCGGCAATACGCTGCTGACCTTGGCGGCGGCATGGTTCCTGGTGATGACGATACCGCGGCTGGTGCGGTGGGCTGTCATAGACGCGATCTGGCATGCCGACAGCGGCCGCGCTTGCCGCGGCGAGGGCGCCTGCTGGGCGTTCATCGGCGAAAAGCTGCGCTTCATCCTGTTCGGGCGGTTTCCCTATGCGGAGCAATGGCGGCCGCTGGTCGTCGCGCTGATCTTTATTGGACTGATCCTGGCAAGCTGCGACCGCCGTTTGTGGGGCCGCCGGCTCATCCTCCTTTGGCTCGGGGGACTGATGCTGGTCGGGGTGCTGATGTGGGGCGGCGTCCTCGGCATGAGCTATGTCGAGACCGATTTGTGGAACGGCCTGCCATTGACCCTGATCCTCGCTGTCGTCGGCATGGCCTTGGCCTTCCCGCTGGCGATCCTGCTGGCGCTCGGACGGCGCTCGGAACTGCCGGCGGTGCGCGCGATCTGCGTCGCCTATATCGAGCTGATCCGCGGGGTGCCGCTGATCACGGTGCTGTTCATGGCTTCGGTCATGCTGCCGCTGTTCCTGCCGACCGGGATGACGGTCGACAAATTGCTGCGGGCGCAGGTCGCGTTCATTCTGTTTGCCGCGGCCTATCTCGCCGAGGTCGTGCGCGGCGGATTGCAGGCGATCCCAAAGGGACAGATCGAGGCGGCCGACGCGCTCGGCCTCGGCTATTGGCAACGCACCCGGCTGATCGTGCTGCCGCAGGCGCTGGCATTGGTAATCCCGCCCCTGGTCAACACTTTTATCGGTACTTTCAAGGACACCTCGCTGGTCATCGTCATCGGACTTTTCGACCTGCTTGGCGCCGCCAACGCGGCATTGACCGACCCGAACTGGCGCGGTTTCTTCGCCGAAGCCTATGTCTTCGTGGCGGCGATCTACTTCACCTTCTGCTTCTTCATGTCGCGCTACAGCCAGATGCTCGAGCGCGAGTTCAACAAGGGCCGACGGCGCTAGCGGCGGAGGACGGCATGACTGACGCGGCTGGGGAGATTTAAGCGGGCAAGCAAATCATCGAGCTGCGCCATGTCGACAAATGGTATGGCGAGTTCCACGTCCTCAAGGACATCAACCTAGAGGTCGCCAAGGGCGAGCGCGTCGTGGTCTGTGGACCTTCGGGCTCCGGCAAATCGACGATGATCCGCTGCATCAACCGGCTGGAGGAGCACCAGCGCGGCCAGATCATCGTCGCCGGCATCGAGCTGACTTCGGACGTCAAGAATATCGACGCGATCCGCCGCGAGGTCGGCATGGTGTTCCAGCAATTCAACTTGTTCCCGCATCTGACGGTGTTGGAAAACCTGGTGCTGGCGCCGGTCTGGGTGCGCAAGCAGCCTCGCCGGGACGCCGAGGAAACCGCCCGCATGTACCTAGAAAGGGTGCGTATTCCCGACCAGGCCAACAAATATCCGGGCCAATTGTCGGGCGGTCAGCAGCAGCGCGTCGCCATCGCGCGCTCATTGTGCATGAAGCCCGAGATCATGCTGTTCGACGAACCGACCTCCGCACTCGACCCGGAAATGATCAAGGAGGTGCTCGACGTGATGATTGAGTTGGCGCAGGAGGGGATGACGATGGTCTGCGTGACCCACGAGATGGGCTTTGCCCGCACGGTCGGCGACACGATCGTGTTCATGGACAACGGAGAAATCGTCGAGCGCGGGTCGCCCCAGGAACTTTTCGCCAACCCCAAAAACGACCGCACCAAACTGTTCTTGAGCCAGATCCTGGCGCATTGAGGGCCGGGCGAGGTTTTCTACCCTTTTTCTTTCAATTTCAGGTCGTGACCAGCGCGCGGGCGTGGCGGGCGATCATCAGGTTCTCGTCGGTCTTGATTACAAAGGCGGCGACCCGGCTGTTCGGCGTGCTGATGCGCTCCTTGCGTTCGCGGTTGGCCGCTTCGTCGAGGTCCAGCCCCAGCCAGGCGCAGGCGCGGCAGATAGCGCCGCGCACCGGCGCCGCGTTTTCGCCGACCCCGGCTGTGAACACGACCCCGTCGAGACCGCCGAGCGCGGCCGCGAGCGAGGCAATGTGCCGGGCAACCCGATAGCAGAACACCTCGACCGCGAAATGCGCGCGGCGCTCGTCGCTGGCCAGCAGATCGCGGAAATCGGAAGAGATGCCGGAGAGGCCAAGCATGCCCGAGCGGCGATAGAGCAGGTCGACCAGCTCGTCCGGCGGCATATGCTTTTGCTGGATCAGATGCAGCACGACGCCGGCATCGAGCTCGCCGCAGCGCGTCCCCATCGGCAGCCCGTCGAGTGCGGTGAACCCCATCGTCGTCGCGATCGAGACGCGGTCGCGCAGGGCGCAGGCCGAGCAGCCATTACCGAGGTGCGCCACGACGACCCGGCCACCGGCGATCTCCGGCGCGCGTTGCGGCAAGACCGAGGCGATGTATTCGTAAGAGAGGCCGTGAAAGCCGTAACGACGAATGCCTTCCTCGTAAAACGAATAGGGCAGGGCAAAGGCCTGCTCGACCTCGGGCGCCGTCCGATGAAAGGCGGTGTCAAAGCATGCCACCTGCGGCAAGTCGGGATCGAGGCGCAGCGCCATCTTGATCGGCGCGAGATTGCGCGGCTCGTGCAGGGGCGCGAGCGGCACCAGCGCCTCCAACTCGGCCAGCAATTCGGGTGTAACGCGCGCCGGCCCGGAGTGACGCAGGCCGCCATGAACGACGCGGTGCCCGAGGGCGGCGAGCCGGCGGCCGCCAAGCCGCTCCCGCGCCCACGGGATGATTGCCGGCAACAGTTCGCTCGGCGCGGTCGCCGGTTTTCCGCCCAGCTCCGGCGGGGCTAACGCCTTGCCATCGGCTCCGGTGGCGCTTGCCCTGGGGTTTACCCCGATCCCATCGACTTGCCCGGCGAGGAGGCATTTCTCGCCCTCGTAGAAGCTGAATTTCAGCGACGAGGAGCCGGCGTTGATCACGCCGATCAACGGCTCTGCTTCGGCCTTCATCCCGAAAGTGTCCCACAGCCGAGATGCGATCGCCGCCGTGAGAACCCCGCCATCAGGGCTAAGCCGCGGCGAAGGTGCGATCGTGCAGTTCCATTTGCTCGGCGTAATTCAGGCGATAGCGGCAATAGACTTGGTCGTGGCGTTCGATCGCGACCGGGTCGAGCTCGTTTCGTGGCGGCGGCAGCAGGTCGAAATGGCCGAAGCGGTCATGACCGCGGACAAGCAATGCCGGCAACCGGTGCGAGCCGATCGTCCGCACATGCGCCGGAATATAGCTGATGCCCAATCCCACCCGGCGATGCCCGGCCCGGTTCGGCGCCGAGCGATGGCGGGCGAGGGTATGGTGCAGCGAGAATTCGCCGGCACGGACCGCCATCGCAACCGCGGCTGCCTGATCGAAGGGCTCGACGATCTCCTGGCCGCCGCCGTTGATACTGTGCTCGAGACCGAGGGCGGCGTGGCGCAGCTGCCGCGGCGTGCCCCGCGACGACACGACCTCCATGCACCCGGCTTCACTGGTCGCGGCGGTCAGCGCCACCCAGGCGGTGACGTGCTGATGCGGGTCGAGGCCGAAATAGGTGGCGTCCTGGTGCCAGGCGGCAAAAGTCGGGGAGAGCGCTTCCTTGATGAAAAAGGTGCTGGTGTAGACGAGAATGTCAGGGCCGATCACACTCTCAACCGCGTCGAGGATGCGCGGATGGCGCACCAGCGCGTCGACCCAAGGCAACAGGACGTAACCGGCCGAGCGCCATTTACGGTCGCCTTCGGTCAGCGGCGAGCCAAGCCAGAGCTCGAAGCGGCCGAGGCCCTCGTTGCATGCGCTCAGTTCATCGGGTGAAAGGGCCGGCAGCGGGAACAGGTAGCCGTCCCAGCGATATCGTTCTACCTGCTCCGCGGTCAGCATCGGCGCGCGCTCCTTGATTTCGCGGTAGCGTCCGCGGATCAGTGCGCCATGCCCGGGGCCCGGTCAAGCGCCCGGTTCGACCACCGACGAAGAGACGACAGCGATGATCCGACCGCATAGGTCAGACCCCGGCGACGCGGTGCGGGCTCCGCCCGATCTCCCCGGCGCGGCCGGGCGCAGGGGAGGGCGCTCTGACTGGCTGCTGCTCGCCGGCGCCTTTTCCGCCTTCACGGTCAGCGCCGGGCTGATGCACTCCTATACGGTCTTTCTGGTCGCGTTCGTCCAGGACTTCGCGTGGAGCCGGGCCGAGACCTCGGTCGCCTATTCGGTCTCGCAGCTCGTCGCCGGCGCCAGCTCGCCTCTGGTCGGCGGGTTGGTCGATCGCCTCGGGCCGCTGCGCCTGCTTTTGCTCGGCGGCAGCCTGCTGATCTTCGGACTGGTTGGCTGCGCCTTTATCTCGGCGCTGTGGCAGGTCATCGCCCTCTACGGCGTGGTCATGACCATCGGGGCCAACTGCCTGGGTCTGGTGGTGTTTGTGCCGTTGTTGTCGCGGCGCTTCGTGCGCCGGCGCGGGATGGCCATCTCTGTCGTCCAGTCGGCCAACGGTTTCGCCAGAGCCGTTTCGGCTCCGCTGGTCCAGTTCCTGATCTCGTCGGTCGGATGGCGCCAGACCTATCTGGTCCAGGCCGGGTTCATGGCCGCGATGATGGCGCCGCTGGTGCTGCTGTTTCGCCGCGCCGATAGTTTCTCATCGGCGGCGCCCCGGCCCCAACCCGCCGGGCCCGCCGTTTCGGCCCCGGCGACCTTGCCGTCGCCGAACTGGACCTTGGCCGAAGCCGCGCGCACCCCGCATTTCTGGCTGCTGTTCGCGGTCTACCTGTTCACCGGGCTCGGCAGCTTTCTGGTTTCGCTGCACCAGCTGGCCTTTGCCGTCGACCGCGGCTTCGACAAGCTCTACGCCGCCGAAGTGCTGGGGACGGGCAGTTTCCTGGCGATCGCCGGCACGATCTTCACCGGCACACTCTCCGACTATATCGGCCGCGAAGCGTCGGCGATCCTCGCATACGGCATTTCGATCATCGGCGTCGTCTGCGCCCTGTTCATCACCGGACCGTCCCAGGGCTGGCTGTTATGGCTGTTCGCCTGCTTTTTCGGGCTGACCTGGGGCGCCCGAGGACCCGCTATTACCGCCAAAACCGCCGACCTTTTCCCCGGCCGCCAGCTCGGCGCCATTCTCGGCGTGATCACAATCGGCAGCGGCATCGGCTCCGCCGCCGGCTCATGGGCGGCGGGCTGGATCTTCGATCTGTCCGGCAGCTACGAGCTGGCCTTTACCCTGTCGATCGCCTCTTATGTTTGCGGCTGCTTCGCCTTCTGGGCGTTGCGCCGCCCGCCGGCGCGGTATTCCGGAACGAACCTCAGGCGCGCGAGCGGCTAGACGAGAGGTGTGAACCCAACAGATGGTTCCCGTTGCCCATCCTTCGTCGCCCCCGCGAAAAGCAGGGGTCCAGGGCGGCAAACGGGGTTTTGGTTGCTCTGGGTTCCCGCTTTCGCGCTGGGCTGTCCGGGGAAAATGTTGGTACAATCTCTCGGCGTTTCGCCGATGTTTGAGACGACTGGAGATCGTTTTACCCGGCCTTGTGCCGGGTATCCACGCCTCCATTGCCGGCGCCAAAAGACGCGGATGGCCGGGACAGGCCCGGCCAAGACGAAAAACAAGGCTGTAATTCAAGCTTCGCGGTCAGCGCCTGCTTTCCCCGGACAGCCCTGCGCTTTCGCGGGAATGACGGAAGAAGGGATCGAGTACCAACTGTCAATTTCGTACCAGTAGGGGAGCGGTTGCCAACCGCCGCTTCCTGCCGTTGGGGCGGCGCATTACCGTCGGTCCAGCCAACCCCGCTTCGATTTGCCGATGTACGTCTCCAAGACTTTGAGTTGTCTTGCTTGTTCCGGATCCAGGTCTCTGCGGATCCGGAGTCTGTCATAGGTTTGCGTGACGCTGTCTTTTAGAACGATCAGAATCTCACTTAGGCTGCTCGATGAAGTGGTAATGTTCAGGTCCGGCACTTCCGCGACATAATGCCTTTCGCCCAACGATTCGACAAACACCGGAATTGGTTTAATGAGCTCGTAAGTCCGCAGCGAGTCGATGGTCAGCTCGACCCTCGCGGTCTCCGAATTCTGCTTGGGAATGGGAGCTTCGGGTGCTGCGTCGGCGGGGACGTCCGCATCAGCCGCAGCGGCGTCCGGTTTCCCCGGTGCTTCGCGCGTCGCCGTTAGGCCTTTTGCCGATGAGGCGTCCTGAACCCTGGCCCAAAGCGAGCGCCGCGAACGGGTGCAGAACCGTCGCGACGGAGCGGTCCGCTCCAGGCTGACATTGGTCGTCGACGCGATGACCACCGTCGTGAGCAGCTCCTCCGCTGTCGTAGTGACGCCCGATGTTGTGGTGATCGGATGCAATCTCGATGAAAGCAAAGTCGAAGGGGTGCGCGTACTCGACCTGATGACCTCGATCCCGCTCATGTCATGTTTCCGGTCTAGCCGAGGCCGCCGGCGCCCTGATATCGGTGATCAAGGTCGATTTCATGTTGTAGACCGGCTCGCCTTCCGGCGTTTGGTGGCCGTCTTCGCGGAACACTGCGATCACCACCGATTTGATCCGCATGGTGGTGCCATCGGCGAGCCGATATTCGCTCCACCTTTCCTTGGCGTCGATTACTTCGATTTCAGTATTGTTTTGCGAGGAATCTTCTCGAGTTTCGCTCACTGCTGTCTCCAGCTCAGCCGCTCAGCGCGCCACGCCGCCTGTCGATCGCCCTGGAGGAAGATGTTCGGCCATCTTTATTGACGAAAGGTTGACGGCGCGGCTTGGTCGACCGCCCGGTGGGCCTCGCCGCGGCATGCTCGGCGGGGGCCGCGCGATTAGCCGCAGGCCGATATTCACGGGGATTCGAACCCGATTAACCCTTCATCAACATGGTTGTGGCGAAATCACGGGGTATCCCGTCCCACATAGCGTGGTCATGACATGTGGAACATCACCTCGAACATTGTCCAGCGAGCGAAAGAACGGCTTCAGCTGCGCCGCGCCGAAATCGAAACGAGATATGCCGAGGAGAAGGAGGCGCTCGACGCCGAATGCGCGGTGATCGAGACGCTGGAACGCGCCGCTTCGGAGTTTATGCTCAAACTCGACCGGGAGAACGGCGCAATCCCTGTGGAGCCGGCAGCGCCGACCGACCCGCCCGGCGGCGATGAACAAGACAGTAACGCTGCGACTGTCGCAGAAGCGTCTCAGCCGGCGGCGCCGACCGATATGCCCGGCGGCGGTGAACTCGGCGGCAGCCTTGAGGGGTTCGCTGCGCAGCCGGCCGCGGAGAGCGACCAGGTGGGCGGCAGCGAAATCGGCGGCGGTCTGGACATCCTCAAACCCGGATCGCGCTGGCGGCTCTACCGCGGCAGTCGTGGGACTGACCCCGAGGGCATCGCCGGCGACGCTTCCCACGGCACGGGGTGAAAGTCCGGCCTTCGATCCGGCGCCAATGGTCTTGGGTCGGGCGTGACGGGGTCGCCGATCGAGCGCCTGCGACGGCGCCGCCGTCGCCTGGGCTGTGGCGAGCAACAGTTAATTGCTCCGACCATGCGCCGATACTGTACATGCGGCGGATCCCGGCGATAAGGTTAACAAGCCGTCCTCCGAGGGATTATCGCTGCCCTGGCCGGCAGCGCCGGATCAAGAACGATGCGGATACCCAACGCTTCCAAGGAGCAGCCCAGAATGCCGAACGCCAAGGTCGAGAACTACATCACGAGGCTGAACTATGATCCTCGGGTCCTGCTGAGCGTGGTCCCTGATGGGACCACGTCCGCGGTGCCGGTCAAGGATCGTCAGCCAGCCAGCAACGCTGTCATCATCTGCACGAAGATCCAGCACAAGCTGAACAAGAACTTGGACGCGGTGGCGATATTAAGCCCGACCGCCGGAGTGGTTTTCCCAGGTGCGCTGGTGCGCGCCGATCAGAACCTGAGCGAAGGACATCCGACCCCGATTGCGTTGCCTCGAGGCCCCGCGACGTTATCGGTCGATTTGCCGGGGCTGGCCAATCCCAGCGAGACTTTGGTTCCTACCAATTCCAATATCCAGAAATTCGTAAACGCCAAGCTGGAGGAATGGAACAAGCAGGCGGGCAGCGAGGGCTACATCAACGCGGCTCGATCCTTCTTGCAAACCACCCAGGCGTATTCCTCGCAACAAGTGGCGTTGGATCTCGGATTCAACTCGAAATGGGCGTCCGGCAATGCGTCGGCGCAAATCAACACCAGCAGCTCGACGGAAAAGTCCGTCGTCGTCGCTTACTACCAGCAAGTGTTCTACACGATCACGATGGATACCCCGACGACCCCGGCCGGCGTATTCGACAGCGCGGTCGACCTCGAAGAAGCACAACGGGCATTTTCAGAACGCAATCCGCCGGCCTATGTGCGCAACGTCGATTATGGCCGTCTTCTGATGGTCAAGATGGAGACCTCCTCGATCAATACTTCGGTTAATCTCAAAGGCGCATTCGAGCAGGCAACCCAGGGAGGGGTGACCGTCGGCGGCAAGCTCGAGGCGACGTACAAGGACATCATCAACAACGCGTCGTTCACCGCGCTCGCCATTGGCGGCGGCGCGGAAACGCCCGTGCAAATTTTCGCCGGCGGGTCCGAGGCCGGGCTCAAAGGAACTCAAGGACTATATCGCAAAGGATGCGCGCTATCGACGGGACAATCCTGGCCTGCCGGTTGCCTACACGATCGCCTTTCTTAAAGACAATGAATTCGCCCGCATGGGATTCACCACCGACTATACTGAAACCCAATGCGTCAGGTATCCCAATGCGTTCGTCAAGTTCGCCCACTCCGGGGCCTATGTTGCTAAGTTTCAAGTGACATGGGCGGAGGCCGACGCTCAAGGCAACTACACTCAGAACAAGGATTGGGAGTCCGGCAATCAGACCGCCGGTTACGCCCAGCAGGTTGACCTGCCGGGCGATGCCCAAGGCGTCAGATTGCACGCATGGGCGGCGACCGGCCTGATTTGGGACCCGTGGGGCGAAATCCTCAACGTCAGTCTCGATGGACCCGACAACAAGTGTTATCGGGTGACCGGCACAACCCTCAATCGAAGCTGGGACAACAACTGCTGAACCCGCCTTGCTTCGAACAGACGGTGAAGTGCGGTACGACGGTGCGGCACGGCAGGCCTCGAGATCATGTTTGGCAACACGATTTTAACCCAAATCTAGGGCTTGTCTGCCGTGCATCCTCTTGCCGTTCAAAATCACTAGCCTGAAACATCGGTGAGTTCTGAGTCCCTTCTCTCAAGAAAACCGAACCCAACCGAAATTCCGACCGCTGCTATACTGTTTATCAACCACAAAACTGCGAATGTGATCATGTAGCTGGCTGGTTGATTGTCTATTCGGATTCGCCTTATCAGCAGCAAGAATACAAGACAAAATACGGCATTGTTTATCAGCCAACAATTCACCTTTGCAAATCGTTTTCTCGACAATTTTTCGCCGGCGGACTCAAGCCATCGGTAATACGAGTTGTGTCCAAGTATGATTAGATCAGCGAAATAGTGAAATATTAACAGTACAAGAATCTCCGTCAAGTGCGCGCCATTCGGATTAAGCATCGTACCGGCGAATGCGCAAGATGCTCCGGTGATAATACTGAGCAGAAGATCGAGATGGGCACATCGAAGGACGGTCCGCAAATATGACGCTGGCTGAGTGCGCACGAGGTCTTCGAGAACCTCGGTTCGATATGATTCGGAAAGATAAATCCAATTGTTGAAGAAAAAACGAACCGTGTAAATCACAAACACTAGAAATACAAATATTGCCGTAAACGGAGCATAATTTTTTGGATCATCTAACTCCTGACCAAATTTTGTCACGGCATTCGTGAGACCTAACCCAATCAGGATTAACAAGAATTAACTCGCGGCTTCGGTGCGCGAAGAAATTCGCGTACGAAGTGAGAGCGAAATATTTGACCGCGTAGAAGTCGCCATCAACCGTTGCCCAGGGTACCCGATTTAGTGGCGATTTGGTTGTGCAGCCTTGTCTCGTCACAAATCCTTCGTTACGCCGGTCGCATGAACTTTCTGTGCTCTCTGCTCTGGCGAGATTAGGGCCTAGCTTCCTCTGCTCCGGAAATTTGGCTCAGGCGGCGAAGTCGATCAGCTGCCGCACCGGCGCACCGGATTTGAGCGCGGCGAAGCCTTCGTTGATCTCGCCGAGCTTGATCCGTCCCGATATCAGGTGGTCGAGTTTCAACCGGCCCTGGCGCCACAATGACAGCAGACGCGGCATGTCGACCCGAAAGCGGTTGCCGCCCATCGAGGTGCCCTGGATCTTGCGGTCGCGCAGAAAGTCGAAGCCGTGCAATTCGATCTTCACGCCGAACGGGACCATGCCGATGATCGTCGCCGTGCCGCCGCCGCGCAGCATCTGAAACGCCTGCTCGGCCGTCGCCTTGGTGCCGAGCGCTTCGAACGAATAGTGCACGCCGCCGCCGGTCATGTCCCTGACTGCTTTGACCGGGTCGGCGTTGCTGACGTTGAGCGTGTCGGTCGCGCCGAGGGTCTTGGCGAGTTCGAGCTTCGAGGCGACGGTGTCGATCGCAATGATGCGCTCGGCGCCGGCCAGCGCCGCGCCGTTGACCGCCGACAGCCCGACCCCGCCGCATCCGATCACCGCCACGGTGGAGCCCGGCTCGACCTTGGCGGCGTTGAATACCGCGCCAACCCCGGTCATCACGCCGCATCCGACGATTGCGGCCCGGTCGAGCGGGATGTCCGGGTCGATCTTGACCATCGAATTTTCGTGGACCAGCATCTGTTCGGCAAAGGACGACAGGTTGAACGCTTGGTTCAACGGCTGGCCGTTCCAGGTCATGCGCTTGGCGACCCCGGGCAGCATCTTGACCTCGGTGTTCTCGCACAAATTCGGGTGGCCGGTCAGGCATTGCGGGCAGGTACCACAAAACACGCTGAGGCAAGTGATCACGTGGTCGCCGGGCTTGACATACGTGACGCCGTCGCCGACCGCCTCGACCACGGCCGAGGATTCATGGCCGAGCACGACCGGGGTCGGGATCGGGTAGAGCCCGTCGATGAAGTGCAGATCGCTGTGGCAGAGGCCGGCGAACGCGGTCTTCAGCAGGACCTCGCGCGGTCCCGGCTTGTTGACCGCGACTTCTTCGATCGTCAGCGGCTGGTGCGGAGCATGAAAAACGGCGGCTTTCATTGGGTTTCTCCTCAAAAAGAACTGACGTTCGATCGCGAACGACGCGGAGACGCCGCAGACAGAACGAAGCGCAGCAATTCAGCGTGCAGGTGGCGGGGCATGCTGGAGAGCATCGTCATTTGCTCGACTTCGTGGGCCGCGTTCAATGCCGGTCAGGCCTGTTTCGTCGCAGGAAGGCATCGTCGGACCGCCGCGGCGGTATCCGTCGGCTTGGTATTGAAGCAGAGCTTCGCCTGTGGCGCATCGACACGCACGACGTCGACCAGCTTTTCGAACAAAGGAGTGTTCTGCGAAATCAGCCGCACGCCCGCGCCCACCATTACGCAGTCGAACGATTTCTTCATCAGCTGCTCGCGCAGCACCGTCTCCGCGGTCTCGCCGAAGTCGGTAAGACAGATTTCGGCATCATAGCCGAGTTCGTTTAGATGCGCCTGGTCCGTTTCGAGCCCGGCACGCACCGCAGCGGCATTCAGCCCCGAGCCGCCATAGGCAGAATCGGAGAAGTCGATCAACGACGGGTCGAGGCCCACGACCAGCACACTCGTCTTCGCCACGATTTTCTCCATTCTCGACAGTTAGTCTTCGCTGACTCCGTCACTCCCGCGAAAGCGGGAACGTTGCAAAGTATCCCAGTAATCGGCCCTTGACCTCCGCCTGCCTGCGTAACGGGACAAGAGTTCTGCCGATTGCTCACATCATGTAATTGAGGCGCAGGCCAGGCTCGGGCCAGTCCATCTGGGCGAGCTGACCGGTGCCGGAGAGAGTGATATAGGCGGTTTTCATGTCGGCGCCGCCAAAGCAGATGTTGGTCGGGTAGACATCGGGCATCTTGATTTGCCGCAGTACGCGGCCATCCGGGGCGATCACGGTGATGTAGCCGGTGATCAGGGTCGCGACGCAGATATTGCCCGAGGCTTCGACGGCGAGGCTGTCAAAGCGCTGGAAGCCGGGGAGCCCGCATACCAGGCGCCCGGTGTAGGGGGCCGGGAACGGCTCCTGGCGCAGCACGCCGGGCTCGATGATGTCGAAAGCGAACAGGCGCGACGATTCGGTGTCGGCGACATAAACCGTCTTCTCGTCCGGCGACAGGCCGACCCCGTTGGGGCTCAGCATCGGATGGACCAGCTCGACAATCCTCGATCCGTCGGGCAGCGCGTAGTAGAGACCGCCATGGTCGCGGTCGCGCCCGCGTCGTTTGCCGAGATCGGTGAAGTAAAACCCGCCCTGACGGTCGAATACAATGTCGTTGGGCGCCGATAATTTGTGCCCGCCGCATTGGCTATAGAGAACCTGCATTTCGCCGGTGCGCGGGTCGATCCGCTGAACGTAGCCGCATTGGTAATTCTTGGCCGGCCCAGTGGCGAGGAAGCTGCCCGCGGCATATTCGGCACCCCCATTGTTGCACAGATAGAGCGCGCCATCGGGGCCGAGTGCCAGGCCATTCGGCCCGCCGCCGGTATTCGAGAGAACCGTCTTCGCGCCCTCGGGCATCACCCGTGTCACCGTGCCCCCGGCGATCTCGCCCAGGACGACCGAGCCGTCGGCCATCGCCACCGGCCCTTCGGGAAACCGCAAACCGCCGGCGATGACGCGTATTTCGGGCATAGCTTGTTCCTCCCCTGGGCGCCGATCACGAATTGTGTCGTCCGGCATCCGTCGGCGTCAAGCCGGGCGGCCTTTCGCCGTTGACAGGCGCGCACGCAGACTTTATCTGCGGCCCCGGCGATGGAGTCCGCCGTAACCGCCTTCGGGCTGATGACTCCTACCGACGTTTCAGCCTGCCGAAAGCAGGCTAGGTGCGAGGTAGGTGGGTTTGCCGGGAGGAGGGGTGCGATGGCCGGATTCCCCCATGGGTGCAGAATGCGCCGAAAGCGGACGGCAAGGGGATAAGCCGTGGCCGCCCGCATCCTCTACAACCTCCTCCAGGTCGCGGTCGTGATCGCCTTTGCCCCGCTGGTCGAAGGCGTCACCAATCGGCTCAAAGAGATCCTCCAGTCGAGACGCGGCCCCAGTATCTTCCAGCCCTACCGCGACCTGCGGAAGCTGTTGCACAAGGACGAGATCGTTTCCGAATACTCCTCCTGGATCTATCGCGCAGCGCCCTACGTCGCGTTTGCGGCGCCGGTCTTCGTCGCGTTGCTGATCCCGGTGCTGACCCGGTACCCGCTGTTTTTCGCCTTCATGGGCGACATGCTGGGTGCGGGTTTCGTTCTCGCCCTCGGCGGGTTCTTCGGCGTGCTCGCCGCGGTCGACAGCGCCAACCCCTATGGCCCGATGGGAGCGAGCCGCACCCGCATGGTCGGGTTTCTCGCCGAGCCCGTCTTCATCGTCGTGTTTCTGACCGTGTCGTTCGTCGCCGGCTCGACAATCCCTTACATTGTCCAGACCCGCTGGGTGACGCCGATCGCGAATTTCTTCGAGCCGTCGCACGTGCTCCTGATGATCGCGTTCTTGATGCTGATCCTCGCCGAAGACGGCCGCCTGCCGGTCGACAGCCCGTCCGGGCAGTTCGAGCTGGCGATGATCGACCGCTCGAAATCGCTCGAGTTTTCGGGGCGCGGCGCGGCGTTGATGAAATGGGCCGGAGCGATCAAGCTGTTCGTCCTGATATGCATTTTTCTTAATGTGCTGGTGACCCCTTGGGGGTTGGCGCAAGGCATGGCGCCGGGTCCGGTGTTTCTGGCGATCCCGCTGGTGCTCTTGAAGGTTTTCGGGTTCGTCCTGGTCCTCGTCTACATCGAGTCTTCGCTCGCCAAATTGCGCCTGTTCCGCATTACCGAATTCATCGGCGCCGCCTTTGTGACCGCGGTGGTGGCGATGATCACCCGCATTTTCGAGATCTAGCGGAACGCAGGCAATGATGATCAGCGGCATCTCCCAGCCATTGTTGTTCGCGCTCGATGCACTGACCGGCGCGCTGTTTTTGCTGACTGCGCTGGGGGTGGTGGCAACACGTCAAGTGCTGGCCTCGCTGCAGCTGTTCATCACGCAATCGCTGCTGCTGACGAGCTCCGCCGTCATTCTCGGCATCGCCACCGGCTCCTATCATCTCTTGGCGGTCGCGGCGATCACGATTGGGACCAAAACGCTGTTGATCCCATGGCTGTTGCGGCGCACGGTCAGCGCCGAGGTCTATCGCACCCGCGAGATCGAGCGCGTGCTTAATATTCCGAGCTCGCTGTTGATCGCCGCGGCGCTCGTCCTGCTCGCCTACGCCATCACCGATCCGATCCTCGGCGCGGTCGAAGTCCCGTTCGGACGCATCAATCTGCCGCTCGGGCTGGCGGCGATATTCCTCGGCGCCTTCACGATCGCGGTGCGGCGCGAGGCGGTACCGCAGTTGCTCGGCCTGCTGGCGGTCGAGAACGGCGTCTTCTTTGCCGGCGTAGCGATTGTGCCAAACTTGCCGGTCATCGCCGAATTGGCCGCGGCCGTCGACGTGCCCGTGTTCACCCTCGTTATCGGCCTGCTGACCCGGCGCATCCATCTGCGGCTTGGCACGACCGCGGTCGGCGCCCTTGCCGCGTTGCGGGAATATTAGCGATGGAACTCGCCGCCACCCTAATTCTTCCGCTGATCGCCAGCGGCGTGACGTTGTCGCTCATAGGCCGGCGCATTGCCGCCCCGGTGACGCTCGCCACCACCACCATCGTCCTGACGCTCACCGTCGCCATTGCGGTGTCTGCGACGCGGAGCGGCCGATCCAACGCGGCGGGGGAATGGCTGACTTGTGACGGTCTGAGCGCGCTGGTGCTGGTGCTGATCGCGTTTGTCGGTTTCACCGCGTCACTGTTCTCCTGGGGCTATATCGCGCATCGCACCCGGGAGGATCTCAGCGGGCGCAAGGTCCGGCTGTATTACTGTCTCTACAACCTGTTCCTCCTGTCGATGCTGGCGGTGCCGATCCTGGCGAACGTCGCATTGATGTGGGTTGCGGTCGAGCTGACCACACTGCTCTCGGCTTTTCTGGTCGGCTTCGAGGACACGCCGGAGGCATTGGAGGCGGCCTGGAAATACGTCTTGCTGACAACGCTCGGCGCGGTATTCGCGCTGCTCGGGTTCCTCATTCTCTACTGGGGGTCACGGGTCGCCGGTTTCCAACCCTTTACCTGGGTTGGATTGGTCGCCGCCGCGCCGCATATGCCGCCGGCATTGTTGTGGCCCGCCTTTCTGCTGATCCTGGTCGGGTTCGGCACCAAGGTCGGCCTCGTACCCATGCATACCTGGCTGCCGGATGCTCACAGCCAGGCTCCGGCGCCGGTCTGTGCGCTGCTGTCTGGGGTCGAAACGACGACCGCGCTCTATGTGATCCTGCGGCTGTTCCCGGTGATCTCGGCGGCGCCGGGGCTCGATGCCCGGCCGTGGTTTGTCGGGTTTGGCCTGTTCTCGGTCGGCGTCGCCACCTTACTTTTGATCTTTGTCCGCGATTTTAAACGGCTATTCGCATTTTCAACGGTCGAGCATATGGGGATCATCCTGGTTGCCGCCGGGCTCGGCGGCGCTGACGCCCATCTCGGCGCGGTCTTTCAGATGACGGCGCACGCGATCGCCAAATCCTTCTGTTTCTTTGCCTCCGGCATCACGGTGCTGGCGATGGGCACGCAACAGATCGCCTCTGTTCGTAATCTGGTCCGTTATTCGCCGCTTGCCGCATTGGCGCTCGCCGCTGGCGGCTTTGCGATTGCCGGGGCGCCGCCTTTTGCGATCTTTGTCAGCGAATTCCTGATTTTGAAAGGCGGGCTCGCCAGCGGCCAGTACATCGCGGTCGGATTACTTGCGGTGTTTGTCGTTATCGCGTTCTGCGCGGTTATGTTCCATATCAATCGCATGGCCTTCGGCGCCAGCGGCGAGCGGCCGCCGGTTCAGGCGCTTCCGCTATCGTGCAAGACAACGATCGCGCTCGCCGCCATCCCGCTTGTCGTGGTCGGCGCGTATGTGCCGGCGCCGCTCTATGCGCTGCTCGCGGCTGCGGCATCGGCAATGGGCGGGTAGAGGCTCGGTATCATGGTTGCGCTCGATCAGGATCCGGCGCCCGCGGCCGAACCAGCGAGCCTTGCCGCAAGCTGCGTCGCAAAGTGGCCTGGACAAGTCAAACCCGCGCTCGATCGAGCCGGCAGGATCTGTCGCATCGAATGCCGCCCCGAGGCCCTACGCGAGGTCTGCGGATGGCTGATGAGCGGCCTCGGCTTCAGCTTTGCGACCTTGGTCGCCGAAGAGCCGCCGGCTTGGCTCTTCACCTACATATTTTACAAGAATGCCGACCATCCTTGGGTTTACGTCGAGCTCCCGATCGACGGACGGATCCAGGCGGTGCCGTCGATCAGCGGATTAACCCATGGTCCGTCGGTCGATTGGCACGAACGTGAGATTGAGGATTTGTTCGGGGTGAGCTTCGCGGGCCATCCGCGGCTCGGCGATTTCGTATTGCACGAGGATTGGCCCGACGGCGTCAACCCGATGCGACATGATTTCGATGCCGCACGGCCGCCCGTTACGCGCGCCGCCGAGCCGAGATGGGAGCCGGCGACCGTCGTCACCGCACCGGGCGCTTTCGCCATGCCGATTGGCCCGGTGTTTTCAGACTTCGCCGAATCGGCGCATTTCCTGCTGGAAACCGTGGGCGAGGATGTGATCCGGACGATTCCGCGGTTTTTCTACAAATATCGCGGCGTCGAAAAGATCGCAGAGGGTCAGCCGATCGACCGCGCGCTGCTGCTTGCCGAGCGCTTCTCCGGCATCGCGGCCTTTGCCCACGGCCTCGCCTTTTGCCAGGCCGTTGAAGCCATCAGTACTATCGGGGTGCCGCCGCGGGCGCGGGCGTTGCGCACGGTTTTTGCCGAACTCGAAAGGCTGCGCCACCACGCGGCGGTCATTACCGGCATCTGCAATTCGACCGCACTCGCCGTTGCGGCCGCCCAGGCGGCATTGATCGAAGAGGACCTGTTGCGCCTCAGCTGCACGGTGGCCCGCCATCGCTATTTGTTCGGGATGATCAAACCGGGCGGTCTCGCCTGCGATTTGTCGGTCGAGCAATGCCGGCACCTGGCTGCAGAGATTCCGCCGGTCATCCGCCGGATGCACAATCTTCACCGGCTGTTGCGCTACTCGAGCAGCTTTCTCGACCGGCTCGAGGAAGTCGGCATGGTCACTGCCGATCAGGCGGTTTCCTATGGGCTGGTCGGACCGATCGCGCGCGCTTCCGGCTTGTCCGGCGACATCCGCAAGCTGTTTCCCTATGCCGGCTACGATGCGACCGAATTCACCGTTCCGGTGGAAAGCCAAGGCGACGGCTATGCGCGGCTGCGGGTCTTCTTCCGCGAAGCCGAGCAATCGGCGGCGATCATCCGGCAAACCGTGCTGACCTTGCCCGACGGGCCGGTCTCGGCCGATCCCTTTGCCTGGTGCGAGGGAGTGGCGCTGGCCGCCGTCGAAGCCCCGCAAGGCGCCGCTTTTCACTGGCTGCGCCTCGATGGGAAAGGAATGGTCGCCCGCTATCGCGTCACTCCACCCGCCTTCCCGAACTGGCACGGCTTTCATCTCGCGGCCGAGAATTTTGCATTCCAGGACTTCCCGATCATCCTTGCGAGCTTCGGGCTGTCGAACGCCGAGTGCGACCGCTAGGGGTTTGAACCAGACAGATGGTTCCCATAGCCCATCTTTCGTCGCCCCCGCGAAAAGCGGGGGTCCAGGGCGGCAAACGGGGTTTTGGTTGCTCTGGGTTCCCGCTTTCGCGGGAATGACGCCAGAAGGGATCGGGTACTAACTGTCAAATTCCTACTACTAGGAACACACGATGGCAAATTGGGTACTGCAGGGCCTGCGTGCCGGGGTGCGCAGCAACTCATATCCGGCGCGGCATGACGAGTCGCCGGGAGTGTCGCCGGGGCGTCCGCTGGGTGGAAAGTCGGAGACCGCCGAAGATGCGGCAAGTCTTGTCGCGCTCTGCCCGACCGGCGCGATTACGCCGGAAAATGGCGGGGTCGCGATCGACCAAGGCAAGTGTGTGCATTGCTACCGCTGCCATGCCGGTGACGACGCGCCCGCTGTCGCCTGGGAACCCGGTTACGAGTGGGCCGCCTACGCCGGCGACCTCGCCCGGGCGAAGGAAAAATTTGGGCGCGCTTTCCACCACTCGCTGCATATCCGGTTTGTCGATGCCGGGGCTTGCGGCGCCTGCATCAGCGAGGCGAGGCAGCTCAATAATCCGTACTACAACATGCACCGGCTCGGCTTTTTCATCACGCCGACGCCGCGCAACGCCGATGTGCTGCTAGTCGCAGGACCGGTCTCCGATGCGATGCGCACCCCGCTACTGCAGACCTGGCACGCGATGCCGGCGCCAAAGCGGGTGGTGGCGATCGGCGCCTGCGCGATCTCGGGCGGCGTCTTTGGCCCGAGCTTTGCCGCCGCCGGCGGCGTAGCCGAAGTGATACCGGTCGATGTCATCGTTCCCGGCTGCCCCCCACCGCCATTGGCAATCCTGCACGCGCTCCTCGTTGTGGTCGAAAGAAAGCCGCCGGCAGCTCCAATTTCGAGCCCAACCGCCCGGTTATGACCCCCGCCGCTGCGATCCTTGCGTTCTTTCTGATCTGCGCCGCGGGGGTTGTCGGCGCGCTGGTCGTGCGCCCTCGCTGGAGCCCGGTGGTGCTCGCGGCACTCGGTTCTTTGGCGGCACTGGCTGTTCTGATGGCCGGCGCTTTGCTGCTCGTCGGTGACGAGGACTTCCGCCTCGACTTATGGCCGCTGTTGTCGCTGGGCAGGCGGCGCCTGCAAGCCGATCACCTTTCAGGATTGTTTCTGTTTGTCGCCGGCCTCGTTTTTCTGCCGGTGTCGATTTTTTCGGCAGTCTATTTGCCGAAATACAGCGTCCAATACAGCCTGCGATATTTCAGCATTCTCTATTATGCGCTTCTCTCCGGGGTCGTGCTCGTTCTGATCGCCGGTGACGTGATCTCGTTCCTCGCCGCCTGGGAGGCGATGTCGATCGCCAGCTATCTGTTGGTCAATTTCGAGCATGAACACGACGAAAGCTCGCAAGCCGGTTACGTGATGTTGGCGATGAGCGAGGCCGGAACGATCGCGGTCATGATCGCCTTCATGCTGATCGCCAATGCCGCTGGGAGCCTCGATTTCGCTGCGATCGCCGCCGCACCCCCCGCGGTCGGCGCCGGGGTTGGCTGGGCGATCTTCCTGCTGTCGTTTTTTGGCTTTGCGGTTAAGGCCGGCCTGGCGCCGGTCGGCGGCTGGAAGCCGCTAGCCGAATTCGGCGGCGCCGACCAACGTCGCGGCATTGTCGTCGGCGGTGATCGTCAATCTCGGCATCTACGGCATCGTCCGCGTCAATCTCGACCTGCTTCCTGTGGCCGGCGCCGCCCCGGGGCTTATTGTGCTGGTCATCGGCAGCCTGTCGGCGCTGATCGGTATCCTTTATGCGACGATCCAATCGGAGATGAAGCGGCTGCTCGCCCACAGCACGATCGAAAATATGGGGATCGTCGCGGCCGGGATCGGCGCCGCCATGACCTTTATCGCGACCGGCCACCACACCGTCGCGGCCATAGCACTGGTCGCGGCGTTCTATCACCTCGCCAATCACTCGGTGTACAAGGCGCTGCTGTTTGTCGGCGCTGGCGCGGTCGAGGCCGGCGCCGGGACGCGCGATCTCGACCGGCTCGGCGGTCTCCTCCGCCGGATGCCATGGATGAGCGCCTTCTTTTTGATCGGCGTGCTGGCGATCTCCGCGTTGCCGCCGCTTAACGGCTTTGTCAGCGAATGGCTGACCTTGCAGACGATTCTGCGGGCGGCCTTGCTCTCCTCGACCGGGATCAAGATTGTGTTTGCGCTTGCCGGCGCCCTGCTGGCGCTGACCGCGGGCCTCGCGGCGACCTGTTTCGCCAAGGTCTTCGCAATGGGGTTTCTCGGCGTGCCGCGCTCGGAGGGTGCGGCCGAGGCTACCGACGCACCCATTGGCGCCAGGGTTCCGCTCGGCCTGCTCGCGGTCTTCTGCATCGCCCTGGGGCTGTTGCCGACCTACGTCATTCCGGCGCTCGACCGGGCGGTGACGCCGCTCGCCCATGAAAGTGCGGTCGCCGCGCTGGTGCCGCCGTTTTTCGGCCCGACGCAGGCGCAACAGGCCTTGCCGCCGGCATTCCTCGCCGAATTCCATGATCTCGGTGCGCAGGTCGGACGGGGGTTGGCGCCGGGCAGAGGGCTCGTCGTGCTGCATCGCGGCGAAACCAGCAACCCGGTCGTCTTCGCCATGTCGACGTCCTACATGGTGGTGGCGCTCGCGGTCATTCTCGTTGTGGTCTTCGCCGTGTTCCGGGTCGTTACCCGAGGCCGGACGCTGACGCGCGGGGCGGTGTGGGCCGGGGGTCTGCGCCGCCTTACGCCCGAGATTACCTATACCGCGACCGGTTTTTCCAACCCGGTGCGGGTCATTTTTCAGGCGATCGTCGCCCCATCGACACCTGAAGACAGCACCGAGGCCGTCGCCCAGCATTTCCGCACGGCGATCCGGCGCGAACTTTCCGAGACCCACATCGTCGACCGTTTCGTGCTCGAACCACCGGTCCGCATCCTGGGGACGCTCGCCTTGATCGTGCGCAAGATGCATGTCGGGCATGTCAACGCCTACGCCGCTTACGTCTTGGCGGCGATGCTGATCGTTCTAGCCCTCGGCGCAGCCCTGCGCTGAGACGCGCTCCTCGGTCAATCGTCATCTCCAATCACCCGCGATATTGCTAATCTGGCAGCGCCATGATATGTTGCTAACATGGCAACGTATCGACTTAGAGTGCGCAATGAGCGACATCCGATCGGGTGACCGCTCATTTCCCGTCAGTTCCCGGTTAGGCCGATTAATTTCCCGGTTAGGCCGCAAAAAATTCCCGGTTCCGGCACTGCGGGAATTTGTCCTCAAGTCTTTGAATTAGCAGGCCGTTTTCAAGGTCGATTGGCCGTTCCGGAGCGAAATTCGGCAACATTCCCGGTTTTTTTCCCGGTTACACGCGGTTACACGGGAATCTGCCGTTGTCAGCCCTCGACCGCCCGTTCGAAGATTGACACCTCGCAGCCTCGGGACGATCATCCCGGTTGGAATCGAGCTCCGAAAGACTGGCTATGGGGCTGACTGGGGGATACCGGCGGGACCCGCCGCATCGGCAGGGATTGGGCGCAACTCGCCCCGCGAAGCAATTTGGCTCGACCCGATTTTTGCGCGCGTACCGTGGGGGAAGCTCGGCGTCGCGTGCCGCGGCGCCGAACAGATCAAATGCACCGAGAAGACAGGAGAAGATAGGAGATCGCGATGCCGTTCGATGGTAGGTATTTCCCCGCGCCGACCCCATACGATACTGGGCTCTTCCCGCTGTGGAGCCGCCACGGATGCCGGCTGTGGTTCGAAGCTCGGCTGCGCCGCAGAAAGACCACCGCGCCGAGAGCGTTGCGGGCGCCGTCGCCGACTGAGCGCGACCTCGCCGTCGCCGATTTGTTGCGCGATGCGAAGGAGTTGATCAACGGCCCGAAAGAATGGACGCGGCGCACCTATCGGTCGTTCGGTGGACAGCGCTGCGCGGTGGGAGCACTCCGCGCCGCCGCCAAGCGGCTCGATGATCCGACTCTCGCGTGGTCGGCGCATGCGCTGTTGATCGACGTCGCGAGGTCGCGCGGCTTCACCAATGTCGAGACGATGAACGATCGATCGTCTCACGCCGCCGTGCTCGCCGCCTTCGACCAGGCAATCCGGGCGGCGGAGCGTACCTCCTCTCCCAGATAGCCGGCTCGCGGTCGAGGGGGCTGCGCCGCCGCCTCCCTCAGTCCTCCGGGCCGATCGTTTGACGGGGGACCGATGCGCTGGGTCTACCTTGCAACATTCGCGCTATGGGCGGCGTGCGGGAATGCGTTGGCGCAGGACAATGTCGCCGAGGAGAAAGCGCACCGGGCGGCGCTGTTGGCCCAATTGCCACATGATGCAGCGCAGCGCGTCTTTGGCCTCCAGGTAACGCCGGCGCAAGGGCGGCCCGAGGCGATCGGCGCCTATGAGCGGGGCTGCCTCGAAGGCGGGGTCGAGCTTCCCGCCGACGGGCCGAACTGGCAGGTCATGCGCCCATCGCGCGATCGCGCCTGGGGCCACCCGGCGCTGATCGCGTTTATCGAGCGGCTCTCGGCGAAACTGCCGGCCGGGGCCGGCTGGCCGGGGCTGCTGGTCGGCGACATCGCGCAACCGCGCGGCGGGCCGATGCTGACCGGCCACGGCTCGCATCAGATCGGGCTCGACGCCGATATCTGGCTGACGCCGATGCCGAGCCGACGGCTGAGCACGGCCGAACGGGACGAAATGTCCGCGACCGATGTCGTCGCAGCCGATGGCGAGCATGTCGACCCGGCGGTGTGGAACCCGGCCTATCGCCGCCTCTACGAGGCGGTAGCCCGCGAGCCTGACGTGGCGCGGATTTTCGTCAACCCCGTGATCAAGCGCGAATTGTGCCGAGAGGCCGGGGCAGACCGCGCCTGGCTGACCAAAATCCGGCCTTGGTGGGGCCATGATTATCATTTCCACATGCGTCTGTTATGCCCGCCCGGTCAGACCGAATGCCGCGATCAGGCGCCGCCTCCTCCCGGCGACGGCTGCGGCAAGGAGCTTGCCTGGTGGTTCACCCCCGAGGCTCGCCATCCGCCGCCTTCGCACGCTAAACCGCTGCTGGTCGGCGAATTGCCGCGCATCTGCGCAGCGCTCGTCTCGGCGCCGGGAAAATCCGCCGCACAGCAAGGGGCGCGGTAAAACGCCCCGCTCCGTCGGCGGCCGGACAGCGTTATGGTGCGCCCGTTCGGCAACCATCGTGGAGGATGCGGTGAAGGCGGTCAGGATGTTGGTTCTCGTCGTCGGGTTTGTCTTCGCCGCGAGCGCCGTATCGTCGGCGCAGACCGGGCAACTCGAAGTCGATAACGCATGGGCGCGAGCGACGCCGGGAAAATCGGCCACCGGGGCCGCCTATGTGACGATCCAATCGCCGACCGCCGACAAGCTCATCGCGGTGTCCTCGCCGGTCGCGAAAAAAGCCGAGCTGCACACGATGTCGATGTCGGGCATGGTGATGAAGATGCGGCCGGTCGCCAGCATCGACATTCCCGCCGGCGAAGCGGTTACCTTGCAGCCCGGCGGGTTGCATATCATGCTGGTCGGGCTGGCGAAACCGCTGCAGACGGGTCAATCCTTCCCGCTGACCTTGACCTTTGATAAGGCTGGCTCGCGGACGGTAAATGTCGCGGTCGAGAAGATCGGCGCGATGGGACCAACCCCGGCCGGGCAGCACTGAGGGAGGTATAACAATGGCCGGCAATTCCCCGGGCGGCGCGGCCGGGAAATCGGCGCCGGGCTTGTCGCCCCGTCTGCTTTTGGTGGCGGCGCTGCTGGCCGCGTTCATCATCCTCGGATCGGCGGCCTTCCTTGCCGTGGAATTGCACGACAACAGGAAAGGCGTGGCCGGCAGCGTGCTCGGCAGCGCGATCGGCGGCTCCTTTACCCTCGTCGATCAAAATGGCAAGACGGTCACCAACACCGCACTCGAGGGGAAATGGCTGCTGGTCTATTTCGGCTATACCCATTGTCCCGATGCCTGCCCGACTACACTCAACAATATCGCCTTGGCGCTGCGGGATCTCGGTAAGAGGAGCGATGAAGTCCGGCCGGTGTTCATCACGATCGATCCCGAGCGCGACACGCCGCAGGTAATGAAGGATTATGTCACGGCCTTCGACGCGCCGATCCTGGCATTGACCGGAACCGCTGCCGAGGTCGCCCAAGCGGCCAAGAACTATCGGGTTTATTACGCCAAGCACCCCGAAGCCGGCGGCGATTATTCGATGGATCACAGCTCGGTCGTCTACGTGATGGACCCAAAAGGCCGTTTCACGGCCTCGTTCACCGGCGAAGACCCGCCCGCCCAAATGGCCGAACGGCTGAAAAAACTACTCGGTTAAGAGCTCCGGAAGCAAGCTGCGCCGGCATCTCAATAGTAGCGCGGGATCGGGCCGTCATGCGGCGTGGGGCGATCGCTGAGGTCGAGCATCACCTCGTCGACATAGCACCAGCCCCAGCCGTCCGGCGGGTCGTAGGCTTCAATGACCGGGTGCAGCGTCGCGTGAAAATGCTTGGTGGCGTGGCGGTTCGGCGAGTCGTCGCAACAGCCGACATGGCCGCAGGTCCGGCACAGCCGCAGATGGAGCCACGGCGAACCGATCTTCAGACACTCCTCGCAGCCGAGCGCGCTCGGCGTCACATCGCGAATATCGTCGGTATGGCTGCATTCGTCGGACATCAGTGTCTCCCGATGTTGGCAGGAAGCGCCGCCTTGTCGCCGGCTTCCGCGAGAAAGGCGTGCAGAGCCGCCACCACCTGCGCGCCCTCACCGACAGCGGCGGCAACGCGCTTGACCGATCCCGAGCGCACGTCGCCGATCGCGAATACGCCGGGCAGGCTGGTTTCGAGCGGCCTCAAGATGTTGGCGCCGGTGCGCACAAACCCGTTGTCGTCTAAGGTCACGCCCGACCCGGACAACCAATCGGTATTCGGCTCTGCGCCGATAAACAGAAACAGGTGGCGGATTGCGCGCCTGACCTCCTGACCCGACCAGCGCGCGCGGCAGCGGATCGCTTCCAGAACCCCGTCTTGCCCTTCAAGTGCGCTGACAGTCGTCTCGGTCAACACTTCGACATTCGGCCTCGCGGCAATGCGCTCGACTAGATAGCGCGACATGCTTTCATCGAGGCTGCGGCCGCGAACGATCAGCCAGATCCTGGCGACCTGGCTAGATAGATACACCACCGCCTGGCCCGCGGAATTGCCGGCGCCCACCAGCGCCACCTCCTGTCCGGCGCATAGCCGTCCCTCCAACGGCGAGGCCCAATAGTGAACGGAGGAGCCCTCGAAGGCGGCCAGGTTCTCGACATCGAGACGGCGATAACGCGCACCGCTGGCGATGACGACGGCGCGGGCATGAACTCGCTCGTTGTTGGCCAATGTAATCAGAAATCGGCCGTCCCGCGGCGAGCCGGTTAGGCCCTGCAAGCGGGCAACTTCATCCGGGATCGCCATTTCGACGCCGAACTTCAGCGCCTGGTTATGGGCGCGCGCCATCAGCGCCATGCCGCTGATGCCGGTCGGAAAGCCCAGATAGTTCTCGATGCGCGCCGAGGCACCGGCCTGGCCGCCGAATGAGCGGCAATCCAGCACGAGCACCGACAGCCCTTCCGACCCCGCGTAAACCGAGGCCGCAAGACCCGCTGGCCCGGCGCCGACGATAACCGAATCATAAATCTTGTCCGGGTCGATCGCTCTGACGAGCCCGATACAGCGCGCGAGTACGACATCGCTGGGATTGCGCAGCAGCATTCCGTCGGGACACAGAACGATCGGCAACTCCCGAGGCTCGATGTGGAAGCGCTCGATCAAAGTTTGCGCGCATGGGTCGGCCTCGGGATCGAACCGTTGATGCGGATGTCCGTTGCGGGTCAGGAAGCCTTCGAGGCGTAGAACATCGACGTTATCGGCGCTGCCGACGATGATCGGGCCACCGGCGCCGGTCTCGAGCAGGCCGACGCGGCGCAGGATCAGGGCGCGCATGATACGCTCACCGAGTTCCGCCTCTTCGACCATCAGGTCGCGCAACCGCCGCGGCGGAACGACGATCGCCTCTACCGCTTCCGTCGCCTGGGCGTCGACCAGCGATGGGCGATCGGACAGCTGCGCCAATTCGCCCATGAACGAGCCCGGACCGTTCGTCACGATCAGCTCGGACTGTCCATCCCTTCCGCGCTGCGTGATGTCGACGCGGCCGCTCAGGAGCACGAAAGCCCCTGGCGCGATCTCGCCGGTGGCAACCATTCGGTCTCCCGCCGCATAGGATCGGCGCTCGCCGAACCGCGCCAGCCGCTCGATCTCGTCCGGCTCGAGCACCGGAAACATCTGCTCGCGCCGGGCTTCAATCAGTGGACGGACAGATTGCGGCATCACTTTCCTCAATGGCACCGGGCATCAGGCGCCGCTTTCGCCCAACCCCGATCGATCATCGCACCTTCGAACATATGGGTGTTAGGCCCGCGAACCCTTAATGCCCCCACATCTAATGCCCCCACATCGCGGCGCAGTGCTTCGCCCTCGCCGCGGGCACGCCGTGCCGGATCAATTCCCCGGTCTGGAACCGATCTTTTCCGGCAGATACGCGCCCTGGGCGGTGGCCGTGCCGCAGCAAGGAATCGTCGACCGGTGGCAGATCGACATGGTTGGCGGCGTTCGTCAACAATGCCAACCAGGTGCTGACTCGTGATCAGCTGTTGGACTTGGCGCGCAATCGCGAGGCCGGGCCGTTCGACCGGACGATCGACGTGCAAGTCGGACGGCTTCGCCGCAAGCTCGAGGATGACCCGCAGCGACCATCGATCATAAAGACCGTGCGCGGCAGCGGTTACATCTTCACCCCGGCGATCGAAACCACCTGAACTCGATTGTCCCGAGCATGGGCTGACCCAATCCAATCCCCGCCAGCGCCAGCGCTTTCCGAACCGGGTTTTGCAAATTCGGCGCGATCAGCAGAATAGTTGGGGTATAGGCCGCCCGCCTTTCCATTCAAACGATCAAAAAGCTGCGAATTGCTGCCTCATCCATGTCCTCGCGGCGCCCGGAGGCGACAACTTCGCCGCGCTGCATGACGAGGTAGGAGGCAGCAAGGTCGCGGGCGAATTCGAAATACTGCTCAACCAACAGGATCGCCATGTCGCCGCGCGCGGCGAGCCCGCGAATGACGCGCTCAATGTCCTTGATGATCGAAGGCTGGATCCCTTCGGTCGGCTCGTCAAGGACCAGAAGCCGGGGCCGCGTGACCAGCGCGCGCGCGATTGCCAGTTGTTGCTGCTGGCCGCCGGAGAGGTCGCCGCCACGCCGGCGCAGCATCTCCTTCAATACCGGAAACAACGCGAAGATTTCGTCAGGGATGATGCGCAGGCCGCGTGGCAAGACGGCAAATCCGGTCTCGAGATTCTCCGCTACGGTCAGGCGCGGAAAGATCTCGCGACCCTGCGGCACCAGCGCCAAGCCGGCGCGGGCGCGCTGATACGGAGATAGCCCAGTCAATTGTCGATCTTCCCAAGCAATCTGTCCGGCTCGGACCGGCTGGAGCCCGAAGATCGCCCGCAACAGGCTGGTCTTGCCGACGCCGTTACGGCCAAGGATGCAGGTCACCTCGCCTTTTTTCGCTGTCAGGCTGACGCGGCGCAGCGCTCGGCTTGCGCCGTAGTAAAGGTCGATGGCGTCGACCGACAGCACGTCTCACCGCCCGAGATAGACTTCGACGACGCGCGGGTTGTCCTGGATGGCGTCGATTGAGCCTTCCGCCAGCACCGCCCCCTCATGCAGCACCGTCACCTTCACCCCAAGCGCCCGCACGAACGCGATGTCGTGTTCAACCACCACCACGCTGCGGGTGCGGTTGATCTCGCGCAGCAGATCCGCCGTCGCTGCGGTCTCCGCATCGGTCATGCCGGCCACCGGCTCGTCGACCAGGAGCAATCTGGGGTTCTGAGCGAGCAGCATGCCAATCTCCAGCCACTGCTTCTGACCGTGCGAAAGGTCTGCCGCACGGCGGTAGCGTTCGGCACCGAGGCGCGTCGTCAACAGGATCTCCTCGATCCGCGTGCGCTCGTCGGGCGTCTCGCGCGCCCACAGCGCGAAGCGGGGAGAGCGATCGCCATCGAGCGCGAGCAGCACGTTGTCGCGCACCGACAGCGGCTCGAACACCGTCGGCCGCTGAAACTTGCGGCCGATGCCGAGCCGGGCGATCGCCGGCTCGTCGAGCTGGGTCAGATCGGTGTCATCGCCAAACACGACCCGCCCGGCATCAGGCTTTGTCTTGCCGGTGATTACGTCCATCATTGTGGTCTTGCCGGCGCCATTGGGACCGATTACCGCCCGCATCTCGCCTGGTTCGAGCACCAGGGACAGCTCGTTGAGCGCCTTGAAGCCGTCAAACGAGACGCTGACACCGTCGAGATCGAGGAGGGTTCCCCCGGTCACCCCGTGACCTCGCGTGCCGCCGCGGCAGCAGCCGATTTCGGGCTCGGGCCTGGCATCGCCGACCGAGCGCGCCGCGAACAGACCAATGATTCCCCGCGGCAGGAATAATGTGACCAAGATGAACAATCCGCCGAACGCAAACAGCCAGATTTCGGGCAAGGCGCTGGTTAGCCAGGTCTTGCCGAGATTGACCATAACGGCGCCGAGGATCGCTCCGGCGAGCGTGCCGCGCCCGCCGACGGCGACCCAGATCACCGCCTCGATCGAGTTGCCGGGCGCGAATTCCGAGGGGTTGATGATGCCGACCTGCGGCACATAAAGCGCACCGCCGATCCCGGCGATCACCGCCGATCCCACCCACACCACGAGCTTGTAGGATTCTGGCCGGTAGCCGAGAAAGCGGGTACGCGACTTGGCGTCACGCACCGCCACCAGCACCTTGCCGAACCGCGAGCCGGTAATCGCGCGCGCCAGCAGGAACGCCGCCGACAGCACGATCGCGGTGATCAGCATCAGCCCGATTGAAGTGCTCTCGCGGTTGAGCGGGAAGCCTAAGACGTCCTTGAAGTCGGTCATCCCGTTGTTGCCGCCAAAACCCATGTCGTTGCGGAAGAAGGCAAGCAACAGCGCATAGGTCAGCGCCTGGGTGATGATCGACAAATAGACGCCGGAGACGCGCGAGCGGAACGCGAACCAGCCGAACACGCCGGCCAGCACGCCCGGCACCAGCGGCACCATGATCAGGGCGAACCAGAAATGGTCGAACCCGTACCAGTACCAGGGCAGCTTGTTCCAGCCGATGAAGATCATGAAATCGGGCAAGGTCGGATTGGCGTAGACGCCGCGGGCGCCGATCTCCCGCATCAGATACATGCCCATCGCATAGCCGCCCAGGGCAAAGAATGCGGCATGGCCGAGTGTCAGGATGCCGACATAGCCCCACACTAGATCGACCGCCAGCGCCAGGATCGCGTAGCACAGATACTTGCCGGTCAGCGAAATTACGAAGTCAGGGACGTGTGCTGCGCTCGCCGCTGGGGCGAATAGGTTCAAAGCCGCAAGCAGCGCGGCACCGCCGAGCACGCAGCCGAGTGTCGTTATCGTAGTGCGGTCGATCGGCATCAAGCCTCGGCCGCCCGACCCTTAAGCGGGAACAGCCCTTGCGGGCGCCGCTGGATGAACAGGATCAGGAATACCAGCACCAGGATCTTGGCCAGCACGGCGCCCTCGAAGGGTTCGACGAACTTATCGACCACCCCGAGGGTCATCGCCGCGAACAACGTTCCCCACAGATTGCCGACGCCGCCGAGCACCACCACGAGGAAACTGTCGATGATGTAGCTTTGGCCGAGATTGGGGCTGACATTGTCGATCTGGCTCAGCGCGACGCCGGCCATGCCGGCAATGCCGGAACCAAGGCCAAAGGTCAGCGCGTCGATCACCGGTGTGCGAATGCCCATAACCGCCGCCATGCGCCGGTTCTGGGTCACGGCGCGGATGGAGCGCCCGAGCCCGCCCCAGCGCAGCGTAGCCATCAGGGCGCCGAGCACGAGCAACGCGAACAGGATGATCCACAGCCGGTTGACTGTGAGCGTAAGTCCGCCGAGCGCCATCGAGCCGCTCATCCATGGGGGCGAACTGACGTCCTGGTTGGTCGGGCCGAAGATGCTGCGCACAGCCTGTTGCAGGATCAGGCTTAGCCCCCAGGTGGCAAGAAGGGTCTCCAGCGGCCTGCCGTAAAGGAAGCGGATCAGAGCGCGCTCGATCACCACCCCGAGTGCGCCCGCCACCAAAAAGGCCGCCGGCACAGCCAATAACAGGCCAAGATTTTCAAGCGCCGGAGCAAAAGCCGCGATCAGCTGCTGAACAACGAAAGTGGTGTAGGCGCCGATCATCACCATTTCGCCATGCGCCATGTTGATGACGCCCATCACCCCGAAGGTGATCGCCAGCCCGGTCGCGGCCAACAGCAGCACGGCGCCGAGGCTCAAGCCGTAATAGACGTCCTCGGCAAGGCTCCATAGTTGCAGCTGGCGATCGATGTCGTGGATCGCCGCGCCGATTGCCGCCTCGACAGGAGGCGGTTGCCCATGCAGCGAGGACAGCAGGCTCCGCGCCGAGAGATCCGCCCGCGCCGCCACTTCGCGCACGGCGGTGAGCCGCACCGACATCGACCCGGTGTCGGATTTCAACAACGCGGCGGCCTGGACCTCATTCAAAACGCGGATGACCGCGGCATCGTGTTCCTTAGCCAGCGCCCGCTCGATCAATGGCAACGCACCGGCATCGGCCGCTTGGAAAATCGCATCGGCCGCCCTGAGCCGCGCTTCGGGGCTCTTCGAGGACAGATCGAGGGCGCCTTCGGCGGTCTCGATCGCGAAGCGCACCGAATTGTTGACGATGACCAGCCGCAAGTTCGCCGGCGGCGGCGCTGCCACCGCAGAGCCGGTGCGCGCATCGGCGAACCCTTTATTGGTGCGGATGTAGAGCGGCGTGTCCGGTCGCGGCCACTTCCATGCAAACAGCCGCTGGCCGCGTAGAGCGGCGATGACCGCCGCGGCACGCGGGCTGGCCGAGACGGCCAGTTCCTGAACCCCTTGGGCCACGAGATCGAAATTGGCGGCTGCGATATTCGCGAAAGGGTCGTCAGCGGCGCGCGCCACCCCCGGCGTCGCCAGCATCATCCCTACCAGCGCGGCGAGCAGCCGGCCGTGAAAAACGGGTCGGGGGCGCCAACTCCTTCGCGAACCCCGGCGCACCCCCCTTAAGCCTTGTGCGACCCGAGGCACTTGCCGGCGACGACGTCATAGCTGCCGCAGGACATCGGCGGCAGCCAATCGCCGATCAGGTTCTTGCTCTCCGGCAGATAAGGCGACCAAGGCTGAGCGACGACCAAGCCCGGCGTCTGCCAGACGACGTTGAACATCCCGTTGCCCTGCACCTCGCCGATCAGCACCGGCTTGGTCAGGTGATGGTTGGGCATCATCGTCGCGAAGTCGCCCGAAAGATTTGGATGGGCAACCCCGACCATCGCGTCGATAACCGCGTCGTGATCGGTGCCGCCGGCCTTCTCGACGGCCTTCACCCACATGTTGAAGCCGATGTAATGCGCCTCCATCGGGTCGTTAAACACTCGCTTGTCATCCTTGGCGAAGGCCTTGAACGCAGCGACGACTTCCTTGTTGAGCGGGGTATCGACGCTCTGGAAGTAATTCCATGCCGCGAGATGGCCGATCAGTGGTTTGGTATCGATGCCGGCCAGTTCCTGTTCGCCGACGCTGAAGGCCACCACCGGGATGTCGGTCGCCTTGATGCCCTGGTTGCCGAGCTCCTTATAGAACGGCACGTTGGCGTCGCCGTTGATCGTCGAGACCACGGCAGTCTTCTTGCCGGCCGAGCCGAACGCCTTGATCTTGGCGACCTCCGCCTGCCAGTCGGAATAGCCGAACGGCGTGTAATTGATCATCAGGTCGTCTGGCGCGACGCCCTTCACCTTCAGATAGGCTTCGAGGATCTTGTTGGTCGTGCGCGGGTAGACGTAATCGGTGCCCTCCAGCACCCAGCGCTTCGCCCCGGCCTGGTTCATTAGGTAATCGACCGCCGGGATCGCCTGCTGATTTGGCGCGGCGCCGGTGTAGAACACGTTGCGGCTGCACTCTTGACCCTCGTACTGCACCGGGTACAAGAGGATGCCGTTCAGCTGTTCGAACACCGGCAGAACCGACTTGCGGGACACCGAAGTCCAGCAACCGAACACCGCCGCCACCTTGTCGACCGACAGCAGCTGCTTGGCCTTCTCGGCGAAGAGCGGCCAGTTCGAGGCCGGATCGACGACCACGGGCTGAAGCTGCCGGCCCATGACCCCGCCTTTCGCGTTCTGCTGGGCGATCAGCATCATCATTACATCCTTCAGCGGCGCCTCGCTGATCGCCATCGTGCCGGAAAGCGAATGCAGGATGCCGACCTTGATCGGCCCCGTCTCGGGCTCGGCGGGAGCGGCCTGTGCCCGCGGCGCCAGAACGGGGATCACGCCGATGCCGGTGGCAGCGACCGCCAGGCCCGCGCCCAGCAGCCCGAGTCGGCGACGATCGATGGTGATGCCTTTGGACGACATAAGGAGCTCCTCATTTACACGGTGGCCAACGGTGCATCCCGACTCAGTTGAGCAAGATTGAGGCCAAGCCCGGAGAATAGTCGCGCGGGCGCCCGCACTTTCGCGGTGGAGCGTGCCGCGAATTCGACCGGCCGCATCGGTCAATGATCTGTGAACCAATAATGCCGCCGAGCGCCGCTCTTTGGCGTGAATCGTCATCTCGGCTACAGGGCAGGAGGGACTTAGTCAGTTTGTCGCGTTTTTAGGCAATGTGCCGAATCCAGCGCCATGTGCGAAGCCTAAACTCGTCTGTGGTGATCTTTCCCCATTCCTTGTTCCGGGATCATCTCTTTAACATTTTGTTTATTTCGATAAACATGCGGGCGACGACGGTGATGACCGCCGCCGTTGTCGCTCCTCCTCACGCGGGCTTGGTCCCCACCGCGCAATGAAAGGGTTGGGCGATGAAGAAACTGCCGTCGCGTTCCGCCTGCGCCACCGCGCGATGCCACGCCTCGGTCTCCGCCGGGCTGAGCGCCGCCAGAATCTGCTGCTGATAGCGCGGGAGGCGCAGCGAGCCCGGCCTCACTGCGACGAGCTGCGGGAAGCCGCGCAGCCCCATAAGCCCGAGCGCATGAAACCGCGTGTAGAGGCTTGCATCGGCGCAGCCCTGCGGGCTCACCCCGCCGCCGATCATCCCCGGCATCTCGACCTTTGCCTTGAGCGCCGGGTCGAGCGGCAGGTTGACCCAGCACCCGCGATCGACCGCGCGCACGATGACGCCGACCCGACCGCCGGGCTTGGTGACCCGCACCAGCTCGGACAGCATACGTTCGGCGTCGCCCTCTTCGGCGACTGTGCTGCATACGGCGACATCGGCGAAATCCGCCGGCAACGGCAGCGCTTCCCCAGTTCCTTGGCGAAACTCGATGCAGTCGGCTAGTCCTTCGCGCGTCGCCAGTTTCCGAGCCTCGCCTAACAGATAAGGGCTGCGGTCGACCCCGGTCAGCGGGTTGGCGCCTGCCGTCCGCCGCGCCAGTTCGCGCATGATCACGCCCGAGCCGCAGCCGAGTTCGAGCACCTGCTCGCCCGGCCTGATCGCCAGCGCGTCGAGCAGGTTGCGGACAATGGTGATGTAGCCCGAGCGACCGCGCTCTTCGAGGCTGGCCACGCTGCCGAGATGTACACCACCGAGGGCGATCGTACACCAGCGCACGGCCAGAACCGGTATCAGCGCCGTCCATTGCGTCGGCGAAAGATCGAGCGGCAACAGCACCAGCGGCGGCCCGGCACCGCGAACGCTGTAGGAAATACCGGCAATCTCGCCCTCCTGTTCAGGGACACTCGACGCCGGCAACGACTGACCACTTTCGCGGCGGGCGAGAAAATCCTGCATCGTGCCGCCGATTTCGCCGCCGCGCTCGACGGCGAGATCGGACCACGTCATCCCGGCATAGTCGCGCAATACGAGTGTGGTCGCCTGCGGCAGGTCGGGCAGCACCGCCTGAACCCGGCGCGGGCCCGAGCCTTGGTCTCCGGTCACGACCAGCAAGCGCGACGCCAGCCGCTGCAAGGCGCCGCGGTCGAGCGACGCCGGACACAGCACGGTCAACGATGCGACGCGATCGGGGTATCGGGCGGCGAAGCCCTCCCAATCGCTGCCGGCCCGCCCGGCGAAATGGGCGCGGGCGATGCCGAGATGGTCGAGAAGCGCCGCCAAGCGAGCCTCGACCGGGGTTTCTTCTGATGCGGTCACGGTGTTGATGGTGCGTCTCCCCAAATCATCGAGGCGAAGCCTAACATGCGCGGCTTCCCATCGGGCAAGCCTCCGCTTACGATCATCAGGCTGAAAAGGGAGTCCGCCGATGCTGCTACGCAACGCTTGGTATATCGCCGCCTGGGCTGACGAGATCGGCGGCGAGCCGCTGGCGCGCCGGATCTGCGACGAGCCGATCGTCCTGTTCCGCGACAAGGCGGGCCGCGCGGCGGCATTGGCCGACCGCTGCTGCCACCGCTCGGCGCCGCTGCATAGGGGCGCCGTCGTCGAGGAGGGGATTCAGTGCGGTTATCACGGGCTGATCTTCGACGGCTCGGGGCAATGCGTGCATATCCCCGGGCAAAAGCAGATCCCGGCTGATGCGGCGGTGCGCTTCTATCCGGTGGTCGAAAAGGACCAGCTGGTGTGGGTGTGGACCGGCGATCCGGCCAAGGCCGACACCGCCAAGATCGTCGACTTTCCCTACCACAACGATCCCGGCAAATGGCCCAACAAGCACGACGTCTATCCGATCAAGGGCAATTACATGCTGATGGTCGACAATCTGATGGACCTGACGCATCTGGGCTATCTGCACGCCAAGACCGTGGGCGGCAACCCCGCGGCGCATGTCGAGGCCGAGATGAAGACGACGCGCACCCCGACCGGGCTCAAATTCACCCGCTGGCTGAAGAACTCGGTGCCGCCGCCCAGCTATGTCCGGGCCGCGGGCTTCACCGGGCGGGTCGACCGCTGGCAGGAATTCGAGTTCGTCGCCCCGTCCAGCGTCCTGCAATGGACGGGGGCGGCCGATGCCGGCGCCGGCGCGCCTGAAGGCAAGCGCGACGGTGGGTTCCAGTTCCGCCTGTTCCACGGCCTGACCCCGGAGACCGAGGCCAGCTGCTTTTATTTCTGGTCGGCGGCGAACGGTTATCGCCAGAACGACCCGGCGGCGACCGAACAGCTCTACCAAGAGATCGCCCCGACCTTTGTCGAGGATCGGGTCATGGTCGAGGCCCAGCAGGCGCGCCTGAGCGAATTCGGCGAGGCCGGCCTCGTCGACATCGCCTCCGATGCGACCCGCATGCACATGCGGCGCATGGTCGAGCGGCTGATCGCCGAGGAGCGCGCGGCCCTCGCCGCTGAGTAGCATCAGATCGTCACCGCCCAGCTCCGTTTTTGACTGAGATGAACCATCGCTCGCATTAGCGGCAACGCCCAATGAAGCGGCGTGACATCATCGCGCTGCTAGCAGGTGCGGTGCTGACGCGGCTGCGCATAGCCGCAGCCGAGAGCATTCCCAGTGCTCCGATCGTGGCAATCCTGACGGCGCGGCAGCCGGAAGGCATGCGGCGTTACACGGATGCCTTTGCTCAGAGCATGCAGGCGTTCGGACTGGCTGAGGGACGGGACTACAAGATTGTGCTGCGATCGACCGACGGCGACGTAGCGCGGGTGCCGAAGCTGCTGGCCGAATTGATTGCGCTCAACCCGAAGGCGATCCTGACGACGGATACGCCTCTCACGCTCGCCGCCAAACGCGCCACCAAGGAAATCCCGATCGTCGGCATTTTCATTGCCGATCCGATCGGCTTCGGTCTGGTGACAAGCCTCGCACACCCTGGGGGCAATGTGACTGGACTGCTCTCCAGCATCGACAAGTTGATCGTGAAACAGCTCGAACTGCTGCTCGAAGTCGTGCCGGCGGCACAGCGGGTCGGGGTGCTGTTCAATGCGAACAACCCCGCTAACGCAGCGGGCGTCCAGTTTCTGCGTAGCGATGCCGCGGCGCGGTCGCTCGAGTTCATTCCGGCCGGCGTTCGCCAGGCGGCCGAGATCGACCCGGCATTCCAGGCCTTCGCCCGCGAGCATGCGGAGGCGGTCTTCGTGTTTCAGGACGCGCTGTTCTCCCGCAATGCCGCGCGGATCACGGCCTTGGCACTTGCCGCGAAGTTGCCCACCGTCTTCGGCTTTCGCGAGTTTGTCGAGGTCGGCGGGCTGATGAGCTATGGACTTAGTCAGATCCATCAATGGCAGCGTGCGGCCGCGTTCACGGCAAAGATCCTGAGCGGAACGAAGCCGGCCGACCTGCCGGTCGAGGTGCAGCCGAGATTGGAGCTGGTCATCAACCTCAAGACCGCCAAGGCGCTGGGCATCACGATTCCGACTTCGGTCATGGCTTTTGTCAACGACGAGATCGAGTGAAGGGCAGGTGCGGCCGCTACCGCGGGCCTGTCATCAGGTCGCGCAAGGCTTGCGCCACAGCCTGCGGGGTTTCGCGCGACAAGAAATGGCCGGCGACGGGCACGACGCGGCGGTCGTATTGGCCGGCGAAATGGACGGCGTGACGGGCAGACTGCTCGACCGGCGAGACGCCGTCAGCTGTGCCGTGCAGCACGATCGCCGGCACCGTGATCGGCGGCTGGGCGGCGAGGCGCTGCTCGATCGGCTCCAATGTCGGGTCGCCCGGGGCCAGGCCGTAGCGATGGCGGTAGGACTGGATCGTCACGGCCACAAAATCGGGGTTGTCGAAGCTCGGCGCAGTCGCATCAAAGGTCGCGTCGTCGAATTGCCAGTTCGGCGACCACAACCGCCACAACAGCCGGGCCATGTCGCGGCGGTTCTGCTCGAGCCCGGCATGACCGCGCGCGGTGTGGAAATACCATTGGTACCAGAGCCGGTGTTCCTGCGCCGCCGGGGCCGGATGGCCGGACACGGCGATGTTCTGGATGTTGTAGCCGCCGATCGACACCAGCCCGCGCACCCGCTCCGGCCATAGCGCCGCGACGACGCAGGCCGCGCGCCCGCCCCAATCATAGCCGGCGAGATGGGCGTCCTCGATGCCGAGCGCGTCCATGAAATCCCTGACATCGGCGCCCAGCGCCGCCTGCTGGCCGGAACGCGGCGTGACGCGGTGCAGAAACCGGGTCGGGCCATAGCCGCGCAGCCACGGGACCAGCACATGGCAGCCCTCGGCCGCCAGCTCGGGGACGACCCCGTCCCAATCGTGCGGGTCCGACGGCCAGCCATGCAGCAGGATCACCGGCGGCCCTTCGGCCGGCCCGGTCTCCTCATAGCCGATCTCCAGGGTGGCGGTGCGGATGCTGCGGAACATCGGCTTAGCCTCCGAAACCCGCGCCGAGCCAGTCGAGGCTGTCCTCGTGCTCGAGGCGTTGCAGGCGCTCGAACAACGGCCCGGAACGGTCGCCGAGTGCCGCGCGGGTCAGGCGGGTGAATTTGTCGCCGAGATCGGCGGCGTCGAGGAGGCCGTCCTCGGCGCTGTTGGTCAGGCGGCGGCCGCCTTTCAGATCGACCGTGACCTCGATTGCCGAGGCGCCGTGGCCGGAGGCGGGCGGCGCCGCGAGCATCGTCACCCGGCGGGTGAGGGCGCGGATCTGGGGGTCGTCGAGCGCGCCGTCGGCAAAGGATTCGGGATTGCGCGGATCGCGGCAGAGCGCCAGTGCCGCGCAAAACGGCACGCTGTACTGCGCCATCATCAGATCGGCAGGCTCGGGGATGTTGTGCAGGGTGGCCATGCGCTCAGTGCCGGCGATCGTGATCGCCTCGACCTCGCTGCCGGTGAAGCCATGCTCGGCCTGCAATTGCGAGAGTGCCTTGACCGCAGCGTGGGCGTTGACGTGGCATGGATAGCGTTTGAGCGCGATGCTAGTCGTCGCCCAGTATTCTCCGAGACCCTTGGTCAGTTCGAAGCCGTCGTGTGCGAGGCTCGCGGCCAACACGCCGCCCTCGGAGGCGCGCCCCAGATGCAATCGCTTGACCATGCCGCCATTGCCGGCGCGGGCGAATTCGAGGAGGCCCGAGGCGAGCGAGCCGGCGATGCCGAGGGCGTTGGTCATGCGCGCCGCGTCGAGCCCCAACAGATGCCCGGCGGCGATCGCCCCGCCGAATGGCCCGGTGTTGCCCGGCGCGTGAAACCCGCGCTGCTCGTTGGTGTGGCCGGTGGCGCGGCCGATCCGCACCATGACCTCGCAGCCGGCGACAAAGGCGGCGATCAACGCCCGGCCGCCGAGACCTTGCTGCTGGGCGATGGCGAGGGCAGGGGGCAACAAGGTGGCGCCCGGATGCACGCCGGCCCCCGGCCGGGTCAGGCTGTCGAGCTCGAAGGCGTGGGCCAGGGCGCCGTTGGCGAGCGCTGCCGAGGGCGCCTCCACCGCAGGCCCACCCGACCCGAGGATATGGCTTTTGCCGCCCGGCGCGGTGCGCTCGGCATAGGCGATGACGATCCGGCTCCACGGCAGGGCGGCGCCGCAGATGATCGCCGCGACCGTATCGGCGATGCACTCCTTGGCCCGCCGGATGATCTCGGCCGGCAGATCCTGGTAGCGGAGTGCCGCCGCATAGCGGGCCAGCCGAACGGTTTCCTGCGCCATGATCTCCGCCTCCCGAAAAATCCGCCGCCGCCGAATTAAGCAGAGTTCCGCGCCGGCTTCCAGGTTGCCGCCACGCCGAGTCTACTCTCCCTCTCTGCCCTTGGGGGCGGAGAAGGCGGGGTGAGGTGGGGGAATTCCAGAGCGCTCGCCGGCGCCCACTCACCCTCCCGTCGCGTCGCGCCGGGTCCCCTCCCTCTCCCCCCGAAGGGCGGAGAGGGCATGGTGCGGGCGCACCTGTTCGCCTGCTATTTGCAGGAGATTTACGGTCGACCGTGCCTTATCCGCCGATGCGCAGGCAACCGCGCCCCATCTGGCGTGAAGCGCTCAACCGCGCCCGCCTCGCAACGGCGTGCGATCCCGCTCGCTGCTTGTGCAGCAAGTCCGCAGCAAAACGTTCCTCTCTTGGCAAGGCAGCCCAATCGCGGAGCACCCCGATGGCGCCGTCAATACGATGCGATTACGGCAATTTTGCCGTCTATGTCAGCTCGGGTAAGTTCCTCCGGCAACTCGAATTGCCGGCGACATCACCACGAGGACGATGTCAATCGGTTGCCCTTCGAGCGAGCAGATCGATCTCGACGAGGGCGCCGCGGGCGAGAGCGGTGACACCGATGCAGGTTCGCGCCGGCAGCCTTCCGGGTGCAAAATAGGATTGATAGACGGCGTTCATCGCCGCGTAATCCCGCTCGAACTCGGTCAAGTAAACGCGAGCGAATACGACCTGCTCGAGGGCGCTGCCGGCGCCGGCAAGGACGCGCCGCAGATTTTCGATGACCTGGCGGGTCTGCGCTTCGACCCCTTGAGGTAATGGAGCGCTCTCGTCTTCGGGATCAGTCGGCATCTGGCCGGTCACGAACAGCCAGCCATCGACCGCGGTCGCATGGCTGAACGGCGCGACTCGGCGCCGGTGCGCCGGGGACCATCAGGAATTCGATCATCCGGTCGTTCTCGCAGCAAATGGGGGCCGAAAAGTGTAATGGACTCGGTACCGGGGCATACGATCCGCGATGAGCGGGACTTTGCGGCTCACTTGGACTACATTCACTTCAACCCGGTGAAACACGGTCTGGTGGAAATCCGGCGGATCGGCCGCATTCTCCGTTCCGCCGGTGCGTGGCCGGCGAGCTCTATTCGGCAGGATGGATGGTGGTGGCAATGAACCGCGGAAGACAGGCGAGCAGCAGTGAATCCGAAACGGAAAGCGAGCGGAGCACAGTCGGGAACAGTTCGAGGCGGAATGCGCTGCGCTTTTCCGTTGGGGTGGACGGCCTCGCGGCATCTGGTGCCAAAGTTCGGTCGTCGAGATCCGAACTGGAGGACCGTCCATGACCGAGATTACGCGCATTGCCATCGACACGTCCAAGTCGGTGTTTACACTGCACGGGGTTGACCTCGAGGGCCGCGCGGTATTGCGGCGCAATCTGCGGCGACGCGACCTGCTGCCATTCTTTGAAAGGCTGGCGCCGGTCGAGGTGGCGCTGGAAGCATGTGGCGGCTCGCATCACTGGGGCCGCGCCTTGGCGGCGCTTGGCCACTCTGTGCGGCTGATCCCGCCGCAAGGAGCCTGTCCTCGGGCCGGCCCACCGGCCGGACCCGTGGATCAAACCGTTTGTCAAGCGCGGTAAAAACGACCGCAACGATGCCGAGGCGATCGCCGTCGCCGCGGCGCAGCCCTCGATCGCGAGCGTGCCGGTCAAGTCGGCCGAGCAGCAGGCCGCGGCGATGCTGTTGTCGGTGCGCGAGCTGCTGGTGCGGCAGCGCACCCAGCTGGTCAACGCGATGCGCGGCCATGCCGCCGAAATGGGCGTGGTGGCGCCGCTCGGCGAGAAGGGGCTGGCCGAGCTACGGACCGAGATCGCCGCCGCCGATGACGCCAAAGTACCGCCGGCGGCCAAACAGGCGATCGCACTGCTCGGCCGGGAAGCCGAGCGCATCGAGATGCGGCGGCGGGCGATCGACAACAAGTTGATGCAACAGCACAAGGCCAGCCCGGTCAGCCGGCGGCTGGTTGCGATCCCGGGAATTGGGCCGATCGGGGCGCTGAATTTGGCGCTGCGGGTCGACGCGACGCAGTTCAAATCGGCGCGGCACTTTGCTGCCTGGCTCGGGCTGGTGCCGCGCCAATGCTCGACCGCCGGCCGACAACGCCTGGGCGGCATCAGCCGGGCCGGCGACGAGCGGCTGCGGCAGTTGCTAGTGCTCGGCGCGACCGCGGTCATCCAGCACGCCAAACCCGGCCGGCCAACCGCTTCGCCGTGGCTGCTGAACTTGCTCGGCCGCAAGCCGCGCAAGCTCGCAGCGGTGGCCCTGGCCAACAAAATGGCCCGCATCATCTGGGCCATGATGACGAGCGGCGAGGCTTACCGGCGGCAACAGCCGACCGCTGCCTGAGGCTCGTCTGCCGCGCTGCAGGGCTGTGAGGGAGAGATGCTGATCGGGCGGTCCGACGATCCACAAAACCCGTGTAGGGTGGCGGCCAACAAGGTCACGGTTCCGTTTGGGCGTGGATCGCGGAACCCATCTGGGCCAGCGGCGCAGGCCGCACCAACAGGCCGGACACACGACCGCAACCGCACCGCATCAGAAATCTTTGCCTCTCCCCCTTGCACCCAAGGGGCCGTCCACACACGCCCTACGCCTGCTCAGCACGAAGCCGGCGTCGAAAAATGTTTCACCTTGATGGTGTCCGATCGTTGCCGGGCTTGCCACAGATCGTATTGCAGCTGCAGCTGCAGCCAGCTCTCCGGTGAACGCCCGAAGGCCTTGGACAATCGGATTGCCATGTCGGGTGAAATCCCGGCATGGCCGTTGAGCAGCGCGGAGAGCGTACGTCGTGAAATGCCGAGCCCTTCGGCGGCAGCCGTGACGGTCAGCCGCAAAGGGTCTAGGCACAGCTCCTTGATGACTTCGCCCGGATGCGGCGGGTTGTGCATGTGCGACATTGTGTTTTTACTCTCCTTCGCATCGTTCAGTGGTAATCGACCAAATCGACATTGCTCACGTCCTGACCCTCAAACTCGAAAATCACCCGCCAGTTGCCGGAGATCGAAACGGACCATCGGCTCGCCCAACCGCCGCGAAGGGGATGCAGCCGGGCGCCGGACAGAGCCATGTCGGTCGGCACCGAGGCTGTTGCAAGAGCCGCCAGCACCGCGCGCAGCCGCTTCAACTGTTGAGCAGAGACGCCACTCGTGTCGCCGCGTAAATACAACCGCTCCAACCCTCTATGGCGAAAGCGGTGGATCATGGTGAGAAGTGTAACTTCTCACATCACACATCGTCAAGAATGTATGCCGATAATCTCTTTCGCTACCCGCACCGCGATCAAAATCCTCCCGCTTTTCCGCCTTGCGCTTGCCCGGTTTTGGCGCGGTCGAACCGGTGGAGGCGGGGGCTCAGATCTGGAGGTCGTCGGCTTTTTTGTTCAGCGAGGCGATCAGGCCGTCGATGCCGGTGCTGCGCAGGATGGCGGCGAATTCCGATCGCCGCGTCGCCAGCTCGCTGATCGTCCCGGATAGGTAGATGTCGCGAATCTGCCAAGCGGTGTCGTTGTCGTGCACCACGTAATTGATCGAAACCGGTTCGCCGTCCGCTTTGATGATTTGAGTTCGGACCAATGTGCCGTGCTTGATCTGCTGTTCGCCGAGGATTTGGAACCGTTCGCCGGCGTAATCATCGAACCGGGTGGCGTAAACGGCGCCGATGTAGCGGCCATAGGCGGAAGCGGCGCGCCGCTTTTGGTCGGTCGTCAGCCGGTACCATAACGGCCCGATCGACAGCCGCGCCATGAACGGTATGTCAAACGAGGCGAGCAGGACCGGCTCCAGCTTCTGGTAGCGGCCCTTGGCCCCCAAGGCCGCGGCATGCTGCATCGTATCGAGCAGCTGAGCATAGAACTGCTGGACCGCCTCCGTCGCGCCCGGCGCCGCCACCGCCGGGACGGGTGACCAGAACACCAGCCAGCCGACCAAGACCAAGCAGAAGCCGGCGAGCTTCCGCATTGCAGAATGTCGGCATCGCAGCATGGCCGCCCCCGGTTTCACTCACGCGCAATACGGTCCGCGTCGCCGTCCGCGCGCGAGGCCCCATATCCCATATCCGCAGCTCTCACGAGTGTCGAGAGGTTCGGGCTGATGCGCGCCCGGGACCGCGACCGATATGCCGGGATTTTCATCGAGGCGGGGATTTTCATCACCGATGTCGCGCTTTACGTTCACAAGGAGGGCATTGTTGTCGTGGTGGACGATGGCGGCTTGCGCGGCGGGGATGTACAGGTAGAGCGTCGTTGGAGAGGTGCCGAGGCGTTGCGCGATTTGGGTCACGCCGATGTCGGGGTTGGCGAGCATCGCCTTCGCCGCCTCAAAGACGTCGTCCGTGAGTTTCGGCGGGCGGCCTTCGGTGCGGTCGGCGCGCCGCGCGACGGCAAGGCTCGCTTGGGTTCACTCCCGGTTATTCGATGACCTCGTCGGCAAGGCCGAGGATTGTTTGCGGCATGGTGAGGCCGAGCGCCTTGGCGGTTTTGAGATTGACGACCAGCTCGAAGGTCGCCGGTTGCTGCCCCGGCAGATCGGCCGGCTTGGCGCCCTTGAGGATTCTTCCAGCGTAACTGTCGACTTGGCGATGGGGTGCCGTGAGGTTGGTCCGTAGCCAATCAGTGCCGCCAGCCGCGGCTGTTTCTCCCTATCCTGGGGTTGACTTGCGCGCAAAGCCGGCCTAGCTACGGCTCCGGAACCTTCGCGCCCGAGCGCGTCGAAGGGGTCCAAACAACGAGGTTAACCGCGAACGATGGAAAGCCACAGTCGACCTAAACGCAACGGACTGATCCGTGCTCCGTCGACCGTAACGGCATCCGACTAAACGGGTCCTGCCCTTTAGCCGCGCCGTCCGGTCTGCCGGGCGCGGTGAAAGGGTGTGTGACCTATGACCTTCCCGATTATCGGGAGCGAGCGAGCTCCCGGCATTTCCCATGCTGGCCCGACTTTCAAGCCGGGCGCCGGTCTTTTTAACGCAGCCGCGATCGATCTCGAGGCCCTGTTTGGGCTCGACCGTCTGTTTTCCGATAGGCGGCTTGCTTGCCATTGGGCTCGCGAGATCGATGGCCGTCTCGCCTGTCACTGGGAGCCGGACATAGTCCCTATTCCGCAACGCTGAGTGTCCGTCAACACGTCACGCGCACGGAGAATGACTATGTCGACGACTGATCTCTGTAAGACGCCGCGTCCCCGCGCAGTTCTCGACGAAGCGCATATCGGCGATATTCGCGGTGCGCTCGGCACCATCCGGCAACACGACATCGCACCCCGCCGCGGCTGGCCGGCGCGTCTGCGGACCTTGCTCGCCATACTGGGTCCGGGTCTCATCGTCATGGTTGGCGACAACGATGCCGGCGCGTTCGGCACCTATACCCAGGCCGGTCAGGACTATGGAACCAGCCTGCTCTGGACCTTGCTGCTGCTGGCGCCGGTGCTCTACGTCAACCAGGAGATGGTGCTGCGCCTCGGCACGGTGACCGGGGTCGGCCACGCCCGCCTGATCTTGGAGCGCTTCGGTCGGTTCTGGGGCGCGTTCAGCGTAATCGACCTGTTTCTGCTCAACGCGCTGACGATCGTGACCGAGTTCATCGGCATCAGCCTGGCGCTCAACTATCTGGGCCTGCCGCGCGGGCTCGGCGTTGCCGCTTCGGCCGCGATCATCATCGCGGCGGCCGGCGCCGGCGATTTCCGCCGCTTCGAGCGGTTCTCGCTGCTCCTGGTATTGGGCAGCCTGCTGCTGATCCCGGTCTTCATCTGGGCTCATCCGCCGATCGGCGACATCGCCCATGGCCTTGTGGTTCCGCAACTTCCCACGGACAGCAAGGCCAGCGAGGTGATCCTGCTGATCATTGCGATCGTTGGCACCACGGTGGCGCCGTGGCAGCTCTTCTTCCAGCAGAGCTACGTCATCGACAAGCGCATCACCCCGCGCTTTATGCGTTACGAGCGCGCCGATTTGGGGATCGGCATCGTGTTCGTGATCGTGGGCGCGATCGCGATGATGGCGTTTGCCGCCGCGACCTTCGCGGGGCACCCCGAATTCGGCAATTTCCAGGATGCCGGAGCGGTTGCAGCCGGCCTCGGCAAGTATGTCGGCCATATGGCCGGCATTTTCTTTGCCGTCGCTTTGATCGATGCCAGCGTGATCGGCGCGATGGCTGTCGCGCTGTCAACCGCCTACGCAATCGGCGACGTCCTGACTCTGCGCCACTCGCTGCATCGCAAGCCGAAGGAAGCCAAGACATTCTATGCCGTCTATGGAGGACTGGTTGCTCTCGCGGCCGCGCTGGTGCTGACCCCGGGCACGCCGCTGGGGTTGCTGACCAATGCGGTGCAGGCATTGGCGGGCGTGCTGCTGCCGAGTGCGACCGTGTTTCTGCTGCTCCTGTGCAACGATGAGGCGGTGCTCGGGCCGTGGGTCAATGGACGGCCGCTCAATGTATTCACCGGCGCGGTCATCGCCGTGCTTGTGATGCTGTCGATCACGTTGACTGCGTCGGTTCTCTTTCCCGATATGGGTGAGAAGCCGCTGATTGCACTCCTTGGCGGCGGGACGGTGTTCACCCTCGTGATCGCGACAGTGTTGCTGGTCGTCCGGCGCGAGGAGCGGCGGGTTTGGACCGATGCTTTCGGGCGAATGATCTGGCGGATGCCGCCCCTTGATCAATTGCCGGCAGCGCGATTGACGCCGCTCACCCGGATTTGGCTCGGCGTCCTGCGCGGCTACCTCGTCGTGGCGGGCGGGCTCGTGCTCTGGCGCATCATCGAACTGGCCGTATCCCGTGGCTGATGCAATCGAGGGAGTCGCAGCAATGGACCCTCGCGATATTGCCATCCGCCTCGGCGCCGCTTTGTTGATTGGCGGTGTCATCGGCTTTGAGCGGCAATGGCGGCAGCGGATGGCGGGGCTCCGAACAAACGCCCTCGTGTCGATCGGCGCCGCTGGGTTTGTTGTGTTCTCGGCGACCGTATCGGGTGACAACAGTCCGACCCGGGTCGCCGCTCAGATCGTCTCCGGGATCGGCTTCCTCGGAGCTGGTGTCATCCTGCGCGAAGGCGTCAACATTCGAGGCTTAAATACCGCTGCGACGCTGTGGTGCTCGGCGATGATCGGAACCTTTGCCGGAGCCGGTCAACTCATCGCGAGCGTGCTGGCCGGCGCCTTCGTCGTCGGCACGAACCTCTTCCTGCGGCCGATCGTCCGTATAATTAACAAACAGCCGCTCGGCGCGGTCGAGGTCGAAACCCATTACCAGGTGGAGTTGCGCTGCCAGGGCCAGGAAGAAGCGCACACCCGCGCCCTGCTGCTCCAGGCGGCGGCGAGCGCCGGATTGGGCCTTCGCCGCCTGACCAGCGAAAATCTCGAAGATTCCGCGCAGGTCAGGGTGAGCGCCCTTCTTGTCTCGGCAGGACGCAACGACGCGGCTCTCGAACAGATCATCGGGCGAATGAGCTTGGAGCCGTTCGTCACCGCCGCTCACTGGCAAGCCGGACAGGTGGCCGCCGAGGTCTGAGCAATTCTTCTCGTTGCTTCTAGCGCCCGGTTCGGGTCGCCCCGAGCGGCTCCATCGAGGTCAGCCGCAAGTGGTAGACCGCTCTTCTCAAACGCCCGGGCTATTCGCAGATCGGGCGGCGGGGATGCACCGATGCTGCTCAGTAATATACCGACCGTCCGGCCCCGCCGCCTGCCGCGACCAGCTCGCCGGAGACCGCCCAGGCCTTTTCCGAGGCCAGGAACACCGCGACGAACCCGACCTCCGAGGCGTCCACCATGCGGCAGATGGCATTGCCCCGTGGCGAGTTGGGAGCAAAGTCCTGCCGCTCCGCCTCCTCCGGGGATATGCCCAGCTGGGCGGCGCGGGCGGCGAGCAGGCTCGGCGTGCGCTCGGTGCGGGTCGTGCCGGGATGGATGCAATTGACCGTGATCCCATGACGGCCCAGTTGGACCGCCAGCGTTTTCGTCATGTGTACCAGGCCGGCATTGCGGGCGCCGCCGCTGAGATTGCCGGCGTTGCGGGCGTTGCCGCCGCTGATGTTGATGATCCGGCCCCAGCCCGCCGTCTTCATGAGCGGGATGACGGCACGCGAACAGCGCAGCGCGCCGACATACTTCACGTTGAAATCTTCTATCAAATCCTCGTCGACGACCGTTTCGATCGGACCGGTCGCGGTGGCCGAGCCTCCTGGCGCCGACCCGCTGTTGACCAGGATGTGCAGGCCGCCCAGTTGCCGCGCCGCCTCGGCGACCACGCGATCTACTTGCTCCTTGCTGGTGACATCGGCTGCGAGGGGAATGATGCGCCGGTTCGTCGCGCTAGCCAGCTCCCGCGCCGTCGCCTCCAAATCCCCCTGGTTTCGCGCCACGATCGCCACATCGACCCCTTCGCGAGCCAATTCCCGCGCAATGGCTTTGCCGATGCCCCGACTGCCGCCGGTCACGATCGCATGCTTGCCTTGCAATCCGAGGTCCATGGCGCTCTCTCCCCTTTGCGGCGTGACCGCGATTTTCTGCGTCACGGCTCATTGTTCTCACTGAGGAACCCTGGCGCAAGGGTGTTGCCCGGACGCCGGAGACGCATGGAACGTGCCGACATGTCTCCGGCAGAGCCGCGACACCCCCGAGCCCGAACCGCCGGATCCACCCGTTGCCGACGCTCAGCGACACCCCCGAGCCCGCCTGCCCGGACCAACGGCCTCGCCACCAATCTTGCGTTGTCGTGCCCGCCGGGCCGAAAAAATTATCGGTTGTTCAGAAGCGTGAATTTGCTCGTAATAGAGTAATTTATGGTACTATTTTGGTGGTCGACTGGGTCAGAAACCGCGTAAATTGACAAAGTTCCCGGTTATTTTGTCGGTTCGACGGGAATTTACCGTTGCCGGCCGCTTGCCACCTTTACGCCTTGCCGGGGCGCCCGCGCCTCGACAGGATGGGGCATGAACCGGCTGCTTCAAGATCTGCGGATCGTCGAGATCTCGGCTTTTGTCGCCGCTCCGCTGGGCGGGATGACGATGGCGCAGATGGGCGCCGACGTGATCCGCATCGACCCGATCGGCGGCGGCATCGATTTTCGCCGCTGGCCGGTGACCAAGGATGGCGCGAGCCTCTATTGGGCCGGGCTCAACAAAGCCAAGCGCTCCATGGCGCTGGCCCTCGACAAGCCCGAGGGCCGCGAGATCGCCCGCGCCCTCGTCACCGCGCCCGGCCCCGGCGCCGGCCTCCTGCTGAGCAACCTGCCGCCATTGCGCGGTCTCGATTTTGCGAGCCTCAAGACCGGGCGCGCCGATGTGATCGTGCTGCGGCTGACTGGCAACCGCGACGGCTCGGCCGCGGTCGACTACACGGTCAACGCGGCGAGCGGGTTTCCGTTGGTCACCGGAGCGGGCGGCGGCATGCCGGTCAACCACGTGCTGCCGGCCTGGGACATCGCCGCCGGGCTCTATCTCGCGACCGGCCTGCTGGCGGCGGAGCGGCATCGCGCGCGCACCGGCCAAGGGCAGGAGGTGGTGGCGGCACTGGCCGACGTGATGCTCGCGACCGTCGGCAACCTCGGCTATATCGGCGACGTCCAGATCAACTGTCATGGGCGGCCGGCAATCGGCAACGATCTTTACGGCAGCTTTGGCCGCGATTTTGCCACCGCAGACGGGCGGCGGGTCATGATCATCGCGCTGACCCCGCGGCAATGGCGCGCGTTGGGCCAGGCGACCGGGCTGACCGAGCGGCTGACCATGGTCGGAACGATGATGGAGGTCGATCTCGACACCGAGGCCGGACGCTACGAGGCGCGCGACATGATCGCCGCCTTGCTCGGCCGATGGTGCGCCGGCCATAGCCTCGACGAGATCCGGCGAGCCTTCGCCGGCACCGGAGTTCTGTGGGGGCAGTTCCAGGACTTTTTTCAGCTGGTGCAGGACGACCCGCGCTGCTCGGCGGCAAACCCGCTCTTTGCCGAGGTCGAGCAGCCCGGGATCGGGGCTTACTTGATGGCGGGCCTGCCGCTCGACTTTGCGGCTGCACCACGCCTGACGCCGCGACCGGCGCCTCGTCTCGGCGAACATACCGACGTCGTTCTCGCGGAGGTGCTTGGCCTATCCCAGGCCGAGATCGGCCGGCTGCGCAGTCACCGGATAGTCGCCGGCCCAGACGGACGTTAGCCGGCGCCTCCGCCCTCGGGCCCGCCATCTTCGCTGTCGTGCTGCCGTAACTCCTGCAGCAGCTGGCGCACCCGGCGCGCCGTGCGCAATTTGCGGGCGATGTCGGGCGCGAGCCTAAGATCGCCCTGCGCGTCGAGCCAGCCGGCGTCGATATCGGGCGGCAGTTCACGCATGGCCTCGGCAAAGGCGAGAAAGATCTCCTCGACCTGACGCGCTCCAAGACGCCGTTCTCTGGCCACGCGCGGCACCTCCTCCCGCCTTGACCGCCAGAGACTAAATCCCGCCGGCGTCATCGTCGAGGGCTCCGCGGTCCCGCAACGACCGATCGCCTTCACGCCGGTCCGAAACGCGGTTAAGATGCCGCGGGCTTCACCTTTACCAACCCGAGGAGGACCACGACATGGCCATCAGCATGTATCACGCATCGGTGCCGGTGTTTCTACAGCTGCTCAGCGGCTTGAAAGGAACGCTCGACAAGGCCCAAAAGCACGCGACCGAGAAAAAATGGGATGAGGCCACCGTGCTCAATTTACGGCTGTACCCCGACATGTTCACCCTGGCCCGCCAAGTCCGCCAAGCAAGCGAACATGCATTCGGAGCCGGGCGCGCCGCCGGCGTCGAGGTGCCGCAGCTGCCGGCGATCGACAACAGTTGGGCCGAGATGCAGTCGCGCCTCGACAAGACCATCGATTTCTTGAAAGGCCTGCGTCCCGACCAGCTGGACGGCAAGGAAGATTCTCAGGTCACGCTCGTCCAGGGCGGCCAGCCCCGTAATTTCCGCGCCCAGGTTTACCTTTACCACTTGGCGCTGCCGAATTTTTATTTCCACACGACGACGGCCTACAACATCCTGCGCTCGCTCGGCATCGAGATCGGCAAGCGCGACTTCATGGGCCCAATGCCGTCGTAGAGATCGGCGCATTCTGTTTTTGGGTTCTGGGACCGCCATGCGTCGCTCCCGCGCAAACGGGGCGGTGATCCAAACTGAGGGCTGATGACTATCATTCGGGGGCGCGGGCTTGGTCCGTGCCCCCATCTACCACGAGGCCCTGATATGCACCGGTACCGCTTCGTCGTTCCTCTACTGCTAGCGCTGGGCCTCGTATTGGGGGCGGTCGCTTCCTTCGCACAGGTGGGGATCGGGGTAAGCATCACGATCGCGCCGCCGCCGCTTCCCGTTTACGTGCAGCCACCGATCCCGGCATCCGGCTATATCTGGACGCCCGGCTATTGGGCGTACGGACCGTACGGGTATTTCTGGGTGCCGGGCACCTGGGTACAGCCCCCCGCGGTAGGCTTGCTGTGGACGCCTGGCTACTGGGGTTGGAACAATGGCGTCTACGCGTTCAACCAAGGCTACTGGGGATCGCGTGTCGGATTTTACGGGGGCATCAACTATGGCTTCGGCTATGGTGGCGTCGGCTATCAAGGAGGCTACTGGAATAACGGCGCGTTCAATTACAACCGCGCTGTCAACAATATCAGCAATACGCACATCACCAATGTATACAACCGCACGGTGGTGAACAACACGACCGTCAACAACGTGAGCTACAATGGCGGCAGTGGCGGGACTGTGGCCCAGCCGACGCCCCGAGAACGGGCTTTCGCACAAGCGCAGCGTTCGCCGCCCACGCAAGCACAGCTCGCGCATCGACAAGCCGCTAGCACCGATCACGCGCTGTTGGCCTCGGTCAACCAGGGACATCCGCCGGTCGCCGCGACGACCCGGCCGGGTGTGTTTAGCGGCCCGGGCGTCGTCCCGGCACGCAATGCCGTAGCGCCCGTGCGCGCCACCGTTGCGCCAGGACCGGCAAACCCAGCCCTGCGCGGGCCAGCCGCGGAGCACGCAGGAGTTGCACCTGGGCTCGCGATCCCAGGGCAGCCCGTGCCGGGGGCGCAGAGACCCGCGATCGCCGGTCAGCATGGCGTGGCTCCGGCGTCGCTCGGGGCGTCTCCGGCGCTTCGGACGCCCGCCGAAGCGGGCCGTCCGATCGGTCCGGGTGAAGTTCCGGCGAGACCCGCAGCGCGGGTGCCGGCGGCCCAAGGGGTTATCCCCCCACAGGCGCATGTCGCCCCACCGGTCCACCGGGCGCCGGTCCACCCTGTCGCCGCTCGCCCGGTGCGTCCGGCACCGGTCCACGCTGCGGCAGCTCGACCAGCTCCGCATCCAGTTCCCGCACCGCGTCGCCCCGCGCCACAGCACGAAGAAAAGAAGCCGCCGCCGGGCTAGTCCCGGGCCGCGTGAGAGGATGGGGCGACGCCGGCCAATCAGCCAGATCTCGGCTCGAATCAGCCGTTAGAGGGCTGGAGCCGGCAGTGTTGGTCAGACCGCGCGAACAAGGGCATGGCGCTTGCGGCCGGCGCCGAGCTTCAGCACACCCTGGGGACCGAGATCGGCGAGCCGGACGATGCGGGTCTCGTCATCGACGATGGTGTCGTTGATGCGCGCGCCGCCGCCGCGGATCAGCCTCCTTGCCTCGCCGTTCGAGGCGGCGAGCCCGGCAAGGTTGAATAGTTCGAAGGCGGCGATGCCGCGCTCGAGCAGATCGCGCGGCACCTCGCGAACGATGTCTGCCGCACTCATGTCGGTAGCTTGAGCGGACTCCACGACACCCGCGTGAAAGACAGCGCTCGCCGTGTGTGCTGCCTTTTCGGCTGCCTCGCGGCCGTGGCAGAGCGCCGTCGCCGCGGTCGCCAGGATCTTCTTCGCCTCATTGATTTCGGCGCCTTCGAGGGCTTCGAGCCGGGCGATCTCGTCGATCGGCAATTCGGTGAAGAGGCGCAAAAAGCGGCCGACATCGGCGTCCTCGGTATCGCGCCAGAACTGCCAATATTCGTAGGGCGACAGCCGCTCCGGGTTGAGCCACTTCGCCCCTTGCGCGGTTTTGCCCATCTTGTCGCCCGATGCGCTCGTCAGCAGCGGCGTCGTCAGCCCGAACAGGGTGCGCCCATCCATGCGCCGGCCGAGTTCGACCCCGCCGACGATGTTGCCCCATTGGTCGGAGCCGCCGATCTGCACCTCGCAATTGAAGAGCCTTGCCAGCTCGACAAAATCGTATGCTTGCAGGATCGGGTAGTTGAATTCGAGAAAGCTCAGCGGCTGCTCGCGCTCAAGCCGCAAGCGCACGCTGTCCTGTGTCAGCATGCGGTTGACCGAGAAATGCCGCCCGACGTCGCGCAACAGCGGGATGTAGCGCAATTCGTCGAGCCAGTCGGCGTTGTTGACCATGACCGCGTCATTCGGGCCGTCGCCGAAATCGATAAACCTGGTAAAAACCTTGCGGATTCCCGCCATGTTGCGGGCAATCTCGGAATCGTCGAGCAATGGCCGCGCCGCATCCCGGAACGAAGGATCGCCGATCCGCGTGGTGCCGCCGCCCATCAGCACGATCGGCTTGTGCCCGCTCTTCTGCAGCAGCCGCAATAGCATGATCGACACCAGGCTACCGACATGCAGACTGTCGGCGGTGCAGTCGTAGCCGACATAGGCAGCAACGCGGCCGGCGCCGAGGCGCGCATCGAGCGCGTCGAGATCGGTGCATTGATGGACAAAGCCGCGCTCGAGCGCGGTGGCAAGAAAGGCGGAGCAGAGTTTTGACATGGCGTCGTCATCTAACATAGGCACGCCCCCCGAACCACAACCTTCCCGGCCCAATCCGCCGGTGCGGCGCGCGATTGGGCTGATGAGCGGCACCTCGCTCGACGGGATCGATGTCGCGATGATCGAGACCGATGGCCGCGAGCGCGTGATCACCGGTCCGGCGCTGACGATCCCCTATCGGGATGTATTTCGTGAAAGGCTGCGCTCGGTGCTCGGCGGCGTTGGCCCGCTCGGCGAGGTCGAGACCGAATTGACACGATTGCATGGCGACGCGGTCGAGCAGTTTCTCGCGCGCCATCCGGGTACGACAGCCGACATCGTCGGGCTGCACGGCCACACGATCCTGCATCGCCCGGCCGAGCGGCGCACCTGGCAGCTGGGCGACGGCGCCTGGCTGGCGCGCCGGATCGGGATCGATGTCGTAGGGGATTTCCGCTCGGCCGATGTCGCCGCCGGCGGCGAGGGCGCGCCGCTGGCGCCGCTGTTTCACGCCGCTCTCGCCGCGGCGCTGCCAAAGCCGCTCGCGGTGCTCAATCTGGGAGGCGTCGCCAATGTGACCTGGATCGGCAACGGGGAGATCGGCAGCGGGGGGATCGGCGGGGCGGCTGACATCCTCGCTTTCGACACCGGCCCCGGTAATGCGCTGATCGACGACTGGGTGCGGATTCATACCGCCGCCGCAGCCGATCTCGGTGGTGTGCTCGCCGCCGCCGGACGCGCCTCGGAGGCGCATGTCGCGCGCTTTCTGCAGCGGCCTTTCTTCACCCGCAATCCACCAAAATCCCTCGACCGCGACGATTTCCGCGATGCCATGCCCGAGGGTCTTTCGTTGGAAGACGGCGCCGCCACCCTGACCGAGATGACAGCCGCCGCGGTCGTGGCGGGTTGCAGGCATTTCCCGGCCCCGGCCCGCGAGTGGCTGGTCTGCGGCGGCGGGCGACACAACCCGATACTCCTCGCGGCACTGGCTCGCCGGCTCGGCGTCTCCGTGCGCGCGGTCGAAGCGGTCGGCTGGAATGGCGACGCGCTCGAAGCGCAAGCCTTCGCCTATCTCGCGGTCCGCTCGGTCCTCGGCCTGCCGCTCAGCCTGCCCTCGACCACCGGCGTGCCGCGGCCGATGCCCGGCGGCCGGCTGTTCCGCGCCCGCTGAGGTACCGTGAGGCGGGGAACTCCGGTCCGCGGAATCGGAATAAGTTTCATGTTTTGTTCTTGAGTATTGCGCCATTTGCGTGTACAAGTGTTGGTTGCTCTCTCGCACAGGGTACTCGATGACTTTGCCGATGGCGGCGCGCGAGGCGGCGGCCGACCGCCCTCGCCGGTGCTCATTCGAACCAGTGATGACCTTCACCGGCGAGGGATTGGTCCTCGGCGGCATCATCCTCGCCCCGATGCTCCACGACCGGGACGAGGCGCCGGAGATTGCGATCGACGGCGCCGAGGAGCGCATCCTGGCGCTGCTCGCGGTTGCCTACCGGAAGACAGCCCGACCCGGCATCCTTAACAATGTCCGCCGGGCCGCACGATATTGGTATCGCGGTGAGAATGACCTTGCCGCAATCGAGATCGCGTTGAGCGGGCTGCCTCCCTTGGCGGACGAAAAGGAGGCTTCCGCCCGCCTGTTCCTGGGCGAGCAGCTTTTGGCGGAGGGCCTGGGCCCGCGCGAGCTGATCAAGACCTGCGGTCTTGATCGCGCTGCGCTCGATTTTCTGAAGGCCGGCTACAACCCGGACCAGCCGCGCGTCCCCGGCGGCAATCCCGACGGCGGCCAATGGACCTCCGAGGGCGGCGACACTTCGCCCGTCGCCGCCAGCGAAGGCGCAGGCTCGTCAACACCGCCCGGAGGCCAGTCGTCGAGCGCAATCGGCGGAAAGTCTGCTCCCGGGGTCAATCGGGTCGATCCCAATGTCGAGTTCGTGTCTTACACGCCCGAGAACGGATTGCCGAGCAACGCTGTTGTCGTCAAGACGCCGGGTGGCAAGACGATCGCGGATCCGGACTCGGAGACGAAAAACTTGATGGCGCCGCCGAGTGCCGATTTTCGGAAGGTGTACGCGGCCGGCAAGTCAATCGCCCAGCTATCGTATTCAGAACAATATGCGCGCGCCCATGCTGCGATAGCGCAGGGTGGTGAATTCGATTTTCAGAGAGATCCCCAGCAACTGAAACTGTATCGAGCATATATACCGGCCGCCAATTACGCCGTCGGAGTGTACATGTCAGGGGCTGGATACACGCTGCCCGAAACGCTTCTTCTTGCGAAGGCCTATGCTTTTGGACATTCGAGCAACTATAGCGCCCAGGACAGAGAAGCTTGGATTCAACGCGGCTGGAACGATGCGACCGCCGGGAGCTGGAAATAAGCCGACATGCTGGTTTGCACTTTTTACCGCGCATCGCGATGTTGAGCTTGCATCGGCGGCCCATCGCGAGGGTGATCAAGTGGGGCCTTCTAGTTGCTCTAATTTATGGTGGTCTCTATATTTTAAAACGAATTGCGTTTATATTTTACGTGGCATACCTTCTTTACGCGCGTGATTTTATGGATGCGTCGGCGAAGAATGCGCGCGGTGATGTCGTGAGCGCGGAAACCGATTTCTTCGGCGCTCCAGAGCATCGTTCGAAGACCGTGATCCGCTTGAAACGCGCGGGCCATTGGTTTTCGACTACACTGGTTGAGGCCCGCACCTGGGAGGTTCTGGTCGGGTTGAACTGGCGGGACGACGACACCCTTGACCTGCAGCTCGATTTCGGCTGCGACGCGCAGACGAGTAAGGCGGTGACCGTCGTTGACCCGATCAATATCGTCTATCACTGGGGCGACCCCGGTCACGTGCCAGGGATCGGCTACGAAACCTTCCGCCGCCGCGACCTGCCGCCCGAGCCCTGCCCGTAACCGGCGATCGGACTGTCCGACGCACCACGCCGAACAGTCCGCAGCCCGCTATTGCGCCGGCACCAGTTCGGGCGTCTTCGCCGGGGCGAAGGCCGGCATGACCTCCTTGCCGAAGCGCTCGAGCTGTTCGAGGGCGACCGCTTTGGGCACGCCGACGCTGAGGCTGACGGATACCCGGTCGAGCCCCGGGTAGCGCCGTTCGAGCGCCTTCAAATGCTCGATGATCTGCTCCGGCGACCCGCACAGCACACCGCCGGCGGCGATCGCGTCCTCGATCCGCGGAAGCTTGGCGTGGGGTGCGCGCTTCGGATCGCGCATGATCTCGATCTGCTCATCACTGAGCGCGCGCACCAGCCGCAGCTCGCCGAACATCTTCATGTTTTCTTCGTAGTATTTCCCGGCCTCGCGGATGCCCTGCTCGCGGTTGTCGGCAATATAGAAGTGGAAGCCAAAACACAGCCGCTCGCCCAGTTCGAGGTGCTTGCCGATGCGGGCATGCGCCTGCTGCCAGTCGAGCACCACCTTGTGCATCGCCCCGCCCTCGGCCGAGCCGCCGCCGATCAGGCCTTGGATGCCGTGCTTGGCCATGAAATCGAGCGCCCGCTCGGTCCCGCCCTGAACCGGCTGCCAGCATTCCACCGGCAGCCGCAACGGCCGCGGCACGACGGTCAGCTCTTCGAGGGTGTAACCGCGGTAGGGCACCTGCGGCGGGAGAGTATAATGCTTTCCCTTGTGCGAAAAGGTCTCGTTGTTGAACGCCTTGAAGATGATGTCGACCTGTTCTTCGAAGAGCTCGCGATTGGCCGGTTGGTCGAGCAATGGCGAGCCGAAGGTCTCGACCTCGCGGGTGTGATAACCGCGCCCGACGCCGAAAGTGATGCGTGCGCCGCTCAGGATGTCGGCGGTGGCGTAATCCTCGGCCAGCCGCAGCGGATGCCACATCGGGGTGATGTTGAAGCCGCAGCCGATCCGTATGCGCCGGGTCATATGCGCCAGATGCAGCGCCATCATCAGCACGTTCGGGATGCATTCGTAGCCCTCGTGCTGGAAATGATGCTCGGCCATCCAGAACGTGTTGTAGCCCAAGCGATCCATCAGCTGCGCCATCGCCTGCGCCTTGTCGAAGACGGTGGCGAGATGCTCGTTGGGATAGCGCCGGTCGTTCACCGGGATGCCGCCGTAGCCCACATTTTCGATATCGACGTGCCCGGCGAACAGACTGTCGAATTTGGTAATCATGCCATGACCTCCACGGGGGAACCGCCGACCCAGTTTCGGCCGATTGTACGCCGTGGTTCGGGGCTGGCAACCCGCTCGCCGGGCTTACGACAGCCGGCGGCGCCACAACTCGATGAAGCTGCAGTCGATTGTCGGGGATCGAGGTCGAGGCTATTGTCTGCGGCTGGGAGATGAGCTCGCGCAATGCTAACTGAACAGAAAGATGCACTCTTCGGCTATCCTAGCGACGATTGTCGTTGCGGTTCTGATCGGCGGCCCTGCCGTCGCCGAGCAGGCGGCAGGGCGTATCACCGCCGAGCAACACGACATCGGCCGGGTCGAAACGCGGATCCAGAAATACGATCAGGCCTTGGGCGTCGTCAGCCAACTCACCCGCTCGCTCGGGGCCGAGATCGATTGTCAGGGCGTTTGCTATTTCCCGAGCAGCACCCGACCGGTTTCATGGCGCTGTGCGCCGAGGCAACGATGCGCTTTGCATTGCGCGGTCAATCCGCCGGTCGGCGGGTGCGACTGAGCGGCCAGACACGCAGCGCTGCGGGAGTGCCGCAACCGAGATCGACCCAGGATGCTCCTCCCGCCGCTCCAAGCCCCTGGTCCGAAACCCGTATCAGGATTGGTTGGGCCGGGCTGGCTGGTTGATCGGTTGCCGATCTCGCCGGGACCCGGTTTCTCGGGCGAGGCCGTCGCATTTCGGCGGCGCGATGGGCCATGACATGCCCGCTTTTTGGACCTGTGACGGCGCCGGGTGCGTCCCGCGGACCATCTCGGACGGCCCGCGTCATTTGCTTAAATTAAGCACTCGCGTCCCGGGCGATTTTTTGGAACAATCGAGTTCCGCGGTCTCGATCGGGCCGCGTTTCAACTCGACAGGAAACCGACTTGATCAGAGACAGGAACTTCCGTCAGCCGCGCCGCCGCGACTTCGACGATGATGGTTACGACCCGCACTTGCGCGAGTTCGGCAGCTCGCCACGCTTCACTCCGCCTCGGTTCGATGCGCCCTCCGGGCCGCCGGTCCGCGCTGTCGTCAAATGGTTCAAGCCCGAAAGGGGATTCGGGTTTGTCGAGCTGTCCGACGGTTCGGGAGACGCCTTTCTCCATGCTAGCGTCCTCGAGCGCAACGGGATCACCGCGGTCCAGCCTGGCGAAACCCTCGAGATTAGGGTCTCGCCGGGGCAAAAGGGGCCGCAGGTCACCGAGGTCCTCAGCGTCGACAGCAGCACGGCGACACCGGCGGCTGCACGACGTTCGGGGTTCCCGGCCGCCGGCCGGCCGTCTTATGACACCTCCGAGGTTGCGGTCGAAGAGGCCGGCACGGTGAAGTGGTTCAACGCCCAAAAGGGCTTTGGCTTCATCGTTCGCGAGGGCGGCGGCAAGGACGCCTTTGTCCATGCCTCGGTGCTCGAGCGCTCCGGCATCGGGACCCTCAATGAAGGTCAACGGGTGCTGGTCGACATCGCCGAGGGCCGCAAGGGACCTGAAGCGGTAAGGGTGCGCCTCGCCTAGTTCGGAACGGCGGCGCCGGCGCCGGCGCTCTTTGGGGGGAAGTGATGGATTTCGGCGCGGCGATGTTCTTTACCGATTACGCGATGGGCCCGGCCGAGTTGGGACGGGCGCTAGAGGCGCGCGGCTTTGAATCGATCTGGGCGCCCGAGCACTCGCACATCCCGAGCTCGCGGGCGACCCCGTTCCCGCAAGGCGGCGAGCTTCCCAAAAAATATTATGACGCGATGGATCCTTTCGTCACCTTGACCGCGGCGGCGGTGGCGACGAAGACCTTGAAGATCGGCACAGGCGTGTGTCTCGTCGCCCAGCGCGATCCGATCCAGACCGCCAAGCTGGTCGCCTCGATCGACCAGATTTCGCGCGGGCGGTTTCTGTTCGGTGTCGGCGGCGGCTGGAACGCCGAGGAAATGGCGGATCACGGTACAGTGTTCAAGACGCGCTTCAAGCTGATGCGCGAGCGGGTTGCGGCAATGAAGGCGATCTGGACCGAGTCCGAGCCCGAATATCATGGCGAACTCGTCGACTTTCCGAAGATGCGGACCTGGCCGAAGCCGGTGCAGAAACAGCACCCGCCGGTCATCGTCGGCGGCGCTTTTCCGTACGCGGCGCGGCGCGCCCTCGCTTATGGTGACGGCTGGGTTCCGCATGCCGCCCGCCCGCAATATGCCGACGTGACCGATTTCCTGCCGCAGTTTCGCGAGATGGCGGCGGCAGCTGGGCGCAGCCTCGATACGGTCCCGGTCACCGTGTTCGGGGTCGCCGAGGATCTCGAACGGCTGAAGCTTTACCGCGACCGCGGGATCGCGCGCGCCGTGGTCAGCCTCCCCTCGGCCGAGGCCGATGGAATCCTCCCGATCCTCGACCGCTGGGCCGAGCTGATCCGCCGCGTGCAATAGCACAGAGCCATTTTCAGCGCCGCTTAAACCGCCCAGCCACCCGGCGGCAATCGAGGCGGGGTGAAACGGCTTTGTTGCGATCGTGGTGCGAGCGGCGGAAGCTGGGCCTTCCCTGATAAAGGGGCCTGAGATGGCGATCGATGTCGCGAGTTGGCTACGGCAGCTCGGTCTTGCTCAATACGAGCCGGCGTTCCGCGACAACGATGTCGATGGCGAAGTTCTCCCGGAGCTGACGGCCGAGGACCTGATCAGCATCGGCGTGACCTCGGTCGGCCATCGCCGCAAGCTCCTTTCCGCCATCGCGGCACTCGGCGCCGCCGCACCGGCCCCAGCCCCGACAGCGACACCAGCATCGGTGCCGCCTCCCGCACCGCCGCCGGCCCCGGCCGAGCGCCGCCAGCTGACCGTGATGTTTTGCGACCTGGTGGGGTCGACCGCACTCTCGACCGGGATGGACCCCGAAGATCTGCGCGATGTGATCGCGTCGTATCAGAGCCGGTGCAGTGCCGCGATCCGGCGCTACGACGGCTTTGTCGCGAAGTACATGGGCGACGGCATCCTGGTCTATTTCGGCTACCCGCGCGCCCATGAGGACGAGGCCGAGCGTTCGGCGCGGGCGGGCCTCGATATCGTCGAGGCGATGGCGGAGCTGAATGCCACGATCCCGAGGCCGCCCGGGGTCGAGCTCGCGGTGCGGATCGGCATCGCCACCGGACCGGTCATCGTCGGCGACCAGATCGGCGAAGGAACCGCATCGGAGACCGCGGTCGTCGGCGAGACCCCGAACCTGGCGGCGCGTCTGCTGGCATTGGCGCAGCCGAACCAGATCGTCGTCAGCGCGGCCACGCGCGCGATGCTCGGCGATCACTTCGACCTCGATGATCTCGGGACATCCGAGCTGAAGGGGTTCGCCGAGCCGGTGCCGGCGTGGCGCGTGCTGTCGGCGCGGGATGTCGAGAGCCGGTTTGCTGCGACAAGGACCGGGAGTGCGGCACCCCTCGTCGGGCGCCAGGAGGAGATGGGGCTGCTGTTGCGGGCCTGGGAAAGCAGTAGCCAAGGCCGTGGCCAGGTCGTGCTGATCCAGGGGGAGGCCGGGGTCGGCAAGTCCCGTCTGGTGGAAGGATTGCGAGAGGCGGCCGGCAAGGACCACATTTGGGTGGCGATCCGCTGCTCCCCGTTTCACACGGCGAGCGCATTTCATCCGATCGTCGAACACTTGAAGCGCGCGTTCGGCTGGCAGCCGGAGGATACTGCGCAACAGCACCTCGCGAAGCTCGAAGCCGGGCTCGCCGGCTTCAAGACCTTGCCCCGCTCCGAGAGCGTGCGGTTGTTCGCCGATTTGATGTCGGTGCCGGCGCCGGAGGACAGCTATCCGCGCTTGTCGATGACGGCGCAGCAGCAGCGCGATGCGACCCTCGACGCGATCGTTGCCTGGCTGATCGAAACGTCAGAGCGCGCCCCGGTGCTGATGGCATGGGAGGATTTGCACTGGGCAGATCCGACGACCTTGGAAACCTTGGGCATGCTGATCGAGCAGGCGCCGACCGCGGCATTGCTGGTCGTCGCGACCTATCGGCCGGAATTGACCCCGCCCTGGCCGCAACGCTCGCACATGACGCCGATCACGCTCAACCGCCTGGAGCGGCCAGAGGTCGAGACGATGGTCGGTCATCTGGCCGGCGGCAGGCCGCTGCCCGGCGAGGTGGTCGATCATATCGTCGCCAAGGCCGACGGCGTGCCGCTCTATGTCGAGGAGCTGACCAAGGCCATCCTCGGTTCGGGGGTGCTCGAGGCCCGCGGCGACATCTACCTGCTCACGGGCGCGCTGGCGCAATTGCACATCCCGGAGACATTGCAGGATTTGCTGATGGCGCGCCTCGATCGGGCGCCGCGGCTGCGTGAAGTGGCACAATTGGGCTCGGTGCTGGGACGCGAGTTTGCCTACGACATGATCAGTGCCTTGGCCGGGATCGAGGAAGAGATGCTGCAGAGCGGTCTCGGTCAGCTGGTGGTCGATGAGCTGCTCTATCAGCGCGGCCGCCCGCCGCGCTCGCGTTACCTGTTCAAGCATGCGCTGATTCAAGACGCGGCTTACCAATCGCTGCTGAAGCGCACCCGCCAGCAATATCACCAGCGGGTGGCAAAGCTGCTGGAGGACCGCTTTCCTGAGGTGGCGAGCACGCAGCCGGAGCTGGTGGCCCATCACTACACCGAAGCGAACTGTCCGGCCGAGGCAATCGCATACTGGTACAAAGCCGGCGCCGCCGCGGCGAGCAAGTCCGCGAACCTCGAAGCGATCGACCAATTTCGCCGGGGCCTGGCGCTGGTCGAGGCGTTATCGGATGTGCGCGAACGGGCCGAGCACGAGCTGGATTTGCAAATGGCGCTTGGTCCCGCCCTGTTCGCGACCAAGAGCTGGAGCCACCCCGACACCGGCCGAACCTATGCGCGGGCATGGGAGCTCTGTCGGCAACTCGATGATTATTCCCGCGAGTTCACGGCGCTCCGCGGCCTGTGGCTCTACCACATCAACCTACTCGAGCTGGAGAAGGCGCAGCATTTTGCCGAGGAGGCGTTGCGAGTTGCCGAACGGCTTGACGATGCGGCCCGTCTCGTCGGGGCGCACATCACGCTCAGCGTGACGCTGGTCTACCAGGGGAAGCTCGAGCCCGCGCTTGCGCACTCTCTGCGGGGCTTCGAGATGTTCGATCCGAACATGCAGTTCCCGGACTGGCCAGGCTCCCACCCCGGCGTGTTATGCCAGTTCGTCCAGGCGCTGATCTCCTGGATGCTTGGTTACCCGGATCGGTCCCTCCAGGAGCTCAGGGCAGCGGTAAGAAGTGCCGGGACGCTCGGGCACCCGTTGACCCTCGCCCAAACGCTGTGTTACGCGGCCTTCGTTCACATCTTTCGCCGCGAGCCACCGGCGGTCGCCGATTATGCCGAACGGGCCTTGCGAATCTGCGAGGAGCAGCGCATCGCGAACGTTCAAGCGTATGCCCTTGGCGCGCGCGGATGGGCGCTCAGCGCCTGCGGCGAAGGCGAGAAGGGCTTGGCCCAAATTGCCCAAGGGCTGGAAAGCTACGGTCTTGGGGGTGAACAACAAGTCCTGTTGGCGTTGCAGGCCGATGCTCTATTGGCGATCGGCAAGCCCGAAGCGGCGCTTGTATCGGTTGCCGCCGGGCTGAAGATGGGGGTAGCGCGGCTTGAGGCCGAGCTTTATCGGCTCAGAGGCGAGGCTTTGCTTGCCGGCGCCGGGACGGTGAGCGAGGCCGAGACGGCCATCGAGAAGGGCATCGACGTCGCGCGCCGGCAGAGCGCGAAGTCCTGGGAATTGCGCGGTGCCATGAGCCTCGCCCGCCTGCGCCGGCAGCAGGGCCGGCCGCAAGAGGCAATCGCCCTGCTCGCCCCAATCCTCGGCTGGTTCACCGAAGGCCTCGACACCGCCGACCTCAAAGCCGCCAAGACGCTGCTCGCCGATCTCCAAACCGAATCTTCCCTCTCCGCCCTTCAGGGGGAGAGGGAGGGGCCCGTCGCGCAGTGATGGGAGGGTGAGGCGGGAGCTGTCGGCGCTCTGCAATCCCCACCTCACCCCGGCCCTCTCCGCCCCTGAGGGGCAGAGAGGGAGATAGGGAGCATCACTTGGCGCTGAAAAGGCGGACACAGATTGCTCGGCGGTTGCGGCGGGCTGCGACGGAAGCCGAGAAGCAGATGTGGCTGGCTCTGCGCGAGCTTCCGACCGAGCACCGCTTTCGGCGGCAGCACCCGATCGGATCTAATGTCGTCGATTTCGCCTGCCCCGGTCGCAAGCTGGCGATCGAGCTTGATGGCGGCCAACACGCCGAGCAAGCGGAACAAGACGCAGCCCGCACCCTGGAGATCACGCGCCGTGGCTATCGCGTAATCCGCTTCTGGAACAATGACGTAATGCAAAATCTCGCCGGCGTGCTCGAAGTCATCCGACGAGAAATCGAATGCCCTCTCCACCCCTCAGGGGCGGAGAGGGAGGTAGGGCCGCGGCAATGAACAACCGGCTTTACTACGGCGGCACCTTGACGTGCTCTCGCCCCGACTGAGCAGCAGCGCAAGGCCTCAGGCGGCAATCGCCGTCAGGTGCCCGCGGGCGGCGTAGTCGAGAATGCGCTGGTCGCGGGTCATCAGTGTGGCATTCGCCAGCCGCCCCGTGGCGACGATCAAGCGGTCAGCCGGGTCACGATGAAATACGTCTGGTAGAGCGTAGCTTTCGACCGCGATTTGCGGACTGAGCGGATCGATGGCGGGACCGGGATCGGCCAGCGCCTCCTCGAGCCAAGGGCCGATGGACTTGCCGAGGACGATACGGCCCCGCGCGGCCAGCAATGCAACCTCCCAAAGAGAGATCGCGGCGATCCGAAGGGTACCCGCTGCAGCGGCCTCGTCGATCGTGACGCGCGCTTGTGTTGAAAGATCCGCGCTGCCGGCGACGAGCCAGAGCCACACATGGGTGTCGAGCAAGAGCAGGTCCGGGTCAGAGGTTCTCCGCATCGCCGGTCCACCCCGCGTCCTCGATCGGGTTGATGATGTCGCCACATATCTTGATGCTTCCGGCCATGCGACCGAAGAGATCGATGGTCTCCGTTTCTACCGGCACCAGCTTGGCCACCGGCTTGCCTCGCTTTGTGATGATGATAGGCCGGCGCTGCTGCGCTACCTCGTCCATCAGGCGCAGACAATTGGCCTTGAAGTCCGCCGCCGCAACATACTTATCGGTGGTCATTCTTATATGTCCATTGGCTATTCCGATCTAACCGTAGCCGCGCTGCGATGTCGCAGCCACTTGAATTGGCCGCCGCCGGGCTGAAGGCGGTCGAAAAGACCGGGGGAGCGCCGCTTGAAGCCGAGCTCCATCGGCTCAGGGACAAGGCTTTGCTCGCCAGCGCCGGTACGGTGAGCGAGGCAGTCAGGCGGCGTTGCGGTCGAGCAGCTCGATGTGGACGTTTTGCGGGCCGCGCAGAAAGGCGATGCGCACGCCGGGCCGGATGGTCTTTGGCTCGACGGTGAATTCGGCGCCTTTTTGCTTAAGCTCGGCGACCACCGCGTCGATCCCCTCGACCCGCAGCCCGAGATGTTCGAGCCCGAGATAGGGCGGCTCCGGCGGCGGGGCGATGGCTTGTTCGTCAGGAACTTGCGCGATGAAGACCGCTACGCCGCCGAGATTGAGGTCGAGGCGCGGCCGGCCGTCGGACTGCACCGAACGGATGATTTCGGCGCCGAACATCCGCTCGTACCAGCGAGCGGTCTCCTCGGCGTTGGGGCTGCGCAGATGGATGTGGTCATAAGTGAAGGCGGTCATCGCGTTTCTCCCTTGTTTGTCGCGAGGCGCAACTCTAGGCCCCTCACGGACTCGGTTCCAGTTCGATCACTTGCCGCGTACCTTGGGGCGGCGCCGCTCCCGCCAGGCGTCATGGCTTTCCTTGGCGTCCTCGGTCGTCGAATCCTGGCCGACCGATCTTGCCCGCAGGCAGCGGCGAATTGCATCCGCAATCTCGCGGGTGCTGCTAAATTGGGCAAAGGAGCACGCAGGAGGGAGAAACGCGGCATGGCCGACGCGGCCGAGATCGACGCGCATCAGCGGGGCGCGACCACACGTGCCGGCCGCTTTCCGGACAGCATCGAGAACCGCGCGTCCTGGGTCGCGGCGCTGCTCGCCATCTGCATCCTGTCGATCTCGTACGGTGCGCCGCTGATCGTCGTCGTCGGGCTGAAGCCGATCGCGATCGCACTCGGTAGCGACCGCTCGGTGGTGGCGCTCGCCGCCGCCCTCGTCTGGGTCGGGACCGGCAGCGGCGGCATGCTGATGGGGTGGGTCGCCGATCGCGTCGGAATGCGCCGGATGGTAATCTTCGGCGCGGCGATGACGGCGCTCGGGCTGGCGGTCTCGGCGACCGGCAAGATCTGGGCGCTCTACCTCGGGCATGCGGTGCTGATCGGCTTTCTCGGCGGCGGCGCGCTCTACCCGCCGATGCTGATCTATATCAGCCGCTGGTTCGACCGCCGCCGCGGCACGGCGCTGGCGCTGATCTCGTCCGGACAATACGTCGCTGGCATGATCTGGCCATCGGTCTTTCAGCACGCGCTGATCTGGGTCGGCTGGCAGGCGACAATGCTGGGTTTTGTCGCGGCCATCGCGGCGATCGTGCCCTTGGCGTTGATGCTGCGGCCGGCGCCGCAGCCGGGGCGCGCCCTCGGCTCGGCGCGCATTCCTTGTTCGTGGTACGCGGGCGCTCGGCTTGCGGCCAAATACCGTGCAGGCGCTGTTGTGCGCGGCGGGGTTCCTGTGCTGCGTGCCGATGGCGATGCCGTCGAGCCATCTCGTCGCCTTTTGCAGCGATCTCGGCATTTCGCCGGCGCAGGGTGCGGCGATGCTGTCGGTATTGCTCGGTTGCGCCTTTGCCAGCCGGGTGTTCTGGGGCTGGCTCGCCGACCGGATCGGCGGGCTTGGCACGGTATTGGCCGGCTCGGCCTGTCAGGCGCTGGCGATCGCCGCGTTCTCGGTGACCAGGAACGAAGCCGGGCTGTTCGCGGTTTCAGCCGCCTACGGTCTCGGCTTCAGCGGCATCATTCCGGCTTATGTCGTGGCGATCCGCGAGCTGTTTCCGTCGTCCGAGGCGTCATGGCGCGTGCCGGTCCTGTTGTTTACCAGCATGCTGGGGATGGCGTTCGGCAGCTGGTTTGCCGGCGCGCTCTATGACAGCTTTGGCTTCTACGCCCCGGCCTTCGCCGCCGGCGCCCTGTTCAACCTCGGCAACCTGCTGGTGATCGGGTTCCTCGTCGTCCGCCAGACCCGCGGCGCGCGCCTGATGGCGGCGTCCACCGCGTGAACCTCCCAGCCGTCAGGCCGCGACTTTTTCGAGCTTGTGGAGGACCCGGATGCGCTTTGGCGGCGGGCCTTTCGAGAACCGTCCCCAGCTGCGGCCGGTGAGCTCGCCGACAAAGATGTTGCCGTGGCGGTCGACGGCGATGCCGTGCGGCGAGGTGAAATGGCCCGGCTCCAGCCCGGCATGCATTTTGCCGAGCCGGGCGAGCACCTGGCCCTTGGAGGTATGGACGCTGACCCGCGGCCCGATATTGGGCCAATCCCGGTTGATCTCGCCGGATGGGCCACCTTCGCCAATATAGATCAGCGGGTCGCGGCCGGCCGCCATGCACATCCCGTTTGGCCGGTGCAGATTGTTCCACTGGGTCTCGAACTTGCCGTTGCCGTCGAACACCTGGACCCGGTGGTTCTCGCGGTCGGCGACATAAACCCACCCATCGGGATCAACGCAGATATTGTGTGGGACGTTGAACTGGCCGGGATCGGTCCCAGGCTCGCCCCAAGACATCAGCAACCGGCCGTCCAGCGTGTATTTGTGAATCCGCGCATTGCCATAGCCGTCCGAGATATAGAGCTCGCCCTTTGGCGAGATCGCAGTGTGAGTGCAGCGATGAAACGGCTCGCCGCTCATATAGGGCTTGGGCTCGCCGGGGACGCCGAGCGTCATCAGCACTCGGCCGTCGAGGGTGCAGTGGCGCACCGTGTGGTCGCCGTCATCGGTCAGCCAGATCGTGTCGTCCGGCCCCATATGAACCCCATGCGCTCGGGTAAACACGCCTTCGCCCCATGAGCGCAGGAAATTGCCTTCCGCGTCGAACACCGCGATCGGATGCTCGCCGCGATTGAAGGCGTAGACCCGGTCCTGCCGATCGACGCCGACCGCCGCGACATCGCCCAAGACGATCTCGTCGGGCACCTTGGCCCACTGGTCGCGGACCGCGAACGTGAACTTTCCGCTGCCGAGCTCTACCGCCATGCGTCCTCTCCCCAATCACGCAGATTTCGTAGGAGGCATCATAGGACCTGGTATGCACGTCACGCGAGGGGCGTATGCCGCATTCCAGTGGCGCGGCCGGCGCTCGTCCACGTACGATGACGCGAAGCAAATCGACATCAGCGCGGAAGGCAAGAGGAGCGCGCCATGCCTGAAAAACTGATCTCCGGCGATAATCACATCGACCTGACCTACCTGCCGCCTGACCTTTGGTCGTCGGCAGCGCCGAACAAATGGAAGCAGCTGGCGCCGCGCGTCGAGGAAAAGGACGATGGGCTGCACTGGTTTGTCGACGACCAGGACAAGGGGATGTGGAACGGCATCGGCCCGGGATTCCTGCCGTACCAGAAGGGGATGTTCGGCCATATCGACGAGATGAAGGATATCGGCTTCGAGTGGAGTTCCAAACCCGGCGCCAAGCCGCGGCCGACCACGCCCGAATTGCGGATCGCCGATCTCGACCGCGACGGCCAGGACGCCGAAATCATCTATGGCTGCCTGATGATCAACGATTTGATCGCCGACGCGCCGCTGCGCGCCTGGGCCGACCAGACCTATAACGACTGGGTCGCCGATTTCGCCAAGCGCTCCGACCCGAACCGGGTTTATCCGCTGGCGATAATCCCCAACACCGACCCGGCCGAGGCCGCGGCCGAGGTGCGGCGCTGCGCCAAGATGGGGTTGCGCGGCGGCGATCTCGCCTTCAAGCGGATGACCCCGCCGCTCTATACCGATCTGTGGTTTCCGTTGTGGGAGGCCGCGGCCGAATGCCGGTTCCCGATCTCGTTCCATTCGACCGGGTTCAAGGCCCTGCGCGCCCCCGACACGCCCGAGCAGGAGCAGAAATATTTCACCCAGTGGCGGCTGGTGCGCTCGGCCTTGTTCCAGCTCGACACGATGGAAGTGCTGGTGTCGGTGCTGGCCTCGGGCGCCTGCGAGAAATACCCCGATTTCAATTTCGTGCTCGGCGAATCCGGCGTGACCTGGCTGCCCTATGTGTTCGACCGGCTCGACACCGAATACGCCGATCGGGCGAAGAGCCTTAATTTCAAGCTGAAGCCGAGCGATTATTTCCGCCGCCAAGGCTACGTCACCTATCAGCAGGACCAGTTTCTCGAACCGATCATCCCGCTGATCGGCGAGGACAACATCATCTGGGGCGCCGACTATCCGCATCCCGACTGCATCTGGCCGGGCTCGCGCGCCACGCTAGACCGGAATATGGCCAACATCTCGCCCGCGGTGCGGCGCAAGATCACCAGCGAGAACGTGACGAGGCTTTATCACCTCAATTAAATTTCGCCATGGCGGTGTCCATCCTGATTCTCTCCCGCAGGCGGGGAGAGAATGGGTGAGGATGGACAGACGGCTTGGCTCGGTCGCTATGCCCGGCTCCCCAAAACCGGTTCGCTTTCCGGCGGAGTAGAGCCGCACCTAAGAGAGCGATGCCGAGCAAGGGGAGCCCATGAGGCTCGGGCACTTCCACATCCGAAATAAATCCGATGGTATCGACGACCGAACTGCCGTTGCTCAGCGTCCAGGTGACGCTTGTCAAATTCTGCAGAGTTCCGGTCTCGACAACGAAGACATCACCCACCGGATCTAGAACTGCCCCTCCCTCAACATCAGATACGAATTGGATCATCCCCCCACTCACAATGAAATCGAAGAATGTTAACACGTCGCTGATTCTTCCGCCCGGCGATTCGAGTGCATTAACCGACGTGGGGGTTCCCGAGAAACTTACCGTATTAGACGGCGCGGAGAGCGCGACAAAGCACTCTTCGAAAGCAAAATTGGTGCTGCAAGACGGCGAGGTAATCCTGCCGGTCGTGTCGGAGACCGTGAGGTCGTCTGTCAGGTCGTTGAACGTGATTGTGCCCGCGTTGGCGTCGGGCCGCAGGTACAGAGAGAACGCAATTAGAGCAAGCGCAGGCGCGAAGGCGCGAACCGTTGTTTTGCTAGACATATGATACCTCCCGTTGCGTTCTTCTTTAAGATGCTGCCGGGCCGCGGCCGCGGTGGCATCTCAGAATTAATTCTTCGGAGCAGCCGGCTAAGCCTCGGTGGCGGTGGTGGGGTCGATCATGCGGCGGACTTCGGTGATCTTGTTAGCGGGGAAGCCGCTGCGCCGTGAGTGCTCGCGGATGATTTCCTCGTTCTGGGCGAGATAGACGCAAAAGGTCTTGTCGCCGGCGACGTAGCTCTCCACCCATTGGATATCGGGGCCGAGCTCTTTGAGGACGGCGTTCGATTTTTGCGCGGCTCCTTTCAGGGCCTGCCGTTCTGCGCTGCCGATCGCCCGGCAAGTCGCGCTCGATGATGTATTTGCGCATCGCTTTCCTCCGCGGTCGGACTGCGCATGATCCTGTCAGATCGGGTGGCGCGGGTAAAGCGCGCGATCGCCTCTCGCGCCGCTGCTCAGGCGGTGACCGGAGCGGGCTGCGCCTTCCCCGCTCGCTGGGCGCGCACCGCCGCCAGCACTTTGGGATAATAGGTCGAGGGCGCGACGTGGTATCGCGCCCTGATAGCCTCGACCGGCTCGCTCAGCAGATTTTCCCAGTATTGTAGGGCGGGTAGAGCGTCCGAGGCTGGGCAAGAAACGCCAGCCCTGGCGGGCTGCCGGGTATACAATTTGTGGTATGACAAACCGTACCTACAAGATCGGCCACAGCCGGGAGCAGGTGAGCCTGTTGCCGCCGTGTCTGGAGGACTATGTCGATCGCGACAATCCGGTGCGGACGATCGATGCCTACGTCGATTCGCTCGACCTGATGGGGCTGGAGTTCTGCGATGTCGGCTCGGACGGCGGCGCCGGCCAGCCGCCCTATGCTCCGGGCGATCTGTTGAAGCTGTATCTTTACGGCTATCTCAACCAGGTGCGCTCCTCGCGCCGGCTGGCGCGCGAGACGCGGCGCAATGTCGAGGTGATGTGGCTGTTGCGGGGATTGACGCCCGGCTATCGCACGATCGCCGATTTCCGCAAGAACAACGCCGCCGGGCTGCAGGCGGTCAACCGGGAGTTTGTGCGCTTGGCGCGCCGCCTGGACTTGCTGGGCGGCGCGTTGGTGGCGATCGATGGCGCGTTCTTCCACGGCGACGCCAGCAAGGCGAGCATCCTGACCGAGAAGCGACTGGACGAGCAGATGGCGGCCTTGGACCGCAGCATCGCCGAGTACGCCGCAGCACTCGACGCCAACGACAGGGCCGAGGAGGCGAGCGCCGCAGCGCCGCCGGCGCCTTCGGCACAAGAGATGACGCAGCGGCTGATAGGCTTGCGTGAGCGCCGGGCGGCGGCCAAAGCCGATCTGGCCGATCTGCAGCACAGTGGCGATGGCCAGCTCTCGCGCACTGACCCGGACGCTCGGCTGCTCTCCAAACACGGGCAAATCGTGGCCGGTTACAATGTGCAAATCGCGGTCGACGACAAGTACAAGCTGATCGTCGCCAGTGCTGTGGTCAACGACGGCAACGACACCGGCCAGCTGCACGCGATGGCGGCGGCAGCCAAAGAAGCCCTCGGCGCCGCCGCGCTGACCGTCGTCGCCGACAGCGGCTACTACAACGGCGAGACGCTGAAGGCGTGCGAAGAGGAGGCGATTACCGCCTATGTGCCGCCACCCGATCGCAGCCACCGGCTGAAGGCGCAAGGCCGGTTCGGCCTGGGAGACTTCCAATACGACGCCGCGGCTGACCTGTATCGCTGTCCGGGTGGCGCCGAGCTGCGGCCGATGCGCAGTCTGAGGCGGCAAGCCACCGGCAAGATGGCGCTCCGCTATGCCAGCCGGCGATCGGTTTGCCGGGCCTGCCCGTTGCGCGGGCGATGCCTCTCGCGCAACGGCACGCGGCGCGAGATCGAGCGCTGGGTTCACGAGGACGTCGTCGAGCGGCATCGGGCGCGCTTCGAGCAGCATGGCGAGGCGATGATGCGCCGCCGCAAAGCCTTGGCTGAGCACCCGTTCGGCACGCTCAAATGCCGTGCCGGGTATCGCCACTTCCTGGTGCGCGGGTTCGCCAAGGTGTGCGGCGAATGGAACCTGATGGCGTTGTGCTACAACTTCAGCCGGGTGCTGCGCATCCTCGGCCTGCAACGCTGGATGGCGCTGTTTTTGTGGCTACTATTGGCTGTTCTGTGTCTCGCTCGTTCGTTCGCTCTTTCTTTCCTTAGGCTGGCCGCTGGGATCGGGGGCTCCCGCCTAACCCGCCCAATTGCACCAATGGGCCTGGTCCTTCCGCAGTAGCGGCTGCATGAGTTTCTTGCCCAGCCTCGTCCGCTCAACCCACCTCTACCCGCTGCACCGGTAATCCGCGATTGGCATGAACGGGCGGCGGTCGGGCGCCGCCCATGATCCTTAAAGTCCTTACCCTCTTTGCCCACTCTGGTTATCGCAAGCCGGTCCTTCTATTTCGTGCTTCCTGCGGTAAAGCGCGGCATTACCTGGGCGGCAAAGAGACGCAACGAGGCGAGCGCCGCGTCGAGGGGCATCATATTGAAATTGACTTGTAGCGAGGCGTGCTCGTAGCCGCCGAATTGTTGTTGCGTCCGCTCGATCATGGCGGCGATCTGGTCGGGCGAGCCGATCCAGGCGGAACCGTTTGCGATCTGGTCGGCCGCAGTCGCCTCGCGCAATTTGGCGATCATCGTGTCGTAGCCAGGATAATCCTGCGAGGTCCGCCCATCGAGCCAGTCCCCGGCAGCCTCGACCAGGGACCGCAGATAGGCGTCGAGAAACGGCGAGGCGCGGCGGCGGGCGCGCTCGGGATCCTCGTCGCAGAACATGTGAAAAGCCAGCATGACCTCGCCTTCACCGGGATGGCCGGCCGCCATCCAGGCATCTCGGTAGGTGCGCAACAACGGGCGCATCGCCGCCCCGGTCAATGGGATCGCCATCACCGAATGGCCCATCCGCCCGGCAAAGACGAACGAGTTGGCCGTGTTCTGCGCCGCTATGTAGAATTTCGGACGCGGTTTTTGCGTCGGCCGCGGGAGAGAAGTCGTGTCGAGGATCGTATGAAAGCGGCCGCGGTGGGTGACGTTCTCCTGGGTTAGCAACAATTCGACCTGCTCTATCCCCTCGCGAAAGCGGGCGACCGACTCATCGGGCGAACGGCCGAAGCGGCGGAACTCGTGCGGCAAGAAGGCCCGCGCGAACCCGACATCGAGCCGGCCGCCGCTGATTGCGTCAAGCATCCCGATTTCGCCGGCTAGCTTCAGCGGATGGTTGAACACGGGCAACACAGCGCCGGTCACCAATCGCGCGCGGCTGGTGACCTCGGCGGCGGCGGCCAGGAATAACATCGGGTTGGGGCTGTAGCCGCCGTAATAGTGAAAGTAGTGCTCGACGATCCGGATATGGGCAAAGCCGAGCCGGTCCGCTTCGGCGGCGAGCGCCAGCGCATCACGAAAATAATCGGCGGCCGATTTCTGCTCGGGTTTGACGTCGGGGAAGAACTGCACGCCGAACTGCATGGCCCAACCTAGCCGATCTATTTGTCATAGGGCCGCGGCAAAAATTATTGCGCGGCGCCCAGTTGTTGAGCTGGCTCCGGTTCCAGGCTGGCCAGGCTGCGGCCGCGGGTTTCGGGCAGCATCATCAGCATCACGATCATGATTCCCGAGGCGAAGGCGCTGAACACCGCGATTGAAACGCCGAGCGGCAGGACCTGGCTCAGAAATCCTATTGTTGTCGGGAAAAACGAGCCGATCGCCCGCCCCGCGTTGTAGCAGAAGCCCTGCGCGGTGCCGCGGACCGCTGTTGGAAACAGCTCGGTCATGAACGGTCCCATCGGCGGAAACTTCGCCAGCAGGATGACGTTGAGCGGAATGCCGAGGAAGAGCAGAACTTCGTTGCTGACCGGCGCCAGCATGTAGATCAGGACCATGATCAAGGATCCGATCGCCGACACCAGGAAAGTCCATTTGCGGCCGATGGCGTCGCTCAGATAAGTCCCGAGCAGAAAACCGCACAGCGCGGCGACGACCTGGACCATCAGAAACCCGCCGGTGCTGGTCGAGGACAGATGACGCACCGTGCGCAGATAAGTCGGCATCCAGATCCCCAAGGCATAGCCGCCGCCCTGCGCACCGGTCACCATCAGCGAGACCTTGACCGTAATCCACAGATGCGGCCCACGAAACGCAGAGAACAGATGTGCAATACCGGGCTGCGAAGGTCCGCGGCGCCGCTCCCGGTAAATCTCGGAGTTGTCGATATGCCGGCGAATCCAGAACACGAAAACCGCCGGCAACAAGCCGACCGCGAACAAGACGCGCCAGGCGATGGCCTCGGGCAAAAAGGCATAGAGCCCGGTATAGACGAACACCGAGGCTCCCGAGCCGACCGCCCAGCCGGTCTGGACGATGCCGACGCCGCGGCCGCGGTATTTGTCGCGGATCACCTCGCCCATCAGCACTGCACCGGCCGCCCATTCGCCGCCAAAGCCGAACCCGTGCATCGCGCGCAAGATGAAGAGCTGCTCGAAATTCTGGGCGAACGCGCAAAGGAAAGTGAATACCGAATACCACAGGATCGTAATCTGCAGCATCCGCACTCGCCCGAAGCGGTCGGCCAACGTCCCCGAAAACCATCCGCCCAACGAGGAGATCAGCAGGGTAACGGTGCCGATCAGCCCGGCCTCGCCACGCGACAACCCCCACAATGCGATCACTGTCGGGATCACAAAACTGTACATCTGCACGTCGAACGCATCGAGCGCCCAGCCGCCGAAGCATGCGCCCATGGTGCGGCGTTCCTTGGCGTTCAATTCGCCGAACCACGCGAGCATGGCGTCATACCCCAATAATTCCGGCCCTGCCCGTCCGGCGCGGCAGCCGCGGGCTCGGGTTTGCCCGCGATCTTAAAATAGTCTGGCTGGCGACGCCATCGATCGACGGCGGGGCCGTCGGTGTTCCCGGAAATTACCTAAGCCAACAACGGAGATTGGCGACTCTGATTGGTCAAGTTGCCGCGATCGCTCCAGTCCCTTGTCGGCATGGAGCAAGGTGATCCGGAGGCGGAAATTCAGATGCAATCGAAAAAAGCAAAGCGCTCGCCGGCGCCGAGACCCTCGTAATAAGTCTTGCGCAATTTGGCGGTCTTGCCGTGCGCGGCGCAGGTGGTTTTGGCGAGCTCGGTCGCCTGGTCGAGCCCGTTCATGACGCCGTCGTAGCGGACCGAGACATGAGTGTCCGAACCCTCGATAATCTGCACGGGATCACACGCCGTCATCAGCAACAGCACGGCCAGGGCAGCCAGTCGGCCCTCTTTTACCCGTGTGCGCAACGGACCCTCGACGCCAACGCGCTTCTGCGCGATCCCGGCACGCGGTATACAATGTCTATGATATGCACGAACCATAATCCTTGCTTCTGCTGGATGGTGTTGGCGGCGGGCGAGCGGAATGCCGCCAACAGCATTTACCCGTCTCTGACCTGCCGGCAAGCCGCCGCGGAGCGGGTGGAGACGGCATCGACTGTGATTTGCATCCGCTGCCGCCGAGCGGCGGGGAAACGTGCATGCGCGTGACCTTGTCGAGCCGGGTCCTGGTGCCGCTGGTCGTCGCCTGCGCGATGTTCATGCAGAACCTCGATTCGACGGTGATCGCCACGGCATTGCCGACGATCGCGCGGTCGCTCGGCGAAAGCCCGCTGCGCCTCAACGTCGCGATCACCTGTTATCTGTTGAGCCTCGCCGTCTTCATCCCGATCAGCGGCTGGACCGCGGACCGCTTCGGCGCGCGCCGCGTGTTCAGCTTGGCGATCGTTGTCTTCACCCTGGGCTCGATCGCCTGCGGCATTTCGAATTCGCTGCCGACCCTCGTCGCGGCCCGCATCCTTCAAGGCATGGGTGGAGCGCTGATGGTGCCGGTCGGGCGTCTCGTGCTGTTGCGGACCGTGGCTAAATCCGACCTGGTGCGGGCGATGTCCTATGTCAGCGTGCCGGCCTTGATCGGGCCGGTCCTGGGGCCGCCGGTCGGAGGTTTTATCGTCACTTTTGCGTCGTGGCGCTGGATCTTCTTCATCAATATTCCGATCGGGATTCTGGGCATCATCCTGGTCAATCTGCTGATCGGCGACCTCAAGGAAACCGGACGCCGGCCGTTCGACCTCGCCGGGTTCGCGCTGACCGGGATCGGCCTGGCGAGCCTCGCCTTCGGTTTCGAGAATGTCGGGCGCGGCGCATTGCCGAATATCCTGGTGATCGCATTATTGGCCGTCGGCGCGGTGTGCCTCGCCTTCTATGTCCGCCACGCCTACCGCGTCTCGCATCCGATCATCGATCTCGCCCTGTTGAAGATCCCGACCTACGCGATGGCCTCGATCGGCGGCTTTCTGTTTCGCATGGGGCTCGGCGCCTTGCCGTTCCTGTTGCCATTGATGCTGCAAGTCGGGTTTGGCCTCAGCGCCCTGAACTCCGGGATGTTGACCTTTGCCAGCGCCGCCGGGGCGATGCTGATGAAGACGTCGGCTGTTCGCGTACTGCGCACTCTGGGGTTTCGCGTCGTACTCGTCGGCGACGCGGTGATCAGCGCCGCATTCCTGTTCGGCTACAGCTTGTTTCGGCCCTCCACGCCGCATCTGGTGATTTTTCTGGCACTGCTCGCCGGCGGGTTCTTCCGCTCGTTGCAGATGACCAGCATCAACACCCTGAGCTATGCCGACGTGCCGCCCGCGATGCTGAGCCGCGCCACCAGCCTGACCAGCATGGCGCAGCAACTTTCGCAGACCGCGGGCGTCGCCACCGCGGCGCTGATGTTGCACACCATTCTAACCCTGCGCGGCGACACGGCCTTGGCCGCGAGCGATTTTTACCCGGTCTTCATCGGCATTGCGATGATCTCGCTGCTGTCGGTGCCGTTCTTTCTGCGGATGTCGCCCGACGCCGGCGCCGAAGTCAGCGGCCGCGCCCAGGTGCGCTAGGCGGCGGCGATAGCGAGCCGCGGCGCGTAGGAAACTACGGCA
>CAWAVV010000027.1:0-92684 GCA_963785565.1 uncultured Alphaproteobacteria bacterium | reverse complement strand
TGCGCTTGGTCATGCCGCCTCCTCCAGCGCCGGCTCGACATGGACCGGCATTACGACGCGGAAGGTCGACCCCGCGCCCAGCGCCGAATCGACCGAGATCAAGCCGCCTTGCAACTCGACCATCCGCCTGGAGATCGCGAGGCCCAGGCCCGTCCCACCCTTTTTGCGCGTGTCCGAATTGTCGATCTGCTGGAACTCGCCGAAGATCCGCTCCTGATCGGCGTCGGCGATGCCCGGCCCGGTATCGCGCACGGTCAGCACGAACTGGCCGTTGACGGCCGAGGCGTTGATCTCGACTTCGCCCGCATCGGTGAATTTGATCGCGTTGCCGGCCAGATTGAGCAGCACCTGCGAAACCCGCCGGGCATCGCCATGCGCCATCGGCATCCCGTCCTGGACGATCGCCGTAAACTTCAGCCCCTTTGCCGTGGCCAGCGGCTCGGTCGCGGTGACGACCGAGCGCACGACTTCGGCGAGCGCATAATCCTCCAGTGTCAACGTTAGCTGCCCGGCCTCGATCTTGGCCAGGTCGAGCACGTCGTTGATCAATGCCAGCAGATGCTTGCCGTTGTTTTGCACGCGTTCGAGAACGCCTTGCGCCTTCTCCGGCAATACGCCGTAAATGCCGTCGACCAGCAATTCGGCATAGCCGAGGATCGCATTCAGCGGCGTGCGCAGTTCGTGGCTCATATTGGCGAGGAACTGCGATTTGTGCTGGCTCGCCAGCGCCAATTGCTCGCTCTTGTCGGCGATCTCGCGGAACAGCCGGGCGTTCTGGATCGCCAATACCGATTGGCTGGCGAGGGTCTGCATCAGCCGCACCGTCTCGGCGGGGAATTCGCCGGCCTCGCGGCGCTGCAACACCAGCGCGCCGAAGATCCGCTCGGGGCCAACGAGCGGCACAATCAGCACGCTGCGCAAGCCGGCGGCGAGGCTCGCGTCGCGCAGCCGCGTACTCGGCAGCTCGGTGAGATCGGTGAGCTGGATTGGAGTGCGCCGCGACGCCGCCTCGCTCATCGCCGTCTCGGCCTCGGTAATATTCATGTCGCCGACTGCATCCGACAACGCCTCGTCCCACCCCACCGCCTCGACCAGCCGGAAGGCGCGCTCCGCCCGGTTATAGCGAAAGACGGCTCCGGCATTCGCCCAGGTCACCCCGAGCGAGGCGGTGAGGATCGTCGACAGGACTGCACGCAGATCGAGCGTCGAGCTGACCGCCCGCCCGACCTCGCTCAGCATCTTCAGCTCTTCGACCGAGCGCCCGAGCTCGGCGGTGCGCTCGCGCAATTCGCCGAGCAGCCGCGCATTCTCGATCGCGATCACCGCCTGGTCGGCAAAGGTTGAGACCAGCGCGATCTCCTTTTCGGTGAACGGCTGCACCCGTTGGCGCGCAAGGACGATGAGCCCGATTGGCACGTCTTCGCGCAGCAGAGGTACGCCGAGCGCCGTCCGCTGCTTCGCCATCACAATCGACTGGCTGAGCTCGTATTCTGGATCGGCCGCGACGTCGGGGATGTGGATCGCACGACCCTCCAAAGCCACTCTGCCAGCGACTGACCCCCGCCCTGCGATAAGCGGATGAGCGTCGAGGTATGCCGTAAACTCCGGTGGAAACCCGAGCACCGCCGCAGGCCGATATATCCCGCCCTCCCGGCGATGGATGAACGCCATCTCCGCGTCGCACAGCCGCGCCGCCGTCCTGACTAGGGTGTCGAGTACAGCTTCCAGCTCTCCACCCGACCTGCTGACGACTTTCAGCACATCACTCGTCGCTATCTGATATTCGAGCGACTGCTGCAGATCGTGCGTGCGCCCCTGCAGGTCGTTGAGCAGCCGCGCATTCTCGATTGCGATCACCGCCTGGTCGGCAAAGGTCGTGACCAACGCGATCTGCTTTTCGGTAAACGGCTCGACCCGCGAGCGGGCGAGAGTGATGACACCGATCAGCGCATCCTCGCGGATCAGCGGCACCCCGAGCATTGTGCGCTGGCGGCCGAGCTGCACCGCTTCGAGCCGGGTGTATTCGGGGTCGGTCGCCGCATCCTCGATGTACACCGCGCGCCGCTCCAGGGCCACCCGACCGGCCAATGTGCCCGAACCTGGTGTGATCGGATTGCGCGCCTGGAACTCCTTGTAGTCGACCGGAATGCCGAACGAAGCAACCATATGACAGAGGCCGTCGCGCAGCCGGAAGATGAACCCGGATTCGGCCCGGCAAATACGCGCCGCCGTCTCAACCAGCGTGTCCAGCACCGGCCCGAGCTCTGCACCCGATTGGCTGATCACCTTCAACACGTCGCTGGTCGCGGTCTGGTATTCGAGCGACTCCTGCAGATCGCCTGTGCGCTCCCGCAATTCGCCGAGCAATCGCGCATTTTCCATCGCGATCACCGCCTGCGCCGTGAAATTCTGCAACAGTGAAATCTGCTTATCGCTGAATGGTCTCACCTCCTGGCGATACGCGACAAACGCGCCGAGCAGCTCGGCATCCTTGCGTAAGGGCACCAACAAAAGCGTCCGAACGGAGCCCAGTTGCTGCGCGACGCGAGCGAACTCCGGATCGCGTCGCGGCATCTCCGTGGCCATTACGTCGGGAAAATGGATTGGACCCGCGCTGTTGTGCAAAAGCTTGAACGCTGGAGGCGTGTGTTCGCGCAGGTAGGCCTCGAACGCCGCCGGCATCCCGTGCAGCGCGACCGGATGGAAGGCGGTCCCGTCATAAGTCCACAGCGCAGCGAAGGCGAAGTCGCACAGCCGCATCGCCTTTTCGAGCATCGCATCGAACACCGGGCCGAGATCACCGGGCGAGGAATTGATGACCTGCAAGACCTCCGCCGTCGCGGTCTGTTGTTCCAAGGCCTCGCGCGTCTCGGTCAACAGCCGCGCGTTTTCCATCGCGATAACCGCCTGCGCCGCAAAGTTCTGCAGCAGCGCAATCTGCTTATCGGTGAAGGGTTGAACCTCTCGGCGACCGGCAACGATTTGACCGAGTAGTGCAGCGTCCTTGCGAAGCGCCACATGCAGTGTTGTCCGGATGCCGCCAAGCTCGACCGTAGCTCGCGCCAAGGGATCGTCGATTTCCGTCAAATCGGCGAATTGTATGAAGCCCGCATTGAGCAGTCTCTGGGCGCCGCCTCTTGCGGTGGGGCCGAGGTGACCCCGCCGCAACAGGTCCGCAAAGGTCTCCGGCAAGCCGTGTACCGCAACGGCGTGGAATTGCTCGCCGTCATAGATCTGCAAACTGCCGGATGCGACCCCGCAAAGGGTGTGCGCCTTCTCCAATATCGCATCAAACACCGGGGCGAGGTCGCCGGGCGACGAATTGATGACCCGCAAGACCTCGGCGGTCGCGGTCTGCTGCTCCAAGGCCTCGCGCGTCTCAGTCAGCAGCCGCGCATTCTCCATCGCGATCACCGCCTGCGCCGCGAAGTTCTGCAATAGCGCGATCTGCTTGTCGGTGAACGGCCGCACCTCGCGCCGAGTCGCAACTGATCAGCCCGAAGAGCGCATCGTCGCTGCGCAGCGGCACAGACAGAAGAGTGCGGGTGCCGCCGAATTCGACAGCAGCCCGGCTCATCGGATGATCGATTTCGGCGGCTATATCGGGGATGTGGACGAAACGCTCGCCGGCGAGCAACGGCCGCGGCGCGCGGGCGTCGGACCTCGAAGCGGCCATCGCGCAACCGTCGGCGAACGGCCCCGGACACCCGCGCATGGCGACCGGCCGGAAATGTTCGCCATCGACGAGAAACAAGGTCCGGACGGCCCGCACAGACCGTGCGCCTTCTCCAATATCGCGTCGAATACCGGGGCGAGATCGCCGGGCGAGGAGTTGATGACCTGCAATACCTCGGCGGTCGCGGTTTGCTGCTCCAATGCCTCGCGCGTCTCGGTGATGAGCCGCGCGTTCTCCATCGCGATGACCGCCTGCGCCGCGAAATTCTGCAACAGCGCGATCTCTTTGTCGGAAAACAGCCGCACCTCGCGGCGGGCCGAGGAGATCAGGCCCAGCAACGCATCGTCTCTGCGAAGCGGCACAAACAGCACTGTGCGGATACCTGCGAGTTCGGCCGCGCTTCGAAAGACCGGATGGTCGATTTCCACACAATCGGCAATCTGGACAAAGCGCCTGCCCTCAATCAGCCCACGGCTTGCCGGTAAATCAGCAGCGCGGTAGCCGTGCCGTAGAATGTCGGCGAACGCGTCGGACACGCCGTGAGTAGCGACAGCGCGAAGGCTTACGCCGTCATAGAGCTGCAGGCTGCCGTGCGCGACGTCGCAGAGACTGTGCGCCTTGTCGAGAATCGCATCGAACACCGGGGCGAGATCGCCGGGCGAGGAGTTGATGACCTGCAGCACCTCGGCCGTCGCGGTCTGCTGCTCTAGCGCCTCGCGCGTTTCGGTCAGCAGCCGCGCATTCTCCATCGCGATCACCGCCTGCGCCGCGAAGTTCTGCACCAAGGCGATTTGCTTCTCGGTAAACGGCCGCACGTCGTGACGCCCGAGGTTGAATGTGCCGAGCAGCTCATTGTCCTTGCGCATTGGAACGGCAAGCCCCGTGCGTGCCCCGGCGAGCTCGACGGTGGCTCGCCGGAAGGGCACGCCACGGCGGTAGGGCTCACCATCCTTGATATCGATGAGATGGACGTAAGGGGCGCCGTGCACGACCTGAATATTGGCCTCGCCCGGTCCCGGCTGATCCATCCGCCGTAGATATTCGGCGAATTGAGGCCTGAGCCCGCGCCCAGCCGCGAAATTGTAACTCCCCTCCTGATAGCGCAGGAAGAAGCCCAAATCGGCCTCGCACAGCCGCATCGCCTTTTCGAGCATCGCGTCGAACACCGGCGCGAGGTCTCCGGGCGAGGCGTTGATGACCTGCAACACCTCGGCGGTCGCGGTCTGCTGTTCCAGCGTCTCGCGCGTCTCGGTCAAGAGCCGCGCATTCTCCATCGCGATGACCGCCTGCGCCGCGAAGTTCTCTAGAAGCGCGATCTCCTTCTCCGAAAACGGTCGTACCTCCTTGCGCGCTGAGGCGATCATCCCGAGCAACCGCCCATCGCGCCGCAAGGGCACGCACAGCAACGTCTGGTGGGCCTCGTCCGCGACCGGGTCCTCTTTGAACACCTTGGAGAAATCGGCCGCCGAGAGATCGGCGATGTGCGTGAGGCGCTCGCCGGCGATCAGCGGCCGGGTCGCCGGGTTGTCGGCGCCCGGATAGCCGCGCCGCACCTGCTCGGCGAAGGCATCAGACAGGCCGTATGTCGCGACGGCCCGGAAATTCGTGCCGTCGTACAGCTCCAAATCGCCATACTCGACCCCGCACAGGCGCATCGCCTTTTCGAGGATCGCATCGAAAACCGGGGCGAGATCGCCGGGCGAGCTGTTGATGACCTGCAGTACCTCGGCGGTGGCGGTCTGCTGCTCCAACGCCTCACGCGTCTCGGTCAACAGCCGTGCATTCTCGATCGCGATCACCGCCTGCGCCGCGAAATTCTCTAGAAGCGCGATTTGTTTGTCGGTGAACGGCCGCGCCTCGCGACGGGCAGCTGCAAACATCCCAAGCAGCGCGTCATCCCGCCGCAATGGCACGAACAGCACGGTACGGATTCCATCAACCTCCGCGGCTGTCCGGAACGCAATGTGATCGATCTGCGCCGCGTCGGTGATTTCCACGAAGCGGCCGCCCTCAAGCAAGGATCGAGAAGCCGGCGACTCCGTGGCCGGATAGCCTCCCCGAAGCGTTTCCGCGAACCTCTCCGATGCCCCGTGGACCGCGACCGCGTGCATACGCTCGCCGTCATACAGCTCAAGGGCGGCATGGTCGACACCGCACAGGCGCATCGCCTTAACCAGCATTGCATCGAATACCGGGGCGAGGTCGCCGGGCGAGGAATTGATGACCTGCAACACCTCGGCGGTCGCGGTCTGCTGCTCCAAGGCCTCGCGGGTCTCGGTCAACAGTCGCGCGTTCTCGATCGCGATGACCGCCTGCGCCGCAAAATTCTGCAACAGCGCGATCTGCTTGTCGGTGAACGGCCGCACTTGCTGGCGATAAATGCTGATAGCGCCTAGTAGGGTATCGTCCTTGCGCAAGGCCACAAGGATATGACTGCGAGCGCCGCCCAAATCGGCGATCGCCCGGCGGAGCGGGTCGCCCTGCCGGTAAATCTCTTCGGCTGCCATGTCATCGTTGATGACAAGGTCCTCGCCCCTCAGAGCGCGCTCGAGCCCAGACCCTGGATCGTGATGAGCCGGTAATGGTTGGCGCAGGAACTCCACAAACGCCATCGGCGCACCGTGCACTGCCGCCGCGCGATAGCGGTCGCCCTCATATGCCCACAGCACCCCGAAAGCGGCCTCACACAGCCGCCTCGCGCGGTGCAGCATTGCGTCGAACACCGGCGACAGGTCGCCCGGCGAGGCGTTGATGACCTGCAACACCTCGGCGATCGCCTGCTGCTGTTCCAATGACTCGCGCAACTCGGTCAGCAACCGCGTGTTCTCGATCGCGATAACCGCCTGGTCGGCAAAGGTGCGCACCAATTCGACCTGGCGTTCGCTGAAGGGCTCGACTCGCGTGCGTGCGAGCGCGATGACGCCGATCGGCTCTCCTCCCCGCAGCAAGGGGACCCCCAGATTGGTACGAATGCCGCCGATTGCCGCCGATCCGCTCAGCCCATATTCTGGGTCTGCCGTAATGTCCGGGACATGCACGACGCGCCGTTCGAGAGCGGCACGCCCGGTGATCGTGCTCCGGTCTGCCCTGAACTCCACGTCCCGCACCCGCCTGTCCCATTCAGGCCGCATCGCGAAGGTCGAAGTGGCCCGGTAAATGTCGCCGTCGCGGGTGGCGATCAAACAATTGTCAGCACTGCACAGGCGGGCAGCAGTCTCACAGAGGGTGTCGAGCACCGGCTGCAGATCAAAGGTCGAGCGGCTGATGACCTGGAGCACATCGCTTGTCGCGGTCTGGTATTCGAGCGATTCTTCGAGGTCGCTGGTGCGCTGGCGCAATTCGCCGAGGAGCCGCGCATTCTCGATCGCAATTACTGCCTGTGCGGCGAAATTCTGCAAGAGGGCGATCTCTTTGTCGGAAAACGGCCGTGCCTCGCGCCGTCCGATGGCAAAGGCGCCAACGGCAGCGCCTTCCCGAACCAGCGCGACCCAGACCAAAGCGCGGACCCCGGCGGCGACCGCCGCCGTCGCGAGCGGATTGCCGGAGCGGTAGAGCGTCATATCGGGGAAATGAATCAGGCGCTCTCCCTGCATGACCCGTTGCAACGCGGGATGTGCACCCGTCTCGCCGCGCTCGCGCAGCAACTCGACGAATTCGGCCGGGAAACCCTGCGCCGCCGCGAGATGCCCGCGCTCGCCGTCGATGGTCCAGAGGGCGCCCTGGACGGCACCGCAAAGCCGGATCGCTTTTTCGATCATCGCGTCGAACACCGGGGCGAGGTCGCCAGGAGAGGAGTTGATGACCTGCAAGACCTCGGCGGTCGCCGTCTGCTGCGCCAATGCCTCGCGCGTCTCGGTCAGCAGCCGCGCGTTCTCCATCGCGATGACCGCCTGCGCCGCGAAATTCTGCAACAGCGCGATCTCCTTGTCCGGGAACGGCCGGACCTCGCTGACGGTAGCGGAGGTAACCATTCCAAGGACCGTCTCTTGCGCAGCGGGACGAACAGAGCGGTTCCGATGCCTTCTAGTCCGACGCGACGCTTCGGGTCATTCACGTAGTCCGTCTCACAGCCAGATCGGCGATATGGACGATCTGCTCGCCTCGAAGAAGCACGTTCGGCGGATTGCCCGGCGGCGCATGGAACGCCTTGACGTCAGCATTCGGCGAAGGCGTCCGGCAAGCCCCGAACGGCAACCGCGCGGAAATCGCTCGCCGTCATAAGCCCTAAGCACGCCTTGCGCGGCGCCGCAGAGCCTGTGCGCCTTTTCCAGTATCGCGTCAAATACCGGCGCGAGATCGCCGGGCGAGGAATTGATGACCTGCAATACCTCGGCGGTCGCGGTCTGCTGCTCCAGTGCCTCGCGCGTCTCGGTCAAGAGCCGCGCATTCTCCATCGCGATGACCGCCTGCGCCGCGAAGTTCTGAATAGCGCGATCTGCTTCTCGGTAAATGGCCGGACTTCGCTGCCGGAAAATATGTATTGTGCCGAGCACCGTGCCATCCTTGTCAGCGGGACGTAAAGCACCCCGGTGCGAATGCCGCCGAGGTCGACCAACTGCTTGAACGACTGACGACGCTGGCGGTAAACCTCTTCGTGCCGTCAGATCGTGTTACGTGGACGACCTGTCCTGCCGGAGCGCTCGGCTATCAAGAGGCCCCTGGTCCGGCACGAACGGACTTGCTCGCTGCCACCAATCCTCGAAGCGCGGGTCACCGCGAGCGTTGCGGCAGCGCGGAACTACTCGCCATCACGAGTTACACAAGACGCCGTAGGCGGCGTCGCAAAGACCGCATCGCCTTTTCGACCATCGCGTCGAACACCGGCGCGAGGTCGCCGGGCGAGGAATTGATGACCTGCAATACCTCGGCGGTCGCGGTCTGCTGGTCGCGCGCTTCTTTGAGTTCGGCGCCGCAGGCGTCGAGCTGCCGCCGCAGTTCGGCATTGGCTCTTTCGAGCCCGGCCACCCGGTCGTCGATCGTCGCAGCCATCCGATCACCGCATCGCGCTAAGCACCACCGCGCAATATAGCACCAAATGGCCGCTTCTCTCGCGTGTGGTTGCGGACGGCGGCCCGGCGTGCCCGCCGGATCGGTCGGCAGCGCAGCTTCAGAAATCCGTCTGAGGACGTTGCGACGGGCGCGGCTAAAATCCCGAAGACCTGGCCGACCCTTCAACGCATCCCGGGGTCCCGGCCAGCCATAGAATTGACGAATTGGCAGTCCATATTATGCGGCGAGCACACGGCCCGATCGAAAGGCAGCGACGGAACTACCCGCTTGAACGCCGATAACAACCGATAGTTGATTTCTTGCTGCTGATTCGCTGCAGGTGCAGCAAGCGGCTCTGACCTGAACAACTGCTGATTGTGCCCAGCGGCACGCGCGTGTCGCCTGGGGCAGGACCGCTGCGCCGGTCGATTGACAAAGTGGCTTCTAGAGGCTACTTCATTTCCATGCAAAAGGTCGGCCTCAAAACACTAAAAAACAAGCTGAGTGAATATGTCAGGCTCGCGGCGTCGGGCGAGACCGTCGTCATCACCGACCGCGGCCGCACCGTCGCCCAAATCGTCCCGCCGCAAGGCCCGGCCGGGCCTAACCCCATTTGAGGAGCAGAGGCGTGCGGGAAGGCTGGCTAACGACCCGCGAAGCGGCCGTTCGCGCCGCTGCCGCCGGGCAAGCCGGTACCTGGGCTTACGTTCGAAAAGCTGATGGAGGATTTGGATCGCGATCGAGAAGATCGCTGGTGATCTACCTCGACAGTTCGGTCCTGCTCGCCTCGGTCTTTCGCCGAGCGGCGATCTCCGCCCGAGACACTCTGGGACGAAGAGCTGACATTCTAGCCGATTGCTGGGATACGAGGTCTGGGCGCGGCTCAACGCTTACGGATCTGGCTTGCTTCACATGGCAATCGGGCAGCGGCTCGGCTCGATCGGGTCAATTCTGACGGAGCTGAGCGAGCCGGTGTTGGCGCGGGCGTCTGGGGCCATTTCCCGTTCCGATTCGCACCCTTGACGCTCTGCATCTTGCGACGATCGATTTTCTGCGCGGGCGCAGGGCGAGGCGATTGATTTGGCCAGCTACGACAACCGCCTCGATCGCCGCGGCGCAGGCCGCTCGGCATTCTGCTCGCGGAGTTGTGACTGCCGTCGGTCGCGCGCGCCCCGCGTTGATCCGGCGGCGCCGCGCCCCTATGTTCGGCCTCGCATGACCCCGCTCGCGCACATCCGCAATTTCGCGATCATCGCGCATATCGACCACGGCAAATCGACCCTGGCCGACCGGCTGATCCAGGCCTGCGGCGGGCTCGAGGCGCGCGAGATGCGCGAGCAGGTGCTCGACAACATGGAGCTCGAGCGCGAGCGCGGCATCACCATCAAGGCGCAGACCGTGCGCCTGCAATACCGGCCAAGGACGGCGAGAGCTATGTCCTCAATCTGATGGACACGCCGGGCCATGTCGATTTCGCCTATGAGGTCAGCCGCTCCTTGGCCGCCTGCGAGGGCTCGCTGTTGGTCGTCGACGCCAGCCAGGGAGTCGAGGCGCAGACCCTCGCCAATGTCTATCAGGCGATCGAGGCCGGGCACGAGATTGTCCCGGTGCTCAACAAGATCGACCTGCCGGCGGCCGAGCCCGAGCGGGTCAGGGAGCAAATCGAGGATGTGATCGGCCTCGACGCCGCCGATGCGGTACTGATCTCGGCCAAGACCGGGCTCAATATCGAGGGCGTGCTCGAAGCCTTGGTGACCCGGCTGCCGCCGCCCACGGGCGACGCCGCGGCCCCGCTGAAGGCATTGCTGGTCGACAGCTGGTACGACCCCTATCTCGGCGTCGTCATTCTCGTCCGGGTCAAGGACGGCGCGCTGCAGGCCGGGCAAAAAATCCGGCTGATGGCGGCCAATGCCGTGCATGCGGTCGAGCGGGTCGGCGTCTTCACCCCAAAGGGCGTTGCGGTCGATTCGCTGGGACCCGGCGAGATCGGCTTCATCACCGCCGGCATCAAGACGGTCGCCGATTGCCGCGTCGGCGACACGATCACCGAGGACCGCCGCCCCGCCGCCGCGCCCTTGCCCGGCTTCAAGCCGGTGCAGCCGGTCGTGTTCTGCGGCCTGTTCCCGACCGACGCCGCCGATTACGAGCGGCTGCGCGACAGCCTCGCCAAGCTGGGCCTGAACGACGCCAGCTTCGAGTACGAGCCCGAAACCTCGGTAGCGTTGGGCTTCGGCTTTCGCTGCGGCTTTCTCGGCCTCCTACATCTCGAAATCATCCAGGAGCGGCTGGCTCGCGAGTTCGACCTCGACCTGCTCGCGACCGCCCCCTCGGTCGTCTACCGGGTGCATCTGACCAATGGTGCGGTGCGCACCCTGCACAACCCGGCCGACATGCCCGACCCGGTCAGGATCGATCACATCGAGGAGCCGTGGATCAAGGCGACTATCCTGGTCCCCGACGCCTATCTCGGTCCCATCCTGGCCTTGTGCGAGGAGCGCCGCGGTGAGCAGGTCGACCTGACCTATGCCGGCAGCCGCGCGATGCTGGTCTATCGCCTGCCATTGAACGAGGTCGTGTTCGACTTTTACGACCGGCTGAAATCGGTCAGCCGCGGCTATGCCAGCTTCGACTACCAGATCGACGACTACCGCGAGGGCGATTTGGTGCTGATGAACATCCTGGTCAACGGCGAGCCGGTCGACGCGCTGTCGGTGATCGTCCACCGCCACGAGGCCGAGCGCCGCGGCCGCGCGTTGTGCGAGCGGCTGAAGGATCTGATCCCGCGCCAACTCTTTCAAGTTGCGATCCAGGCGGCGCTCGGCGGCCGCATCATCGCCCGCGAGACGGTCAAGGCCCTGCGCAAGGACGTGCTCGCCAAATGCTACGGCGGCGACGTGACCCGCAAACGCAAGCTGCTCGAAAAGCAGAAAGAAGGCAAAAAGCGGATGCGCCAGTTCGGCAAGGTCGAGATCCCGCAATCCGCCTTTATCGCCGCCCTAAAAATGGGCGACAGCTGACCCGAACCCGGTCCAGCGCAACGCGAACTCAAGGAGCCCCCAATGATCGACCTTTACGCGATGGGCAGCCCAAACGTCGTCAAGATCTACATCGCTCTCGAAGAGATGGGGCTGCCTTATACCGTGCACCCGGTAGACGTGTTCGGCGAGGCGCAGTTCGATCCCGAATTCCTGCGGCTCAACCCGCTCGCCAAGGTGCCGGTCATCACCGATCACGATGGTCCGGGCGGCAAGCCCTACACCCTCTTTGAATCCGGCGCGATCTTGCAATATCTGGCGGAGAAAACCGGCCAGTTTCTGCCCAAGGATCCGATCGGGCGCTTTGACGCGCTGCAATGGATGATGGTGCAGATGACCCTGGTCGGCCCGATGTTCGGGCAGTTCGTCCATTTCATGCGCTTTGCCCCGAAGGGCAATGAATACGCGCTCGACCGCTATCGCACCCAGGCGCGCCGTGCTCTTGAAGCGCTCGACACCAGGCTCGGCGTGGCGGCGTTTCTCGGCGGTGCCAGCTACTCGATTGCCGATATCGCGACCTTTCCTTGGGCGCGCAATGTCGGCTCGTTGCTCGGCAAGCCGGCGGAAGCCGATTACCCGAAGCTGATGGCCTGGGTCGGAACCATCGCCGCCCGGCCGGCGGTGGTGCGGGCGTTGGCAAGGGTCGACGAGGTGCGGGCCAAGACAACGCAATTCGACAAGGCCGATGCCGAGGCGATGGACCGCCTGTTCGGCCGCGGCAAGCACGCCGCGGCGGCGTAACTTCGCAGCGGCCAGGCCGCGATGAGTGAGGATATGCTCGGGCTGTCGCCGGGCGCCTTCGCCAAGTTAGACGCCGAGGAAGACGAAATCTTTTATGAGCCGGCGCGGCTCGTCTGCCATATCGACGACGGCGCCATCGCCGCATTGACCGGGTTCTACCGCATCACTCTGCCGGCCGGCGGCGTATTGCTCGACCTGATGTCGAGCTGGGTCAGTCATTTGCCGCCCGAAATCGCATATTCCGAGATAATCGGCCACGGCATGAACGCCGAGGAGCTCGCCGCCAACCCGCGCTTCAGCCGCTGGTTCGTGCAGAACCTCAACCGCGATCCGATCCTGCCGCTGTCGGACGCCAGCATCGATGCGGCGATGATCTGCGTCTCTATCCAGTACCTGCAGCAGCCGGTTGAGGTCTTGCGCGACGTCGCCCGGGTTTTGCGGCCGGGCGGGCCGCTGGTGATCGGCTTCTCCAACCGCTGCTTCTGGACAAAGGCCGTGGCGATCTGGCGGGCGCTCGACGACGAGGGGCACGCGCACCTGGTCGAGCGTTATCTGCGCCACGCCGGCTTCGCCGATATTGAGACACACCGTCTGGCGGAATGGATCGAGGACGTCAGCGATCCAATGTTCGCCGTGGTCGGCTGCGCTCCCTCGATGTAATTTCACAGCCCGCAATAATGAACCGGGGAGATGACGGATGGAACTGGGCACCTTGCTGCCGTGGAGCGACATCGGCGGGGATCCGGCAGTCGTGCGCGAATATGCGCAGAACGCCGAAGCGATCGGCTATGATTTTGTCGAGGCGCCGGACCATGTGCTCGGCGTCAACGCCGCCAGCCGGCCGGGCTGGGACCGCAACGATAACAACGATCTGTTTCACGACCCGTTCGTGTTGTTCGGGTTTCTCGCCGGCTGCACGTCGAAACTCGGCTTTTCGACCGGCGTGTTGATCCTGCCGCAGCGTCAGACGGTGCTCGTCGCCAAGCAGGCGGCCTGTCTCGACGTATTGTCGGGCGGCCGGTTTCGGCTCGGCATCGGTGTCGGTTGGAACGAGGTCGAATTCACCGGCCTCAACGAGAATTTCCACAATCGCGGCCGCCGCTCAGAGGAGCAGGTGCAGGTCATGCAGAAATTGTGGGCCGAGCCGCATGTCAGCTTCAAAGGCCGCTGGCACACGATCGAGGATGCCGGCATCAACCCGCGCCCAGCTTCCGGCAAGGTGTCGGTGTGGTTCGGCGGCCATCACGACCGCACCTTGGAGCGCATCGCCAAATGGGGCGACGGCTGGATGCCGAACGCCTATATGCCCGGCCCCGAGGCCACCCAAGTGCTCGGCAAGCTGCGCCATCTGACCGAAGCCGCCGGCCGCGACCCGGCGGAAGTCGGAATCGAGGCCTGGGTGTCGATGGGCACCGGCAGCGAAGCTGATTGGGCCAAGGAAGCCCGGTTCTGGAAAGCCGCCGGCGCCTCGCATATCTGCCTGACGACAACCTTCAATCGCCGCCACCACAAGCGCATTTCCGGCCACACGCTGTCCGACCACCTCGCGGCCCTCCGCCGCTATCATCGCGCCGTCGCCGACGCCCTCTGAGTGACGGTAGTCCGGTGAGGTGGTACGATTGATTTTGGGTTGGCCGCTAAGCCATGCGCGTAGCCATCAATAAAGCGTTAGGACCAAGTTGACGACTTTTTGACGGCCGGTCCGGTTAGTTTCGCCACGCGCGAGCGGCGGGGCGGTGATGGCGGATGCGGCGATCGCGGGCGGCTGGCTTGGCGCGGCGCCGGGCTGGGGCATGCGGCTGTTCCGAGCCGCCGCCGAAGCCTATGCGAACGAGGGCGAGCGACGCCTGCTGTGGCTGCCGGTCTTTTTCGGCGCCGGGATCGGCGTTTATTTCGCGCTGACGGTCGAGCCGCCGCTGTGGCTCGGCCTCGGCGCTACGATCGCGGCCGGCGGCCTGACCTTTGCTCTGCACCGGCGCCCGTTGCTGTGCGAGGCGGTGTTGGCGCTGACGTTGTTCTGCGCCGGCTTTGCCCTGATCGGCGAGACCACTTGGGAGCGCCAGGCGCCGATGCTGCAACGGCGCCTCGGACCGGTCTCGTTTACCGGGCGGGTCGTCGATATCGACTCGCTCGACCGAGGGTGGCGGGTGATCGTCGCGCCCGATGCGCTGCCGGGGCTCGATCCCGGCGACCAGCCGCGGCGTCTGCGCATCCACATCGCGGCGACGAGCGACCTGCTCGCCCCCGGCGATCGCGTCAGTATGCGCGCGGTGCTCTATCCGGTGCCGGGCCAGATCGTCCCGGGCGGGCACGACATGCAGCGCGAGGCCTATTTCGCCCGAATTGGCGGCGTCGGCTATACCTATGGCCCGGCACATCGCGCCACCGACGCGGACGATAGGTCAGGCGGCGGCTGGCGCGAGGATCTGCGGCATCTGCGCACCGAGATGTCGCGGCGGATCATCGCCGTGTTGCCCGGCTCGACCGGCGGCGTCGCGTCGGCGCTGATCACCGGCAAACGCGGCGCGATTTCGGAGGAGGTCAAGCAGGCGTTCCGCCAGTCGGGCCTGCAACATCTGCTGGCCATTGCCGGTTTGCATCTAGGCCTTGTCGGCGGCTTCGTCTTTTTCGCCGTGCGCGGCGGCCTGGCGCTGATCCCTTGGGTGGCATTGCGCTATCCGATCAAGAAGATCGCCGCCGCAGCAACGCTCGCGGTGCTGACCGGCTATCTGCTGCTGTCGGGTGCGGCGATCCCGACCGAGCGCGCCTTTGTCATGAACGGACTGGTCTTTGCCGCGATCCTGATCGACCGGCTGCGGATTTCGATGCGGATCTGCGCGCTCGCCGCCGCGTTTGTGCTGGCGATCGAGCCGGAGAGTCTGGTCGGTGTCAGTTTTCAGATGTCGTTCGGTGCGGTCGTGGCGCTGATCGCGGTCTATGAAACCTACGGGCAGCGCCTGGCGCGGCTGCTCTATCGCCGCTCCTTGCCGGGGCGGGTGCTGGGCTATGCCGGAGCGGTAGTGGTCACCACAGTCGTTGTCACGATCGGCACCGATCCGTTCTCGATCTATCACTTTCATCACATCGCGTTGTATTCGCCGCTGGCCAATGTCGTCGCGGTGCCGCTGAGCGCGATGTGGACCTTGCCCTGGGGGGTCGTCACCTGTCTGTTGATGCCGTTCGGCCTCGAGCGCTTCGCGCTGATCCCGATGGGCTGGGGGATCGATGCGACGATTGGGGTCGCACAGGTGGTCTCGGCCCTGCCTGGCAATGTCTGGCCGATGCCCCAATTGCCGGCCGCGGGGCTGGTGCTGATTTCGCTCGGCGGGCTGTGGCTGTGTTTGTGGCGAGGACCATGGCGACGCTGGGGCGCGATCGCGATCGTCGCCGGGCTCGCCGGCATGGCGCTAACCCGCCCGCCCGATATCGTTATCGCCGATATCGGCCGTTTCCTGGCCGCGCGGTCGGCCGACGGGCCGTACTTCGCCTCCGCCGGCCATGGCGAGCAGATCGAGGGCTCGTTCCTGGCCGAAGAGACCGGGCTGAAATTGACCGCGTGGCCGCAATCGGGTGCAGAGGGCGGGCTCGATTGTGCCGGGGAACGCTGCCGCTATTCGGCGCGCGGGCGTAATGTCGCGATTGTCACCGGCGACGCCGGACTGCCGGTCGGCTGCGGCGGGACCGACGCTATCGTCAGTCAGGTGCCGGCAGGGTTTCAGCTGCCGCTCGATAATTCCGGTGATCGATCGCATCAATTCATGGCGGCTCGGCGCAGTAGCCTTATGGCTCGACCCGGACGGTGTCACCGTCGTGAGCGCCAACGGCAGCCGCGGCGACCGTCCCTGGGTCCCGCATCCGGTCCCACGACGGCGACCGGCGTCTCACCCTTACTGATTAAGTCGCAGCCCGGCCACCGGCCAGTCGACCGCGACCAGCCGGCCAGTCCAGGACAGCGTGATGAAAGCGGTACGCATATTCGCGCCGCCAAAGCAGATATTGGTCGTAATCGGATCGGGCATCGGATGGTGCTCGATGTGACGGCCATCCGGCGAGATGACGGTAATCCCGCCGTTGATCAGGGTGGCGACGCAGATGCGCCCCTCGGCATCGAGTGCCAGCGAGTCGAAGCGTTGATAGCCGCCGACCCCCGCGACGAGGCGCCCGCCATGCGGCGAAGGCCAGGGCTCCTTGCGGACCGTTCCGGGCTCGACGATATCAAAGGCCCAGAGCCGCGCCGGCTCGGTTTCGGCGACATACAGGGTGTTTTCGTCAGGCGACAGGCCGATCCCGTTGGGCGTCACCATCGGAAACGCGACCTCGGCGATGCTCGATCCGTCGGCTGCGGCGTAATAGACCGCACCGCGATCCATCTCGCGGGCGCGGACCTTGCCGAGATCAGTAAAATAAAAGCCGCCTTGCCGGTCGAAGACGAGGTCGTTCGGACCTTTTAGCGGCACCTCACCCGCGTTGCGATAGAGGCATTCGACGGTGCCGCTCGCGAGGTCGATCCCTTCGATCCGGCCGCCGGCGTAATCCTTGGCCTGCAAGAAAGGCCGCTTTCGCCCGGCTTCGTCGACATGCCATTCGAAGCCGCCATTGTTGCAGACGTAACATTTCCGGTCGGGACCGATCGCGGCGCCGTTCGGCCCGCCGCCCGGCCGTGCGACGATTACCTTGACGCCGTCGGGCGACACCCGAGTCACAGTACCGGCCGCGATCTCGACCAGCAGCACCGAGCCATCGTCGAGCGCCACCGGCCCTTCGGGAAACTCCAGGCCTTCGGCGAGGATGCGAATTTCCATCGCCCAGGCGACCTGGTCAGTCCGCCGACATCAAAGACCAATACCAGCCGAAAAATTCGCGATCGAGCACGGCTGATCGCGCCACTACTTCCGCGTCGCCGGCCCGCTGTAATCCGTCCGCCACCCGGTCGGGGCCATCCGCCACCGGCGCACTGGGCGGCGCACCCTTTGCTTCCATCCGAACCAGCTGGATGTCGGTGCGCTCGGCCGATTTCGGGATCACCCGAAGGAGCGCTGCTTGCTGCGGCTGCACCATCATCAAGCTCAGCGGCCCGAACGCGACGCAGGTGGCGCCATCGCCGGGATCGTCGGCAAACAGATGGGGCGACGCCTTCAGAAACTGCAGGGCGAGCTTCCAATTCCAATTGGTGGTGTAGCGGCTGCGGCCCGTCACGCTGCCCTCGGCCAGCCATTCGGGGACAACCCCTGCCGCGACGGGGTTGACGGCGGCTTCACCGGCGACCGCCGCGCCCGATGGATCGACAAAGATCAACCCGTCGTGGACGCATACGGGATGCTTGGCAAGCCGCAGCCGTGCGGGGTCGATCCGGGCCGATAGGTTCGGTTCGACCAGCCGGCCGTCGAGCTCAAATTCCCAACCATGATAGGGGCAGATCAGCCGTGCGGCGGTGCCGCCTTCGTTCTCGCAGACCGGGTAGCCGGCATGGATACAGACATTGCGCAGCGCATGCAGGCCGCCATCCGCGGCGCGAGTGACCAGCAGCGAGCGGGTGGCGGCGTCGAACCGGAAATAGCATTCGTCGCCGTCGAGCCGGCTTTGGTGGTCGACGGCGACCCAGGGGCGCAGGAAGATTCGATCGCGCTCGGCGGCAAACACGTCTGCGCCGTGCAACAATTGCGGGTCGGCCACGATCGCACCAGTGCCGCCCAGCCGCTCGCCGATCGCGGCAACGCTCTCAGGAAGGTCCATTTGAGGGATTCGCTGATTTTGTTCGATTGCGCGTGCAGACTGAACCCGACCCGGCAGCAAGGTCAAAAGGTTTGTGGCGGACGGCAGGTCACGTCAACGCGCTGCCGGTAGCGCCACTCTTCCCGCCTGCGCTGCGCTCGGGAGCTGCGATTGGGTGGCTGCGAGTTCGCGCGCCAGCGCTTCGCTGCGCCGGCGGCAGCGTCTGAATTCGCGGCGGCGGTGGGCGCCGGCGATCCAGGCGGCGAGCGCGCCGGTCAGAAAGCCGACAATTGCGGCGCCAAAAACCACCAGGTAGAGCGGGACCCCCACCAAAAACGGCAGCGGCCACAGCCCCAGCGATACGGCCTCGCGGTTAGACGCGGCGAACAGGCTCAACACTGCGGCGATGGCGAGCGTCACCGCCCAATAGACGGACCTCATCCGCCCGAGCCCATTAGCTCCCCCGTTTAGGCGTGCGGCGCACTCCGGTTCAGGCGGTCGCGCAGCTGCTTTCCGGTCTTGAAGAACGGGATGTGCTTCTCGGCCACGCGCACACTGTCGCCGGTTCGCGGGTTGCGGCCGACGCGGGCGTCCCGGCGCTTGACCGAGAATGCTCCGAACCCGCGCAACTCGACGCGGTCACCGCGCGCGAGCGCCGCCGCGATTTCCTCAAAAATCGCGGTGACGATGACCTCGACGTCGCGCTGATATAAATGCGGGTTGGTTTCCGACAGCTTCTGCACGAGCTCCGATTTCGTCATCCCGACCGCCGCTCCTACGCCCAAAGGGGGAATACCCGAGCGTGCCAAAGCGCTGGGCGAGCGTCAAGCGGCAGTCAAGCCTCCCCCAAGATCGCCTTCGGCCCTCTGCCCCTTCGCCCGGAGAGGCCCGGGATGAGAGCGCCTCTCAACTCTTCTCCCCTCGTCTCGGTCTCGGTCTCGGCCTCGCCCTGTCGGTCTACGTCCTGACGGCGGGCACGGTTGATCGCGGCGCCAAGGATATCGCCCAGGCTGGCGCCCGAATCCGATGAGCCGAACTCGGCCATCGCGCGCTTTTCCTCGTCGACCTCGCGCGCCTTGATCGACAAGCTAACCTTGCGCGTGGCGCGATCGATCGCGGTGACTTTGGCATCGACCTTTTCGCCGACCGCGAAACGGTCCGGCCGCTGCTCGCTGCGGTCGCGCGACAACTCCGACTTGCGAATAAAACCGAGCAGGCCGTCGCCGACGGACACTTCGACACCGCCCTCGTTGATCCCGGCGATCGTGCCGGTCACGACCTCGCCTTTTCGCAGCTTGGACATCCCGGCCTCAAACGGATCGGCCGAGAGCTGCTTGATGCCGAGGCTGATACGCTCCTTTTCGACATCGACGTCGAGCACTTTGACGCGCACCACCTCGCCCTTGCGGTAATTGTCGATGGCATCCTCGCCCGGACGGTTCCAGTCGATGTCGGAAAGATGGACCATACCATCGATATCGCCGGGCAGGCCCACAAATAGGCCGAACTCGGTAATATTGCGGACCTCGCCCTCCATCTCGCTGCCCATCGGATGCTCGTCGACAAAGGCCTCCCACGGATTGGCCAGGGTCTGCTTGAGCCCGAGGCTGATCCGCCGTTTCTGCGGATCGACATCGAGCACCATGACCTCGACCTCCTGACTGGTCGAGACGATCTTGCCTGGGTGCACGTTCTTTTTGGTCCAGCTCATCTCGGAAACATGGACCAGCCCCTCGACCCCGGGCTCCAACTCGACAAAGGCGCCGTAGTCGGTGATGTTGGTAACCCGGCCGCGGAACTTCGCCCCGGCCGGGTATTTCAGCTCGACACCTTCCCACGGGTCGGCTTCGAGCTGCTTCATGCCGAGCGAGATGCGCTGGGTCTCGGGGTTGAAGCGAATAACCTGGACCTTGACGTTCTGCCCGATGTTCAGCGCTTCTGACGGATGGTTGATGCGCCGCCAGGCGATGTCGGTGACGTGCAGCAGCCCATCCACCCCGCCCAGATCGACAAAGGCGCCGTAGTCGGTGATGTTCTTGACGACCCCGTTGAGGATCTGGCCCTCCTTGAGGCTGGCGACCAGTTCCGAGCGTTGCTCGGCCCGGCTCTCCTCAAGTACGGCGCGGCGCGAGACCACGATGTTGCCGCGCGAGCGGTCCATTTTGAGGATCTGGAAGGGCTGCTGCGATCCCAGCAACGGGCTGATGTCGCGCACCGGCCGAATGTCGACCTGGCTGCCCGGCAGAAACGCGACGGCGCCGCTGAGGTCGACCGTAAAGCCGCCCTTAACCCGCCCGAAGATCACCCCGGTCACCCGATCGTTTGCCTGAAAGCTCTTTTCGAGCTGGGTCCAGGCCTCCTCGCGCCGCGCCTTCTCGCGCGACAGCTGGGCCTCGCCGTTCTTGTCCTCCATCCGCTCGAGGTAGACCTCGACGGTGTCGCCAACATGAAGGTCGGGCTCGTCGCCCCCGGCGGCGAACTCCTTCAACGGCACGCGGCCTTCCGATTTGAGGCCGACATCGATCAGCACGGCATCGTTTTCGACCGCGATGACCCGGCCCTTGACGACCGTGCCTTCGAGACCGTTGACCATGCCCAGGGATTCGTCGAGAAGCGCGGCGAAATTTTCCTTCGCAGACGCCCCCCCCATTTGCAGTTCTACAGCCATTCCTTCTCCTTGAGTGCGCGCGCAACATAATCGGCAGCGAGCTCGAACACCGCAGCGGCATCGAGAGTTGTCGTGTCGATGACTTTGGCGTCGGGCGCCACCGATAGTGGAGCAGCCCGACGATCACCGTCGCGCGTGTCGCGTTCGTTGAGATCTTGCAAGACGTTTTCGTATATAGCCGTGGCGCCGCGCCCGCGCAACTCTTCGACCCGCCGCGTGGCGCGCGTCTTTACGTTAGCGGTGAGAAAAAGTTTGAGATCCGCCTGCGGGCATACGACCGAGCCGATATCCCGCCCGTCGAGGACCGCGCCGCCCGCCGGGGCCGGCGGGTGGGCGGCAAAGTCCCGTTGAAAAGCGAGCAAGGCGTTGCGCACGGCCGGGTGCGCGGCAACCACCGAGGCTGCCGCTGAGACCGCCTCGCCGCGCAGCCGCGGATCGGCGAGCTGCCGCAGATCGACATGGCGCGCCGCTCTTTCCGCGGCAACCGGATCGGCAGGATCGTCGTTGTTGTCGAGGACGCCGAGTGCCGTGGCGCGGTAGAGGGCGCCGGTGTCGAGATGGGCGAAGCCGAAGCGTTCGGCGAGGCGGCGCGCCAAGGTGCCCTTGCCCGAAGCCGCCGGCCCATCGATCGCAACGACGAACGGCGGAGAGGTCATGGGCTGGCTGCGATCGCACCGCCGAGGCTGTTGATCAGACCGGCGAAACCGGGAAAGCTGGTTGCAATCGGTCGCGCGTCGTCGACCCGCACCGGCTCGTTGCTGGCGAGCCCCAAAACCAGGAAGGCCATAGCGATGCGATGATCCAGCTGGGTTTGGATCTGTGCCCCGCCCACGGGAAAGTTGCCTGCGCCTTCGACGATCAAATCATCGCCCTCGACCGCGACGCGCACGCCGCAGCTGGCGAGACCGCTGGCGATCGCCGCCAGACGGTCGCTTTCCTTGACCCGCAGCTCGCTGAGCCCACGCATCACCGTGCGACCCTGGGCGCAGGCGGCGGCGACGGCGAGGATCGGGTATTCATCGATCATCCGCGGCGCCCGCTCGGCCGGGATGTCGGCGCCGGTCAGGACGCCGGCGCGGGCGAGCAAATCGGCCACCGGCTCGCCGCCTTCATCGCGCTCGTTCACCAGGGTGATGTCAGCGCCCATCTCGCGCAGACACTCCAATAATCCGGCGCGCAACGGGTTGAGACCGACGCCCTCGATCGTCACCTCCGATCCTGGAACAAGCAGCGCCGCCACCAAAGGGAACGCGGCCGAAGAAACATCGCCCGGCACCCTAATCGGCGCCGCCAAGAGTTCGGGAAAACCTTCGACCGTGATGCGCTTGCCGCCGCCTTCGGCTGGTTGGGTCGTGACCGTCGCGCCGAAGTGGCGCAGCATCCGCTCGGTGTGGTCGCGGGTCGCCTGCGGCTCGATCACCGTGGTCTCGCCCGGGGTGTTGAGCCCAGCCAGCAACACCGCCGATTTGACCTGGGCCGAGGGCACCGGCAACGGGTAGACGATCGGGATCGGGTCCGCCGCACCGGTCACGGCGAGCGGCAGGCGGGCGCCCTCGCGGGTCAGGAAGCTCGCGCCAAAGCGGCTCAGCGGGTCGACGACGCGGCCCATCGGCCGGCGCCGCAACGAGGCGTCACCGGTGACGAAGGCAGTCAGCCGGTGGGTCGCGAGGATGCCGAGCAGGAGCCGCGCCGCGGTCCCCGAATTGCCTAGATCGAGCAAGTTCTCCGGCTCGCACAGGCCGCCGACCCCGACTCCGTCGACGATCCAACGGCCATCGCCGGAAGGAGCCGCGGCGGCGCCGAGCGCATTCAGCGCCGCGGCGGTGGCGAGGACGTCCTCCCCCTCCAGCAAGCCGCTGATTTCGGTCCGCCCGACCGCCAATGCGCCCAGCATCAGCGCGCGATGCGAGATGGACTTGTCGCCGGGTACCCGGATTTTGCCGGAAAGCGGCGCGTTGGGCCGCGCCGACATCAACTGTGCGGGCGACGGCGGCGACGACGGATCGGCCATGGGATGGCAGGCCTCGAAAAGCAGGGTTGGCGGTTGCGGCGGCGGCGTCTTCAGCCCATATGCCCAAGCCGTCGGCGCGCCGCCGTTGAGGATTTGTTTTTGACAGGGTGACGTCCCTGTGGCAATGGCGCGTCGACCGACCCCGGCGAACCTCTAGTGGAGTTGGATCGTGGCCAAGCCCGAATGGGGCAGCAAGCGGATCTGTCCAAGCTGCGGGACGCGTTATTATGATTTGCTGCGCAAGCCCGTGATCTGCCCAAAATGCAGCACCCCGTTTGATCCCGAAGCGTTTTTGAAATCGCGCCGAGCGCGCCCGGTTGCTCCGGTCGAGAAGGAACTCGAACCGGTCGGCGCCGGGGAGCTCGACGCCGATGTCGAGACCGAGGAGGCCGAGATCCCCGGGGACGAAGAGGAAGCGCTGCCGCTCGAAGAGGCCGAGGAGGAAGACGAGGAGCTGCTCGAGGACGCCTCCGAGCTCGGCGAAGACGAAGACGACATGGCCGAGGTTATCGAGAACGTCGAAGAGGATGAACGCTGACCTCGCCTCGCCGGCGAGGCCGCGTTTTTTGCTTGCCGGCGCCCGGTCGCGTTCCTAATTTGCCGGCCTGATCTGCCGGCTCGTCGCGGCGAGCCCTTGGTTTGGGGCCATAGCTCAGCTGGGAGAGCGCTACAATGGCATTGTAGAGGTCACCGGTTCGATCCCGGTTGGCTCCACCAAATCGAGCAAGGGGTTAGCTGATCCAACGGCTAGCCCCTTTTGCTTACCCGAAGCCCCTCGGACGCCCGTGGCATCATTTCGCTACAATCTCGGCCGCCTCCGTTATGGCCCGAGTGGAGGCCCGGGCTATTTCGCGCGGGCTTGCTGGATGGCGCGCCAGACGCGTTCGGGGGTGGCGGGCATGTCGAGGTGACGGATGCCGTATTCGGAGAGGGCATCGACCAGCGCGTTCATGACCGAGGGCAGTGCGCCGGCGCAGCCGGCCTCGCCGCAGCCTTTGGCGCCGAGCAGGTTGGTCTTGGCCGGCACCGGATGGCTGGCGTTGACGAACAGCGGAGCGTCGTCGGCGCGTGGCATCGCATAATCCATGTACGAGCCGGTCAACAGCTGGCCGTGCTCGTCGTAGACCGTGCGCTCGCGTAAGGCCTGGCCGATCCCCTGCACGATGCCACCATGCGCCTGCCCGGTGACCAATAGCGGGTTGATGACGACCCCAAAATCGTTGACAAAGCTGTAGCGCACGACCTCGACCACGCCGGTTTCGGGGTCGATCTCGACCTCGGCGATGTGGCAGCCATTGGGAAAGGCCGAGGGTGGGCCGTCGCTGATATTGGCCACGTCGAGGCTTTGCGGCAGGCCCGGCGGCAGTTCCAGCCCGTCACGGATCTTCTCGGCCAGTTCCATGATCCCGACCGAACGATCGGTGCCGGCGATCACAAAATGGCCGGCGCGGAATTCGATATCGGCGGCGGCTGCCTCCAGCACATGGGCGGCGATCTGCTTACCCGCCTCGACGACCTTTTCGCCGGCCTCGACGATCGCCACACCGCTGGTCATCATCGATTTTGAGCCGCCGGTGCCGCCGCCGGCGATCAACTCGTCGCTGTCGCCTTGCAATAGCCGGATGCGGCGGAACGGAATGCCGAGCCTTGTCGCCAGCACCTGCGCAAAGGGAGACCAGTGACCCTGGCCGTAGTCGAGTGTGCCGGTGATGATCGTCACATCGCCGTTCGGCTCGAAGCGGATGCCCCCCATCTCGCGGCCGGGCGGGCCGGTCAGTTCGAGATAATCGCTGATGCCGCGGCCGCGCAGCCGGCCCCGCGCCCGGCTTTCCTCCTTGCGCTCGGCAAAGCCGTTCCAATCGGCGAGTTGTAACGCCTCGTTCAGCAGATTGGTGAAGTCGCCGCTGTCATAGGTCGTGCCGTTCGGCGCCTTGTAGGGCATCGCCTCGGGTGGGATGTGGTTGCGGCGCCGCAACTCGACGCGATCGATGCCCGTCTCGGCAGCAGCGGCCTCAACTAGCCGCTCCATGTAGTAATTGGCCTCGGGCCGGCCGGCGCCGCGATAGGCGCCGACCGGCGTGGTGTTGGTGAAGACGCATTTGGTCGAGACCTCGATCAGCGGCGTCTTGTAGACGCCAAGCGTGTTGCGCACCGCATTACGGGTCGCCGGGCCGGGCGCGCCGTAGGTCGCGCCGAGATTGCCGTAGCCGGTCAGGCGCACCGCCAGGAAATGGCCGTGGCGATCGAGCGCCAGCTCGGCATTCATGTCATGGTCGCGGCCATGGCTGTCCGAGACGAAGCTGCCGGAGCGATCGTCGGTCCATTTGACCGGGCGGCGAAATTCGCGCGCCGCGTGCAGGATGCAGTAATATTCGGAGTAGGTCGGCTGCTTCATGCCGAACGAGCCGCCGACCCGCTCGGTCAGGATGCGAATCTTGTCACGGCCGACACCAAAGACCCCGGCGATGTAGTTGCGAAAGCCGAACACTCCCTGGCAGCCGACATGCAATGTCCAATGCTGGCGCTCCGGGTCGTAATCCGCGACCGCCGCGCGCGGCTCCATCGCATTGACGACGATGCGGTTATCGCGCAGGCGGAGCCGGGTCACATGAGCCGCGCTCGCAAAGGCGGCGGCGACCTTTTCGCTGTCGCCGAAATGGAAGTCGAGCCCGACATTGGCGGGCACATCGTCATAAAGGATCGGCGCGTCGGGGGCGTCGGCGAGGGCGGGTTCGGTGACCGCCGGTAACGGGTCGATATCGAGGGCGACCAACTCGGCTGCATCCTTGGCCTCGGCGACGGTCTCGGCGATTACGGCAGCCACCGCTTCGCCGACATGCCGGACCTTGTCCGACGGCAAGGCGTAGTGGGTCGGGGTCAACATCGGGGTGCCGTCGCGATTGTTCATAACCTGGCGCGCCGGCAACGGGCCGATGCCGCCCTTCGCCAAATCGGCCGCGGTGTAGATCGCGAGAACGCCGGGCATCGCGCGCGCCGCCGCGGTGTCGATCCCGCGGATGACGCCGTGGGCGATGTGGCTGCGCACCATCACCGCATAAGCTTGCCCGGGCAGGCTGATATCGTCGGCGTAATGCCCTTCGCCGCGCAAGCAGCACCGGGTCTTCCGAGCGCGGCACCGGCTGGCCGATCGCAAATTTCTCCTCGGGCTCCAGCAAGGCTGGATCAATGTAGTCGTCCATGAGTTCACCTTTCTTATAGTGCGCCAACGCCGTGCCGATCGCGCGGCGGCACTCGATGGCAAGCTGGGCCTAGGATATAGCTAACGCGAAATCAGCAGGATGGAAAATCGGGATGACTGCCGGCAAACCCGAACTCTACCACGACCTCGCCCGGCAACTGATGGCGCTGCTCGCCGGCGAAACCGATCGGATCGCCAACGCCGCCAATATGGCAGCGCTGATGTATCACGGCCTGTCCGATCTGAACTGGGCCGGCTTCTATTTCTGTAAAGACGGCGAGCTGGTGCTGGGCCCGTTCCAGGGCCGCCCCGCCTGCCTGCGCATTGCGATCGGCCAGGGCGTGTGCGGGACCGCCGCGGCGCGCGGCGAGGCCATCATGGTTCCGGATGTGCACGAGTTTCCGGGACATATCGCCTGCGATCCGGTTTCGCGCTCGGAACTCGTCGTGCCGCTGATCGAAGACGGCGAAGTCATTGGCGTGATCGATCTCGATAGCCCGCTCCTCGGGCGCTTCGACGAGGCTGATCGGCAGGGCTGCGAAGGGCTGGCCGCGCTGTTCGTCGACAACCATCGCCAGGATCCGACGCAAGCCGGGTACCCCGCGGACATCGATCCGGAATCGGGCTGTCGCCTGCCGTTGCCCAGACGCGAGGATCTCGACGCGGAAGGGCAACGGACCTACGACCGCCTTGCCGACCCCGCCGGCGGAACGCTACGCGGGCTCAGGGGTCCCGGCGGGATCCAGCTGCACAGCCCCGAGCTCTCGCGCCGCAGCCGGCCGGTCAACCACTATCTGCGGCACGAGGCGGGACTCGGCGGGCGGGTGCGCGAATTGGCGATCCTGACCACCGCGCGCGAACTCGACAGCCGGTTCGAATGGGCCGCGCACGAGCCGGCGGCACTGGGCGAAGGGATTTCGCGCGAGATCATCCACATTATTGAATACCGTCGGGACACGAGCGAGCTCGCCGCGGCCGATCGGATCGTGATCGATCTTGGCCAGGAGATTTTCAGGGCGCGCAAGGTGTCGCCGATGACCTACGCGCGGGCCTTGCAGCAATTTGGCCGCCGCAAGCTGATCGATCTGGTGGCGCTGATGGGGAATTATGCGGCGACTGCGGCGCTTTTGACCGCGTTCGACATGCAGCTCGACCCCGATCGGCCGTCACCATCGGCGTCTTGACCGGCTGGGCTGCCGCCGTTCAATATCGCTGCGGTGCAAGAGGGCGTCGGGATGGGGCGTCAACCGATTGAGCATTACCGCGCGTGAAGGAGAGACATGGTGTCCGAGAGAGCGCCGTTTCTGAATAAATCCTACAGCGCCTATCACCATCGCGATCGGCCCCCTGAGGACGAGGAGCTGACCCGGGTCGGGCCGGGCACGCCGTGCGGTGAATATCTGCGGCGGTTTTGGCAGCCGGTGATTCTCTCCAGCGAACTCGGCGAGCTGCCTCGGCGGCTGCGGATTCTCGGCGAAGATCTGGTCGCGTTTCGCGACAAGAGCGGCGCCATCGGTCTTCTTGAACTGCATTGCCCGCATCGCGGCACCTCGCTCGAATTCGGCTTGATCGGCGATCACGGCATCCGCTGCTGCTATCACGGCTGGCTGTTCGACGCCGACGGCACGATCCTCGAGACCCCGGGCGAGCCCGCCGACAGCACGTTGAAGGACCGGTTGTTTCACGGCGCCTATCCGGTGCGCGAATATTAGGGGCTGGTCTTCGCCTATATGGGGCCGCCGGATAAGCAGCCCGATTTTCCGGTCCTCGATACCTAGGATCTTCCCGGCTACCGCCAGATCGCCCGCGCGCCGACGCTGTGGGAATGCAACTGGCTGCAGGTTAAAGAAAACAGCATGGACCCGGCGCATCTGGCGTTTCTGCACACCCTTCCCGGCAGCGAGGGCTTTACCGAGGACCTCGCGGCACTTGGCGAATGGGACTGGATGGAGACCCCGGTCGGCATGGTCTATATCGACACGCGGCGGCAGGCGGATCGGGTCTGGGTGCGGGTCGCCGATTTCATCCTCCCCAACATCCACCAGTTCCCGCCCAACGCCGATCCGATGGCGCAGCGCAATTCGATCAACCGGCCGATGGCGACGACCTGGGCGGTGCCGCTCGACGATGGCCACACGATGCAGATCGGCTATTACCGCGCGCCCGAGGGCCGGGAATTTAGGCAGGGCGCCGGTTTCGGACAGGACGGCAAGCGGTCCTACGAGGCGCGCCAGCGGGTTCCCGGCGACTATGACGCGCAGATCAGCATTCACGGCGGCGTGTCACGGCACGGGCTCGAACATCTCGCTTCGACCGACCGCGGCATCATCATGATGCGCAACATGATCCGGCAGGGGATCCGCGCTGTCCGCAACGGCGAGGATCTGGGATACCCGATCCTGAAGAACGGAGCCGCGGTTCCGACCTACAGCCACGATCGGGTGGTTCCAGGCATCCCCCCGGCATCGACGCCCGCGGAGGACAAGCGCCTCCTGCGCGAGGTCGCGCGCAACGTGGTGGCGCAGACGGTGCAGGCCGGCTCCGTCGAAGCCTAGCTCGGATACACCGACCGGCTTTTACCGGGACGAGACGCTTGGGGGTCGCATCAGTGGCCAAAGCGTCCGAGTAGCTCACCGCCGAGCATCTTCCTGAGTTACGCCGGAGCGAACACGTCCGGTGCCGCGCCGGCTGCGCTCGGCAATCGGCGCCGCCGGCGTTGCGAATGCCGTGTCCCGCTGCAATGACCGGCAGCACTTTCTGGCGAAGAGCCGCATGTTCTTCTCCGCGTCGGCATGCGGAATGCCGCCGAACGAGAATTCGGTGACCACATGGTCGGTCCCGGTCACCCGCTGCAACTCGGCGATCTGCTCGATGCAGTCCTCCGGCGTGCCGACGATCTGGATCTTGACGTAGAACTCGGTGGCCCGGACCCGTTCCTCGTCGTCTTGCAGCCGGGCATAGGTCTTGGCCATCTTGCCGTAGGTTTCGTAGCCTTTGACCGTGGCGAGATGGCCGTCCGAGAAATGGTAGTGATTGTCGATCGACTCCCATTTCTTGCCGAGCCATTGCATCGCCCGGTCATGCGCCTCGTCGCGGCTTTCGGCGCAAGAGACATTGGTCAGGATGATCGGCGGCGGCGGATTGTGGCCGACACTGAGCGCGATCTCGCGGTAATTGACGATGTTCTCCGCCGCCTTTGGCCATTCGTTCTGCATCACGACCAGGATGCCGAAGCCGAGCTTGGCCATGATCTCGGCCGATTCCGGGCTCACCGACGAGGCGAAGAAGCGCTCCTCGGGATGCGAGATCGGACGTGGCCGGATCGAGGTGCGCGGGATCTGGTAGAACTCGCCCTGCCATTCGAATTCGGGCTCGCTGAGCGCCTTGCGGATCAGCTGCGCGGATTCGGCAAAGCGCGGGCGCGCCTCGCTCATCGGGATGCGGAACCCGGCATACTCGACGCTCGCGGCACCCCGGCCAAAGCCGAACAGGCAGCGACCGCCGCACAAAATGTCGAAAAGGGCGATCTCCTCGGCGACGCGGATCGGATCATGCCACGGCAAGACGATGACCGAGGTCCCGAACATGATCCGCTTGGTGCGCCCGGCGAAATAGGACAACAGCTGCAGCGGCGCCGGCGACATCGCGTAGCCGGTAAAATGATGCTCGAGGGCGAACAGCGAGTTGAAACCGAGCGGCTCGGCGAGATCGCCCATCGCCAGATGATCGGTCACGACCGCCACATCGGTGCGGCCGGGCTCGGACAGCATGTTGAGCGCAATGCCGACTTTCATGGTGGCTCTCCTCCGCTTATTTCGCGCGCACCTGGTACCATGGATGCGGCTGCCCCGGCGCCTTGGCGCGCAACGTGTAGACCGAAGTCCGCGCAGTGAAGAAAATCGTCTTCAAATCGGGGCCGCCAAAGGCGAGGTTGGCTGGCACTTCCGGCGTGCGGATCACGCCGAGCTTGCTGCCATCAGGCGCGAAAACCCAGGTCCCGCCGGGACCGGTGCAATAGACGTGCCCCTGCTGATCGACCTTCATCCCGTCGGGCACACCGTCGGTCTCCTCGGACGACATATCGGCAAAGATGCGCCGCTTGACCATGTTGCCGGCGCTGTCGAGATCGATCGCGTGGATGTATTGGGCGTGACGCGTATTGGCGACGTAGAGCACGCGCTCGTCGGGCGAAAAGGCCAGCCCGTTCGGATATTCGAACTCGGCGACGAGGCGGCTGGCGCCGTTGGGCGCGACCGCGTAAACCCCGGAATGCGGCAACTCCTTGTCGGCCAGTGGGATGCGCAACCCGGGATCGGTGAACCAGATGCTGCCGTCCGATTTGCAGACGACGTCATTCGGCCGGTTGATCCGCTTGCCCTCATAGCGGTCCATCAGGACCTCGCTATGCGTGTCGTCGGACCAGCGGGCGACCCGGCGGTTGCCGCCTTCGCAGATCACCAGCCGGCCTTGCAGATCAAAGGTCGTGCCGTTGCCCTCGCCGGTATTGGTGCGCACGGTTTCCGGCGCCTGGCCGAGCCGCAGCCGGTAGAACATGCTGCTGCGCACATCGGCGAAATAATAGAAGCCGTCGGGATGCCACAACGGCCCTTCGGTAAAGACGAACCCGGTCGCTGGGCGTTCCGCTGTCGTCGTCTCCAGCACCGCATCGAGACCCGCCATCTTCGTCCCTCCCATCTTCGAAAATCGTTCGAAGCAGGTTATCCCGCGCCCGCTGGCGTGTCCAACCGGCGTCCTCTTCGGGCTGTCGCGAGGGCGGGATAACCGTGATTTTTTGGAGCCGCACCGCGGTCGCCTCCCCGGCAACGAGTGTTCAGGAGCGCGCATTGTACAGGATAGCACCCAAAACAGCGTGCATCGGCGGAGCGGGTAGCACACAGCCGCACCGTTCCCGGCCTCGACTGATACAGGCAGCGGGACGAAGCGTAGCGTCAGGGGCGTACCACCAGTCTTCGGCTTCACGCTGGCCCGGATGGGCACACCGGGACGCGTACAGCGGCCCGGTGTGCCTGTCGGGTTTGCCTACTCGGGACTACGCAGCGTGAAGCAGTTCCAGCGCCTCTTCGTAGACCGCCATGTTTTTGCCAAACGAGACCGCCGCGGCCCGAACGCCACAGACCAGATGCATCCAGCGCCACGGCTCGCGGGTGGTGGAGAATTCTTCGACGATCGACTGGTGATGCTTGAACGCGTGCATCTCGGTGAAATTATCGTGGCACACGATTTCGGCAAGACGCGCGATCAGCGCCTGCGGGTCATACCCGCAATTTACATATTGCTGGGCCAAGTTCACCTTCTTCGACCTCGGGCACCGCCTTCGCTCTGGCCGAGATTGGCTACCGTCGACAAGTCGATCGGCGGCTGGTTGTAGATGCCTCGGCTTGATCGCATCCAGCAATTCCTGCTGCGTCCGCGAGCGGTAAGGCTGCGACTTCGGCCATATCGGGCCGTGGCGCGGGCCGCATGCGACCCGCTGTCGATCGGATCTCCGGACCCGACTGCCAGGTCAACAGCAACATCAGCTTGTTGCGCATGCTCACCCCGTCGAGCCCCAACAGATAGCGCCGCAAATTGATGCTGGTGTGGAGGTGGACATCCATCGGGTTGCCGCCGAGGGAGCGGAGGAAGAGGCCGGCAGCCCCGATCGACAGGGCTTCGCCCGCGCCTTCGAGGGACAGCCCAGCCGCCAGGGCTTTAGCCATCAGAGGCGGAATGTCGGCAAAGACGTCGATCCGGCCGATGGCTTCCCCGAGCTCGCCGATCGCGGCGGTTTCGTCCTCACCGCTGCGCTGGCGCAGGATGCGGGTCAGCAATTGGTGCTCCTCGATCAGTGCCTCGATCTCCGGCAGCGGCGAAGGCATCGGATTATTCGGGGCGACCGGGGAACGGGTTACAAAGCGCACCACCTGCCGCATCACCACCGGCAGATATGTCTTGTCGAGAACGCCGGTCTCGAAGGCGCGCCACACGGTGCCGGGAAACATGAAGTAGTGGTCGTCGTGGAAATTCTTCGGGATCGCCACGCTCAGCAACAGATCGAAGCTCTCGATCCGGGCGCGTTATCCCACAGCCACAGGAAAATATGGTCCGCCTTGTTGTACTCGCCGCGATCCACCGCAGCCAGGAACGCCTTTTTGTTCGCCTCGACCCCGCCGACATCCTCCGGCTCGAATTCGAGCAGGCCGTACGGCCCCATCGCCGGGTGGTGGATGTGTTTGTTGGTCAGCGCCACGTGTTGCAGCACCGGGAGAAAGCGATCCTCGCCCTCTTGGCGCTCAACCAGCTTCGAGACCGCATAGAGGCCCGCCAACGCATGCAGCGCGCCGCCATGATGACCCGCCGGCATATCGGTGGAGCGGGTCACTGCGAGGGCGGAGGCCGTCAGCATGGTCTGCGTCGGCACCCCGGCACGCAGCTTCTCCAGCGCCCGATCGAGAATTTCATCGGGAGACGTATCCTCGATAAACTGGACCAACGGCTCGATGGCGTCGGAATACTGGACACGTTGTGGCATCGGCATGGCGACTTCTCCTCTGCGTAAGTGCGGTCTGTCTTGGTTGGCTGGTTTCACTCTTTCGATGGACTTGGCGCCTCCCGGGCGACTACTTTTGAGGACACGGCACCGGAATTCCGGCGATTTTTACATTGACCGCGCCGAGATGGTTGCGGCTGGTGAAATAGAGGGTTTTCCAGTCGGCGCCGCCAAAAGCCAGATTGGTCGTGGCCGGGGCGCCGTGGACGATGCGGCCGAGCTTTTTGCCTCTTGGGTCGATGATCCACAACCCGCCCGCGCCGCCGCAATAGACATTGCCCTCGACATCGACCTTCATGCCGTCGGGGACGCCGGATTCATCGCCGCGCAGATCGACAAAAACGCGGTCGGTGTTCTTGGCGAGCGTGCCGTTGGGCGCGACGTCGAAGGCGCGGATGTGGCCGTGGCGCGAGTCGTTGATGTAGAGCACGCTCTCGTCCGGCGAAAAGGCGAGCCCGTTGGGCACGATGAAATCATCGATCAACAGGGTCAGTGTGCCGAGGTCGGGGGTCACGCGATAGACGCCGGAAAAAGTCAGATCCCATTGATGCGCCGCGTTGGGATGGGTCCACGGATCGGTGAAATAGATGCAGCCGTCGGATTTGACGACGACGTCGTTGGGCCGGTTGAGCTGGCGGCCCTGAAAGCTGTTGGCGATGACGGTGATGCTGCCGTCCAGTTCTTGCCGGGTGACGCGGCGTGAATCGTGCTCGCAGGCGACGAGCCGCCCTTGCAGGTCGCGGGTCAGGCCGTTGGCGCGGTTGGTCGGCTCCAGCAGCAGCGACACTCCCTTGCCGGGCTCGTATTTCATGCGCCGGTTGTTGTGGATGTCGCTGAAGACGAGATAGCCGCCCTCGCGCCACCACAGTGGCCCTTCGGCCGGGCCTTGCGGCCCGCCAAAGCCGTCGGCCAGTTCCTGGATCGGCTGCGAGACCGCGATGATCCGCTCCAGTTCCGGCGCCAATTGCTCGATCCGCTTCGCTCCCTTCGGCCATGGCGTCCCTCCTGTTTCATCCGATCGGATGAGTTATCAGCCCCTGTTGTTCCAACACAACACGATGCCCCGTGACCCGCCGAGCGAGCCTCGGGGCATTGAGCGCGTTCAGCGCCACGCGCCGGCATGCCCGGAGCGGTTCCGGGCATGCTCGACGATTTGGATCCGCTGGCTACGCGCGAGCGCCCTGGTAGAGCGGGCCGCGGACGATCTGGCCGGGCAGGGCATCGGTCAGTTCGCCCTTGTCGAGCAGCACGCTGCCGTTGACCACGACGTAGTCGATACCGACCGCGTCGCGCCTGACCTGCACCCCGCCCGCCGGCAGGGTCGCGACCGGCTCGCGCGGCTTCGATGCGATCGTGTCGGGATCGAAGATCGTGATGTCGGCGACCTTGCCGGCGGCGATGAAGCCGCGATCGGTAATGTCGTGCATCAGCGCGGTCTTGCCGGTCAGCCGATAGACCGCCTCTTCGAGCGTCATCACCTGCTGTTCGCGCACCCAGTGGCCCAGCAGATTGGTGCTGGTCTCGTGCCGGTCGGCGGTATGCGGCCGGCCGCCGCCGTCGCTGGTGCCGATCACGGTATATTGCGAGCCAAGGATGTGCTTCTGCGTCTTCGGATCGTCGTTGCGGTCGATCGCCTGGAAGCAGGTCTTCAGGTCCTCGTCGAGCGACAGATCGAGGAAGGCGTCCATGATGCCCTTGTTCTGCTCTTTCGCGATCTGCTCGACGCTCTTGCCCTCGAGATGCCGGTTCTGCCCCTTCGTCGTCATGAACACCTCGACGAGGTCCCAGCGCCGGTTGAAGAAGCCGCGCGCGCGGCCGCGCCGGTCGGTCATCCCGCCTTGCTGCTCAACCGTCCCTTCGACCGCCTCGGCCGACAGCGCCTGGCGCAGTGTCGGGGTCGCGGAACGCCCGCATCCGCTCCTGATAGGGCAGGGCCATGACCTTGTCCCAGGTCGGCATGCCGCGGAAGATGCCTTCGGGATGGGTGATGTCCTCGTCCTGCGGCACATTGAGGCCGCGCTGCAGATCGAAGATCGCGCCGGCAACGGTCGACAGGCACGAGCCGTAGCAGCGCGCGCCGCTCTTGAACCCGTCCTCGAGCCAGCTTCAGATGCTCGACCCACTCGTCGGGGTTGCCGATCGGATCCGACATCAAGTTGTAGATCGACGGCCGGCCGGTACGCGCCGCCAGTTCGCGGGCGACCTGCGCGGGTCTGCTTGGTGCCGCCCGGCGCGCCGCCGGCGACCTGGAACACGCCGGTGCCGAGTTCGCCGAGCACGCTGGCAAGCGCCCAGCGCTCGGCGTCGTCGCCGACGCCGGCCGGGTCGCCGCGATCCTTCGGCGCCGTCGAAAAGCCGAGCGCGCCGTCATGCATCGCCTCGCGGATCAGCCGCTGCATCGCCGCCATTTCCTCGGGGGTCGCCTGCCGCTCGGAGGCCGCCTCGCCCATCACATAGCGGCGGATGCCCGAATGGCCGACCAGGGTGCCGACGTTGATGCCGCGCTTCTTGCCGAGCGCATTCAGATAGTCGCCGACCGATTCCCAGGTCACGTCGACCCCGGCCTTCAGGACCGGCAGCGGGATCTGTTCCGCGTCGGAGAAGAATTCGAGATACCACTCGCCGTCGCCGGGCCGGACCGGGGCGATGACCTGGCCGCACTGGCCGACGACGACCGTGGTGTGGCCGTTGTGCACCCACGAGCCGCAATAGGGGTCCCACACGGCCTGCGGGTCGAAATGGGTATGATGGTCGATAAACCCGGGCGCCACGACGCGGCCCGCGGCGTCGATCGTGCGCTTGGCGGCAGCGCCGGCGTATTTGCCGACCCCGACGATCTTGCCGTCCTGCACCGCCACATCCGCTGCAAATGCCGGCTCGCCCGAGCCGTCGACGACGCGCCCGTTTTTGATCAACAGATCATACGCCATGATTCTTTCTCCTCATTGCCCCGCTCGATCCGAGCCTGGGGCCGTCGCGGCGGCCCCTTTCCCACCGGGGCCCGTGGCCCGCCCCGCACCCTTCGAAAGATGCGAAACGAATGCTACGCCTGCGCGCGCGGTCCAGCAACATCTTCTCCTCGATTACGGCGTCACAGTCACAAACAAACTCCCAGGCGAGAGCATGAAGAATCATGCATCTGGTTAATGCAGCGAATTCATTCATTCAGACTATGCCGAGCGTGCCATCACTGCCATCGCGCTTCGGCGCCGGGACCGGGACTCGCCACGGATCTTCTCCGATAGCATCGGGAGGGTCGATTGCGTCGACTATCGACAGGGGGAAATCATGATACCGATCCGCCTTGCCGGCGCCGCCGTGGCGCTCGCCATGATCGCCGCCGGTGCACCCCTTACGGGACGGCGTTGCGGCCAAGCCAGGTGATCGAGATGCCAGACGGACTGAAATACACCGACACCAAACTCGGCGACGGCGCCACCGCCGCCGCCGGCAACAAGGTCTCCGTCCATTACACCGGATGGCTGTCTAAGGATGGCGCCAAGGGCGCCAAGTTCGACAGTTCGGTCGACCGCGGCCAGCCGTTCGAATTCACCCTCGGCGCGCATCAGGTCATCGCCGGCTGGGACGAGGGGGTCGCCGGCATGAAGGTCGGCGGCGAGCGCACCCTGATCATCCCGCCCGAACTCGGCTATGGCGCGCGCGGCGCCGGCGGCGTGATCCCGCCCAACGCCACCCTGATCTTCGATGTCGAGCTGTTGAAGGTGCAGTGACGCGGCGCGGCGATTGCGCCCGGCACACACGCCGCATAGCGTATCCACCGGCGCCGATCCGGCTTGCTGGCGAAGGGAGAGGGCCGTGCCGCCACCAGAGAACGCCACGGCGTTCGCAATTCGCCATCGCTCTAAATCTCGCTAATCAAGCAGTCCCGCAAGATGGACATGACGAGTGGTCCGCGGCGCTCGAATTCTTGCCGCCTTGGCAGCGGTTTTGCTCAGCGCGGAGGCCGCTTTGGCCGACTCCATCGAAACCAAAGCGCGGCTATGCGCCTCATGCCATGGCGCGCACGGACTGCCGTCCGATCCCAGCGTGCCGATCATCGGGGGGCAGCAGTCTGCATACATCCTGAAGCAGCTGAACGACTATCGAAACGGCGACCGCAGCAGCCAAATCATGTCGTCAATTGCAGAGAGCTTAAGCGAAGGTGACGTGGCGCAAATGGCGGCGTATTTCAGCAACGCCAAGTGGCCCGCTCGGGCAAAGTCACCGTTGCCTACGGCTCCTCAGGTGATCGCGACGTGCCAGGCTTGCCATCACCCGAATTTGGCTGGTGGTGTAAGTCCATCGGGCGTGGCGCCGCGCCTGGCCGGACAATTTTCGCCCTACCTGATCGACACGATGACCGCCTATACAGACGGTGAACGCGCAAACAGCACCGTGATGCCGGCTCTGATGCAGAGCTTGAAGCCAGCCGACCGCAAAGCGATCGCCGATTATCTGGCCGCAATGCGCTAACGCTAGTCATCGAGATACAGCAGACGGCGACGGGAACCCTCGGGAGGAAAATCGCAATGGACACACAACGGGATAACGGTAACCCTTCAATGATAAGGAATTTCGCTGTCGCGGCATGTTCTATGCTTGCGCTGGCCGCAACCTCGACGTTAGCGTCAGCGCAGAGCGTTCGTGTCGGCAGCGCTGCCTATGGCGACTGGCATACCGACGCGCCTGGCGTCGTGCGCAAGATCACATCTGCAGACTTGCCCACGCAGCTGGCCTCGCCGTCCACCGCCAACAGATCAATGGTCGGCCCAAAGCCCGATGGCGCCGAACTCAAGACCATGCCCGGCTTTACCGTTGCACCTTTTGTCACCGGGATGACAGGCGCGCGGGTCCTGCGGATGGCTCCCAATGGAGACATCTTCCTCGCCCTCTCTAGGCCCGAGGGAAAGATTGTGGTCATCCGGGCTGGGGCCGACATGAGCAATCCTAAGGTCTAAACTTTCGCCACCGACTTAACGAGTGTCTACGGAATCGCCTTCTATCCGCCGGGTCCCGACCCCAAATGGGTCTACGCCGGCGAATTCGGCAACGTCGTGCGCTTCCCTTACAAAAACGGCGACCTCACAGCCTCCGGTGCTCCTGAGACGATCGTGTCGGACCTCGCCCTCGGCGGCAATCATTGAACTCGCGATGTTGCCTTTTCGCCTGATGGCAAAACCATGTACGTCGCAGTCGGCTCGGCGAGCAACGTGGCCGAGCTGATGGGGCCGCGGCCCGCTGATTTTGCTGCATTCGAGAAAAGCCATTCCGCGGGTTCGGCATGGGACCGGGAAGAATGGCGCGCCAACGTCCTCGCCTATGACCCCGACGGCAAGAACAAGCGGGTGTACGCGTCGGGCATCCGCAATTGCTCGGGACTGGCCGTACAGCCCGGCACCGGCGTGGTCTATTGCGCCACCAACGAGCGCGACCTATTGGGCGACAATCTTCCGCCCGATTATGTCACCAGCGTCAAGCAAGGGGCGTTCTACGGCTGGCCTTGGTACTATATCGGCAACCATGAGGACACCCGCCCTGGCGGCGGCAGGCGGCCGGATCTCGCCGACAAGGTCACTGTGCCTGATGTTCTGATCCAACCCCATTCGGCGCCGCTCGGACTAGCGTTCAACCCCGGGGGGCAATTTCCGCCCGATTGGAAAGGCGATGCGTTCGTCGCGGTGCACGGTTCGTGGAACCGCGCGATACGGACCGGCTACAAGATCATTCGGCTGCCGTTCAAAGACGGAAAGCCGAGCGGGGAATATCAGGACTTCGTCGTCGGTTTCGTCGCTAACGATCAAAGTGTCTGGGGCCGTCCCGTGGATGTTGTCTTCGCGAAGGATGGTTCGCTGCTGTTCAGCGATGACGGCAATGGCGTCGTCTACCGTGTCGCTTACAAAGGCGAGTAATATCCCACGGACAATGGACACGCTGGTCGCCGCGGATGACGGAAAGTAGGCCGCGGACGTAAGCGAACACAATCCGCTAATAGCTTTCAACGTCCCGAGATCGAGAACGGTCTTAGGCGGCGTGTCAACTCGTGCCGACGGCCCAGTTTTGTCGGGCTCTAAAAATGCCCGAGCCTTCCAGCGATGGTGGTGGCGGCGAGGACCGACCAGCCGATAATCTATCTCCGGGAGGATCACCCGCAAACGGAGGCGAGTATGAAATGGCGGATCGGCGCGGTCACGGTGACCAAGATCGTCGAGCTCGAAGTCACCGGCGGCAGCCGGTTTCTGCTGCCCCAGGCGACCTATGAGGAGATCTTGCCGATCGACTGGCTGCGGCCGGATTTCGCCGACGAGCGCGGCCGGCTGAAGATGAGTATCCATGCGCTCGTCGTCGAGACGCCGAGCCGGCGCATCATCGTCGACACCTGCCTCGGCAACGACAAGGAGAACCGCCGCATCCCGACCTGGAACCGGCTGCAGACGACTTTCCTCGCCGATCTCGCCGCCGCCGGCTATGCCCGCGAGACGATCGATACGGTGGTCTGCACCCATCTCCATGTCGACCATGTCGGCTGGAACACGATGCTGGTCGACGGACGCTGGGTCCCGACCTTCCCCCAGGCGCGCTATCTGATGGGCCGGGTCGAATTCGCGCATTGGACGACGCAGCATGAACGCGAGGACATGGCGGCCGTGCTCGCCGATTCGGTGACGCCGGTCTTCGATGCAGGCCTCGTCGATCTGGTCGAGACCGACCACCGGATCTGCGACGAAATCAGCCTGATGCCGACCCCAGGCCACACGCCGGGCCATGTCAGCCTGCGCATCGCCTCGGAGGGCGAGGAGGCGCTGATCACCGGCGATTTCATGCACCACCCTTGCCAGATCGCGCGGCCCGACTGGTCGTCGACCGCCGATTCCGATCCGGCCGCGGCGCGGCCAGACGCGCGAGCGGATGTTGACCCGCCTTGCCGATACCCCGATCCTGGTCATCGGCACGCATTTCGCCGGCCGCACCGCCGGCCGTATCGTGCCGCGACGGCGAGGCCTTCCGCCTCGCCGTCTGAAATTGCGGGGAGATTCGTCGATGGGCGAGCGCGTCTTCGACGGGTTGAAGGTGATCGACTGCGCCAGCTTTATCGCCGGCCCGGCGGCGGCGACGGTGATGTCGGATTTCGGCGCCGAGGTGATCAAGATCGAGCCGCCGGGTGCGGGCGACCCCTATCGCCGCCGGGCGCAGCCGCCGATCGGGCCGGGGCTCGCCGGCAATCCCGGCTTTGTGCTCGACGGCCGCAACAAGACGCAGCCTGGCGCTCGACCTGCGCTCGCCGGACGGGCAGGCGGTGCTGCGCCGGCTGGTCGCGGAGGCCGACGTGTTCATCACCAACTATCCGCCGCCGGTGCGCCGCCGGCTGGGCATCACCTATGAGGAACTGGCGCCGCTCAACCCGCGGCTGATCTACGCCTCGTTCACCGGCTATGGCGAAACCGGCCCCGAGGCCGACAAGCCCGGCTTCGACGCGACCGCATGGTGGGCGCGCTCCGGGCTGATGCATCTGGTGCGCGCCGGCGAGGAGGCCGCCCCGGCGCGCTCCTTGCCGGGCATGGGCGACCATCCCTCGGCGATGGGCACCTATGGCGCGATCGTCACCGCGCTCTATCAGCGCGAGCGCACCGGCAAGGGCGCCTATGTCGGCTCGTCGTTGCTGGCGAACGGGCTGTGGGCCAATGGCTGCTCGGTGCAGGCGGCGTTGTGCGGCGAGAAGGTCGTGCCGCAGCCGCCGCGCGAGCGCGGGGTCAATGCGCTGCGCATCCATTACCGCTGCCGCGACAATCGCTGGATTTTGTTGTCGATTGCCGCCGACGAATGGCGCTGGGACAAGTTCAAGGCGTGCATGGCGTCGGACGCGCTCGACGATCCGCGCTTTGCCACGCACGCCTCGCGCGAGGCCAATGCCCGCGTGCTGATCCCGATCCTCGACGGGATCTTCGCGACCAAGGACCAGGCCGAATGGCGCCGCGATCCTCGACGAGGCCGGGCTGATCTTCGGCATCGTCGCCGATATGGACGAGATCCACGAGGACGAGCAGATCCTCGCCAGCGAGGCGCTGGTGCCGTTCACCGACGGCAGCTCGCTGACCGTCAACAGCCCGCTATGGATCGCCGGCCAGGAAAAGGTGCCGCCGCGCCCCGCCCCCGACGTCGGCCAGCACAGCGACGAGATACTGCGCGAAGCCGGCTATCCCGACGCCGAGATCCGCGCGATGCGGGAGGCCGGGGTGATCGGCTGACAGCGTCCCTTCTTCATCCGCTCGGCACGGTGCCGAAACCGCGGCCTTGGTTATGCCGTTTGAGATCGCTCGCGTTCTCGGCCGGATCGGCCGCTCGCACGCGGGCTACCAGTGGGAGACGATCTCGTACTCGGCGAAGAGAGCCGGCAACGCCTTGCGTGAGAGAAGCTTGACGCCCGGCACGAGTTCATCGCGCCCGATTCCGCGCTCGGCCAGATCTTCCTCGACGATGTACACTGGAATCTTGCGATTCTCCATCAGGTCAATGACGTCCCGATCCATCTTCGGCGCCTGGGTCTGCTTCCATTCCCCGACTGTCAGGCCCGAAACCCCTTGCCCGCGATCGCGTAGTTCACCGCATTGCCCCGCAGCACCACCGTGTGCGCGCCCCCGGCACCCTGCATCGCGGCAAGCAGCCACAAGATCGTGTCATCCTGCTCTTCCATTACGGCGCGATAGGCCGACTCGACGATGTTCAATGACTTCTTGGCCATGGCCGCGCCTCATTTCGTCGGGATGACAAGGGTGTTGTCGGATGCTTCGGTGAAGGCCTGAAAATCGGCCGGCGAGCCGCGTCGCGTACCGGGGACGAACTGGTTGACGCCACGTTCGTCGACGCACATGCCGCAGTTTACCCAGTCGACCTTGCCGCCATTCCTCACAGCCTCGGCCAACAGGGCCGCGACCTGATCTTTCGTCGTGGGATGGTTCTCTTCGGCGACGTTTTTGCCGTGCACCGGGTTGGGGTGCGGCGTCTGGGGTGCGAACGCGAGCGCTGCGGCTCCCTCATACGCAAACACGTTGATGTCGTGGCCGCGTCGCGCGGCCGCGTCGAGAATGCGAAATGCGGTGGTCAGGTTTGCCGACTCGTAGGGCGCATCCATCAGCGCGAAAGTCAGGGTTTTTTTAGGCATCGTCGCCTCCTCAGTGCCAGAGCGTTTTGTGACCCGCCTCGAGATGATCGACGACGATGTCGATCGGGGCAGCGACGACACCCTCGGCCAGCTTCGAGATGCCTCGCTCCTTAAGCGAGAAATCGTCCGCGAGGACCTTGACACCGCTGCGTCCGAGCGCCGACAGAGTGGCGGAATGGGCTGACGGTCGGGCCGCCAACACACCATTTTGGACCAGCAGAAGGGTCACTTCGTTGCCGGCCTCGACGAGACCCTTCGACAGTTCGTAGTAGTGTGCGACGTCGTTCGACTCGAAAGGATCGCGCGATTCGATCAGCAGATAGTGATCCATGTGCTCTCCCTTACGTTCAGCTTAATCCTACGCCCGATCGGTACGGGTCCCGTAAGCTAAGTTGCGGTGGCCTGCGGCACAAGAGCGGTCTAACGGCGCGCCGAGCCCAATGGGCCGAATGGCGTCTGTAAGGATCGTCGATCGCCTCTGCGCCCTGCGCGCCGGAGGCCTCTGGCGGCCTCCGCCATCGCCTTGTCAGTCGTCGATGACGGCGATCGCCTCGATCTCGATCATCGCGTCGGGGTCGGCGAGGCGGCTGATCTCGACCGTCGTGCTGGTCGGCGTCGCCGGGCCGAAATAGCGCATCCGCATGTCCGGATGTTTGGCGAACTCCTCGTAATTGGTGACGAAGGTGTTGGTCTTGACGATGTCGGCCAAGGTGGCGCCGGCGGCTTCGAGACAGGTCTTGATGTTCTCGCCGACCTGCTGGATCTGGGCGCGCATGTCGCCTTTGCCGACGCAGAACCCTTCCGCGTTGCGCGCCAGCTGGCCGGCGACGAAGATCATCTTGCCGGTGCCGCTGACGGTGACGACCTGGGTGTATCTAGCCTGGCCGTTGACCATGCGGACATTGATGCCCTGGGGCTGAATCTTCTCGCGTTTGATCGCCATCTTGTCCCTCCCGCTGGCTGGCGCCTGACGATCGCCGTGCGGGAGCGGGAGTTCCCCTGCCCCGCGATCTTCGCTAGCATCGCCCGAGCGCTGTCTCACGGGCCTCGGCCCGCGACAAAACCGGTAACCCAGCGAGGGTGCAATGTCACTGACCAATCTGCGCCACGGGATCTTTCTGCCGCCGTTCCATCCGAACGAGGAGAACCCGACCCAGTGCCTCGAGCGCGACCTCGAACTGATGGCGTGGCTCGACAAGCTCGGCTTTCACGAGGCCTGGATCGGCGAGCACCATTCGGCCGGGTTCGAGATCATCAGCTCGCCCGAGATCTTCATCGCCTTCGCCGCCGAGCGCACCAAGAACATCCGCCTCGGCACCGGCGTCATCTCGCTGCCCTACCATCACCCGATGATGGTCGCCGACCGCATCGTCCAGCTCGACCACATGACGCGCGGCCGGGTCATGTTCGGCGCCGGCCCCGGCCTCCTCGCCGGCGACGCGATCATGATGGGCATCGACCCGCTGACCCAGCGCGACCGCATGGCCGAGGCGATCGATGCGATCCTGCGCCTGTTCCGCGGCGAGACCGTCACCGAGAAGACCGACTGGTACACGATGGAGGGCGCCCGGCTGCACCTGCTGCCCTATACCAAGCCATATCCCGAGGTCGCGGTGGTCAGCTCGAACACGCCGTCGGGCGGGCGGCTCGCCGGCAAATACGACCTCGGCATGATCTGCGTCGCCGCGACCAACCCGTTCGGCTACGAGGCGCTGTCGTCGAACTGGCAGATCGCCAATGATGTTGCCGCCGAGCACGGCCGCGACGATGGACCCGACCGGCTGCGCCTCGTCGGCCCGATGCACATCGCCGAGACCCGCGAGCAGGCCTACGCCAACGCCAAATTCGGCTTTGAGCGCTATCTCGGCTACGCCAACAACAACCAGCCGCGCTTTATCGTGCCGGCGGGCCAGGACCCGCTCGAATGGTTTGTCGAGAACCGCTACGGCGTCTGCGGCACCCCCGATGACGCGATCGCGCTGATCGAGCGGCTGCAGGACAAGCAAGGCGCGTTCGGCGCGTTCCTGCATCAGGCGCACAACTGGGCCGATTGGGAGGCGACCAAGCGCTCCTACGAGCTCTACGCGCGCTATGTGATGCCGCATTTCAGCCGGGCCAACGCGCCGCGCGCCGCCTCCTACCAATGGTCCGGCGACAACCGGACCGAGTTCAGCGCCAAGCGCCAGGCCGCCGCCAAGGCGATGTTCGACAAGCACGAAGCCGAGCAGGCCGCGGCGCGCGAGCTGGCCGAGGCCGGCCCTGGCCTCGCCCGCCCCGCCCGCGGCCGCGAGGCGTGGTAGCGTAGGGCGGGGGTCACGATAAAGCGCCCGTTTCGCCTAAATTGATCAGGCCTAAACACAGGTCGCGGCATTCTCGGCAAGCACTCGGGCGGCGTTTCCTCAGGCGGCGGCGCGGTTTCTCGTCTGGTTTCGTATATAACAAGCATGCGAATTTCTCAATAAAGGAACTTCGGAAGACAGCCCCGCTACGCGTCGCCTACTCTCAGTTTACGCACAGGGTCTCCCAAGGGAGTTTGTGCGAGTGGACGTTCGGGCCGCTATGATCGGTAGTGACGCAAGCAGGTGTCTTCTTGCTTCGAAGCTTTTCTTGGAGGGTCTCGATGGCAGATCTCCCTTATATTCCAAAAAAAGCGCTGTACGACGCATTCCCGAAAATGAAGGAGTTGTCGAAGCAGGTAAATGACGTAATGGAGGGCGCCGAAGAAACGCTTTCCGAGCGCGAATTCGCTGGCTGCGACACGAGCTGGGCGAGAGACCATCTCTTCGAGGCAGAATGGCGCATCAGCTGCACCAGCGATGACAGCGCTGCATCTCATGCAGTCGAACGCTTATAGAAGGCGCTCGTTTGCGTCGACTTTCCCATGGGCTAACCCAGGATAGCGATGGCAATTTTGCGCCTGGTACCGAAGTGTTCTTTTTGAAACTCGACCGCTCGACCGACCAGCTCCTGGCCAGGAAATGGCCGTGGCGCTTGCAGCCGACTTTTCTCGATTGCATCGATGACCCGGGGCGCATGGTTACCTATCTGCAGGATTTGTGCTGGTCGGATGTGACGCGTTGTGGGCGGGACAATCGCAAAGAACTCAATCTCGCGATATCGGTGATCGCGCGCTTGTTGCAGGGCGGGCAAGCCGGCGATCTGAGCGGATCCGGTTTCGTGCCAGTGCTGGAACGGTTTATTCAAGATTGGCAAAACCCAACAACCGCCTTTTTCGGTGTGACTTACATCACCGACAACCAGGGAATGAAATCAGGACGACGGATCTCAGTCTGACCTTTCACATGGTACGCTACGCTCCTCATCTGGTACGCTGGTGGCCGCTCCTGATCGATACGCTACTCAACATGAATGACGATCAATATCCTCAAGGCTGGCTTTAAAATTCAAAAATGACGGATCATAATAACTATGATGTGGTAGATCTGTTCTGGCGTTGCTGGCCACATATGCGCCCCGACCAACGGCGGCAGGCCAGCCAGGAGATTGCAAAAAAAGCTTGAGTGGTGTCTTCATCATTCAGTGAGAAACACTGGCGACATAATAAACCCTGACAAGGGTGACATGATACCAGACTCATATTATTTTGCCGCCGCATTCCTCCACACTGTCGGCTACTTTGATAAAACAAAGAGATTTTGGGCCGATAATGGGATGTTGCCGGCTGACACGGAACCATTGCGGAAAGCAATGATCGCTCAGCTGAAGCGCTTCAATCCCGACTTGACCGTCGTCGACGACGCTCTTGAGCGGCTCGGCGCGGGCCCGCGGCCGTGGTCCAACGCGATCCTGTAAAGCTTGGAACCTGCGCGAGAGTCCGTATTACGGATCAGGGCCGGCTATTGCGCCTCACTTCGGCTTGTCGGCGTCGAGGATCGCCTGCACCCGATCCGGGTCGACGGCGGGCGGCTCGATACCGGAGCGCTCGACCTGCAACAGCTGCCCGACGGTGCTATTGCGGGTATTCCAGCCGCGGTTCATCGCTTCGGTCAATTCCTCATAGGCCATGTTGGCGAGGCGCATCGGCACCCCGACCTCGCGCCCGAGACCGACCGCGAGCCCGACATCCTTGTGCAACAGGCGCAAGGCGAAATCCGCCGGGTCGTGCTTGCCCGATAGAAACCGGCCGAGCCGGTCGAAAGTCCGCTGCCGGCCGGTCGCACCCTGGCGCACCGCCTCCCACAGCTCGAGCGGCTCGACACCGGCCTTGATCCCCATCGTGAAGACCTCGGCGAGCGCCACCCCCATCACGGCGCTGGTGCAGTTGTGCACGAGCTTGGCGATCGTGCCGGCGCCGATCGGGCCGATATAGGCGGCCTGGTCGCCCATCGCGTCGAGCACCGGTTTGTGGCGGTTGAAGATCTGCTCGTCGCCGCCGACCCAGATCGCCATCTTGCCGCTGGCCGCACCAGAAGGGCCGCCGCTGACCGGCGAATCGAGCATGTAGAGGTTCTTCTCGGCAAAGGCGGCGTTGATCTTGCGCACGACAGCTACCGAATTGGTCGACATGTCGAAAAAAGCGGTGTCGGGGCGCATGCCCTCGATCAGCCCGTTGGCCCGAGCGCTACCTGCTCGACATCGGCCGGCACCGGCAATGAGGTGAAGACCATCTCGGTCTGCTCGGCGACCTGCTTCGGCGAATTGGCCCAGACCGCACCCTTTGCCAGGAACGGCTCGGCCGCGGCACGGCTCAGATCATGGACGACGAGCTCGTGCCCGGCCTTCTGCAGATTGGCCGCCATGCCCTTGCCCATCATGCCGAGGCCGATAAATCCGACGCGCATCTTTTTCCCTCCGCCGATCATAAGCCGTCAGCGGACGAGTGTTGCCCGTGCCGCGCCCGAGCGCAAGGATCACCACCCCGTACTGCGAGGCGGATCATTTCTGTCATATCTTTCCCCGGCTAGTCCGCTGACGTGCTTTATGATGCTGTAACGATATGATGCTGTGACGATCGTCGCGAGCCGATGAGGAAGCCGAATGACCGAGAACCCGTTTTTCACCGACTGGGACACGCCGTTCGGCATGCCACCGTTCGATCGCATCCGTCCCGAGCATTTCCCGCCGGCGTTTGACCGCGGCATGGACGAGCAGATCGCCGAGATCGCGGCGATCGTCGCCTCCCCTGCCCCGCCGGGCTTCGCCGACACGATCGAGGCGATCGAGCGCAGCGGGCGATTGCTCGATCGGGTGCGCCGCGTCTTCTCCAATCTCGATTCGAGCGACACCAACCCGGCGCTCGAAGCGATCGCGCGCGATTACGCGCCCAAGCTCGCCCAGCACCAAATGCGCATCGCGCTCGACCCGGGCTTGTTCGCGCGGATCGCCGACCTCTATGCACGGCGCGGCCAGCTCGGGCTGGCGGAGGACCAGATGCGCCTGCTCGAACGCCATCATCTGCGCTTCGTGCGCGCCGGGGCGCGGCTCGGCCCCGCCCAGAAGGCGCCGCATGGCCGCGATCAGCGAGCGTCTGGCGACATTGCACACCTTGTTTGGCCAGAACGTCTTGCATGACGAGCGCGAATGGCGGCTGGTCCTCGACGAGGCCGATCTCGACGGCCTCCCCGGCTTTGCCCGCGCCGCCGCGGCGCAGGCCGCCGCAGAGCGCGAGCTTCCTGGCCGGTACGTCGTCACCCTCGCCCGCTCCTCGATCGAGCCGTTCCTGACCTTCTCGTCGCGCCGCGATTTGCGCCGCACCGCGCACGAGGCATGGACCGCGCGCGGCAGCCATCCGGGCGATGCCGACAACACGCCGCTGATCCGCGAGATCATGGCCTTGCGCGCCGAGCAGGCCCGGCTCCTCGGCTACGAGAATTTTGCCGCCTATCGGCTCGACGATTCGATGGCCAAAACCACCGACGCGGTCGAGCGGCTGCTGCTGGAAGTCTGGGACCCGGCCAAGAAAAAGGCGAGCGCCGAGCGCGCGGCGCTCGAGGGTATGGCCCGCGCCGAGGGGCTCAACGAGCCTCTCGAACCGTGGGATTGGCGCTACTACGCCGAGAAGGTGCGTCGTGCCCAATACGATCTCGACGAGGCCGAGGTGAAGCCCTACTTCGTGCTCGACAACATGGTCGCGGCGGCGTTCGACACCGCTGGGCACCTGTTCGGCCTGACCTTTACCGCCCGCGGCGATCTGCCGGTCTACCATCCCGATGTTCGGGTGTGGGAGGTGCGCGACCGGGCCGGCGCCCATGTCGGCCTGTTCCTGCACGACAATTTCGCCCGGCCCGGCAAGCATTCGGGCGCCTGGTCGAGCCGCTACCGCGATCAGCAGAATCTGGACGGGCCGGTGGCGCCGATCGTCGTCAACAACAACAACTTTTCGAAATCCGACTCCGCGGGGGGCGAGCCCACTCTATTGAGCTTCGACGACGCCGAGACCCTGTTTCACGAATTCGGTCACGGCCTGCACACATTGTTAAGCCGGGTGCGTTATCCCTCGCAATCCGGCACCGCGGTGCGCCGTGATTTCGTCGAGTTTCCGTCGCAGGTCTTCGAGCACTGGATGTCCGTACCGGAGAATTTGCGCAAATACGCCCGCCACTACCAAACCGGCGAGCCAATCCCCGAGGCGTTGATGAGCCGGTTGCTCGCTGCCCGTACCTTTAATGAGGGCTTTGCTACGGTCGAATACACCGCCTCCGCGTTGATCGACCTCGAGCTGCACCGCGACCCGCACCCGGAAAATCTCGATCCGGACCGGTTCGAGCGCGAATTCCTGGCGACGTACGAAGTCCCGCGCGAGATCGGCCTGCGCCATCGCCCGGCGCATTTCCAGCATCTGTTCGCCGGCGGGGGCTATGCCGCCGGGTATTACGCTTATCTGTGGGCCGAAGTGCTGGACGCCGACGGGTTCGCCGCCTTCACCGAGGCGGGCGACGTGTTTGACCCGGCGCTGGCCGCCCGCCTCAAGGACATCTACAGCGCCGGCGACACGCGCGACCCGATGGAGCTGTATCGTGCGTTCCGCGGTCGCGACCCGGACATCGCCGCGTTACTGCGCCAGCGCGGGCTGACTGAAGGCTAGTAGAGGCTGCCACCGATCCGGGAGGGAAACTAATGCCGTCCGTCGATAACTGTTCATGCTGCGGCGAGCCGGTGCGTGGCCGCTTCGATCGCCGCCATTTTTTGCAAACCGCAGCGATTGCGGGGCTGACGGCGGCCCTGCCGCTCAATGCCTGGGCGGCGGAGGGCAATTACGAGGCGATGCTGCTCTCCTGCATAGATCCGCGAATGGTAACACCGGTCTACGATTACATGGCGAAACGCGGCCTTGGCGGCAAATACAGCCAGTTCGTCATTGCCGGCGCGGCCATCGCAGTCGTCGCCCCCAAATTCGAGGCCTGGCGTGTTGCCTTTTGGGACAACCTCGCGACCTCGGTCCAGCTCCACCACCTTAAGGGGGTCATAGCGATCGGCCATCGCGATTGCGGCGCCGCCCGGATTGCTTACGGCGAGGACAGCATCGCCACTCCGCAGATCGAGACCAAGACCCACCGCAAAGTACTGGCCGAGTTCCGCGCGGCGGTCGCGCAGCACCATCCCAAACTCACCGTCGAGACCGGCCTGATGGCGCTCGACGGGTCGATCGAAATGTTCAGCTGAGCGCCGGAAAGCCCGAAGGTGGGCGGCGGAGTTGGGTCGCCTGCTCGAAGGCGTAGGCAAGGCGCAACAGGGTAGGTTCGCTCCAGGCACGGCCGGTAAAGGTGATGCCGAACGGATAGTCCGGGGTTTCCCTTTCGCCGACGCCACTGACGAAGCCGGCGGGCACCTGGACGCTCGGGTAGCCGGCCTTGGCGGCGATAGAGGCGCCCGCCACACCGGGGAACAGCACCGCATCGAGCCGGTGCCGATCCATATAGGCGTCGAGCCCGAGGGTGCGCGAGGCCCGCAGATCCATCTGCCGTGCCGACAAATATTCGGGTTCGCCGAGATCGCCGCGTGTCGCCGCGGCCGCAAGGAAAATATCCTGGCCGAAACGCAGCGCACGGTCGGCATGGCCGGCGTTGAAGGCGATGATGTCGTCGAGGTTGCGCATTGCAGTGCCGCTGGCCCAGTCGCGCAGATAGAGATCGAGATCGTGCTTCAGCTCGTAGACAAAGACGAGCGGGCGGCGCACCGGCCGGCGGAAGTTTGGGCTTTCAGGATTGCGGTTCAGGATCGCGATCTCGGTGCCTGGGCCGCCGATCCAGCCCGCGGTCGGCATATTGGCGCGCACGATCGTCGCCCCCAATTCTTCAATAGATGCTAGCGCCGCGGTCATAACAGCGGCGGCGCGCCCTGGCAGTGGACCGTAATACACATCGTTGGCCGGGTCGCCGGGATCGCTCGGTACCCCGATCCGCGCGCCCCGCAGCCCGTCGGCGTCGAGCGCGCTGGTGTAGTCGGCTGGCCGCTGCATATCCGCGGTCGCCGGATCGAGCGGGTCGACCGCGGCCAGCACGTTGAGCAGAATCGCCGCGTCGCGCACGGTGCGGGTCAATGGGCCGGCGGTGTCCTGGCTGTGCGCGATCGGGATGATCCCGGCGCGGCTGACGAGCCCGACCGTCGGCTTGACCGTGACCAGGCCGTTCTGGCACGCCGGCGACAACAGCGAGCCCGAGGTCTCGGTGCCGATCGCCGCCGACGCGAGACCCGCCGCGACCGCCGCCGCCGACCCGGAGCTCGACCCGCCGGGCGACACGATCGGCACGCCCCGCTCGTCGAGCTGCGGCGCATAGGGATTTTTCACCTGGCCGCCGAGCGAGCTGTAGCCAGCCGGCATCTCGATCGCCAGGATGTTGGCGAATTCGGTCAGATTGGCCTTGCCGAGGATGACCGCGCCCGCCTGCCGCAGCAAAGCCACAACGGTTGCATCGTTCCGCGCCCGCGCCTCGGCCAAGGCCAGTGATCCGGCAGTCGTGTGCTGCATGTCGGCGGTGGCGATGTTGTCCTTGACCAGGATCGGGATGCCCTCGAGCGGCCGACGCGCCGTCGCGCCCGCCGCATCGATCGCGGCGGCGATTGCCGCTGCGTCTGGGTTGATCTCGCGCACGGCGTTGAGCCGCAGGCCGGCTCGGTCATAAGCCTCGATCCGCGCTCAGATAAGCCTCGACCAAGGCCGAAGCAGTCGTGGCGCCGGCAGCGAGCGCCTGTCGCAGCTCCTCGATCGTTGCGTTTTCGATGCTGGGACCTGCCATCGACGACCTTTCACTTCATGGCGAAAGAACTGCCACATACCCGTCATACCGGCGAAGGCCGGTATCCATGGCCGAAATGGGTTCCGGCTTCCGCCGGGATGGCGAGAAGGCAGGTCCCGGAAATTCCAGCGAACCCACTATAATTTCCTGCGCATCCTTAGGCGAGGTTCCCGATCCGATGTTTGAGCTCATCTTTCTCGGCACCGCCGCGGCAGTACCATCGGCCGAGCGGGGTTTGCCGGCGCTGCTCGTCGGCCACGGACCAGACCGGTTTCTCGTCGATTGCGGCGAGGGGACCCAGCGTCAGCTATTGCGCGCCGGGCTGGGGTTTCGCGGGCTCAGGCATGTGCTGTTGACCCACGCGCATCTCGATCACGTGGCGGGGCTGGCCGGGCTCGTCGCCACCCGCGCGTTGTGGGGGTTGAGCGGCGCGATTGAGATCATCGGCAGCGCCGAAACGGTCGAATTTGTGCGGCGGTATCTCGCCGTTACCGTTGGCGTCGAGCGCGGATCCGGCTATCTCTTGCGCGCAATGTCGCCGGGCCTGGTTTTGTCGCTGCCGGGCTTGCGCCTCGACGCTTTCGCGGTGTCGCATCGAGGCACCCAGAGCCTCGGTTACCGGTTCGAGGACGAAGCGCGCCGCCCCTTGCTCGCCGAACGGCTCGCGGCATTGGGCGTGCCGGACGGACCAGCGCGGCGGGAGCTGGCGGTAGGCCGCCCAGTGACGCTCGCCGACGGTCGGCTGATCGCGCCGGAGATGGTTCGGGGACCAGAAATTACCGGCGCCAAACTCGTGGTCGTCGGCGACGTCGAGGAAGTCGCCACCTTGACACAGCAGGTCCGCGCTGCCGACGCCCTGGTCATCGAGGCCACGTTTCTCGACCGCGACAGCGCGCTCGCCCGTTCGCGCGGGCATCTGACCGCCGCGGCGGCGGCCTCGCTGGCGCGCGAGGCGGAGGTCCGGCGAGCTGCTACTGACCCATATATCCGGTCGATATCGGCCCGAGGAGATCAAAGCGGAAGCCGCCGGCATTTTTCCCCGGACGCGGATCGTCGCCGATTTCGATCACATCTCGGTCGCCGCGCGCTCTGCTTCCACAAAGATAGGCATTTGAGCTGATTGCCGCCGCACTCGACCGCGCCATGCATTTCGAGGACACTGCCCGCGATTTTGCCAGCGGAGCCTGCCGCGCGATGAACTCGACCGAACCCTCGCCGCTGATCCCGGTGACCCTGCTGACCGGCTTTCTCGGCAGCGGCAAGACGACCGTCCTCAATCACGTGCTGAAACAGCCGGGCATGGCGGCGACCGCCGTCATCGTCAATGAATTCGGCGAGATCGGCATCGACCACCTGTTGGTCGAGAGCGCCACTGACGATGTCGTGCTGCTCAACAGCGGCTGTCTGTGCTGCACCGTGCGCGGCGACATCGTCGATACCCTGCTGAACCTGTTTGTCGGCCGCGCCAATGGCAAGGTCCCGCATTTCAGTCGCGTGGTGATCGAGACGACCGGGCTCGCCGACCCCGCGCCGATCCTGCATACGTTGATCTCGGACCCGCTGATCGCCGCGCGCTACACGCTCGACGGGGTGGTGGCGACGGTCGACGCGGTCAACGGCGCCGGCACCCTCGACCGCCAGCTCGAGGCGGTCAAGCAGGCCGCCGTGGCCGACCGGCTGCTGCTGACCAAGACCGATCTTGCCGATCCGGGCGCCGCGGCGGCCCTGAAGGCGCGGCTGGCCGCCCTCAACCCCAGCGCCCCGCTGCTGTCCGTGGCGCAAGGTGCCGTTGATCCCGCCCTGCTGTTCAATCTCGGCTTCTACGACCCGCAGACCAAAAGCGTCGACGTCCAGCGCTGGCTGCGCGCCGAAGCCTTCGAGCCCGACCATGCGCATCAGCACCAGGACGACCACGGCAACGACCACGAGCGGCTCGACGTCAACCGCCACGACGACCGCATCCGAGCCTTTTGCATCACCCGTGAGCGGCCGATTTCATGGGCGGCGCTGTCGACCTGGCTCGACGCGCTGGCGACGATGCGCGGTGACGATCTGTTGCGGCTAAAGGCGATCGTGGCGCTCAGCGACCGGCCCGGCGAGCCGGTCGTCGTGCACGGGGTGCAGCACCTCTTTCACCCGCCAGTGCTGTTGAAGGAATGGCCGAGCGAGGACCATCGCACCCGCATGGTGTTCATCACCCGCGACCTGCCGCGCGAGGCGATCGAATTGACCCTCGCCGCCTTCGAGGAAGCAATCGAGGAAAACCCCGCACCCCACCCCTCTGCCCGCTTGCGGGAAGAGGAACGGACCCGCAAAGCGGGAGGGTGAGGGGCAGCGCGTGGCGGAACCGGGAGGCTCAGGCGATCGGGAATTGCGTCGTTATCACGCAATTTTCGATTATGCCTCGCCCACGGTCGGGCGGGTTGCGCTCTTGAACAAAACGGGCATGCACGCCGGTGATCGCTTCGGCGCCGATGCCGGGTTCGCTCGGGACAAATTGCACGAGATTGTCGCGAAATCCGCGCCGGGTCACATAGATCGGCTCGAGACCACGGTCGCGGGCGACCGTTGCCAGCGCATCGGCCATCGGCCGCACCGCCTTGTTGACCGCGAAATCGGCCCAGTTGTTGGCGAGGCAGCCCCCCGGCGTCAGCGCGTCGAGGCAGCGCGCCCAGAACGCCTCGTTGGTTTCTGTCGGCCCTGAGGAATTGTAGAGGTCGACGAGGATCGCATCGAAACGGCCATTGGGCGCCGCGACGAATTGCTGTGCCGGCTCGATGGTGACCGGCTGGGCGAGGTAGAACCAGCGGCGGGCGATCGCCACGACGGTCTCGTCGGCATCGACCAAGGTCGCCGCGCAATCCGGAAAATAGGCGCGCATAAATCGCCACATCGCCGCACCGCCGACGCCGAGCAGCAAGGCCGTGATCGCCTGCCGGCTCATCGCCAACGCCAGCGACATCAGCCGCTCATAGTGAAAGACGAGGCGCGCCGGATAGAGCAGATCCATGCTCGACTGCTCGGTCACCTGGACGCTGCTGCCGAACGAACCCAAGGTGCGGAAGTGGCGCGGTCCTCGGTCGAAGTCGACGACGAAGACCGGAGAGCCAAAGGTCGGCGCCCGCCGCAGCAGCCGCATCCGCGCATCGCCGCCAAAATAGTCGAGGATCAGGCGGCGTTGCCGCTCTTCGCCGAATTCGGTGATCATCTGCGGGCGATCGGGCGGGTCAGGACCGAGTTGGCGGCGAACTAACGTCTGACGACCGGTGCACGGCGCCGGGATCGGCGGCATATCGGAGAATGGGTATCGGCGCGACGAATCACGCGCAACAGTAACGGTCATCCGGCCGTGGATTTCAAGCGTATCCGCCCAAATCGCAGGCGCTCCGCGGAGCGCGGCTTTGACGCTGCCCGACGCGGTGCTTAGATTAAAGTTCGCCAACAGAACATCGGCGCAAGCCGCATTTGGGCGCGACCGGATCAGGAGCGGCAAGCAGCATGGACACCGGGATCATTCACGCGACCGAGGACGAGGCTCTCCTGTTCCACAGCAGCGGTCGCCCCGGAAAGCTGTCGATCGCGGCGACCAAGCCGCTGACCACCCAGCGCGATCTGTCGCTCGCGTATTCGCCGGGCGTGGCCTTTCCGTGCCTGCATATCCAGCGCGATCCGAGCACTGCCTTCGATTACACCTCCAAGGGCAATTTCGTGGCGGTAATTTCGAACGGCACCGCGGTTCTCGGCCTCGGCGATCTCGGCGCGCTCGCCGCCAAGCCGGTCATGGAGGGCAAGGCGGCGCTGTTCAAACGCTTTGCCGATATCGATTCGATCGATCTCGAAATCGACACCCGCGACGTCGACGAATTCGTCAACTGCGTGCGCTTTCTGCATCCGGCCTTTGGCGGGATCAATCTCGAAGACATCAAGGCGCCGGAGTGCTTCATCATCGAGGAGCGGTTGCGTGAGCTGCTCGAGATTCCAGTATTCCACGACGATCAGCACGGCACTGCGATCATCGCCACCGCCGGGCTGATCAACGCGCTCCATCTGACCGGCCGCACCCTCGACCGGGCCAAGATGGTCGTCAACGGCGCCGGTGCCGCTTCGATCGCTTGCGTCGAGCTGCTGAAGACGATGGGGCTGCCGTCGCAAAACGTCGTGCTGTGCGATACCCGCGGCGTCATCTACCGCGGCCGCACCGACGGCATGAACCAATGGAAGTCGGCCCATGCAGTCGAGACCAAGGCGCGCAGCCTAGCCGAGGCGATCGAAGGCGCCGATGTCTTTTTTGGCCTCTCGGCCAAGGGAGCCGTGGATCGGGCGATGGTCCGCGCCATGGCAGATAAGCCGATCATCTTTGCGATGGCCAATCCCGACCCGGAGATCACGCCCGAGGAGGTGCGGGCGGTGCGCTCGGACGCGATCATCGCCACCGGCCGCTCCGACTATCCGAACCAGGTCAACAACGTCCTGGGGTTTCCGTACATCTTTCGCGGCGCGCTCGACGTGCGCGCCTCGACAATCAACGACGCTATGAAGATCGCCGCGGCCGAAGCGTTGGCCGGGCTCGCCCGAGAGGACGTGCCCGACGAGGTCGCCGCCGCCTATTCCGGCGAACGTCTTACCTACGGGCCGGACTACATCATCCCGGCGCCGTTCGACCCGCGTCTGATCTGGGCGGTGCCGTCGGCCGTCGCCAAAGCAGCGATGGATTCGGGTGTGGCCCGCAAGCCCATTCTCGACATGGATGCTTACAGACGCTCCCTGCGCGGGCGTCTCGACCCGACCGCAGCCGGGCTTGAACTGGTGTTCGAGCGGGTGCGGGCCGAGCCCAAGCGCGTCGTCTTTGCCGAGGGCGAAGAGGAAAAGACGATCCGCGCCGCGCTGCTGTTCGCCGGGAACGGCTACGGCGTCCCGGTGCTGATCGGCCGCGAGGAGCGCATTCATGCGACGATGGCGGCGATGGGCCTGACCGCGCGCGATCTGCTCGAAATCCACAACGCCCGCCTGTCGCAGGACAACAAGCGCTATACCGAGTTCCTCTATGCTCGGCAGCAGCGCCACGGCATGCTCTACCGCGACTGCCAGCGTCAGGTGAACCTCGACCGCAACGTGTTCGCCGCCTGCATGGTCGCCTGCGGCGACGCCGATGCGATGGTCAGCGGAGTGACCCGAAATTCCTTCGACGTGCTCGACGAGGTGACCCGTGTGATCGAGGTGACCCCAGGCTCGGTCATGTTCGGGCTGACGATATTACTCGGGCGCGAGCGCCCGCTGCTGCTCGCCGACACCTTGGTTCATGAAACACCGAGCCCGGCGCAGCTGGCCGACATCGCCATGCAAGCGGCGGCGAAAGCGCGCGAGATCGGCCTCGTACCCCGCGTCGCGCTGCTCTCCTACGCGAATTTCGGCAACCCGACCGGGCCCGATTGCGAGCGGGTGCGCGAAGCGGTCTCGCTGCTCGACCAGCGCCGGCCCGATTTCGAATATGACGGAGAGATGAGCCCCGACGTAGCGCTCGATGCGAGGCTGATGCGCCAGCTCTACCCGTTCTGCCGGCTCGGCGGCCCCGCCAACATCCTGGTTATGCCGGGTCTCAACAGCGCCAATATTACGGCAAAGCTGTTGCCGCATCTCGGTGGCGGCACGGTGGTCGGACCATTACTGATGGGCCTCTCCCACCCGGTCCAGATCGTCAATATCGGCGCCACTGTGTCGGACCTCGTCAACCTCGCGGCACTCTCGGCGCACGACGCGATCCGCTGAGCCGGTCGCGGCCGCGAAGGGCAGGCGGCCGGATGATCGGGCGGCGAGCCGCAAGGCTCTGGCCCATCCCGGCGCTGGCGGTACTGGCCGCTTTCCCGGGCCTCGTCGTCCTTGCCGGACTGACCTTCGAGGGAATTTTGGGCCACGGGGTGGCGCTAATCGCCGCTGCTTTCATCCTCCTGATGACCGCACTGGTCATCAGCCGCTTCGCCATCGCCATGGGCGTCCTCGGCGCCACCGTTGACGAGTTGACGGAACCTGCGCCGGCGCGAGGGCTGGCCCTCGGTCCCGTCCGTGCCGCGGATCAGATCCGGCGGACGATCTTGCAATTGGCGCGAGCCTGGCGCGAACAGGTACACAGCGCGCAAACGCGCCTCGCCGCCGCGGAGGCGATTATCGCGGCCGTTCCGGACCCGCTGATCCTGCTCGACCAACGGCGGCGGATCGTCCGCGTGAACGCCGCCGCCGCGAATTTTGTCGGCGCCCTGCCACCGCGCGACCTCGCCAGCGCGCTGCGCAACCCGACCCTGCTGGCAGCGGCCGATGCCGTACTGGGTGGCGCGGGCTCGCGCGTTGTCGAATTCACGCTGACCATTCCGGTCGAGCGCCAGTTGCGCGCCCGCTTTGCCCGCATCGACCAGCCCTCGGCCGATGGCGCGGTCGCCGTACTGAGTTTGCACGACATCACCGAATTGAAGCGCACCGAGCAGATGCGCGCCGACTTCATCGCCAATGCGAGCCACGAGCTGCGCACCCCGCTCGCGACCTTAACCGGGTTTATCGAGACCTTGCGGGGACCGGCGCGCGATGACCCCGAGGCGCGCGAGCGGTTTCTCGCGATCATGAGCGGGCAAGCGACCCGGATGACGCGGCTGGTCGAGGATCTGTTGTCGCTGTCCCGCATCGAGCTCAATGAGCATGTACTGCCGCAAGGCAGGGTGACGCTGGCGCCGCTGCTCGATCATCTCGCTGAGGCGCTCGAGCTGCGCGCCGGCGAGCGCGACATGCGGATCCAGCTGGCCCTGCCTTCGGATCTCCCCGATGTGCAGGGCGACCGCGACGAGCTTGGCCAGCTGTTCCAGAACTTGCTCGACAACGCGATCAAATACGGCCGCGCCGGGAGCGAGATCACGGTCGACGCCGAGACCGCGACGCGCGCTTCGACGAACGGCGAGCGCGTTCCGGTTGCCTATGTCTCGGTCTCCGTGCGTGATCGCGGCGAGGGCATCGCGCGCGAGCATCTGCCGCGCCTGACCGAGCGCTTCTACCGGGTCGACACCGCGCGATCCCGCGAGATGGGCGGTACCGGGCTCGGCTTGGCAATCGTCAAGCACATCGTCAATCGCCACCGCGGATTTATCGAAATCGACAGCGCCCAGGGTGAGGGCTCGGTTTTTACTGTGTTTCTCCGCCCGTATGAGACCGGAATGCCGCGAGAAAGCTCCAGTGCGTGTCATAAAACCGCAACATGATTGTCATAAAAACTTGTTGCTGCGCGACTAACAGAGGGCCGTCTCGGGTTGCTGCTGAAGGAGCAGACTTTGACACCTTTTCGGATTGCCCTCCTCGGCGTCGCCGCTGCCGCGACCCTCGGCTTTGCCGCTCAGGCCGCCGAACTCTCTGGCGCCGGCGCCACTTTCCCTTACCCGATCTACGCCAAATGGGCCGAGGCCTACGCCGCCAAGACCGGGATCAAGATGAATTATCAGTCGATCGGCTCGGGTGGCGGCATCAAGCAGATCACCTCGAATACCGTCGATTTCGGCGCCTCCGACATGCCGCTGAAGCCCGATGTCCTGGCCAAGGACGGGCTGATGCAATTTCCGACGGTTATGGGTGGCGTGGTGCCGGTGGTCAACCTGAAGGGAATCGGCCCCGGTCAGCTGAAACTGGACGGGAAAACTTTATCCCAGATTTACCTCGGCAAGATCGCCAAGTGGAACGATCCGGCGATCGTCGCGCTGAACCCCGGGCTAAGCCTGCCTGACAAGGCAATCGCGCCGATCCATCGGTCGGATGGATCAGGAACCAACTTCATCTTCACTCATTATCTGTCGAGCGTTGACCCCGAGTTCGCGAGCACGATCGGCGAAAACACCTCCGTCGAGTTCCCGAGCGGCATCGGCGGAAAGGGCAACGAGGGCGTGGCGGCGATAAGCGCGCGCACCGATGGCGCAATCGGCTATGTCGAATATGCTTATGCGCTGCAGAACAAGCTGCCCAATGTCTTGCTGCGCAACAACGACGGCGCCTTTGTCGCCCCCGACAGCAAAGCGTTTCAGGCCGCCGCCGCCAACGCCGACTGGGCGAAGGCTCCGGGTTTCTATCAGCTGCTGACCGGCCAGCCCGGCCAGGCGAGCTGGCCGATCACCGGCGCCACCTTCATCCTGTTGCACAACCAGCAGACCAAGCCCGAAACCGCGCGTCAGGTGATCGACTTCTTCGACTGGGCCTATCACAACGGCGGCCAGCTCGCGGAGAACCTGGATTACGTGCCGATGCCGACGAATGTGGTCAAGCTCGTCGAGGACGCCTGGCGCCAAGAGGTCAAGGGCCCCGACGGCAAGCCAGTGTGGACCGGGTCCGGCTCCTGACGCGGCGCGTTGGTCCTTCGAAACCGGGGAAGTGACCAGTGACGGCTGACATCGTCACGACGCGGATCGACGCAGCAAGAAAACCCCGTCCCGGAATTGGCGACTTCGTCTTTCGCCACCTGACTTTTCTGTTCGCGCTGCTGGTGGCGCTGATCCTTGGCGGGGTCCTGGTGGCGCTGGTCCAGGGAGCTTGGCCGGCGCTGCACGCCTTTGGTTTTTCTTTTCTCTACACCAGCGCCTGGAACCCGGTGACCAACAAGTTCGGCGCGCTCGCGCCGATCTACGGCACTCTCGTCACTTCGACGATCGCGATGGTCGTCGGCATCCCGGTGGCGTTTGGCGTGGCGGTGTTCGTAACCGAGATTTCTCCGATCTGGCTGAAGCGCCCACTGTCGACGATGATCGAGCTGCTGGCGGCGATCCCCAGCATCATCTACGGGATCTGGGGCCTGTTCGTTTTCGCGCCGTTCGTCCAAGAGCATATCCAGCCGGCGATCATCGACACTTTTGGCCGGCTTCCGGGGATCGGGGGGCTCTTTGCCGGCCCGCCACTCGGCATCGGCGTGCTGACCGCCGGCTTTATCCTGGCAATCATGGTCTTGCCGTTCATCTCCTCGATCATGCGCGACGTGTTCGAGACCGTGCCGCCAATGCTGAAGGAAAGCGCCTATGGGCTCGGCGCCACCCGCAGCGAGGTCGTCTGGCGGATCGTGCTGCCGTTCACCCGCATCGGTGTCGTCGGCGGGGTCATGCTCGGCCTCGGTCGGGCGCTTGGCGAGACCATGGCCGTGACCTTTGTCATCGGAAACGCCCATCGGATCAGTGCGTCGATCCTGCAGCCAGGAACGACGATCTCGGCATCTCTGGCGAATGAGTTCACCGAGGCGGTTGGCGATCTTTACGTGTCCTCGCTGATCGCGCTCGGTTTCATCCTGTTTGTCATCACCTTCATCGTGCTGGCGATCGCGAAATTGCTGCTGCTGCGGCTGCAAAAACAGGCGGGAAGCTGAATTGATGGGTGTCTACGCACGGCGCCGGCTGGTCAATGCCGTGGTCATGGGCCTATCGGTGGCCGCGACCGCCTTCGGCCTCCTATGGCTCGTCCTCGTGCTGTGGACCCTGGTCAGCAACGGGATCGCTGCGATCACCCCGGCATTGTTTGGGCAAATGACGCCGCCGCCCGGCAGCAGTGGCGGGTTGTTGAATGCGATCTTCGGCAGCCTCGTGATGACCGTGATCGCAACCGTGATCGGCACGCCGACGGGTATCATGGCCGGGACCTTCCTTGCCGAGTACAGCCGCGGCAGCCGATTTGGCGAGGTCGTCCGCTTTCTGAACGACATCCTGCTGAGCGCTCCGTCGATCATTATCGGACTGTTCGTCTACGAGACGGTGGTCGTGCAGATGGGCCATTTCTCGGCCTGGGCCGGGGCATTGGCGCTGGCGATCATCGTCATTCCCGTGGTCGTGCGCACCACCGAGGACATGCTGACCCTGGTCCCGAACGCATTGCGCGAAGCGGCGGCGGCACTCGGGACGCCGAAATGGAAGGTGATCGTCATGATCTCCTACCGCGCCGCGATCCAGGGCATGCTCACGGGCGTCATGCTGGCGGTGGCGCGCATCGCCGGCGAGACCGCGCCTCTGCTGTTTACCGCGCTCAACAACCAGTTTTGGAGTACCGATCTGAACGCTCCGATGGCTAATCTGCCGGTCGTGATCTTCCAGTTCGCGATGAGCCCTTACGCGGATTGGCAGCTGCTGGCCTGGGGCGGGGCGTTGTTGATCACCGTCACCGTCTTGTGTCTCAACATCGGCGCGCGCGTGCTCGCCTCGTGGGGTACCTTCAAGCCATGAGCTCCGCTTCGGTTGTCGCCATGCAAACGCCATCGGTTTCGGACCGCCCGACACCGGCGAATCTGCGGCAGAAGGTGCTGATCCGCGACGTCAGCTTTTACTACGGAGCGGCCCAGGCGCTGAGAAACGTCACCCTGACGCTCTACGACAAATGTGTGACCGCCTTTATCGGCCCCTCCGGCTGCGGCAAGTCAACCTTGCTCCGGATCCTCAACCGGATTTACGAACTTTACCCCGGGCAGCGCGCGACCGGCGAAGTACTGGTCGATGGCGAGGACATCCTGTCGCCCGGGCGCGACCTCAATCTGCTGCGCGCCAAGATCGGCATGGTCTTTCAAAAGCCTACGCCGTTTCCGATGTCGATCCGCGATAACGTCGCCTTTGGCATCCATCTCTACGAAAAGCTGCCGCATTCCGAACTTGACGATCGAATCGAGACGGCTCTGCGCCGCGCCGCGCTGTGGGACGAGGTCAAGGACAAGCTGAAGCAGAGCGGGCTCAGCCTGTCGGGCGGGCAGCAGCAGCGGCTGTGCATCGCCCGCGCGATAGCGGTGCAGCCGGAGATCCTGCTGCTCGACGAACCCGCCTCGGCGCTCGACCCGATCTCGACCCAGCGCATCGAAGAGCTGATCGCCGAGCTGAAATCCGACTATTGCATCGCCATCGTCACCCACAACATGCAGCAGGCCGCGCGCAGCTCGGACTATACCGCCTTCATGTATCTCGGCGAACTGGTCGAGTTCGACGAGACCGAGCGGATCTTCACTCACCCGAAAGAGCGGCGGACCGAAGATTACATCACCGGCCGCTTCGGCTGAGCCAGGGGAGCGCGTGGCGATGTCTTCCGAGCACATCATCAAGAGTTACGACGAGGAGCTGCGCCGGCTCAACAATACGATCACCGAGATGGGTGGGCTCGCCGAGAGCCAGCTCGCAGCGGCGATCGATGCGGTGGTCGAACGCGACAGCGAGCTCGCGGCAAGTGTTGTCGAGGGCGACGCCAAGGTCGACCAACTGCAGCGCGATCTCGACAATCTGGCGCTCCGCCTGCTGGCATTGCGCCAGCCGATGGCGCGCGATCTGCGCGAGATCTTCGCGGCGATCAAGATCGCCAGCGATCTCGAACGCATGTGCGACTATGCGGCCAATATCGCCAAGCGCTCGATCGCGCTTGACCAATCGCCGCCGGTGCGGCCGGTCTACGCGTTGCCGCGCATGGGCCGGCTGGCGCAGGTATTGGTCAAGGACGTGATCGACGCCTATGTCGCCCGCGACGCTGACAAGGCATATGAGGTATGGATGCGCGATGAAGAGCTCGACGAGATGTATGGGAGCCTGTTCCGTGAGCTGTTGACCTACATGATGGAGGACGTACGCAACATCAGCGCTTCTACCCATCTGTTGTTCATGGCCAAGAACATCGAGCGGATCGGCGACCACGCGACCAACATCGCTGAGGATCTTTATTACCTGGTGCACGGCACACCGCTGACCCAGAAACGGCCGAAAGGCGACAATTCGAGCCTCGAAGTGGTTGCGCCGGGGCGGGCCACCGTGACCAAGCCGCTGGTCCTGATCATCGAGGACGAAGCGCCGCTCGTCGCTCTGCTCCGCTACAACCTTGAAAAGGAAGGGTTCGAGGTCGGCGAGGCCGGCGACGGCGAGGAGGGGCTGGTCCGGATCGCCGAGCGCAAGCCGGATATCGTGCTGCTCGACTGGATGCTGCCGCTGGTTTCGGGCATCGAGGTGTGCCGTCAGATCAGGCGCTCGCCGCAAACCCGCACCCTGCCGGTGATCATGCTGACCGCACGCGGGGAAGAGACTGATCGGGTGCGCGGGCTCGACAGCGGCGCCGACGACTACATCGCCAAACCGTTCAGCCTGCGCGAGCTGACAGCCCGGTTGCGCGCGGTGATCCGGCGCGCCCAGCCCAATGCCGTCGAGGAGACATTGCGGTTTGGCGAGGTGACGATGGATCTCGCCGCGTACCGCGTCTCGCGGGCCGGCAAACCCATTCATCTCGGCCCGACCGAATTCCGCCTGTTGCGCCATTTGATGCAGCATCCCGGGCGTGTGTTCTCACGCGAACAGCTGCTTGACGCGGTTTGGGGCCACGACGTCTATGTCGAAGCCCGCACCGTCGACGTGCATATCCGCCGACTGCGTAAAGCGCTGAACGCCGATGACGAACGCGACATCGTGCGTACGGTGCGCTCTGCCGGCTACGCCCTCGATCAAGCCGGAGATTGAGTTTTTAAAGCGGATTTCGGCGGACCGAAGGTTCGGCCCCGATGCCGGCCACGCAGCCGCCCGCCGAAAGATTTCACGAAAACATCATCGGCGTGATCGCCCGGCCGCGAAACCGAGCGTGACCGCGTTCTCGCAGGCCCAGCGATCGGGCGCCTTCGAGGGGAACTCGGCTCATCATTAACCCGACCCTGGGTGCGCCAGGGTGAGCGCGAGCCGTTTCGTCACCTCGGGCTGCTCGCCTCCGATGCCTTGGTCGCTAGGAGGACAAGTTCGCGAAGCGCCATTCCCGTTTGGTATGAGTGGGTTCTCGACGACCAGTCATGGGCCCAATTCGTTCCGTTCCGCGCCTCCATGATTGCGTCTTCACGCCACTTTCGCACCTGTGGAGGGCTCTGTTGGTCCGAGGCTGCGTCGTCGCCGTACGATCCCTGCGGATCCATTTGAGGGGCGGCCGATTCGTCGACCGTGCCGTTTTGCAACTTCTTTGCCATGTTTGCGATCGAAAGATCTTCAACCTGTCGAAGGAACAAAAGCTGCTCGCTTCGCTCCACGCGCGGAGGAAACCAGAATTCTCAATGAACCTGCAGCTCTTCGCATGGCGTAGACATCGAGATAGATTTGTTCGAGGCGCTTTGCCGCCTCCAACAAACTGCGCTCTCGGCAAGCGCTCGAGTATTCTAAATCAGCGAGGCAAACAGAGACGATAAACGTCAGCGACACCTCTTCCAAAGGATCGCCATAATCGAATTGCGGTATCGATAATGGTGGTCTTTTCGAAGTCTCGCCGGAATGGGCGGGCCGTAAAAAGTTTGGGCGTGCGCATCCGCCACCCCCGCCAAAATTGACACGCACGGCATCAACGTCATGGCGAGGACGCGCCAGATACGCATTGTCCTCCTCAGGTCAGACAGCGGCGCAACAAGTAGAGCACGGGGCGGTTCTGGGTTGACACCGCCTAACTTTGGCGCTGGCGAATGTCGATTCGGTCGCGACCGCATGATCACGCGTTCAACCGGTCTTGCTGACGTCGAGTTCGCGCAATACCGGGAGGAGACGCTCGATCTGCTCGAATGGAAGTCGTGTCGTCGGCGAATGGAGCTGCATGTAGGCGATCAGCTCGTTCTGCGGGATGCGGCCGACGATGCGGCCGATATCCGCGGTGCGGATACCCTGACGAAGCAGGAAGCCGAGGTAGGTATAGCGCAGCGCGTCGGCGGTAACTTCGTGGGGGCGATCAATGCCGGCGTCATAAGCATTGTAGAGAACAAGCTCACCGATCTCCTCGATCGGGAGGGGACGGCCGTGCACATCGTGGAGAACGGTTGGGGCGGTCTCTACCCGCCGGTTTTGTCGTGCGACGATCAGACTGCGGAGCGGCTCCTGCAAGGGTATCGTGCGGGCCGATTCGCCGCTTACATGAATAAGGCCGGCGCTGAGGTCGATCTCGTCCCAGCGCAGCGCGGTGAGTTCTTCGGCGCGCACACCCATCAAAAGCGCCACGATCACCATCCGGGGATCATCAGTCGCAGCCGCGATCAGCGCGGTGATTTCCGCATCCGTGAGCTCCCGGGGCGGCGGCGTCGGCGCGGGGAGTTGGGCCATGTTGGGAGCGCCCAGCTCACGCAAGGGGCCCGCCGGCTCACGCGCGAGCAGTGCCGGCGCCCACGAATGCTCGACAAATGCCGTTGGCAATGGGGAGGGTCCGACGATGAATTCTGCGAACCACGCCGCGAAGACGCCGAAGGCGAACGACCCCACCAAGCTGATTGCGGCGTCCAGCCGGTAATTGGGCCGCCATGGCTCGTGGCTCGGTGCGGCGGCCTCCACAAGCTCGGCTTGCGGGGCTCGCTCGCGCTCGCTAGCCTGCAGTTTCTCCAATCGGTCGAGCGCGGCGCGATGCATTCCCTCGAGGTGGTCGAGGTCTTCGCGCAAGGCTTTGTAATCGTTGAGGTGAGTGGCAAATTCCTGCGCTTGCTTCTGGTTGTCGGCGACGTCCTGCCGCAACCGGTCCACCTCGGCTTGGGCGGCGGACAATTCCTGCTGAGCATCAGCGAGGGCGGCCCGCCCGCTTACGGCATGCTGTAATTTCAGCTGCTCCTCGAGGTTCTCGAGCCGCGCCCGGAGTGACTTCGCATCCGCGTCGAGGGAGAGAAAATCGGGTGTGTATCGGCGCTGCAGCTCGCCCCACTGTTCGCGCAAGGCAGAAGCGCGCTGCTCGAGGTCGGCGAGCGTCGGATCATCCTTGGCGCGGGCGCCGACATCCCCGTTCGCAGCCGAAATCCTCAGAGCCTGCAAACGGCCTTTGGCCTTGGCCACACGTTCGTTAGCGTCGGTGTAGGATTGGCTCAAGCCTTCGATATTGGCGAGAACGTCGTTTTCATTGTGCTCCATCGACACAATATCGTAGCGCTTGCGAAAAGCGTTGATGGCCTCCCTCTTCGCGGTGACCTTGCTGTCGAGCGCGCGAACCTCGTCGTTGACTTCGGCGTAGGTGGTGCTGGCGATCCCCTTGTAGGCGGCGGCGACATGCTGCCGGTAAGCTTCGGCAACTGTGTTGACTAGCCGCGGGAGGAAGTCCTGCCGGGGCCCCTCCGCGGACAGCTCCACGATCTGCGTTCCCACAACCGGATCGGCGCGAAGCATGCGCTGGGCGGATTCCACCGGATCCGGTCCCAAATCGGGAAGGGCGCCGCCGGTTCTCAAGCGCTCGACCACATCCTGCAGCAAGGGGCGGCTGGTCAGAACTTGGACTTCCGTCAGGAATGATTTCGCATCGGTCGCCATCGCTGGCGTATCCTTTGCGTCGGTCGGCTGGGTCACGGTCGCTGCCGGAGAAATATGCAGACGGGCCATCGCCCGGTACTCCGCCGGGCGGGTGTAGACCCACGTCAGACTGACTGCAGCCGCCAACAGGAACGCACAGCAAAACACCACCGCCCGGCGCCGCGAGGACCGCGCCCTGACATCGATCAGCGTCATTGCCGCACCCTGAGCACTACCTCGTCCTTACGCAGACATCGTCGCGAGAATAAGGGCAATATGCGAATTTCCGGCGCATCGGCGGATGTTGACCGAAATTTCCCAGATTCGGCGAGCGCGGGTGGATCTTCGACATCCTCAGGCGTCGGAACTCCGCCCTCCAACTGTCCACGGAATTAAGGCCGTCGAACGATGTTGCCACAGCCGACCAAAGAGCAGACTATCGCGCTGGTGGTCCCGCGCGGCTAAGGTGGCCGGACCAATCCCAGCATCACGGATGACATGAGATCAGGACCAGATCAGCGGCCTCGCGGGCGTTTTAACGCAAACCGCCCGTTTAAACAGCAACCTAGAACTCCGCAAAACAGCCAGACATTCGACAGCAACGGACCCAACGTCAAGATCCGCGGCAGCGCCTATCAAATATTCGAGCGCTACCTCGCCTTGGCGCGCGAAGCAACGGCGGGCGGCGATCGAATTGCCGCGGAGAATTTCTACCAGCACGCGGAGCACTATTTCCGCATCAACAACGCACGCCGCGAGGGCAATCAGCAGGGGGCGACGCCACGGCCGAGCACGCCAGCCGACGTCGAGAGGAACTCATCCGAAGCGGAACCGAGAGAAGTCGAGGTGGACCGCTTCCAACCCCAGTGGGACGGCGACGATCCTGCTTCCTCGGAGAATTCAACGCACTGAAATCCAGGGACGGCAGCGGACGCCTGCCGCGAGCGAGCTTGGATAATCTCAACAACCTGCGAATTGGGCGGCACGGACATGCGCCGCGAGGAGTGAGGGCAGCCGCCCCGGATCGCCGCGCGCCATCCCACATTCCGTGGCGACGCCGCTGACGCGTCCATGGCGCCGGGCCGCAGCCAGCCGGGCCGCATCGCCTTGCCCATCGTCGTGATGAATGAGGCCGAGATAAAGCTCCGTCTCCGCGGGCAGCTGCAGATTTTCGAGGGGCGCGAAATAGCCGTCATCGGTCCGGCTCTTGGGGACCGGCATGTGGAAGAATTGGATCGGGCGCTCGACCCCGCGGACGACCGCATTGGTCATCTCGACCATGATGCCCATGTCCTTGGGCTGCACGCAATGCTCGTCGGCCGGGCTGCCGTAGCAGAGGTGGTAGCCGAGCTCGATCGCGGTGGGTACCGCGTCGCCGATCTCGGTCAATACGTCGATTGTCTCGTTGCGGAAATCGACCGGCCCCGTTTCGTAATACCCTTCCCAGGCCAGAACTTCCTGGCACACGTCCCATTGCACGGCGAGGCGATCATTGGGTATTGCCGCGGCGATCCTCTCGACCTCGCCGATAAAATGCGCTGTGAGCACGGGTAACAGCGCCGGGCGGTCCGATGGCGCCATGTTGTTGTAGGTTGGGGCGATCGGCGTCGGGAGCGAAACCTGAAATTTCACGTTCGCGGGAATGACGCCGGCCTTCTGCAGGCGTTCGAACAAGCTCCAGGACGCGATTGCCATCTCGGCATAGCCGGTTTTGAACGTGTCGGGATCAGGCTTGGCGCCGGGCTTGATGCGAAGACGCGGGATTTCACGCAACACCTTGCCGTCCCATTGCGTGAACTTGAAGGGCGGCACGTCAGTCGCGACCTCGATTGCCGGGTTTTCGGCAAGAACAGTTTGCAGAAAACGGATCCAGGTCTTCCGGATTCCGGTCTCGCCATCGGGCAGGCGCAGCAGATAAGGCCCCGCCGCTTCGGCGAGAGTACGGAACACGGCATCGGCATCCGGCAGCGGAATACTGCCGACGAAATGGACGATCGGATGTTTGCTGTGCTCGGCGGCCATGACGTCCTCCCGGCGGTGGCTCGATCCGCCATCCTAGCGCAATCGCCGCCTCGCGTCAGATCGGCTTCGGCCGGTCGCTGCGCGGTGCCTGGTCCTTTAGTGGGTGCAGCGACAGCACGCGTTCGGCGCCAGCTGAACTCGAAAGCCGTTTTCGCGATTTTGAAAGGTCAGTCGACTAAGCCGGGTAGCGGGGGTTACATTCGGCGGTGCGGAGACAGACGCGCGCTCGATATCTCGCCCCAACACAGCCCAAGGGATCGTTCAGCTCAAGCGGATCTGAGTTTCTCGTGGTCTGGCTCTGTTCGGCTGTTGTCTTGCGGCCGACGGGGGCGTTCGGCGACGCGGCAGCCGGCGCACGCGCCGTAATGGGATGAAGTGCGCCTGAGCTGGTGCTGCGGCGTCGAGATCGGCCTGGGATCCGGGACGGGCGATGATCCAGGCGCGCGCATCCGGGGCTTCGATCGTCGCGAACACGCGGATTTCGCCGGGTATCAGAAATCGAATTGCTTTTACCGTCAGCCTGACCCAGGCGATGTCGGTTACGATCGCGATCCGCTCACAGCGCGACGCGTGCTCGAACCCGAGATCGAGATCGTCCCATCCGGCGCCCGGGAAACGCGAGCCGAGTTCGTAGTAGAGACGACTCTTCTCGCGCCACTTGAGTGATTCCCGCACCGCCGGTGTCAGGATTTCGTGGCATTCCCGCTTTGTCACCCGGCCCTTGACCGAGATGCCGACGACGTTCCTGGGAAGATCTTCGATGAGCTCGATCATCGGCTGCTCGTCCGGATGAAGATCAGCTGACCTCGACGCCACGTGCCGGGATATCAGTTGGCCTTTTCTTTAGAAGGCCACGCGCCACTTGGCGATCAGCACCTGTTCCTGGCCATGCGCGTTCGAGACGACGTAGCGCTTGCCATACATGTACTCGACGCCGGTGGTGATGAACGCGACCGGGTTCCACACCAGGTTGACAAAGGCGTTCCATAGCTGCTTGTTCGCCGAGTTGGATTCACCCGGCCCGATGAGCTGCGAGGGGACGGCCTGGGACCAATTGCCGGCGGCGATGGTCGACCGCAGGTTCGGCGTCCACCAATGCTGGTAGCCGCCGTTCATGCTGTACCCGAAGATCGGCTTGATCAGGATGTTCGAGGCTGCTGCCAGGCCGGTGCAAGTCGGCGTCGGCGTCGCGCACGAGGTGGTGACGCTGAAGTTGCTTGCCAGCGAGAACGCGGTGGCCAACCCGCCGCTGGTATAGGGGCCGGTCCCCTCGCCAAGGACGCCGCTGAACAGGAAATCGTCCTTCGTCCAGCCGAACCAGCCGGGGTGCACATCGCCGGAGATGTGCCCGCCATAGCCGAGGAATTCCTGGCTGACGAAACGGCCGTCATTGACGAACAGCGGCATCATCATGGCGGCAAAGTCGACATGCCCCCAGGGCTGCGACCAATACGAGGCGGCGGTCAGGGTGGGCGCCCTGGTCTGGGCCGGGTTGGCCTGTACGGTCGTCGCCGTAATCCCGCTCCCGGTGCAGGGGACGCCGTTGCAGAAGGACCCAGAGGGGACCAGCGGGGCCACCGGGGAGGATTGACCGTTGGCCGCGCCGGAGAGAACTTGGTCGTTGGATATAGTGCCGGCCGGCACGATGATGCCGGTGATCGGTTGTTCAGCCGACACCGAGAAGGCGCTGCCGTACGGACCGGCAAGGGTGTAGCGCACTTGCGGGATACGCTGGCCGCCGGTCGAGCCCATCGCGCCGCCGAACTCCATCGATTCGGTGTCGGCATCGGCATCGGAGAAGTTCGAGAGGGCCTGGCCGCCGAGGAACCCGCCCAACGTGCCATAGGCGAAGCGGAGGCGCGGGATCAGGCTGTCGCCGCCGGCCTGCTGCACGCTCAGGGCGCTGAAACCGTTGCCACCGGCCCAGTCGAAGGCGAAAAACGTCCGCGACTCGCCCCAGGCCGTCGGGGTGCGCGTCTCGATGTCGAGCCGCGATTGCTGCGGGCTGAACATGAACACGCCGTTGCCGCGCGAATGGTTGAGCGATTGCGCGACGACGCCGCCATTGGCCGCGCCGGGGATGAAGGCTTCGCCGATCGGTAGCCCGGGAAGGTTGCCGTTTTGGCCGGCGTTGGAGGTGGGGGTGCCGGGGTTCCCACTGTTGGCGCCCTGCAGAAAGTCGAGCGCGGTGATGTCGACAAAGCCGCCGACGCGGATCGAGGTGTCGGTGCCCGGGATCAGAAACGACCGCGGAAAGCTGCCGCCCAGCGACGGAGCGGTCGGCGCCGGCTTGTAGCCCAAGGTCAACGCCTGGCCGCCGCCGGCCCCGCCGCCGGCGCGCGCACGCGCGGCCGCCAGGCGCCTGGGCCTGGGCAAGCTGGTCGATCCGCTGCTGGAGAAGCTGCTGATTTGCGCGCAGATCGGCGAGCTCGTCGCGTGCGCGCCGGAAAGACCCGTCAGCAAGCGACCATCGCGGTCGCCCCGCCGATCGCCACCACGTTGCCGATATTCCGCTTTCTGGTCATCGCTCCCCCACCCCTCCTGGCTGCTAAATCACCAGTTGATAATGAGGGCCGGGCAAACAAACACACTATCCATCGTCTATCAGAATCTAACGATTCGCATTATCTGGCATATCATCCGTCGCTCTAATACAAAGATCTAACTTTACATATCATATACAATGTCTATTTCCTGTTCTGATGCGTAACATTGCCCAGCCCAGAGTAAACGTTTCAGTTGAAAGAATGCCCATCTAGCAATCAACAGTCTTACTTCTATAGATGTAATGCGCCTCTATGACGTTGAAAGGAACGCCAATTGACGCCTTAGCCCCGTCGCTCTGCAACTACTCCTTATAGCGCACACCCCGCCGAGCCGCGGGGTCTGCCGGAGCCCTCTTACCACATCCAATGCGCTGATCTAAGGTCGAATACATTTTCAGCAGCCCCGCACCGTGCACCCTTTGAGGGCTGCTTAGCATAATCACTGCAGCGCGATCTGCGCATCTATCCTAAATTGATCAGATCTAAATCCCCCCTCTACATACCACACCCTACCCAACCTCCCACTCCCCTACACTCTCTCCTCTCCCCCTCCCCAATCTCCCTCACTCTAGGCAATCCAACTCTCGCTGGCTCTGTTCAGCTGTTTCGTGCGCGTCAGGCTTCGGCGACGCGGCAGCCGCGCACGCGCCGTAATGGGTGAAGTCGCCTGACCGGGGTGCGTCGATATCCGCCTGGGATCCGGGACGCGCGGTGATCCAGCGCGCGCATCCGGGGCTTCGATCGTCGTGAATACGCGGATTTCGCCGGGTATCAGAAATCGAATTGCTTTTACCGTCAGCTTGACCCAGGCGATGTCGGTTACGATCGCGATCCGCTCACAGCGCGACGCGTGTTCGAACCCGAGGTCGAGATCGTCCCATCCGGCGCCCGGGAAACGCGAGCCGAGTTCGTAGTAGAGACAACTCTTCTCGCGCCACTTGAGTGATTCCCGCACCGCCGGTGTCAGGATTTCGTGGCATTCCCGCTTTGTCACCCGGCCCTTGACCGAGATGCCGACGACATTCCTGGGAAGATCTTCGATGAGCTCGATCATCGGCTGCTCGTCCGGATGAAGATCAGCTGACCACGACGCCAGGTGCCGAGATCAGTGGGGCTCTTCTTTAGAAAGCCACGCGCCACTTGGCGATCAGCACATGTTCCTGGCCATTCGCGTTCGAGACGACGTAGCGCTTGCCATACATGTATTCGACGCCGGTGGTGATGAACGCGACCGGGTTCCACACCAGATTGACGAAGGCGTTCCACAGCTGCTTGTTCGCCGAGTTGGACTCGGTCGGCCCGATGATCTGCGAGGGGACGGCTTGGGACCAATTGCCGGCGGCGATGGTCGACCGCAGGTTCGGCGTCCACCAATGCTGGTAGCCGCCGTTCATGCTGTACCCGAAGATCGGCTTGACCAGGATGTTCGAGGCTGCCGCCAAACCCGTGCAAGTCGGCGTCGGCGTCGCGCACGAGGTGGTGACGCTGAAGTTGCTCGCCAGCGAGAACGCGGTGGCCAACCCGCCGCTGGTATAGGGGCCGGTCCCCTCGCCAAGGACGGCGCTGAACAGGAAATCGTCCTTCGTCCTAGCCGAACCAGCCGGGGTGCACGTCGCCGGAGATGTGCCCGCCATAGCCGAGGAAATTCCTGGCTGACGAAACGGCCGTCATTGACAAACAGCGGCATCAGTCATGGCGGCAAAGTCGATATGCCCCCAGGGCTGCGACCAATAGGAGGCGGCGGTCAGGGTGGGCGCCCTGGTCTGGGCCGGGTTGGCCTGCGTCGGTGGTCCCGGTGACATCCCGCTCCCGGTGCAGGGGACGCCGTTGCAGAAGCTCGCGGGGACCAGCGGGGCCGCCGGGCTGGTGGCGCCGAACGCGCTGGAGCGAGCACTTGGTCGTTGGATATCGTGCCGCTCGGCACGATGATGCCGGTGATCGGTTGTTCGGCCGACACCGAGAAGGCGCTGCCATACGGACCGGCAAGGGTGTAGCGCACCTGCGGGATGCGCTGGCCGCCGGTCGAGCCCATCGCGCCGCCGAACTCCATCGATTCGGTGTCGGCATCGGCATCGGAGAAGTTCGAGAGGGCCTGGCCGCCGAGGAACCCGCCCAACGTGCCATAGGCGAAGCGGAGGCGCGGGATCAGGCTGTCGCCGCCGGCCTGCTGCACGCTCAGGGCGCTGAAACCGTTGCCGCCGGCCCAGTCGAAGGCGAAAAACGTCCGCGACTCGCCCCAGGCCGTCGGGGTGCGCGTCTCGATGTCGAGCCGCGATTGCTGCGGGCTGAACATGAACACGCCGTTGCCGCGCGAATGGTTGAGCGATTGCGCGACGACGCCGCCATTGGCCGCGCCGGGGATGAAGGCTTCGCCGATCGGTAGCCCGGGAAGGTTGCCGTTTTGGCCGGCGTTGGAGCTGGGGGTGCCGGGGTTCCCACTGTTGGCGCCCTGCAGAAAGTCGAGCGCGGTGATGTCGACAAAGCCGCCGACGCGGATCGAGGTGTCGGTGCCCGGGATCAGAAACGACCGCGGAAAGCTGCCGCCCAGCGACGGAGCGGTCGGCGCCGGCTTGTAGCCCAAGGTCAACGCCTGGCCGCCGCCGGCCCCGCCGGTCAGCGGCGCCGGCGGGCCGCCGGGCGCCTGGGCCTGGGCCTGCGCCAGCTGGTCGATCCGCTGCTGGAGAAGCTGCTGATTGGCGCGCAGGTCGGCGAGCTCGTCGGCGTGCGCGCCGGAAAGACCCGTCAGCAAGGCGACCATCGCGGTCGCCCCGCCGATCGCCGCCACGTTGCCGAGATTCCACTTTCTGGTCATTGCTCCCCCACCCCTGCTGGGCGCTAAATCAGGAGTTGATTTTGCCAGACCGACAGAACGAAGCTATCCATCCCACGGTTGAAATCAGGTGGAGGCAAGGATCTAAATCTGTTTCAGAAGGACTTAAATCTAAGTCAATCAAAAATCTAAACCTGGCGAAGATGGATCTAAATCCACCCACCTATGGTCATCCAAACTGGCCTATCGCGCCGAGTTACAGCGGATTGTCGGGATGTCGGAGCCAGGTTGCATTGGCGGGGACGCGAGGAAGAGATGGGTCCGTGCCTCTGCGGACGCATCCCGGCGAGGACGGGGCTTGCGCCGGGGTCGGGAAGCCCCGCCGGACGACGACGGACAGGATCCAACCCGAGCGAACCTGCTCGCCCCCCGATCCGCTAGTGGTGTGAACCAGACAGATGGTTCCCATTGCGCATCCCTTCGTCGCCCCCGCGAAAGCGCTAGGGCATGCACACATCTGATTGGAGGAATGGTATTTTGGCCTCGCGCGTGCGAATGTCACCGATCCCAAAAATCGAGCGGACTCATGCTCGTACCCGTCGTTCCCGCGAAAGCGGGAACCCAGGGATTTCAGTCGCTTGCCCCGAGTCCCGCGTGCGCGGGGACGACGAGTTTGTCCGTCATGAGGGTATTCTGACGGCCTCTTTCGCGGGGACCGCTGACGCAAAACGAGATGTGTGCATGCCCTGGCGCGTAAGCGGGGGTCCAGGGCGGCAAACGGGGTTTTGGTTGCTCTGGGTTCCCGCTTTCGCGCGCTTTCGCGGGAATGACGCATGAAGGGATCGCGTACTAACTGTCAAATTCGTACCGCTAATTCCACGCCCGATTCTGATCGGAATCTCTTAAAAAATCGGCCACTTGGCTGCGACGTTGCAGGTTCAGCTTACCGAACAAATTGTGCACGTGCGACTTCGTCGTCGCCAGGCTGATGTTCAGCTGACGGGCGATTTCCTTGTCACTGAGCCTGCTCCTGATCAGTTCGGCGACCTGCCGCTCGCGCTTGGTCAACGCGGGTGCCGAGAGAGCAGTGTTGCGGCCGACATTTCGCCTGGCGGTGAGACCGATTCGACGAAGTAAGCCGTTGGCCACTCGGCCCGAGCAGATCTGCTCGCCATTAAGGATATCCACGACCAAGGGGACGAAATTCGCTAGAGCGACGTTTGTCGGGATATACCCGATCACACCCGCCTCCGCCCAGGCAACGATGTCCTCTTCCGTTTCGCTGACTGCGGAGACGATGACGCGCATGCCCGGCGCGATATCGAGAGCGCGCCGAACGGCGGCGATACCCTCGGGGATCCTTGCGTCGAGCAGCACGGCGTCAGTCTGCAAAGCGGGGCTCAACGCCACCGCCTCGGAGAGCTCGGTGCACACCCCCACGACTGAAACCGTCGGATCCCGCTCGAGTGTCTCTGCGAGGACTTCGCCTAAAAAGCGCGCTCCCCACACGACCAGGACACGCACGGCTGCACTGCCGCTGTCCTGCGCGGCCACCCGGTCCGGCGCGACGTCCAGGTCCACAGCCATCCTCCCTTCCCCGCAGGATTATGCAGGAGGCCCGCACCGGGCTGCTCCGGACGGGCGCATGCGAAGCCGCTTCTGCTCAGGGATCGGTTTCTCAACCGCGAGGCGATTGATCCGATCTCCATCGTCGTTAGTGACTCCCGGCGTATCTCGCTTCTTTTAGGTGCGCCCGAGGGTCATCTCAACCTGATTGATTAAAGCTATTCCCTTCGACCGCTGCCTGTCTAGAGGGATCTTCACACAATCGTGATCGTCTACCGGCGGCTAAACTTACAGCCGAGGCTGACGGGACGACACTGGAGGTTTCCAACAGCGCGGCCACGAAAGAATTCGGCGGCGTTCCGCGGGTCGTCCTACAACATCAGACCAAATTCGGCCGCGGACGCCGGCAGACCAGCAGGAAGGCCGGAGGACGCCCGGCGGCACGCGCTTTTTCTTCATAGCGCGTGGACGGCCAACCCGGCGGGCGCTCGCGCCAGTCGCCGGGGCGGCGCGCCAGCCACGCGAAGGCCGGGTGGCCGGTCGCGCATTCGAGCATCCGCGAAAAATAGTCGGGGTCATCGGTCGCCAGCCTCAGTTCGGCCCCGTCGCCCATGATCCGGGCCAAGCCCTCGAGGGTGTCGCGCGAGACGATTCGGCGCTTGTGATGGCGCTGCTTTGGCCAAGGGTCGGGAAAGAGGATGAAGACGCGCTCGATCGAGGCCGCCGGCAACGCGCCGATCAATAAGCGCGCATCGTCGATGAACAGGCGGATATTGGCGAGACGCCGGCGCTCGATCTCGCCGAGGAGTTTGGCGATGCCGTTTTCGAATACCTCGCAGCCGATGAAGCCGATATCGCGGTGTCGTTCCGCCTGGGCGGCGAGATGCTCGCCACCGCCAAAGCCGATCTCCAGCCAAACCGATCGCGGCGGATCGGCGAACATCGAGCGAGGATCGAATTCGCCCGACTCCGGCAGGTCGATCGCAAGACGCGGCAACAGGCCATCGACCAGGCTTTGCTGTCCCGGACGCAGCGGCCGGCCGTGCCGGCGCCCATAAAGGATCCGCCGCGGCGCCGGCGCATCGGTCACGAGAGGGTCAGAAGGCGCGCCGCAACTCGTCGACCAGGTCGAGCCGTTCCCAGGAAAAGCCGCCATCGGGCTCGGCCGCGCGGCCAAAATGGCCATAGGCGGAGGTGCGCGTGTAGATCGGCCGGTTCAAGCCGAGATGGGTGCGGATCCCGCGCGGCGACAGATCCATCAATTCCTGCAGGACACGGGCGAGCTTGTGCTCGTCGACGGAACCCTCGGCATCGACGTAAAACGACAATGGCTTAGCAACCCCAATCGCATATGCGAGCTGGATCGTGCAGCACTCGGCCAACCCGGCGCCGACAACGTTTTTCGCGAGATAGCGGGCGGCATAGGCGGCCGAGCGGTCGACCTTGGTCGGATCCTTGCCGGAAAACGCACCGCCGCCATGCGGCGCGGCCCCGCCATATGTGTCCACGATGATCTTTCGGCCGGTGACCCCGGCATCGCCGTCGGGCCCGCCGATCACGAACAACCCGGTCGGGTTGACGAGAAAGTTGTCCTCGTCGCACATCCACCCGTCGGGCAAAGTCGCGACCACATAGGGCCTGATGATCTCCCGCACCTCGTGCTGATCGATACGATCCGAGTGCTGGATCGAAACGACGACTTTGGTTGCCCGCACCGGCCTCCCGTTTTCATATTGCAAGGTGACCTGGCTTTTCGAATCCGGTCCGAGGAGCGGCGTCTTGCCGGCATGCCGCGCCTCGGACAGAGCGCGCAGCATGGCGTGCGCGTAAAAGATGGGGGCCGGCATCAGTTCGCGCGTTTCGCTACAGGCATAGCCGAACATCATCCCCTGGTCCCCGGCGCCCTCGTCCTTGTTGCCCGAGGCGTCGACACCCTGGGCGATATTGGTCGATTGCCCATGGATGTGGCACTTGATCGCCGCCCGCTCCCAGTGAAAGTTTTCCTGCTCGTAGCCGATGTCGCGAATCGCCTGGCGAGCCACTTCGATCAGCCTTTCGTCGGTGATCGAGGCGGGGCCGCGGACTTCACCTGCAAGGACGACACGATTGGTCGTGACCAGGGTCTCGACGCCGCAGCGGGCTTGCGGCTCAACGGCGAGATAAGTGTCGACGATCGCGTCGGAGATGCGGTCGCAAATCTTGTCGGGATGGCCTTCCGACACCGACTCGCTGGTAAACACGAAATCGCGTTTGGCCAAAGGTCTGCCCTTCCTGAAAGTCGCGAGGTTAGTAAACCGCCTGGCGCCGTTGATGCCGTCTCGGCGGACGGGCGTCAAGCCCCGATCTGGCCGTGCGGTCGCCGTCGGCGGGGTTGTGCCGGCGTCAACGTGAAGCGCTATTTCTCTGACGGGCGCTCGCCACCAGATGCCAACGCCTTGGCCAGTTCGAACAAGCGGCGGCGGACGACGGCATCCTCGATGCGATAGTACGCGCTGACGAGTTCGACCGTCTCGCGCTTGCGCAGAGGGTCGGAATCGAACGCTTCCGCGGGGGGCTCGGCGAAACCGGCCGGGATCGCCGGCGCCCGCACCGGGTCCATATCGTCGAAAAAGAACGAGACCGGGACATCGAGCACCCGGCTCAAATCATGCAGCCGGCTGGCGCCGATGCGATTGGCGCCGCGCTCGTATTTCTGTACCTGCTGAAAAGTCAAGCCGATCGCCTCGCCCAGCTTCTCCTGGCTCAGCCCCAGCATATTGCGGCGCAGCCGGACGCGCGAGCCGACATGGATATCGATCGGGTTGGGTTTGTCGCCCTTTTGTCGGCCCGGCCGTCGGGTTTGTTGATGCATCGCCATCTCGGGTCGACCGCTTCTCACTAAAAATTAGCTTATTATCAGATAACAGGGGGTGGCTGGTCAAGATGAAGCTTCAACCTGAAATAAGCCGTTGCAACCGTAGGCGGTATCCGCGGTTCAACGCAGGCGCATCGCCACTGGCGCCACACCGAGCAGAAGCAGCGCCACCAACATCCAGTCGCCAGCCCGAACGTAGGGGGTGGGCGCCGCCGGGCCCGGAAGCGCCGCATCGACATTGCCCACCGCATCGAGGCGAGTCCGGGCGAGCACCCTTCCTGCCGCATCGACGACCGCACTGATGCCGTTGTTGGCGACACGCACCAGCGGCAGGCCCTCCTCGACAGCGCGGGTGCGGGCGATCGCGAAATGCTGGTACGGGCCGGAGCTGCGGCCATACCAGGCGTCGTTGGTAACATTCAGCATCCACGCCGGCCGATCGCCTTTGTCAACGATTGCCCCGGGAAAGATCGCCTCGTAACAGATCAGCGCGGCAAAGGGCGGCAGCCCCGGCAGCGCGATCGTGCGCGGACCCGGACCGGCGCTAAGGTCCATAGTCCCGGCGGTGATTTTCTTGAACGGCAACCAAGAGCGCAGCGGGACGTATTCGCCGAATGGGACCAGATGCGCTTTGTCGTAGTGCGCCACGACGGCGCCGCGGTCGTCGAGCGCCTCGATGCTGTTCCACACCTCTTCGATCGGACCCGGTGGCGGGTTTGCCCGTAACGCGCCGGTGATCAGATAGCCGCCGTGCGGGACGATCGTCGCGATTGCCCGGCGGGCAGCCGCGTCTCGGCCGAGCAGAAACGGCGCAGCTGCCTCCGGCCACAGCACGGCGGCCAGCGGATGGTCGGCCGGCGCGGCGCTCAAGGCGAGCAGCCGCCGGAAATCGGCCTGGGCTGCCGCCGGCAACCATTTCAAGCTCTGTGGGATCGAGGGTTGGACCACACGCAGCCATGTCCCGGTGAGGAGGGTGGGCATGGTCTCGAGCCGGATCGCGCCGGCAACAGCGGGGACGAGAATTAACAGCCCGGCCAGTATCGCCGGCGTCCAGCGCCGCGCCGCGGACATTGGCGTCATCGAGGGCTCGCCCAGAGCGGCAGGCAGCGAGGCCGCGAGAATGGTCACGAAACTGAGCCCATAGATGCCGACCCACGAGACGCTTTGCAGCACCAAGAGGGCCCCCGGAAAACCTCCGGACCAGGCATAGCCGATCAAATTCCACGGCAGCCCGGTCAAGGCGTGGCCGCGAACCCATTCGCCCGCACTCCAGGCGATGGCAAAGACGAATATCCGCGCCGACGCCGGCAAATGCAGGTAGTCGCGGACGAGACGGGTCGCGAGCAGCACCAACCCTATGTACAGCGCAAATCCCGCTGGCAGCCCCGCCGCAGCAAACGGCACCAGCCACCAGAAACGATCGATGTCGACAAACAGCGCCGCCGCGATCCAATAGAGCCCGGCGAGAAAAAAGCCGAAGCCGAAGACCCAGCCGAGCCTGAACGAGGCCCAGGGGTTGGCGCTGCCGTCGTCGAGCCACAACAGGCTCGTGAAGACGACCGCCAGCAGCGGCGTCAGGTCGAACGGCGGCAATGCCGCCGCAGCGCCGGCCCCCAGCACAAACGCGAGCCCGTAGCGCCGCCACCCGGAAAATCCGGCCAATCCGTCGGCCAGCAGGCACAACGGGGTGTCGACCCTGGAACCGGCCTGGGCGCGGAACAGCGCGATCTCACGCATTACCGCCGCCCGGCGCGCCGGTCGCAGCCGGCAGGCTGCGCACACGCAGCCGCTTGATCCGCCGCGGGTCGCCCTCGAGAACTTCAAATTCGATCCCGGACGGGTGTGCGATTACCTCGCCGCGCTTCGGCACCCGGCCGGCGAGGGTCGAGACGAGGCCGCCCAGGGTATCGACCTCTTCCTGGTCACCTGTTGGACGCAGCCGGATACCTTGACGTTCCTCGAGCGCCTCGATCGGTGTGCGCGCGTCCGCGACGAGCGTCCCGTCGGGGCGCTCGATCAGGTGCGGGCCATCGCTGACGTCATGCTCGTCCTCGATCTCGCCAACGATCTCCTCGATCAGATCTTCGATCGTCACCAGTCCGTCGATCCCGCCAAACTCATCGACGACCATCGCAATATGCGTGCGCGCTTGGCGCATCTGCACCAAGAGGTCGAGGATCGGCAAGGAAGGCGCGACAAACAGCGTCTTGCGCAGCAGTGGCGTCAGTTTCGTTTCACGCCGTTCGGCGACCGGGGGCAGGATATCCTTGACGTGGATGAAGCCGATCGCGTCGTCCAAGGTTTCGCGGTAGACCGGCACCCGCGAATGCCCCTGCTCGATCATGTATTGGACGACCTCGGGGAACGGCGTCTCGACATCGAGCGCAACGATGTCGACGCGCGGCACCATGACATCGGCGGCGGTGCGGTCGTGGCCTTTGAGGATGTTGCCGATCAACACCCGCTCCTGCGCGCCGAGCGAATCGGGGCCGTCGGCCGGCGGCTCCTCGATCATCTCGTCGATGGTCTCGCGCAAGCTTTCGCCGTTGCGTGGCCGGCGGACCAGCCGCAGCAAACTACGCAGACGCGCAAAGCCCCGATCTCGCTCGGGCTGGCCGCTACTTTGGGGCGGCTCGGAGTTGGTCATCGAGAAACTGATTCGGCTTGTACTGCTCACATAGTGCCGCGATAAGGATCCGGCACCCCCAAGCTTGCCAGTATAGACGTTTCCAGCGACTCCATAGCGACCGCTTCCGCCTCGGTAGCGTGGTCGTAGCCGAGCAGATGCAAGACGCCATGAACGATCAGATGGGAGAGGTGGTCGCTGAGGGGCTTGCCCTGCTCGTCCGCCTCGCGTGCGGCCGTCTCAAAGGCCAGCACGACATCGCCGAGCAACAGTGGCGCCCCAGGTGGGAGCGGCGCCTTGGGATTCCAGGCCGGGAAGGCGAGTACGTTGGTCGGCTGGTCGACGCCGCGCCAGTCACGGTTGAGCCGTTGTTGTACGGCGTCATCGGCGAGCCTGATGGCGACCTCGATCGCTGTCTGTTGCTTGATGCCAAAGCCCGCCTTGCCGCGCGACAAAGCAAGGCCAGCGGCGCTGCGGGCGAGGTCTTCGGCGGCTGGGCACACCTGTCCCCAAGTGGCGCAGAGCGAGGCGACGTCGATTACCGCGGTCAATTTGGTCCCGGCTCGACAGCGCGCGCTGCGCGTTCGCGAGCTTCATAAGCGCGAACGATGCGGGCAACGAATTCGTGCCGAACAACGTCGCGATCGCTAAACCGGACGACTGAGATCCCATCGACGCCGTCCAGAGTTTCGAGCGCCTCGGCCAGGCCCGAGCGGGTTCCGGGGGGCAGATCCACCTGGGACGGGTCGCCGGTCACGACCATGCGTGAACCTTCGCCCAGCCGAGTCAGGAACATTTTCATCTGCACGGGGGTGGTGTTCTGCGCTTCGTCGAGGATGACGAAGGCGCGCGCCAAGGTGCGCCCGCGCATGAACGCGATCGGCGCCACCTCGATCTCGCCGGTGCCAAGCCGGCGGGCGAGCTGATCGGCCGGCAGCATGTCGTTAAGCGCGTCGAAGATCGGGCGCAGATACGGGTCGACCTTGTCGCGCAGATCGCCCGGCAGGAAACCCAGCCGCTCGCCGGCCTCGACTGCCGGCCGCGACAGAATAATGCGTTCGACCCGCCCGGTCATTAACAGGTCGACCGCGGCGGCAACCGCGAGATAGGTCTTGCCGGTGCCGGCGGGCCCCAGGCCAAAGACCAAGTCGCTTTCGCGCAGCGCCTTGATATACGCGGCCTGTCCCGGCGAGCGCGCGGCGATGCGGCGCTTGCGGGTACGAAAAGCGGCGTCCTCGTGCCACAGGCTCAGGCTCCGGTCGGCGATTTCGGCTTCGGCCAGACGGATCGCTGCCTCGACCGCCGGCAAATCGATCTCCTGCCCATGTTTCAGCCGATCGTAGAGCCGTGACAGCGCCAGTTGGGCCGCTTCTGTCGCCGAGGGCGGGCCCGAGATCGCCAGCCGGTTGCCGCGGCTGATGACCGAAACGCCGAGCTGCCGTTCGATCCGATCCAGATGCTGGTCGCGCTCGCCGTAGAGCGGCGGAAGCAACAAATTGTCGTCGAATTCGAGCTGTGTGCGCCCCTCAGTCGGTTCGGCTGCGACAATGCCGGAAGGAGGCGCGGTCATGCTGCAACCATCGCGGAGAGGCTGTTTTGACCGGCGCCCGATATCAGGGCCGGGACGACGTCGCCAACCCGGTCGGCGGCAGCGGCGAGATGAACACTCTGCAGGTAGGGGCTGCGGCCCACCAGCTGGCCTTGGTGCCGCCCCGGCTTTTCCAACAGCACCGGCAGGACGCGCCCGACGCAAGCCGCGTTGAAGTCGCGCTGCTGCCGCGCCAGCAGCGTCTGCAAGGCGGCGAGCCGCTCGACCTTAACCGGGTCGGCGACCTGATCCGCGGCGGACGCTGCGGGGGTGCCGGGGCGCGGCGAGTATTTGAACGAAAACGCCTGGGCAAAGCCGATCTCGCTGACGAGATCGATGGTTGCCCGAAAATCGTCGTCGCTCTCGCCGGGAAAGCCGACGATCAGGTCGGTGGACAGCGCGAGATCCGGCCGCGCCGCGCGCAGGCGCTCGACGATACGCTGGTAGTCGGCCGCAGTGTGGCGCCGATTCATCGCCGCCAGCACATGGTCCGAGCCGCTCTGCACCGGCAAATGCAAAAACGGCATCAACTGTGGCACGTCGCGATGGGCGGCGATCAACCGTTCATCGACATCGCGCGGATGCGAGGTTGTGTAACGGATCCGCTCGAGCCCTGGGATTTCAGCAAGAGCGCGCACGAGATCGCCGAGCCCCCATTCCCTGCCGCCCGGCCCTTCGCCGTGATAGGCGTTGACGTTCTGCCCGAGCAGCGTGAGCTCGCGCGCACCCAAGGCCAGGAGCCGGCGCGCCTCGTCGAGGATCTGGGCTGCCGGGCGCGAATACTCGGCGCCGCGGGTGTACGGAACGACGCAGAATGTGCAGAACTTGTCGCACCCTTCCTGCACGGTCACAAAGGCGCTCACCCCCTGTTCCGTTCGCGCCTGTGGCAGGTGGTCGAATTTGGGCTCCTCCGGGAAACTGGTGTCGACCACTCCGCGGCCACCGGCGTGCAGCGCCCGCGCCACCAGCTCCGGTAACCGATGATAGGTCTGCGGACCGAAGACGAGATCGACGAACGGCGCGCGGCGGCGGATCTCGCCGCCCTCGGCCTGGGCGACGCAGCCGGCCACGGCGATCAGCATGGTCTCGCCCCGGCGCGCTTTGCGTGCTTTCAGCGCACGGATCTTGCCGAGCTCGGAAAAGACCTTTTCCGCCGCCTTTTCTCGGATGTGGCAAGTGTTGAGGATGACCAGGTCGGCGCCTTCGGCCGAGGCGGCCCGGTCAAAGCCGAGCGGCGCCAACAACTCGGCCATGCGCGCCGAATCGTAGACATTCATTTGACAACCGTAGGTTGCGATAAAGACGCTCTTGGTCACACTCTTCACCCTCGCTGCGGCGATACCCGCTCCGATCGGTTCGACAGGGCTCGCGGCCGCCTGACCGAGATCGCCGCCAGCGCAGCTGCGCTGGCGGTCGGCGGCTCCGGCACCGGCTGAGGCCGCCCGGCGAGCGCGGCGGCCATGCCACCGGCGACCCGCGCATGGCAATAACCGGCGAGCGACTTGCGCGACCCGCAGTCCGCGATAGAGACCGGCGGATGAAACTCGACGACCACCTCGACCGTACCCAGCCCGATCATCCTCCACAAATGAGGCGCCAACTCGGCCGTTCCATACCAGGCAAAAAACGGGCGAAGCAGGCGGCCCAAGCGGGATGCCGTCGAGCCTCGTATAAGCGACCGAGACCGGTTGAACCACGATCGGGACGATCTCTTGCATCTCTTCAGCGACGCTGAACAATGCGCTCTTGAACGGCAACACCCGGGTGCCGTCGCCGCTTGTCCCTTCCGGAAACAGGATCAGGGCGTCACCCACAACCAGACGCTCGGTCATCGCGTCGCGCTGCGAGCGAGTGCTGCGCACCCGCCGGTCGACAAAGACGGTGCGCTGCAATTTCGCCAGCCAGCCAAAAAAAGGCCAGCCGGCGACCTCGGCCTTGGCGACGAATGAGCCGGCGATCAACGAGCCGAGCACCGTGATATCGGTATAGGAGACGTGATTCGACGCGAACAACACCGGCCGCTCGGCGGTCGGCGTTCCGACCGTACGGACGCGAAACCCGAGGATCCGGCAGCACCCGCGGTGATAAAAGCCCGGGAGCGTGCGCGACCAGGGGCGGCGCAGAGCCAGCCCCACCCCCTGCACCGGCATCAGGCTGAGGGTCCAGACCACGTAGAGCGCGAGGCGCGCGATCCTCAGCGCCGGCGAGCCCATGCCGTCAAGACGCCCATGTGTCTCTGCCCCATGTGTCCTTGATATCTTTTGAGCGGCGTACGTAGTGGCGCGAGTATCGGTCGCTGACGAGATCGGTCTTGACGACAATACACACGTCTGTGGTGTTAAAGTCGCGGTCGATCACCGCGCCGTCGCCGACGAAACCGCCGAGCCGCAGATAGCCCTTTATCAGCGGCGGCAAGGCGGCCAGCGCCCGCGGCGAATCGAGCGCACCGGCTGGCAACCGGCACATGTCGACATAGCGGTCGGCGAGAGCCCGCGCCCGCAGGGCCGGAGGTGCGAGATGATGGTGATGCAGATAGGAGAGCGGCGTCGCCAGCGCGTCGGGATCGGTGCCCCGCAGACTCGCACAGCCGAACATCAGGGCGATGTCGTAATGAAACACGTAGGCTGCGATCCCGGCCCACAACAGCTGCATCGCCGGTCTCTGGCGGTAGGCCGCGTCGACACAGGAGCGGCCGAGCTCGAGGATCTCTCCGCGATAGGCGACCAGCGGGGCGAGGTCGTACTCGGCAGCTGAATAAAATCCACCGAGCCGAGCCGCGGCCTCCCGCCGGATCAGGCGATAGGTGCCGACGACGATCTCAGGTCCGGGACCGCGGCAGTGGTCGAGCACCAACAAGTGATCGCAGCCAGCGTCAAACCGGTCGAAGTCTCGGCGACGGCGCGCCGTGTCGATTTGCGGGCGCGCCCCGAGTGTTTCGTAAAAGATCCGATAGCGCAGCGCCTGCACGGCATCGATATCGGCCTCGCTTTCGGCAAGCCGAACCTGCAGCGGGCCGGAGGAGATATCGACTATACGGGCCGGCCGACGCACGGTTGCGGTCTCGATCGCCAGATTTCCGGGCTCGAACGCAGTGCCGCCGATCACGCCGCTCGACCGGATCGCAAGAAAAACCTGGGCCGTAAGCTCCTCGCCCATGGATTCGGCAGCGACTGCGTCGGCGACAGGCCCGTCAACCGCTGCTGGCGCATCATTCCCTATCTGGCCCGGGTTTCGCCGCGCGTGGTACGGCGTACAGTTCGAGCCGATGACCGACGAGATCGTAGCCGAGCTGATCGGCGACCGCTTCTTGAAGCTTTTCGATCTCCTCGTTGCGGAACTCGATCACCCGACCGGATTGCAGGTCAATCAGATGATCGTGGTGTGCGCTGGGCATTTCTTCATAGCGCGCGCGGCCTTCGCCGAAATCGTGCCGGGCCAGGATGTTCGCTTCCTCGAACAGCCGCACAGTGCGATAGACGGTGGCGATGCTAATATGTGGATCGATTGCGGTCGCTCGCCGATAGACTTGCTCGACATCGGGATGATCGGCGGATTCCGACAGGACGCGGGCAATGACTCGGCGTTGCTCGGTCATTTTGAGACCTTTGTCGACGCAGAGCTGCTCCAGCCGTGAGATCATCGCATCTCCGTCACGAGCGTCTGTAGCCACTATAGCGCAAATCCTCAGGCAAGCCTATTTCCGACGTGGGTCTCGGCGCTGACCGCGCGCGGCGTTGGCCACGGCGCTTAGGCGCGCGGTCGTCGCGCCCGAGTCCCCAGGCCGATTTCCTTGGCCAGCCGGCTGCGCTGGCGCGCGTAGTTCGGCGCAACCATCGGATAATCGGAGCCCAGCCCCCACCGCTCGCGATATGCTTCGGGTGTCATATTGTAGGCGGTCTTCAAATGCCGCTTGAGCATTTTCAGCTTCTTGCCGTCCTCCAGACAGACGATAAAGTCGGCATGGACTGATTTCTTGATCGGGACTGCCGGCTGTGGTCGTTCAGCCGGTGTGCTCGGGACGCTGCCAATATTCGCAAGCGAGTTGTATACCTGGTTGATCAGCTGCGGCAAATCACCCAGGGACACCGTATTGTTGGATACGTGCGCGGCGACGATTTCCGTCGTCAATGCCAGCAAATCGCTGGTTTCGTCGGAGCTGTTCATATCGATAGTCCTACTGGTGCTGCTCTCCAAATATAAGTAACAGTCGGAACGGCGGCAATGCGCTCGATCGCCGATTTCTTGCAATCGCGGCGGCGGCACAGGTAACATTTAGGTGTAGGGGCCAACAAGGCGACAGCACAGGCGAGGCGACGGCGAACTCAAGTCGAAAGCGAGACGCGGGCGATCGCACGGCGAAGCACGAGCGCGTCGACCAGGCCGCCGGGCCGCCGGTAATAATTGCGCCGGCGGCCGATCTGTACAAAGCCGCCAACCGCGTAGAGGGCGCGCGCTCCCGCATTATCGGCTGCGACCTCGAGAAACACACTGTTCCCGCCGCGCCGCGGCGCCTCTTCGCAGATCGCCGCGAGCAGCGCCGATCCGGTCCCTGCCCGTCTTCGCCCAGGCACGACGCCGAGCGCCAGGATCTCGCACTCGCCGCCGAGGTCGAGAGCCAGGGCAAATCCGAGCGGTTCGTCGTCCTCCCAGGTCATAAATCCGAAGAACCCGGCCATGGCCATGATTTGCGCCATCGCCTGCGGCTCCCACGGCTCCTCAGGGAAGCACGTCCGGTGCAGCATCGACAGCGGCGCCGCGAGCGCGCCGGCCGCCTCCCCGGAAACCGCTTCGAGACGCCGATTCACAACCCGCGCGGCGCCGCCTGACCGACCGTCAAGGTGACGTCGGGAGGGCGCAGATAAAGCGGCCGCGCAGGGCCGCCACGCTCGCCGCCGCGCCATCGCCTCAAAGCCGCGCGCACAGCCCCGACCGCGGGCGGCTCCCCGTCGATGACGAGGCTCGCGCAATCCCGCCCGTCGAGCGCGGCTGCCGCGCGTGCCGCGGCATCGCCAGTGACGGCCAGCGGGCGAGAGCCCGCGGTCACGATCTCGGTCAGCGCTTCGGGCAGCACCGCGGCGGGTGAGCCGAGCGCATGGCGCGCGGGATCGAAGAGTTGGATGTATAAATCGGCGCGCCGGCTGTCGAGAGCGACGAGGAGGAACCTTCCGATAGGGTCGGCATCGCACGCGGCGGCGACAGCCTCAAAGCTGGTCACGCCGAACAGTGGCGCGCCGAGGCCGAGAGCGATCCCTTTTGCTGCGGCGAGCCCGACACGGATGCCGGTGAAGCTGCCGGGCCCGATGGTAACCGTTATCAGATCGAGCGTCGAGGCCGTCAACCGCGCCGCGCCCATGGCGCTTTCGACCATCGGCAGCAGCGCTTCTGCCTGACCATGCGGCATTGTCCGGAGCTCGACGCAAAGGACGTTGTCACCGGCGGCAACCGCCACCGAACATGCCGATCCCGCTGAATCCAGAGCCAGGATAAAGGGATCGGGGCTGCGCAGTTCCGTTGGAGAATTCAGACGGCGCGGACCTCGACCACTTCGGGAATGTAATGGCGCAGCATGTTTTCGATGCCCGCCTTCAACGTTGCGGTGGAACTCGGGCAGCCGGAGCACGAGCCTTGCATGTGCAGGTAAACGACGCCGTCTTCGAAATCGTGGAAGATGATGTCACCGCCATCCTGCGCCACCGCCGGGCGCACCCGCGTCTCGAGCAATTCCTTGATCTGCGAGACGATCTCGTCATCCTCCTCATCGCCGGCATCGGCTATCCCGCCTTCGCCGCCATCGGCGAATACCGGCCGGCCGGCGGTGAAATGCTCCATGATCGCCGCCAGGACTGCAGGCTTCAGCTGATACCAGTCGCCGTCATCCTCTTTTGTGACGGTGATGAAGTCGGCGCCGAAAAACACGCCGCAGATCTGCGGCAACGCGAACAGCCGTTCGGCCAGCGGCGATACACGGGCGCCCGCAGCTTCGGTGAAGTTTGCGGTGCCGGTAGCCATGACCACCTGACCCGGAAGAAATTTCAGGGTCGCCGGATTCGGCGTCTGTTCGGTCTGGATGAACATCGGCGGCTCCAAAAAATGCGGAGAGGGGCAGTTCTAAGCATGGGGGCTCGGCGTCCCGAATCAAGCCTGGAACTTAGGGCCGCAGCAGCCCACTGATGTCTTGCGCCTCCCGCAGAACCGGGTCGGCAAGCATGTGAGCGCGCTCGGCGCCGCGACGGAGCACGGCGTCGATATAACCGGGGTCGGCCATCAGACGGCGCATTTCGCCGCCGATCCGCCCCAGCACCTCGACCGCGATCTCGGAGAGCGCTTCCTTGAACTGCGAGAAATTTTGGCCGGCGAAACGGGCGAGCGCCGCCTCGCGCGGGAGATCGGCGAGCGCCCCGTAAATGCCGATCAGATTGTCGGCCTCGGCTCGGCGCTCAAGCTGCGCGATCGTCGCGGGCAGCGGTTCCGGGTCGGTCTTGGCGCGGCGGATCTTCAAGGCGATCATGTCGGCGGCGTCGGTCATGTTGATGCGCGAGTAATCGGAGGTGTCCGATTTCGACATCTTCTTGGTGCCGTCGCGCAGGCTCATGACCCGTGTCGCCGAGCCGAAAATCTGCGGCTCGGGCAGCGGAAAGAAATTCCGCTCGTAGCGGCGGTTGAAGGCGCCGGCGAGGTCGCGGGCGAGTTCAAGATGTTGTTTCTGGTCCTCGCCTACCGGCACATGTGTGGCCTTGTAGACGAGGATGTCCGCCGCCATCAGCACCGGATAGGCGTAGAGACCGAGGCCGGCCATATCGCGCTGGTTGCCCGCCTTCTCCTTGAACTGGGTCATGCGATTGAGCCAGCCGAGCGGGGCGAGGCAGGAGAGCAGCCAGGCGAGCTCGGCATGGGCGGACACCATGCTCTGGTTGAAGATGATGCAGCGATCGGGGTCGATCCCGGCGGCGATATAGGCCGCGGCGACCTCTCGGGTGCTGGCGCGCAGTTCGGCCGGGTCCTGCGGCAGAGTCAGCGCGTGCAGATCGACGATGCAGAAGATGCATTCATATTCGTTCTGCAACGCCACCCAGTTACGGATAGCGCCGAGATAATTGCCGAGGTGCAGGTTGCCGGTCGGCTGGACGCCCGAAAAAATGCGGTTCATGGCGCCTGTTATCGCCGCAGCCGTGCATGGGTCAAGCCGGTTGCCGCCGCAGCCGCCCCCAGAGATCGCGCCATTCGGCTATCCCGAGAGCCAGCGCCAGCAGCGCGAAGGCGGCGAACCCGGCGCCGATCAGGCCGGCGAGCGCCGCGATCCGGATCATCCCCGGTCCGGCAAGGGCGGGAGCCGCGGCCAAGCGCAGCAAGGCCAGAACCGCCGCCATGCCCAGCGTCGCCACCCCGACCCGCGGCAGATTGCGCCGGGCGCGGGGATCGAGCCGGAAATGCCCGCGCCGAACCAAAAGGACCAGCAAGGTCAATGCATTGAGCCAGCCCGCGCAGCTCGTCGCCAAGGCGATCCCGACATGGGCCAGAAACTGCATCAGGACGATGGTCAGGCCAAGATTAACGGCCATCGCCGTGACCGCGACCTTGACCGGGGTGGCCGTGTCGTGGCGGGCAAAGAAAGCGGGCGCGAGCACTCTGACCAGCACAAAGGCCGGCAGCCCCGCGGCGTAGGCCGCGAGCGCCGCCGCGGTCGCCGCGGTATCGGCCGGGCTGAACGCGCCGCGCTGAAACAGCACCGCGAAGATCGGGCCCGCGAGCACCGCCAGCGCCGCCGCCGCCGGCAGGGTCAGCAGCAATGCCAGCTCGAGCCCGCGATTTTGCGTCGCGACGGCAGCCGGAACATCGCCGAGCCGCAACTGGCGCGACAAGGGCGGCAGGATCGCCGTGCCGACGGCGATGCCGACGACGCCGAGCGGCAGCTGGTTCAATCGGTCGGCGTAGTAGAGGTACGACACCGAGCCACCCGGCAAAAACGAGGCGAGCGCCGTCGAGATCAAAAGATTGACCTGAGTAACCCCGGCGCCGACCGCTCCAGGACCCATGATCGCCAAGGTGCGGCGCACGCCCGGCGTCAGCCGCGGCAAGGGCAGACGCAATGCCAGGCCGGCGCGGGCGCAGGAAAACATCAGCCACAGGAATTGGGCGAGGCCGGCGGCGGTGATCGCCCAGGCGAGGGCGCGGCCGTCATGCCAGGCGAACCGGTCCATCAGCAACAGCGCGGCTATCAGAAACAGGTTCAGCAGCATAGGGGTCGCGGCGGCGGCGGCAAATCGATCGACCGAGTTCAAGACGCCGCCCTGCAGCGCCACGAGCGCGATAAACAGCAGGTAGGGAAAGGTAATCCGGGCAAGGGCGACGGCGAGCGCGAACTTGTCGGGATCGTCGCCGAACCCCGGCGCGATCAACCGCATAACCACGGGCATAAAGATTTCGCCCAAAAGGACAAAGGCCAACAGCGCCGCGAGCAACACCGCGAGCGTGTCTTCGGCAAACGCCCTGGCCGCCTCCCTGCCGTGCTCGGCGATAGTGCCGGCGAAAAGTGGAACAAAAGCGGCGCTGAAGGCGCCCTCGGCAAATAGGCTTCGGAACAAATTCGGCAGGCGTTGCGCCACAAAGAATGCATCGGCGACCGGCCCGGCGCCCAACAGCGCGGCGGTCAGGATGTCGCGCACAAAGCCCATGACCCGACTGAGGAGCGTGTAGGAGCCGACCGTGGCGACGGAACGCAGCAAGGTCATGGCGCGGGTTTAGTCGAAAACTGCAGCTGTGAAAATGCTGCCCCTCGCCGGATTGTGGCGTCGGAGGCGCCGCTCGGACCATCCTCGGGACCGAGACCGGCCGTATTGGCGCGCCACCGGCCGTCGAGCCTATTCGGCCGCATTAGCTAGTCTTACTGAGTCACAAACCTCAACATAGGTATTTGAGTTGGATAGCGACCCCAAGATGTCGTATTTGGCGCGTTTTCCGGATATGGGGGGACCGGAATGGACGCAGAGGAGGTCAGTGAAGCGTGATTTGCCGCCGATGTCGAGCAGCTGTGCGGAGTTCTGGGTCATGCCGACCGACGAGACGCGCTGCGCGATTATGGCCTAGGCCTGTTGCTGCCGATAGAGCGCAAGAGCGTCGAGCCGATGACGGCGGTCAGGACCGGCTTCCACCGCGCTCCTCCCGGGATCTGCCCTTCCCCGCGATTACCGACCCAGAGGCGCCGCCAATCCGGCCCGAACGGCACGTGACGAACTCGATTGCCAGCATTCGTCGGTGCCTAGTCGTGGCCCTCGCCAGAACGCTGCCGAGATGCCCTTGCTGCAACTCGCCGATCTCCAGGACCAACAAAATTCCCAATTCCTGACGCAGTAAGATTAGCAGGTTGCGGAAAAAGGCGCGATCATTGTCGTTCCGGGGCGCGGGCCACGCGCGAGCCCGGAAACCATCAACACCGGCTTCGAAAAATCATAGGCTTGGCTGGTGTTCATAGGTTCCGGGCCCACCCCGGAGGGCCGTCCCGGAACGACAGCAGACTTTTTCCGCGACCTGCTAAAGATGATAGGCTTCCCTGCGCTCAGCCCGGTCAATAGCTACTGAGGAGGAAGTATGGCGCTGCTCATCTTTGGTCTCGATACACGCATCGGCAACGCCAAGGCATGGCGCGACACGGTCGCCGACAAGCTTCCCGATCTGGAGCTTCGCATTTGGCCCGACGCGGGAGAGCCGGCGGATATCGAATATCTTGCCTTCATGCAGCCTGATTTCGACATCCTCCCCGCGTTTCCTAATCTGAAAGCGATGTTCAGCCGCTCGGCCGGGGTCGAGGCGTTCGTCGATCACCCGAAGCTGCCGAAAGTCCCGCTCGGCAAGATGGAACCGCCGGGCGGCGATCCGATGATGACCGAATACGTCGTGATGCACGTGCTGCGCTTTCACCGCGACATGCCCGGCTATCAGATGGCTCAGGCCAATCGCGAGTGGCGCCGGACTCGGATCGTCCGGCCGGAGGAACGGCGCGTCGGGTTTCTCGGCTACGGCATGATGGCGAAAGCGCCGGCATTGGTGTTGAAGTCGCTCGGCTTCCCGGTCTCGGCCTGGGTTCGCTCGCCGCGGGAGAACGAGGAAGTCCCGATCTTTCACGGTCGCGGCCAGCTCGAGCCGTTTCTCAATCAGACCGATATCGCCGTCTGCCTGTTGCCGCTGACTCGCGAAACCGAGGGCATCTTGTGCTCCCGCACCTTTGCGATGATGCCGAGAGGGGCCATGCTGATAAATGTCGGGCGCGGCAAACATGTTGTGTACGACGACCTGATCCGCGCGCTCGATTCGGGCCAATTGTCCTACGCGGCGCTGGACGCGCTGTGGCCTGAGCCCCTGCCGCCGGACAGCCCGCTGTGGCTGCACCCGAAAATCACCGTCATGCCGCACGTCGCCCGCCGGCCGACCGTCGCCCAGCTGGTGACCGAGATCGCCGCCAACATCCGCAGCCTCGAAACGGGCGGCCCACTGTTGCAGCAAATCGACACCGCAATGGGGTACTGATCCAGCTCATTTGCTGGAAATTCGGC
>CAWAVV010000026.1:0-83236 GCA_963785565.1 uncultured Alphaproteobacteria bacterium | reverse complement strand
TCGCGGTGGCGCGGCAGCTTGCCGTCGGCTGACTGACCTGGAGCGCGGCGTTCAAGTCTCCGATACCAAATAATCCATCGCCGCGTTGACGCCGCCCTTGCCGTGCGGCACGCCGGTTAGCTCTAGCGCCATTTCGACCGCCGCTAGAGAGCCGAGGATCATCGGCTCGTTCAGATCGCCGAGATGGCCGATGCGGAAGACGCGGCCCTGCAACGGCCCAAGCCCGCCGCCCAGCGACACATTGAACTTGTCGAGGCAGACCGAGCGCACTTTGTTCGCGTCATAGCCTTCGGGCGTCAGTACCGCGGTCACCGAATCCGATTGCGCCCGCGGGTCGACGGCAAAGATCTCGGGCCCGTCATTCTGGCGCCAGACGCGCACCGCGCGCCGCGTCGCCTCGGCAAGGCGATGGTGGCGCTCGAACACATTGTCGAGCCCTTCTTCTTCGAGCATGCGCAGCGCTTCTTGCAGCCCGTAGAAGAAATGCACGGGCGCGGTGCCGTTCCACACCGCCTGCGAACTGCCCTCGACCAGACGGCGCCAGTCCCAATAGACCCGCGGCAGCTTGGCATCCGCCGTCGCCGCGAGCGCCTTTGCGCTGACCCCGGTAAAGGCCATGCCGGTCGGCAGCATCAGTCCCTTCTGTGACCCGGCGACGACGACATCCACGTCCCACTCGTCCATACGGAAATCCATCGAGGCCAAGGACGAGATCACATCGACGAGGAACAAAGCAGGATGTCGGGCGGCGTCGATCGCGCGGCGCAACGCAGCGATGTCGTGGACGACCCCAGTCGAGGTTTCGTTGTGCACGACCAGCACCGCCTTCAGCGCGTGCTCGCGGTCCTGGCGCAGCCGGTTTTCGAGCATGGCCGGGATCGGCAGCGGCGCGCCAGTCATTGGCGAGCGTCTCGACTTCGAGCCCGAACGCTTCGCAGCGCATGCCCCAGTTCAGCGAGAAATAGCCGGTCTCGACGACCAGCACCTTGTCGCCGGGCGAGAACAGATTGACCAGCGCCGCTTCCCACGCGCCGTGCCCGGTGGCGGCATAGCCGAGGATCGTCTGGTCGGTCTTGAATACTCGTTTCAATCCGGCAAAGCATTCCGCGGCGATCGCCTTGAATTGCGCGCCGGTGAAATCGATCGTGCCGCGGTCCATCGCCCGCAGGATGCGGTCCGGGATGTTGGTCGGACCAGGATTTGAAAAGAAATGAATTCCGCGGCTGACGGCCATCTACACTCTCCGGTCCGAACTCAAGTTTGGTGCAATCCCGCGCTTAGCGAGGATTGCACCATAACCGGATTAACGTGAGATGTCTGTGACATGCGAAAAGGCGGGGCATGACCCCGCCTCTCCATCCTTACGTCACCCAGATGGCCGAACGGCGTTCGGTTGTCATCTCCTCCCTAAACTCGGGCCGGTGCGCTTGCCTGCGCCGTTCGATCGATTTTCGAGTTTAGACATGGCTGCGACCGATTGTCACGTGAATCTTAAAAGAATCTTGGAGAGCTGGGAATCGCCGCTCGAGCGCACCTGTCGCGCGCCTCACTTTGCCGCGGACTGGGGCTCGGTGGACAGGGTTGGGCAGGTTGCCTAGAGTGCGCCGCCAACCCGGTCGCGCGAGGTCCGATGCGTCTTTCAGAGTATTTTCTGCCGCTGCTGCGCGAGAACCCGAGCGAGGCGCAGATCGTCTCGCACCGGCTGATGCTGCGCGCCGGCATGATCCGCCAATCGAGCGCCGGAATCTATTCCTGGCTGCCGTTGGGCATGCGGGTGCTCAAAAAGGTCGAGCGCATCGTGCGCGAGGAGCAGGACCGCGCCGGGGCGCAGGAAATCCTGATGCCGACGATCCAGCCGGCCGAGCTGTGGCGCGAGAGCGGCCGCTACGACGACTACGGCAAGGAAATGCTGCGCATCCGCGACCGCCACGACCGCGAGATGCTGTATGGGCCGACCAACGAGGAGCAGGTCACCGAGATCGTCCGCGCCGCGGTCAGAAGCTATCGCGACCTGCCGAAACTGCTCTACCACATCCAATGGAAATTCCGCGACGAGGTCCGGCCCCGCTTTGGCGTGATGCGCGGGCGCGAGTTCCTGATGAAGGACGCCTATAGCTTCGATCTCGATGCGGCCGGCGCGCGGCATTCCTACAACAAGATGTTCGTCGCCTATCTGCGCACCTTCGACCGCATGGGGCTGAAAGCGATCCCGATGCGCGCCGAGACCGGGCCCATCGGCGGCGACCTCAGCCACGAATTCATCATCCTCGCCGACACCGGCGAAAGCGCCGTGCATGTCCACAGCGATTTCCTCGAATTCGACTGGCGGCGGTTTGCTGTGGACAGTTGGGAGGCGCCGGCGCTGCAGCGCGTCGTCGACCACTGCACCGCACTCTATGCCGCCACCGACGACGTGCACGATCCCGTGGCGGCGGCCAGCTATGGCGACCAGATCGTCAGCCGACGGGGTATCGAGGTCGGCCAGGTCTTCCATTTCGGTGACAAATATTCGCGGCCGATGGGGGCCGTCGTCGCCGGCCCGGATGGCGAGCCGATCGCGCTCGAAATGGGCTCCTACGGCATCGGCGTGTCGCGCCTTGTCGGCGCGCTGATCGAAGCCAACCACGACGATGCCGGCATCGTCTGGCCTGAAAGCGTGGCGCCGTTCCGCGTCGGGCTGATCAATCTGCGCGCGTCAGACACCCGCTGCCGCGTTGCCGCAGAGGACCTCTACAGCAAATTGCGCGGCGCTGGGGTCGAGGTGTTGTACGACGACCGCGACGAATTGCCGGGCGCCAAATTCGCGGCGATGGATCTGATCGGCCTGCCCGAGCAGCTGGTCATCGGCCCGCGCGGCATCGCCGCCGGCACGATCGAACTCAAGCATCGGCGCTCCGGCGAGCGGCAAGAGCTTCCCGCCGATGCCGCGCTGGCGCAGTTGGCACGTGTTTGAGCAGCGAAGGTGCCTAAGGTGAAGCTCAAAGCGGTCGCTACTGACGGGATCGCCGCTGAAGAAATTTCGGGGCAGGCGCTGTTCGAAATGGCCAATCTTCGTCCCGAGCGCACCGGCCTGCCCTTTGTCGTGTTTATCTCGCAGAGAGGAGGGGCGCGCCACGATGTCCGGGTGAAACTCGCCCGCGGCGCAAAGGTGCACCCGTCGGACATGATTACAGTCGCGGTACGCCCGACGCCGCGGATTGTACGAGGTAGACTGAACACGCAAGAATTTGATCTCCTGAAGCGATGGATCGAACTGAATACGGATGTATTGGTGGATTATTGGAACGGAGATATCGAATATACTGAAGACGCTCTCGACGCCATCAAACCGGTCGGCGACTTGTAGGCCGCATAATAATCCGAGATCGAACCGTGATCTTTGACGCGTTCGAGCGGATGGTCGCGTTCCGCTATCTGCGGGCGCGGCGGGCGGAGGGGTTCGTCTCGGTCATCGCGATCTTTTCGCTGCTGGGGATCGCGCTCGGCGTCGCCACCCTGATCATCGTCATGTCGGTCATGAACGGGTTCCGCGCCGATCTGTTGGGCCGCATCCTCGGCCTCAACGGCGATCTCGGCGTGTATTCGCAAGCGGGACCGCTCGGCGATTTCGACGACTGCTGAGCAAAAAGTGCGGCGGGTTCCGGGGGTCACCGCGGCGATCCCGATCGTCGAGGGCCAGGTCATGGCGACCACCGACGCCGGCGCGTCGGGCGCCCTGGTGCGCGGCATCCGGCCCGAGGATCTGCGCGCATTACGGCTCGTCTCGGCACGAATTGTCGCTGGTTCGCTCGCCGATTTTGGCGATGACGGCGTCGCCATCGGCTATCGTCTGGCGCAGCGGCTCGGGGTTGGCGTCGGCGGCCGGGTCACGGTGATTTCGCCGCAGGGGACCGCGACCGTCTTTGGCACGATGCCGCGGATCAAGACCTACCACGTCGCGGCGCTGTTCGATGTCGGCATGTACGAATACGACAACAGCTTCATTTTTGCCCCGCTCGACGCGGCGCAGCTGTTCTTTCGCCTGCCGCATGAAGTGACCGATCTGCAGGTCTTTGTCACCGATCCCGACCGGGTGAACGAGGAGGCCCGGCTGATTACCGCCGCGCTCGGCGGTCAGGCGCGGATCGTCGGCTGGCAGCAGGCCAACTCCAGCCTGTTCAACGCGGTCGAGATCGAGCGCAACGTTATGTTCCTGATCCTGACCCTGATCATCGTCGTCGCCGCCTTCAACATCATCTCCAGCATGATCATGATGGTGAAGGACAAGGGTCGCGACATCGCGATCCTGCGTACGATGGGCGCGTCGCGCGGCATGATCCTGCGCATCTTCATGCTGTCAGGGGCCAGCATCGGCGTCGTCGGCACCGCGGCCGGCTTTGGGCTCGGTCTTCTGATCACCAAGAATCTCGAAGCAATTCGGCAGTTCCTGCAACATATGCTCCACGTCGATCTGTTCTCGGCCGAGATTTACTTCTTCACCCGGATCCCGGCGCGGATCGACGCCGGCGAGGTCGCGACCGTCGTGATCATGGCGCTGGCCTTGTCGTTTCTCGCCACCCTTTATCCGTCGTGGCGCGCGGCGCGGCTCGATCCGGTCGAGGCGCTGCGTTACGAATGACTGCAACGCCACTGGCGGGGCCGGTGCTGGAGCTGCGCGGCGTGCGCCGGGTCTTCAAAACCGGCGAGGCCGAAATCGCGGTTTTAACAGGGATCGACCTGGCGCTGCTGCCGGGCGAGGTCGTTGCCCTGGTCGGTCCCTCCGGCGCCGGGAAATCGACCCTGCTGCATGTTGCCGGGCTGCTCGAACGTCCGGATGATGGTGTGGTGCTGATCGGCGGCGCGGATTGCGGCAGCCTGTCCGACCAGCAGCGCACCCTGCTGCGCCGCTCCGAACTCGGCTTCGTCTATCAGTTCCACCATCTGCTGCCCGAATTCTCGGCGCTGGAAAATGTCATGCTGCCGCAGATGATCGCCGGCGTCCCGCGCAGCCGTGCGCGGCACAAGGCGGCGGCATTGTTGGCCGGGGTCGGCCTTGCGCCGCGCGCCGGGCACCGGCCGGCTCGGCTTTCGGGCGGCGAGCAGCAGCGGGTCGCGATCGTTCGCGCTTTGGCCAACGATCCCAAAATCCTGCTCGGTGACGAACCCACCGGCAACCTCGACCACGCTACCGGCGACGGCGTGCTGGCGACCTTGCTCGATCTCGTCCGCGATACCGGTATGGCCGCGCTGATCGCCACCCACAATCTTGACCTCGCCCGCCGCCTCGACCGCATCGTGGCGCTCGAAGACGGCCGCCTCAAACCAGTCGACTAAACGCGCCGCGAGACAGGATCGCGGCGGCGATTATTTGGCTGCGGCCGTGAGCTGTTGTTCGGCCGCTGTGGCCCAGCTGATCGAAGGGCTGTGAGAAATGCGGGCCAGCGCTCAGCGGATCAGCGCGCGCACGTAAGCTCCGCCCGCGTCGATCGCCTGCCTGCCCGCCTTCAGCTCGGGATGAAACAGGTGCCAGACATGGATCATCTCGGGCCAGATCTGCAGATCGACCCGCACGTCGGCAGCGCCGCCGATCTTGGCAAGACGCAGCGCGTCATCGAGCAGAGTCTCGCAGGCGCCGACCTGAATCATTAGCGGGGCGAGGCCCGAAAGATTGCCGTAGATCGGCGCGGCCAGCGGCGAGCGCGGATCGGCGCCGCTCAAATACATCTTCGCCATGTCGAGAAGGCCGGCGCGCTGCACGGTCGGATCGGCCGGAGCCTTGCTCGTCATCGTCTCGCCGATCGCCTCCATGTCGACCCAGGGCGAGATGCACCAACCGCAACCCGGCTGCGGCAGGCCGGCTTCGCGGATCGCCAGCATCGCCGCGACCACCAGACCGCCGCCGGCGCTGTCGCCGGCGATCGCGACGCGTCCCGGTGAGATGCCCCGGCCCAGCAGAAAGCGGTAGCCGGCGAGCGCGTCGTCGACCGCGGCCGGGAACGGGTGCTCGGGCGCCAGACGGTAGTCCAGCGCCAATGCCGCGATCCGCGCAGCCCGGCCGGCCTCGGCGGCCAGATGGCGATGGCTGTCAAGGGAGCCGATCACGTACCCGCCGCCATGCAGGTAGAGCAGCGCGGCGTCGCGGACGTCGTTCGGCGTCGCGGTCCACTCCGCCTTGACCCCGTTCGCCATCACCGGCTCGACCCCGACATCGGCGGCGAGCCCATAGGCCAAGCCGCGGGCATCGATGTCTTTACGCCGCTGCCGGTAATCGTCGGAGCGCGGTCTGCTCGCCAGCTTGGCGCGCAATGCGCCGATCTCTGCGTCGCTCATCTGTTTCTCCTGCGTCGCCTATCGCCGGTTGTACCTAAAGCAAATCCGCCACCGCCTCCCGGTATCGGGTGATCGCCGCCAAATGCTCGGCGGCGCTATGTCCCGCGATGCGATTGTGGTGATTGCTGGCATAGGTCGTGTGCGCGGTCAGGTGGGTGACACCCGCGTTTTTCCAGAACATGACCTCATGCCGCCAATCCTCGGGACCGCCGGCGCCGAGAGAGACCCAGACTTCGATCCCCATCGCAGCCGGATCGCGGCCTTCCTCGCGGGTCAGCCCGCGCAGCTTCTCGAACGCCGCGAGCGCCGCATCGCCGGGCGGGTAAGCCAATGGCATAAAGCCGTCGCCGTATCTCGCACACCGCCGAAAGGTCGCTTCGGCATGTCCGCCATACCAGATCGGCACGCGGCCGGAGGCCGGGCGAGGATTGATCCCGGCATCGTCGATATGGTGGAAATCGCCGGCAAAGCGGACATGCGGCTCGGCCCACAATGCCTGCATGACCCGCACCTGCTCGGCCGAGCGACGGCCGCGGTTATGGAAATTCTCGTTTAGGCCAATGAATTCGACCTCGTTCCAGCCGACGCCGATGCCGAGCCGGAAACGGCCGCCGCACAGCACGTCGAGCGAAGCGGCCTGTTTTGCGACCAACACCGCCTGGCGCTGCGCCAGGATCAACACGCCGACGGCAAAGCCGATCTTTTGTGTGCAGCCGGACAAAAACCCGAACAAGACGAACGGATCGTGATAGGCAGTGACGGTGGTGCCGACGCGCCTGCCCTCATGGTCCGCGGCGGGATTGGCGCCGAGCACGTGGTCGGGCGCGATCAGATGGGCATAGCCCAGACCCTCCGCCGCCTGCGCATAGTCGCGCAGTACCGAAGCACCGGCACCGATATCCCCGACCGGCAATGAGCATCCCAACTGCATTGGCTCCATCCTTTCTCTGCGAGTTCAGTCGGCGAAGGCGGCGAACACATCGCGGATCGCGGTCGCCGGATCGCCGTCGGCTGAGAGCGGCACCAGCACCGGCGTGCGGATACCTGCGTCGCGCCACGCCTCGACGCCCTCGCGGATTTTCGCGGCAGGCCCGAACAACGCGATGTCGGCAAGCCAGCGGTCGGGCAGGTATTTGCCGATCTCGCCGATCTGGCCGCTGGCGACGGCGTTCTCGATCGCCATCATTTCCTCGACGTAGCCCGCTTCCTTCCAGTAATTGCGATAGTTCGGCATTAGTGCGTAGTTCGTGACCGTGCGCCGCAATACCGCCTTGGCTTCGGCCTCGTCGTCGCAGATGCAGGTGCGGATGCGGTTGCCGATAAAGAAGTTCGGATCGGCGCGCTTGGCCGCGGGAAGAACCGCCAGCGACGCCGCGAGATGCGAGCGGCTGGCGTTGGCGAAGACCAGGCCGTCTGCAATCTCGGCCGCCAGCGCCACCATGCGCTTGCGCAATGCCGCGAGGATGATCGGCGGCAGGGCGCCGATCCCGTCGTAGGAGCGGATCTTGGCGACAAAAGCACGGATGTCGGCGAGCGGCTTGCCCGGCGTCACCCCCATGCGCTGAAGCGCCGGTGCATGCGCCACGCCGATACCGAACTGGAACCGGCCGCCCGAGACCTCGTGCAGATAGGCGGCATTGTTGGCAAATTCCTCAGCGGTCGCGGCGTAGATTGGCGCGATCGCGGTGGCGAACGGGATACGCTCGGTGGCGAAGGCCAGACCCAGGCACTGCGACATGTTGCTGTATTGGCTCGATATCGAAATGCCGGCAAAGCCGCGGCGCTCGATTTCGCGGGCAAGATCGAGGGTGGCTCGCCGCCGCCCGGGTGCGGCCACGAGATTGAGCGCGGGCCGTGGCGATGCCATTGCCTACGCCGCCATCGGCTGAGCTGGCCCAAGACCGCGGCGGACCGCCAATAAATCCATTTGCATCGCTCCAGAGCCCGGGCTGATCGCGCGATCTTCGCAAGCGCAGAAGGCCGCGTCGACCCTTATCGCGGATGCTAGTGTTCAACTTGTTCAGAAATTCAGCCCGGTGCTGCACTTATTGCGTTCCCGGCGGAGGCCGGGATCTATGTGGGCCATGGGCACCGGCCTGCGCCGGTGTGGCGAGGTTGTTGGTGCCGGCGTTGACCCGCCGTCCGTTAGCGAATCATCTGGATGACTCTGAGCACTAGACTGCGTCCCACAACGCCCGGATCCGCTGACATTCTCCCCGATCCGGGAGGCGGCCGAACCCGGCTCCTAAATTATCCTCCATATGCTCGGGGTTCCGCGTCGCCGGGATCACGCAGGTGACCGTAGGCCCGGCCAGAACGTATTTGAGGAGCAGCTGCGCCCAGCTTGTGCAGTCGAATTCCCGGACCCAGTCGGGGAGGACTTGGCCGCGCACCCTCCGCAACAGGCCGCCTTGCCCGAGCGGCTGGTTGACGATGACCGCGACCCCGCGCGCCGCCGCCACCGGCAGCAATTCGCGCTCGGCCGCTCGCGCCGCCAGCGAATAGCCGCATTGCACAAAGTCGATGCCGGGCTCGGTTTCGAGGATATGGGCGAGTTCGGAAAGCGCCCGGTCGGTGTAGTGGGTGATGCCGATATAGCGGATGCCTCCCGCCTCCTTCATCCGCCGCAACGTCGCCAGATGGGTGCGCCAATCGACGAGGTTGTGGATCTGCATCAAATCGACGACCTCGCTGCGCAGCAACGCCGCCGAGCGCCGCATTTGCTCGATGCCGCGCTCGCGACCCGTCGTCCACACCTTGGTCGCGAGAAAGGCGCGCGGCCTCGCCTGCAAATCGGCGAGCAGATCGCCGGTCACCGCCTCGGCCCGGCCATACATCGGCGAGCTGTCGATCATCTTCGCCCCCGCATCGAGCAGCAGGCGAACGACTTCGCGCAGCGGCCGCCGCGCGCTTTCGCTATCGCCGACATCGAACACCGGCCACGTGCCGAGGCCGATCACCGGCATCAACTCGCCGGTCGACGGGATCGGACGCGACAGCATCGTCGTCTCGGGCATCGTGACATCCTCCTCGGATCGTGCGCCGTGCCGAACTCTTGCCCGTTTGGGGCCGGTTCAGCACTACGCAATCTAATTTCGCAGCATCCGGCTGGACCGCACCGGCTTCCGCCCAATTCAAGGGAGCAATGTGATCCGACCCTACTCCGCCGACGATTTCGCGACGATCCGCGAACGCATGAAAGAGTTGCGCCCGCGATGCCATCCGAACGAAGCCCGGCGAGAACCGGCGACCTGGCGGCGCGGAAACCTGCTCACCGACCACGAAAAGCGACACAAAGAACGGCGCGAAGGCCCGCCGCCGCATTGGGTCCCGACGATTTTCTTCGCAGCGCCTGCCCTGCTGTCGCCGATCGCTGCGGACCGGTCACGAGCGGGTCGTTTTCAGAGCGCCATTAGCGCGGCGCCGGTTCGGGTGAAGCCGGCTCGCTTCACTAGATCCGTGTCGAATGTAGCAAAGCGCTCGGCCGATCCCGCAGAAGCAACGTGCAGTGCGTCGGCAAAATCCAGCCCGTTCGCCGCCCAACGCAACGCTTGGACGATTGCCGCTTCATCCTCGCAACGGACGTTGGGGAGCGCAGCAAGCGCCGTGAGTGCTTCAGCGACCCGTCCCTTGGCGAGGCCGTAAAGTCGTCGCAACACCCATTCGGTCTCCAGGATTACCGTCTTGGGTAGCCATATCGTCTCGGTTTCGAACAGCTCTCTGGCGCGCGTCGCCTGATCCTGATCGTCACCGGTCAGCAGGCGGATCGCAACGTTAGTATCGACCGCGATCACGGCGCACGACGATTTCAGCGTCGATGGCGGCGTCCATCTCTGCGATGGTCGCAGCCGGGCGCCGCGTTGCGAGCCGCCCCGCGACCTCGTCCAGCCGCGACGCGGACAGCCGCTTAAGTGGGCGCAACAGCACCCCTTCTTCCGCGTTTTCGACCAGGAACTCGGTGCCCGCACGCCAATGGTGGGCTTCGCGCACCGACTTGGGGAGAATGATCTGGCCCTTTGATGACAATCTTGTGGTCTCCACCGCATCCTGCCGCGTAGTAAGATCAAGTAAGATGTCTACCCCGACACACCGCGACAGGCAAGCGCCATCAGCACGGGGAGACCTCACCGACCCGTAGGGCGCTGTTTCCGTGCCTCCCGGATGGCGCGTCACAGGCGCTCGGGGGTGGCGGGCATTTCGATGTGGCGGACGCCAAGGGGGAGAGCGCGTCGATCAACGCGTTGCCGACCGCCGGGCAAAGCGACCTCCGACTCGCAGATACGACAGCCGTTCGGGAAATTCTGCTGCTTCGCGGTAAAGAGCTAAACCTGCGTCAAGCATTACTTGACGACCGATCGGACGGGGACTATCTCCGCACGAGTGATACGCACCTTCCGCAGCAGGGCCCTCCAGCGGTATTTCGAGGCCGGGGATGCCGCTGGATTGAGCGCGCCGAATGTCAGCCGGGTAGGGCGAATGTTGCGCGTGTTGGACGCCGCTACCCGGCCGGAGCATGTGAACCTCCCCGGCTATCATTTCCACGCGCTGCGTGGTGTGCGTCGATGGTCGATCCGTGTAACTGGCAATAGGCGCATCACTTTCGGATGGGATGGCGCCGACGCGATCGACGTCGACTTGGAGGACTATCACTAATGGCCGATCGATCGGTGACGAATGGATTGCCCGCGATGCACCCAGGCGAGCTGTTGCGCGAGGATGTTATGCCGGCGCTCGGTCGCACGCGGGCCGAGATCGCCCGGTTGCTCGGTGTGTCGCGCCAGACCCTGCACTCAATCCTAACCGAACGCACACCGGTCACCCCCGAGATGGCGCTTCGGCTAGGCAAGCTATGTGGAAATGGCCCGGACCTGTGGCTCGCTCTGCAAGCTCGCTATGATCTCGAGCGACTAAGAGAGGCAAAGCGTTCGGAAATCGACGCGATCCCAACTCTTGAAGCCGAGTAGCGGGGAGAGACGCTATTCGACTGCATACCTTGCCGATTAGCGCGCCAGATTTCCTCGAGGGCTAGCGATGCTGGAACCCGAATCGCTTCGCGTCCCGGACTTGACCAAATTCGGTATGCAGCGCGTCGCGCACATGACGTTGCCAGATGATGGGACCGCAACCCGACCCGGATCAGCCCTGGCATCTACTAACAAACTTTTCGGTGTGTTCGCATGCTCATTGGCTTCCTTTTCGGATCGCGCGCCAGAGGCGTTCGGGAGTGGCGGGCATTTCGACGTGACGGATGCCGAGCGGGGAGAGTGCATCGATCAACGCGTTGCCGACCGCCGGTAAGGCGCCGACATTGCCGGCTTCGCCCGCTCCCTTGACGCCGAGCGGGTTGGTCTTGGTCGGCACCGGGTTGTTCTCACATGCGATCGCCGAAAGATCGGCCGCGCGCGGCATCGCGTAATCCATGAACGAGCCGGTCAACAGCTGGCCCGAGGCCGGATCAAAACGGATATCCTCCATCAGCACCTGGCCAACGCCCTGGGCGATGCCGCCGCAGATCTGGCCTTCGAGCAGCAGCGGGTTCATGACCGTGCCGACATCGTCGACGACGCTGTAGCGAAGGATTTCGATCCCGCCGGTGTCGATGTCGATCTCCAGCTCGCAGATATGAACCCCGTTCGGGAAATTCTGCTGCTTCGAGGTGAAGGTGGCCCCGGCGATCAGCCCGGGCTCCATGTCGTCCGGCAGGCTCGGCGGATTGAACGACTCGGTCGCGATCTCGCCGACCGTCAGCGCCCGGTTGGAGCGCGGTGCGGTAAACAGGCCGTCGGCGAAATTCACCTCGGCCGCTTCGGCGCCGAGCAGGTGCGCGGCGATCGCCTTTGCCTTGGTCACGATCTTCTCGGTCGCCAGATAGACCGCCGACCCGCCTAGGGCGGCCGAACGCGAGCCGCCGGTGCCTTCGCCATTTGCGACCTTTTCGGTGTCGCCCTGGACGTAATGCACCTGATCGGGGTGGATGCCGAGGCGGTCGCAGAGCAACTGCTTGTAGACCGTCTCATGGCCTTGACCCTGGGTGATCGAGCCCGACACCAAGGTCACCGTTCCGCCGCGGTCGAAGCGGATCTCCGCTGCCTCGAACCCGCCCGCCGCGGCGCGCTCGATCGTGTTGGAGAGACCGAAGCCGCGCAGTTTGCCACCCCGGCGAGCCTCCGCGCGGCGACGCTCGAAGCCGGCGGCATCGGCGAGCTTCAGCGCCAAGTCGAGGTTTTTTTCGAATTCGCCGCAATCATAGGTAAAGGTCAGCCCCGATTTGAACGGCATCGCGTCGGCCGGGATCATGTTGCGCCGCCGCAATTCGATCGCGTCGATACCGATCTCGGCGGCGGCCTCGTCGACCATGCGCTCGATGACATAGGCGGCCTCGGGCCGGCCGTTGCCGCGATAGGCCCGCACCGGGTTGGTGTTGGTGTAGACCGCGGTCACCTCGGCGCGCACCGTCGGGGTCCGATAGACCCCCGCAAGGGTCCCGAGATTGGCGACAAAGGCGTTGGAACCGGCCTGGGGATAGGCCCCGACCGCAGCGGTCGTGCGCACCCGCAAGGCAAGGAAATGCCCGTCACGGTCGAGCGCCAACTCGGCCTCGGTCACATTGTCGCGGGCTTGCGCATCGCCCATAAAGGCTTCGGAGCGGGTGCTGGTCCACTTGACCGGCCGGCCGACCGTTTTGGAGGCCAGCAGGACCAGAGCCACCTCGTTGTAGATCGCCGATTTCATGCCAAAGCTGCCGCCGATATCGCCGGCGACGACCCGCACGCGGCTTTCGGGGACCTTCAGCACCTGACGCGCCAATTCGGCGCGATAGCCGTGAGTACGCTGCAAGGTCGTGTAGATGGTCCAGCGGTCCTCGGCGCGGTTGTAGTCACCGATGGCGCCGCGCGGCTCCATGCTCGCGGCGGTCACACGGTTGATCACGAAGCGGCGGCGGATAACATGCGCGGCGCCGGCAAACGCGGCGTCGGTCGTCCGCGCGTCGCCCTCGGTATGGAAGAAGGCGACATTATCCGGGCTGCCCTCCCAGACGCGCGCACCGGACTCGACGGCTCCGGCGGTCGAAGCGATCGCCGGCAGGGGTTCGTAATCGACCGCGATCAGCTCGGCCGCATCGGCCGCCTGGTCCTTGGTCAGCGCGACGACAAAGGCGACGTAATCGCCGACCCAGCGCACCTGGTCCTTGACCAATGCGGGAAACCGCGGCCGGAACGACGGCGAGCCGTCGCGCAATCTGAGCCCGCTCGGAGACGGCAGATCGCCCCAGCCGGCGGCTTCCCAATCGGCTCCGGTCAGCACCGCCAGCACGCCCGGGGCCGCCTCGGCCTGCCCTGTGTCGATCGAGCGGATGCGCGCATGGGCGTGCGGCGAGCGCAGTACATGGCCGAAAACCATGCGCGGCAGGACCATGTCGTCGACATAGCGGCCCCCGCCGCGCAACAGCCGCGGATCTTCAAAGCGCGGGACCGGCTGACCCAACGCGAAATCACCCATGGTTACGGCTCCTGTTTAGTCTGGCGAATCCGCCATTTTCACATCGCCATCCACCCGCCGTCGACGTTGTAGGCGGCGCCGGTGACATAACTCGCCCGGTCGCAACACAGCCAGACGACCATCTCGGCGATCTCTTCCGGGGCGCCCATGCGCCGCAGCGGGGTCTGAGCGAGGATCGCCGCGCCGCGCCGCTGCATCGTTTCCTCGGTCATTCGCGTCCGGATATAACCGGGGCAGACCGCGTTCACCCGGATCCCGGCCTCGGCGTATTCGATCGCGGCGGTCTTGGTCAGACCGATCACGCCGTGCTTGGCCGCGACATAGGCCGAGGAGGTCGGCAGCCCGGCGAGCCCGGCGATCGAGGCGGTGTTGACGATGGCGCCGCCACCCTGGGCCTGCATCTGGTTGAGCTCGTGCCTCATGCACAGCCACACCCCCTTCAGATTGACCTCGATCATCCGATCGAAGGCTTCCTCGGACCACTCGGCGGTCTTCTTGCCGGCGGCTTCGACCTGCCAGCCGGCGATACCGGCATTGTTGAAGGCGCAATCGAGCCGGCCATAGGCGGCGACGACACCTTGGATCAGCGCCTTGACCTCGGGGTCGTGCGTGACCTCGCCTGAGAGCGATATCGCCTGTCCGCCGACGGCGTTGACCAACCCAACGGTCTCCCGCGCTGCGTCGGCGGCGATATCGGCGACCGCGACACGGGCACCCTCCCGGGCAAAGGCGAGCGCCGTCGCGCGGCCGATCCCCCCGCCGCCCCCGGTAATTAGCGCCGATTTTCCGTCGAGCAAGCCGGCCATCATCTCCTCCCGATCGTCTTGAGCTACCAGAATAGCGCCGCCATGCGGCGGCCGATATCGTGCCGAGCGATTAGTGCGAAAGGAGCGAGGATGCGCGACGAGGGAGAGGCCCGCGCGGCCAGATGGCTCGCCGCCTGGGATGCGCAGGGCATCCACCGCACTGCGACGGCGGGCGACGAGGCAGGCGCCGACTGGCTTATTCACGAAGTGGCGTCGCTTGGGGTTGCTGTCCCCGCCTGCGAGGAATTTGCGCTCGATCGCCTCGATCCGATCAGGGCTTATTTGGAGGTCGACGGCCTCCGCATCGGGGGTGAGCCGGTATTCGATGCGCCCGCGACCGGCGCCGACGGGGTCGATGGCGCGCTCGGCCCGGTCGGTGGCGAGGCCCCGATTGCAGTCGCCGAGCTGTCGCCCCGGATCGTCTACACACCCGACTACCAAACGCTGCGGCGGGATGCGAGACATCGTGGCCTGGTTATCATCTGCAAGGGTGAGCAGCCTGGTCTCGGACTGTTGAATGCCGAGCAATTCCCCCGGCCCTACGGCTCGCCGGCAATCCAGCTTTCGAGCGAGGCACGAGAGACGGTCTTTGCCGCCGCAGTGCGGGGAGCCGCGGCGCGGCTCGTTGTCGACAGCTGCCGCACCCCGGCTTTTGCACGCAATATCGTGTTTACGATCCCCGGCCGGGATCCGCTACGGACGCCGGTCGTGGTGATGACCCCTCGCAGCTCATGGTGGCAATCGACCGCCGAACGCGGCGGCGGGCTCGTGTGCTGGCTCGAGACACTGCGCGCGCTGGTCGCCGCTCCGCCGGTTTGCAATACGGTCTTTACCGCCAACAGCGGTCACGAACTCGGCCATCTCGGTCTTGACGACTTCTGCGCCCGCCGCCCCGGGTGGGAGCGGCCAGGCGGGGCGACCTGGGTTCATTACGGGGCCAATATCGGCGCTGTCGGGGGCGAGCTGTCGGTGCAGTCGGCAAGCGAGGATCTGGCGGCGCGCGCCGCCCAGGAACTGACCCGCAGCGGCTGCGCACCGGATCGAATCGCGCCCCCAAGTCTGGTCCCATCCGGAGAAACGCGCGACATCCACCGCGCCGGCGGACGTTATGTGACTTTGGTCGGGACTAACCCTCTATTTCATCTGCCGCGGGACCGCTGGCCGCACGCCGTCGATGCCGCGATGGTCGCGCAAATTGCGGGTGCCGCCGCCCGGCTGGTCAAGTCGCTTACGCGCTAGAGAGCAAAAAAAGAGGCCGATACCTTGCGGCATCGGCCTCGATCGTGACTTAAGGCGGCGACTTCTAGTAGTCGTCCATGCCGTCCATGCCGTGGTCATGCGGCATTCCCGGCGCGGCCTTCTTCTCGGGCTTGTCGGCAACCATCGCCTCGGTGGTCACCAGCAGGCCCGCCACGGATGCGGCGTTCTGCAACGCGAGCCGGACGACCTTGGTCGGGTCGATGATACCGGCCTTGACCATGTCGACATACTCGCCCGACTGGGCGTCGAAGCCGAAATTCGGGTCCTTGCTGTCGAGCAGTTTGCCGACGACGACCGATCCCTCGTTGCCGGCGTTTTCGGCGACCTGGCGGACCGGGGCCTGCAACGCGCGGCGGACGATGTCGATACCGACTTTCTGGTCGCTATTTTCCGGCGTCAGTCCGTCGAGCGCCTTGGCCGCATAGAGCAGCGCGACGCCGCCGCCGGGTACGACACCCTCCTCGACCGCGGCGCGGGTGGCGTGGGTGGCGTCGTCGACCCGGTCCTTGCGCTCCTTGACCTCGACCTCGGTCGACACCGCCGACCCGGATTACCGCGACGCCGCCGGCGAGCTTAGCCAGGCGCTCCTGTAGTTTTTCGCGGTCGTAGTCCGAGGTCGTTTCCTCAATCTGCTGGCGGATCTGCGCGATGCGGCCCTGGATGTCTTCCTTGGCGCCGGCGCCGTCGATGATCGTGGTGTTCTCCTTCTCGATCCGCACCCGCTTGGCTTTACCGAGCATGTCGATGGTGACGTTTTCGAGCTTGATGCCGAGGTCTTCGCTGATCACCTGGCCGCCGGTCAAAACGGCGATGTCTTCGAGCATGGCCTTGCGCCGGTCGCCGAAGCCCGGGGCCTTGACCGCGGTCACCTTCAGACCGCCGCGCAATTTGTTGACCACGAGCGTGGCTAGCGCCTCGCCTTCGACGTCTTCGGAAACGATGAGGAGCGGCTTACCGGATTGCACCACCGCTTCGAGCAACGGCAGCAGCGACTGGAGGCTCGACAGCTTCTTTTCATGGAGAAGAATGAACGGCTCGTCGAGCTCGGCCACCATCTTCTCGGCGTTGGTCACGAAATATGGGCTGATATAGCCGCGGTCGAACTGCATGCCCTCGACGACGTCGAGCTCGGTCTCCAGAGACTTGGCCTCTTCGACCGTGATCACGCCCTCGTTGCCGACCTTCTGCATCGCTTCGGCGATCATCCGGCCGATCTCGCGGTCGTTGTTGGCCGAAATCGTGCCGACCTGGGCGATCTCGTCGTTGGTCGAGACCTTTTTCGAGCGCTTTTCGATATCCTTGACCACGGTGTCGACCGCTCGGTCGATGCCGCGCTTCAGATCCATCGGGTTCATGCCCGCGGCCACCGCCTTCGACCCTTCGCGCACGATCGCCTGTGCCAGAACGGTCGCGGTCGTGGTGCCGTCGCCGGCTTGGTCGCTGGTCTTCGAGGCAACCTCGCGCACCATTTGCGCGCCCATGTTCTCGAACTTGTCGGAGAGCTCTATCTCCTTGGCGACGGTGACGCCGTCCTTGCTGATCCGCGGCGCACCGAACGATTTGTCGAGAACGACGTTGCGGCCTTTCGGACCCAAGGTCACCTTTACCGCATTGGCGAGAATATCGATGCCGCGCAACATGCGATCGCGGGCATCGGCATGAAATCGGACTTCCTTAGCTGCCATGATCCTCTCCCTCAGGCGGTCTTGTCGACGACGCCCATGATGTCGCTTTCCTTCATGACGACGAGATCCTCGCCGTCGATCTTGATCTCGGTGCCGGACCATTTGCCGAACAGCACGCGGTCGCCGATCTTCACGTCGAGCGGATGCAATTTACCGTCATCGCCCCTGGTGCCGGGCCCGGCGGCGAGGACCTCGCCTTCCATCGGCTTTTCCTTCGCCGTGTCGGGGATGATGATGCCACCTCTGCTCTTCTCCTCTTCCTCGATACGTCGAACCAGCACACGATCTTGCAGCGGTCGAAATGTCACGGGGTACCTCCATCAAATACCGGACGTTACGATGGCTTATAGCACTCCTAATCAGGGAGTGCTAACAAAATTAAACGAGACGGGCCGCCTTTTGCAAACGCCGTTGGCCGGTCGCATCTCTTGACCGCGTTCGGAGCGGATCCTAAATTATCGATTGTCGTCAACTCAGCGGGAGGATGTCCGATCGACATGATGCCACCCGGGAAGTGCGAGTTGCCGACCACTTGGCATCGGCAACCGAGCATAAAGTCCAAGATATAGCCCGGGCTTCGATCCTGGGCGCGAGGTTACGGCTTCGCAACAGCGACCCCCGCTTGACGCACCAGTGCGCGCGGGGGTCTTTGCGTGTCAGCACTGGTCGGTCCGGCTTTTCGTCCGCATTCCCGGGCGCTAGGGTCGCCGCCGAACAAAGAATGACGGGATCCGATGAATGACCCTCGACAGCTCCGGTCCGACCTCGCGCATCTATTTCTCGCAGCGCCTGCGGCTGCATTACGTCGATTGGGGCAATCCGGGCGCGCCGCCGCTGCTGCTCGTCCATGGCGGCCGCGATCACTGCCGTAACTGGGACTGGGTCGCCGAGGCTCTGCGCCATGACTGGCACGTACTGGCGCCTGACCTGCGCGGTCATGGCGACAGCCAATGGTCGCCCGACGGCAACTACACGGTCGCCGGATACGTCTATGACCTCGCCCAGCTGATCCATCAGCAGGAGCTTGCGCCGGTGACCATCATCGCCCACTCCCTGGGTGGTGTGATCGCGCTGCGCTACGCCGGGATCTATCCCGACTTCGTCGCCAAGCTCGTCGCCATCGAAGGGCTCGGCGCGTCGCCGCGGCGAATTCGCGAGCGCCGGCAGCGTTCGATCGGCATGCGGATGCAGAGCTGGATCGACGAGCAGCGCGGGCTCTCCGGACGATTGCCGCGGCGTTACGCCTCGATCGAGGACGCCTTTCGGCGCATGCAGGAAGAAAATCAGCATCTGTCGCCGGAACAGGCGCGTCATTTGACCCAGCACGGGGTCAACCAGAACGAAGACGGCACTTACAGCTGGAAGTTCGACAATTACGTCCGCGCCGAGCCACCCTATGAGATGACCTCGACCGAGATCGAAGAACTTTGGGGGCACATCACGTGCCCGACCCTACTCGTCTACGGCAAGGAAAGCTGGGCCTCGAACCCGCTCGACGACGGCAGAGTGCGGCATTTCCGCGACGCCCGGGTCGTCAACTTCGAAAACGCCGGCCACTGGGTACACCACGACCGGCTCGACGGGTTTCTCGATCTGGTCAAAGGGTTTTTCTGATCTCTCTCGGCTTTCAACTGTCATGGCCGGAAAACGCTGTTCTGCCGATCCGGCGATGATCCGCCGGCCCGACGACTTTGAACTGGGCGCGCTCAAAACCGCTGCAGCAACCGGTCGATATAGTCCAGCTCGATTTGCGGCCGGTAGCGCTCGCCGGCGCGACGGCGCAGCTCATCGAGGATTTGACGGGACCTCTGCATCATGTCCAGATCCGGAATCTTGACGTCACCCTGATCGTAAGAGCCGCCGTTTGCCAGCGGCCGGCCCAACGGATCGCGGTCGCCCCCGTCACGCGGCTGGCCGGTCCCGGTCGCGCGGTCCGGGGTCTCGCCCCAGGCGGCGCCCAGCCGCTGTTGCATCTGCCGGGCGAATTCGCGCTGAGCCTGCTGCAACTGATCCAGGGCATCGGTCTGCGGGCCGATCGCCGAGCCGGGCCGGCTGCCGCGCAACGCTTGCGCCGCGTCACGCATCGCCCGCTCGGCACGGCCCAGCGGGTCGGGAATTTCACCGAGCCCGTCACCCATCCGGCGCATCATCTCACCCAGCGTATGGCGCAGCTCTTCCTGCTGCTGGGCCGCGCCGCTCATATCGCCGGCGCCATTCGGTTGAATGCCGTTCTGATCGCCTGGAGCCGTCGTCTGCCCTCGCTCGGCTTGCTGCTGGGCGCGGAAACTGCGGTCAAGCAGTTGCTGCTGGCGTTGCATCAGCTGGCGCATGCCGCGCATCATCTGCTGCGCCTCGCCGGACTCCTGCGGCGACTGGCCAGGACGCGCCAGGCGCAGATTTTCCAGCATATTCTGAAGCTGCGACAACAGCTCGCGCGCCTGATCGCGCGCGCCGTTTTTGGCCAGCTCGGCGGCACGGTCGAGCATATGTTCGAGATCCCGGCTGGTGAGAATCTGCTGGGACGGATCAGTCGGTTGCTGGTTCTGCTCAGGATGTCGCGCCATGTTCGCGGCGAGCGCTTGCAAATAGCGGTCGAGCGCCTGCTTCAGCTCGCTCATCAAGCGCTCGATCTCCCGGTCCGGCGCGTTTTTTGCCAGCGCGTCCTGCAGCTGCTGCTGCAGTCGTCGCAGCTCGTTCTGCGCCAATGAGGCCTGTCCGTCCTCGATGCGCAGCGCGGTATCCCACAACAGCTGCTCGACCTGGGCGATCGCGGCCGGGTCGTCGTGCAAGCGCAGGCGCTCTTGGGCAACGCGAAGCGCCAGAAACACGACCATATCATCATTGTAGAGCTGCGGGCGCGAGCGGAGATCGCCGAGAATCTCGGCTATCGGCAAGCGCGAACTCGGATTGGCCGCCAGCTCTTTGCGCTGCTCGATGATCGCGCGCGCAACCGGGTTGGCGAAGGCGCGCTCCGGCAGCTTCATCTGCACCGGCTCGCTCTCGCCGGTCTGTCCCAGCGCGTCGCTGGCGACGAGCCGGATCTCGACCGGCAACCCGGCCCACAGGGCCGGCGTCAGATCGTGATAGCTGGTCGACTCCGCCTGCTTGAGATGCAGCCCTGGCAAGGGCAGCTCCAGCTCGATCTTTTGGCCGGATTTGTCCCCAGGGCGCCGGATCACCGCCTTGACCCTTTCCACCCCGTAATCGTCCGACGCTCGGTAATCGATCCGCAAAGCCTGCCGCACCGTCGCCTCAGGCGGCTTGGCAAAAGCGACGGCGGGCGGGTGATCGGGGATTATCCGGATCGGCCAGCCGCCGAGTACGGTCCCTCCCTGCGAAACCTCGATCCGCTTGCCGGCAGTCAATGTCGCTTGAGCCTGAAAATCCTGCTTGTCGGTCGTCGCGAAGTCGTGGGTGCTCCGATCGATGGACAGTTGCGGCACCGAACCACCGCCATGCACCTGAGCGAGCAACGTGCTGCCGATCGGCACCGCGATCGTCTGCCGGTTTTCCGGGCGCAGGAATTGCGGCGGCAGCCCGGTGTACTCGGGCGGGGTGACCCAGATGTCGAGGCTGGCGGCGATCGCGGACGTACCGCCTGCCACGCCTGGGGTCACCGCGCGTATCAGGCGGTCGCGCCAATCGTCCCCGGCATCGACCGCGCCAATCAACAGCAGCAATGCCAGCAGCGCTCGCAAACCCCACGGGTCTCGCGCGGCAAGCCCCGCGGTGGGCGTCCCGATCCGCAGCCGCCGTACCAGCGCCCGCATGTGCCGCTGGTGGGCGTCCCACAGTTGCGTCGCCTGTGGGTCGAGCGGCATGCTCGGCCGGTCGGCCAGCGCCTGCAACGGCCGATGCAACAGCCCGCTCGCGCGCTCGATGCGGCGTCGGGCTGCGGTGGCATTGGGCAGCATGATGTCGCGAAACGCCACGCCGAGGGCGAGCAGAAAACCGGCGCCGAAGGCCAGCAGGATCGCGGCGTGGACGAGGCCCGGGAGGAGCGGCAACAGATCGAACAGAACGAGGACTAGAAATAAGGCGAGGACCGCGAGAGCCGGCCAGCAGACCGGCCAAAGCGTCTCCCACAGCAATGCCGCGCGGGCGAGGCGCAGCCGGGTTGCAAGCAGAGGCGCGGACTCCATCGGGGCTCTTGCCGGGCGGGCGGTCATGCGGCACCTCGCTTCCGAGCCGGCTCGGGGGCGATGCCCTCGAGCCAAGGCGGAATTGTATCCAGCGACAGCAGCGCTTGATAGCCCGGCCGCGCCCGGATGACGTCAAAGCGGTCGCCGGCCGCCATCACTTCTGGCACCAGGAGGCGGCTGTTATAGGTGGAGCTCATGACCGCGCCATAGGCGCCGGCCGCGGTGAAAGCGACGAGATCGCCGGCCGCCAAAGGCGGTAAATCACGGTCGCGGGTGAAGGTGTCGGTCGTCTCGCAGACCGGCCCGACGACATCGGATGGAACTCGTCGCCGCACCGCGCGCCGGCTCTGCGACCGGCAGGATGCGGTGTTCGGCCTTGTACATCGCCGGGCGCACCAGATCGTTCATCGCCGCGTCAACGACGATGATCCGTCGCCCGCCATCCTTCACGTAAACCACGCTCGCCAGCAGCACGCCGCCCGCCGCGACGAGAAAGCGGCCCGGCTCGAATGCCAGTCCGACATCGAGCCGGCCAAAAACGCCACGCACCATCTCGGCGTATTCGGCGGGAGTCGCGGGAACCTCATCGCCGTACGGCACGGTCAGCCCGCCGCCGAGATCGACCTGCGGCACGGCCAGCCCCTCCTGGCGCAAAGCCGCGACAAGCGCGGCGATCCGCTCGAACGCCGCGCGGCTCGGGCCGAGCTCGACGATCTGCGAGCCGATATGGACGGCGAGCCCGACGGGCTCGATCCCCGGCAGTTGCGCGGCGAGACGATACGCGGCCACCACCTCATCATGAGCGATGCCGAATTTGTCTTCTTTGCGTCCGGTGGTGATGTCGCTGTGCGTGCGTGCGGCGACATCGGGGTTGACGCGAAGCGCGACGCGCGCGGTCTGGCCGCGCGCCGCTGCCACATCGCTCAGCTGCCGCAACTCGGGGATCAACTCCACATTGATCTGATGAATGTCCGCGTCGACCGCCACGGCAAGCTCCGCCCGGGTCTTGCCGACCCCGGAGAAGACGATGCGCTGCGCGCGGGATGCCGGCCGCCAGCGCCCGCCGCATCTCGCCTTCCGAGACGACATCGGCGCCAGCGCCGAGCCCGGCGAACAGCCGCAGCACCGCCTGGTTGGAATTGGCCTTGACCGCGTAGCAGACGCGCGGCGCCTCGGCGGCGAAGGCTCCGGCAAAAGCCTTGTATTGCCGAGCAAACGAGGCGGCCGAATAGACGTAGCACGGCGTGCCGGCCGCGGCCGCGATGCGCGCGAGCGGCACCTCTTCGGCGCAAAGCGCGCCGCCGCGATAGGCAAAAGGTTCCCAGTCGCTCATTGGGCCGGGTATGACCGCGGGTAGGTGTTGGGCACCCCGGGCGGCGGGTTCGGCGCGCCCTTTCTGCCGCAGCCCACCAATTCCAGTGCGAGAACCAGCGCGAGGAGGACTATTCCGCTGGCGGCGCGCAGAGCGGACAGCGGTTCTCGCGGGCCCGTCATCCCAGAAACCGCTTGCGCGCCGCGGTGACGGCGGCACGGACGCGCACCGGGGCGGTGCCGCCAAAGCTGATCCTGCTGGCAACGGACCGGTCGGCGTCGAGCACGTCATAGACGGCCGCACTGATCGTAGGCTCGACCGCCTGCAACTCGGCAAGCGGCAGCTCGGCGAGGGCGCAGCCCATCTCCTCGGCGCGCTTGACGATCTGTCCGGCTGCGTGGTGCGCTTGGCGGAACGGCAGCCCGGCGACGCGCACCAGCCAGTCGGCGAGGTCGGTCGCGGTGGCAAAGCCGCGCCCGGCCGCCTCGCGCAGGCGCTGGCGATCCGGCCGCAGATCGCGCACCATTCCTGTTGTCGCGGCAAGACAGAGCTCGAGCGTGTCGGCAGCCTCGAAGACCGGAACCTTATCCTCCTGCATATCCTTGCCATAGGCCAGCGGCAGGCCCTTCATCACCGTCAGCAGCGCGATCAGCGCGCCGTTCAGCCGCCCGGTTTTGGCTCGGACCAGCTCGGCCGCATCGGGGTTGCGCTTTTGCGGCATGATCGAACTGCCGGTGGTAAAGGCGTCGGTCAGCGCGATAAACCCGAACCCGTCGCTGCACCACAGGACAATCTCTTCGGCAAAGCGCGAAAGATGGGTCCCGGCGAGCGCCGCCGCGGCGAGAAACTCGATTGCAAAATCCCGGTCCGATACGGCATCGAGCGAGTTTGCCGCCGGCCGGTCGAAGCCCAGCGACGCAGCGGTCGACGCGCGGTCGATCGGGAACGAGGTGCCCGCAAGAGCGGCGGCGCCGAGCGGTGACTCGTTCATCCGGCGCCGACAATCGGCTAGCCGCCCGCGGTCGCGCCCGACCATTTCCACATAGGCCATCAGGTGGTGGCCCAACGTCACCGGCTGAGCAATTTGGAGATGGGTGAAGCCCGGCATCACCGTATCGGCTTCGGCTTCGGCGCGCTCGATCAGCGCCTGCTGCAGTTCCCGCATCGCCGCGTCGAGGCGGTCGATCGCAGCGCGCAGCCACAGCCGCAGATCGGTCGCGACTTGGTCGTTGCGCGAACGCGCGGTGTGAAGCCGGCCGGCGGCCGGCCCGATCAGTTCGGCTAGGCGCGCCTCGACATTCAGGTGAATGTCCTCGTGCGCCTCGCTGAAGGCGAACCGGCCGCCTTCGATCTCGACCTGGATTTGATCTAGACCGGCGGCGATCGCGGCCCCATCTTGCGGCGACAGGATGTTCTGTGCCACCAGCATCGCGCAATGCGCCTTGGAGCCGGCAATGTCCTCGGCCCACAGGCGCTTGTCGATATCGATGGATGCGTTGATGCGGCGCATGATTTGGGCCGGCCCGCCGGTGAAGCGACCGCCCCATTGCTTATTTGCCGCGCTCTCGCCCGGCTTCGCTGCTCCGCTCATCCGACCGCCCGGGTGCCATGGAGGGCTGCGATGGTGAGATCGGGCTGGGCTCTATTGGTGGCCTTGCTGCTGGCTCTGCCGGGTCCGGGTGCGTTGGCGCAGGCCGACGCGGATGCGGCCGCGCAGGCGCCCTTAGGCGAGTTCGTCCCGGCCTCGCAGCCGTTACCCGCCCCTGCGGCTGGGTTTACCGACGCCGACGGGAAGTCCCTCAGCCTTCGCGATTTCGCCGGCAAGCTCGTCCTCGTCAACCTCTGGGCCACCTGGTGCGCACCGTGCCGGCGCGAAATGCCGTCGCTCGAGCGGCTGCAAACCCGACTCGGCGACAAGATCACGATCCTCGCGATATCCGAGGATCGCGGCGGCAGCAAGGCCGTTGCACCGTTTATCGCCAAGCTCGGGCTCAAAGTGGTCAAGACTTATCTCGATCCAGAGAGCGCGGTCGGCCGCGCGTTCAAGGTCGACGGGCTGCCGACCAGCTTCCTGATCGATCGGCAGGGGCGGGTGCTGGGCCGGGTTGAAGGCGAGGCGGAATGGGATTCGCCAAAGATGCAGGCAATCATCAATCCCCTACTGATCGAGGATGAGGTGATCAAGACGTCCTTTCCGCGAGCACGTCCCTGAGAAAGTGCCCGCCGCGCCGCAACCCCTCCTCGTCGATCGAATGGCCGATGCCGGGGCAGGTCAGCGTCTCTACTGGGACACCGGCGGCTGTCAGCGTGGTTTCGGCCGCAGCCAAGGACGTGTAGGGAACGAGCGGGTCTTCCGTGCCGTGGATCAGCAAGATCCGGGGGCGCGAGCGCAGCTCGTTCGTCAGCAGCTCGGGGGCGAGCAGCCGGCCGGAAAACCCGACAATGCCGGCTGCCGGTTGGGCGCGCCGCAACCCGACGAACAGCGACATCATCGTGCCCTGCGAGAACCCGACCAGCGCCAGAGCGCCGTCGTCGAGCCCCCGCTCGGCCAGTGCTTCATCGATGAAGGCGTCGAGGATCGGCGCGGCGGCGCGCACGCCCGACAGAACCGCCGCCGGGCTGCGATCCTGCGAGCTGAACCACTGAAAGCCATAAGGCGCCATGTCGCACGGGAACGGTGCGTTCGGCGACAGGAACTCGGCCTCGGGCAGCATCGGCGCCCAGTACGGGGCGAGCCCGATCAGATCGTTGCCGTCGGCCCCAAGCCCGTGCAGCAGGATTACAAGGCGGATGGGCTTGCCGCCGGACGCGGGCGGGCGCGACGGTCCGGACAGTTTGGGCATCATTGCTGCGGTCTTTCGAAAAGCCGGCGCAAGGGCGCAGACATAGCGGAAAGACCGCCCTGCTGTCACCCGCTGCGGCGCCGGCGATGACCGCCGCGCCCGTAGTGACGCGATTTGCCCCGAGCCCAACCGGATACCTGCATCTCGGCCACGTCCGCTCCGCGCTCGAAGGGTGGCGTGCCGCTCGGACCGCCGGGGGGCGATTCCTGCTGCGGCTCGAGGATATCGACCAGGGGCGCTGCCGCGACGAATTCGCAGCGGCGATCCTCGACGACCTCGCCTGGTTAGGGCTCGGCTGGGACGGGCCAGTGCGCCGCCAGTCCGAGCATTTCGACGATTATCGCCGAGCCCTCAACCGGCTGGCCACGCTCGGCGTGATATACCCGTGCTTCTGTACGCGGCGTACGATCCAGGCGGAGATCGCACGTGCCGGCGGCGCGCCGCAGGGCGAGACGGGGCCGCTCTATCCCGGCAGCTGTCGCCGGCTAAGCCCCACGGAGCGCGACGAGAAGCAAGGCTCGGGGCTCGATTATGCGCTGAGGCTCGATCTCGGCCGCGCGCTAACCTTGGCCGGCCCGCTCGAATGGGTCGAGGAGAGCGGCGGCGAACCGCGCCGGGTTCCGGCCGATCCGGCGGCGCTCGGCGACGTGGTGCTGGCGCGCAAAGAGGCGCCAGCGAGCTACCACCTCGCGGTCACCGTCGACGACGCGATCCAAGGGGTGACGTTGGTCACCCGCGGCGAAGACCTCGCGCCGGCGACGCATATCCATCGTCTGCTGCAGGAGCTGCTGGGCCTGCCGACGCCGCGCTATCGCCATCACGAGCTGCTGACCGATGGAACCGGCCGCCGTCTCGCCAAACGCGATCGGGCGACGACGATCCGGGCGATGCGCGCCGCAGGCATGACCCCGGCGGAACTTCTCGACCGCGCCCTCGCCCCCGAAATCTAAACCTCTGCCCCGTCGGCGCAGCGCCAGGCGCCGGCGGACCACCATAATGGGCGGCCGAGGGTTTGATCGAAAAATGCGTCGCCCTCGTAGCGCCCGGCGGGCGGACGATCGCCGGTCGGGCCGGCGGGCGGCAAATGGCGAAAGCCGAGATCGAGCAATTGCCGCAACCAGGCGGTTTCGACGATGCGATCGACCGGCTCGAACACGCCACCGTCACCCGGCATTTCGAGCGCGTGCGGGATCTCGACGACCCCGCTCGGCGGAACCGCGAGCTGGTCTCCGCCGGCCAATTCGATCGTGGTCGGGGCCATGCCCTCCGGGGCAATCAGGCGATGGAAGATCATGCGTTGTTTCCTAAAAAGAAGCGTCGGGGTCTGACAGCAGCGCGGCAAGGAGCCGGCGCGCGGTCTCCGGATTGCAGTGGACGGCGGCGCCGCGCCTCGTCTCCGCGATCAGCTCGCCGATCCGGGCCGCGGCATCTATCGCCCCCGGCTCAGGCTCTGAGCGGTTGCCGCGCGCCTGTAGCTCCTCGCGCAGCCCGCGCAAAGCGCCCTCGTGTTCGAGGGCCGCGGTCAACGCCGAACGATAGCGCTCGGAAAAGCCGCGCGCTGCGTCGATTGCGGCGCCGCACAACGCCGCGTCGCGCCTGCGCTGACTTTCGCGCACCCGCTCGGCGCAATGTTGGAAGGACCGCTCGGCGCCCGGAAGGGCTGATCGAGCGGCGATCGCGTCGGCGGCCAACGCCGCGTGCCGCTCCTCGGCCGCCATCGTCAACGGATCCGGTTCGGGACGAGGATCGGCGCCGCCTTCGGCAAGCCAGGCGCCGAGCCGGGATTCGTCGGCTGCTCGCAACGTCGCAATTTCGGCCTCCCGCCGGGCCGCCTCGGCGATGACCGCGCCGAGCCGGAGAGCCGACTCCTGCGCCTCCGCAAGCTGGGCCCCGGCATGGGCGAGTTCGGCGATCGCCAAAGCAAGCTGCGCTCGCGCAGGCGAGCGCTGGGCTTCCACATCTTGCTGCGAAGATGTGGAATTTCCCGCGGTAAGTTCGATCGGGCCGTCCATCAACGCTTTCTCCCGGATGGGCCAGCCATGACCCGAACGCGAAAATAGACGGCTAAAAGAAGACCGGCACTCGCGAAGTTCCAAGCTCGGAAGTTGGCAAGCTCGGCTGATCGGCAGAGCGGCTAGATCGACATCTTCAACGCCTTCCGGAGCTTTCGCACGGTCTCGGCGCTCTTGAAGCCGTAAGGCGGATCGGAGGGGGACAGCGCGAGCTCGCGCAGCGCCAACGCCAACACCCTCTCGTTTCCGGTCCCGGCAGTGAAGGCGCCACGCTGCCACAGGGCGATCAGCGCCTCGCGGAGCATTGCCCGCGCCGGGCGCTCGCGCCCACGACCGGCCACAGCGGCGGACGAACCGATCGTTACCTCGATGCCGGCGATCTCGGAACCGTCCGGCAGGACCACGGAATTCCTCCCGAAATCGAATTGCATCCGGCCGAACCAGGCTGCCGATACCTCGATTCTCGCGCCGTCGCGAAACCCGGTGGCACGGCATCGGCCGGAACTGCCGGCCGCCTCGAACGCGCCGACCAGCTGGCGTTCGATCGCATCGATCTCTGCGAGCACGGATGGGGGCCCGCGATGCCGCGCAAGAAATGCATCGAATTTCTCGCTTTGGGCGCTACCAAACGGCGAAGGCGCTCCGGCGAATGGCGCCGGTGCGGCCCGCTGCGAGATCCGCTTGCGGCCCGCCTCTTCCGCGTAAGCCGGCACAGCCTGATCGGCCTGAACAGAGTTCTGTTCCTGCTGTGCCTGCCACTCCATTGAACCGGGGGCATAGACGGGCGCGACCGCAGGACGGCCTTCGAGTTCGGCCGCGAGACGGCAGTATCGTCGCCACAACTCGGGATCGGCGCTGTTGATCAGCGCATCAACCAAGGTCGAAGCTCGAATGGCGAGGGGATCCGGCAACGAATTTTTCGCCGTTGGCCGCCTCGGGACGGCGGTGTCAAGGTCCGACGGGGCCGGACCGCCCAGCCGACACTGTGGAACGATTTTCGCGCCTCGACAAGGAGTGTCGCCGAGCCATCGAATTCTCGACTGCCCGCCGATCGCACCCGAGCCGCGTCGCCGAATACCGCCCCTGGGGCACGGTGTTCAACCCATCGAATTTCTAAGTATCTGCGCCGCTCACGAATTGCGAAAGCGGCGGCTCGGTTTTGCGTATCATAACCAGATGGTCGACGATCGCCCTCGGGCAGCGATGTTGCGATACCCGGGGGCCGCGGTGAGAGGCGAGGCGCGTAGCCCGCTCGGCCATCGCGGCGCGATCACGGTTTCGATCATGCTGGCGACGATCATGCAAGGCGTCGACAACACGATCGCCAATGTGGCGCTGCCCCATATCCAAGGCAGCCTGTCGGCGGCCCAGGACCAGATCGCCTGGGTGCTGACTTCGTATATTGTCGCGGCGGCGATCACCATGCCGCTGACCGGCTGGCTCGCTGGCCGTTTTGGCATAAAATACGTGTTCTTGATCTCGGTTGCGGGCTTCACGGTGGCCTCGGCCTTGTGCGGCAGCGCCACCAGCCTGGCCGAGCTGGTGATCTTTCGCCTGCTGCAAGGCATCTTCGGCGCCGGGCTGGTGCCGCTGTCGCAATCGGTGCTGCTGCAGATCAACCCGCCGGAACGGCACGGCCAGGCGATTGCAGTCTGGGGCATCGGCGTGATGCTGGGGCCGATCTTTGGCCCGATGCTGGGCGGCTGGCTGACCGAGGACTACAACTGGCGTTGGATATTCTACATCAATGTACCGGTCGGATTAATCGCCTCGATCGGTATCCTGGTGTTCATCCGCGAAGCGCGGCACGCGCATCGCGAGGCGTTCGATTTCTTCGGATTCGCCACGTTGAGTATCGCTATCGGCGCCCTGCAGATGATGCTCGACCGGGGTGAACTGAAGGATTGGTTCGGCTCGACCGAGATCTGGGCCGAGGCGGCGATCGCCGCGGTCGCGGGATATCTCTTCATCGTCCATACGGCGACCGCGGGTGAGCGGTCGTTCCTCAACCGCAGTCTCCTAAAGAACATGAACTTCGCGGCCGGCACGATCCTGATGTTTTTTGTCGGCGGCATCCTCAGCGGCACTCTGGCTTTGGTCCCGACGATGCTGCAATCCTTGATGGACTATCCGGTATTCCTGACCGGGCTGGTGACCGCGCCGCGCGGCATCGGCACGATGGCGGCGATGTTCTTCGTCGGGCGGCTGATGAACCGCCTCGACCACCGGCTGATCATCCTGGCGGGGCTGCTGATGACCGTAATCTCGTTGTGGCAGATGACCGGCTTTTCGCTGCAGATGGGGATGGCGCCGGTCATTACGTCGGGGGTGCTGCAAGGGTTTGGATTGGGCTGCACCTTCGTCCCACTTAACACCTTGGCGCTTTCCAACCTGCCGCGTCACATTATGACCCAGGGCACGGCGCTGCGCAGCCTGATGCGCAATCTCGGCGGCAGCATCGGTATCTCGGTTTTCGAGACCTTGCTGATCCAGAACACCCAGATCGTCCATTCCCGGCTCGTCGAGCATTTGCGCCCGGACAACCCGCTCGCCCGAGCCCCGTTTTTGGTGGCGCCGTTCAGCCTCAGCAACCCCTCTGGTCTTGCCGCGCTCAACGCCGAAGTCACCCGCCAGGCCTCGATGGTCGCCTATATCGACGTCTTCGCTTCGATGATGATCATCGTGGCTGCCATGATCCCGTTGTTGCTGGTGGTGCGGCCGCCGCAACGCACCCGTGCGGCATCGATCGCCGTCGGCGCCCGCGGTTTGCGCGCCGGCTGACCTCGTCGGCGGCGAGCTATCGAATTCGCTTCTACCAGCCGCGCGATCTGAACAGGTGGCGATGCTCAAATTTTCCCTATCATAGCTTATTATCACCTTCGGGTAGTTCTTTGTCGTCTGGCATCGCTATGAAACTCGATCGCAGCTTCGGTTATCTCGTGCACGACGTGGCCCGCCTGTTCGCGCGACGCTTCAACCAGCGGGCGCTGCTGTTCCTTGGGCTCACCCGGTCGCAGTGCCGCGTGCTAGGCTACCTCGCCCGCCACGAAGGGATCAATCAGGCCGGTCTCGCCGATCTGCTCGAGATCAAGCCGATGACCCTGGTGCGTCAGCTCGATCGCATGGAGGAGGATGGCTGGATCGAGCGTCGACCCGATCCGGGGGACCGCCGGGCCCGCCGGTTGGTCTTGACTGAAAAGGCGCGCCCGATTCTCGCCCGCATCCTCGACCTGTCGAGCGCAGTTCGCAGCGAGGCGTTCGCCGACCTGACCGACGTAGAGGGCCGGCAGCTAGTTGACCTGCTGCGCCGAGTTCACGGCAATCTGTGCCAACGCGTTCCATCGCCGCCGGTGACACCGCTGTCGAAAGCCGTCGAACCGAGTGATCGCCCGGCCCAATACCGAGCGCGGGTCGCGGCCAATTTATCGCCGGTTGGAGGCCACCAGTGACGACCTCCGCCGATAACGAAGCGTCCTCGATCGGCGCCCTTCGCGCCGCTGTCGACGGCCGGCCGGCGGTCCTCGGGAGACGGCGTTCCTGGCGCCAGCGGCTCCGGCTGCCGCTGATGCTGCTCGGGCCAATCGTGGTGCTGCTCGCTGCCGGCTGGTGGTATCTGACGACCGGCCGCTATGTCTCGACCGATGACGCCTATGTCGACGCGGCGAGGATCTCAATCAGCAACGAGGTGTCTGGCCGCGTCGCCGAAGTCGATGTTCGCGACAACGAGCGGGTGACCGCCGGCCAGGTGCTGTTCACCCTCGATCAACGGCCGTTCCGCATCGCCGTCGAGGAGGCCAAGGCGCAGCTGGCGTCGATTAAGCTCCAGATCGAGGCGATGAAGGCGACCTATCAGCAGAAGAAGGCCGACGCCGCCGCCACCGAGGCTACCCTCGTCTATCAGCAGCGCGAATTGGAGCGGCAGCAGCGTCTGCTCGCATCGGGCACCGCGTCGCAGGCGCAATACGACCAGACGAACCACGCCTACAAGATCGCCCGCGAACAGCTGGCCTCAAAGGAACAGGACGTCGCCAGCACGCTCGCCAGCCTCGGCGGCGATCCCGATATTCCGGTCGCCCAGCATCCGATGGTGCAGCACGCCCAGGCAGCGCTGGATCGCGCAGAGCTCAACCTCTCCTACACGACGGTGCGCGCGCCCGAAGCCGGCATCGTCACCAAGGTGGACCAGCTCCAGCCCGGCAACTGGGTACAAGGAGTGGACACCGGTGCGGCTCCGACCGCGCTGTTTTCCCTGGTGTCGACCAAGCGCGTCTGGGTGACCGCCAACTTCAAGGAGACTGAGCTCACCCATATGCGGCCCGGACAGACCGCGACGGTCGAGATCGACACCTTTCCCGATGTCGTGTTCCCGGCCACGGTGCAGAGTTTGAGCCCGGGAACAGGGCTGACCTTCTCGCTGCTGCCGGCGGAAAATGCGACCGGCAATTGGGTCAAGGTAGTCCAGCGCCTGCCGGTGCGCCTCAGCTTTGATAAGTTCGACCCGAACCAGCCTCTCGCCGCAGGGCTCAGCGTTACCGTCGAGGTCGATACCGAGTTCCATCGGCCCTGGCTCGACCGCATCGACCGGATGTTCGCATGGCTCGTCGGCCGGCCGACGCAAACAGCGGAGCGGTGAGCGACGTTACCCCGGCCCCGGTGCCGAACCGGGGCTGGATCACGGTCTCGATCATGCTGGCGACCTTCATGCAGGGGGTCGACACCACGATCGCCAACGTGGCGCTGCCGCACATGCAGGGCAGCTTCTCGGTGGCGCAGGACCAGATCGCCTGGGTGGTGACTTCCTATATCGTCGCCGCGGCGATCATGACGCCGCTGACCGGCTGGCTCGCCGGCCGGTTCGGTATCAAATACGTCTTTTTTATCTCGGTCGTCGGCTTCACCTTGGCCTCCGCGTTGTGCGGCATGGCCACCAGCCTCACCCAGCTGGTAATTTTTCGCCTGCTCCAGGGCGTCTGCGGCGCGGCGTTGGTCCCGCTGTCGCAAGCGGTATTGCTGCAGATCAACCCGCCCCATCGCCAGGCGAGGGCAATGGCTGTCTGGGGCCTGGGGGTCATTCTGGGCCCGATCATCGGCCCGGCGCTCGGCGGCTGGCTGACCGACGACTACAGTTGGCGCTGGGTGTTTTTTATTAATCTGCCGGTCGGGGTTCTCGCCGGCGCCGGCATCCTGATCTTCATCCACGAAACGCGCCGGGCCCAGCGCGAGGCGTTCGACTTCTTCGGCTTCGCGACGTTGAGCGTGGCGATCGGCGCCTTGCAGATGCTGCTCGACCGCGGGCAGCTGAAGGACTGGTTCGGCTCGAGCGAGATCTGGATCGAGGCGACAATTGCCGGGCTCTGCCTCTATCTCTTCATCGTCCATACGGCGACCGCTACCGACCGGTCGTTCCTGAACCGCGATCTGCTCAAGGATGCCAACTGCATCGCCGGCACCCTGCTGATGTTTCTGATCGGCATCCCGCTTTACGGCACCATGACGTTATTGCCGACGATGCTGCAGGATTTGATGAACTACCCGGTGTTTACAACAGGGCTGGTGACGGTGCCGCGCGGCGTCGGCACGATGATCGCCATGCTGGTGGTCGCCCGCCTGGTCGGCCGGGTCGATACCAGGTTGCTGATCCTGGCGGGGCTTGTGCTGACCGCGGTGTCGATGTGGCAGATGACCGGGTTTTCGCTGCTGATGGGAATGGGCCCCGTCATTTCGACCGGGGTGACGCAGGGCTTTGGCCTCGGCTTTGTATTTACCCCGTTGAGTATTATAACTTTTTCGACCTTGCCGCGCAACCTTCTGACCCAGGGCACAGCGATTTTCAGCTTGATGCGCAATATTGGCGGCAGCGTCGGCATCGCCATCGTCGAGGCGCTGCTCGATCAGAACACCCAGATCGTGCATTCGCGCCTCGTCGAGAGTTTGCGGCCCGACAACCCGCTCGCCCGTGCGCCGCAACTGGGGCCGCCCTATAGCTTGGTGACCCCATCGGGTGTCGCCGCGCTGAATGCCGAGGCGACGCGGCAAGCGGCAATGGTGGCCTATATCGACGATTTCATGCTGATGATGCTTCTCGTCGTCGCCGCTGTGCCGCTGCTGCTGCTGCTGCGCCGGCCGCGGTCGATCCCGGGCGGCGCGGCTGTCGCCGCGCTCGATTAGCCGAGCGACGAGATGATCTCGCGATAGGCCGCCTCGGGAAACGCTTTCAGGGTTTTGGTTCGCACCGTCCCCAGCATCCCGAGCAGCAAGGTAAACCTTGCCGCCACGGCATCGTCCGGCGCTTCATAAATCGCGATCAGATCGTAATCGCCCATCGTCATGTAGAGGCCTTTGAACTCGCCGCCCATGTCGACCAGCGCCTTTTTGGCGGTGTCGACCCGACGCGGCGACTCCTTGGCCTTTTGCGCTCCCTGATCGGTCCAGTTGGCGAGCATGATGTAAGTGGGCACCGCGTTCCTCCCTTGCTTGTGGTTGAGCGCCCGCCGGCGTCAGCGGCGGATTCTACTACACTGCCCCACGTTCTGTTGTCAGGCCGGCACCCCCTCGTCCGCCGCGATACGGTCGAGCTTGGCCGCGATGATAAAATCATTCTCGTGCAGCCCCTTGATCTTTTTGGTGTGCAGCGAGACCGTCGCGAAGCCCCAGCCGAAGCGGATCTCGGGGTGATGGCTCTCGGTCTCGGCGAGCGCAGCCGCGCGCTCGACAAAACCAAAGGCCTCGCGGAAATTCTTGAAGCGATAGGTCCGCTCGATCCGCTTTGCTTCGTCGAGCAGACTCCAATCTGGGGCTTGGACGTGGAAGCTCTCGGCCTCCTCGCGGGTGAGCGGCGGGATGCCGCCACGGCAGGGCGTGCAACTTTTCTCGACGAGTGCTATGGCCATTGGTCACCTCCATCGAATGCCACAGCATAGCACGAAACGCGGGACGGAGGTGCGGAGGTCCGGTTCGATGGGGTCTTGGGTACTCGCGCGGGCGCCGGCCTTTATTCTGGTCCTGACCCTGGTTTCCGGCTACGGCGGATCAGTGACCCAATCCGGCGGCGGCTGGCAGGCGGTGCTCGCCGCCGGCGACAATGCCCAACCGGTATTCGATGACGCCACTCGGGCCTTCGCCCGGCGGCTTGTCGCGTCGGGGGTGCCACCCGCCAACATCCACCGGCTGAGCGCGAGCAGCGCAGAACTGCGCCATGGCGTCGAGCCCGCCACCGCCGAGAACCTGCTGCGGCAGATTGCCGACCTGCCGGCCCGGCCCGGCGACCACTGCTTGGTTTTCATGACTTCGCATGGCGAGCCCAACGCCGGGCTGTGGCTCGCCCGCTCACAACGGGCGTTGCACCCGGAAGAGCTCGCCCAAGCTCTGTCGCGCGGCTGTGCGATGGTTCCGACGGTGGTCATCGTCTCGGGCTGCTACACTGGCGGTTTTGCCGCGGGGCCGATGGCCGAGCCGAACCGTATCATCCTGACCGCGGCGCGCCGGGACCGGCCCTCCTTCGGCTGTCAGGTCGAGCGCACCTACACCGTCTTCGATCAATGCCTGCTCGGCGCCCTTCCGCAATCGGCGAATTGGCAGGCGGTATTCACCAGGACCAGCCGATGCGTCAGCCGTCAAGAGCACGCGCGCGGCGAGCTGCCCTCGGAGCCGCAAGCTTATTTCGGATCAGCGGTCGCGGATATGCGCGTCGCCTTCTGAGCGTCCCCTACGCCGGTTATGGCGCCGGTTGCAGCTGGCCGCGGAGTTCTCCACCCTTATTCGCCGCCGTGTGAATGTTGACGTAGTAATTCCCGGCCTCGAGGTCCGCCATCTGCGCCGCGGTCAAGGTCGCCGAGCCTTTGATCGGGCTGGCCAGGTCGCCTTTCAGCGGGACCACCACTCCCGCATTTTGTCCCGGGCCTGCCGGACCGTGAATATGGGCTGCCTTCGCCGGGCCAGTCAGACCCGAATAGGTGACGTCCCAGACCAGCTTTCCGGTGGCGGTATCGAGCGTCGCCGTCGCGGTGCCGTCGCCGGCGCCAGCGTTCGGTGGAACCTCGCTGGCGCCGCTGAGGGTCGCCTTGAAGATTTTTGTCTCGGCCTGGGCAGCTCCCGAGACCAGACATAAAGCGAGGACCCCCAAGACCGATAACCGCAGATAACCCATGTTCTCCTCCTGGCGTGTGGTTCGGACGCGGAGACTATTGAAGGGGTCGCTCAACGAGAAGCCGAAAATGACGGAAAAGATAGTCTGTGCGGTTTATTTCCATTCACTTCATCGTGAGGCCGCGCCCTCTCCGTCCGGTCGCCGAGCAGCAGTCACCGTCACCAGCCGCTCGCATAAGGCACGACTTTCACCATAGCGCAGCGAGGTCTCGACCGTCCCGCCGTCCAATCGGTTCAGGCGGAAGACATGGGTCTTCTGCTCGCGGCCGGCGAGATGCATCACGCCGATCGCCTCATGCGGCGAATAGGGCTCGACGAACAAACCGCGCGCGGCGTCAAAGGCGGGCGCCGCGTCACCCGGCATCCAGTTGCAATATGCCGGCAGGAAATCAACCGGAAGTTTCTCGGCAAATATTGCGTAGTTGAGTGCGGTCTGCTCAACAAAGAAAAACCGCGTCCGTTGCGCAACCTGCGCCATGATCCGCGCCCATACCTGCCAGTGCGGGGCGTCGCCGCGCAAGGCAAAAACGCCGCAATTGACCATTGGATTGCGGCCGAGACGGTCGGCGGCGCGCCAGCCGAACGCCTCACGGTAGTTCTTCCACGCCAAAGTCCAGCCGAACAGTTTCGGCCGCTTGTAGTGGCGCTTATAGGCGCGGTCGATCTCCGGGGTGATCGCCAGCTTGCCGCCGCGCGCGGCGCGGGCATACAACTCGACCACCCGCCAGTCTTGCAGCCAAGCATCCGCGTCGATCCAGAGGTAGGTCTCGTAGCCCGGGAAGTGGCGCGGCAGAAAGGGCCGCGCGAACTGCGCCTTGCGCGCTTCCGGGGTGTGCTCACGCCCCGGAAAATCGATATCCCAGTCAGGATGGACGAGATGGGTTACGCGTTGGGCGAGCCACGCGCGCTGCTCCGGTTCGAGCCCGACATCCAAAATTCCGATCTTGGCATCCCGGCGCTGGGTCCGCACCGACAGGACAGTGTCGCGCAACAGCGGGAAATACGCGCGATCTGCCCCGCTGACGATCAACAGACGGCCGGACGCGGTCATCGGCCGTCGCTGGCCAGACCGGCGCGCGTCAAGGGACCAAGCGGTAGCCGCCGGACTCGGTTACCAGGATCTCGGCGCGTGTCGGATCACGCTCGATCTTTTGGCGTAGCCGGTACACATGGGTCTCCAAGGTGTGGGTTGTCACCCCGGCATTGTAGCCCCACACCTCGCCGAGCAGGGTACCGCGCCCGATCACTCGATCGCGGGCGCGATAGAGGTATTTGAGGATCGCCGTTTCCTTTTCGGTGAGCCTGACCTTCTTACGCCCGCCCGGGTCGAGCAGCAGCTTGGCGCCGGGGCGGAAGGTGTAGGGGCCAATCGTGAATTCGGCGTCGTCGCTGTGCTCGCTCTGGCGCAGATGTGCGCGCAGGCGAGCGAGCAATACGCTCAGCCGAAACGGCTTCGTGACGTAATCGTCGGCGCCCGCATCGAGGCCGAGGATGGTGTCGGCATCGCTGTCGGCCCCGGTCAGCATGACGATCGGCACCTGAACTGCCGCATCGCGCAAGCGGCGGCACAGCTCCCGCCCATCCATGTCGGGCAGGCCGACATCGAGGAGGATCGCATCGAGGCGCTCATGTTTGGCGATTTCCAGTGCCCGCGCCGCGGTTTCGCACTCCACGGTCACGAACTCCTCGTGGAGCTCCAGCTGCTCGGTTAGCGATTGGCGCAGCGCGCTGTCATCGTCGACGATCAATATTCTGCGACCAGCCCTCATGACCCCATCCGCCGGGTTCGGAAGACCAGCATGGCCGTCCCTGTGTCACGATCGGGGGCCACGCTGTCGAAACCAGCGATTATCCGCCGGGTTCATCCCGTCTCATCCCCGATAAGCGCGTTTCGAGCTTAACCGATCGCCGCCCGCTTGCGCCAGCCGGCCGCCTCACTGAGCGGTTACGGGCGCGACAAGGAGGTCGGGCACGGGGTCTCTCGGCGCGCCGCTGCGGTCCCGGTATACCGAACCCGCCAGTGTTCTGCTCGACCGTGTCGGGAATGCTCCTATGCGAATAAGTTTGCTGGCGCCGTCGCCACCCCCGCCTATGATATGCAGGCGGCGTTGAGGAGAATCGGGTGCCCGAATTCAAGACCATTGCGAGAGTAGCGCGTGACGGCGTCGCGACGACGACGAATGCGGGCCGCGATCTGGGCGGGGCGATCACAGCGTTGCGCCGAGCCGAGCCGGTGCTGATCCGCGACGATAAGCTCAACGTGCTCGCGATCGCCGCTGAGTTGGTGACAGAAGAGAATTTGCGCCGGTTGCGCGAAGTCTCCGCCGCGTCGCCCCGTGTCGTGCTGACGCGCCGTCGTGCGGTGGCGCTCGGCCTCGCGCCGCGTGAGGAATTGTCGGGCGCGTTGACGATCTCGGTTTCTCTCGAAATGCCGGCAGCGGTGATCCGCAACCTGGCTGACCCCGGGGCGTCGCTGGGTGTCGAGCCGCCGGGGTTCGGTCCTCAGCCGGTCCTCGCCAAGGGTGGGGCCTTGGCCGCGGTCGCCCTGGCCAAGCTCGCGTCCTTGCTGCCGGCGGCGCTGGTCGTTCGGGTCGGCGCGGCCGAGGCCCAGTTACTGGCGCGGCGCGCTGACTTGGCCGTGATCGAGGCCATAACTGTGTTCAAGCGTGATGCCGCAACGGCCGGTCTGACCCGCGTCGCTGAGGCTCGGGTGCCGCTCGCCGACGCCGAAAACGCTCGTCTGATCGCGTTCCGGCCGGGTGACGGCGGCGTCGAGCATCTGGCGATATTGATCGGGACGCCCGATCCGGCAGCCCCTGTGCTGGTGCGGCTGCATTCGGAATGCTTCACCGGCGACCTGCTGGCCAGCTTGCGCTGCGATTGCGGCGATCAACTGCGAGGCTCCATCGCGGCGATCGCGCGGGCCGGCGGGGGCGTGCTGCTCTATCTTGCACAGGAAGGACGAGGCATCGGTCTCGTCAACAAGCTCAGGGCCTATCAGCTGCAGGATGCCGGCTTTGACACGCTCGATGCCAACGAGCAGCTGGGCTTTGACGCCGACGAACGCGTCTATCTGCCGGCTGCGGAGATGCTGCGTCAACTCGGCTTCGGCACGATCCGCTTGTTGACCAACAACCCCGACAAGATGGCGGCGCTCCAGCGCTACGGCATCCGCGTCGTCGAGCGGGTTCCCCACGTCTTTCCGGCGAACGGGCACAACGAGCGTTATCTGCGCACCAAGGCCACGCGCAGCGGGCACTTGCTCTGAAGGAGGCGCGCCGGCCCTTGGCTCAGAGCGTGGCCTCCCAGATGCCTTCGACAAGGTAGGCCTCGTCCTCGCCGGGCCACGGCGGCATTGTCGCGCCAAGCACGGTCAACGGCTGCGGACTGTCGCAGCGAAATTGAAATTGCGTGCCGGTAGGTAGGCTGAGCGACACGCCGGCGTCGATCTCGTCGATCTCCTCCCTCCGGCCAAGTTTCCGCCAGATACGGCCACGGCCTGAGAGCACATACCAGACCTCTTCGACGGTACGATGAGCGACCGCCTTCGAGACGGAATCGGGCTGGAGGGAAAAGACGGCGAGGCCGCCGCGGGAAAGGCCGCACAATACGCGCACCTCCGAGCCATCGGGGGCGATCGCATCGGGCATGCCGGCAATGCGCCGAGTTTCAAACGTCATTTTTGGCATCTCCGTTGCAGCCGTTCCATGAAAGCGCGGCCGGCGCCGATTGACAAAACCGGCATACCCCCCGACAACCCGGGAGACGAGACAAGAACCGAAGGGGTCGAGGGATGGGCATGCTCGAGGGACGGGTTGCGATTTGCGCCGGCGCGGGTCGCGGGGTCGGAGCCGAGGTCGCCAAGCTGATGGCGGCGCACGGGGCAAAGGTCGTGGTCAACGATCCCGGCACCAGCGGCAGCGGCGAGGGGTCCGACCAAACGCCGGCGCAGGAGATCGTCGACCAGATCAAAGCGGCGGGCGGCGAGGCGACGGCGAATTACGGCTCGGTCGCCAAGTTCGACGACTGTCTCGCGATGGTCCAGCAGGCGCGCGACACCTTTGGCGGGTTGCACATCGTGTTCGACGCTGCGGGCATCCTGCGCGACAAGATGTTCCACAACATGTTCCCGGAAGACTGGCAGGCGGTCATCGACGTCCATTTGACCGGCCATTTCAACATCAACCGGGCCGCGATCAACCTGTTCCGCGAGCAGAATTACGGCCGGATGATCATGGTGTCGTCGACCTCGGGCCTGCTCGGCAATGTCGGCCAGTGCAACTACGGAGCGGCCAAGTTCGGCATCGTCGCCCTGGCGCGGATCGTCGCGATGGAGAACGCGTCGCGGGGAATTACCGTCAACGTCATTTGCCCGTCGGCCGACACCCGCATGACCCGCTCGGTGCCGACGCCGAAGGACCCGCAGGCCGCGGCCATGCGCGAGGAAAGGCTGCGCCGCAGCCGGGCCGACGCGATCGCCCCACTCTGCGTTTTTCTCGCCTCCGAGCAGGCGGGCCAGGTCAACGGCCAGGTCTTTCATCAGCGCGCCGGCGAATTGTCGCTGTATGGCCATATGCGGCCGGTGCGCATGGTTCATCGCCAGGGCGGCTGGACCCCCGAGACCTTGGCCGAGGTCGCGATCCCGGCCTTGGCGCCGCAATTCACCCCGCTCGACAGCCGCGCCGTGCATCCGGGCTTGCCGATGGAGTAACCGGGGGCTCAGCCGAGAGAAGGGCGCTACGGGCGGCGGCGAGGCATTCCTCGGGCCCACCGCCAGCATCGATGCGGATCCAGTCCATCGGTCCACGGTCGTGGCGCAACTGTTGCGCCAGGATCTCGGGAGTGGCGTCGGAGGCGTCGCCGCAGCGGGTGCGGATACGCTCGGCCATTGCGTCCGCCCCTGCTTCGAGCCAAACACCCGAAAATGGCGCGCCAGCATCTCGCGCGATATTGGCGAACGAGCGCCGTTGCCCCGGGGTCAACGAAACCGCGTCGATGATGACCGAATACCCGGCGGCGAGTGCGATGGCCGCCTTTTGGCGCAACGCGTCGTAGACCCGGCGGGTGACGTCGGGAGTGTAGGCCTCGGGCGGAAGCCTTGTTTCGGGCGCCGCCCCAAGCAGCAGCTTGCGCGTCACGTCGCTGCGCAAGACACGGGCGCCGGGCCGCAGACCCAACTCGGGAGCCAGGCCGGCGGCGAGCGTCGATTTGCCGCTGCCGCTCAAGCCGCCGATCGCGATCAGCCGCCGGGGCCGTGGTTCCAGCAAACGGTGCGCAAGGTCGAGATAGCGCCGCGCCTCTTGCGCCATTTCCGCTTTTTTATCGGGATTGGCTGCACGGGCCAGCGCCGTCGCCGTAACATGAGCGCGAATCCCAGCCCGCAGCGACAAAAACAGCGGCATTGCCGCCAGCCCATCATCCTCTGCGGTGCGGTCGAGATAGCGGTTCAGCACCCGGTTGGCGAGGTCCGCCAGCCCGCGATGTTCGAGGTCCATCAACAGAAAGGCGAGATCGTAAAGAATGTCGATGCTGGCCAGGGCGTCGGAAAATTCGAGGCAGTCGAACAGGGTTGGCTTGCCGTCGAGGAGGCATATGTTGCGCAGATGCAGATCGCCGTGGCAGCGCCTTACCTTGCCCGCCGCCTTGCGGGTTTCGAGCAGCGCCTCCGCGGTGGCCAGCGCCGCGCGCCATTTGTCGAGAATTGCCTCGATGCGCTCGCGGGCGAAGCCAGCCCCGTGCGCGGCGGCAAGGACCTGATGATTGGTGTCGGCGATGTCGCGCAGAGCCGCCGTCCCGCCTTGGTCGGGGCGCGGCTCGGCGGCTTGGTGGAATTGCGCGATGTGATCGGCTAGCGCGTCTATCAGCCGGTGATCCAGCCCGCCAGCCTGAGCGAGCGCGTCGAACAGCAATGCCTGATCGAACCGCCGCATCACCACGACCCAGTCGATGGCCGGGCCTTCATTCGAAAAACACACCGCCCCCGCCGCTGAACTGCGCGCCAGACGGCGAAGGTTCAGATAAAGCGCGGGCGCGGTGCGCCGGTTGAGCGCCAACTCGGCCGCACAGACCTCGCGCCGCCGCTCCGCGGTCGAAAAATCGAGATAGGGCAGCTTTACCGCGCGCTTGAGCTTGTAGGCGCGGTCACCGGCGAGAAAGACCAGCGACACATGGGTCTCGACGATCTCGACCCGCTCGACCTCCGCCCCATAGGAAGACGGACGGCTGAGAAAGGCGATCGTCTCGCGCTGATCATCGGGCTGCGGCCCGCCCCCAGCAGCCACTAGAACAAGTTTCCCTGCTCCGGGCGAGGCGGGGCCCGGCGAACCGGTCGCCGCGGGGTGCGGCCGGCGATGGCGCCGACTTTGCCGTCGTAGAATTCGAGGTCGAGCGCCGCGCCAAGCTTGACCTTGGCAGCCTCGGTGACGACCCGGGCATCGCCGTCGCGCACCACGACATAGCCGCGCGCGAGCAGGCTCTCGTGCCGCTCCGAGTGGGTCGCAAGGCGGCCGGCGAAGTTGTCGAGCGCGTCGTGCCGCGCCGCGATCGACCGCGCCATCGCGCCGCGCAGCCGGGCCTCCGTCTCGATAAGGCGGGAGCCGGCGCGGGTGAGGTCGGCCGCCAACATTTCGGGCCGAAGCCGCACCGCGGCGAGATCGAGGCGGTGTCGCGCCGCGTGCAGATGCCGTTCCGCCGCAAGCCGCAGTCGTTCGGCGCGATCATCGAGGCGCTGCGCCGCGTTGCCGATCAGATCCTGCGGCGACGGCAGCCCACGCGCCAGCCCGGCGAGATGCAGCCGCCGCTCGGCGAAGAGCCGGGCCAGCCCACCCGCGAGGCGCGACGACTTCCCGGCGAGATCGGCGACCAGGTCGAGCCTCACCGGGACCGCCATCTCGGCGGCGGCGGTTGGCGTCGGCGCGCGCCGGTCGCTCGCATGGTCGATCAGGGTCGTGTCGGTTTCGTGCCCGACCGCCGAGATCAGCGGGATCAGCGAGGCCGCTGCGGCGCGCACCACGATCTCTTCGTTGAACGCCATCAAATCTTCGAGGCTGCCGCCGCCGCGAGCGACGATGATCAGATCGGGCCGCGGCACATCCCCATCGGGCAGGCGGTTGAACCCCTCGATCGCCGCCGCCACCTGGGCCGCCGCCCCGTCGCCCTGCACCGCGACCGGCCAGATCAGCACACGGCGTGGAAATCGGTCGGCGAGCCGGTGCAGGATGTCGCGAATGACCGCCCCGGTCGGCGAGGTCACGACCCCGATCACCTCTGGCAGATACGGCAGCGGCTTTTTGCGCTCGGCCGCGAACAGCCCCTCGGCGGCGAGGCGCTGGCGCCGCTCTTCGAGCAGCTTGAGCAATGCCCCGACCCCGGCCAGCTCGATCGTGTCGATGACGAGCTGATATTTCGAGCGCCCCGGAAAGGTAGTCAGCCGCCCGGTGCACACCACCTCCATCCCGTCCTCGGGCTTGACCGCGAGCCGGATCGCGGTCATGCGCCAACACACCGCGTCGAGCACCGCGTCGGCGTCCTTGAGCGCGAGATAGCAATGGCCCGAGCCGTGGCGCTTGAAGCCGGAAACCTCGCCGCGGACGCGGACATAGCCAAACTCGTCCTCGATCGAGCGCTTGAGCGCCAGCGACAGCTCCGAGACGCTATATTCGGTCAGGTTCGTGCGGGGCGGGGCCGCGACCAATAGATCATCCATCCCCACATGATAACCGAGCACAGGAGCAAGGGCGATGCGGGTGCTGGTGGTGGGCTCTGGCGGACGCGAGCATGCGCTCGCCTGGGCGATTGCGGCCTCGCCGCTGGCCGACCGGCTGTTCTGCGCGCCGGGCAATGCCGGGATTGCCGAGGAGGCCGAATGCGTGCCGATTCGCGCGACCGACATTGAAGGGCTGGTCGGCTTTTGCAAGCGCGAGCGGATCGACTTTGTCGTCGTCGGGCCGGAGGCGCCGCTCGCCCTCGGCCTCGTCGATGCGCTGGAAGCTGAGGGCATCGCCGCCTTCGGCCCGAGTAAAGCAGCGGCGGCGCTCGAAACCTCAAAATCCTTCGCCAAGGATTTGTGCGCCCGAGCCGGAATCCCGACGGCGCCCTATCGCCGCTTTCGCGAACCGGCGGCGGCCAAGGCTTATATCGCCGAGCGAGGCGCGCCGATTGTGATCAAGGCCGACGGCCTTACCGCCGGCAAGGGCGTCACCGTTGCGATGGATCTGGAATTGGCCTTTCGCGCAGTCGACTCCGCCCTGGTCAGGCGCCGTTTCGGCGAGGCTGGGCGTGAAATCGTTGTCGAGGATTTTCTCGAAGGTGAGGAGGCCAGCTTCTTTGCACTTGTCGACGGCAAGGACGCACTCCCGCTCGCTACCGCCCAGGACCACAAGCGCTTGGGCGAGGGCGACACCGGCCCGAACACCGGCGGCATGGGCGCGTTTTCCCCGGCAACCTCCTTGACGCCCGCGCTCGAAGGCCAGGCCATGGAACGCATCATCCTGCCCACGATCGCGGCGATGCGGGACCAAGGACGGGTGTTCAAGGGCGTCCTCTACGCCGGGCTGATGCTGACCGAAGCAGGCCCGATGCTGCTCGAATACAATGTCCGCTTTGGCGATCCAGAGTGCCAGCCGCTGATGATGCGGCTGATCAGCGACCCGGTGCCGGCACTGATCGCGGCGCATGACGGGATTTTGCGGCAGGTCGATCTGCGCTGGCATGCCGATGCGGCGCTGTGCGTCGTAATGGCGGCGCGAGGCTATCCTGACGACCCGCAGCGCGGCAGCGAGATCCGCGGCCTCGACGCCGCCGGCGCCGATCCGGCAACAAAGATCTTCCACGCCGCCACCCGCCGCGATGGCAGCCGCCTCATCGCCGATGGCGGGCGCGTCCTCGGCATCACCGCGTTGGGCAGCGACCTCACCCAAGCCCGCGCCCGCGCCTACGCCGCGATCGACCGGATCGACTGGCCCGAAGGCTTCTGCCGCCGCGACATCGGCCGCCGCGCGGATCGGGGTGTAGCAGTCCAACCGATCATACGAGCGCTGGTAGGGAGAGACCAAACTCGTCGACATCTAGGCAGATGCAGCGCCGCCAGAGATACTCGCGCTGACAGTGCGAATTCTCCAGTCGGTTGAGCAATTCCAGTGCTTGAGCTTAAAAAGCGCGACTACCACCTGCGAGTGGCTGCACGTACATCAGCTGGGATGAACCGAACAGACGGCAAACCGAGGCGCGGGCATGGTTTCGGTAAGGCCCACCCCTCACCGCACGCGCGAGACTATGAGGCTGCAACAGGACGAAACGCTGACGGTCATTATGCGAAGCTGTGCTCTTAGCTCGTGGGATTGTTGAGCCCGATTCAAGGAACGATTTGATGACCGACGAAGCGAGTCCGATCGGCAAGTGGCTGAAGCAGGCGAAAATAGATTACGTCGATCTCGGTGGATGGAGAACATTTACCAACGGGGAGTGGCTTTGGTTCTTAATCCACAAATCGTTCGTAAATTATTGGGAACGGGCAACGGCTGAATATTTTTTTACGAAATACCCTAACTCGAATGCGGATAGAATTGCAAACAAGCTAATCTCAATCGCCGCTAAGAACGCTTCGGTTCTTGGAGGAATGACCGGCGCTGCCGTCTCTACCGACGAAATAGTAGGGGCTCTCACCGCTGGTGGGGGTGTCATAGGTGTCCCGGCAAACATAGCTATATGGGGAGCCTCAATTTCAACGGAAGCCCTTCTGCTGATGCGCATACAGTTACAGTTGGTCGCCAATATAGGAAAGCTCTACCAGGTGCCTCTTGACCCCCACGACCCAGAGGATATTCTGACAATAATAGCATTTGCGCTTGGTGGCTCCGCAGCGGATGCTGCTGGAAAGGCCGGAATGAAGATGGGAGGGAGAGCTGCTGGGCTCGCTGCGAAAAACATATTTGCACAAGATGTGTTAGCTGTACTCAAAAAAATCGCGTCGAGAGTCGGCGTCAAAATCTTGCAGCGTTCTATCGTAAAATACACCGTGCCAGTAGCGTCAATAGGCATTGGGAGTAGCTGGAATTACTTTGCAACCCGAAGCGTTGGTCGGATTGCGATAAAGCATTTTAAAAAACGCATCGCTGACTTTGAAACGAGGGACTGACGGCCCGATGGCGGTACGGCTCAGCTGGCCGGGAAAGCGATTTCGACGCGGCCGAGCGGGCCGAAATCGGCGGCGATATGGGCGCCGTGCCGGGTGAAGACCATTCCGGTCCATGATCCGGTGGTGACGAAGGCGCCGGCCCTGGCGCCGCCGCGCTCCCGCATCAGATTGGCAAACTCGACGAGTGCGGCCACCGGATCGCGCGTCACCCCGGCGCCGCTGTCGGCGAAGGGCCGGCCGTCGGCGGTGATCTCGATCCGAGTCGCGGCGAGGTCGCGCTCCGGCCAGTCCGGCACCGCCGGGCCATAGACGAGCCCGCCATTCCCATAACTGTCGGCCAGCATGACCGGGCGGGCCAGCACACGCGGATCGGGGAAGCGCAGAATCGACGACCTCGACCGCCGGATGCAGCGTGGCCCCGGCAATCACCTCGGCGCGATCGTACGGGGCGGCGCGCGGCGGCAGGTCGCGGCCAAGGCGCAGCGCCAATTCGCCCTCGATGCCGATCAGCCGCAATTCGGCGGCGCTGTAGGCGGCGGGGCTCTGCCGGATCATCCGGGCGAAGATGGGCGCGCAAAAAGCGGCGGCCGCGTCGGTCGCGACCCCGATTTTCCAGCCGCCGATGGTTTCGCCGAGGCGACGGACGACTGCATCCTGGATCTGATAGGCGTCGGCGTCGGACGCCGGCCGGCAATCGGCGGGCAGCTCGGCCAGCGGCTCGCCGCCGCGCGCCAGGCACAACAATCGGGCGGCTTCCTCGGCATGTTCGGCAATCATCGGCGCGTCCTCCGGTCAGGGCATCGAAAAGCTACGACGCGGCGAGGAATTCGAGCGCCGCGGCGATGCCGCCGGCCTGGTGCGGGATGCCGGCGCGGTGCAGTCCCATCTCGACCCCGCTCAAGGTGCCGCACAGCATCAAATCGTTGAACCAGCCGAGATGGCCGATTCTGAAGATCTTGCCCTTAAGCCGGCCGAGGCCGGTGCCGAGCGACATGTCGAAACCCTCGAGGATGACCTCGCGCAGCCGGTCGGCGTCGAACCCATCGGGGACGAGAACTGCGGTCAACGAATTCGAATGCTCGCGCGGGTCGGCGCACAACACTTCGAGACCCCATCCGGCAACCGCGCGTCTGGTTGCCGCGGCATGGCGGGCGTGGCGGCGGAAGACGGCGGGCAAGCCCTCCTCCTCCAGCAGCATGTGCAACGCCTCGCGCAGCCCGAACAGCAGGTTGGTTGCCGGCGTATAAGGAAAAAAGCCGGTCGCGCCGGTTTCGCGCATCGCCTGCCAGTCCCAATAAGAGCGCGGCAGTTTTGCCGTCTCGGCCGCGGCTAGCGCCTTTTTCGACACTGCGTTGAACCCAAGCCCGGGTGGAAGCATCAGCCCTTTTTGCGAGCCGGCGACGGTGACGTCGACCCGCCACTCGTCGTGGCGGTAGTCGATCGAGGCCAACGAGGAGATCGTGTCGACCATGAACAATGCCGGGTGCCGGGCATGGTCGATCGCGGCGCGGATCTCGGCGATGCGGCTCACAACCCCGGTCGAGGTCTCGTTGTGCACGACGCAAACGGCCTTGACCTGGTGCGCTCTATCGGCGGCAAGCTTTTCCTCGACCAGCGCCGGATCGACCCCGTGCCGCCAGTCGCCCGGCACGAATTCGACCTCGAGCCCGAGCCGACCCGCCATCGCCCGCCACAATGTCGCGAAATGGCCGGTCTCGAACATCAGCACCCGGTCGCCCGGCGACAACGTGTTGGCGAGTGCCGCCTCCCACGCCCCAGTGCCGGAAGACGGATAGACCACAACGGTCGCGTCGGTCTGAAACACCCGCTTCATGCCGGCGATGATTTCCTTGCCGAGCTCGGCGAAGTCGGGTCCGCGATGGTCGATCGTCGGCGCGGCGATCGCCTGCAACACCCGATCGGGCACATTGGTCGGCCCGGGGATCTGCAGGAAGTGGCGGCCGCTGCGCGCGGCGGGAGCGTTGCCCTTCATCGCCGATGCCTGATGGTCCTGCTACTCGGCGGCGTCGCGGTGCGGGGGCGAGTCGGCGCTGGCCGCCGCGTGCCGGTCGATTTCCTTCTGGATTGCGGCGGCGGCCTGGCCGGTGAAGTCAACGTGCCGGCTGGTGGCGAAATCGTAGCTGCCGCGCAGCAACTCCCGGCTCTTCTGGAAATGCGGATGGACAAAGCGCGCCATCAGCTCGTAATGCTTTTTGGTCGCGTCCCAATCGGCCCAGTTCTGGGCCAGCTCGCACAGCACGCCAAACCCGCCGGAGCCCTCGATCAGCCGCTCGACATAGGCGATCGCGTCGTCGGGGGTGCCGATGCAGCCGGTGCCGGTTTCGATCAGCCAGTCGGTCGGGTCCGGCACATCGGGCGGGATGATCGGGAAGGTCGCGACATCGCGGAAATAATTGGCGAAGGCCTGCACGCCGAATTGGACATTCTTGCGCGCCTGCTCGCGGGTTTCGGCAATGTGGAACATGCCGACGACCCGCCAATTCTTGCGGTCGGGAACATGCCCGTTTGCCCGCGCGGTCTCCTCGTAGAGCCCCCAATTGGCAGTGTGGCGCTCCATCGCCATCGGGCTGGTGCCGCCGATCGACAGCATGCCGACGCCGTATCTGCCGGAAAGGAGAGATCCCGACGGCGATCGCGCCGCCGCCACCGCCAGTTCCATCGTCGGGCGGGTGTAGGGGCGCAACTGCAATTGCGCTCCGGTCAGGTTGAACCAGCCGGTCTTGCGGGTGACGATTTCGCCTTTGAGCAGCGGGACGATGACGTCGAACGCCTCGTTCATCATTTGCCGCTGGTCGCCCGGATCGATGCCGATCTTCAGCGCGTCATGGACGAGCGCGCCCGGGCCGACCCCGAACATCGCCCGGCCGCGGGTCATGTGGTCGAGCTGCACCATGCGGTCGGCCAGCATGAACGGATTGTGGTACGGCAGCGAGACGACCCCGGTGCCGAGGCGGATGTGGCGGGTGCGCTGGGCCGCGGCGGCGATGAACATCTCCGGGGACGCGATCAGCTCGAAACCGCCCGAATGATGCTCGCCGATCCACGCCTCGTGATAGTTCAGCCGGTCGAGGTGCTCGAGGAGTTCGAGGTCCCGTTCCATCGACAAGGTCGGGTTTTCGTCGTGATTGTGGAACGGCGCTAGAAAAATACCGCTGCGCAAATAGAGATCGTCCATGCCGAGCCCTCCGGCGGAATGCCTGCTCGGGCCGATCGTCGATGATCGGGCCGGCCGCGGCAAGCGATTTCCCGGCGCGGCAGCGTTGCGGACCGGTCCAGCTCAACCACGCTGACCAAGGTCAGGCGGCTGCCCCCTTTCCGTCGACCTTTTCCACCGGGCTCGGACCAGTACCCTTGAGGCGGATGAAGGTCTGCAGCAGGTCGAACCAGAACGGTGCGCCGAACAAGGTCGAGAGCGCGGTGATCAGCCAGCCGATCAGGGCGAGAAGGAAAACCGGGGCGTCAAAGGGCCAAAAAGTAACTGCCAAACGCCCATTCTGCCAGCCAATTGGAAGCGTCGTGTTGATCTGCTGGAGCAAAGCCTTGACATCGGTCGCCGGAGCACCGGTCCCGCCCGCCACTGCGGTGCCGGTGTCTGCGGTTGTGGCGGCGGAAATCTTAAGTTGCTCTACCAGTTTCGGCTGCTCCCACAACACCGTCGCCACGTGTACGGCATCAACGTTCAGCAGCCCCGCAAGGACGAGCGCCACAACGAAGGATGCGAGCTGCGTCCGCCTCTTGTAATAACCGCTGACCCGATCCATCGCATTGTCAAACCACGCCACCAGCTCGGCTTTTATCTTGTTGGGATCGCCGACCGACCGCTCAATAATTCCGTGCAGCAAATTTTGGATTTGCGGATCGGGATGCAGTTGGAGAACCCCGTCGACGGCGGCTTTTAGGTCTGCCATGGTGGGTGAGGCTGCCGGATTGGCCGCGAATTCGGGCGAGATTTTCAGGATGTCCAACATCGCTTGGGCAAACAATTGTCGGTCGATATAGGCCGGATCGGTTTTCTGAAAGGCACTGGAGGCTGTACCGGAGCCGGAACCCTGCGGGTTAACGGCGGCATGGTCGTAAAGTTGTTTCGCCAGCCCGGTAAAATTAGAGTTGTTGAGGAGTTGGCCTATGCCTAGACGCAGGGTCTTTGCCCGCAGCGCGAGGAATGACGCGATCGCTTCGACGATGGTGCCCGTCGCCAGGCTGACGGTGAGGAAACAGAAGACCAATCCGATGGCCAAGTCGAGCACGGCGCTGTTGAACATGGCTTCCTCCCAAGATGCTTTCTCGGATGCAGGCGCCTGCAAGGTTGCACGAAACCGGCGCCGAGTAGTTAACCATAGTGTAAAGACGACCGACGCACATCACCTTACGCCAGCCGGCTCGGCGGGCAACGTCAGCGATCGGATTTCCGGCAAGCAAATATCCCCTGCCGACCCTCTTCCTGCTATGATGGCTGCCATTATCGCAAGCAGGAGGCAGCAGCATGTCCGAACTCGGCGCCGAGGCGATGCGGGGTATTTCGTGGCCCTCGAACGGTTTGAGCGAGGTCCCGTTCCGCCTCTATACCGACCCCGAGCAATACCGGCTCGAACAGGAGCGGATCTTCAAGGGCCCGGCCTGGAGCTTTCTGTGCCTCGCCGCGGAGATTCCGAATGCCGGCGACTACGTCGCCACGACGATTGGCGAGACCGCGGTAGTCGTAACCCGTGATACCGATGGAAGTATCAGCGCCTTTGCCAATCGCTGCGCCCATCGCGGCAATTTGTTGTGCATCGAGCGCCAGGGCAACGCCAAAGAAATTAAATGCATCTATCACGGCTGGACCTATGACCTCGCCGGCAAATTGACCGGCGTCGCCTTCGAGCGCGGCGTCAAGAGGCAAGGCGGGATGCCGCCCGAATTCCGCAAGGACGACCACGATCTGCCGCGGTTGCGGGTCGCCGAGCTGGCCGGCCTCGTATTCGGCACTTTCAGTCAAAGCGCGCCCGATCTCGAAACCTATCTCGGCCCGCAAGTCGTCGGCGGCATCCGCCGCGTGCTCAACCGGCCGGCCCATATCCTCGGCCGCAGCACCCAGGTATTGCCGAATAACTGGAAGCTTTACTTCGAAAACACCAAGGACACCTATCACGCCAGCATCCTGCACGCCTTCCTGACGACGTTCCGCATCAACCGGTTATCGATGCCGGGCGGGATTCATATCGACGACAGCGGCGGGCATCATTTCAGCCAGGCCAAGCTCGACTACGCCGCCGAGGACGCCGACTACCAGCGCGAGGGGCTGCGTTCCGACACCGATATGCGCCTCGAAGACCCCTCGGTCGTCGAGTTGATCGACGAATATGGCGACAGCGTTTCGGTGCAGATCCTGACCATTTTCCCGGGCATGATCCTGCAGCAGATCCGCAATTCGATCGCGGTGCGGGTAATCCAGCCGCGCGGTCTCGAAAAGACCGAGCTCGACTGGATCCATCTCGGCTTCGATGACGATGACGAGGCGATGACCGAGCGCCGGCTGCGCCAGGGCAATCTGGTCGGCGCCGCCGGTTATATCTCGATGGAGGATGGCTGTGTCGGCGGCTTCGTGCAGCGCGCGCTGCGTTTCAACGACGACGACAGCGGCGTGGTGATGATGGGCGGCTACGACGCCCAGTCGCAGCCCTTCCGTTCGAGCGAAGCGGCGATCCGCGGCTTCTGGAAGAAATACCGCGCGATGATGGGCGATTGACGGGCAAAAGAGGGCGCGTCATGGACGACATTGCGGTGCGGCTCGGTATCCACGAGCTGCTCGCCGCCTATGCCGAGTGCATCGACGAAGACCGGCTCGAAGAATGGCCGGATTTCTTTGTCGAGAAGTGCCGTTACCTGATCACCAGCCGCCAAAGCCATGAGGCCGGGTATCGGCACGGCGTTGTCTACGCCGCATCGCGGGGCATGCTGAAAGACCGGGTGCTGGCGTTGCGCCGCGCCAACATCTTCGAGCCGCACCGCTACCGCCACATCGTCGGCCCGATCCGGGTCGGCAAGATCGAGAAGGGAGTGGCCGAGGTCCGTTCGAACTTCATCGCCGTGCGCATCATGCATGACGGCAAGATGAGCCTGTTCGCCGCCGGCCGCTGTCTCGACCGGATCGACATCGCGGCCGAGCCCTACCGCTTCGTCGAGCGTCTGGTGATCCTCGACAGCCAAAAAATCGACACCCTGCTGGTGATCCCTCTGTAAGCAAGTAACAGAGGCGGCGGCGACTATCCGAACGCCTTCACCGCTTGTTCGATCGCCGACGCGGCCCTTGCCAGATCCTCGGGGATCATAGCCGGGGTTGCCTCGATGCTGGCGTTCAATGCCAGAAACCACGGCTCGGCAATTCGCGGGAGATCGGACGCATCCGTCATATTCATGATCAGAATGCCGGTGCGGCGCCCGCCATCGGTGATGAAGTAGGCGGCTTCGGGCTTTTGTTGTGCGAGGATCGTCTGGATCACTTTGAACCCGTCCTTCTTTGCCGCCGCGTTCCCCGCCTCGACCGGGAACGAAACCTTGACCAGGAACCGCATGAGCTTGCCTCCCTAAACACGACGAGGACAAACTTGCATACCGGGACGCTCGCGAAAAGCTCCGAGCGGCCCGGACGGCAGGTGCGACCGCCGGACCCGGCCGATCGGCGAAGCCGGTAGCGCATTGCGGATCGCCGTTTTATAATTGGCGGCTGAAACAATCACCCAGCATTGCGGAGCATGATCATGGCTGACGGGACATCTCGGGTCGTTCCGACGGCGCCAGCGGAAGCGGCGACCCCGGCGGGCCTCAATCACCTGGTGATCAACGTGCGCGACATCGAGGAGTCGCACCGGTTCTGGACCGAGATCCTCGGCTTCAAGCAAGTTGGCGTATCGGCCCGACGCGGCGGCAAAATGCGCTTCTACAGCGGCGATCATGGCGGTCAGATGAACCATCACGACATCGCGCTGTGCGAGAACCCGGAGCTGCCGGCCCCGCCCGCGGATTGGGACATGTTCAAGACGCCGGTCGCGATCAACCACATCGCGATCGCGATGCCCGACCGCGAGACGTGGCTGAAGCAGCTCGCCTTCTTTCGCGAAAAGGGCGTCAAGTTCCACCGCCGCGTCAATCACGGCATGACGCACAGCCTCTACATCAGCGACCCCAACGGGTACGGCGTCGAGGTGCTGTACGAGCTGCCGCGCGAGGTCTGGGGGTCCGATATTCAGGGCGCGCTCGATTACGCCGAGGCGCTGCCGACCGAAGGCGACGAAGCCTTGGTCGACGACACCGATTACCCGACCTTCGGCGGCGCAAAGGAGCCGGCGGCGATCTGACCAGACTGCGCGCTGTCCCGACGTGATCCGGGAGATCATGCAGTTCCGGCCGGCGACGGCGCGTCACGCCGCGTCCGCATCCCCAAACTACGGCGCGGGCGCTGTTCAGCCGATCTCGGACAATAAATGGTGCCCCGGGTCGGATTCGAACTGACGGCCTACCGCTTACGAAGCGGTTGCTCTACCGCTGAGCTACCGGGGCCACGCCACTCACTGATAGCGTGTTCCGTTGCCCGCGCCAAGCCGCTTGCGACCCGGACAGGGATGGGCCCAATGGCCTCAACCGCCGGCCGCCTCCCCAGTCCGCAGCGCGGGCGGCTGTAATCCGGCGAGCGCGGCGGCCGGTCGGCCATCGACCGCGCGCCCTTCCGAAACGACCCAGATCGGGGTCCGCCAGGCGAGCGCGTCAAAACTGCCGCAGCGCGGGCACAGCGAATGCCAATCCAGGTTCTCGCCGCCGCAGCTCGCGCACACCCAGCGCGGATCCGGAGCCGCCCCGGCGGCGCGGTCGAGCCACTCGCGCATGCGGCGGAGATCGCCGTGCTCGGCCTCTTCGAGCCGCGCCATGATCAGGCAAAGGCGCGCGCTAGGGCGGCTGATTTCACCACCCGTCCCCTCCGTCACCGCCGTAGGTGGAGTTTGGCCAGATCCAGGCGCCCACAGCATCGGCAAGGTCCGTATCGGGTTCGCGGGGATCGGCGCGGCGGGCGGTGGATCGGCCACCAATGCGCGTTCGAGATGACGACGGGCCTCGCCCCAGAGCTGCGCCGCCAGCGCCGCTTCCGCCAGCGCAATATGGCTTTCGAGCGCCGTGGGGTTCCGGGCGGCCAGGTGCTCGAAGCGCGCCACCCGCGCCAGCGGCGTGTCACTCTCCCAGATTGCGCCGTAAACCTGCGCCAGCTGCGGATGAGGTGCTGTCTGCCAGGCGCGCTCTACGGCCTTCGCCGCGCGCGCAGTCCGTCGATCCTCCATCAGCAGACGCGCCCGATGTGCCGCCACGGGCGCCAGGTCCGGCGCCAGCCCCTGCGCCTCCGCCGCCAGGGCCAATGCCCGGTGGCGATCGCCCCGCGTCAGCGCCTCGAGGCTCAGTTGGTACAGGATCACGCCGTGATGATGACGGGCGGTGGCGGGCGCGACGACGCGGTGTTTGACGGCCTGGGCGAGGGTGTCTCGCGCCGCCTCCCAGTGCCCGTCGCGTATTTCGAGATCGAATAGGCTCAGCACGGGCCAATGCGTCTTTGGGCTGAGTTCCGCGGCGCGGCCGGCGAGACGGCGCGCCGTAGTGCGGTCCCCCTTGCGCAACGCCTGATTTAGCAGCCCGCGCAGGCCGAGAAATTCGGTCTCGGGCCGGTCCAGCATCGTCGTGAAGAACTTTTTTGCCGCGGTCTCGTCGCCGCCGAGCTGAGCCGCCTGGGCGGACAGCAGCAGGGTCAAGGGCGGCTCGGCGAGTAGCGCCTCGGCTCTGCGGGCACAACGCCGCGCCTCTTCCGGGTCGCCGGCGGCGACCGCGACCATCCCGCGGGTCAGCGCCCGATATCCGTTGCGGCGACGGCGTTCGCGCCGCCATCGCAGAAATGCGCGCGGGCTGCCGAGAACCCGCGACAACAGCCATAGCAGCAGCACAACGGCGACCGCCGCTATGATTGCAGCGGCGATCAAAACGCCAACCGAGCTCTCGACCTGCCACCCCTGCCAGACGATCTTGACCTGACCCGGGTTGTCGGCGAAGAAAACCGCCGCTGCGACAACAACCGCGATGGCGGCGAGCGCAAGGATCACACGCATCAGGATGGCGCGCGCGGTGTCGGCAGCGACGGGCTGGCCGGAGGAGCTGCCGGGGACGGCATCGCAGCTGCGCCGAGGCGGGCCGCCAGCAATTCCTGAAGACGCGCGAGCGCTGCTTCGGCCGCGAGCCGGTCGCGCGCCAGCCGCAACCAGGGCTGCGCCAACTCGGTATCTGCCCCGTCGAGCGAACCGAGGGCCGAGACCGCGGCGGCGAGATTACCGGCCGCCAGCGCCGATTGGGCGGCGCTGACGGCCGCTTCCGGGCCGGCATGCGCCGCAACGCCGATCCGCCGGATGGTGACCAATCGCTTGACGCGGTCGAGCGCCTGTTCCCACCACCGCAGCTTGCCGGCCGGCTTGCTGGCGCGGGCGATGTCACTTCCAACGTTGTCCAGCCGTGCACGCAGAACGGCTTGGCTCGCAACGCCGTCGCGAGCGGCTTGCGCAAGCGGCGCGGCGCCGGCGAGCAGCGCGGCATCGTCGCCCGCGAGGCCTTTAAATGCGTCGTAAGCCGCCGGGAAAGGCCGTGCTTCCTCGATCGCTTCGCGCATCTGCAGCACCGCCAGCAACAGGGCGGTGCCGGTCCGATCGGTGCTGCCCTGCGCGCTTACCCGCCGCTCCAGCGCCGAAAGCCGGTCACCGAGGTCGTTGGCGGCAGTGCTGAGCCGAGCCAGCTCTTGCTCCAGCCTTCCACTTTCGGCGGATTTGCTCGCGACTTGTGCCTCGATCGCTGCCACCCGCTGGGTCAGCTGCTGCACAACGGTCTTGTCCGCCGCGGCCGCGGCCTGGTTCTGGCTTTGCGTGGCGAGTGCCGCCTGCAGCCGATCAATGAGCTGCGCCTGGGCCGCCAGCGCCGATCTGATCGGATCGAGATCGACAGTGGCCGGCGCCGGCAGCGCTTCGAGCGCGGTTACTCGGGCGGCGAGCGCGGCGGCGTCTGCGGCTGCCGGCGCGGGCTTCGCGCCCCACGGCAACAACGGGGCCATGACGGGAGCCCAGAACGGCGACAGCGCCACTCCGCCAATCACCACGACCAGCAGCGCCGCAATCCACAACGCAGCTTGGCGAAATGTCGCGGCGGCCGGGGTGTGGGCCGCAGCCTCGGCGCGGCTCGCGGGCGGGGTTTCGTCGATCGCGGCCGGTTGCGGTTCGACCGGCGGTATGCCGCGATCCTCGGGGGGCCGGTCACCGAGTTCTTCGGACATCGTACCGCTCGCCCGGCTCAGTCCGGCCGCCGCTCGGCGAGGAGACGGTCGAGCGCCACGAGCAGCGCCTGCTGTTCCGACCTGTCGGCGATGCATCGCTCCCGCCACGGCAGGGTGCCGAGCGCGGCATCGGCCGCTGTGCTGATCGAAAGAGCCGTTATCGTCCGGCAGCCGCTCGCCACCCCGCCATCATTCGCCAGCCGTGCAAAGATCGCAGCCGTGCGCGGCGAGAAGAACAGCGCGAAATCGACCGCGCCCGAGCGTATCGCATCAGTCGCGGCCGGGCTCAGCGCCGCGATCGGCCTGACCTCATAGAGGATCCTGCGCTCGACGGCGAAGCCGCGCCGGCGCAAATCGCCGGCGAGGTCGCCGGCAACGGCGCTGCCGCAGACATGGAGCAGACGCCCCTCGCGCGGATCGAGCCGCGCCGCCGCCAGCCGAACCAGGTCGCCGGCATCGCCGCCGGCGCTCGCGACCGAGCTAAAGCCCTCGGCGCGGGCCCGCTCTGCGGTGGCGTCGCCGACCGCAAGAAGCGGCAGCCGGCGCTCGGCGCTCGCCCGCGCCAATGCCCGCACCCCGTTGGCGCTGGTACACAATACCGCCTGCACACCCTTGAGATCAGGCAGCGCTACCGCGCGGAAATGGACCTCCATCACCGGCTCGATTAACGCCTCGATGCCGCGCGCCGCAAGCACCGTCGCGAGCGCCGCCGCCGCCTCGCGGGGGCGCGTGACGAGCGCCTGCAAGCCTCGCGGCGATGCAATCGAAGCCATTGGTCTTCATCGCCCAAACCTGCCGGCATCGCAAGGGGCCTGACCCGGTAGCCGGGGCGGGCGCGCTGGTCCATAATTGGTTGAAGCTCCCCCGAACGTCGAGCGCGGAAGAGATCTGAGGATTGCTGATGCCGCTGACCCGGCGCCCCGCGCGAACTGACCGCGATCGGCTGATTTGCCGAAACGAGATTCCGCGCACGCGGTCCCTGTTCTCGTTCTTTCTCCCTCGCCTAACCCGAGGGCAGAGGGCAGGCATGAGGGTCACCCTTTGGCTCGTAGCTTTCGTCCTGCTCTTGCCGATCCCTGCTATGGCGCAGACGACCGAGCAGCAGGCCACTGTGCTGCATCTGAGCCAGACGGCCGAGCGCAAGGTCGTGCGAGACTTTCTGAGGATCGAGCTGAGGGTCGAGGAAACCGGCGCCGATCCGGTCGCTCTCCAATCGGCGATCAACCGCCGCATGGTCTCGGCGCTCGACCGGGCCCGTCAGGTACAAGGGGTCGCGGTCGAGACCGGGACCTACACGGTCAACGAAGAAGAGCCGAAAAATGGCCCGCCGCGTTGGCGCGCCAGCGAAGCCCTGGTCCTGACCGGCAAGGCTGCCGATGCGGTGCTTAAGCTTGGCGGCACCCTGCAATCCGCTGGGCTGCTCATGTCCTCGCTCGGCTACGAGGTCTCGCCCGAGACCGTGCGCGGCGCCGAGGAGGATCTGACCGCCGAGGCATTGGCCGGGCTCGGCCAACGCGCCGCTTCGATCGCCGACCGGATGCATCTCTCAGTGCTGCGCTATCGCGATTTGCGCATCGGCAATGCCGAGACCGGCGCTGGGCCGATGCCGCGTTTTGCCGCGATGGCGATGGCGGCCCCGGTGGCTGAGCCTGGTGAGGCGAAGATCCGGCTCACGGTCTCGGCCGAGCTGTTGCTGGGCGTTCACCCCTAGGCGAGGATGCGGTGAGGCTGCCCGATCCGCCGCTTCTCGTTATCTCCGACCGCAGTCAGGCGCGGCAACCGCTCGAACAGGTCGCCGAGGCCGCCTTTGCCGGCGGCTGCCGCTGGTTCAGCCTGCGCGAAAAGGATCTGCCGCCGGCTGAGCGCCGCGCGCTGCTCGAGGCATTGGTGGCTGTCGGCCGCCGCTTTGCCGCCATGGTGACGGTGCATGAAGATATCGAAGCGGCGAAGGCATCAGGCGCCGCGGGCTTACATCTGCCGAACGGCGGCGATCCGCAGGCGGCCAGGGTCCGGCTTCCCGGCGCGCTGATCGGCGCCTCAGCGCATTCAGGCTCCGAGGCCGCCTCGCTGCTGCGCGCGGGAGCCGATTACGTGACCGTAAGCCCGGTCTTTCTGACCGCAAGCAAACCCGGCTACGGACCGGCGTTGGGGCTCGACGGCCTCACGGAGATCATCGCTGCGGCGGCCGGGCCGGTCGTGGCGCTGGGCGGGATCACCCCCGACAACGCCGCCCTGTGCCGCGGCGCCGGCGCGAGCGGGATCGCGGTCATGGGCGAGGTGATGCGCGCCGCCGACCCGCGCGCGACGGTCGCGCGCCTGATCCGCGCATTCTCCGCTACGGCGGGGGCTTAGCCGGCGCCTGATCTCGCCGCTTCATCGGCAAGGCGCTTGGGTCTAATCTCCGCCCGAAAGGCAGGGGTGAGATGGGCAATATCAACGCCAGCGTCGATCTGCGCCGCGACGGCGCGATCGCGATCGTCACCGCCGATAATCCGCCGGTCAACGCGCTAAAGCACGAGGTCCGCGCCGGGCTCGTCGAGGCGCTGAGCCAGGCCCGCGACGACGACATTGTCGAGGCGGTCGTGATCGCCTGCGCCGGCCGCACCTTTTTCGCCGGCGCCGACATCACCGAATTCGGCAAACCGCCGCAGGCCCCGAGCCTCGCCGAGGTCATCGCCGCGATCGAGGCGATGCCGAAGCCCGTCGTCGCGGCCTTGCATGGCACCGCGCTCGGCGGTGGCTTCGAGTTGGCGCTCGCCTGCCATTTCCGGGTCGCTGCCGCAGGCGGGCGTGTCGGCCTCCCCGAAGTGAAGCTTGGGCTCCTGCCCGGCGCCGGCGGCACGCAGCGCCTGCCGCGTCTGATCGGACCGGAGAAGGCGCTGAAGATGATCGTCACCGGCGATCCGGTCGGGTCAGCGGAAGCGCTGGCTGATGGCATCGTCGACGAGATCGCGCAGGGCGATTTGACCGAAGCCGCGACCGCCTTCGCCCGCCGCGTCGTGGCCGAACGCCGGCCATTGCGGCTCGTCCGCGACCGCGACGATAAGCTCGTGGCGGAGGGCTTTGCCGATGCCGCAGCGTCGCTGACCCAGCGGTTGCGCGGCCGCGAGGCGCCGGCCGCCTGTGTCGAGGCCGTGCGCAACGCCATCGTCCTGCCCTTTGAGGAAGGGCTGAAGCGCGAGAGCGAGCTGTTCCGCAAACTCGTCGCCGGCGATCAATCGAAGGCGCAGCGGCATGTCTTCTTCGCCGAGCGCGAGGCGGCCAAGGTGCCGGACATGCCGGCGGACACGAAGCCTCGCCCGATCGCCTCGGGCGCCGTGATCGGCGCCGGCACAATGGGCGGCGGCATCGCCATGTGCTTCGCCAATGCCAGCATTCCGGTCACCCTGATCGAGACCGGGAACGATCTGCTGCGGAAAGGCCTCGACCGGATCGCCGCCAATTACCGCGCCACCGTGTCGCGCGGCGGGCTCGCCGCCGACGAGATGGACCGCCGCATGGGCCTGATCACCGGCGCCGTCGGGGTCGACGCCGCCGGGGGCGCCGATGTCGTCATCGAGGCGGTGTTCGAGGAAATGGAGCTCAAAAAACGCGTCTTCGCCGATCTCGACCGGGCGGCGAAACCGGGCGCGTTGCTTGCCACCAACACCTCGACCCTCGATGTTGACGAAATCGCCGGCGCGACGGCCCGGCCCCAGGACGTGGTCGGAACGCATTTTTTCAGCCCGGCCAACGTCATGCGCCTTTTGGAGATCGTCCGCGGCGCCGCCAGCGCGCCGGATGCGATCGCCACGGCGCTGACCCTCGCTCGACGGCTCGGCAAGGTGCCGGCCGTCGTTGGCGTCTGCTATGGATTTGTCGGCAATCGGATGCTGGCGCGCCGCTCGGTCGAGGCCGAACGATTGCTGCTCGAAGGGGCATTGCCGCAGCAGGTCGAAGGCCGCGCTCGTCGAGTTCGGGCTCCCGATGGGGCCGTTTGCGATGATGGATTTGGCCGGGCTCGATGTCGGCTGGCTGATCCGCAAGAGCCGCGGCGAGCATGCCGAGATCGAGGACGCGCTATGCGAGGCCGGGCATTTCGGCCAGAAGACCGGCAGCGGGTACTTCCGCTACCAGGCCGGCTCGCGCGCCCCGATCCCCGACCCGGAAGTTGAGCGTATCATTCTCGACGCCTCGGCTCGGCTCGGTATCGCCCGCCGCCCGATCGCGTCGGAGGAGATCGTCGAGCGCACAATCTTTCCGATGATCAACGAAGGAGCGCGCATCCTCGAAGAGGGGATCGCCACCCGTCCCGGCGATATCGACGTGATCTGGGTGTATGGCTATGGCTGGCCGATCTGGCGCGGCGGGCCGATGTACTATGCCGACCGCCTCGGCCTTGCCCACTTGCGCGACCGGCTGACTCTCTATGCCGACCGCTCCGGCGACGAGAGCTTGCGGCCGGCCCCGCTAATTTCCCGCCTCGCCGCCGAAAATCGCGGCTTTGCGCCATTGTCTTAGATCTGTATCGGTAAACGCATGGAATGATTTATTAAAATGCGAATCGATGCCCTCTGCACTTGAAGAGCTCCAAGACGACGCGCTGAGGCTTCCCTCCCGATCGCGTGCGCGACTGGCGCAGCGATTGATTGCGAGCCTGGAGCTAGAGCTTGCGGACCCAGGTGCCGAGGCCCTGTGGATGGCCGAAGCACAGCGGCGGGCGGAGGAGCTCGCCAACGGCAAGGTTGATGAGATTCCTGCCGAGACCGCTCTGGCGAAGGCGCGAGCAGAGCTGCGCAGCATTCAAACTCGTTCATAGGGAGCTTACCGACTCATGGATCTGCGCTTCACCCCCGAAGAGATCGCCTTTCGCGACGAGGTGCGGACGTTCTTTCACGCCAATTTGCCGGACAGCATCCGCACCAAGCTGTTAGAGGGCAAGCATCTGGCCAAAGACGACATCATCACCTGGCAGCGCATCCTCAACAAAAGGGGCTGGGCGGTGGCGAACTGGCCGGTCCAATGGGGCGGCACCGGCTGGACTCCGGTTCAGCAATACATCTTCCAGGACGAATTGCAGCAGACCCCCGCGCCGCAGCCCTTGGGCTTTGGGGTGACGATGGTCGGGCCGGTCATGATCGCATTCGGCTCCGAGGCGCAGAAAAAGCGGTTTCTGCCGCGCATCGCCAATCTCGACGATTGGTGGTGCCAGGGCTTTTCCGAGCCGGGTGCGGGCTCCGACCTCGCTTCCTTGCGGACCGCGGCCAAGCGCGACGGCGCTCATTACGTTGTCAACGGCCAGAAGACGTGGACGACCCTGGCGCAACACGCCGACTGGATTTTTTGCCTGGTGCGCACCGACGCGCAGGCCAAGAAGCAAGAAGGCATCTCGTTTCTGCTGATCGACATGAACACCCCCGGAATAACGGTGCGCCCGATCATCACGATCGAGGGCGGCCACGAGGTCAACGAGGTGTTTTTCGACGACGTGAAGGTGCCGGCCGAGAACCTCGTTGGGGAAGAGAACAAGGGCTGGGATTACGCGAAATACCTGCTCGGCCGCGAGCGCACTGGAATCGCCCGCGTCGGCCTGTCGAAGGAGCGCATTCGCCGGATCAAGGAATTGGCCGCGCTCGAACGCGACGGAGACACGCCGCTGATCGAGGATGAGCGCTTTCGCGAAAAGCTCGCCGCGGTCGAAGTCGAGCTGAAGGCGCTCGAAATGACGCAATTACGCGTCGTCGCCGCCGAGCGCCATCGCACCGACAACAAGCCCGATCCGGCCTCGTCGATCCTGAAGATCAAGGGCTCGGAGATCCAACAGGCGACGACCGAATTGCTGCTTGAAGTGGTCGGCCCCTATGCCCTCCCCTACCAGCCCGAGCACGAGGACGACGAACGCTGGAACGAGCCGCCGATCGGCCCCGAATGGGCCGGCCCGGTCGCACCGACTTATTTCAACTGGCGCAAGACCTCGATCTACGGCGGCACCAACGAGATCCAGAAGAACATCATCGCCAAGGCGATCTTGGGACTGTGAGCCGGTGAACGGCCACCGCGGCGATGCACAAATGTCCTAGACAGGCGGGGGTTTTAGCTGATGGATTTCGATCTGAGCGAGGAGCAGCGGCTGCTCAAGGAGAGCCTCGAACGGCTGATCGGCGAGCGCTACGCCTTCGAGCAGCGCAAGGTCTATGGACAGAGCCCCGAAGGCTGGAGCCGCGAGCGGTGGCGGCAATATGCCGAGCTTGGGCTGCTCGGGCTGCCGTTTGCCGAGGGCTATGGCGGCTCCGGCGGCGGTGCGATCGAAACCATGATCGCGATGGAGGCTTTCGGCCGAGCGCTGGCGCTCGAACCATTCCTGGCCACGGTAGTGCTGGCCGGCGGGTTTCTGCGTCATGGCGGCACTGCCGAGCAATGCGCCGGATTGATCCCGCGGATCGCCGATGGCAGTCTGACCCTTGCCTTCGCCCATACCGAGCGCCAGTCGCGCTACAACCTCGCCGACATTTCGACAAAGGCGGTCCGTGACGGCGCCGGATGGGTGCTCGACGGCGAAAAGGGGGTGGTGCTGCACGGCGACACCGCCGACCAGCTGATCGTCACCGCGCGGTGCGGCGGCGGGCGGCGCGATCGCGATGGAGTCGGCGTCTTTATCGTCGACGCCAAGGACGCCGGCGTCTCGCGGCGCGGCTACCCGACGCAAGACGGCTTACGCGCCGCCGAAATCACGCTCGCCGGTGTCCGTGTCGGACCGGAGGGCGTGATCGGCGAGCCGGGTGCGGCATTGCCGCTTGTCGAACGCGTCGTCGACGAGGCGATCGCGGCGCTCTGCGCCGAGGCGGTGGGGGCGATGGCGGTGATGCACGAGCTGACCGTCGACTATCTGAAGACCCGTCGTCAGTTCGGGCGCGAGATCGGCAGCTTTCAGGTGTTGCAGCATCGTGCGGTCGACATGCTGGTCGCCCTCGAGCAGGCGCGCAGCATGGCGATGTTCGCGACGATGCTGACCGCCGATGAGAATGCCGCCGAGCGCCGCAGCGCGGCGTCCGCCGCGAAGGTGCAGATCGGGCGCTCCGGCCGGCTGGTCGGGCAGCAGGCCATCCAGCTGCATGGCGGTATCGGCATGACGATGGAATACAAGGTCGGTCATTACTTCAAGCGCGTGACGATGATCGACGCCATGTTCGGTGATACCGGTCATCATCTGCGTGAGCTGGCCCGCCGAAATGCTCCGCCGGCCACCGCATGATCGAAGCCAGGCAGAGCCGTTTCCCTTAACTCGGGCGTGCGCTCACCCGATGACGATTGTGACTTGCCCCGCCTGCCGAACTCGCTTTCGCGTCGACGAGGAGGAGTTGGGCGGGCCGGCCGGTCGTGACGTGCGCTGTGCGAATTGCGGCCACAGCTGGCGTCAGACGCCGGGCGTCGCGCCGCGGGCCGGCGAAAGACCGCCCGAGCCCGCTCCTTCGCACAACGAAGCGGCGGTCCCGGATGTACCGCCCTCACCGCCGGCGCCAGGCCATGTGATTCCGTCCCGTCCGCAAGCGCCGCCGCCGTTGCGGCAAAGTCGGCGCGGCAGAGCAGTGCTGGGCTGGATCGCGACAATCGTCCTTGTGGCGCTGTTCGCCCTCGCCGTTCTGATCGGGACCGCCGGTCGGGAGCGCGTTGTTGCGATCTGGCCGTCCGCGGCGCGGTTCTACGCCTGGATCGGCAGCTGGGTCGAACCGTCCGGGCCCGGTCTCGTGATTGGAAAGGTTGCACCTGCGCGCAACGACAACGGACTGGTGATCGATGGTGAAATCGCCAATCTGGGGAGCACGCCGCGCGACGTTCCGCGCTTGCGGCTGGCGCTGCGGGACGCAACCGAGAAGGAACTCCAATTCGAGGTTGTCGCTCCCCCGAGGGCGCGGCTGCAACCCGGAGAAGTCGTGCATTTTTCTGCTCCCTTCGCACATCCCACCGACGCGGCGACCGGCGTCGTCGTGACCTTCGCCCCACCCTGATTGCCGACGCGCAGAGGAGAGGCTAATGGCAGAGGTAGAATTGCAACGCCGCTACACCGCCAATCTCCAGGGCGAGGTCGACAGCGCGGCGCTGTACGAGACCTTGTCCAAGGCCGAAAAAGACCCGCAACTCGCCGGGATCTACGCCCGCCTCGCGGCGATCGAGTCGGCACATGCCGAGTTCTGGAAGCGGCAGATCGCGGCCCTCGGTCAGCGCGTGCCGCAGTTGCGCCCGGGTCTCCGGACCCGGGCGCTCGAATGGTTGGCGCGTCGCTTCGGCCCAGCCTTTGTGCTGCCGACGGTCAATACCCTCGAACAGATGGACAGCGGGACTTACGCCGCTCAGCCGGAAGCCGTCGCCGGCGGCCTGCCGGCGGCGGAACGCTCACATGCGCGGATCATCGAGGCGCTGGCCTCGCCCTCGCCGACCGGTCTCAGCGGTCCGACCCTCGCACGCCTGGAAGGGCGGCACCGGGGCATGGGCGGTAACGCGTTGCGTGCAGCCGTGCTCGGCGCCAATGACGGGCTTGTTTCCAATCTCAGCCTGGTCATGGGGGTCGCGGGGGCGGAGTTGGCGCCGCGGACGATCCTCGTTACCGGCTTGGCCGGCCTGCTGGCCGGGTCGTGCTCGATGGCGCTCGGCGAATGGCTGTCAGTCAATACCGCACGAGAATCCGCGCAGCGCCAGATCGATACCGAGGCCAGCGAGCTCGAACAGGTCCCCGAGGAGGAGCAGGAAGAACTTGCGCTGATCTATCAGGCGAAAGGTCTGCCCGAAGAGCTGGCGAAAACTTTGGCCGGGCAGCTGATCGCCAACAAAAAGACTGCTCTCGACACCTTGGTGCGCGAGGAGCTGGGCATCGATCCCAACGAGCTGGGCGGTTCGGCCTGGGCCGCTGGAGCTACATCATTCATGCTGTTCACCGTGGGCGCGATCTTTCCGGTGGCCCCATATTTTGTGTTGGCGGGGATGCCGGCGCTTGCCGCCAGCCTGGCGGCGAGCGGTGTCGCGTTGTTGCTGATCGGGGCGGGCACCTCGCTGTTCACCGGGCGCGGCGTCTGGTTCTCCGGGGTGCGGCAGCTGGTCGTAGGCCTTGCCGCCGCCGGCGTCACCTTTGGCGTCGGCAAGCTGATCGGCGTCGCGATCGCCGGATGACGCCGGGCGCTTAGTGGCTGCGCGCGAGGAACTCGGCTCGGGCCAGCTGACGCCGCAGGGATAGCCGCTGGGTCACGGACAGCGGGCGTCGCGCCCCGTCGAACGGCACGCCGTCGGCGCCGTCGAACAGCAAGAGATTGCCGAGCCCGCCCTCGTCGAGCGTCCAGTTGCGCACCGGCCCGGTATCGATATGGATAAAGCCCGAATGCGGATACCAGCCGACGCCGCCCCGCTGCATCGCTCGGGCCGCTCCCATCGCCTCTGCTAGTTTCGCGTCGAGACGCACGTCGAGCGCGCGGCCATACATATGCTGGCTGTTCTCGGCCACCCCGAATGTCGTGCGCGCCAGCATCGCATTGGTCTCGGGAGTTCGATAGGCGGACAGGATCGTCGCCTTGGTTTCCCCGACCGCGTCGAGAACATCGGCCAGAAAATCGATGACCGCGACATCCATCTCGGTCTCGGCGCCGCAATGAAAATCGCGCAGAAAAACACACAGCTCCTGGACGACCCGCGCGATCGGTCCCTTGTCGTCACGATAGGCTCCGTCGAACGTCTCACCGGTATGCGCATTGACGAGCTTCAAGCGCCGCAGCGCCGGCGGTCGCGGCACCGCACGCGCCGCCCAAGGCCACGCGGCCCAGCCGGCGGTCATGGAGAGAAGAAGACGCCGATTCATTTCCGCCCGGACGGTACCGTAAATTGCCTGCGGATTTCACGTGTCAAATTACGGTTTTGCATCGATCGAAGCTCTCAGAAGGGGCGCCAGTTCACCCGACATTAAATTTTTCAATTATTTATTAAAATGATCAAAAGTATTTCTACGCCGAAGTCGCGGCTTCAAACGCCTCTCTGCGGTGTAATGAAGTCCGTTCTTATCATCGGTTCGTAAATAGCTGATCTACTGAAACTAAAGCATCAGACGGAATTTTGGCGCGCGGCAGGCCGCGGCGGCGGCATGACCGTAACGCGCAATCGCGATCACGACGCGTTGCCGAAGATCGGGTACAGCACCCGGTCTCCGGACTGGATGCCGAGCCGCTCGGCGGTGCCGCCGTTCAGCTCGATCACTACGCGCACCGGCGCGGCAGCGGCGATCGTCTGATCGGATTCGGGCACTGCGCGCTGAGCGATATTGACGATCAGGCCCCGTTGATCGACGAACAGCATGTCGAGTGGGATCAGCGTGTTGCGCATCCACATCGTGGCAACGGTCGGCTGCTTGAAGTCGAAGAGCATGCCGGCGTCGGGCGCCAGCGAGCGACGGAACATCAGCCCCTGCTCCATTTGCCCCGGCGTCTCGGCAATTTCGACCATGAAGCGGTGGGGGCCGGTAACACTGACAATTGTCAGATGCGAGGTGGGAAATTGCTGGAGCTGAGGCTCCACGGCACCGCCGGGCAGGGCGGTCGCGAGCAAAATCGCAAGCAAGAGAATCATACGCCGCGTGCGCATGCGGGACAGTCCGTCGAATTATCACGTCTCATATTATGGCGCAGCAGAAGGGGTTGGTGGCAAGCCGGAAGACCGTCTAGCTGAGAGAACCTTGCGCGAGACGGCTTATCAGATGGCGCTTTACCGAGGTCACTCTTGACGGCCTAGCAGCTTCTGCCACGCTGCTGAACTAGTGATGGAGGCGTACCGACACCCCGATTATTACGAAATAGCCCTGGCGCCGCGCGATCCAGCGGCGGAGCTGGATTTCTTCGAAGCGGCGATCGGTAAATTTTCCAAGGCGAAGGTTCACAAGGTTTTTGAGCTCGGCGCCGGCACGGCGCCTCATCTCGAGGAGTGGCATCGACGAGGCTACGCTTATTGCGGGCTCGATCTGAGCGCGACAATGCTTGATTTCGCGCGGGAAAGGGCGAGCCGCAAACGCATCGAGGCCAGCTTCGTGCTCGGCGACATGCGCGCCCTCGACCTCGGCTTGGGTCGGTTCGACCTCGCTTACGTTATGCTCGGTTCGCTCTACTTGAGCTCCAATCGCGAATTACTCGATCACCTCGCCCGCATGGCGGACCTGTTGATGCCCGGGGCTCTGTACCTGCTGGACAGCGTCGTGTGGTTTCGCGTGTTCCACGACTACCGCAGAAGCTGGACGAGGCGCAGAGGCGGCGTCACGGTGCATACCCGCTACCGCGCCGAGATACTCGACCCGATCGCGCAGACCTATAACGAAACCCTGACCTTCACCGTCGACGATCACGGCGCCAAGTCAACGATCGAGGGGCGGGTCCCGGTAAAAATCTACTTCCCGCAGGAGTTCCTTTGCCTGGTCGAGCTGAGCGGCCGGTTCGAGTTTGTCGGCTGGTACAATGATTTCAGCCTGACCGCGCCACTGACGCCCGAGGGTCGCCACGTGGTCATTTTGCGCAAACGTTGACCGCGAAAGCGACCAACCGTAGTCGGTTATCGCGGCGCTCTGAGGCGCTTGGTGCTCGGTTAGGCTGCCGTGGCCCTGGCCTGCGGCGCTCCGGTCAGCGCGGCGTCGATCTCCTCGATCGAGCGGCCCTTTGTCTCGAGACCAATCAACAGGAATGCGAGCGCCGCCAGCGCGGCCCAGAAGGCGAGGAAGAGCATCGCCGGAAAGATCGCCGCCACCGTAGCGGCCGGCTTGACGAAGTTCGAGGTGCCGACGATCACCGCCAGCCCGAGCGGGCTGATGATCTTGCCAAAATTGCCGACGCCATAGCCGAAGCCAAGGCCGCTCGCTCGCAGCCCGATCGGCCATACCTCCGCCATATAGGGCGCAATGATCGCATAGGATCCGCCGCCGAAGAAGCTGTGGGCCATCAACATCAGCCAAAAGACCGACACCGTGCCGATGAAGACGTTCGCCAGATACCCGGCGAGGACCAGGGTTACGACCGCGCCGAGGCAGGCGAGGATCCCCGACCAGCGCCGTCCGATCGTGTCGGAGAGGAAGGAGCAGAAGAGGCGCCCGACGAAGGCGCTGACGCCGACCCACATCATCAGAAACGACGCCTCGTTGGGCCGGATCCTGGCGATCATCACTAGCAATGTCGTCGACCACAGCGCGAGCCCGACGCCGCTCGTCTGGGAGAGGCCGGTGAGAGCGGTCAGCACGACGCTACGCGGGTATTTGAACAGCTCGCGCCACGGCGTGCGCGGCGTCTCGGGAAGTGTCTCCGGCAGCTCAATCTCCTCCGGGTCGATCTGCAGCGCCCAGGCGATCGACCGGCGCGCCTCGTCGCGCCGCCCCTTCTGGATCAACCAGCGCGGCGATTCCGGGACCCAGGCGCGGATCAAAAGGGTAAGGAATGCCGGTAACAGGCCGATGGCAAACAGACCGCGCCAGCCGATCAGCGGTTCGAGATAGGCGCCCGAGGCCGCACCGAGAAAGCCGCCGACCGAAACGGTGCTGGTCACCAGTCCGCCGATCCAGCCGCGTTTTGACGAGGGGACGAATTCCTGCACCAACGGCAGATCGACTACTACCAGGCCCGCGACGCCGGCGCCGACGAAAAAGCGGAAAACGCTCAGAAAAATCCAGCCGCCCTTATCGGGGGTCAGCGCCATGATCCCGGTGGCGATCGAGAAGTTGAGCGCCGTCGCTATGAACACCTTGCGCCGGCCGATCTTGTCGGCCATCCAGCCCCAGAAGAAGGCGCCGGGGATCGCGCCGATGCCCGCCGACAGCAGGATCCACGCCGACTGCCCAAAGGTCAGGTGCCAGGCGCCAACAATGAAGGCGAGCACGAAGCCGATCAGAAAAAAATCAAAAAAATCGAGCATATCTCCGAGTATCGCAGCGGAGATTATCTTCCACTGGTTTGTAGTCAGCCTCCTTTGTTGTTCCAGAAGCTCCAACATGTTCCCTCCTGATTTCGTCCGCCGGGAGAATCATGAAGCAAATTTATAGGTTTCTTGAGGCTCGAAAGTTCCGCGCCGATGGATCGGTACTGCTCTCACACCGTATCGCGTCAAAACGCCGCACTAGGATAGGCACAAAGCGGCAATCGGGACAATGGGCGCCGGCGAAGCTCGACTTCATCTCCCGCACGGCTCAGGGTTGGGGCGCCGATGGCGACCCAGTAGAGGACCCATATGAGCCGCTTTTCCGACGAGGCTCGGCGACACACCACGCCGTTGCGCCAGACGATCCACGCGCTCCCGTTCAACGCCGAGCTCGCCGCCGGTACGCTCGGACGCGACTGCTTTCAGCATTACATCACCCAGGACGCGCTCTATCTCGGCCAGTTCTCGCGCGCGCTCGCAATCGCGGCGGCCAAGGCTCCGGACACCGGGACGTTGCAAGCTTTCGCTCAGTCGGCGTTGGGCGCCGTTGTGGTCGAGCGCGCCCTTCACGAGCACTATCTGCGTATGTTCGGCGTCGATCCCGCCGCACTCGCCACCGCGGAGCCGGCGCCCGATTGCCTCGCCTATACCAGCTTTCTGTTGGCCACGGCCTATCACGATCCGTGGGAAGTGTTGGTCGCGGCGTTGCTGCCGTGTTTTTGGATCTACTGGGATGTCGGCTGCGACATCGCCGGCCGGGCCGCGCCCGACAACCCCTACCGCGCCTGGATCGACACCTACGCCGATCCGCGCTTTGGCGAAGCCGTGCAAAAGGTCTTGGCCACCGCCGACCGCGCCGCCGACGCCACGACAGCGGCATTGCGCACCCACATGCTCGCCGCCTTCACCCGGGCCTCGCAATATGAGTGGCTGTTTTGGGACGGCGCCTATCAGCGCCGTTCCTGGCCGCCCGCCGGCTGATATTTACCATAAATTAGATTTAGCTTGCCGTCCCGTCTTTCGTCCTTTAGGGTAAGTTTGCCTAGAAAATACGCACGCGCTGTTCGGTGATAACCAAGTTGATCTGCGGCAGCTGGCGTCGCAAAGCCCTTTTTCGCCCGCCGTCACCGCCAGATCCGCCCCTTCGCTCGAACAAGAACCGCTTATTTGCGGTCGGCCGGCACCGGATGGGAAGGATCGCATGGCTGAGCTCCACTGGCTCGACCCTAGCGGTAATTGGACCACGGCGGCCGATTGGACCGGGGGCCTCCCCCAGGCTCCACGGCCGAAGCCATCATCGACGCCGCCGGATCATAGCACAATGCCACCTCAGAAGCTGGTCATCAGGGGATGTGAGTTCGTGCGATCCGGGGGTGCATCTTGACGGGTGGTCAGCCCATCTCGGAACCTTCCGAAGCCGTCAAAACAACGCCGGTAGCAAGCGTCACGGCGGTCGACGGCAATGGGGCGAGTGGCTCCGAAACCGATGGCAAGGTGGGTGCTGGCGACCATGGCGGATCGACGACGGCGGCGGTAGCACAGCTTGTGTCGGCGCCGGCGGAGAAGCGCCCGTATCCCGCGCCGGCGGAACAGCCGACCCAACTGGCCGAGCGCGGCATCCGGTTTGACTTCAACGACGGCTGCCGGGTGTCGCTGCCCGAAAAGGGCGGACCGTGGCGCGTGCGGCTCAGCGACCTCGACACCGGCAACATCGTCTACGAAACCGAGATGGTGGCCGGTCGCGTCAACAGCGCGAAGCGCTATTTCATCCGCTTCCGGATCGACGTCTGGGTGGCTGGCAAATCAGTGTTGCAGCACGATTATTCGTCCCGCGGGAAAGAGGTGCTGGTGCAATTCCCCGTTGGCACCCTGGGCGACACGCTGGGCTGGTTTCCGTATGCCGTGAAGTTCCAACGGGCGCACGATTGCCGCCTGACCTGCGCCATGGCGCAATGGCTGATCCCGCTGTTTGCCGACGTCTACCCCGAGATCACCTTCGTCCCGCATGAGGCGGTCGAGCCAAACCGCTACTACGCGACCTACAGCATCGGCCTCTTCTTCGACGATGATGCTCGGGTATTCCAGCCCTGCGATTTCCGACTTGTCGGCCTGCACCGCACCGCCGGTTACATCCTCGGCGTCGATCCGACCGAGGAGCCGCCGAAGGTCGTCCTAGGCGACGACACAAGGCCGGTCGCCGAGCCTTATGTGTGCATCGCCGTGCAGAGCACGACGGGGGCCAAATACTGGAACAACCCAAACGGCTGGCGCGAGATCGTCCGCTTTCTGAAAGAGTCCGGTTACCGGGTCATCTGCATCGACAAGCAGCCCGTGCACGGCCATGGCCTCGTCTGGACTCACATTCCACACGGCGCCGAGGACGAAACCGGCGACCGGCCGCTGGCCGAGCGGGCGCGCTGGCTGAAACACGCGGATTTCTTCATCGGCCTGTCGAGCGGGCTCGCCTGGCTCGCTTGGGCGGTCGGCACCAAGGTGGTGATGATCAGCGGCTTCACCCACCCGGTAAACGAATTCGCGACGCCGTATCGGGTGATCAACTATCACGCCTGCAACAGCTGCTGGAACGACGTGAGGGTGCGTTTCGACCACAAGGATTTTCTGTGGTGCCCGCGCCACAAAGACACGCCGCGACAGTTCGAATGCACGCGGCTTATCACCGCGGAGCAGGTTAAGGGCGCGTTGCGTCGGATTCCAGCCTTTCCGACAGCTCGAAAAGCCAACGATACTGAGGGAGGCTCGCGATGAGCACGACCGTCAGCAGCGGGCAAACATATCAGGTTTCTTCCTGGCAGACCGATACCGGCGACACCGTTCTCAGCGGCGGCTTTGAGGTTGTCGACTCCGGCGGAATCACCATTGGCACGGTGGTCAGCAGTGGCGGCGCGGAGTTTGTTGACTCGGGTGGCGTTGCCAGCGGCACGATCATCAGCAGCGGTGGCTCGGAGGGGATCGCCTCCGGCGGCATTGCCAGTGGCTCGGTGGTCAGCGGCGGCGGCCTCGTTTCTCTTCCTATCACGAGTGCGTTTGGCCCCTATATCGGTGGTACTGCGAGTGTCATCGATGGGGTGACGATCCAAGCCGGTGCGCATGTCTCGCTGGAAATTTATGCAGGGGGTTCGGTATCCGGGTTTGTCGTCAACAGCGGCGATGACGAGGAGGTCTACGCCGGCGGCGTTGCCATCGAGACGGTCGTCAGCAGTGGCGGCGAGGAGTTTGTCGAATCCGGGGGCGTTGCCAATGGTTCTGTAGTCAGCAGCGGCGGCGAAGAAGATATCTTCCTTGGCGCGACGGACATCGGCGCTACGATCGCCGGGGGAACTCAATTCGTTTACGGCGTCGCAAGCGGCGCGACGGTCGTCCGCAGCGGCTATCAATATGTCGAGAGCGGCGGCGTGGCCAGCGGCACGGTGGTCAACAGCGGCGGCTGGGAGACTGTTTTTTCCGGCGGCGTTGCCAAGGGCACGGTGGTCAGCAGCGGCGGCGGGGAGGGGATCGCCTCCGGCGGTGTTGTCAGCGGCGGGGAGGTGCTGAGCGGAGGCAGCATCGAGGGCCTCACCCTGACGAGTGCCGCCGCACCGAACCTCATCGATGGCGTGACGCTCCAGCCTGGCGCCATCGTTAGTCTGATTGTCCTTGCGGGCGGCTCGATATCCGGCTTCATCGCCAGTAGCGGCGGCAGCGACCTTGTCTCTGCCGGCGGCACAACTACTGGCACGATCGTCAATAGCGGCGGCGGTGAATATGTCGATAGCGGCGGCACCGCCAGCGGCACGACCGTCAACGGCGGCCTCCAGGAGCTCTTGAGCGGCACGAACAGCGGCACGATCATCAACAGCGGCGGCCTCCAGCTGGTCTATGATAGCGGCACGGCCAGCGGCACGGTGGTCGGCAGCGGCGGCATCGAGGAGGTTGCCAGCGACGATACCGCGACGTTTGGTTACGGCGGTACAGCAATCGACACGACGGTCAGCAGCGGCGGGAAGGAGTACATCGCGTCCGGTGGTATTGTCACCGGCGGGGCGGTGCTGAGCGGCGGCTACATTAACGGCCTCACCCTGACGAGTGCCGCCGCACCGAACCTCATCGATGGCGTGACGCTCCAACCTGGCGCCATCGTTGGCCTGAATGTCCTTTCGGGCGGCTCGATATCCGGCTTCGTCGTCAGTAATGGCGGCTACGACCTTATCTCTGCCGGCGGCACAACCACCGGCACGATCGTCAGCAGCGGCGGCTCTGAGCAAGTTTCTTCCGGCGGGGTTGCCAGCGGCACGGTGATCAGCAGCGGCGGCTATGAGCTCGTTTCTTCCGGCGGCGTCGCCAGCGGCACGGTGGTCAGCGGCGGTGGCGCTGAGGAGGTGTTTTCCGGCGGCGTTACCGGCGGCACATTGATCAGTAGCGGCGGCTTCGGGGTCGTCGGTTCCGGCGGTATCGGCAGCGGCACAGTGGTCATCAGCAGCGGCTATTGGTACGAGTATTCCGGTGGGGTTGCCAGCGGTACGGTGGTCAGCAGCGGCGGCTTCGACTACGTCTACGGCGTTGCCAACGGCACGATAGTCAGCACCGGCGGCGACGAGACCGTGTTTTCCGGCGGAGTTGCCAGCGGTACGGTGGTCAATAGCGGCGGCACACAGGTTATTGGTTACGGCGGAACTGCCAGCGGCACTACGATCGACGGCGGCGGCATACAGGGCGTTGCATCTGGCAGCTTGGCCATCAGCACGACGATTGGTGGCCAGGAGATTGTCTCCTCGGGAGGAACGACCAGCAACGCGGTAATCAGCGGCGGATTGCTTGATGTGCAGTCTGGCGCCATCGTCTCGGGCTCGATCGACTTCGCCGCCGGGACCAGCGGCACCTTGGAAATCGACGGCACGACGATGCCGACCAATACGATCAGCGGGTTTGCCGTCGGCGATACGATCGATCTCGCGAACATCAGCTACGATAGCGCGGGGGGAGCCACCTTTTTCGAGACTAACCCGAGTTCGCCCCAGGCTAACAACATTCTCCAAATCGTCGAGAGCGGCAAGACTTACACCCTAAACTTCGATCCCTTGCAACCCTTTTCGGGTGGATTTGAGCTTTCATCAGACTTTTCAACCGGCACAAATGTCGAGCTCAGCCCCAACCCGGTTTCAGGATACTCCACGACTGCTTCGCCAGACCCGCCGACGGCCTCACCTTATAATGATGTCGTTCTCTTCACCGATAAATTGATTGGGGTTAATCCGAAAACGGGCCAGGTCGGAGTTGGATCAGGTGCGGGTACGGGGTTCATCATCGGTCCAAACAAGATTTTAACTGCAGCTCACAATGTCGAAAATTCCTTTGGGTTAGATAGCGACATCGTAGTTACAACCCCTGGAGGCGTACAATACAATGTAACCTCGCTGCAGGTGAATCCTACATACCTCCCTTCGGGGGCTCAAGCTCAATACGATTTTGCTGTCCTTAATGTAAGCGGTCTCAACAGTGGCAATTTCTTCGATTTGGGATCCAATTACCTCACCGGGACAGTAAATCTAACTGGGTACCTCTCATCTCAAGAAAATGGAAATATCTCCTCCCAACAATATAATTACATAGGAGCTGTTAGTTCAAACGCTAACACCCTGATCGCCACCCTGATCGACGGCCTAGTGGGCTTCCAAGGCGAGAGTGGCGGTCCCCTCTGGACGTACGATGGGATTACCCCAACTGCGGTGGGAATTCAATCGCAGGTCAAATCTGCCGGAACCTTTAACGGGGTTCCCGAGGGACCGGTTATTGACGTGCAACTCACAGATATCGACAATGCGACTATCTCTGGCTGGGCTTCATCATTATCTTCCAGTCCTACGACAATATCGTCTAGTACCTTCACTGTTTCTGCGGGGCAGGCATACTTCAATCTCACGGTCACCCAAAGCGGAGTCCTAGAGATTGGCTCTGGCGGTGAGGCAACCGGCACCGTCATCAGTAATGGCGGCAGCGAGATCGTCTTTTCGGGTGGCACGGCGAGCGCCACCGTCATCAGCAGTGGCGGCAGCGAGGCCGTGTGGTCCAGCGGGACGGACGTCAGTGCGACCATCGAGAATGGCGGGTCGCAGACCATCCTCGCCGGCGGCACAGCGAGCGGCACCGTGCTCGACGGCAGCGCCACCCAACACGTCTACGGCGTTGCGAGCGGTACGATCGTCGAGAGCGGCGACACCCAGATCGTCGAAAGCGGAGGCACGGCCTATGGGACGACAGTGTCCAGCGGCGGCACGCAGGAGATTTTGTCTGCCGGCACGGCGAGCGGCACGACGGTCGACAGCGGTGGCGTCGAGATCGCGTCCGGCGGCACGACCATCAGCACCACAGTCAACAGCGGTGGCGGAGAGCTTGTCTCCGCCGGCGGTACCGCCATCAATACCACGTTATACGGCTTCTACGGGTCCGCCTCCGCCATCTTCGGCGAAGAGCAGGTTCAACCTGGCGGCACAAGCATCAGCACCACGGTAAACAGCGGCGGCGCCGAATCAGACTATGGAGTGGCCAGCGGGACGACGGTGCATGCCGACGGTCAGTTGGACGTTCAATATGGCGGGACAGCCATCAGCACCACGGTGAATGGCCTTGGCGCCTACGGTGCCCAAATGAGCATTAACTCTGGTGGCAGCGCCAGCTTCACTACGGTGGAAAGCGGCGGATTCGATGAAGTTGATGGTACGGTCAGCGGAACCATGGTGAAGGATTCCAGCGACGAAGTCGTTTTCTCCGGCGGCACGGCTATTGGCACGGTCGTCAGCAGCGGTGGCCAGCAGGGCGTGTACTCAGGGGGCACGGCTACGGGCACCACGGTGAATAGCGGTGGCTATGAAGTCGTGTCCTCTGGTGGCACTGCCACGAGTACGACTCTGCGCGGCGGCGGTACGATCGACGTGGCGTATCTTCCCTACGTCAGCGGCGGATCAGCTGCACTAGATTCGACGACCGACGTGCTCACTGTATCTGAGGGCAGCCAGACCTATACACAGCAATTATCGGGAAGCTATACAGGCGATTTTTTTGTTCGTAGCAACGACGGCGATGGTGGCACCGACATTCGGCTTATGGTGCCGCCGTCGGGGCTGAGCTTTGCGGTGGCGGCGGATGACGGGGCCAAGGGCGACACGTTTACGGTCGCCGGCAAGGGCGAGGCCGGCGACACCGTTACCCTCTATGACGGCACGACGGCGGTTGGCACCGCGACTGTGGCGGCGGGTGGCAGCTGGTCGATCACCACGACGAGCCCGCTCGCAGTCGGCGCGCACAGCCTCACCACGAGTGAGGTCGATGTCGCTGCCAACAAGAGCCCAGCTTCGCCGACGCAGAGCGTAACGATCAACAGCGCCACGCCCAACGCGGTGGTCTTTATCGGCACCGCTGGCGCTGACAACTTCACCGGCGGGGCGGGCAACGACATCTTCGAGTTTTCAGCCGTCAACCTAGCGGCGACCGACACGGTCGCGGGCGGGGCTGGCACCAACTATCTGCTGATGACCACCGCCGGCACGGTGATGGCCGCCGGGGTCAGCGGGGTCGAGATCTACGACCTGGCCAACAGCGGGGCCAACAGCCTGACCCTGGCCGACGCCAACTTTGTCGGGGTGACCAACAGCGCGATCACGGTCAACGGCGGCAACAGCGGCAACACGATCGACGCCTCGCGGCTGACCGGGGCCAACCGGGTGATCGCGGTCGGTGGACCCGGAACCGACAACTTCACCGGCGGGGCGGGCAACGACATCTTCGAGTTTTCAGCCGCCAACCTAGCGGCGACCGACACGGTCGCGGGCGGGGCTGGCACCAACTATCTGCTGATGACCACCGCCGGCACGGTCAATGCCGGCGGGGTCAGCGGGGTCGAGGTTTACGACCTGGCCAATGGCGGGGCCAACAGCCTGACCCTGGCTAACGCCAACTTCACCGGGGTGACCAACAGCGCGATCACGGTCAACGGCGGCAACAGCGGCAACACGATCGACGCCTCGCGGCTGACCGGGGCCAACCGGGTGATCGCGGTCGGTGGACCCGGAACCGACGACTTCACCGGCGGGGCGGGCAACGACATCTTCGAGTTTTCAGCCGCCAACCTAGCGGCGACCGACACGGTCGCGGGCGGGGCTGGCACCAACTATCTGCTGATGACCACCGCCGGCACGGTCAATGCCGGCGGGGTCAGCGGGGTCGAGGTTTACGACCTGGCCAATGGCGGGGCCAACAGCCTGACCCTGACTAACGCCAACTTCACCGGGGTGACCAACAGCGCGATCACGGTCAACGGCGGCAACAGCGGCAACACGATCGACGCCTCGCGGCTGACCGGGGCCAACCGGGTGATCGCGGTCGGTGGACCCGGAACCGACGACTTCACCGGCGGGGCGGGCAACGACATCTTCGAGTTTTCAGCCGCCAACCTAGCGGCGACCGACACGGTCGCGGGCGGGGCTGGCACCGACACTCTGCTGATGACCACCGCCGGCACGGTCAATGCCGGCGGGGTCAGCGGGGTCGAGGTTTACGACCTGGCCAATGGCGGGGCCAACAGCCTGACCCTGGCTAACGCCAACTTCATCGGGGTGACCAACAGCGCGATCAGGGTCAACGGCGGCAACAGCGGCAACACGATCCTCTGCTGATGACCACCGCCGGCACGGTCAATGCCGGCGGGGTCAGCGGGGTCGAGGTTTACGACCTGGCCAATGGCGGGGCCAACAGCCTGACCCTGGCTAACGCCAACTTCACCGGGGTGACCAACAGCGCGATCACGGTCAACGGCGGCAACAGCGGCAACACGATCAGCGAAGCTGGGGTGGCGGCCGCCGATAAGGCGGTCATCAAGGGCGGCGCCGGCGCCGACCTCTTGATTGCTGGCCAGAACGCGGTCATGACCGGCGGAGCCGGAGCCAATGTGTTCGAGTTCACGACGTCCGGCTCGACCACGGCACCGGACACGAACACGATCGCCGACTTCGCCGCCTCGACCACCAACGAGATCGCGTTCAGCAATTCCGGCTTCGCCCTCGGTCTGAGCGGGGCGACGTCGACGCCAAAGCCGCTGCCAGCGAGTTTGTTCTCGACCCAGACCAACGGCACCTTCGACAATGCGGTCGAGCGTTTTGCCTACAACACGACTGTCGGCACCCTTTATTACGACGCCCAGGGCAACACGACCGGCAGCTCGCGTGAGCTCGTCGCCACTCTTACCGGCCACCCCACCTTCACCGCCACCAACCTGTTCTTCGCCACCTGACAAATCATAGCGCCGCGTATTCACCCCGCCGCTCGGACGGTATTGCGTCCGCCCGGATATAAGGGCGGATTTTTGAGCGGCGTCAGCTGCTGACCGGCTGGTGACGGAAGCCGTTACCCCAGCGCTTTATGTGGCCGACCGAGGGCGACGGGAAGTGCATCGTGCAGCACAGCGTGCTGGTGTCGCAGTAGCGCTCGAAGAATGCGCGTCGCGTCGCCGAGGCCTGTTTCTGATCGTAATCGACGCGCATCACCAGGTCGGGATAGCGCGCCTGGATCGGCGAATGGATCAAATCGCCGGTAAACACCGCGACGTCCTCGCGCCGCCCGGCGCGGACCGCGAAATGGTCGGGGGTGTGGCCGGGGGTCGGCATCAGCCTGATGTGGTCGTTGAGGGCGTGGTCGCTGGTCACCAGCTCGGCCTTTTTGGCGTCGATGATCGGCAGCACGCTATCGGTCATCGGATCCAGCGGGGTATCGCGGTGAACGGCGTCCCAATATTCATATTCCTTTTTCGAGAACAGGTATTTGGCATTCGGGAAAGTGGGCACCCAGCGGCCATTCTCCCGCCGCGTGTTCCAGCCGACATGATCACCGTGCAGGTGCGTGCACATGACAAAGTCGACGTCGTCGACGGTCACGCCGGCGGCGTTCAGCGCCTGCATCCAGTTGCTGTCGTTCTTGCGGTGCCAGGTCGGGCGGTGCGGAAACGACTTGTCGTTGCCGATACAGGCATCCACCAGGATCGTATGGTGTGGCGTCTTGACGACATAAGATTGGAAGCAGAGGACGGCCATATCGGCTTGGTCGAGTGCCGCGGGTTGTAGCCAAGATCGGTTCTCGTCCAGCAATTCACGGCTCAGGCTGGGCAGGAATTCCAGGATCGGCGTGAACCCCGCCTCCTGCTCGACGATCCGATGAATGGTCATGTCGTCGACGGTGAAGCTCGTGCGCATTGCGTTCGGTCCTCGTCGCGGAGAGGTCGCGATCGTAGCCGGCGGTGGGCGCGATGACAATCCATCAGCACGTCTCGGGTCGCGTCGACAAGCGTCCGCGGCTTGACGATTCGGACGATTTTTTGACGCGCACGCCGACGGATATGGCGATGCCGGCGGCAATCTATTATGTGCCGAAAACGACGGCAGCCCAGCCGCCTGCGAATGGCTGAGCCGACCCAGGAGCCGCTGCGCAGGCAAGGCGCTCGTTCCGCTGTCGAAACCGGTCGCATCGCTTGATCCTTACGGGTCGGGGGAAAAGGTCAAAAACTTAACGAAACCTGACGGAGTCCATCTATAATCTCGTCGGCCTCGGCGCTCGCCGATTCCGAACGCTGTGGTCACGGGAGGAGCCGAGCGTGCAGTGCCTCGAGTGCAAGCACGAGAGTCGGGAAGAGGCGCGCTTTTGCGAAGAGTGCGGCGCGGCTCTGCCGATCTGCTGCGAGGCGTGCGGCCGCGTCAACCGGCCCCTGGCGAAGTTCTGCGACGAATGCGGCGCCGCCCTTCTCGGCCGCCCGGGTGTCGCCGGGCAAGACACGAAGAGCTTTGACGAGTCGCGGGCGCAGCAGACCTATACGCCGCGGTATCTGGCGGAAAAGATACTAACGACGCGCAGCGCGCTCGAGGGCGAGCGCAAACTCGTCACCGTGCTGTTTGCCGATGTGGCCAACTCCTCGGCCCTGGCGCAAGAACTCGACGCAGAAAACCTGCATCTGCTGATGGACCGGGTGCTGAAGCTGGCCGCGGACGCGGTGCACCGCTACGAGGGGACGGTCAACAGCTATCTCGGCGACGGAATAATGGCGCTGTTCGGCGCCCCGATCGCGCTCGAGGACCACGCCGCGCGGGCCGTGCACGCGGCGCTGACGATCCAAGAGACGATCCGCGGCTACAACGCCGAGATCCAGCGCGAGCACGGGGTGGCGGTGCAGCTGCGCATTGGTTTGAACACCGGATCGGTCGTTGTCGGCCGTATCGGCGACGATCTGCGGATGGACTACACCGCCAACAGCAATGTCGTGCACCTGGCCTCGCGGATGCAATCCTTGGCCGAACCCGGGACTATCGTGATCACCGAGGATGCCTACCAGGCGGTCGCCGGCGAAGTGCGGGCGGAACGGCTCGGTCCGGTCGAAGTTAGAGGCCAGCGCGAGCCGGTGGTCGTCTACAAGGTTATCGGTCGTGCGCCCTGGCGCAACCAGTTGGAGATGCGGGTCGAGCGGGGGCTGACGACGCTCGTCGGCCGCGGCGGTGAGCTAGGGCAGTTGCACGAACGGCTCACTCGCGCCGAAGCGGGTCACGGCCAGGCCATCGCCCTCGTCGGAGAGCCCGGGCTCGGCAAATCGCGCCTGTTGTATGAATTCCGGCAATCTCTCGGGCAGGATCGCGTGAGCTGGCTCGAAGGACATTGCCGCGCGCGCGGGCTGACCCTCCCTTTCGGTCCGATCATCGAGGTGCTGCGCATCGTCTTTCGCATCGAGGAGGGCGACAACCCGCATCAGGCGGGAGAAAAATTGCGGGCGGGCGTGGTGGAGCTGGACCCGCTTCTGACCGAGGCTCTGCCCTTCCTCGAGCCGCTTTTCGGCTTGTCCGGCGACGACGGGGCGCTGCGCGGTCTGGAACCGAAGGATAAGAGGGAACGAACCCAGAAGGCCATCGCCGGTGTCCTCGCCGCCGTCGCGCGCCAGCGCCCGCTGGTGCTGGTGTTTGAGAACCTGCACTGGCGGGACCAGAGCACCGAGGATTTCATCGCCTTTCTGACCGGCAGTCTGCCTGAACTGCCGGTCCTGATGTTGACGACACACCGGCCGGGCTATCAGCTGCGCTGGGCGGACCTGCCGGTCCTTGCGCAAATCACGCTCGACCGGCTCGCCGACGACGAGATGGAGCGAATGGCGACGGGGCTCCTCGGCCCCGGTGTGGCCGAGGATCTGCTGCGCTTTATCGCCGAAAGAGCGGACGGCAACCCGTTATTCATCGAGGAAATCACCCGCGCCCTGGTCGAACGAAATTTCGTGATCCATCAACCTGCCCGGCTGCAATTGGCGAGCGCGGCCGAAGTCGAATTTCCCTCGACCATCCAGGGGATTATCCAGGCGCGCATCGATGCCCTTGGCGAGGCCGTCAAGCAGAACGTGCAGATCGCCGCCATCATCGGCCGCGAGTTCGACTTGCCCTTGCTGACCGCGGCGTCCGATGCTCCCGCAGTGGTGCCCGGCCACCTCGAGATCTTGAAGCATGTCGAGCTGATCCACCAAACCCGCCTGCTGCCGCATCTCGAATATCGCTTCAAGCACGCCGTCATCCGCGGGGTCGCGTATCGCAGCCTGCTGGGGCCGCGGCGGCAGGCGCTGCACGGCATGATCGGGCGCTGCATGGAGCAGCTCGGGCGCGAGGGCCAGGCCGCCATTCTCGCGCATCATTATTCCCAGAGCGACCAGCAGGAAAAGGCCGTCAGGTACGCCCTTCTGGCCGGCGACCAGGCCGCCCGTCTCTACGCCAACGCCGACGCTTCGTCCCATTACGACCAGGCCCTCGACCTGGCGAAATCCTTGCCGCCCTCGCCGGAGCTGCAGCGCGCCCAGATCGATGCGGCGCTCAAGCGCGCCAGCGTCGGGACGACGCGGGAGGCGCTGGAAGCCGACGAGCGCAACCTCGGCGAGGCGCGCGTCTTGGCCGACGCGCTCGGCGACGAGCCGCGCCTGGCGAGCGTGCTCTACTGGCTCGGCCGGCTCGCCTATGTCCGCGGCATGTTCGACAGCGCGACCGATTATGCCGAGCAGAGCCTGGCGATCGCCGATCGATTGGACGATGAGGCCTTGGCCGGCCCACCGGTCAATCTGATGGGACGGCGCTATTATCTGACCGGGGAATATGCCCGCGCCGGCCGGCTGTTGGCGCGCAGCGTCGAACAGATGCGCAATCTCGGCAACCCGACCGAAGAAGCCACCGCAGCCGGGTACGCCGGCGTAACCTTTGGCGCGCTGGGCGAGTTCGAGCGGGCGCTCGCCTATGCCGATCACGGCGTTCACCTCTCGCAACAGCTGAAGAACCCATTCGTCGAGGCGGCGGCCTATAATTACCGGGCGGTGGCGCATTGCCATCAAGGATCAGCCGCGGCGGCGATCGCCGATTGCGAGGAGGCGCGTCGGCTCGCCGAGAGCGTCGGCGACCGGTTCCGCATCTACCTCGTGCAGTTCTATGAGGGCCACGCGTACACGATGGCCGGCGATCCCGCGAAAGCGCGCGAATTGCTCGAATCGAGCATCGCCCTGGCCAAAGAGCTCGGGACGACGACGTTGCTCGCCTGGGGCCAGGGCTTGCTGGCAAGGACCTTGCTGGCCCAGGGTGACGCGGGAGCGGCCGAACCGCTTTGCCGCCAGGCGATCCGGCTCGCCGAACGCACGCACGACCGGCTGGCCAATGCGCTCGCCCATCGGGTATTGGCCCGGGCGTTGGCGATTCTGGAGCCGGGCAGCACCACCGCCGCCGAAACCGCTGTGCTGGAAGCCATGCGCATCCAGCGCGAGATGGGCTGCGAACCCGAGCTCGGCCGCAGCCATCT
>CAWAVV010000025.1:0-14405 GCA_963785565.1 uncultured Alphaproteobacteria bacterium | reverse complement strand
GACCTTGGCGCCGGTAACGCGGATGCCGGCGTCGGTCTCCTTGGTTACGTGCGCGTAGACGTCGGTCGGGCCGCCTGGGGCGCCGGGAGCCATGTTGCGGTCGACCGGCGGCTGCACGATCGCGTGGTTGACGAACGGCACCCGCTGCTGGCTGAAGCGGTACCAGCGGCGCGCATTCTCCTGGTGCGGCTCGTAGAACTCCGCGTTGGCGCCCAGTGTCGCGAGAAACGCCGCCTTGTAATCGGGTGAGCGGCCGAGCCAACCATAAGTCAGCCGCGACCACGCGGCGATCGCGTCGCGAGCCGCAACCTGATCCTCGGCCGAATGCGGCGCCACGAAATATTTGTGAGTAAATCCGCCCCATTCGGTCGGGCAGGTCAGGATATTCTTCTTCTCGGCGTGGTCGCGATGCAGCGCGTCGTAAAGCCGCGCGATCATCCGCACGGTATTGCGAAAGGCCGGATGCTCGGTAATTTTTTTTATGCGCTCGCCGTAGATCCACACCTCCCTGCCGTCGTCGAGACTGTCGAGAAACTCCTTACCCGTGTAGGGAAGCGTCGCCATGTCCGTTGTCTCCCTGCGAGGCTTTGCCGGCCGGATATTTAATGCATTTGCTTCGAGGCGGACTGTTGAGTGATGCAATCAGCTGGGGAACGCCGAGAAGATCTCGTCGAGGGCGGTCAGCTGGTTGCCGTTGACCGAGTTGGGGACGAGCACCGGGGTGTTGACGCCGGCAGCGTACCAAGCGGCGAGCTGGTCGCGCACTTTCCCGGCCGGTCCATAAAGGGTGTTGTCGGCGATCCAGCGGTCGGGCAGGTATTTCGGGATGTCGTCGCGGCGGTTTTCGGCGATTGCTGTTTCGATCGCCGCCATCTCGTCGATGTAGCCGGCTTCCTTCCAATAATTGCGGTAGTTCGGCAACATCGTATAGCGGATCAGCCGGTGACGATGCAACGCCATCGCCGCGCCCTCGTCGTCCGAAACGCACACCGGCAGCATGTTGCCGACCAAGAAATTCGGGTCGGCCCGCTTGGCCGAGGGAACGACGGCCAGCGATTGCGTCATGTGCGACAGGCTGGCGTTGGCGAACAGCACGCCCTGGGCGATCTCGGCGGCGAGCGCCACCATCCGCTTGCGCAATGCGGCGAGCACAATGGGCGGCAATGCGCCGATGCCGTCATAGGATTTGAGCTTGTCGACAAAGGAGCGGGTATTGCCCAACGGCTTTCCGACGGTGATGCCGAGCCGCTGGTGCGTCGGGCCGTGGGCGACGCCGATGCCAAAGCGAAAGCGCCCGCCCGAGACCTCGTGGATATAGGCCGCGCCCGCCGCGAATTCTTCGGCCGTCTGCGCATAGATCGGCGCGATCGCGGTGCCGAACGCGATCCGTTCGGTAGCGAATGCCAGGCCCGTGCATTGCGCCATGTTGCCCCAGCGGCTCGGCATATAGATGCCCGAGAAACCACGCCGCTCGATCTCGCGCGCGATGTCGAGCGTCCGCCGCCGGCGACCCGGCACGGCAACAAGGCTGATCGCAGGAAGCGGTTCGGGCATCGGCGGCGCTCCGTCGCAGTCGATCGAGCCGGCACCCTATGCGGAGGCAGACACTTGCGCAATCAGCCAGGTATCAACCGGCTGCAACACTTGGGTGAGTAAGCCGACCCGACAATCTTTCATCCGGTGGGGCGAGCTCCATCCATCTGTGGTGCAGCCTTGAAGACGACGCAACCCGGTCCCGGCGATTTACCGGCTGGTTTCCCGGTGCTCCCTCCCCTAACTAACCGGTATGACCGATCTCGTTCTCGCGCATGGCCTCTGTTTCGCCGATCTCTATGACCGGGGCGGTCTGGTTCGGGTCGATCGGGCGTTTGTCGGCCATCTCGCGGAAGTCGATGCCGGGTTGCATGGGCGGCTGATTACGGCGCGGCGCGATCCGGACGGGCTCGGGCATGCGGCCGAATCGGACCTCGTTATCGATCTGGCGCCGCATGTCGAGGATTTCCTTGGCGGGCTGTTCAGCATCGCGGCCGAGGTGCGGGCATTGCAGGCGCGCCATCACGAGTTGGCGCCGCTCTATTCGGTAAAACGGCTCTTCGTTCAACGCCGAGCGGTCAAGGGAGTGAAGGAAGCGGATGCCGCCGCACTCGACGGCCCGAACCTCTCCAAGGAGCTGGATGCGTTGATCGGCGGTCCGGTCGACAGCATTGCGGCATGGGAGCGGCGTTACGCCGAGCAGGTCACGGCGTGGCTCGACGACGAAGCCGGCAATGCCGCGGCGCTCGATGTTGCGCAGCGCTATGCCGCCTGGGCCACCTTATCGCCGGAAGGCCGCAAAAAGCACCGGCGCGGTGTGCTGTTCAAAGTGCCGCACCGGCTCGACATGCAGCATCTGGTCGCGGTCGAGACCATCGAGCGCGACGGGGTCACGATGCTGCGGCTGCCGAAGGACGAATGGCGCAGCCGCGAGGGCTTTACGCTGACCGATCGCGGCACCGATCTGATCGGCGCGCTCGACCAGGCGAATTACTGCATCTGGTGCCACAACCAGGGGAAGGACAGCTGCGCCAAGGGCCTGCGTGAGAAAGACGGGGCGTTCAAAAAGAGCGTGTTCGGGGTCACCCTCGCCGGCTGCCCGCTCGAAGAAAAGATTTCCGAGATGAACCTGGTCAAGGCGCGCGGCAACAGCCTCGGCGCGCTAGCCATCGTCGCCGTCGACAACCCGATCTGCGCCGCAACCGGGCACCGCATCTGCAATGACTGCATGAAGGCGTGCATCTATCAGCGCCAGGAGCCGGTCGACATTCCGCAGATCGAGACCCGCACCCTCAAGGACGTGCTCGGTCTGCCTTGGGGGTTCGAGATCTACTCGCTGCTGACCCGGTGGAACCCGCTCAATATCAGGCGGCCGTTGCCGAAGCCGGCGAGCGGCTACAAGGTGCTGATCGTCGGGCTTGGCCCGGCCGGCTTCACCCTCGCCCACCACCTGATCAACGACGGCCATTTCGTCGCGGCGGTCGACGGGCTCAAGATCGAGCCGTTGCCGGCCGACATCTCCGGCGTGATGCCGGATGGCAGCCGCCATCCGCTCCGCCCGATCCGCGATGTCGCAAGCCTCGTCGACAGCCTCGACGACCGGGTCATGGCCGGCTTTGGCGGGGTCGCCGAATACGGCATCACCGTGCGCTGGGACAAGAATTTCCTGAAGATCGTGCGCCTGCTGCTCGAGCGCCGCGGCCAGTTCGCGATGTATGGCGGCGTACGCTTTGGCGGCACGATCACGATCGACGGCGCCTTCGCGCTGGGTTTCGACCATGTGGCGCTATGCGCCGGCGCCGGCCGGCCGACGGTGATCCCGATGCCGAACAATCTGGCGCCGGGGGTCAGGCAAGCCTCGGATTTCCTGATGGCGTTGCAGCTGACCGGGGCGGCCAAGACCAGCAGCATCGCCAATCTCAGCGTGCGGCTGCCGGTCGTCGTGATCGGCGGCGGGCTGACCGCGATCGACACCGCGACCGAGTCGCTGGCTTATTACCCGGTCCAGGTCGAGAAATTCCTGTCGCGCTACGAGACCCTGGTCGCCGAGCGCGGCGAGGAAGCGGTGCGTGCGGAATGGCACGCGGCCGAGTGCCAAGCCGCGGCCGAGTTCATCGCCCATGGCCGGGCGATCCGCGCGGAGCGCGAAGTGGCCCGATGTGACGGCCGCGTGCCCCATCTCGCTGCACTGATCGATAGCTGGGGCGGGGTGACGATCGCCTATCGCCGCCGCCTGATCGACGCGCCGAGCTACACCCTCAACCATGAGGAGGTGGCAAAAGCGATGGAGGAGGGCATTCGCTTTGCCGAATTGCTGACCCCGGTTGCAGTCGAAATCGATGAATACGGACAAGCGGCCGCATTGCGTCTGACCCGGCCGGGGGCTCAGCCCGATCAGCCGCCTGAGGAGGTGGAGTTGCCGGCGCGCACGATCCTGGTCGCCGCCGGGACCCAGCCGAACACGGTGCTTGGCCGTGAGGACCCGGCGAATTTCACCCTCGACGGGCGCTATTTCCGCGCTCTCGACGAGGATGGCAACCCGGTAGCGCCGGAGCGGGTGGCGAAACCTGCGGCAGTGCAGGTGCTGACACATTTGCGCGAGGACGGCCGCGCGGTCAGCTTTTTCGGCGACCTCCACCCCAGCTTTTCGGGAAATGTGGTCAAGGCGATGGGCGGCGCCACCCTGGGCTACCCGGTGGTCAGCCGCATGCTGGCGCGGCTCACGCCCTCGTCGCCGTCGCCCGAAGAACTGCGGGCGCGGCTCGACGACGAGTTACGTGCACGGGTGCGCGAGGTCATCCGATTGACGCCAAAGATCGTCGAAATCGTGGTCCGGGCGCCGATGGCGGCGCGCGCCTTCAAGCCCGGCCAATTCTACCGGCTGCAGAATTACGAAACCCTGGCGCCGCGGGTCGACGGTACGACGTTGGCGATGGAGGGGCTGGCCTTGACCGGTGCGGCTGTCGATTTGGAACAAGGGCTGCTGTCGACGATTGTGCTCGAAATGGGCGGCTCGTCCGATTTGTGCGCCTTGTTGAAGCCGGGCGAGCCGGTGATCCTGATGGGGCCGACCGGGACTCCGACCGAAACCCCGTCAGGCGAGACCGTATTACTGGTCGGCGGCGGGCTCGGCAACGCCGTGTTGTTTTCGATCGCCGCGGCATTCCGGGCGCAGGGCTCACGCGTCCTCTACTTCGCCGGCTACAAGACGATCGAGGACCGTTACAAGGTTGAGGACATCGAGCGGGCCGCCGATTGTGTCGTGTGGTGCTGCGACGAGTCGCCTGGCTTCACCGCCGACCGGCCGCAGGATCGGGCCTTTGTCGGCAACATCGTCGAGGCGATCACGGCCTATGGGTCCGGGGCTCTCGGCTCGGTCGAGATCCCGTTGGCCGCGGTCGACCGGATCATCGCAATCGGCTCCGACGGTATGATGAACGCGGTCGCCGAGGCGCGCCATCAGGGACTGGCGCCTTATTTCCGGCCGGAGCATCGGGCCATCGCCTCGATCAACTCGCCGATGCAGTGCATGATGAAAGAGATCTGCGCGCAGTGCCTGCAGCGCCATCGCGATCCGGTCACCGGGACCGAGACGGTGGTGTTTTCCTGCTTCAATCAGGATCAGGAGATGGACCAGGTCGATTTCCCCGCACTGCGCCGCCGCCTGTCGCAAAACGGCGCCCAGGAAAAACTGACCAAGCTGTGGATCGACCGCTGCCTCCACCATCTCGGCGAGCGTCCGGCGATGGCGGCGGAGTAGGCGCTGCGACTCCGCGCTCCGGTCGTTCAAACGGGACCATTCGACACAGCGTGGGCACGACCCCTCGCTCGCCTTAGTTAATTCAGTACAAAGCGATTTCCGCCTGCCACCCCGGCATCGCGCCCTTGCCAACGGGGGATCGCGCGGCTAGGTTCGCGCCGCGCTTTCGCCGAGGGGTGTGCGCGAGCGCCTCGCCATGTCGCTCGGCGGGAGAGCGCCATCCGGCGAAACCAACGGCGCCGTTCGATCGGGGGAACGAGAACCCGTCGATAACCATCCCGATGGAGAGGGAGACGTCATGGATCTTTACGATTCTGTCAAGCCGACCCGGCGCGCGTTGTTGAAGGCCGGCGGCGGGCTCTTGGCGGGTACGGCGCTGCTCGGCCCTGCCCGCGCCGCCGATCAGCCACCGCTTGGCACCTGGCCCGCAGGATCCTCCGGTTCCTCGGTCTTCATCGGCATTACCGTGCCGCGCACCGGCACTTACGCGGTGCAGGGCGAAGACGAGTTGAAGGGGTACCTGCTCGCGATCGAGCACATCAACGGCGGTGACCCGCTGATCAAAGCGATCTCTCCGAAAACCACCAAGGGCGTGCTCGGCAAGGAGGTCAAGTACGGGGTCGCCGATTCCGAGGCCAAGCCGAACACGGCAGTGCAGGAGCAATCGCGCTTCATCAGCGAGAACAAGGCCATTTTGATGACCGGTTCGACCTCGAGCGCGGTGGCGGTGGCGCTCAACAAATTGGCGCAGCGCGAAAAGGTGCTCTACGTCACCGGGATCTCCGGCTCCAACGACACCACCGGCAAGGACTGCGTCCGTTACGGCTTCCGTCAGTGCTTTTACGGCCAGACAGCCGCCGCCGCGATCGGCCCCGTGCTGCTCAAGGCCTATGGCAAGAACAAGAAAGCGGCATACCTGACGCCGGACTATACCTATGGCCACACCGTGCAGAAGTCGATGGAGCAGTATCTCGCCAAGAACGGCGGTTGGACCACGGCGACCAACCAGGTTGCACCCCTCGGGGCGCCCGATTACAGCTCCTACCTCCTCAATGTCGGCAATTCCGGCGCCGACTACCTGCTCAATGTCAATTGGGGCCATGACGCCGTCCTGTCGATCCAGCAGGCAGAGCAATTCGGCATCTTCAACAAGATGAAACTGGTGATTCCCTACCAGATACCCTTCCTGTCGAAAGAGGTCGGGGCCAAGGTCATGGACGGGGTTTATGCCGCCACCGATTTCTGGTGGACGCTCGAAGACAAATTTCCCGTGGCCAAGATGTTCGTCGACACATTCCAGAAGAAATACAACTACCGGCCCGAGTGGGGCGCCGAAAACGCGTACATGCAGCTCGCCCTGTGGGCAGACGCTTGCGAGCGCGCCGGCAGCTTCTATCCGCCCGATGTGATCAAGGCGTACGAGGCCGGCAATCACAACGAGTTGACCGTGGGCGAGGTTTATTTCCGCGCCGCCGATCATCAGCTGGTGCGGCCGGTCATCATCGTTCGCGGCAAGTCGCCCGGAGCGATGAAGAACCCGGAGGATTTCTGGGAAGTGACCGAGATCGTGCCGGGCGAAGGCCTGATGCAGGCTCCGGACGCCTTCGGCTGCCAGCTCGGCTCTTATACGTGAGCCGCGCGGCGCGGACCGGCCCGGGCATGCCCAAGGCGGGAGACTCGTGACGTTTCGGGTGTCCTACGACTTGTTGCGCGCGGGCATCCGGGCGGAATTGGCCATCAGCGTGCCAAGGTTGCCGGCGCCTTGTGCCGCTTTGGTCGGGCCCGCCGATCCGCATGATCACCTGGCCTAATTTCGTCTCGCAACTGTTCAACGGGCTGGCGTCGGGCGCCTTGCTGGCGCTGATCGCTTCAGGGCTTACCATTATCTACGGCACGCTCGGGGTCTTGAACCTCGCGCATGGCGCAATGTTCATGCTCGGCGGCTATGCCGGCTATGTCGCGTTCGAGGCGACCGGATCCTTCGTCATCGCCGCGATCGCCGGCGCTCTGTTCCTCGGGGCGGTCGGCGGGGTCATGGAGCTGGTCGTCATCCGCCGCTTCTACAGCCGCCCGCCGGAGGATCAGATCCTGGTCACCTTCGGGATCGGCATCGTCGTCGTCGAGGCGGTGCGGCTTGGCTTCGGCAGCCTGTCGCTGACCGTTCCGCCGCCGTCCTGGGCCGCCGGCGTGACGCCGCTCGGTTTCCTGATCTATCCGACCTATCGCATCGTCGCGCTCGCGATCGCTGCGGCCGCGCTCGCGGTGCTCTACGTCGTCCTCTACCGCACGCGGCTCGGCATCATCGTGCGGGCGGGGATCGAGGATTCCGCGATGGTCGGCATGCTCGGCATCAATGTCTACCGCGTGTTCATGCTGGTGTTCGGGATCGGCGCGATGGCCGCCGGGTTTGCCGGGATCGTCAACGCGCCGGTGGTGTCGTTGACCCCCGACATGGGCGAGTTGATCCTGGTGCAGACCTTTGTCGTCGTCGTCATCGGCGGGGTGGGCTCGTTTCCGGGGGCGATCCTCGGCGGGCTGATCGCCGGGGAAATCCTCAGCCTGACCTCGATGGTGGACCCGAGCTACTCGGAGGTCATGCTGTTCGTGGTGATGACCTTGGTGCTGTTGCTGCGGCCTCAGGGCCTGCTCGGTATCCGGGGCCGCGCCTGAGCGTGACGTTTTGATGCCGCGCCGCCGCCTGTTGCTGACCGAGGCGCTGACGGCGCTCGGCCTGATCGCCGGGCCCTTCGTGCTGCCCTATCTCGGCTTCGCGCCCGGCACGGTCAATCAGATCCTGGTCTGGGGCCTGTTCGGCGTCGGCTTCGATATCGTGTTCGGCTACACCGGTCTCTTGTCGTTCGGCCAGTCGGCGTTCTACGGCACCGGCGGCTTCATCGCCGCCTACCTCTTGACCTGCAATCTGATGTCGAGCGTGCTGGCGGCGCTGTTGATCGGCACCATCGGCGCCGCGCTGGCGGGGATCGCGGTCGGCGCGATCGCGCTGCGCCGCACCGGCATCTATTTTGCGATGATCACCGTCGCAATCGCCGAGACGTTCTTCTTCGTCGAGAACGGGCCGCTCTCCGCCTGGACCGGCGGAGAGAACGGACTGCCCGGCGTCCCGACACCGAGGTTCGAGCTGGGCGGGTTCGTTTACCAAATCGGCACCGGCTGGTCGATGTACGGCTTTCTTGCCGCCTGTTACTTTGTCGGCATCGTGATCGCGCTGCGCATCGTGCGCTCGCCGGTCGGCGCTATCCTCGCCGCCGTCCGCGACAATCCACTGCGGGCGCGCGCGGTCGGCCATGCGGTCGGCCTCTACAAGCTGACCGCGTTCGTCGTTGCCGCGGCTTATGCCGGCTTCGCCGGCGGCCTGCTCGGCGTGCTGCAGGGCTTTATGCCGCCCGATGCCTTCACCTTCGATACCTCCGGCCAATTGGTGATGCAGACCGCGATCGGCGGCGTCGGCACCTTGTTCGGCCCGCTGTTGGGCGCCGCGGTATGGCTCTATCTGCGCGACTTCCTGCAAGCGGTGGTCGGGCTTGGCAGCGCCTGGAGGCTGGTGCTGGGCTTGGTGTTCGTTTTGCTGGTCTGCTTCTTGCGCCGCGGCCTGATCGGCGGCCTGCAGGATCTGGTCGGGCGCCTCGCGGCACCCTCGCTCCCGTCGGCGCCCGTCGAGGCGCGGGCGCCCCCCGGCGCCGCCCCGCCGCTGGCCAGCATCGGCGTGCCGCGCCGCCGCCAGGATACGGCTTTCTCCGGCCCGGCGCTGGAAGCGCGGGGCCTGACCAAGTCGTTTGGCGGACTGGTTGCCAACCGCAACATCGATTTTGCCGTCGAGCCGGGAGAGCTGCGCGCCATCATCGGCCCCAACGGCGCGGGCAAGAGCACGTTTTTCAAGATGCTGACCTGCGAGCTGCCGCCGAGTTCCGGCCGCATCATCTACCACGGGCGCGACATCACCGGCATGGATGTCGCCGCGGTGTGCCAGCTGGGGCTGACCAAGAGCTACCAGGTCAACCAGCTTTTCGCGCGGCTGAGCGTCCGCGAGAACGTGATGATTGCGGCGCTCGCCGAGCGGCGCGGGACCTTCCGCCTCGACCTGCTCCGTCGGATCGACCGCGTCCGCGGGCTCGACATGCAGGTGGAGAGCACCTTGGCGCTGGTCGGGCTGAGCGTGCGCGCCGATGTGCCGGTCGCGGCACTCGCTTACGGCGAGAAGCGGCGGCTGGAGATCGGGCTGGCGCTGGCCGCCTCGCCGTCGCTGCTGCTGCTCGACGAGCCGCTCGCCGGCATGAGCCCGCAAGAGCGGGAGGAGACGGTGCAATTGCTGAAAAACCTCCGGCGCGGCCGCACACTGGTCGTTGTCGAGCACGACATGGACGCCGTGTTCGAGCTGGCCGAGCGCATCACCGTGCTGCACGAAGGCGCGCTGCTCGCTGAGGGCACGCCGACCGAGATCCAGCGCAACAGCCTGGTGCAGGAAGCCTATCTCGGCGGGGTCGCGGCGGCGTGAGCGCGCTGCTCGAGGTCGAGCGCATCAACAGCTATTACGGCGACAGCCACATTCTGTTCGACGTGTCGTTGCGCGTCGAGCAGGGTGAAGTGGTGGCGCTGCTCGGCCGCAATGGAGCGGGCAAGAGCACAACCCTGAAAAGCCTGATCGGCTGGGTTCGCCCGCGCTCCGGCCGGATCTTGCTCGGCGGCGCGCCGATCCAGGAACTACCGTCGCACGCCGTTGCCGCTCTGGGCCTGCAATTGGTGCCGGAGGAGCGCCGCATCTTTGGCAGCCTGACGGTCGAGGAAAACCTGGTGCTGGCCGGGCTCACGGCCAAATCGCGCTGGCCGTTGGAGCGTCTCTGGGAGACCTTTCCGCGCCTGCGCGAGCGCCGGCGCAGCCGCGGCACCGACCTCTCGGGCGGCGAGCAGCAGATGCTGGCGATCGCTCGCGCGTTAGTCCGCGAGCCGAAGATCGTGCTGCTCGACGAGCCGTTCGAAGGGCTGGCGCCGATCATCGTGCGCGATCTCCTCGCCACCTGCCGCGCGCTCGCCGCGTCCGGGCAGACCATTCTACTGGTCGAGCAGAACGTCTCGGCCGCGCTGAGCCTTGCCGACCGAATCTACATCCTCAACAACGGCCACGTCGTCGAGGAGATGACTTCCCAGGCCGCGCGCAGCCAGCCGGAAATCCTGCACCGCTACCTCGGTGTTTAGACCTCGGCACGGCTTGCGAGCAGTTGGCGCAATTTCGCGGTCATCAAGCCCACAGCCGCTTCGAGGCGATTGCGGCGCCCTCGCTCATGGCGGCGAGCTTTTTGAACGAGATGTCGGGGTCGAGCTTGCCATAGCCGGCGAAAGTGCCGAACCCGCAATCGGTGCCGGCGATGACCCGCTCACGGCCGACGATGTCGGCAAAGCGGCAGATGCGTTCGGCGACCAATTCGGGATGCTCGACGTAATTTGTCGAGGTATCGAGCACGCCGGGGATCAGGATCTTGTCGTCGGCCAGTTTGGTGTCCTGCCAAACGGTCCATTCATGCGCGTGGCGCGGGTTGGCGGCCTCGACGACCAACGCCTGCGGCTTCGACTTGACCAGGATCGGCGCGACCTTGGCGAACGGGATGTCGTGGTCGTGCGGGCCCTCGTAATTGCCCCAGCAGATATGGATGCGTGCGCGGTCTGCCGGCACGTTGCGCAAGGCATGGTTCAGCACCTCGACGTGGAATGCCGCGCGCTTGAGGAAATCGGTTTCGTCAAGGTCCTGGAAGCTGGTGTGATGCGCCATCGCCAGGTCTGGGCAGTCGAGTTGCAAAACAAACCCGGCATTGACGATCGCCTCGTATTCCTCCTGCATCGCCGCGGCGATGGCTTCGACATAGGCTTCGTGGGTCGGATAATAGGAATTGGTCTGAAACACCGGCACGAGCCCGGGCGAGGCGGCGGTCATGAACCCCTCGACGACCGAAACCTGATCGAGCGCCGCGCGCAAATTGGCGAGATCCTGGGCGAGCGGCTCGCGGTCGCGCCACGCAATCGGGCCGACGCACACTGCGCGGCGCGCGGTGGTGGCCCCGGTCATCCGCTCGTAGGCGGCGAGGAAGTTCGGGTGATCGCGGGTATCGAGCCGCGGCTTGGCCGGCTCGTGCCCGGCAAAGCCCGAGAGACGGTCGGCGATATAGGTCGAGTAGCCGGGCTTCGACATCTCCCCGTCATTGACGATGTCGACGCCGACCGCAACCTGGCGGCGGACAATGTCGACGACCGCTTGGCGCGCCAGACGGTCGAGCATTTCCTTGTCATAGGCTTCGCCCTGATCCTTGCGCACCAACATTTGCCGCAGCTCCGGCGGGCGCGGCAGGCTGCCGACATGGGTCGTCAGGATGCGGTCTTGGCTCGTCTTCATCGGATCCCCCGGCTGATTCTTTCCGCACCGGAGCATGCGCCGCCTAGTTTCATCCGGCAAGAGGCCGGCTGCCGCCGCGGATCGCGGTTGACCGGCACACTCGGAATCCTTAATTCATTTGCCGTTAAGGAAGGTTAAGCGGCAGCGCGTCTGCGCAGGCGCTGCCGCGGAAGGCCCAAACTGTCCGAGGGAGGATTACCCATGGAAAGCGCATCATCGGCGGGCCGACCGGCGGCCATACCGGCAGCGAACCGTGGGCTCCAGCTGATCATCGGCATCGTCTGCATGGTGATGATCGCCAACCTGCAATATGGCTGGACCTTGTTCGTCCACCCGATGAACATCGCCCATGGCTGGGCTGTCGCCGACATCCAAATCGCCTTCAGCATTTTCGTCGCGCTCGAAACCTGGCTGACGCCGATCCAAGGGTGGATCGTCGACCGCGTCGGCCCAAAGAACGGACCGCGGCTGATGGTCGCCTTTGGCGGAATCTTGGTCGGGATCGGGTGGATCGTCAACTCGGGCGCTGGCACGCTGCCGACACTCTATTTGGGGGCGGCTTTGTCCGGGATCGGCGCCGGCGCCGTCTACGCAACCTGCATCGGCAATGCGGTCAAGTGGTTCCCGGACCGCCGAGGGCTCGCCGTCGGGCTGACCGCAGCGGGCTTTGGCGCGGGCGCCGCGCTGACCGTTATCCCGATCCGCGCGGTCATCGCCGGACATGGCTATGCGGCGGCGTTTTTCTGGTTCGGGCTGGTGCAGGGCGCGGTCGTCTTTGTGCTGGCGTGGCTGATGCGCGGGCCGCTGCCGGGGGAGATGCCGGCGACCGCGCCGCCCAAGGTGATCCAAACCACCGACAGCTATTCACCACAGGCGATGTTAGCCACACCGGTGTTCTGGGTGCTCTACGTGATGTTCATCCTGGTTTCGGCGAGCGGGCTGATGGCGACGGCACAAATCGCACTGATCGCCCGAGATTTCAACGTCGCCAACACAGTGCTGCTGCTCGGCGGCACGACCCTGACCGTGGCGTTGCTCGTCGACAACGTCGCAAACGGCGCCGCCCGGCCGCTGTTCGGCTGGATCTCCGACCATATCGGGCGCGAATACACGATGGCGCTCGCCTTCGGCCTCGGCGGGATCAGCTATTGGCTGTTGGGCGCGCTCGGCACCGCACCCTGGGCCTTCGTTATCTTTGCCGGGCTGATCTTTCTGACCTGGGGCGAGATCTTCAGCTTGTTCCCATCCACCTGCACCGACAGCTTCGGCCCGAAATATGCGACGACAAATCTAAGTCTGCTCTACACCGCCAAGGGGGTCTCGGCGTTTCTCGTTCCGCTGGCGAATTTGATCCAGGCCGCGACCGGGAGCTGGCATATGGTCTTCGCGGTCACCGCGATCATGAATTTCGTGGTCGTCGGGCTCGCGCTGTTCGTGCTGCGCCCCTTGCGCTCGCGCTCGATGGCGTTGCACGCTTACCACCCGGCAGGCGCCGAGTGACAGTGGGCTTCGAGAGGTTCCGGCAATATGAAACGCAGCGTCGATCGCATCCTGACGACCCATGTCGGCAGCCTGCCGCGCCCGCCCGATCTGCTCGAGTTCCTCGAGGCGCGCGAAACCGGGCGGCCGGTCGAGCAGGCAGCGTTCGATGGCTGTCTTGCCGCCTCGGTCCACGAAATCGTGCGCAAGCAGGTCGCGGCCGGGATCGACAGCGTATGCGACGGCGAGCTTGGCAAGATCTCGTACACCTTCTACGTCCGCCACCGGCTGTCGGGGATCGGTGCCTTCCGCGGCGGCGACAACGACCAGCCGCCGCAAACCGCGGCCCATCGCGACCTGCTTGACCACCCTGACTTTCACCAGCGGCTGAACCAGAAGCGCGGCGGCACTTCGTGGTTCAGCCGCGAGGCGGTGCCGTGCTGCATCGGCCCGGTCGCCTACGAGGATCGCCGGCCGCTCGCCGTGGATCTGGCAAACCTCGCCGAAGCCTGCGCCGCGGCAAAGCCGATCGAGGCGTTCATGAACGCGGCGTCGCCCGGTGTGCTGACCAAATTCGTCCCGGACCGCTACTACCGGGACGAAGACGCCTATGTCGAAGCGCTCGCCGACGCGCTGAAGGAAGAATACGAGGCGATCCACCATGCCGGCCTGATCCTGCAGATCGACGCGCCCGATCTCGGATCGGCCCGGCACAACCAGTATCAGCACCTTTCCGACGACGAATTCCTGCGCATCGCCGAGCGCAATATCGCCGCGCTGAACCATGCGACCGCAAATATCCCTCCTGAGGCGATGCGCATGCATCTGTGCTGGGGTAATTACGAGGGGCCGCACACCCACGACATACCGCTTGCCAAGATCATCGACGTAGCGATGCAGGCGCGCCCGCAGGGGCTGTCGTTCGAGGCCGCCAACCCGCGCCACGCCCATGAATGGGAGGATCTGCGCGGCGTCAAGATCCCCGACGGCAAGGTGCTGATCCCCGGGGTGATCGACTCGACGACCAATTTCGTCGAGCATCCGCGGCTGATCGCCCAGCGGATCGCGAACTACGCCGATCTCGTCGGCCGCGAGCGGGTGATCGCCGGAGCCGATTGCGGCTTTGCCACCTTCGCCTTCATCGATAACGCGGTCGCCCCCTCGGTGGTGTGGGCCAAACTCGCCGCCCTCGCCGAAGGCGCGCGCATCGCCAGCGAGCGACTGTGGTGCTGA
>CAWAVV010000024.1:0-33737 GCA_963785565.1 uncultured Alphaproteobacteria bacterium | reverse complement strand
AACTTCATCCCTTCCTCCTCGGCGGCGACGACACCTTATCCCGAGCAGACGCCCGTTATATGACGGCGCGTCTACGGCCTGCCCTCGTCACGGAGTTCCTTCCAGGGCAGGCCGCCGAGCCTCGTGCGCTTGCGCAGCACCTTGAGCTTTTCGACGACCTCTTGCAGCCGCGCCCGATCGACATCATGGGCCGTGACGTGTCGCCGAGCGGGCTCGGGACCGTCGAACGCATGGACCGCTTGCTCACAATCTGATACCCGGATCGTCATGCCGCTCACTCTCTATAATTCCCTGACGCGCCGCAAGGAGGCGTTCGAACCGCTCGATCCGAATAACGTCCGCATGTATGTCTGCGGGCCGACGGTCTACGACTTCGCCCATCTGGGCAATGCCCGCGCGGTGGTGGCGTTCGATCTGCTGTACCGGGTGCTGCGCCATGCTTACGGGGCCCGGCACGTGCGCTATGTCCGCAACATCACCGATGTCGAGGACAAGATCATCGCCGCGGCCCGCGAGAGCGGCGAGCCGATCGACGCGCTGACCCGCCGCACCTCCGCGATCTTCCACGAGGACATGGCGGCGCTCGGCAATCTGTCGCCCGACATCGAGCCGCGCGCGACCCAGTACATCCCACAGATGATCACCATGATCGAGCGGTTGATCGCCTCAGGCCATGCTTATGCGGCCGAGGGTCACGCGCTGTTCCGTGTCGGCTCCTACGCCGAATACGGCGCGCTGTCGCGGCGTAGCCGGGCCGACATGATCGCGGGCGCCCGCGTCGAAATCGCTCCCTACAAAGAGGATCCCGGCGATTTCGTGCTGTGGAAGCCCTCCGCCGCCGACCAGCCGGGCTGGGACAGCCCGTGGGGCCGCGGCCGGCCCGGCTGGCATATCGAATGCTCGGCGATGAGCGAGACCGAACTCGGCGAGACGTTTGACATTCACGGCGGCGGTCTCGATCTGATCTTTCCGCACCACGAGAACGAGATCGCACAGAGTGTGTGCGCCCATGACGGACATCCCTTCGCGCGCTATTGGATGCATAACGGCATGCTGACCGTCGGCGGCGCCAAGATGGCGAAGTCCGAAGGCAATTTCATCACCGTGCGCGACGCGCTGGGCGAAGCGCCGGGCGAGGTCATCCGCCTTGCCTTGCTCGGCAGCCATTACCGCGACCCGCTCGATTGGACCGATCAGAAATTACACCAGGCGCGGCAGAGCCTCGATCGCTTCTACCGGGCGCTGACCCTGTCGTGGGATTCAGTGTTCGAGCGGTTCGGCGAAGCCGATGCGGCATTCCAGCCGGTGCAGGATGCGCTTGACGACGACCTGAACACGCCGCTCGCGCTGGCCCGGCTGTACGAGTTGACCGGCGCGATCAACAGGACGAGTTCAGATGCCGAGCGCTCGGCTTTGCAGCGGGCTCTCGAGCGAGGCGGCCGGCTGATGGGCTTGCTCGAACACAACCCATTCGACTGGCTGCGCGGCAGCGCCCAGGCCGATGCCACGCGGATCGAGGAGCAGATCGCGCTGCGGGCGGCGGCGCGCCGCCAGCGCCGCTTCGCCGAAGCCGATCGCATCCGCGCCACACTCGCGGCCGAGGGCATACTGCTCGAAGACAGGCCGGACGGCGCCACGACCTGGTGGCGCAAGGATTGACCATGGCCGGGACCGATCATCGACGCCGAGCAGTGACCGGCGGGCCGGCGATCATCCTGGTCGAGCCGCAGCTCGGCGAGAATATCGGCACCGCGGCGCGGGCGATGATGAATTGTGCGCTCGACGATCTGCGGCTGGTGCGGCCCCGCGACGGCTGGCCCTCGGACAGGGCGATCGCCGCGGCGAGCGGCGCTGATGTCGTGCTTGATCGGGCGCGGCTCTATCCGAGCATACCGGCCGCGATTGCCGATCTCGTCCATGTCTATGCGGCAACCGCGCGCGACCGCGGCATGGTCCGGCGCGAGGTCACGCCGCGTCATGCGGCGGGCGAGATGCGCGCCCGGCTGGCGGCCGGCGAAGCCTGCGGCGTGTTGTTCGGGCCCGAGCGCACCGGGCTCCTGAACGACGATATAACGCTCGCCGACACGGTGCTGACGGTGCCGCTCAACCCCGGCTTTTCGTCGCTGAACCTAGCCCAGGCAGTAATGATCGTCGGTTACGAATGGTTCACCGCTAATGCCGAGGCCGCGCCCGAGAAGCTTCACATCGGGCTCAGCCGCCCGGCGACCAAGGAAGAGCTGCTGAATTTTTTCGAGCACCTCGAAGAGGAGCTGATACGGAACGGCTTTCTGCGCAACCGCGAAAGCCGGCCGAGCATGGTGCGCAATCTGCGCAGCCTGTTTCAGCGCGCGCATTGCACCGAGCAGGAATTGCGCACCTTACACGGGGTCGTCACCGCTTTTGCCGGTCCGCGCGAGCGCAGCGGGGCGGCAGGACCGGATTAGGCGGTATTGGGCATTTCGTCGGGATCTTCTCGATCGTCTTGCCCGGACTTGTTCCGGGCATCCACGTCTTCGAGATCGTCTTCCCCGAGCCGAAGAAAGACGTGGATGGCCGGGTCGAGCCCGGCCAAGACGATCGAGAAAACCTGTTCTGAGGAGGCGGACGAATGCAGTTGCACTTGCAGACCTGGCCGGAAGTCGAGGCCTATCTCCGGACGAGCCACGCGATCATCCTGCCGATCGGTTCGACCGAGCAGCATGGCCCGGTCGGGGTGATCGGCACCGATGCGATCTGCGCCGAGGTCATTGCCCGCGGCGTCGGCGAGGCGGCGCCTGCGCTGGTCGGGCCGACAATCGGGGTTGGCATGGCGCAGCACCATCTGGGTTTCCCCGGTTCGATCACCTTGCGGCCGAGCACCCTGATCGCAGTGCTGCGGGACATGGTCGAATCCTTGGCCGGACACGGCTTTGACAGCTTTTACTTCATCAACGGGCATGGCGGGAACATCGCCACCGTTGCCGCCGCGTTTTCCGAGATCTACGCGACCCGCAGCTTGTCGCCGGCGGGGAGCGTCGCGCCGGTCAAGTGCCGGCTCAGAAACTGGTGGCAGGGCGAAGGCGTCGGGCGGATCGCCAAGGAACTTTACGGCGATGCCGAAGGCAGCCACGCGACGCCGAGTGAGGTGGCGGTCACCCAGTTTGCCTATCCCGAGGCGATCAAATCGGCGCCGCTCGACCCGGTGATCGCGCCGCGCGGCGACTTCTCCGACGCGGCGGACTATCGCCGCAACTTTCCGGACGGCCGCATCGGCTCCAACTCGGCGCTGGCGACCCCGGAAGCGGGAAAGCGCCTTTACGACGCGGCGGTCGCGGCGCTGACCAGGGATTACCTGAGCTGGGTCGGCGCGTAGCAGCAACCTGTGGGCAAAGCCGGGCTCACAAGCCGAGCTTCCGCCGCACCGCCGGAGTGATCGTTTGCCGAACCGTGCCGATCTCGGCCCAGGGGTCCGACTTCAGTGCGGTGAGGCGAAGGGGAACGGTCGCGACGGTAAAGCCTTCGGGCCGGACCCCCTCCTCGACCTCGCGCCAGAACAGCGGGGTTGCGATTGGCGCGCCCGGCCGCGCGCGGGTGGAATAGGCGCCGATCGCGGTGGCGCCTCGCGCATTGCGAAGATAATCGATGTAGATCCGGCCTCGCCGCGCCCGCTTCGACTGGTTGGTCGTATAGCGTAGCGGGTGTTGCGCCGCGATGTAATCGGCCACGGCCTTGGTAAGGCTCTTGACCACATTCCACCCGAGTTCCGGGATCAGCGGCACGACAACGTGCAATCCCTTGCCGCCGGTGGTCTTGGCGAAACTCCGCAGCCCGAAGCCCTCGAGCGCGTCACGGATTTCGAGCGCGGCGGCGGTAACCTGCGACCAGGGCAGGCCGGTATCCGGGTCGAGATCAAAAGTGATCCGGTCGGGCTGCTCGACATTGTCGACGGTCGAGCCCCAGGGGTGGATTTCGAGCACGCCGATCTGGACCAGCGAGATCAGCCCGGCCAAATCTTTGATCGCGAGGTGAGTCTCGCCATCGATCTTTACCGGCACAATCGCCTTGGGCGTGCCGGCGCCGGCGTGCTTCTGGAAGAAAGTCTCGCCGCCGAGGCCGGTCGGGCAGCGCACCACGCTCAACGGCCGGTGCGCCAGCTGCGGCAATGCCCAGTCAGCGATTTCAGCGTAATAGCGCGCCAGATCGAGCTTGGTGATGGCCTCTTCCGGATAGAGGACGCGATCGGGATTGCTTAGCCTCACCCCTTCGAATTCGGTGCTGCCGTCGCGGGCGGCGCGCCGCGCTGTCATCGGCTTTGCCGCCGCTGCGGGGACGGTCGGCGCCGGCATATCGGTGTCGCGCACAATCTCGGCCGCGCTTTTGTCCTCGCGCAGCCCGAGGAACGTCGCGTGCCGCAATACCTTGCCGGCCGTCCAGTTGCCATAGCGCACCTCGGCGACCAGCGCGGGTTCGGTCCAATGCACCCCCTTGAGCGAGGCGCCCTTGGGCAATGCCGCGACCTGGGCGTTGGTGCGCTCGAGCGGTTCGAGCCGCGCCCTGAGCGCCGCCAGTTGGGCGTCGCCGAAGCCGGTGCCGACCCGGCCGGCATATCGCAGGCCCCCCCGCTGGTCATAATAGCCGAGCAACAGGGCGCCCAGGCCCTGCCGCCCGCCGGCGGGATCGGTGAAGCCGATTACGATGAACTCGTCGCGGTTGGCGCATTTGACCTTGACCCAATCGTTGCTGCGTCCCGGCCGGTAGGGCCGGTCGCGGCGCTTGGAGACGATGCCTTCCAGACCGTAGCCGCAGGCATGGCGGAAAAACTCGGGACCGCGGCCGACCTGATGATCGCTGTAGCGCAGCATGCCGGTGGAGTGGGGCGGAACCAGTTCGGCCAACAGCGCTTTGCGGTCTTCGAGCGCAGCCCCGGTCAGGTCGTAGCCGTCGAGGTGGAGCAGGTCGAACGCGTAGAAGACCAGCCGGTCGGTATCTTCATTGGAGATCGCGTCCTGCAGATGGCCGAAATCGGTCGTGCCGCCCGGTTCGAGATGGACGATCTCGCCGTCGATCAGCGCGGCGGCAACCGGCAGCTTGGCGAGCCCCTCGGCGAGCGCCGGAAACTTCTCCGTCCAATCGAGCGTGTTACGGGTCAACAGTTGCGCCTGCTGGTTGCGAACTCGGGCGAGCAGCCGGTAGCCGTCATATTTGATCTCGTGAAACCACTGGAGCCCGTCCGGCGCCTGATCGACCGCGGTTGCCAGTTGCGGCTTGGGATCGCCTGCCATCCGCCCCTTTTTGGCGCCGGGAACGCGCGCGAGGCGGGCTTGCGGCTTCGGGCCGGCCGCCGTGGGCCCCGGTTCTTCGCCGTTCGGTCCCCAGACCCGGTCGCGATCGGCCGCGATCTCTTCAAGCGCACGGCCGGTGGCGACACTGCGCGGGTTGTCGGCAACAATCGCATCGCCGCTCTGCGGCATCGCCGCTGCGTCGCGCTCCTTGATCAAGAGCCAGTTCTCGTTGTGCCGGCCGGCATGTTTTCCGCCCATCCGCACCAACGCCCACTTACCGTGCAATTTCTCGCCGTCGAGCGCGAATTTGAGATTGCCCTTCGCATAGGCCGCTTCCGGGTCGGGATCGAGCGGCATCCAAGTCCCGCGATCCCAGATCAGCGCGGTCCCGGCGCCGTATTGCCTCTCGGGAATGACGCCTTCGAACCCGCCATATTCGAGTGGGTGATCTTCGACATGGACCGCCAGGCGCTTTTCGGCAGGATCGAGGCTCGGGCCCTTCGGCACCGCCCAGCTCTTCAGCACACCGTCGAGCTCGAGCCGGAAATCGTAATGCAGCCGGCGCGCGGCATGCTTCTGGATCACAAACGACAATGGCCGGGCCGCGGTCTTGCGCGCCGCGACGCCTGCCGGCTCGGGCGTCTTCGCGAAATCACGTTTCCGTCTGTACTCGGTGAGCGCCATGGCTGCGATCGATCGGTGGAAGCGTTGACGTTTGGTTGACGCTGGCCGCGACGTTGCGGAGCGCCACATAATGTGCATTCTAGGGCGGCAATATAGGAGTTCGGCATGCCGCGCGCGAGTTGGAGCGGGTTTTTGCGTCTTTCTCTCGTCACCTGTCCGGTCTATCTGACCCCGGCGACGACCGAAGCCAAGCGGATCAGGCTCAATCAGCTCAATTCAAAGACCGGAAACCGGCTTTCGCAGCGTCTTGTCAACTCCAAGACCGGCGAAGAAGTCGACCGCGACCAGATCGTCAAAGGTTACGAATACGATCGCGACCGCTACGTCACGATCGATGACGACGAGTTGAAGGAACTACAGGTCGAGTCGTCGAAGATCATCGATCTCGACCGCTTCGTCAGCCGCGACGAGGTCGATCCGCTGTATCTCGATGCCCCCTATTACGTCTATCCTGAGGGCGAGCTCGCGGCCGAAACCTTCCGGGTGATCGGCGAGGCAATGGCGCACACCAACAAGGTCGGGCTCGGCCGCATCACGATGTCGGGCCGCGAGCGTCCGGTCCTGGTCGAGCCGCGCGGCGAAGGACTGTTGATGTCGCAGCTGCGCAGCAGCGACGAGGTTCGCCCGGCGGAATTTGCCGGCAAACAGGAAGGGCAGATCGACCCTGATCTGGTGGCCCTCGCCGAAACCATCATCGAGCGCAAATCCGGCACGTTCGAGCCGGCTGCATTTCACGACCGCTATCAGGATGCGTTGCGCGCATTGGTCGACAGCAAGCTGAAGGGGGAGGTGGCGGCATCGTCGCGGTCGATCGAAGAGCCACCCAAGGTGGTCAATTTGATGGACGCGCTGAAGCGCAGCCTCGCCCGCGAGGAGGCCTCCGCCCCGCAAAGGGCCGCCGTAGCATCATCGGCCAAACGGCCGCGGCCGACCGCCGACCGGCGGCAGCCGCCGCTGTTGCTGCCGGTATCAGGCGGGCGGGGCGCGAAGGCCGAGCCCGAGGCTCAGCCGGCGGCGCCGGTTGCCGCGAAACGCCGTAAAGCCAGGGCGGAAGCCCCGGCCGCGCCGGCCGAGACCGAGCGGCGACGGAAGGCCTGAGGGCCCGGTCTTCAAGGCGCTGCCTGCACCATCAGCGCGGCGACCACCGGCCCGAATTCGAAACGCCCGCGCTTCAGATCATGACCGGCACCAGCGATTGAGATGATCTCGGTAGGCATCGGGATCAGCGAAACCGCCGAGCGCAACGCCTCGATCGAGCCGAACGGGTCGCTGGCGCCATGCACGAATACCGCCGGCACGCACAGCCTGGGAAAGTGCTCGGTCCGTGGTCGGTCCGGCTTGCCGGGCGGATGCAGCGGATAGGAAAACAACAGCAGCGCCAACGCTATCTCGGGTTGGTCCGCGGCCAGCATCGTCGCTTGGCGTCCGCCATAGGACTGCCCGCCGAGAAATATCTGCCCCGGCACGAGGCCGCGCATCGCCTCGACGGCGCGGCGCAGGCCCTCGCGATCCGCGGCGGCCGTCGACGGAGACGGCGGCCCCGTCGCCCGCCGCTGGCGAAACGGCAGGTCGCAGCGCAACACCGATACGCCCTCGGAGCAAAAGGCTTCGGCGGCCGCAATCAATAACGGCGAGCGGCAATTGCCGCCGGCGCCGTGGGTCAGCACCAATCCGCGCCCGCCCGTGCGCCCCGGCCGATGCAGAAAGCCGCGAATGCCGGGTTGCTCGAACGGGGTGACGTTCACCTCATCCCTGCCCCTATTCGATCGAGGCCACCGGCTTCCATGAGCTAGCGGTATTCGTCGCCGCAATCGCCGATCACCGTCATCAAGTCGCGCGATTTGGCGAGAACCGCCTCGATTAGCGCCAGATCGCTGTCGTCGAGCGCAAAGCCGAAGACACGCGTATTGTCAGCCAGATGCTGCGCGACGCCGAGCCGGGCGCCGACGATCACGCCGGCGACTGATGGACGATCGAGGACATAGCGGACGCCGACATTGGCGACGCCCACCCGGTGCTTGTCGGCGATGTCCTTCAGCACCGCGAGGAGTTCCTGAAACAAGGTCCAGCCGCCCCAGGCGTCGATCATGTTCTTGTATTTCTGCAGGGAGGCGGTGTTGAGCTCGGACCGCTGCGGCTCGGCGCGGCTCAGATATTTCTCCGACAGCAGCCCACCGAGCAAGGCGCCATAGGCCAGAAATGTAATCCCGTGATCGTGACAGAACGGCGCCATGCGCGCTTCGGGCCGGCGATCGACCAGCGAGTACTGCACCTGGTTCGAGACGAAGCCGATGCCGTGATCCGCGATGACGCGCAGCCGCTCGGTGTCGAAATTGGTCAAGGCGAGGTGGCGAATTTGGCCTTCGTCACGCAAATCGGCAAGATGCTTGAGCGCGTCGAGGTAGCCCGCGTCAGCGTAGTCCCACCAATGGAACTGGAGCAGGTCGAGACAGTCGACACCCATTCGGCGCCGCGAGACGCCGACCGCGTCCTCGACGGCCCGCCTTATCATCCGGCCGGGATAAGGCACCCATTTGGTGAACGCCTGGATCTCCGCCAGCCGCTCGGCTCCGCGTCTTGTACCAAACCGGCGCCGGAACTCGCCGATCAAGTCCTCGGCCGGGCCGTAATGATCGGCGAGGTCCCAGCTGGTGAATCCGGCATCGTGATAGGTGAACATCTCTTCGACGGCCCGCGCCGGGTCGATGGCGCCATGGGCGCCGGAAACCTGCCACATTCCGTTCAAGATCCGGCAGATATCCGTATCGGCGGTAAACTGAAAGCGGCTTGCTGCAGGCAGGGTCATCTCTCGCCTCCGGCTGGCCTGACGGAACGAATGGACGCCGCCAACAGCCTAGTCCAAGAGCAGGCGTAAGGCGTGGCGCAATTCGCCGGACCGACGCCAAATGTCGGTTCGGCGCACTTGACCCGCGAGCCCGTTACGCCGGATCGTCCAATCCGGATGCTGGGCGGGCACTCGGGGATTCAGGGAGGAAACCTCATGGCGACGAACGGCAAGATCCGCGTGGGCATCGTCGGGGTCAATCCGAACCGTGGATTTGCCTCGATCGCGCATATTCCTGCTCTGCAAGCCCTTCCGGAATTTGAGATCATCGCGGTCTGCACGACCCGGCAAGAGTCGGCCGCGGCCGCGGCCAGGCATTTCCGGATTCCGATGGCGTTCTCCGATCCCGAAAAGCTGGCGCAACACCCCGAGGTCGATCTGGTCACGGTCAGCGTGAAGGTGCCCGATCATTACCGGCCGGTCATGGCCGCGATCGAGGCCGGAAAGCACGTCTATTGCGAGTGGCCGCTCGGCCGCGATACCGCCGAGGCTGTACGGATGCTTGATGCCGCCGACCGCCGTGGGATCCGGCATGCGGTCGGACTCCAGGGCCAAGTGTCCCCGGCGATCAATTACGTCAAGGCTTTGGTCGCTCAGGGCTATGTTGGGCGGGTTCTGACGGCGACGATGATCGCGTGCGCGCCGAACTGGGGAGCCACGATCGACCGGGCCTACCAAGCCGACCAGGCCAATGGCGCGAACCTACTGACGATTACCGGCGGCCACACGGTTGATGCGCTGTGCCATTGCCTCGGCGAATTTCGCCAGCTTACCGCTTTCGTCGTCAGTCAGCGCGACCACATCCCGCTCGAAGCAACCGGTGAGATCGTCGCGAAGACCGCGCCCGACCAGCTCGTCGTCAATGGCATCATCGGGGATGGAACGGTCGTGTCGTTCCAGATCCGCGGCGGCATGGCGCGCGGGACCGACTTCCTGTTCGAGATTCACGGGGAAGCAGGCGACCTCGTACTCGCCGCCACATCGCGCACCTCGATGCAGCGCCAGGAGCTGACCGTGAAAGGAGCGCAGGGCGCGGACGCCGCACTCGCCGATCTGCCGGTTCCTAGCGAATACCGCTGGGTGCCGGACCGGGTGCCCCGGGGTTCTCCGTACAACGTCGCGCAGCTTTACCTCGGACTGGCCGAAAGCATCCACAACGGCACACCCGCCAGACCCGGGTTCGATGCGGCTGTCGCTCGCCATCGCCTGCTCGATATGATCGTGCGCGCCTCGGAGACCGGGATGAAACAGATCGCGTCGGCGGTTTGAGACCCTGACTAGGTCGGGCCGAGCGTGACGGCGCCGGTCAGCGGACCGCCTCTCGCAACGCGGCTTGCAAGGCCGTATCGAGCGCGCCGAGAAACCGGGATCTGTCCCGCTTGGTAAACGGGGCTGGCCCGCGGGTGTTCGTTCCTAGTTCGCGTAGGTGCCGAGATATTTCACGACCGGCGAGCGCATTGCCGATATTCGTTAGCGTCCAGTGCGTGCCGGTAGGGGAGACGACCCGCGCCCCTCTCTTGAGGCAACGTGACGCCAACGGAATATCGGAGGTGACGCAGACGTCCGCGGCGGTGATGCGCTCCGCTATCCAGTCGTCGGCCGCATCCGCGGTGTCCCCGACCAAAACCATGCTGACATTTGGCGCGGCCGGCGGCCGGATCGGACGCGAGCCGTCGGAGACGACGTAAACTTCGAGCCGAAGGCGTGCCGCCACGCGGTAAACCTCCTCGCGCACCGGACATGCATCGGCATCGACATAAATGTCCGTCATCGTCTGACGGATTTGAATATCAGATACCGGGAATTCAAAGCCGGGCGCAATCATTGATGCGCCGGGGAGAGCCTCGCTCCAGGCGGACAATAATAAGGTCGAGATCGGACGGAGGGGGGTTAATCGCAGCTCCTCATATCGTAGGTTATGATCGGCGCCACGGGATATATGCGGAGAATGGGAGATAGCACGATGCCGGTTTTCGAGAAGCGCAGGATCGGACGGACCTCGCTCGAAGTCACGGCGCTGGGTCTCGGCTGCGCGACCCTCGGGGGTAGTCGCGTCGAGGTCTGCCGCCGCGAAGCCGAAGCCGTCGTGCACGCCGCCTGGGCGGCCGGGGTGCGCTATATCGACACCGCACCCTATTACGGTTTTGGCCGGGCCGAGCATTGCGTCGGCGATGCGATGCGCGAGGAACCGCGCGACGAATGGGTGCTGTCGACGAAGGTCGGACGTCTGCTCCGTCCGCACCCGATGCCTGCCGAGGTCGGGAAACATAGACCCCCGATGCCGTTCGAGCCGATTTACGACTATTCGTACGATGGGATCATGCGCTCGTTCGAGGACAGTCTGCAGCGGCTCGGGCTGGCGCGGATCGACATTCTCTATGTGCATGACATCGGCGCAATAACGCACGGCAACGAGGCTCATCCACGGCTGATGCACACATTGCGCGACAGCGGCTATCGCGCGCTCGAGAGTTTGCGAAGCGGCGGCGCGGTGCGGGCCATCGGTATCGGGGTCAACGAACGCGAGGTGTTGATCGAGGCCATGGAATGGGGCGCCTGGGACGCGTTCCTCCTCGCTGGCCGCTATACCTTGCTCGAACAGGGGCCGCTTGAGGATCTGCTGCCGAAATGCCTTGAGGCCGGCACCTCGATCGTGGTCGGCGGCCCGTTGAACTCCGGCATCCTCGCCGGGCGCGACACCTGGAACTACCGGGCCGCGCCGCCCGAAATCGTCGCGCGGGTCGAGGCCATCAAGGCAGTCTGCGACAGCCATCGGGTGCCACTTGCGGCGGCGGCGTTGCAATTCCCGCTCGCTCATCCCGCGGTGGCCGCGATCATTCCAGGTCCGCGCAATGTCGACGAATTTCACGCTAATCTGGAGTTGCTGCGCCATCCGATCCCGTCCCAATTGTGGGCGGACCTTCGCGACGCCGGATTGCTCCACCCGGAGGCGCCGACGCCAGCCTGATCCCGGAATGTCCGGTGCTGGTTGCGTTCAGCATTGACCGCGGTGCGAATACCGGCTGTCTTGCCGGGAAATGGGATTGGGCAAATTTGCCTTCCATCATGAAAGGACGCCGATATGCCGAGTTTTGACCATCACGGCGCTCACATCTATTACGAGGAGTTCGGCCGCGGGTTCCCGATCCTCACCTTCGCCCCCGCCGGCCTGCAGTCGGTGATCGCAGTCTGGGGCCAGCCTTCCGCGCCGATCAACCCCACCACAGAGTTCGCGGCCAATTTCCGCGTGGTCGCGATGGATCAGCGCAACGCCGGCGGCCAGTCTCGCGCCCCGATAACCGCCCAGGATGGATGGGATAATTATACCGCCGATCACATCGCCCTCCTCGACCACCTCGGCATCGACAAATGCCATCTCTACGGCCAGTGCATCGGCGGTTCGTTCATCATCAACATGCTCAAAAAGCAACCCGAGCGCATCGCCAGCGCGGTTCTGGCGCAGCCGATCGGACGCGTCGGCCCGATGGCGCCCGGCCGCCCCGCCCGGTTCGACGGCTGGGCCGAAACGCTGACCGACCACCCAGAAGCCACCCAGCCGGTGCTCGACGCGTTCTGCCGGAACCTCTACGCCCCGGGCTTCGTCTATTGCGCCGACCACGATTTCGTAAAGACGGTGCGAACGCCGTGCATGGTTTTGGCAGGCAACGACGAGGCGCATCCTTGGCCGATTTCGGAGGAGCTCTCGAAGCTGCTGCCGAACTGCGAGTTCATCCCGGAGTGGAAGACCGAACCAGCGCTGACGCCGGCAAAGGCCCGTGTCAAGGAGTTCCTGTCGAAGCATACGCCGTAGGCTGGCTCGCTCGCATCGCGTGGGCGGAACTTGCGCCGGTATCCTGCCCGGTCAACATCCCTGGCCGAAGGCAGCGCCGCTCAGCGGCCCCGAGCGGCAATATCGGGGGACGTCATAAGCCTGTGTCCCGACGCGGCAGCACTCCGTCGAGCTGCCATTTCCGGTTTGTCAATCAACCCCGTATATGGCTGACGGGAGCATGGTGAGATCTGATTTCCACGCTGCCCCGGTCGATGACGGGGAGCTGGTCGGCGCGTTGCTGTCCCGTCGGCCGGTTTTTGCCGGTCTGGTCGCCGTTATCGCCGTCTATTACCTGTTTCTGCTGAGCAACGGCACCTTCGAGCTTTTTGCGCCGGAGATGTTCAGCCGAGTCTTCGACAACATGTTGGTGCATCTGCTGCACGGCGAATTCACCGTCGATCGCAGCGTTATTGATTACGAAGCGTTCACCCGGAACGGAAAGACATACTCGTATTTCGGCATATTTCCCGCGTTGCTGCGACTTGTGGCAATGCCCTTCACCGATGTTGCGTCGGTCGAGCTCGCCCGGGTTTCCTGTTTGACGGCGGTGGTCATCTTTGTTGCCCTGCAATTGCGGATGCTGCTGATTGCCCATAACGGTCTCCCGCCTGGGAGCCGGGTGCCCTGGGCTCTCACCGTGATGGCGGCGGCGACGGTGTTCAGTGGTCCGCAGCTCTATATTCTTGGGACGGCCTATATCTATCAGGAGCCGATCTTGTGGTCGGCGGCGATGGCTGCCGCGTTCAACTTGATCGTCCTGCGGGCTGCTCTTGGCGGGGGCGGACTTCGCAGCCGCGATTTGGTGTCGATGGCGGTTCTTGCTGGGCTGGCACTCAATACCCGGCCAACGATCGGCGTGGCGCTGTATCTTGGCACCGGGCTTTTGGTCATGTGGACAGCGTGGCACCGGCATGAAGGCGAGCGGCGATTGTCGGCGAACCCGAGACGCATCGGGGCGGCGACAGCCGCGCTGTTGCGCGACCGGTTTGTCTTATGGCCGGTTGCCGTGCTCGGGATCCTTGGCGTTGCGGTTGGCGTGGTCAATTTCGAACGCTGGGGCAATCCGCTGACTTTCGGCGACTTCCACTACAACTACTGGATTCGACATAATCCCACTCGTCTTGCCGCGCTGGAGAATTACGGAGACTTGAACCTCGGTCGGATGTGGATCGGAGCGCTCTATTACGCGACCGGCATTCCCTACGTGCTGAAGAGCGTGCCGCCGTTCGGGGCTTATCTTCAGGCCCGGTTCGTCGCCATCGAGGCGCCGCCGATCATCCCGCTCCTGACCAACCCGCTCACCATCATCCTCGCCGGCATCGGCCTTTACCGCCTCTGGTCGAGGCCGGGGCTGCCGGCCGGCAGCGTGGCGATCCTGCGCCTCGCGCTGATCGGTAACGCCTCGGCTGTCGCGCTGATATTTATGGCGAGTGGTCTTGCCATGCGCTATCGCTTCGACTTGGCGCCGTTCATGACATTGGCCGCGATCGTCGGATATCGTTCCATTTCTCTGACCGCGGCCGAGTCGTCCGAAGCGTGGCGCAAGCGACTGCGCATCGCGGCTGTAGGCTTGTGCGTGCTCGGCATACTGGCCAGCCACTATGTGCTGTTGATCCACAAGGTGTGGAGCATCGGCTCGCCGATGGAAGTCCGCCGGGCGCTCTCCGTTTTCGCTCCCTTTGCATTCAAGCCGTGACCAGCGGGCCGAATTCTGTGATCGGAACCGGTCGCAACGCTGTCGCTTGCGTCGGCGTCGCAAACCACATAAAGACGTGCCTGGTGACTGACCTTCATAATCGACACCGATGTCCGAGTTAGTTAACCGCCCCGACCTCGGCGATCGTTATTTTATTGTCGGCGGCGCCGGCTTTATCGGCAGCCACTTCGTTGACCATTTGCTCGGCGACCCCAGCGTTGCTGCGGTCACGCTGCTCGATAATTTCTCGTCGGGCCGGGAATGGCACAGCGAACGGCATTTGGACGATCGGCGACTGCGGGTGGTGCGGGGCGATGTCGGTGATCTGCGCCCGCTCGCAGAAGCGATGGCCGGGCACGACGTCGTCATTCACCTCGCCTCGAACCCGGATATCGCGCGCGCGGCGACCGAGCCGGAAGTCGATTTCTATCAGGGAAGCTTGCTGACCAACAATGTGGTCGAGGCAATGCGCCGGATCGGGGCGCGCCGCATATTGTATGCGTCGGGCAGCGGGGTCTACGGCGATCTCGGCACGCTGGAGGCGCATGAGGATTACGGGCCGTTGCTGCCGATCTCGACCTACGGCGCGAGCAAGCTGGCGGGCGAGGCGTTGATCGCCGCTTACTGCGCGATGTTCGGTCTCACCGGCTGCGCGTTTCGTTTTGCCAATGTGGTTGGCCCGCGGCAGACCCATGGCGTCGGCTTCGACTTTGTCCGGCGGCTGCTCGCCGACCCGACCCGGCTCGCCGTCATGGGAGACGGCAGCCAAAGCAAATCGTACATCCACGTCTCCGACATCGTCGCCGCCGTGCTGCACGCCGCGCGTTATTCACCTGGCGATTTCGATACCTACAACGTAGCGACCGGCGACTACATCACCGTTGCCGAGATCGCCGAGCTTGCGGTCGAATGCCTGGGTTTGCCGGCTGCGCCGCGCTTTGAATATTCGGGTGGAGATCGCGGCTGGAAGGGCGATGTCCCTGTGGTGCGACTCAACACCGACCGGATTCGCCGCCTTGGCTGGACCTGCCGTCGCGGCAGCCGCGAGGCGTTGCGCGTCTCGCTGCTGGCGCTGATCGAGGATGCCAGAGCCGGCCGGATCTGAGCGCCGGCCGGCTTTGGCTTTGCTGGCAGGCGGGTTGGCGACTCGGCTTCGGCCGGCCACGATTACCACACCGAAATCGATGATCGAGGTCGCGGGCGAGCCGTTCGTCGCTCACCAACTGCGGCTTCTGGTTCACCAAGGCATTAGCGAAATTGTCATCTGCGCAGGCTATTTGGGTGAGCAAATCGAGGCATATGTCGGCGATGGTGGAACCTTCGGCTGCAAGGTGCGGTACTCCCTTGACGGGGACAGGCTGCTGGGCACGGGCGGCGCGCTCCGCAAAGCATTGCCGTTGCTGGGTGACCGGTTCTTCGTGATGTATGGCGACAGTTACTTGCCGACCCCGTTTGCCCCGATCCAGCAAGCGTTCGAAGGCGCCGGGATGCCCGCGCTGATGACGGTGTTTCGCAACGCCGGGCGGTGGGACACCAGCAACGTCGAATTCGTCGACGGCGTGATCCGTGGTTACGACAAAGTCGATAGAACGCCGGCGATGCTCCATATCGACTACGGTCTGGGCATTCTCGCTGCGAGCGTTGTGCATGAATGTATGGCGAACAGCGTTTTCGACCTGGCTGATCTCTATCGAGACCTGGTGCGCCGCGGTGTTCTCGCCGGTTTCGAGGTTCACGAGCGCTTCTACGAAATCGGGTCGCCGGCCGGGATTCACGAAACCGAAATGTTTCTTCGGCAGCAATCGCGCGGAGAACGGTCATGATCATAACCCGCACGCCACTGCGCATTTCGATCGGCGGGGGCGGCACCGACCTGCCGTCCTATTACCGCGAGTTCGGCGGGTTCGTGATCTCCGCCGCGATCGATAAATATGTCTACATCACCGTTAATCGCAGTTTCTTCGACGGCTATTTTTTGAAGTACTCCGAATTTGAGCATGCCGAGAGTTATGACGGCATTCGCCACCCGCTGCTGCGCGAGGCGCTCCGCTTTCACAAAATAGAGCGCGGTATTGAAATCGTCAGCATCGCCGACGTGCCTGCCGGGACGGGCCTCGGCTCGTCGGGCAGTTTTCTCGTCGGGTTGATGCACGCGATGCATGCCTATAAGCGGCAGCCGGTAGACGCCGAGACCCTGGCCTGCGAGGCGATCGAGATCGAAATGAACCGTCTCGGCGAGCCGGTCGGCAAGCAGGATCATTATATTGCCGCCTATGGTGGGCTGACCTGCCAGGAATATCGGCCCGATGATGCCGCTGTGGTCACCCCGCTGCGGATCGGCGAAGCCAAGCTTCACGAGCTGCGCGATTCACTGATGCTGTTTTTCGTCGGCTATACGCGACAAGCCAACGTGCTGCTGCGGGATCAGCAACAGAAATCCTTGCGAGGCGACGCCGAGATGCTGGAGGGCCTGCATTTCGTCAAGGAGCTCGGTTATCAGATCAAAGGTGCGTTGGAGGCCGGCGACACCTCCCGCTTTGGCGAGCTGATGCATCAGCACTGGCTGCGTAAGCGGACGCGTTCGTCGGGTATGAGCAGCGGCCGGATCGACCAACTGTATGAGCTTGCGCTCGCTCGCGGTGGTGCAACCGGGGGTAAACTGGTGGGCGCCGGTGGGAGCGGCTTCCTGCTGTTTCACACGCATGACCGCCGAAGGTTGCGCTCGGTGATGACCGAAGCCGGCGTTCATGAGATGGATTTCAGCTTCGACTTCGACGGTTCGGTCGTGATCACTCGGAGCTAGCCGCGGACAGTACACCATCGGGCACCGAGCCGGCGGACGGTCTTTGACGACGAAGCAAATCGGGAGATCACGACTGAGAGCCTCGATCGCGTTCATGGTGCGCGCGGCATTGAGAGCCATCCCAATTTCATTTGTGGACCATTAGGACGAGGTTGGAGGTCCAACCCCAAAGCCGCGTTGACGCAAGGCTGTACCTACAAGCAGGATACCTGGAAATGGCCCCGCGGAGTTCGGCCTCGGTCATCAGATTGAGGTTGCTTTCATCGGCAAAGAACGCATAGCCCAATTTGCGAAGGATTGCTCGGCACAGCGGCTTTGGTAGCCAATGGATCAGCGGCAGTTGGGTATGGAACTCGACCGGGAACCAACGATTCGGGGTGGTGATGCAAACGCCGCGCCGCGCCACACGAAGGGACTCCTCAACCATCTTCGACTGGTTTCGGAACGATCCGACATGCTCCAGCACGGCGGAGGAATGCACCAGGTCGAATGATCCGTCTGCGAACGGCAGATCCAGAGCACTCGCGAATGTGAAGGTCACGCCGGGATACAGGGTTTTCAGGAAGCTCGCATCTTCGACACCCGCCGCGGTGATGCGGTCCTTGTGGGGGTACAACGCCTCCAGGTAGTTGGACGAAACGTAGCTCCGGTCGGACGTGACGCCGACATCCAAAATAGTCTCGGACGGAAGCGGCGCGAACTCATGCATAAATGCGCCGAACATTCGCGTCCGCATCCAAGTCGCCACCCGGTTCGAAAGCGAATCCGGCTTGGCGAGGTTGTACTGGGCGTTACGTTCTGTCACTGACCCCGCCGAAATTCCCAGAGTTACGGATAAACGATGATTGCGCTTTGAGGCGACGGACCCTCATGTGAGGAGGGCAAGGGCGCGATCAAGTGGACCCGGCTGTCATGCCGGTCCTTTGCCGCAACGCCGTCCGGCTTCAGCCTCATGCGATCGCCTACAACATCGGCAACTTCATCCGGACGTTGGCGATGCCGCCAGGGCGGAACCGTCGTCGCTGACCCAGCCTGCGCGAGAAGCTGATCAAGATCGGCGCCAAAGTCATCAGCCACGGCCGCTGCGTCGCCTTCCAGCTGTCCGAGGTCGCGGTGTCGCAGTAGATATCGCAGATATCCTGATGCTCATCGCCCCGGCTGCGGGCGCCACCCGCGCCGGGTGACCAGAAGATGGGGTCAGATGCGACAGGCGACGGCGGGAGGGTGCGCCTCGATGAACATAAGGCAACGGGTGCAGCCTCGCGAGGAGAACAACCCGACCTTTTGGCTGCAAACGGGGGTGGCTGCGATCGAATTTCGTTGCGCGCCGCCCTAATGAAACGGAAGATCACGCCCAACGGGCCGAGAATCCTGGGAATATCGGTTATTCCGGGAGATTTTGCGGCTGCTCGATGGATTGCGACCAAGGCCAGCCCCGGCGTAGCAACTGGCAGACGGATGCGTCATCACGACGGAAGGAGTGTGCCTGGATGCCAGATAGAATGGCCAGATCGCCGGATCGGACGTCGTTTTCGACGACTGGAACGCCGGAAGCACTGCGTAGCCCGTCGATAACTTGCCGGGAACCCCGCCGGTTGCTATCAATTCAAGCCGTTCCTGAGTTCACCTGGAGAATGTCGGTTGGGGGGGCCAATCAGCGAACCTTGGTGTCCACCGATGGAGTCTAACTCCCGTGGCGAAACACGCGAAACATCAGACGTTGAAGTGGAGCTGTTTGTCCACCCCGAGCGTCTCGCGCGCTCGCTAATAAAGTTGCATCCAGGCGCTTCGATCTCCGACCACGAATACGCCAGCGAAGTGCCGGGTTATGTCAATGACCTGGAATGGAATTTCTATGACGAAATTCATCGACTTTACGTTCACAACACTTATCACGACATGTTCAAGGTCTTTTCGGGAAAGACGTTTTCAGTGAACGTGGTCAAATGGGGCATCCTGCCGATTTTTATTCAGGTCGCCAACGCGAAGGTTGCAAAGAATTTATTCTATCAGACGATGTCCATCTTGGGCATATTCTACATTCACCAAATCGTTGTCCTGGAACAACTCGATCGCAAGGTCAGAGTCACTAGGCGGTGGTATACCGTCAGCCACTGGATTTTTCGGCCGTTGCATTATTTTCTCGACAGACGATTGATGAAATTGCAGATCGTGCAGGACATCGAAGACAATGTGCATATCCGCGAGCGCCGTTTGGCGCTGCGCGATGCCGGCTTTCGCTTTACGACGGATCGTCCGGATTTCACCAATTCAAACCGCCTGACCAATAACGTCATCTTTCCGGCGGACCGCGCGTTCTCTTCTGGCTGCGCCGAAGCGCGGATCCCACTTGCCGAAATTCGGGGGAACGACGTCCAAAGCGTCAAAGTCGGAGTTTTGGAATTACTGGTCAAGCGTGAGAGCGACGGCGTCAGGGTTTGGCCGGGAATTTGCCCGCATGAAGGCGCGTCGCTGACCAAAGGCCACGTCCGTGACGGCGTCGCGCAATGTCATTGGCACGGCCGCCGGTTTGAGGGTGGGCTGCTGACACCCGGCGGTTCGCCATGGTCTTTCCTGGAAAACGAAGTCATGATGACCCAGACGGATCTGGTCGTGCGGCGCGTCCACGCATCCGCACCAAACGGACAATAACCGCGGTCAGGTAGTTCGGGTCCTATCGAGAACGCCACTCATATCAATCAGTCAAGGCATCGCTTCCGGGCGTTCAGCGCTGGCGCTGCTATCGTATTAAGGCTCGCCAAAGCGAAATGCTGCCGTTCGGTGCGAGTAGTAGTGGCGGCGGGGGGCCTCACACCGATCGCCACGCACGCGATTGGGGCGACGAACTCCAACTCGCAGGGAGATTCGCGTCCGCATCCGGGCCGCCACCGGGTTCGAAAGCGAGTCCGGCTTGGCGAGATCGTACTAGGCGTTGCGTTCTGTCACCGGCAGAGCTCCCGCTTCAGCTTTATTTGCGCACAAGATTCCCTACGCGCCGGATGGCAATCCTGAAGATGGAGTACCCGACAGACACGAAATTCCTAAAATCGAGCGATACCGATCCTTCCCGGTCGCTCGCGACCAGCGGAATCTCGATGTAGGATCTCCCCTCTTGCAAGAGCCGCAGCAGGAACTCGGCTTGATAACCCAAACCCGTCGCCTCGACGTGAAAGCGTGTCACGTCGCGCCGACGAAACAGCGGCAGGCCATTGTAGTAGTGTAGCCTTCGACCGCTCACGATGTTGACCAGAATCGTATAGAATTGAGAAATAAGACGCCTGAAAGGCGACCTTCCAATAACTTGAGTGTGGTATGGAATAATGATGTCGGCCTTGCCCATATTCTCCAATACCTTCTGCAAGGTTTCGATCGGCTCGACATCGTCGCCACACACCACGCGGTAATAGGCGCCTACGCCTTGGAATGCGCCTTCGATGAAATTTCGAGCCACGCCTCGATTGACCTCATTCGCGAAGAGGCGAAGCCGGGTTTCCGGATGCGCCCTGCGGTAGGCGTTGACCACCTCTACCGTCCTGTCTGCGGAACAGTCGTCGAAAACCAGAATTTCGTAGGCAAGCTTCAAAGTCGTTGCTACAGTAACAAGCTTCTCGATCGCCTCGACGACATGACGTTCTTCATTGTAGCATGGAACAAAGAAGGACACATCGAGAACATCCGCTTCACCGATGCGCAGTGGCAGCGCGGTTCCTTCAGGGGAGAGTTCGAATAAGCCCATAATTTGACTTCATCCACCGGACTTCATCGGTGTTAGTGCCATGGCTTATATCAAATGCCAGCCCAAAACCGCTCTCCTGGACCACATCCGCCGCCGGGATCCCGGCCAAACTCGACCAGTTCCCTGCACCTTCTGTTCGAGCCCGTGCACCAGGGCCTGCCTAAGTTTAATGCGCGCTCCGATCGCCGCCGTTTCGTCCAGACAACGCATCACGATCGTCACGTCGACGGTTACCCGCTTGCACCTGTTTGGCCTAGAATTCGATGGAAGCGTGAGGGTTTATGGCCGAAGCTGAAAGGCATGTCCATCGAGACAAACGGAGAAGATGAGTAAGGCTCGCTTCAAGAGCAGGAATTAGGGTTCGCATGGACAGCGGAAAGATCCGGTAGTTGGCGCGCGAGGGCAGCAGCCTTACCAAGGCGATCCCGAGCCGTTTGAGGGTGCGCGAAGTATGGTCAACAAAAATATAACGACGCGTGGCGGCGCGGTCGAAAACCCTCGCCTAAGGTTGGTGTTTCTGTGTTCGGCCGGGCTGATGTTGATCTCGGCCCTCGGCCTCGACGCTCTGCAGTTGAAATTGGGCGGGGCAAGTTCATCCGATGGCCTGCTTATCACGACCGCTCACAATCCCCTGCCGGTTCTCGGCGCGGCCGCCCTGTCTTTGCTCGGGCTCGTGTTGGCCGTTCAAGCCACCAATCTGGTCTCGCGGCTTGCCGCACTACCGGCTGCGCTGGCTGCCCATTGGCGCGTGGTGGCGTTGGGCGTGACCGTCACCGCATTCGCGGGCTCGCTCGCGGTGGTCTGGGTGCTGCGGGCCTTTCCCAATTCCGCCGACGAGTATGCTTACCTGTTCGAAGCCGATACCTTTCTGGCCGGGCGACTATGGAACCCGCTGCCGCCACTCCACGAATTCTTTTCATTCCTGCACATCAGCGAGCTAGATGGCAAGTGGGTCGCCTTGTACCAGCCCGGCTGGCCGCTGTTGCTGGCGGGGGCGAGAATTTTCGACCTCCCGACCTGGCTGGTTTGTCCCCTGGCAGGTATCGTCCTGCTGTTCGCGGTCTTCAAGCTCGGGGAGCGTCAGGACGGCCCGCTCGGCGGCATCCTGGCGCTTTCTCTCGTTGCGCTCTCGCCCTTTTTCCTGTTCAACGCCGGCTCTTACTTCACCCACGTTCCCGCCGCCGCTGCCGGCGCGCTATTTTGCTGGATGGCCGCGGAATTTCTCGATCGGCCGCAGTTTTCCAGGGGCTTCCTCGCCGGGGTCGCACTCGGCATGCTTGGACTGATTCGCATTTTTGATCCGCTGCTGTTCGGTCTGCCCTTCCTCGCCGCCTTCGTCGGGCGAGCAGGCCGTCGGCACTATGTTATGGCACCCTCGATCATTCTCGGTGGCCTGCCCTTCCTCGCCGCCCTGCTGCTGTTTTACGACATCACGACTGGGTGGCCGCTACCGGATATAACGACGTCGAACACTCCGCTCGCGAAGTTCGGCCTCTTCCCAGTCGATGCGGATGGACATGCCTATACACCCCTCGACCAATTGCACATGGCTGCACGCTTTATGGGCGAGCTTGCCGTCTTCACCTCGCCGCTGCTGCTGCTCGGCTACTTCGCCGCCTTCGCGTGGAAGGGCGTCCGAAGGAGGTTCAGTTTCTTCGATTTCATTGTTCCGGTAACGGTGGCCGCTTACCTGCTCCTCCCGGGGAACGGCGGCAACCGGTATGGCCCGCGCTACTATTTCGAGGCCTATCCCTTCCTCGTGCTGACGATCGTCTCGGGGCTCGTGTCGTTGCTGCAGGACCGGGCACGGCCAAGATGGGCGTCCTCTGCCGTCTGTCTTCTCTTTGCGCACGCGACGTGGTGCATCGCAGGCGCAATGTTCTTGGGCTGGCTCTTCCGAGGGATCGTCGATGAGCGCATGGACCTGTACGATCAGGTTCGAGATCGAGGCTTGCACAACGCCGTCGTCGTCGTCCATTCCGGGACCGGCCGGTTGCGGAGCTTCACTCCTATGGACTTGACGCGGAACGGGCTCGCGATCGACCGGGATGTCATTTACGCGCTCGACCTTCCGCATCGGCTCGGCGATTTGCGAAGGCTTTTCCCGCACCGGCGCTTCTATGCCTATGCGCGAGATGCGGACAGTCCAAGGGGCATTTTGAGCCCCTTATGACGATTGAAGTTACTTCGTGCGCCTCGGCTTGGGGGATCGTGCAAGCCTTGACAGGGTCCAACCGAGCCAGCATCTATCGCCACGGCCGAGCCGGCAACCAGGTTAGCCCCATCCGTAAATTCCTGATCACGAACCTTCGGCTCCTTGCCACGGCCGGGTTGTTGTGGGCTTTGGCGGCGCGGGTCGATTTGAGCCGGGCAGCCCAGATCATGGTACTGATGCATGGCGTGGCCAGCTTCACCCCACTGCCCGAGGTTCAGTGTGACCTCGCCGGAGAGGCTGGCCGCGTCGATATCGAACCCCGCAAAAGCCAGCGGTGCCGCCGTCCGAATCTTTATACCGAGCCTTGGGATGTTTATGATTTATTGATAGATTTACCGCAGACAATGGAGCCGCGGTTTGATTTAAACTTCGCGTCTGCGCGACGTTATAATTCGGGAGCCGCACAGGCGATTGGCGGCCGCTCGGCGCTCTCGAGTGCTGCTTAGGCACCTGCTCGAATTGATGCCGCCAGACGCGCGGATCCTAGACGTCGGATGCGGCGACGGGTTGATCGACGAAATGGTGATGGCGGCAAGGCCCCAATCCCCGATCCAGGGGATCGACATTTTGCTCAGACAACGGCTGCGGATGCCGGTGCTGAAATATGACGGTGTACGCATCCCGCATTCGGACCAAAGTTTCGACGTCGTTCTTCTTATCGACGTCCTGCATCACACGATCGACCCGATGCCACTATTGAGGGAGGCGCGACGAGTATCGCGAAAATATATAATTATCAAGGATCATAACCGTGACGGTTTCGCGGCCGGAACTCTGTTGCGCTTTATGGACTGGGTGGGCAATGCGCCGCATGGAGTTGTCCTGCCGTACAACTACTGGTCGAGCGGGCAATGGCGCTCGGCGTTCGGCGTACTCGGTCTCAAAATGTCGGAATATCGCGGCCAACTGGGATTGTATCCGTTTCCGGGCAACTGGGTATTCGAGCGGTCGCTGCATTTCATCGCCCGGCTGGAGGTTGGTCACGGCGATCGGCAGCGGCGAATTGACCGTTCATCGCAGCGTTCTGGAGATTCAGGACAATGCTGCTGATGCATGGCTTGACGGGCTTCGCGCCCCTGCCCGAGGCTCAGATCAGCCGCATCGAAATGAAACGCCGCAAAGTCGGAGCTCCTCTCTTCGTGCGCCCCGGGCCGGCAAACCTCGCAAGTCTTGACAGCATCCGGCCGAGCCAGCATCTATCGCCACGGCCCAGCCGGCAACCAGGTTAGCCCCATCCGTAAATTCCTGATCACGAGCCTTCGGCTCCTTGCCACGGCCGGGTTGTTGTGGGCTTTGGCGGCGCGTGTCGATTTGAGCCGGGCAGCCCAGATGATGGGCCATGCCTCCCTGCCGCTGCTGGTGGCGGCGCTCGTCGCACAGTTGGTGGGAAGCCTGATCACCGGGTTCCGCTGGCACATCATCCTGTCGGCCGAGGCGCGTTCGCCGGGGCCCGGCGCGTTGCTCAAGATCGTCCTTGTCGGGCTGTTCTTCAACCAGGTCCTGCCTACCGGTATCGGCGGCGACGCCGTTCGGGCTTGGCGTTGCCGTAAGCTCGGCATCGGCTTGGGGGCGGCGGTCAGGAGTATTCTGCTCGACCGCGCCTGCGGGTATCTGGTGCTGGTCGTCCTTTACGCGGCGAGTTTGCCGGTCCTGTTGCAGGTGCTGCCGGACGCGCGGCAGCGCGACGGCGTCGTGGCGGTGTTCGCCGCCGCTTTATTCGGCCTGCTCGGGCTTCTGTCGCTCGATCAACTGCCGCGGCGCGTGTTGCGTCACCGGGCGATTGCCCCGCTGGCGGAGCTGTCGCGGGCAAGCCGGCGTCTGTTTACGCATCCCCGACGCTTCAGCGCCGTTCTCGGCCTCTCCGTCTGCGCGATTGGGCTCACCATCCTCACCTTCAAGCTTGTCGGCGATGCTGTCGGCAGCCGCCTTTCTCTGGAAAGCTGGGTCATGATCGTGCCCCCGGTCTCCTTGATCCAGCTGCTGCCGGTATCCTTGGCCGGTTGGGGTGTGCGCGAAGTGGTGCTGGTGGTCGCGCTTGCTTCCTTCGGGATCCCCGCCGAGGCGGCGCTGGCGACCTCGGTGTTGCTGGGACTGTGCCTCATCATCGTCGGCTTGCCCGGTGGCCTGATCTGGCTCGCCGATTGGGACGTTGCGCGATCGGGCGACCCGGGCGCGCGCAAGGCGATCGGATAAGTCTCGCGGAAAGCCCGATAATTCTCGATCGTGTTCCGGACCAGGCAGGCGGTCGAGTTTCGAACCAAGAGCGGCAGCTATGATTGAAGACGTTGCGTCCTCCGCCCGCGCCGCCCCGCCGCCGGCGTCGGATGCGCCCGGCGCCGACATCTCCATCGTGATGATCACGATGAACGAGGAAAAGGCGGTCGGCAAAGTGATCGGCGATATTCAGAGGCTGTTGCCGGCCGCTGAAATCGTCATCGTCGATTCGAGCCGAGACGCCACGCCCGAGATCGCCGTCGCCCTCGGGGCCACGGTGATCAGGCAGTTTCCGCCGCAAGGTTATGGGCGGGCGATGGACCTGGCTCTGCGCTCCTATACGCGGCCGGTTGCGGTGACGATGGATTGCGACGACACCTATCCGGTCGACTTTATCGAACCGATGGCCCGGATGGTTTTGGACCAGGGTTACGACCTCGTCGACGGTTCGCGCCTCGAACGCAAACCGACGGCGATGCCGTGGGTGAACTACCTCGCCAATCGCGGTTTCGCGATGTTCGCATCACTGCTGTTCGGGCGCCGGATAACCGATTTGCACAGCGGCATGCGCGCTTATCGGCGCGAGCTGGTGGCGAGCCTGGGCTGCAACGCCGCAGGACCGGCACTCCCCGTCGACCTGATCTTGCGGACAATCCATCGAGGTTTTCGCGTCAAATTTATTTACATCCCCTACAGGGAGCGTATCGGCAGCAGCACGATGCAGCCGCTGCAGAGCGCTTATTGGACCGCCAAGCGGATCTTGGGGACACGGTTCAGCAAGAGAGGCGGGTAGTCCTGTGGAAACCCCAAATTTACCGCCCAGAATCGGCTGGGCCCATCGGCCTCAGTAAGGCCTCCACTGCGGCGAGACCGCGGCGCACCGCCTCGTCCATATTGATGTATTCGAATTCGGCGTTGCGTCCGACACTGACGATCCCCAGACCGTTCAGGTAGTCGAGCGCCGTCGTGAGATTCTGACGATAATCGAAGCTGCGGACGACATAGGCGTGCTTGGTGCGGTGCATCTTGCAGAAACGCACATCGCCCGAACCGATTAGCCCCATCTCGACAATTCCGTCCACGACACGCCGGCTGATTTCATCATCGCCCGCTTCGTGAATGCCATCGCCCGGATTGGTGGTGATTTCCGCGGCAATCGCGATGTGACCGGGAGGCGCCCCTTCGTCGGTGAAATTGAGCGGAAACGACAGCCGATGAAACGGGAAGCGCATGTCCGGTACGTAAAGGGCGGTGTAGGGCAGCGGCGCGGTCGAGGTCGCGCCGATCATGACCGTCACCAGCGAGTTGTAACGCAGTCCGCGCACGCATCGCCGCACCTGCTCCGGGACCTCCGGCAGCGCGTCGATCAGATCCTCTATCGGAATGGTGGAAACGATCTTGTCGTAGCTCTTGATCGCGCGGCCGTCGCTGACCTGCCATTTTCTGCCGTCGCGACACACCTTCCGCACCCGATAATTCAAGGTGATGTTGGGACAATCCTTGGCGAACGAACGCGGCACCGCCTCGATGCCGCCGGTCTTGGGGTAACCGAAATTCAATTGATGGGTATAGCCCTCGGTCTCCACGCCGACCGCCGACTTGACGACATCGGCGATCGGCGGGCGAGGCACCCGCCCCTCGACCCAATCAAAGGCCATCTCTTCCGCCGGCACGTTCCAGATCTTCTCATTGTAAGGGATCAGGTATTTCTCAGCGATACCCTTGCCAAAAACGTGGTAGATCCATTCTTTGAAATTGGTCGGCTGCGGGTAATCATTTTTCAGATAGTGATACAGACATTCGAAACGATCTTCCGGGGTTAGATCGTAAAGCCCATTTTCGAACGGATATTTAACATATCGCCCGTCGTACCAAATCTTATTGTTGCGGCGACGTTGGGCGACATTGTCGCCGAGCTGCCGGTGGAGAAGAGCGAGGATTTCCTTGTTGCTCGAAAACAGAATGTGAGGGCCGCCAAGATCGAAGGTGTATCCGTCCACGACGAGGCTTTGGCAGTGACCGCCAACCTTCCCTTCGAGTTCGAGTATTTCGCATTGATGTGCCGTGCAGCGGCTGCCAACCACCAGGCCGACCAATCCTCCACCGAGTATCCCGATCCTCATGATTCCCGCTTTCCCGAACACAGCTCGGCGAATGCGCCGGCCCGCTCGCCAGAGAGAAGCAGAAACGGCCGCGTAGCCGAGCGGGTGGCGAGATTAAACTCGAACTCTCTCATTTAGTGTCGTTTATGTCAAGTTACATCTAATAATTGAATGTTCGCCGAGAACCCATACCGCGGTCGGCTCGCCCGACCGGTGCACCTCCGATCAAATCCGGAGCGGGCAAGGGGCATCGACGATCGCCCGGCTCCTGCGGGCTCGGATCGCAGGTGACGACCGGCAAACGCCCAGGCATCGCACCCGCATTCACGGATGAACGATGATGTCGACGCGGCGGTTGAACACCGAAGGATCGCTCGACCCGGTCTGGCCGATCGGCTCCTGCTGGACCATCGCCGGTGCGATGCCGTTCGCCTCGAGCTCGTCGGCTACGATCGAGGCGCGCGTCATCGCCAAGTATTTGTTGGTTTGCACGGTGCCGGTGGCGCTCGCCCGCGCCTGGACGGTGATGGTCTTGGCGCCCACCGCCTTGGCCTGCTTCGCCGCGCGCGCGATGATCGTCTTTGATTGGGGCGACAGGTAGGCGCTGAATTCGTCGAAATACACCAGGTAGCGAGGAACCGAGGTTTTGGCCGCGGCCGGGTTCGTCTGGGCGCGCGCGCCGATCGGATAGGCGAGCGGCGCCGCCAGCAGCAGCAAAAGACAAAATCTGCCGAATACAGAACTCATTCATATCCCCCGCTACAAAAGCACAAAGCTGGATGCTCGCGATTGTATGCGGATTTGGCGGCCGCGGCGCAAGGCTCACCCGTCCCCTTTTCCGAACCGAACCCGCGTGGCCGGGCTGCCCGGCGCACGGCCGGCACACCACATTAGGCATCCCGGCCCCGTTGCCGGCGTTAACAGAAAGATCTGCCGAGTTGGGGTCAACTGACGGGGCGAGCGAGAGAAAGCCGTCATGGATATCGTGTTCACTGCACCCTTGCCGCCGGCTTCGCCGTTGCGCGCTGCTGTCCGTGACAGCACTCGGATCGACGAGACCCTGGCGGTGGCGCGCATCCTCGCCGCCGCCGAGATGCCATCGGCCGCCCGTGACCGTATCGCCGAGACGGCCCGCCGCCTGGTGACAGCGGTCCGCCGCGAGCGGCTCGGCAAGGGCGGCATCGACGCATTTCTGCACGAATACGCGCTGTCCTCGCAGGAAGGCGTGGCGCTTCTCTGTCTCGCCGAGGCGCTGCTGCGCATCCCCGATTTGGAAACGGTCGACCAGCTGATCCGCGACAAGCTCGGCGAGGCCGACTGGGCGCGCCATCTCGGCCATTCGGGGTCGGTGTTCGTCAACGCCTCGACCTGGGGGTTGATGCTGACCGGGAGGCTGCTGCATTCGCAACCCGAGGTGCGCGATCTGCGCGCCGCCCTGCACCGCTTCGCGGCCCGCTCGGGCGAACCGGTGGTGCGCCAGGCGGTGACAGCGGCTATGCGCATCCTCGCCCGCCAGTTCGTCATGGGGCGCACGATCGATGAGGCGCTCGAGCGCGCCCGCGCGGCCGGGCATCAGGGCTACCGCCACTCGTACGATATGCTCGGCGAGGCCGCGCATACCGCGGCCGATGCGGCGCGCTATCTCGCCGCCTACGATCACGCCATCGCCGCGATCGGACGCTCCGCCGCGGCGCGGCCGGTCGTCGAAGCGCCGGGCATCTCGGTCAAGCTCTCGGCCTTGCACCCACGCTACGAGATGGCGCAGCGCGATCGTGTTCTGGCCGAGATGGGGCCGCGTCTGTTGGCGCTGGCGCGCCGTGCGCGAGACACCGGCATCGGCTTTACGATCGACGCCGAGGAGGCCGATCGCCTCGATCTGTCGCTCGATCTGGTCGAGGCATTGGCGCTTGCCCCCGACCTCTCCGGCTGGGACGGGATTGGTCTTGCCGTCCAGGCCTACCAGAAGCGCGCCTTGCCACTTATCGACTGGCTGGCCGATCTCGCCCGGCGCGGCAAGCGGCGCCTGATGGTCCGCCTGGTCAAGGGCGCCTACTGGGACAGCGAGATCAAGCGCGGCCAGGAGCGCGGGCTCGACGGCTACCCAGTCTACACCCGCAAGCTCGCCACCGACGTCTGCTATCTCGCCTGCGCCCGGCGCTTGCTCGATGGCGGCGCGGCCTTCTACCCGCAATTCGCGACCCACAACGCACACACCGCAGCGGCCGTCCTCGAACTTGCCGGCGAACGCCGCGACTGGGAATTCCAGCGCCTGCACGGCATGGGCGAGGCGCTTTACGAGCAGATCGTCGGCCCGGAACGTCTCGGCCGGCCGTGCCGCGTCTACGCCCCGGTCGGCAGCCACGAGGAACTGCTCGCCTATCTGGTGCGCCGCCTGCTCGAAAACGGCGCCAACACGTCTTTCGTCAACCGCATCGTCGACGAGCGGCAGCCGATCGACGAAATTATCGCCGATCCGGTCGCCCGCTTGGCCCGGCTGCCGGTCAAGGCGCATGCGCGCATCCCGTTGCCATCGGATCTCTACCGGCCGGCACGGCAAAACTCGCACGGCCTCGATTTCAACCATCCGTCAGTGCTGACCGCGCTGCGCGACGAGCTTATTCCGGCGTTTCGCCAACCGTGGCATGCCGCCCCGATTATTGGCGGGGTCGAGCAGCCGGGCGAAAACGAGCCGGTCCTCGACCCCAGCGATCGCCGGCGTCAGGTCGGCTCCGTCGTTATGACCGGTCCGGAACAGGTCGACCAGGCGCTCGCCCGCGCCGTGTCGAGCGCCCCTGGTTGGGAGCGCATGCCGGCCGGCGAACGCGCCGCCATCCTCGAGCGCGCCGCCGACCTGTTCGAGAATCACCGGGCCGAGCTGATGGCGCAAATTATCCGCGAGGGCGGGCGGACGATCCCGGCGGCCCTCGCCGAACTGCGCGAGGCGGCCGACTACCTCCGCTACTACGCCATGCGGGCGCGCGCCGATTTTGCTTCCCCCGAAGCGCTGCCCGGCCCAACCGGCGAGCGCAACGAGCTGGCGCTCCATGGACGTGGCGTCTTTGCCTGCATCTCGCCGTGGAATTTCCCGCTGGCAATCTTCACCGGCCAGATCGCGGCGGCACTCGCTGCCGGCAACGCGGTTGTCGCCAAGCCCGCCGAGCAGACTCCGCTGACCGCCGCCGCCGCGGTGCGGCTGTTGCACCAGGCCGGCGTCCCGGGCGACGTGCTGCATCTGCTGCCCGGAACCGGCGAGGCAGTCGGCGCTCCCTTGGTCGCCGATCCCAGGGTAGCCGGCATCGCCTTTACCGGATCGACCGACACCGCGCGGCTGATCAACCTCGAACTCGCCCGCCGTCCCGGCCCGATCGTGCCGTTGATCGCCGAGACCGGCGGCCAGAACGCTATGATCGTCGATTCCTCGGCATTGGCCGAGCAGGTTGTCGTGGATGTTTTGACCTCCGCCTTCGAGAGCGCTGGACAGCGCTGCTCCTCACTGCGCCTTCTCTATGTCCAGGCCGATATCGCCGATCGGCTGCTGGCGATGCTGACCGGCGCGATGGCGGAGCTGTCGATTGGCGATCCGGCATTGATTGCGACCGATGTCGGGCCGGTTATCGACGAGCCCGCCCGCGAACCGCTGGAGCGCCACGCCGCCCGCATGGCCCGCGAGGGCCGGCTGCTCTACCAGTGCGCGCTGCCAGCCGGAACCGAGCACGGCGCCTTTTTCGCGCCCCGCGCCTTTGAGATCGACAGCGCCAACCGGCTCGACCGTGAGGTGTTCGGCCCGATACTCCATGTCGTCCGTTGGTCCGCCGATCGCCTCGATCAGGTGCTAGACGAGATCGAGGCCACCGGCTACGGCCTGACGTCGGGCGTCCACAGCCGCATCGACGAGAACGTCCGCCACATCCTCGGCCGCCTGCGATCGGGCAACAATTACGTCAACCGCAACATGATCGGCGCCGTAGTCGGCGTGCAGCCCTTTGGCGGCGAGCGGCTCTCCGGCACCGGTCCCAAAGCCGGCGGCCCGCATTATCTCCACCGTTTCGCCACCGAACGCACGGTCTCGACCGACACCACCGCCGCCGGCGGCAACGCCACCCTGCTCTCACTGCAGGAGGAGCATTGACGGTCCTGTCAAATGCACCCAACGCTGTGTCCTGCGCCAGTATTCGCACTTGGCGCTTGCAACGCACCGTCCCCGCTCTTGTCTTCCCGGCGAGCGAGCGTGCGAGCGGAATCGGGTTTATGGCTCCGCGACCGCGACAGGCACTATCCCGATAGTCGTGCCGCCCCCGCCCGAATATCAACACCGGCGCGCAGCCGCATGTCTTCGAGAGCCTGCTAGCGACGAATTGATTCGCGCACCACGCCATCGAGCCCGAACATGACGGGCTTCGAGTTTCCACCCGGACGCCGCGGCAGCGAATTTGCGCTTGCGTCCTCCTCTGCCGCCGTATTGCTTGCCAATGGCGGATCACCCTACCCGTCTATCCGGGGTGCCACGAGCGAGCTTTGGGTCGGTTTCTTGGCAGAGCTCTTGTTGGTCGAGGATTTCACTGGTTTCGTCTTAGTCTTCTTCTTTGCCGTATGCTTGGTAGTCTTGTGGGTCGGCTGCTTCGCCGCCGGCGGCGTCGCTGTTGGCGTCGGAGCGGCGCTCTCCGGGGCCAGAGCCGGGGTCGCCGCGCCGGAGGCGGGCTGCGCGTAAACCACGGACGGCAAGGTGTTGGCGGCAAGGAAGGCGAGCAGTGCGAACGCGGACACAAACGTCTTCATGAAGGGCTCCTGGGTTTAAATAACGATTTGCGGTTTTTCTCGCACTTGTAAAGAGTACGCACAGCGGTTTACTCCGCGTCAGTTGCATCCGCGAACGACGAATCTACCGTACCACAAATTAGAGGAACGAGTAGATAAGAATTGCCAAAGATACGCGCTGACACTCCCCATACTCCTCAGACCACCATAGCTCATGCCAGCTCGGCGACGCGACTGTACTCGCGCGGTATCTCAGTCGGTTTGGGTTCCAGCCTAAGGGTGCAGCTCTTCCCAGCAGTGTTGGAATTTATCAGCACCGCCGGTGCTTGCGTCGGGTGCCCGCCGAAAACCACCGTCACCTGCGGCTCTTGAGAGGCAAAGCGCGCCGCCGCCCGAATTGGAGGTGACGATCGCCGCGCAAACAACGCGCAAGGGCGGCGCCAACAAAAAAATCCGCCGCGGGGCTACCGCGGCGGGTTCCCGGAACCCTTGCAATGGGGTTCCGGGGTTTCGGCCGGTGAGAAACGCGCCTTATGGGAAAACGATCTCGACGCGGCGGTTTTGTGGCTCGCGCACGCCGAGCGGTGTGGGAACCCGAGGATCGTTCATGCCGCGACCGGCGACGACCATTTCGTTCCGCGGCACGCCCATCCCTTCGAGGGCGACCGCCACGGCGTTTGCGCGCCGCTCTGAGAGCCGCTGATTGTAGCCCGCCGAACCGGTCAGATCGGTGTAACCGGTGACCTGGATCTGCACCGCACCACCGGCTTTGAAATGCGCTGCCGCGGCTTCGAGGATCTGCGTGCCCTCCGGCGTGATGTTGTATTTATCCCAGTCGAAGAACACCAGGTAGACCTGATGCGGCGGTGGCGGCGGCGGGGCCGGCGGGGCCGGCGGCGGCGCTGCCGGCGGCGGCGCCCCGAACATCATCGTCAAGCTGGCGACGATGTTCTGCGTACCGTAGTGGACGTTGCCGACGTTGGTGATGAAGCAGCATCGGTTCTGTGCCTGTATCCTATTACTGTTCAATAGGGCACTGGAACCTGATCCTCCCCCTCCTTCCGCTGCGACATAGCGATAGTCAACATCTAAGGCTAAGGCCGGGTTGATCATATAACGAAGGCCGGCGATGCCCTGGTACCCGAACCGCCAACTGTTGACGCTAGGCTGGGAGGTGGTGAAGTTAACGATGGCACCGTTCGGGGCTGTTGCGGTGCCGCTGAAGCCGAAACTACGATTTACATTTATCCCACCAATCCCGCCACCGATATGTGGGGTAATCGGCCAGCCAAACGTGAAGTCGTAGAGCACGTTGGCCATGATCGCATTCGAATGGGCGCTCCCGTTAGACGTCACGACAGCGCCATTTGCACCGACATTCCCGGAGTTCGATACATCGTTGTTCCGGTAGCTGTATTCCCCCTCGAAGCGCCACGGGCCCCACATGTAACCGGCGCGGGCGCCAGCGTTGAACCCGCTGCTGAAATTGATTTGCCGGTTTACCTGGTTTCCGACGACGAATCCTTTAGGGCCTTGGATCGTGACATTGGGGTTTTGACTGTCAGCGAGGTCCAGCCACCCTCAGGGCCAAAAT
>CAWAVV010000023.1:0-39391 GCA_963785565.1 uncultured Alphaproteobacteria bacterium | reverse complement strand
GCCGCGACCTACATCGTCATCGCCATCGGCAAATTGCCGGGATTTTATCTCGACCGCGCCGGGGCGGCATTGCTGGGCGCCAGCCTGATGGTCGGCCTTGGGGTGCTGTCGCTGGACCAGGCGTTACGCTCGATCGATTTCGATACAATCGCATTGCTGCTCGGCATGATGATCGTCGTCGGCAATCTGCGCCTTTCCGGTTTCTTCCGCCTGGTCACCAATTGGGTCGTAGCCCGCGCTCGCCATCCGCTGTTGCTGCTCGCCGCGGTAATCTTCACTTCGGGCCTTTTTTCTGCTTTTCTGGTCAACGACACGGTATGCTTGGCGTTGACCCCGGTCGTTCTCGATCTCGTCTTGCGCCTGCGCCGCAACCCGGCGCCCTATCTGCTGGCGGTGGCGATGGCGTCAAACGCGGGCAGCGTGGCGACGATCACCGGCAACCCGCAGAACATTATGATCGGCAGCTTCTCGCGGATCCCCTATGGCGCTTTCGCCGCCTCGCTGTCGCCGGTCGCTGCGATCGGGCTGGTTGTGACCTTTGCGTTGATCGCGCTGTTTTATCCGGGCGAATTTTGGACACGCGACCGGCTGCGGGCGGCGCCGGCGCCGGTCCACGCCTACCGGCCGCTGGCAATTAAGGCGGTGGTGGTGGCCTTGGCGATGATGGCCGGTTTCTTCGCCGGTCTCGCGCCGGCCAAGCTGGCTCTGATCGCCGGCTCGGTCCTGTTGGTGACGCGCGCAGTCCGGAGCGAGAAGATCTATAGAGAGATCGACTGGCCGCTGTTGTTGATGTTCGCCGGGCTGTTCATTGTCGTCTCCGGGTTCGAGAAGGCGTTGCTGTCGCCGCGGATCATCGCCGAGATCGGCCAACAGCATCTGGACCGACTGCCGGTGCTGGCGGTGGTGACGGCGGCGTTGTCGAATCTCGTCAGCAACGTGCCGGCGGTACTGGTGCTGAAGCCGTTCGTCACCGCCTTGCCCGACCCGCGGCGCGCATGGCTGGTCGCCGCAATGGCCGCGACATTGGCCGGCAATCTGACAATCCTCGGCTCGGTCGCCAATCTGATCGTTGTGCAGCGGGCCGCTCGGCGTGGTGTGACGATCGGATTCTGGCAATATTTCCGCGTCGGCGCGCCGGTGACGGTCTTGACGATCCTTGTTGGCCTGTGGTGGCTCTGACGTGGGCACGGCACGGTTGGGCGGGAGGTCGGGATGACGGGGCAGCGCAAGAATGAATTCGGCCAGCCGATCGGCGCGCCGTTGCCGGAGTGGTCGCCGCGGCCGTTGCCGCCACGCGCCCCGATCGAGGGACGGTTCTGCCGGGTCGAGCCCCTCGAGCCGGAGCGTCATGCCGGCGATCTCTTCGCCGCCAACAGCGACGACGCCGAGGGACGCAACTGGACTTATCTGCCCTATGGGCCGTTTCCCTCGTTTGACCTGTACCGCGAATATCTCGCGGCGGCGGCGCGGCGCGATGACCCGCTGATCCACGCGATCGTCGACCGGGGAAGCGGGCGCGCGGTCGGGGTGGCGAGCTTGATGCGGATCGACCCGGCGGCGGGCGTGATCGAGGTCGGCGGCATCAATTACAGTCCCCGCCTGCAGCGCCAGCCGGCGGCGACCGAGGCGATGTATCTGCTGATGCGCCGGGTTTTCGATGAACTCGGCTATCGCCGCTACGAGTGGAAATGCGACTCGCTGAACGCGCCGTCGCGGGCCGCGGCGCAGCGCCTCGGGTTCCGCTATGAGGGGCTGTTCCGCCAGGCGACGGTCTACAAGGGACGCAACCGCGATACCGCCTGGTATTCGATCCTCGACAGCGAATGGCCGGATTTGCGGGCCGCGTTCGAGCGCTGGCTGGACCCGGCCAATTTCGACCGCGACGGCCGCCAGCGCGCCGGCCTGAGAACTTTACGGGAGGCTGAGGACGCCGGGTAGCCGTATTGTGGGAGGATCAGCGCTGGCCGAGATTGGTCAGCGTTGGCAGATATTGCTGCCCCACCTCCGGCGACGCGGTCAGGACGGTAAAGCTGCTGCCGCCTCCGGTATGGCCCGCTTCCCAATTGGGTTCCCATTGAATCTGCACGTAAGCCTGGATCCCCGGGACGAGCTGGAGAGTGTCGTGCTGGTTGGTAGGGGTGCCGAAGGGCTGTACCGTGAACCTGTACTTTCCCGGCTGAAAATCGTGAAAAAAGGCCGTCCCCTGGGCTATTCCGGCAATCTGTGCGCCATTTGCGTAAATTATTGGGTCTGACGCGTAGACGCTACCTCCCGGGGGATCCGCCTGACGAAAGAACCACACCCGCGCCACGCCGGGTCCAACCGGGGGAAGCTGCGGCTGAGAGGTGGCGACTGTCGATTGCGGGACGCAGCTCCCGAGCACAAGGAGACAGAGGCCGAAACTTATTGCTGCAGCCAGCCGATACCTGAACATGATATCTCCTCCCATCTTGGTTGGCCGACATTCCGCGGGTCTGAGCCGGCAAGCGCTATCGTCCGGTTTTTCTGCCGTTCATGGCAAGAGACTCCGCCTGTTACAGCTGCCGTAGGCAGAGACACCTCTGGGCTGCCCGGCCCGCGCCTGTGGAACGCGCGGCTTTCCGTCCATCGAGACCCACTCCTCCCACCGCGTCGGCCCTATTGCGGATCGCAGCCTCCCTCACGCCGATCAGCGCACGGCGCAAACGATTGCGCTCTTTGCCAAATATATCGCCTCCACCATCGCCGAAACGCTGTGAATCGGGCTCTGCGCTTAGTTTCTCCGCCTTGACCGGCTAGAATCGGTCGCCGCTGCCGTGCCGCATTGTTTGCCCAATTGTGTCCGACTCTACTAATCGGTTTACTTAAGCGAACAAAACTTTACTGACTAACACTGACGATACATCAACGGGTTACAGACACCCCTTATAACGTCAATCATCCAACGGCCCCAGCGAAGCTCGGGTCGGAACATTGCCAGGGTGAGCAGATGAGCGATTTCGCACGGCTCCTCGAAACCGAAATCCCGCGCTTGCGGCGCTATGCGCGCGCCTTGACCAGAGATGCCTCGCGGGCCGACGACTTGGTGCAGAGCTGCCTGCTGCGCGCCGTCGCTAAGCAGCATCTGTGGCAGCCGGGAACCGATTTGCGCGCTTGGCTCTTCACCATTCTCCACAACCAGAACGTAAATGATGTCCGGCGCTCGGTGCGCGAGGGGGTGGCTGTCCCCGTCGAGGATGTGGCTCCCGTCCTGACCGCCACGGCGAACGTCGAAGCGTCGCTGCAGCTGCGCGATCTTGAGCGGGCGATCGCCCGCCTGCCGGAGGAGCAACGCCAGGTAATCCTTCTAGTCGGGCTCGAGGGCATGCGCTACGAAGAGGTCGCCACCATTCTCGGCATCCCGATCGGCACCGTCCGCTCCCGCCTGTCGCGCGGCCGCGATATGTTGCGTGAGCTGATGGACATAAAGGACACAAACGCGGATGGGGCGCACCGACGGTTTGGCGCCAGCGGCGCCCGGCAATCGCAAGCCGCCTGAGCGGCCCACGGTGTTCCGGCGCTTTCCCGCTGTGCTCCGATCGAGCCCGCGCGCCCGATCCGCCGTCTCGCGGCTTGCGAGGCGGCCCCCGATCGCCTAAAACCGCGCCGCCGTAGGCCGGGGCGTGGCTCAGCCTGGTAGAGCGCCTGCTTTGGGAGCAGGATGTCGGAGGTTCGAATCCTCTCGCCCCGACCACCTCGAACCCGGTTTTCGAGGCGGCCCAACAAGGATGAGATCGGCGGGAGACAGAACTCGGCAATGGCGCAGGCGCGGATATTCAGGCCGGCAAAGACGGCCATGCAATCGGGGCGGCGGCAAACCCGTAAGTGGGTTCTCGAATACGAGCCCACGACCGGGCGCCGACCGGATCCGCTGATGGGATGGACCAGCGCCGCGGACACTCTGAACCAGGTGAGGCTCAACTTCGACACGATCGATGAAGCGCGCGCTTTCGCCGAAAAACAGCAGATCGCCTATACGGTGATCGAACCGCAGGCCGTCAGCGAAAAGCCAAAGAGCTATGCCGACAATTTCCGCTATGATCGTGTCCGCGACTGACCCGCTCGTCCCGACGACCGTCGCCGTTTCATGTGACCCCGTAGCTCAGCTGGATAGAGCACTCGCCTTCTAAGCGAGACGTCGCCGGTTCGAATCCGGCCGGGGTCGCCAACCCGCCGACCGGTGTACCAGCGAGGCGATGATTTCAGTCGGCGAGGCCCGGTCTCGCGAGGGACGGCCGGTCGTGCTCGCCGAGGGTGCCGCGCGCCAGCGCCAATGCCGCCACCGCTCCGACCAGCGCCAGCGCACCGGCGACGACAAAGGCCGCGTTGAAGCTGCCCGTTGCGGCGACGACATAGCCGGTCACGATCGGCGCCAGCAGACCGAAGCTATTGCCGCCGAGGACGAGGAAGGCAAAAGCCCGCCCTGCGTCAGCCGGCGAGCGCAACAGGTCGCCGACCAGGGCGCCGTTGGCGGCTGGCCCGACATGGGCGGCCGATACCGCGATCGTGATCAGGGCGATGACCGCGGCCAGCGACTGGACAAACGGGATCCCCAAGCCCGCCGCCATAAAAAGGAGGCTGAGCGCCACCAGATAGCGGCGCTTGCCGCCACGCACCGCATCGGTCGTCAGCAGCCGATCGCCCGCCCAGTTGGCCACGATTCCGACCGCCAGTGCGACGAGAAACGGGATCGCCGTGTAAATGCCGGAGTTGAGCATCGACAAGTGCCGTGCGGTTTGCAGGTAATTCGGGAGCCAGGAAATGTACAGGTAGCCGGTGTAGACGAGACAGCCCTGGGAGATGAACAGGCCCCACATCGCCGGACAGCGGATCAACCCGAGATAGCCGACACCGCTGTGGCTCGGCGGCGCGACGCCGGCATCGCGCCCGGCGAGGATGTGTTCGCGCTCCGCTTGCGGCAACCAGGGCGTCTTTTCCGGCGTCGACACCAAGGCAAGCCAGACCGCTACCCAGACAAAGCCAACCGCGCCGGTGATGATGAAGGACCAGCGCCATGACAGCGTCTCGATCAGCCAAGCCACAGCCGGCGCCCCGAGCGCGAGCCCGAGGCTGGACCCCGCGGAAATCGCGGCGATGGCCGTGCCGCGCTCGGTATAAGGGGACCACGACCGGACGCTGCCGTATGAAATCGGAGCGAATGGCGCCTCGCCGATTCCGAGACCGAGCCGGACAGCCAGCATCGTCGCGAAGCTGCCGACCATCCCGGTCGCCATCTGCGCCGTCGACCATACCGCGGTCGCTACCGAGGCCACGACATGCGTGCCCCAGCGGTCGATCAACCGCCCGCCGGGCAGCATCATCAGCACATAGGCCCACAAGAACGACGAGAACAGATAGCCGAGCGCGATCGGAGAAAGTCCGAACTCGTGCGCGATCGGCTTGCCCGCGACCGACATGTTGACGCGGTCGACATAGGCGATGGCATTGAACAAGAACAGCAGGAAAAAGACCCAATATCGCCGGTGTGATATCTTCATCGATGCGCTCCTCCTCTTATTTTGGCCCGGCGCCCGCGACTAGCGCGCGACGGATGAGGAGCCTCCCAATTCAAACCGCCTCCTCCGCTCGCAGCGGAGGAGCGCGCACGCCGGCCTTCTCGATGCGGATCACCGTGCCTGACGACTAAACGATTTTTTACGGGCCTTTGGCTAGTCCTGTTGCGCGGCGGCACTCCAAGCCCGCAGCGGAACCGGTCACGCCAGTCGATTACGGCCGACCCGAGCGGAGGGGCCGTCGCCAGCATCGGCACGAACCGCTATCCGATCGCTTCGCCGGCCGCGCCGCAAAATTTTCTATTTCCCGCTTCTCCCGATTCGCTGGTTGGAGGTTCCACAATTCATTCCGCCTGCGCGGAAGGCGGCCGACGGCGCTCGATATCGGTCAGCAGCCAATATAATGCGCCCAAGGACAGCGCCAAACCGCCCAAGCCCAGCAACATCTCTAAGGTCGTATTGGTATAGTCCAGCAGGATCAACTTTCTCGCGATCACAATGATGGCAATCAGGATGACCACACGAACCTCCAAAATCCCCGATCTGCGGCGCATCGCCAGAACGATCGAGTGATTGAACTCGATCAGGATCAACAGACTTAGGATTAGACCAAACGTATCCTTTAGCGCGCCTTGCTCGACAAAATGCAGGCCGGCGTGAAAATCGCCGGCCAGCGTGATCATCATCAGCCCTGTCGAATATACGATTATAATGGAAATAGTGATCAGCAGGATCGCGGAAATAACCCGTTCGAATTGATCATAAGCCGCATAAATCACAGCACCCTTACTGAATAGATCACGCAGCATGTGCGGTCCTCCTTGGACCGGTTCTGTGGCCGAGTAGCGGCGGTGCGGCACTGTGCCATGCACGCTCTATACGGCCAAGCCGATAGGCTGGCCTCGCGCGATCGAGGCGGCTGGACAGACCGCCAGGCCTGGGCCAACTTTCCGGTCCACGCCTAAAGGAGGCAGAAATGGTGGACGCGAGCGGCCCAAAGCCACACAGGCAATACCTCAAGCGGGAGGCGTCGCAAGCGCGCGCTTATTCTCAGGCCGTCATTACCGAAGGTGGCAGGACAATTTGGTTGGCCGGGCAAGTCGGAGTTGTCGATGGGTCCGGCAGGTCGCTCGCAGGCGACTTCGGCGGCCAGGTCCGCGAGGTGTTTTCGCGGCTCGGCCAGACCTTGGCCGAGGCCGGCGGCGATCTTCACGACATGGTTACGATGACCGTCTTCATCACCGATGCACGCTATGGCGATCGCTTCACGCAGCTGCGTAAGGAGATCTTTGGCGACAACTTCCCGGCGAGTGCGCTGATCACCATCGCCGGCCTTGCCCGCCCGGAAATTCTTGTTGAGGTACAAGGGGTCGCGGTTATCGGCTAGCGCGCGACGACGTCCGAATCGGGGGAGGCAGCTCGCCGCCGTGATCAAGATCTTGCGGGTGTTCTGTGCTCTCGCGCTGGTCGTGGTGTCGAGCGCTGCAGGCTCCGCCAGGACAGCGGCCCAGGATTGCCGTCCCGAGCGTCCTGTCGAGCTCGCGGTCACACCGATGGGCAACGTCCCGATCGTCTCGTTGGTCATTAATGGTTCGCCCGCGAACTTTCTGTTCGACACCGGCGCCGAACGCACGATATTGACCGCGCCCGCGGCCAGGCGGCTCGGGGTCGTGCCGCACTATGAATACGCGCGGCGGATGCGCAGTCTCGGAGGTGCGGTGGCCGGTGGTGACGCGCGGCTAAGGACCCTCGATCTCGGCGGCAGGACGCTCCCGGATGTCAGAGTGCTTGTCGGTTCCGTCTCCCTGCCGATGGTCGGCGACAAGCCGATTGACGGACTGCTCGGCGCCGATTTTCTTTCCGATTTCGAGGTCGACCTCGATCTGGCCCGCCGGCGGGTGATCCTCTACCAGGCGCCATCATGCCCGATCGCAGCGCCGGCGTGGAGCCCGCCTTACGCGACCATAAGGGCCAACCGGTCGCTGCATGATCGTCTATTTTTCCCGGTCGGCCTTGACGGGCATCGCCTCGCGGCGCTGATCGACACCGGAGCGCAACTGACCGCGCTCGATGCGACTTCGACAGCGGCTCTTGGGGTGACTGGGGCCTCTTTGGCGCGCGATCCGGTGGCTACTCTGCGCGGCGCCGCAGCCGAGGTTGTCAAGTCACGCGCTCACCGCTTTACGCGACTGGACATCGGCGGCGAGATGTTGCGCGACCCGGTAATCGTCATCGCCAGTCTCGGGCTGCAGGACGCCGATCTCGTGCTCGGCGCCGATTTCCTGCGCTCCCGCCGGGTTTGGCTATCCTACCGATCGCACCTGATTTTCGTCGGCCGCCCCTGACAAGGGAAGGGGCAGCTCGGCGGCAGCACCGGACCGGTCCAGGCCGCCTGGGATACACTCCAGGTCGCCTATTTCACCAATTATGCCCTGTGGACCTATTTGAACCTGCCCTTCCTGTACACATGGCCTGACTTTGTTACCGAAGAGATCGGGTCGTGGCACGAGAATGGCGAGGAATGGCGTAGACTGAAAGCAACCTTCCCTCAAACCGTGGCTAGCCACAGCGTCGAACAGGTCACATATTTCGGCCCCGATGGGCTAATGCGCCGGCATGACTATACCGTTGACGTCCTTGATGGCGCAACCGGAGCGAATTACACGACAAACTACAAAGACATCGAGGGCATACAGATACCGACAACACGGCGGGTTTACGCGTACGACGTAAACAGCCAGATGATCCCGGATCCACTTCCGGTTTCAATTGACATTGCGAGCATCACACTGAGAAATTAGCAAGAACGTGGCCGGCCGCCAGTAATACGAACGTTCTGTTCAAGACTGAGAACGTACCCGAACTGATCGGCCGGGAAAATGGGCGCGGTGGAAGCCGGTTCAGACCCTCAATCTGAAGGACGTGACGCTTCACAAGTTGAGGCTTGCTTTCTGCCTGGAGCGCTCGCGTCGAGTTTTGTACTCCGCGGCATCTCCGCTAAATTGTGTTTATGAACGGCGCCTGGCTTTCAGCAGGAGGATCGCGGCGATCGAGCCTATTCTTCAGTGGACAACAGTTGAGCGGGTTGGTCAGAACGGCGGCTCCAGCGCTCCTGTTCGGCCTGCGCCTTTGGGCTTCGGTCTGTCTCGCGCTCTACGTCGCGTTCTGGCTGGAGCTCGACAACGCGTTCTGGGCCGCGACCACCGCAGCGATCGTCTGCCAGCCGAGCCTCGGCGCCTCACTGCGCAAGGGCTGGTTCCGCCTGATCGGCACCGTGGTCGGCGCGGTGGCGATTGTCGTCATGACCGCCTGCTTCCCGCAGGACCGCGCCGCCTTTCTGGTGAGCTTGGCGTTGTGGGGCGCCGCGTGCGCTCTCGTCGCAACCCTTCTGCGCAATTTCGCGGCCTATTCCGCGGCGTTGGCCGGGTACACCGCCGCGATCATCGCCAGCGACCAGCTCGGCGCCGTCGGCGGCCTCAACGGGCAGGCCTTCATGCTCGCCGTGGACCGTGCCAGCGAGATCTGCATCGGCATCGTCTGCGCGGGCATCATTCTCCTCCTAACCGATCTTGGCGGCGCCCGGCGCCGGCTTGCCACCCTTTTCGCCGCGATTTCGGTCGAGATCGCCGGCCGGTTCACCGGCACATTGGTCACTGCCGGAGCCGATTTCGAGAACACCCAGACGATCCGGCGCGAACTCCTCCGCCAGGTCATCGCGCTCGACCCGGTCATCGACGAGGCGCTCGGTAAGTCTTCGCAACTGCGCTACCACTCCCCGGTCTTGCAGGAAGCTCTAGACGGATTGGTCGTTGCCCTCGCCGGCTGGCGTACGGCGGCGCATTTGCTGGCGCGATTGCCGGAGCCGAGCGCGCGGCAAGAGGCGAGCGCGGTGCTGGCCCGGGTGCCGGAGCCTCTTCGCGTAAAGCCCGGAGAGGATGCGGCGGTGCGCTGGATCGGCGGTCCAGCGCACCTACTCCAGGTGTGTGACGCAGCGGTGCGCAGGCTCGTCGCCATGCCGGCGGCGGTGCCGTCGCTGCGGCTGCTAGCCGACCAGGCAGCTGAGGCGCTGGCCGGACTCTCGCATGCTCTCAACGGGCTGGCCTTGCTGGTTGCCGATCCTGCCCAGCCGGTTGATCGCGGTCGCGGCAGACGCCGCCTCCGCATCCCCGATTTGCTTCCCCCGCTGCTCAATGCCGGGCGCGCCTTCGTCGTGATCGGCGCCGCCGAGCTGTTCTGGATCGTCACCGCTTGGCCCGATGGCGCCAGTCTGATTACCTTCGCCGCCATCATCGTCATCCTGTTCACGGCGCGAGGCGACCAAGCTTACGCTATCGCGATCGGCTTTATGATCGGCGCCATTTTGACCGTGGCTATTACCGCAACCCTTAAGTTCGCGGTGCTGCCCAATGTAGAAACCTTCGCGAGCTTCAGCTTGATAATCGGTTTCGTGCTGGTGCCGGTGGGTGCGTTTCTTGCCTTGCGGTGGCAACCGGCGATTTTTACCGGAGTTATGACGGCCTTTGTCCCGCTTCTCGCGCCCACCAACCCGATGAGCTACGACACGCAGCAATTCTATAACGAGGCACTGGCGATCGTTGCCGGCGTGGGCGCCGGCGCATTGTCGTTTCGCTTGCTTCCGCCGCTGTCACCGGCATTTCGGACGCGCCGGCTGCTGGCGCTAGCATTGCGCGATTTGCGCCGCCTCGCGACCGATCGGATCCCGGATAGGCCGGACGATTGGGAGGCCCGCATGTATAGCAGGTTCGCGTTGCTGCCGGATCAGGCGCAACCGTTGCAGCGCTCGCAGCTCATGGCGGCATTTTCGGCAGGGACTCACATCATCCAGCTTCGCCGCATCTGCCGCCGGTTCGATCTGAGTCCGGGCCCCGATGGGGCGCTCGACGCCATCGCGCACGGCAACAGCGGAACGGCGACCGCAAAGTTTGCCGATCTCGAAACCGCGCTCATCTCTCGTCCGGGCTCCGCCGCTCTTCGGGCGCGCGGCCTGATCCTTGCCATCTCCGAGGCGCTCACCCAACATCCCTCCTATTTCGACGCAGGAGCGCCCGGGTGAGGTTCACCGAGATCAACCTCTTTGGCGTCTATGTCGCGCCGGTCTCTGTGATCATGGTTGCCGCCTGGTTTGCCACCATTTGGTTGCGCTGGGGTGCGGCCCGCTTTGGCTTGTTGCGCTACGTGTGGCACCCGGCTCTATTTGTGTTCGCGGTTTATATGATCGTGTTGTCGTCGATGGTTTTGTTGATCGCAAGATGGCCGATACCGAGCTGAAATCGCGCGACGACGCCGCGCCGAACGCCCCCGTCGCGGACCGGCTTGGCACGCCCGCCGCGGCTTCCCGCCGGCGGTCTCGCATCCGCCTCCTGCCGTTCGTGATCACGCTGTTCGCGGTGGCGGCTGCTGTCGCACTCGGTCAAGCGATGTGGAACATCTATATGGAGGCGCCGTGGACGCGGGACGGCACGGTACGGGTCTATGTCGTGACGATGGCGCCCCAGGTCGCGGGCCAGATCGTGCAATTGCCGGTTGCCGACAATCAATTCGTGCACCGGGGCGACCTGTTGATGGTGATCGACCCGACCAACTACAAGATCGCCGTCGACCTCGCCGAAGCGGCGGTGGAGAATGCTCAAGTTACCGCGCACAACGCGCAGCGCGAGGCGCAGCGCCGGCGGGAGTTGACCCAACTGTCGGTGACCAAGGAGGAAAAGCAGACCTATGAGAGCGACGCGATTGCCGCCCAAGCGACGTACCAGCAGGCAGTGGCGACTTTGAATCAGGCGCGGGTCAATCTGCAGCGCACCGAGATCCGTTCCCCGGTCAACGGCTATGTCACCAATATGTTGGCGCAATTGGGCGATTACGCCACGGTCGGTGAGAATCTGATCTCGCTGGTCGACGCCGATTCATATTGGGTCGACGGCTATTTTGAAGAAACCAACCTCGCTCACATCCGCAAGGGCGATCCGGCGGCGGTTAAATTAATGGGGTATTCGCAACCCCTGCATGGCCATGTCGATAGCATCGCGCGCGCAATTACCGTCGCCAATGCGCAACCCGGTCAGGAGGGGTTGGCCTCGGTCAACCCGATCTTCACCTGGGTGCGCCTTGCCCAGCGCGTTCCGGTGCGCATCCACCTCGATCACGTGCCAAAGGGCGTAGTCCTGGTGGCCGGTATGACCGCCACCGTGCAGATCGATCCCCAAGCCAAACCACCGCCCTCAAAATAGGCCGCCGGCTGTCGGTCGGGATGATCGATCGTGAAACGCTCTCATCCCTTAATACGCTCTCTTAAAGGTTGCCCAACTTGACATTTTGCGTGCTTTTGCCGCATCTGGCGCGGTTCGCTGGCGGGCCGAGGCGTGGGTGCGCCGCGGGGCCGCGGCGACGCGCTAACGCCCTAACCGGCGCGAACTTTGCTCAAGGATCAGGGAAAGGAATCACGATGGCGGACGACGGAACCCTCCGATCGGGCGTCGCAGTTACGCGACGCCGGCTGCTGCGCTGGAGCGCTGTGGGAAGTGCGATGACAGTGCTGGCGCCGACGCCGCTGCGCTACGCCCTGGCGGCGTCTGCGCCGTACAAGATCGGCAGCGTCCAATCGCTGTCGGGCGGCGGCGCATCGGTCGGCAAGACGGCGCTCGTGGGATTGCAGATGGCCGTAGACCGCATCAACAAGAACGGCGGCATCCTCGGCCGCGAAGTCGATCTGATCGCCGAAGACGACGCGTCGACGCCCGATATCGGCCGCCGCAAGACCGAGAAATTGCTGGTCGAGGACGAGGTCGACGCCAATGTCGGCGGCATCCTGTCCAACATCTGCCTCGCCTGCATGCCGCTCTACCAGCAGCACAAGATCATCAACATGATCGGCGTGTGCCTCGACACGACGATCACCACCAACAAATGCAATCGCTACACTTTCCGCCCCTACGATTTCGCGCCGGCGCAGGCGGTGGCGTTCGGGCCGTACCTCGTCAACAAGATAGGCAAGAAGTGGCACATTGCCTATGCCGATTACGCCTGGGGCCAGTCGACCCGAGACGCCTACATCGAGTCGATCAAAAAGCAGGGCGGCGAGGTCGTCGGCACCACCGGCATCCCGCTCAACACCCCCGACATGACCCCGTTCCTGTCCAAGGTCAGCGGCAGTTTCGACGGGTTTCTGATCATCTTTTTCGGCAAAGACGCGATCAACATCGTCAACCAGGGCTACGATCTAGGCCTGACCAAGAAATACAAATGGGCCGGCGACGGCGCCGTCGCGGTGCCCTCGAGCCTGCCTGCGCTCGGCAAAAAGATCGACGGTTTCACCGGCCTCGACCGCTACATTCCGGTCCTCGAAGAGCCGCTCAACACCCCTTTTAACAAGTCGTTTTACGACGAGGCGGTGAAACGGTTGCAGTCGGTCGCACCGTCGAACCCGTTGCCCGACCGCTACGTGCAGTCGAATTTCGAGGCGATGAATTGCCTCAAGCTCGGCATCGAGAAATCGAAATTCCAGGGGCGTGCCGACGCGATGAAGCTGATCGAGGCGCTCGAAGGGCTCGAGATGAAGGAAGGCTACGACTTCCCACAGGGCGACAAGACCTTGCGCGCGGCGGATCATCAGGCGTTTTGCCGCGAGTTCATCTACGAGGTCGACGGCGGCGCCTACCACATCAAGGATGTCGTCGCCAAGGACAAGACGATCGTACCGCCGGCCTGCAGTTTCGCCGCATAAGTGTCGGCCGACCCGTCGCTGGCCGCGCCGGCCCGGGCTGAGGTTAGCCCGGGCGCCGGTGCCGAACCGCTGTTGCGGACCGAGGACCTGACCATCCGCTTCGGCGGCCTGACCGCGCTCGACCACGTCAATTTCGCCGTCGAGCGCGGTGAGATCCGCGCCATCATCGGCCCCAACGGCGCCGGCAAGAGTACCTTCTTCAACTGCCTGACCGGCGTCCTGCGTCCGACTTCGGGATCGATCGTCCTCGCCGGCGTGGACATCACCGGGCTGCCCCCGAACAAGATCTCCCAGAAGGGAGTAGCCCGCTCGTATCAGATCACCAACATCCTGCCCAACGCGAGCGCGCTCGAAAACGTCCGCATCGCCGCCCAGTCGCGCCGGCATAGCTGGAGCATGTTGACCCACCGCCACGCGCATCGCGATATCATCGATAGTGCCGCGGCGGCGCTCGACGCGGTCGGTCTTTTGTCCAAGGCCGAGGAGCTCGCCGCCAACCTCTCGCACGGCGAGCAGCGGACTCTCGAAATCGCCATCGCGCTGGCGACCGAGCCGCAATTGCTGTGCCTTGACGAGCCGACCGCGGGGATGAGCGCCGCCCCCCCCCGAGACCCACGACACGATGCAGCTGGTCCGCCGCATCGCCGAGAACCTCACCATCCTGATCGTCGAGCACGACATGCAGGTGGTGATGGAACTGGCCGATCGGATCACCGTGTTCCATTACGGCGAGATACTGGCCGAAGGGTCACCCGCCGTGATTCAGAAAAATCCGCGCGTGCTCGAGGTTTACCTCAAGACATGACCGGCGGCCGGTCTCTGTCATTGCGACCGAAGGGCAGCAATCTCGTCCCGGCTGCACCTCGTGACACCCGGATTGCTTCGTCGCTGCGCTCCTCGCAATGACAACACAGTGAATTTCGCGGCTGGCATGGATACAGCTACCCCGCCGCTCTCGGAGCCGCTGCTCGCTGTCGACCGCATTCACACCTATTACGGCAAAGGCCACATCCTGCACGGGGTCTCGCTTGAGGTCGGGCGCGGCGAAGTGGTCGGGCTGCTCGGGCGCAACGGCGTCGGCAAGAGCACCACGCTGAAGGCGATCGCCGGCATCGTCCATCCGAGCCAGGGCGATGTCAGGTTCGAAGGGCGCTCGATCACCCGGCTGCCATCGCATCGGCTGGCCCGGCTCGGGATCGGCTACGTGCCCGAGGACCGGCGCATCTTCCCCTTATTAACGGTGCTCGAAAACCTCCGGGTCGGGCTCGACCGGCATGGCGTCGGTAAGCTCGCGCAAGGCCGAGCTGATCGACAAGGTCTACGCCTATTTCCCGGTGCTGGCGGAACGGCGCGGCCAGAGCGGCGGAACCTTGTCGGGCGGCGAGCAGCAGATGCTGGCGATCGCCAGGGCGATGATGCTGGAGCCCAAGATTATCCTCCTCGACGAGCCGACCGAGGGGCTGATGCCGCGCATGGTCTCGCAAATCCGCGAGATCATCGCTGTCCTGCACCGCGAGGCGGTGGCGGTGCTGCTGGTCGAGCAGAACGTGCCCTTGACCCTCGAGGCCAGCCAGCGGGTCTATTTCATCGAAAAGGGCGAAGTGCGGCACCAGGCCTTGGCCTCGGAATTGCACGTGGACGACGCAGTCATCCACCAGTATCTCGGCGTGTGACATGGGCGTCCCGCTCGATCAGATCCTGATCCAGACGATCAACGGCATCGTTACCGGCATGATCCTGGCGCTGGTGTCCTCCGGCCTCACCCTGATCTTCGGCATCATGGACGTGGTCAATTTCGCGCATGGCGAATTGTTCATGCTTGGCGCTTATGTCGGCGTGCTGACCCTGGCGGTCACCGGCAATTTCTGGTTCGCGCTGATCTCCGCCAGCGTCCTGATCGCGTTGCTGGGAGCGGCGATCTATCTGGTCACCCTGCGGCCGCTGATCGGCCGCGACCCGCTGACGACGATCCTGGCGACCTTTGGGATCTCGCTGGTGTTGCAGAATTACGCGCTGTGGCAATTCGGGCCGGTGTCGCGCAAGATCACCGAGCCGATCGGCGGCCACTTCACCTTGTTCTATCTCGATTATCCCTGGTACCGTGTGGCCGTCGCGCTGCTCTCGGCGGCGATCATTGGCGGCTTCTGGCTGTTCCTCAAATTCGGCATCTGGGGCATCTGGATCCGCGCCACCACCCAGGACCGGGTGATGGCGCAGGCGATGGGCATCCCGGTGCCCTGGGTGTTGACCGGCGTGTTCGCGATCGGCTCCGGCATGGCCGCGGCAAGCGGGGTGTTGTTCGGCCCGTTCGGCGGCGTCGACCCGACGATGGGCATCAACTGGATCTTGCGGGCGTTTATCGTCGTCGTGGTCGGCGGCATGGGCAGCCTCGGCGGCTCGATCGCCGCGGCGATCTTGATCAGCCTGCTCGAGGCCTACGCGTCCTTATGGGTCAGCCCGTCACAGGCGGTCATCGTCTCGTTCGTCGTGCTGATCGTGACCTTGCTGTTCCGACCGACCGGCCTATTCGTCGCGACGCCGAAATGAGGCGCGGTCACGGCGTCGTCTTCTGGACCGGGTTCGCCGTTGTCATCGCCCTGCTGGTTGTGGCGCCGCTGGTCCTGTCCGAGTTCTGGCGCCGCTTTCTGACCGAGATCCTGATCTGGGGCTTGTTGGCGATGTCGTCCGACATCCTGATCGGCTACACCGGCATGGTATCGTTCGGTCATTCGGCGTTTTTCGGACTCGGCATGTATGGCGCGGCCGCCGCCCTGTTGACCTCGCATCCGCCTAACCTATGGCTGGCGCTCGGCTACGGGCTGATCGCCGCTGCCGGGGTTGCCGCCTTCGTCGCCTATTTCTCGACCCGGCTGCGCGACATTTATTTCGCGATCACGACTCTGATCTTCTCGCAGATCTTCTACGTCGTCATCTTCACCTGGACGGCGGTAACCGGTGGCGAGAACGGGCTCAACTTCGACCAGCCGGCGCTCGGCTTCGGCCGGGTGCTGTCGATCCCGTTCACCCCGACGATCCTGCATTGGTTCGTGCTCGCGGTGGTGGCCGGGTCCTATCTCTTGCTGCGGCGCATCACCCAGTCGCCCTTCGGCATGGTATTGCAGTCGATCCGCGAGAATGAGGCGCGCACCCGCGCCATCGGCTATGCCATCGAGCGCTACAAGATCGTCGCGGTGATGTTGTCGGGCCTATTCGCCGGCCTCGCCGGCGTTCTCTACGCGATCCAGAACCAGTTCGCCGCGCCCGATTTCGTGTTCTTTCTCGTTTCGGGCGAGGCGGTGATCTACAACGTCATCGGCGGCATCGGCACCTTGGTCGGGCCGATCGTGGGGGCCGCTTTCTTCCTGCTGTTGCGCGAAGGCCTGTCGCGCTTCCTGACCGAATACTATCTGATCCCGCTCGGCGTTATCTTCATCGCCATCGTCATCTTCCTGCCGCAAGGGCTGCTCGGCTTCGCCCGACGTTGGCTCAACCAATAAGCCTCATGTCCCGCCGCGCAGACTCTGCGCCGTTTGATTAAACAGCACCCGCCGTTCCTCGTCGGAGGGCGGCGCCGAGCGGCGCAATTCCTTGCCGAGATCGACGCCGCGCTGCACCGCCGGCCGATCCCTGAGCGCCGCGCGCCAGCGGGCGACATTCGGAAAGTCGTCGAGCGGCTGGCCCAGGGGCTTGGCGATCAGCACCCACGGCCATGATGCCATATCGGCGATCGAATAATCGTCGAGGATGAAATCGCGCCCATCGAGGCGGCGTTCGAGCACGCCGAGGCAGCGATTGTATTCGTCGGCGTAGCGCTTATGGGAATAAGGGTGCTCGCCCTGCGCATAATTGACGAAATGGCTGAGCTGCCCGGCCATCGGGCCGAGATTGCCGACCTGCCAGAACAGCCATTCGAGGCATTCCTTCCGTCCGCGCCGGGTCTGCGGCATAAACCGCCCGACCTTGTCGGCGAGGTGGATCAGGATCGCCCCCGATTCGAATACCGGCAGCGGCCCTTCCGGCTCGTCGTGGTCGACGATCGCCGGCATCCGGTTATTGGGGCTGATTGCCAGGAACTCGGGCTTGAACTGGTCGCCACGGCCGATATTGACCGGGATCACGCGGTATTCGAGGCCGCATTCCTCGAGCATGATCGCGACTTTCCAGCCGTTCGGCGTCGGCCAATAATAAAAGTCGATCATCGGCTAATCTCCGTCCGCGGCAGCCGCCATCTTGGTCGAGCCGAGTTCCGCAATTTCGGCGGGCGAATAGCCGAGTTCGGCCAGGATTTCATCCGTATGCTCGCCAAGCGCGGGGGCGCCGCTGCGGATTTCGGTCGGGGTGCGCGAGAACCGCGCCGCTGCGCGCGCTTGGCGCAACCGCCCGGCCTTTTTATGCTCGGTCTCGACGACCAGACCCAGCGCCTCGACCTGCGGATGGCGGATGACCTGGTTGCGGGTTAATACCGGGCCGCAGGGGACACCGGCCGCGGTCAGCCGTTCGAGCCATTCGGCGGCAGGCCGCTCGAGTAGCGCTTCCTGGGTCAGCTGCAGTCGCGCCTCGATGTTCTTCTGGCGCAGCGCCGAGGTTTTGAACCGTTCGTCCTCGAGCCATTCCGGCCGCTCGGCGACGCGCGCCAAGCCGGCCCATTGGCGATCCGTGAGAGCCGCCACGGTCATGTAGCCGTCGGCGGTTTCGTAGATCAGGTCAAAGGCCGTTGCCGCCTCCTGCCGTAAGGGCTCGTCGCCGACAAAGGTCTGGCCGCCCATATCCGAGGCCCACAGGAACGCCATAATGGCTTCCAGCATTGACAACCGCACATGCTGGCCCTTCCCGGTGCGCTCCCGCGCCAAAAGTGCCGCGGTGATCGCCTGCGAGGCGGTAATCGCGGTCAATTTGTCGGGCAGGATCGTGCGCAACAGCCGCGGACGAACCTCGTCCGAGCCGGCCTGCACCGTCGCCAGCCCTGTGAACCCCTGGATGACCGGGTCGTAAGCCGGCTTTGTCGCATAAGGTCCCTTCTCGCCAAACCCGCTGATCGAGACATAGACGACCTTTGGCGAGACCGCGCGAACGGCATCCTCGCCAACGCCGAGCCGCTCGGCGACCCCGGGTCGAAAATTCTGGACAAACACATCAGCACCGGCGACCAGCCGCATCAACGCCTGCAGCCCGCCATTTGTTTTCAGGTCGAGGACCACCGAGCGTTTGTTGCGGTTGTTGTTGAGAAACGACGCGGTAAACCCGCCGCGCCGGTTGCCGCCTGCCCGCGTCGCGTCACCGCCATCGGGAGCCTCGACTTTGATCACGTCGGCCCCCTGATCACCGAGGATCATCGTGCCGAGCGGCCCGGCAACATTCGAGGTCAAATCGACAATTCGATACCCATGCAGCGGACCAGGCATGTAGCGGCCTTTCGGATCAGCGAGAATTGATGACGACCAGACTACGCTCGACCCCGAGAGGTCAAGCCTCCCATGTTCCTTCGACTGCTACCTGACCGTGCCAGAGCGGCCCGATAACGCCTTTGCGGCGGTAATTATCAATCCGGGTGCTTGGTCTCGGCGCAATGCGACGACGCAGGCGCGACTTCGCCTGATCGGATCATCGCATCTCTCCATTGGAACGGCTCCCTCGCGGAGCCGCTCGTTATTGAGACATTCTTGTCGGCGCCTCCACAACCGGGCGCGGCCGATCTCTGATACCTGGACGCCCTGGCGCCGCCCGCGCGGACCCGCCGGCCGGGAGCGCCCCGCTGTCGGTTGCCTCTTGACCTGCGGCGAGCCCTAAAAGGCCGGCACCACCGGGGCCGGGACGACGTGCTCCTCGACGCGGCGGACGCCGGGGATGTTTTCGGCGGCGACGCGCAGGGCGTCCCGCTCGGCTATGGGCTGGTCGTCCGAGAGCCAGACATGCACAACCTTGTCCCGGACCATGATGTCGGCCGCCCAGATATTGGCCCAGCGCTGACCCTTGAGCTCGTTCAGCAGCTTTTCGCGGATAGTGCGGTCGTCCGCATCGGCGACGATCGCCGGGGCGCTGGTGGTTGTCGCCAACGCGCGCACGAGGTTGGCGCGGCTGATGATCCCCACCAGCTTGCCGTCACGGACAACCGGCACCCGCTTGATCAGCTTGGTTTCGAGCAGCATCGCAACTTCGGCGAGATCGGTCGTGTCCGATACGGATATAACGTCGCGGCTCATGATGTCCGCGACTTTACGTCCATGCTCCTTCACGTATTCGCGGGCGGCTTCTTCTTCGGCCGCGAGCGAGTCGAGCCACCATGACCGCCGCTTTTGCAGGCGCCGCTCGGTGCCGGTTTCGGCGCGGTGCAGCAGATCGCCCTCGCTGACGATCCCAACCAGCCGGTCGCCCTCGCAAACCGGAACCCCGCTGATGTTCCGCTCGGACAGAAGTTTTGCCAGATCCTGCACCGTCGTCTCGGGATCGACGGTAATCACCGGGGTCGTCATCACATCCATGGCGCGCATCGAGAGCCTCCAACCCGTTTTTTTGAATAGACTTGCTATCCTAGCATCATGCTTTGATTCAGATCAACGACACCCAAAGACCCCGAATCCCGCCCAGCGAGACGCAACTCCCCCGCCGGCTTGCGCTCGGCTACGGTAGACGGCATCCGGACCGGCGGACTCGGAACCTCATTCAAGATGGGCGTCGGGCGGGATCGCAACATGCGAGGAGAGTGCCATGCCGAAAAATGTCGCCGTCGGGCTTGGGCTGATGGAGTTTCCGTTCGACAGCGTGGCCGGTTATTGGCGCTGGGTCGATCTGTGCGAGGCGGGCGGCGTCAACTCGCTGTGGCAGACAGACCGCATGGTCAGCCGCGAGCCGATCCTCGAATGCATGAGCGTGATGGCCGCGCTCGCCGGGCGCACACGGCGGATCAAATTTGGCGTCAACGTTCTCTCCTTGGCGTTCCGTGACCCGGTACTGCTGGCCAAGCAATGCGCCACGATCGACGTGTTGTCCGAGGGGCGGCTGTTGCCGGCCTTTGGCATCGGCAGTCCGCTGGCTCCCGAATGGCGCACCTTGAACCTCGACACCAAGACCCGCGGCCGCAAGACCGATGAGGGTCTCGAAATCATCCGCCGGCTATGGGCTGAGGACGAGGTCGATTTCGAAGGCGTCCACTACCGGCTTACCGGGGCCTCGATCAGCCCGAAACCGGTGCAACCCGATCTGCCGATGTGGATCGGCGGCTCCAGCCCGGCGGCGATCCGGCGCACCGCGCGTTTCGGCACCGGCTGGCAGGCGGGCGGCGAGACCCCCGATGATATCGGCGCCGTCGTCGCCGCGATCCGCGAGGCCGCGATCGCCGAAGGCCGGCCGATCGACGACGACCATTACGGCGCCGGCATCGCGTTCCGCTTTGGCCGGCCCGACGACCCGGCTCTCCAACGACTGTTCGACGCCTACCGCAGGCGCACCGGCCGCGAGCCCCAAAAATATTTCGCGATCGGCGACGCGGAAGCGATCGTCGAACGCATCGCTGCCTATGTCGCAGGCGGCATCTCGAAGTTCATCCTGCGTCCGGCGGCGCGCGGCGACGCGGAGATGCTCGCCCAGACCCGTCGCCTCGTCGAGGAGGTATTACCGCGCATTGCGGCGTGCTGGCCGAGGCCGAAAAAGCGGGCCGTCGCGATTCCAGCGCTCGGCGCGGCATGACCGGCGAACCGCTCGCCGGCATCCGCGCCTGCGTTTTCGACGCCTATGGCACCTTGTTCGATGTTGCCTCGGCAGCACTGCGTTGTGCCGACGAACTCGCCGGCATGGCCCCCCAGCTCAGCACGCTGTGGCGTGACAAGCAGCTGCAATATACGTGGCTGCGCGCGGTGCAGGGCCGGCACGCGGATTTTTGGCAAGTCACCGGTGACGCGCTCGATTTCGCGCTGGAATCGCTGGGGCTGGCTGATCCCAGCCTGCGCGAGCGGCTTATGCGGCTCTATCTGACGCTCGACGCCTATCCTGACGCGCCGGAGATGCTGCGCCAATTGCGCGGCGCCGGCTTGGCCACCGCGATCCTATCGAATGGCTCGCCGGCGATGCTTGCCCCGGCGATCGCACATGCCGGGCTCGGCGATCTCCTTGACCATGTGCTATCGGTCGAGGAAGCCGGGGTCTACAAGCCGCACCCCCGCGTCTACCAGCTCGCAGTCGACCGCCTCGCCGTCCCGCCACGGGAAATCGCCTTTATCTCGTCGAACGGCTGGGACGCCTGGGCCGGCTCCGCCTTTGGCATGCGCGCGGTCTGGTGCAACCGGCAGAGCCAGACCCGAGAACGGCTACCCGGCGCTCCCGACCGCGAAATCCGCTTCTTTTGAGCTGCCGCCGCTCGTCATAGCATAACGAGCAGTGATCGCCGTGGCCGAACTCGCGTCGTGTATAATTGTACAGCCGGGAGCGGCCCTACCCGGTCCCCCACACGGAGAGAGGCAAGACATGAAGCGGTCAGTTCAGTTTTGCGTTGGCTGGGGCGGTGGCTATCGTGCTCGCGCTGTCGGCGGGCACGGCCGATGCGACCAGCCAGGGCATGGGCGCCATCGCACGTTGGAAGACAATGGACACCTGCGCCAAGCAGGCTCAGGCAGCCTTTCCCGACTTCACCCCCGACGCGAACGCCAAGCGCGAGGCCAAACTGAAAGATTGCCTGAATGCCAACAACCTTCCGCCACGCGAACCGCTAGCGCCGCCGCAGCCCCGCTGAGCAATAGAGCGCGAAGAGTGTGCGGGTTCAGCCCGCGCGACCCTCGCTCCAGCCATCTGCCATAGGCGGCAAGCGCAACAACTGTTCCGATGCATTCGCGTCCAGTCCCGATCCGACCCGGTCGAGAAAGGCGAACTGAGCGCCAAGGTCAATCTCGACGCTCGAGGTAATCTCCAGCCGAATATCCTCGAAGACATTAGTACGTCGACGCCAACGCCATGCTGTCACGGTTTCGTCACGCTGCCGCAGAAGGGCAACGATCTGGGGGCGAAACAGAGCGAGCATTGCGCCGATCCAGCGGTTGAGCACAGTAGGCCCGCCGACCTCTCCGAACGTGAAGCGGTCGAGCATGCGGATGACATCTTCGGCCCGGTACCAGGTCTCGCCGGTAACCCACCGGTTGGTGGTGAACAGCCGCATCGGCTCGCCACGCGCGTCGAGTGCGATCGCGACGAGGTGGCTCACTTCATCGCGCGCCCCGTGCTTGAGCGGCGCCGCTTGCGGCGTCGGCCGCGCGGCGTCGGCGACCGCGGTCTCGGGCAGGACCAGCGGCGCCACCCCCAACGGCATGCCCTCGGCGCGCAGGAAGGTGTGAAAATGCCCGTGTTCGCGCACCGCCCGATCCCCCGCGGGATGGGCATGGTAGAAATATTGAACGTGGGTCTGCGGATCGTAGACCTCGCCCGCGGGGTAGCGCTGCCAATCGACGCGCGCCCCCTCCTCGGCGCCGATCTCAGCGAGAATACCGCCGCCGCGAGCAGCGAGCGTACGATGGCATGCGGCGACAACCGCAGCCGCCGCCTGCATCGGCGCGACCTCGTACGGGCTCACCCGCAACTCGGTTAGCTTTTCCGCAGCTGCCATCCACGCCCCCTCGCGCGAACGAAACGTGGCCACAATAGCTAGCGCCGCGTTCGGGTCAAAGCGGGATTGGTGACGGTCCACACGACGATGTCCTTGATCACGGCATCCGCCGCCGCATTGAAGGCGACGACCACGGCCGCGACTTGGTCTGCTGCGGCCGGCACGCGCCGCTCGAACGAGGCCTGGGCGATGATTTCGCGCTGCGGGCTTGCGACAAGCCGGGCGGTCATCGCGACCCACACCGTTGGCGGGGCGCCACTTCCGTCACCCACGGCTTCGAAATGGCGAATCTCGGTCTTGAGGATGAAGTCCGCCCTCAAACCGATCGATTCGCGATCGATCGCGGTAATCGCCTTGCTGTTCTCGAAGGATGTCAGCAATGCTGTCTGAACCAGGGCCGAGACGCGGTCGGTCCACTCCGCATCGGCATAATAATCGAGCGAGAACGGCGCTCTAGTCAGAGCGATTCGGGTCGTGTCGATGCCGGTCGGGGTCTGCGGCAGGTCGACCAGAAGCTGCGCGGTCACCCGAGACAGTGTCGCCGGGTAAGCGCTGTCGGAGGATAATCGATAGAGGTGCGCCGGCGGCGTGGCGACAAAGAGGCTGGCGCAACCTGCCAGCGCCAATATGGTTACCCACGCAATCCAACTGGTTACCCACGCAATCCAATTGCGCACGACGCGGAACGACCCGGTCATCGTGGCCGATACCCTTCGCGCCGGTCCCCGAACAGCAACCGAGTCGGATCCCGCTCGAGCTGTTGGACCAGCCGGGTCAAACTCGCGGCCAGCTGTTGCGCGTCGCTGACGAGATCATCAACGGCCGGCAGGGTCTGTTGGCTAAAGCCACGAACCCCTGGCCGAGCCTCGCCGATCATAAGCTGGACCTGGCGGCTGGTGTCGGTCAGGTTCGCGGCCACCTTGTCGTAATCCTTGAGCGTTTGCGAGATTTGGTCCTTCAACCCACCGCGCCCGGCATAGCTCTGATCGACATGTTGAAGCAGCGTTTTGAGTTCGACCATCGCCGCGTTGGCGTTGTCCAGGATCGCAACAACATCCTGGCTGTGGTCGGCGAGGACCGCCGTCAGGGTCCGGACATTCTGCAAACTGTCGGCAACCGCCTGACGATTCTGCTCGTTGAGCAACGCATTCAGCTTGACTGCAGCGGCCTTGAGCTCGCCGGTCAACTCGGGAAGCGAGGCCTTTACTTCTTCAAGTTCTGATCGCGCCGGCTCGATGACCGGGTAGCGATGCCCCGGCTTAGGCTCCAGATCCCGGGCCGCCTGGGTGCCGCCGCGGATTTGAACTGTCGAGACTCCACTCAATATATTGGTGTCGAGAAATGCACGCGCGTCCGATTTGATCGTAACAAGATTGGTGTCGATCTCAACTGTGACCTGGATTTGTGCTATATTGTCAGGATCGACGCGAATGTCGGTTACGCGGCCCACCGGAATCCCGTTATATTGAATCGCCGACCCCTTGCTTAACCCGGCCACCGACCCCTTAAAGAAGATGTAATAGTGCGCGAACACCTGCGAGAACTCGGTGCGGCTCAGCCACAGCACGGCGCCAAACGCCAGAAAGATGATCACCAGTACGAACGCTCCGACCGCGACGTAATGTGCTCGCGTCTCCATCGCTCTGCCTCCGGCGTGCGGAACGGCTCAGGCCGAAGCCGGAGCGCCGACCCGCGCCGTCGTTTGCGGCGGATGCACCGAATTCGGCGTGCTGCGCTGCTCGCCCGCGGGGGCCATGGAAATATGAGCGGATCCACGGATGATCGTCTTGCAACATTTGATCGAGTGTGCCGACGCGAAGCTTCTTGTCGACCAGCACCGCCACGCGATCGCAGATCGCGAACAGGCTGTCGAGGTCATGCGTCACCATGAATACGGTAAGCCCGAGGCTGCTTCGCAAATCACCGATCAGCTTGTCGAAATCCCCAGCGGCGATCGGATCGAGCCCGGCGGTGGGCTCGTCGAGAAAGACGATTTCCGGATCGAGCGCCAGAGCGCGGGCAAGTCCGGCGCGCTTGCGCATTCCGCCCGACAGTTGCGCGGGAAACTTGCCCCCGGCATCCTCGGGCAAGCCGACCATGCCGATTTTGGAGGCCGCGATCTCATCCATCAGGCGGAGCGGCAGCCCGTAGAATTCCTCGAGCGGCACCTCGACATTCTGTGCGACCGTCAACGAGCTGAACAGGGCGCCGTCCTGAAACAAGACTCCCCAGCGTTTTTCGATGTCGCGCCGCGCGGTATCGTTCATCGCCAAGAAGTCGCCGCCGAACACCTCGACCCGGCCGGCCGCCGGCCGGTTGAGCCCGACGATCGTCCGCAGCAGGACCGATTTCCCACTTCCCGACCCGCCAACGACGCCAAGAACCTCGCCGCGGAACACGTCGAGGTCGAGGCCGTCATGGACAATTTCGGCGCCGAACCGGTTGACGAGGCCGCGCACGCGGATGATGGGTTCGCCCGAATGCTCCGACACGGTCAAATTCCTAACACGGAAAAAAGCACGGAAAAGGCGGCGTCGGTCACGATTACAAGAAAGATCGATTCGACCACCGACAACGTTGTCAGCCGGCCGACGCTCTCGGCACTGCGCGACACCTGGAAACCCTCATAGCAGCCGATCGTCGCGATGATCGCCGCGAAGAACGGCGCCTTGACCACACCGATCCAAAAAGTCCTCGGGACCAGCGCCGATTGCAATTCGCGAAGGAATTGCGGGATCGTGATCCCGAGCACGCCCCACGCCATCAGACAACCGCCGAGAAGTCCCATCAAATTCGCGTAGAGGGTCAGCATCGGCAAGGTCAGCAGCAAGCCTAGCAGACGCGGGATCACCAGCACCTCGATTGGATCGAGGCCGAGGGTACTGAGGGCGTCGATCTCCTCGTTGACCCTCATCGTGCCGATTTGGGCGGTAAATGCGCTGCCCGAGCGGCCGGCAATGATAATCGCGGTCATCAGTACGCCGAGCTCGCGCAGGATGCCTACGCCCAACAGATCGACCGTATAGATCTCCGCGCCAAAGCGGCGCAGCTGGTCGGCGCCCTGATAGGCGATCACTACTCCGATCAGAAACGACAGCATGCCGACGATGGCGAGCGCATTGACCCCGGTTTGCTCCATCTGGGCTACCGTCGCCGTCAGCCTCAGCCGGCAGGGGTGCCGCAGCAGGCGCAAGGTGGTCTCGCAGACAAGGCCGAGAAATCCAAGTATCCGATAGGTGCGCGCGAGAAGACCCACGGAGATTTCGCCGATCTGGGCGACAAATCCGATCAGCGTATGATTTGCCGGCCGCGGGTGAAGGGCCGGTGCAAGCATTCCAGCGGCGCGGACCTGATCGAGCAGTGGCGCAAAGCTCGGCGGCAAATTGCGCATCTCCACGGCGTTGCCGCGTGCTTCCAGGTCGTGCTCGGTGCGCAGCAACAGCCAGGCGCCGGCGGTATCGATCCGGTCGATCCCCGCCAGGTCGAATGTCACCTGTTTCCCCCTCGGCACCTGCAGCGCCTGGAGCCTGTGGTCAAGTTCGGCGGCCGTCGCCACGAGCCACGAGCCGCCCGCCACCAGCATCAGAGATTCGGCGTCTTCTGTCTTATCGAGAGTGGCTGCGATCGACGCCATGATGCCTGTGAAACCCGCGCGCACCAGGCGAAGCCTTTTCAACTATGGCAAAAGCGGCTATGTCGCAAGGCGAGATCGTTCCCCCGGGACAATTGTCATGGACCTCAAGCTACACATCCGTTCGATCCCCGACTTTCCCAAGCCCGGAATCCTTTTTTACGACATTTCGACCTTGCTCGCGCACCCGGCTGCATGGCGGGCCACGGTCACCCGTCTTGCCGATGCGTTGCGGCCGCATCAGCCCGATCTTCTGATCGGCATCGAATCCCGCGGCTTTCTTATCGCCGCTCCCGTCGCCTACGAGCTCGGCCGCGGCTTCGCGATGATCCGCAAGCAGGGAAAATTGCCCGGCAAAACGGTGCGCCATTCTTATGACCTCGAATATGGCAGCGACACCATCGAGATCCAGGAGGACGCCTTTGCCGCGGGCCAGCGCGTCGTCGTGCTCGACGATCTGTTGGCGACCGGGGGAACAATGCGTGCCGCCATCGATCTTGTCCGCCAGCGGGGCGGTCTGGTCACCGCGGCGGGCTGCATCATCGAGCTGAGTTTTTTGCAGGGCCGCAGCCGCATCGACGTCCCCGTCACCGCGATCGTCGCCTACGACTCCTGATTTTCAGATCAATCGTCGCTCGCAACGGGCCAACGGCCGAGGCTGCGCCCGATCACGGCGTAGAGTGGATCGCCGCCGCCTGGCGGGGTTCGGTCGAGACAGCGGATGTCGCCCCAGTTGCCGGCTTCGGCAAAATGGTGCGCGATCAGGCACAGATGCCCGGCATCGTCGTGCAGACACCAGCATCCGATGGCGCGGGTCGGTCGGCAGCGCTCCGAAAAGGTCACGACGAGCGGCGCGTCCGGCTTCAGCACGCGCCCGACCTCGCGGATGACCTCGGCCGGCCGCGTCAGATGCTGGACCGAAACGCACAACGCGGCGCCATCGAATTCGTGGTCGGCGAACGGGAGATGCGGATTGCGGTTCAAATCCTGGACCCGCCATTCGTCGAGAAACGGGTTCTCCGCCAGTTCACACGGGTTGAGGCCGATCCCCACCACCCGCGAATAAGGGACTTCCGGCGGCAGGTGGCTCACCCACCCCGACATCAGGTCGAGTATGGCGCCACCTACAGGCAAGATCTCTCGATAGAGCTCGGTGATCGCCGCGATGGCGGCGCCATCGATACGCATGATGGTCGCCGGCCCGCCGGACAGGTCGGGGAACTCATCGGCAGGCGTTGCTGCGATGCTCGGAAGAACCGTCATTTCCCCCGTCTCTAGCCTTGTTTTGTGTGAGATAGGGAGCGGCTCGCCGGCAGTCCATAGGGAAAGCTCCAGCAAGGCAAAAAGGCTGGCGCCCCAGTTCGTAAGAACCCGCAGTTTGTGAGAATTTGCGGGATCATTCCGCCAGCGCGGCGTCGGCTGGGGTCAGCGGCAGCCCGAGGTCGTGCGCCACCGCCGGATGGGTTACCCGCCCGCGGCATATGTTGAGCCCGTCGCGCAGATGCGGGTCTGCGGCGAGCGCTCCTCGCCAGCCGTGATCGGCGAGCGCCAAGACAAAGGGCAAGGTGGCGTTGTTGAGGGCGACGGTCGAGGTGCGCGCCACCGCCGCCGGCATATTGGTCACGCAGTAATGCACCACCCCTTCCTCGATATAGGTCGGCGCCGCATGCGTCGTCGGTCGGCTGGTTTCGAAGCAGCCGCCCTGATCGATCGAAATATCGACGATCACGGTCCCCGGCCGCATCGCCCGGACGAGGTCGCGGCTGACCAGCCTCGGCGCGGCGCCGCCGGGGATCAGCACCGCACCGATTACCAGGTCGGCCGCGGCAACTTCGCGCTCGATGTTCTCCATAGTCGAATAAAGGGTGTGCAGCTGCGCGCCGAACTGCAGATCGAGCTCGTAGAGTCGCGGCAGCGAGCGGTCGATGACGGTGACGTAGGCCTCCATCCCCATCGCCATGCGCGCCGCGTTGGTGCCGGCGACGCCACCGCCGAGGATCACGACCTTGGCCGCGGGGACGCCGGGAACCCCGCCGAGCAGCACGCCGATCCCGCCCTGCTCCTTTTCGAGACAATGCGCGCCGACATGCACCGACATCCGCCCGGCAACCTCGCTCATCGGGGCCAGCAGCGGCAAGCCGCCGCGCGCGTCGGTGACGGTCTCATAACCGATCGCGATCGCGCCCGAGCGGAGCAAGCCCTGGGTCAACTCCTTGTCCGCCGCGAGGTGCAGATAGGTAAACAGGATCTGGCCGCGATGCAGCAGCGCCACCTCTTGCGGCTGCGGCTCCTTGACCTTGACGATCAGCTCGGCGGCGGCGAAGACTTCCGCGGCAGTGGCAGAGATGCGCGCGCCGGCCGATCGGTACTCCCGATCGTCGAAGCCGATTGCGGCGCCTACCCCCGCTTCGACGATGACCTCGTGGCCATGATGGGCAAGCTCGCGCACACTGCCGGGAACGAGGCCGACGCGATACTCGTGAGTTTTCACTTCTTTGGGGACGCCGATCAGCATTGCTGCACTCCGGTGATCCGCAGCGGGGATGAGAGAGCCTGTCCGGGGCGCGGCATCCTGTTCCGCCGAAGCGCCGAGCGTTCACACTCAGCCGGACGTCGCGGGATCACGCCTGCTGGGCGACCGGAGCCCGTGCCGGGCGCAGGCTGGCTGCGAACGGCACCAGGAAGCCGGCGAATGTTACGATCGCCCCCAGCGCCAACATCGGCAACCGGTAAGAGCCGCTGAGGTCGTGCAGCAACCCGACGAATTGGGGCGCGGCGTAACCCGAGATATTGCCGACCGAGTTGATGAAGGCGATGCCGCCCGCCGCCGCCGTAGCGCCGAGAAAAGCGGTCGGCAGGTTCCAGAACACCGGCAGCGAACCGGAGATGCCGAAGGCCGCGACCGAGAAGGCGGCGATCGTCAGTGGCGCGCTGGCGCCGATCGCGACGCCCGCCAGCATCAAGCCGAGCCCGCCGATCAGCAGTGGCGCCACCAGATGCCACACCCGCTCGCCGGTGCGGTCGGAGCTTTGCGAGAACAGGATCATCCCAATGATCCCGGCGGCTGCCGGCACCGAGGTCCAATAGCCGACCGCCAGGTTGCTGAAGCCGAGCGTCTTGAGCATCAGCGGCAAGAAGAAGCCCTTGCCGTAGACGCCGAAGCCGATCAACAGCGAGACCAGGGTCAGCAACACCAGTTGCGGGCTCATGATCGCCCGCGTTGTCCGCAGATGGCGGCCGATCGCGGCCTCGCGCTCGGATTGCAGCCTGGCCTCGAGCCATTCGCGTTCCGCCGGCGCCAGCCAGCCGGCATCGGCCGGTCTGTCGCGCAGCACGAACGGGCATACCGCCGCCAGCGCCAATGTCGGCAGTCCTTCCGCGAGAAACACCCATTGCCAGCCGGCGACGCCCAACCAGCCATCGAGCCTAAGCAAATTGGCCGATACCGGGCCGACGAGAATGCCGGCCGAGGCGCCGACCGCAAAGAACACCCCCATCGCGCGGCCGCGGTAGCGCGACGGGAACCAGCAGGTCATGAAGTAGGCAACTCCGGGGAAGAACCCCGCCTCGGCGATCCCCAAAAGGAAACGGGCAATGACAAAGGTCACGACGCCGGTCGCCAGCGCCGTCCCGGCCGAGCACAGCCCCCAGGCCACCGCGATCAGCGTAATCCAACGCCGCGCGCCGACACGCGACAGCGCCGCGTTTGCCGGCATTTGGAACAGTACATAGCTCCAGAAAAAAGCGCCGGCGCCGAGCCCGTAAGTCGTCGCCGACAACCCCAGAGCCTTGTTCATCGTCAGCGCCGCGATCGAGACGTTGAAACGGTCCAACACGTTGATGGTGTAGCAAAGACCGAGAAGGGGCAGAAACCGCAACGCCACCTTCCGCATCACCGCAACGTGGTCGAGCCCCATGGTTTCCTCCCGCAAAGCGTTTTCCGCCTTGTCCGCGACGCAGGATGCAGGATATGGCGGGAACCGGCAAAAGGCTACGAGAGCAATTGGCGTATCACCTCGTCGGCCAGCGGCAGGGACGCGGTCAGACCCGGTGATTCGATGCCGTAGAGGTTGACCAGCCCCGGCACGCCGTGGGCCGCCGGTCCCTGAACCACAAAATCGGCGGCGGGCTCCGCGGGTCCGCTGATCTTGGGCCTGATCCCGGCATAGCCCGGCTGCAAGGCGCCGTCGCGCAGATCCGGCCAATAGCTGCGGACGGCGGCATAGAACGCGTCGCCGCGTGCCGGGTCGACGGTATAATCGATCCCGGAAATCCATTCGACATCAGGTCCGAACCGCGCCTGGCCGGCGAGGTCGAGGGTAATATGGACCCCGAGCCCGCCCGCTGGCGGCACCGGGTAAACAAGCCGTCTAAACGGCGAGCGCCCACTGAGAGTGAAGTACACGCCGCGGCAGAAATAGGCGGTTGGGATCGACTCGGCTGGAACTCCCGCGATCGCGGCGGCCAACGCGGGGGCGTGGAGCCCCGCGGCGTTGACCAGAAACCGGCAGCGGATGGTGCCGGGCTCGGCGCCGCCGACGCTGAGATCGAATCCGTCCGCGCCCGCAATGCCGGAGAGGATCGGGGTGCGCAGCACAATCGTCGCTCCCGCCGCCTCGGCCTCGCCCTGGTAGGCGAGCATCAGCGCATGACTATCGATGATGCCGGTCGACGGCGACAACAGCGCGGCCACGCAGTTGAGCGCCGGCTCGAGAGTTTGCGCTTGCGCGGCGGAGAGCCACTCTACGTCGTCGACGCCGTTGGCATGCGCAGCCGCGGCGATCTTTTCCAGAGCCGGAATCTCGCCCTCTTGGGCGGCGACGATCAGCTTGCCCAGCCGAGCATGCGGAACCCCGTGCTCGCGGCAATAGGCGTAGAGCCGCTGGCGCCCGGCGACGCAACATGTCGCCTTGAGGCTGCCAGCCGGGTAGTAGATCCCGCTGTGGATGACTTCGCTGTTGCGCGAGGAGGTCTCGAAGCCGATCGTCCAGGCGCGCTCCAGCACGAGCACCTCGCGGCCGGCGAGCGCCAATGCCCGTGCCGCCGCGAGCCCGATCACTCCGGCGCCGACCACGACGCATTCGACCTCGTCCACTGTCCCTCTCCGCTGTCGTTCGTGGTGCGCCGCAGCCCCACGCGGCCGAACCCTGAGGGCGCCGTTGTTCGCCCGCCGACGGGATCGGTCAAGACCCGTGCTGTGCGAGACACTCTGCCGCGGCCAGCCTGTTCATGGGCTGCGCGAGGCGGCTGGACGTCACAAACGAAATCGCGCACACTGTTCCTTCGTGGCAATCGGCGAAGGACAGCGATGAGCCGGAAGACTGCTAGCGTGCTGGCGCTCGCCGATTATCGTACGCGGCAGCACACCATCTATTTCACGCGCTCCGAGCTGAACCAGCTTCTCGGCCTCTACAGCCGCCACGTGATCCGTGGCGAGTGGCGCGATTACGCGATCGATCACGGCAACGGGATGGCCCGTTTCTCGGTGTTTCGCCACACTCACGAAGCGTCGGCGTTCACGATCCTAAAGACCGCGCCGTCGTCGGCCCGCCCGGCCGAATTCATCGTGCAAAGCGGGCGGCAACGGCTGCGCAGCGCCCGCAGCCTCGCCGAGGCGCTGGAGTTTTTCCACACCCGTCTCAGTCTCGTCACCGCCTGCTCCGGATAGGACGCGCTTCGGCGGGTGGGCAAGAATAGCGTTGCATTGGCGCCTGGCGTGGTTCGAGACGCGCCCGGCTTCGGCGGGGCGCTCCTCACCATGACGTAAGCCTATGATGTCATCAAAGCAGATCGTCATCCTGAGGCGCCTCGCGCGTGAGAATGTAACCGACGCCCAAAAATCGAGCGGACTCATGCTCGTACCCGTCGTTCCCGCGAAAGCGGGAACCCAGGGATTTCAGTCGCTTGCCCCTGGGTCCCCGCGTGCGCGGGGACGACGAGTTTGTCCGTCATGAGGGTATTCTGACGGCCTCTTTCGCTGGGACCGCTGACGCAAAGCGAGATGTGTGCATGCCCTAGCGCAAAAGCGGGGGACGCATGACGTCGATCCAACCCTTACGATAATACTTGCCCAGCCTCTTCGGCGCATCCCGCTTCCCGACTGGAATGCCGGCTAGGCTCCACCGCTGCGCCTAAGCCGAGCCTCGCCGGGGCAACATCCGCTCGAGCACCCCGTCTCTCCTGACGATGCCGTGGAATAGCGCCGCGGCAACATGGGCGGCGACGAGCAGATAGACGAGGTATTGCCCGACCAGATGAGCGGTGATCGCCGCCTGCGCTAGCCGTAGGTCGATCGGCATCAGCGGCGGGATCGAGACCATGCCGAACAGGCTGACGGCATGGCCTTGCGCTGCCGCATTCACATAACCGGCGAGCGGCATCCCGGTGAAGAGAAGATAGAGCCCGAAATGGGTAAGGCGGGCGAGCGCCGCCTCCAGCCGGGTGAGGCTAGGCGGCAGCGCCGGCGCGGGATGCAGCCAGCGCCACAGGATGCGGACTATCATCACTGCGAAAATGGTCAGGCCGATCGAGCCGTGTAGCAGCAGCAGGCTGCCTCGCGCGGGCGTGTTGCGCGCCGCCGCTTCCGTTGCCCAGCCGAACGCGATGACCATGACCGCGAGCGCGGCGACCAACCAGTGCATGGCGCGCGCGGCCCGACCATAGCCGCCGGCGGCGGCGGCGGAGTCCTGCTCAGAGGGCGGCACCACTGGAGACGCAAGCTGCGGCGCGGCGACGGGCCGCCGCGCGGATGTCGCCATAGCTCATCTGACCACCTCCTGATATCCGGGAGCTTTCGACCCTAAACCGCCAGATCGAACCGCGAGGCGTATTACGCCGCTCTTGGCATCACTTATCGCATTTATCGGCGCCGGTAATCGTCCGCTTGCGAGCAAACGCGGCGGCGTTGGCGCCGCAATGCCTGGGGGCGCTTAGGACCCGACGTCAGAACCGTTACGCGAGGTCGAGAGGCGCGAGGGATGGCCGCCGCACCACTTTCGGCCTATCTCTACCGTACCCGACCCTCTGATCGGAGACGCGGCGAGATGATCGACCTCCCGGCTGCGACGGTGGCAGCCGCTCGCGACCCCTTGGTTATCGCCCTGGCAATTTTTTCCCTCGGTGGTTTGCTGACACATCTGCTGTTTCGGGCGCACCCGCTGCGCCGCGCGATCGTGCGGGTGATCTACCTGTTCGTTCTCACGGTCGTCCTGTTGCACGCAGGAATTGTCCCCTATCAGAAGCTGCAGTCGACCGGAGAGCCGTTACGCGATGCGGCCCACGGCGTCCTGAAAATCGCGTGGTGGCTCTATGCGGCCTGGTTCTTGGTCGGATTTTTGCGCGCCTTCGTCGTCACCGAGCATCGCCCCCACGAAGGCAAGTTGATCCAGGATCTGGTTGCCGGCGCGATTTATATCGCTGCCCTCTTCGCCATCATCGCCTATGTCTTCGATCTTCCGATTCAGGGCTTGCTCGCGACCTCGGGGGCAATCGCCATCATCCTCGGACTGGCGCTGCAGAGCACACTGAGCGACGTATTCTCCGGCATCGTGCTGAATTTCAGCCGCCCCTATCGGCCAGGCGATTGGATCAGCATCGACGGCACGACCGATGGCCGGGTCATCGAGATGAACTGGCGCGCAACGCTCGTGCTGACGGCAAAGCGGGATCTGGCGATCGTGCCGAACAGCGCCATCGCCAAGGCAAAGATCGTCAACGCCAGCTCGCCCTCCGGCATCCACGGGATGACCGTGACCATTCAGCTGGATGCCAAGGCGCCGCCCGCTGCCGGTGCGGAGATCCTCGAATATGCGGTCCAGAACTCCCGGCTGATATTGGCGACCCCAGCACCCGCGATTACCGTCAAGTCGATAAGCTCGTCCGCCACTGAATTCGACATAACGTTCTTTGTCGAAGACTTGCCCCATGCCCGGAGCGCCCAGAATGAGCTGTTCGATCTGATTAGCCGACACTTGGCGGCGGCCGGCATCGAACTCGCCTCGACCCAGAGCCAGCCATACGGGGCAGCACAGGCCGATGTCGCGGAAAAAACGCGGACCGCTCCTGAGCGGGCGCTCAACCTGGTCGAGATCTTCGCCAGCTTGACGGCGGAGGAGAGACGGGCGCTCGCCGCAAAGCTGAAGCCAAAGAGCTACGAACAGGGCGATGCGCTGCTCGAGCCGGGAACGGTTTTGCGTTCACTGTTCATCATCGGCTCCGGTGTGCTGTCGCTGACCTGTTTCGCATCCGAAGGCGAAATCGAGCTATTGCGCCTCGGGCCGGGCGATCATTACGGCGAGATCGGGCTGCTGACCGGGGCCGCCGCGGTGGGCAAGATCTCGGCCTTGGCGCCCGCCACCGTTTACGAGCTGACAAAGGACGATCTGGCGCCGATTCTGGAGGCGCGGCCGGCCGGTCGCCCATGAACTGTGCCGTGCGCTCGCGCGGCGGCAAGCCGCGGGGCAGCTGATCGCCTCGCCCGAAATCGACGCGACGGTGCCGGCAAATCGGGTGGCCAGCTGGTTCTCCGATCGGCTGCACAGACTGTTCGATCTCGCGGATGCCGAATGAGTGAGCCACGGCCCGCGAGCACTGCGCTCCAACCGCCAAGTCGCTGTCGAGGGCAAGCGCGGCGGCCCTTTTAGTCAACGCCCGCGCGCCACGCGAGTGGGATTGGCAGGCCATGGCATTCTCGCTAAACTTCGCAGTTGAGGATTTGCGGACGTAAGGGGCGTTTTGGATGCACCCTCTGAGCGCGAAACCCCGCATGCAACATCGGCGCCGCGCGACCCCGGGCGTGCCGTGTCGTCGTCGCTCCTGTGGTCCCCCACATTGGCCTTGGCGCTCGGCCGCTCCGCGCTGTCTGGTCGCATGCGCCGCAATGCTGGTCGCTTCCTGCCAACAGGCCGGCGTGTTGGATCCGCAAGGGCCGATCGCGTCGGCGCAGCTGCTTCTCCTGATCAATTCCACGGCGATCATGCTCGTGGTCGTGGTTCCGGTGATCCTGGCGAGCTTGGGGTTCGCCTGGTGGTACCGGGCGTCCAACCCGCATGCCACCCGCGCCTCGGACGAAGGCTATGAAGGGCGTATCGAGTTCGTCACCTGGTCGATCCCCGTGCTGATTGTGATCCTGCTGGGCGGGGTAATCTGGATCAGCTCTCATCAGCTCGATCCGCGGGCGCCGATCCCGGCGAAGGGCGACCCGCTCCGGGTCGAAGTCGTGGCGCTCGATTGGAAATGGCTGTTTATTTATCCCGATCAAGGGATTGCCGCGGTCAATCAATTGGTTGTGCCGGTGGGAACGCCGCTCGAGTTCCGACTGACCTCGGCGACGGTGATGAATTCCTTCTTTGTGCCGCAGCTCGGCAGCCAGATCTACACGATGGGCGGCATGACCACGCACCTGAACCTGCTCGCCGACCACCCCGGCGAATATCCCGGCTTTTCGGCAATGTTTAGCGGTGACGGGTTCTCCGACATGCGGTTTGTCGCCAAGGCGGTGCCCGCCGGCGATTTCGACGCCTGGGTTAAAGAGGTGCGCGGCAAGGGGCCGGCGCTCGACAATGATCGCTACGCGCAGTTGGCAAAGCCGAGCAAAGCCGTGCCGCCGACGACCTATGGCTCGGTCGAGCCGAAGCTGTTCGACCGCATCATCGAGCAGACACTATCGGGTCCCAGGAGGACAGGCGTCGGCGCAGCCTGGTGTCCGCCAGGATCACAGGTTGGAGGTTGAGATGCTGGGCAGGCTGAGCTGGGCGGCTATCCCGCTGGACCAGCCGCTCCCGCTATATGCCATGGGGGCGGTCGGCGTCGTCATTCTCGTCGTGCTCGGGATCGTCACCGTAAAGGGCTGGTGGCCGTATCTATGGCGCGAGTGGATCACCAGCGTCGACCACAAGCGCATCGGCGCCATGTACATCATTCTCGGGCTGGTCATGCTGCTGCGCGGCTATTCCGACGCGATCATGATGCGCACGCAACAGGCGATCGCTGTTGGCGACGCTCAGGGATACCTGCCGCCCGATCACTACGACCAGATCTTCTCGGCGCACGGCACGATCATGATCTTTTTCGTGGCGATGCCGCTGGTCATCGGGCTGATGAACTTTGTCGTGCCGTTGCAGCTCGGGGTGCGCGACGTCGCTTTTCCCACGCTCAACTCGGTCAGCTTTTGGCTGACTGCGACGGGCGCGCTGTTGGTCAACGTGTCGCTCGTCGTCGGAAGTTTTTCGCGCGCGAGCTGGTGGGGCTACCCACCGCTGTCCGAGCTCACCTTTTCCCCCGATGAAGGTGTCGATTACTACCTCTGGCCGTTGCAGATTTCGGGCATCGGCACTCTGATGACCGGCATTAATTTTGTGACTACGATCCTCAAACTGCGCTGTCCGGGCATGACCTATATGCGCATGCCGGTGTTCTGCTGGACCGCATTGGCCACGAGTATGCTGATCGTCGCGGCCTTTCCTGTTCTAACCGCGACTTTTGCGATGCTGCTGCTCGATCGTTACTTAGGCTTTCACTTTTTTACCAACGACGCCGGCGGCAACCAGATGATGTATGTAAATTTATTCTGGGCGTGGGGTCATCCTGAAGTCTACATCTTGGTCCTGCCGGCATTCGGTGTGTATTCGGAAGTAGCCGCCACCTTCTCCGGCAAGGGGCTGTTCAGCTACCGCACGATGGTCTGGGCAACCCTCGGGATTTGCGTTCTTTCGTTCATGGTCTGGCTGCATCACTTCTTTACGATGGGGGCCGGCGCCGACGTCAACGCTTTCTTTGGCATCATGTCGTCGATCATCGCGATCCCAACCGGGGCCAAAGTCTTCAACTGGCTGTTCACACTGTACCGCGGCCGGATCGTCTTTACGACGCCGGTCCTGTATTTGATCGGTTTTATGGTGACGTTTGTTCTCGGCGGTTTGACCGGGGTTCTGCTGGCGGTGCCGCCGGTCGATTTCATATTGCACAACAGCGCCTTCCTGGTCGCTCATTTTCACAACGTGATCATCGGCGGCGTCGTGTTCGGCATGTTCGCAGGCTACAATTATTGGTTTCCGAAGGCATTTGGCTTCACCCTCGACGACCGCTGGGGCAAGGCCAGCTTCTGGTGCTGGCTTATCGGCTTCTATCTCGCCTTCATGCCGCTCTATGTGCTGGGCCTGATGGGCATGACCCGTCGCCTGCAGCACATCCCCGACCCCAGCTGGCAGCCGTTGCTGCTGGTCGCGGAGGCCGGCGCCATTGTCATTTTCCTCGGCGTCCTGTGTCAGATCGCGCAACTCTACGTCAGCATCCGCACGCGCGAGAGCCGCCGCGATCTGACCGGCGACCCATGGAACGGCCGGACCCTGGAATGGGCGACCTCGTCGCCGCCCCCCGCCTACAACTTCGCCGTGCTGCCCAGGGTCGAGACCATCGACGCCTTCTGGGAGATGAAGCGGCGCGGCATTGCCGTGGTCGAGCCGGCCTATGAAACCATCGAGATGCCGCGCAACACCCCGATCGGCTTCATCATCGCCTTTTTTGCCTTCTTCGTCGGCTTTTCGCTGATCTGGCATATCTGGTGGTTGGTGCTCGTCGGGCTGCTGGCGGTCGCGGTTACGATCATGGTGTTTGGCTGGAGCGAGCAGCGGGAGCGCGAGATCCCGGCTGGTGAAATAGCGCGGATCGAGCGGGCCCGGTTGGCGGGGAGGCCTGCATGACGATAGCGGCCATCGAACCGGTCCCGACCGCGCTCGCGCGCGGGCGCGGTGGTGGCGGACCGGCGTCGACGCGCACCGTTGTCGCCTATGGGTTCTGGATCTTTCTGCTCAGCGACTTTGTCCTGTTCTCGGGGCTGTTTGCCGCCTATGCGGTCCTTTCGCAACAGACCGCCAGCGGGCCGAGCGGGGCCGAATTGTTCAATCTCCGCAATGTCTTCATCGAGACGATGTGTCTGCTGGTGTCGAGCTACACCGCCGGGCTCGGGGCATTGTCCGCCGAACGGCGCCGGCAGGATCGCTTTCTGGTCTTCGCTGGGCTGACGTTCGTCCTCGGTGCGGCCTTTCTCGTTATCGAGGTGCGGGAATTCGCCCGCATGGTTGCGGAGGGTGCCGGGCCTGGGCGCAGCGCCTTTCTCTCGGCCTTTTTCACGCTGGTTGGCACGCATGGCGTCCACGTCACGGCCGGCCTCATTTTTCTCGCTTATATGGTGGCGCAGGTCATCGCCAAGGGGTTGCGAGGCGATGTGCTGCGGCGCCTCTTGTGCTTCAGCCTGTTCTGGCACGCGCTGGACATCATCTGGGTTGGGGTGTTCACGCTGGTCTATCTGATGGGAGCCCGCTGATGGACGGTGACGACCGCGTGTTCGACGACCGCACGCCGGGTGTCGAAGAATATGAGCCCACGGCAAGCTACCTGTCGTATACGGCGGGGCTCGGGTTCGCGATCCTGCTGACGATCGCGTCCTTCGTCGTGTCGCAGACGAATTTGTTGTGGCCACCGGGCGTGCCGATGGGGCTGATCGTGCTCGCTTTTGCCCAGATCGGCGTCCATCTTGTCTTCTTTTTGCATCTGGGCAGCGGGTCCGACCACACCAACAATGTCGTGGCCCTGGCCTTCGGCGTCTTCATCATCTTTCTGGTGATTGTGGGGTCAGTCTTGATCATGGCCAACCTCCACTGGAACATGATGGACATGCCGGCGAGCCCACGGCACTGATCCCGGGGCCGCGCGATCACCTGAGGGAGAAACCGTTCGATGCGCCGCGCAACCTCACCCACCACGGCTATGCTCGCCCTGGCATCGATCCTGCTCGCCGCGACACCTGCGCTTGCGGCCTACGGCGCAATCGCCTGGGACAAGCAGAGCGGCAAGCGCGGCTGGAGTTGGAACGAGCCGACGGCGCAAAAGGCCGCCGAAGTGGC
>CAWAVV010000022.1:0-47803 GCA_963785565.1 uncultured Alphaproteobacteria bacterium | reverse complement strand
GCGCGGATACCATTCTTCGACGACGATATTGAGGCTCGGCACGATGACCCCGAGCCGGATCTGCTCCGTCATACCCCTCCCCCTTTCGCTACAAATTGTCTCGGCGGATCGAACGCCCTGATCGGGGGTGGAGGGCCGTCGAAGCGTTCGATCTCTCACCAGGCAGAGCTCGCACCGGTGCAGCCTTGCGCGAGGCGCGAAGTGCCGGCGTCTGATGTCAGCACGTTCGGGTTGCCGTGCACGCAGAGCGGCTTGTCCTGCAGCCGGGTCGTCGGGGTCGTACCAGGCTCCGGTCGAACAGCTGGACCACACCTTCACGCAGCGCGTTGCTCAGCACCGCGCCGGCGAGGCAGGCGCCGCGATTGTTGTAGAGGCGCACGATGTCGCCGTCGCTAATGCCGCGCGCCGCGGCGTCTCGTGGATGCATGCGCACCGGCTCGCGCCCATTGACCTTCGACGCCTGGCTGGTGGCGCCAAAATCGAGCTGACTGTGCAGCCGCGTTGCTGGCTGGTTCGCGATAAGATGGAGCGGGAAACGCGCCGCTGCGGGCGAGCCGGCGCCTTCGACGGGCGGCAGCCAGGTAGGATGTCCCGGACAATCCGGATAGCCGAAACCGGCGATCGTCGCCGAGGCGATCTCGATCTTGCCGCTCGGCGTCGGCAACGGCGCCGCATCGGGGTTACGGCGAAAGTCGCGGAGGATGCCGCCATCCCAAGGCAAGGTTGGCAACACGATTTCGCCCGCTTCCCAGAACTGGTCGAAATCGGCCGCGTCGACCTCGCGCGACAATAGCGCGCGACGGGTCGGCTCATAGATTTGTTCGAGCCACTCGCGCGCCGAGCGGCCCTCGGTAAACGCCTCGGCGATCCCCAGGCGCCGCGCCAGTCCGGCGAAGATATCGTAATCGTCGCGCGCCTGTCCAAAGGGCGCTACCGCGCGATGCATCGCCACCAACAGCGGATCGCCCTCCGAAGCCCCGATATCCTCGCGCTCCAAACTGATCGTCGCCGGCAATACGATATCGGCGTGGCGCGCCGTCGCGGTCCATGCCGAATCATGCACAATGACCGTGTCCGGGCGGGAAAAGGCGCGGCGCAGCCGGTTCAGATCCTGGTGGTGGTGAAACGGATTGCCGCCGACCCAGTACACCAGCTTTATGTCGGGATAAGTCAGTCGCTGGCCGTTGTAGTCGAACGGCTCTCTGGGATGCAGCAACATGTCGGCGACGCGCGCCACCGGAATGAAATCGGCGGTGCTGTTGCGGCCTTGCGGCAGAGCGGGCAGCGGCGCCGCCAGTGGCGGCTTTCCGGTGTTCGAGGTCGAGCCCAGCGCATAGGCGAAGCCACCGCCCGGCATCCCGATCTGGCCGAGCAGGGCGGCCAGCACCACGCCCATCCACACCGGCTGCTCGCCATGCTCGGCGCGCTGCAAGGATTGTGAGCAGGTGATTAAGGTGCGGCGCCCGACCGCCCGCCGCGCCAGCGCGTCGATCTCGTCCGCCGGCAGGCCGCAGATCTGCGCCGCCCAGACCGCGTCTTTCGGCTGACCGTCGCCGCGGCCGAGCAGATAAGCCTCGAATTTCTCCCAGCCGACACAGAAGCGGCCGAGGAAGGCGCGGTCGTGCCGCCCCTCGGTCACCAAGGTATGCGCCAGCCCTAGCATCAGCGCAACATCGGTGCCGGGCCTGATCGAATGCCAGACCGCCTCGATCTCCGCCGGCAAATCGTCGCGCAGCGGGCCGATCAGATGGAATTCGACCCCCCGTTCGCGCGCGGCCCTCAGACGGCCGCGAGCGATGTGCTGGCTTGTGCCGCCGCCGCCGACGTCGTTGTTTTTCAGCGCCATGCCGCCAAAGGCGAGCACTAGCGCGCTCTCGGCCACCAATTCAGCCCAGCTGACGTTGTTGCCGGCCACAGCACCCTGCGGGCCGATCACATGAGGCAGGATCACCGTCGCCGCACCCGAGCTGTAGCTGTTGACCGAGCGGACATAGCCGCCGGCGAGGTTCAGAAACCGGTGGATCTGGTGCTGCGCGTCGTGGAAGCGCCCGGCGCTGGCCCAGCCATAGGATCCACCGAATATGCCGCTCGGTCCATGTGCGGCGTAGACCCGTCTTAGCTCCGCCGCAACGAGGTCGAGCGCTTCGGGCCATGAGACCGGCACCAATTCGTCGCGGCCCCGCCGATGATCGGGACCCGGGCCGCGTCCCAGCCAGCCGCGCCTGATCATCGGCCTGGCAATGCGCGCGCGGTGCGAAACGGCGTCCGGAATGTTGCCGAGCAAAGCCGAGGGATCGCGGTCGCGGGGATGGGGAACGATTTCGACGCCCTGATCGCCGACGAACGCCGAGAACGCGCCCCAATGCGAACTGTGCGGCACACCTCGGGTGCTTTTTGCGGGGCTGTCATTCATCGGTCGATAAATCCCTTACCGCCATTGGCCTGCTCTGTCACACGTCGCATCGACAAACTACGTCGGTAACCGCTAGCTTGGCGCGATGATTTCGCTCAGCGAAGAGGTCACGATACCATCGCCGCCCGATGCGGTGTGGCCGTTGCTGCGCGACCCGGGGCTGGTTGCCTCGTGCATTCCCGGCGCCACCTTGACCGCGACGGGCGACGGGGGCGCCTATCAGGGCACGATCCGGGTCAAGTTCGGGCCGACCGTAGCGACTTTCCGCGGCGAGGCGAAGCTCGCCTATGACGACGAGGCGCGGCGCTGCACGATCGACGGTCGCGGCATCGACGGTCGCGGCGCCTCGCGCGCTTTGGCCTCGGGCGTGGTGACCGCGAGCGGGGTGGCGACGACGACCCTCAAATGCGAGGGCAATTTCAACGTGACGGGGCCGCTCGAGACTTTTGCCAATGCCGGCGGGGTTCATCTCGCCCGCGCATTGCTAGCGGAATTCGCCGGCAACATGGCCCGCCTCGCCGCCGAGCGGGCGGCGCCGGCAGCCGCCGAGGCACAGCCGTCGGCGCCGACCGCACCGGCGGCCGTTGCCGAGCTGCGCGGCGGGGCGTTGCTGTGGCGGGCGTTTCTCGGCTGGCTGCGACAAATTCTATTCGCCAAAAGGAAGACCCAATGAGCAATAACCAGGTTTCCGACGTATTGGCGCAGGCGTTCGCGGCCGAGGGTGTGGACACATTGTTCACCTTGATGGGCGACGCCAACATGTATTGGTCGGCGGCGATGGCCGACAATCAGGGCGTGCGCCTGATCCATGCGCGCCACGAGCATTGCGCCTGTGCGATGGCTGACGCCTATGCCCGCGCGTCGGGCAAGGTCGGCGTCGCCTCGGTCACCTGCGGTCCCGGCTTTACCCAGATCATGACTGCGTTGACGATGGCCGCGCGCGGCAATGCGCCGCTGGTGGTCTTTTCCGGCGACGCGCCGATCGGCGCGTCCTGGTACATGCAGCAGCTCGACCAGGCGCCGCTGGCGCTGGCGACTGGCGCGCATTTCGTGCCGATCCGCACGATCGATCGGGCGCTCGACAATGTCCGCGAGGCGTTTTACGTGGCCCGCGCCGAGCGCCGCCCGGTGGTGCTGAGCATTCCGCTCGACCTGCAAAAGGAAGAATTTCCGTACCTCCCCGATTACACGCCTTCGACAGATCTCATGCCGCGTCCGCAGGTGGTGATGCCCGACCCGGCGATGGTCGAGGAGGTCGTCGCGATGATCGCCGACGCCGAACGGCCGGTGGTTATCGGCGGGCGGGGCGCGGTCTGGTCCGGCGCCAAGGAAGCGCTGGAGGCGCTCGCCGAACAGAGCGGCGCATTGCTGGCGACGACCCTGTTGGCCAAGGGCCTGTTCGACGGCAACCCGTTCGCGCTCGATATCGCCGGCACCTTTGCGAGCGATCTCGCCCGTGAATTCTTTGCCGAGAGCGATCTGGTGATCGCCGCCGGGGCTGGACTCGGGCATTACACGACCGAGGGCGGCTATCTTTATCCGAACGCCAAGGTGGTGCAGATCGACGTCAACCCGCGCGGGCTGTGGCAAGGGCTGCGCACCGCCGATCTGCACATCAAGGCTGATGCGCGCGCCACTGCAGAGGCGATCACCCGGCGGCTTGTCGAGCGCGGCATCCACCGCCCCGGCTGGCGCAGCAACGCGGTCGGCGCGCAGATCGCGGCCGATGTGCCGGACGCCAAAGAATTTCAGGTGACGCCGGGGACGCTCGACCCGCGGCCGGTGGTGCGCGAGCTCGATGCCACGATCCCCAAGGATTGGGACATCATTGTCGCCGGCGGCCATTGCTTCGGCTTTAGCATGACCCATTTCAAGGGCCGGCCGGCCGGCAAGTATCACACCCCGCTAGATTTCGGCGCGATCGGCTCGGGCCTGTCGGCAGCGATCGGCGTCGCGGCCGCGCGCGGCAGTGATAAGGTGCTGCTGATCGACGGCGACGGCAGCCTCTATCAGCACATCCAGGAGCTCGAGACCGTCAGGCGGCATGGTCTCAAAATGCTGATCTGCATCCTGAACGATGGCGGTTATGGCGCGGAGACGCATAAATTCCGATGCCTACCGGCGGCGACCCCAATCACGCGACCCATGGCCGCGGTGATCTTGCCGCGACCGCCCGCGGCTTCGGGCTCAACGGCGCCAGGGTCAACGAGCTGGGCCGGTTCGAGGGCCTGTTCCGCGAGCACGAGCAGGCGAACGGCGCTACCCTGTGGGACGTGCATGTCGACGATCTGATCCCGACGCGCCAATTCCGCCGGGTACATTACGGCGAGGCGTGAGCCTCGAAATGACCGGCGCCCGCTTTTTTCAGGTCATGGTGCCGATGGGCGACGGCATCAGGCTCAACACCTTCGTATTTCTGCCGGAAAGCGGCGGCCCGCGCTGGCCGGTGATCCTGCACCGCACCCCCTACGGCATCGCCGCAGCCGATGCCCGCGACAAGACCGACTGCACCAGAGCCTGGCTGCCGAGTGCCGCCGAACCGATGCGCGGCTCGATCTTGCGCGGCTGGCAACAGATCGTCGCTCACGGCTATGCCGCGGTCTACCAGGACACGCGCGGCCGCCACGGCTCCGAGGGCGAAGACCGCGTCTATGCCGACGATCAGGCGGACGGCCACGACACGCTCGAGTGGATCGCCGCCCAGCCCTGGACCAACCAGATGGTCGGCATGTCGGGATCATCGGCCGGGGCCACCACCACCTTCGCCGCGGCATCGACCCGCCACCCCAGCTTGCGCGCCTTTTTTGCCCAGGCGGGCGCGTCGAGCATCTATGACGATGTGGTCTGTGAAGGCCAGTCGATCGAGATGGAGCGGTTGTGGTTGTGGGTAGCGCGCAACATCCCGGGCCTGTCGGCATCGCATCGCGAGGCGGTGATGCGGCGCTTTGGGATCGGTGCGGCCGAGCTCGATGCCACCGCCGCCTCGGCCGCGGCGCGCTATGCACGGCTCGATGCTGCGCGCAACGCCGAGCCTCCTTTTGTCGGTTCGGCGGATTGGCTGCGATTGCCGTTGACCCACTATCCCGACTTCGCCACCTGGCAGCCCTTCCTCGACGAGATCATCAGCCATCCGGCGCCTGATGCGTTCCGGGCGCGGCACAATTTCCGCCGCACGATCGACATCCCCGGCTTTCACGTCACCACCTGGTTCGACATCTTTCAGACGAGCGTGATTGCTGCGTTCAACGACATCCAGGGGCGCACCGGCACCCAGAAATTATGGATCGGCCCGAACGAGCATTACTTCGTTTATGCCAGCAATTTCTGGTCGCGCGACCCGTATTTCGAATGGTTCGACCATTGGCTGAAGGGCGAGGCCACCGCCATCATCGACGAGCCGGCGGTGTTCTATTCACCGCGCGCCTGGGTCGAGGACCGAGCCTTCTATGTCCCTGACGATTGGGTCGGGGCCGAGCGTTGGCCGCCGCCGGGCGCCGTCCCGCAGCGGCTCTATTTGTGCGGCGACGGCGCCCTGAGCCCTGACGGGCCGAGCGGAGTTCCGCGTGGTTACAACTATGATCCGCGCCGCCCGATCGCGACATTGGGCGGGCGCAACATGCTGATCGATGCCGGGCCGCGCGACCAGCGGCCGGCTCAGGCACTCCCTGATTACGGTCTGATCTACCGCGGCGAAGCATTGGAAGAAGACCTGACGATCGCCGGCAATGTCCGCGTGACCCTCCACATAGAATCCAACTGCCCCGACACCGATTTCGTCGCCAAGCTGATCGAGCTGATGCCGGACGGCCGCGCGATGCTGCTGATGGACGGGGTGACGCGCGCGATGTACCGGGACCCGTCCGGCGAGCCGCGGCCCCTCGGGCCAGGTCGGGTCGAGCGGCTGACCATCGGCCTCGGCGACATCCACCACACTTTTCGCGTCGGCCACCGCATCGAAATCGACGTGACCAGCAGCAACTTCCCGCGCCGCGCCCGCAACACCAACAGCGGCCATCCGGTGCTCGCAAATGATAGCGAGGCCGATATCCGCGTCGCCGCGAACACCATCCACCACGCCGAGACGACGCCTTCGTTTGTCGAGCTTCCGGTGCTGATCCGACGATGAGGCTCGTCGGCCTCGGCGACTAGGCGCGACTAGCCAACCCGGTACTTGTCGACAAAGGCCCAATCGACGTCGAGACCGAACCCGGGCTTGTCGCCGAGATGCAGATGCCCATCGCGCAGTTCCGGGTGCTCCTTGAACAACCCGTAGCCCAGCGGGTCTTCCTCGGGCCCGCCATGGCCTTCAACGCCAAAGCCGCAGCGCGGCAGCGCCAGCACCAGATGGCCGTGCAATTCGGGTGCGGTGTGGGGGGCCACCATGACCCCATGCTGCTCGGCCAGTGCCGCGATGCGCAACGCCTCGGTAAAGCCGGCGGCTCGGGTCGCATCGAATTGCACATAGCGGATGCCGCCCTCGACGATGAAATCGCGCATCGTGAATCGGGTCAGCTCGCGCTCGCCGTGGGCCAATGGGATCGGCGTCGCCACCGCGAGCCGGGCAAAATCGGCCGGCTGCAAATACCAATGCAATGGTTCCTCGAGCCAGAAGATCTGCGATGGCTCGACCATATGGGCAAAGTCGATGCAGTCCGGCAGGTCGTAGGCCGCGTTCATGTCGAGCATCAGTAGTGGCTCGTCGCCGATCTCCCGGCGCACCGCGGCGATACGCTCGGCCTCCTTGGCGATGCTGCCCGCTCCGGTCTTCAGTTTGACCGCGCGGTAGCCGTGCCGCAGCATCCGCGCCATCTCCCCGGCATAATCGGCATTGGTCGCGCCCGGCCGATAATACCCGCCGGTGGCATAGGTGAAGAGCGGGCGGTTCTCGCCGCCGAGCAGACGGTACACCGGCAAGCCCGCCGCCTTGCCCTTGATGTCCCACAGCGCGATGTCGATGCCGGCGATCGCCGCCATGACCTGGGTACGCTCAGACCGCGCGATCGGCGGCGGCACTTTCTCCCTTCCCTCGATCGCGCCCGGCCGCGGCGAGGTCAAGCCGAACAGCTTCTCCCACACCGCCACGTGCGCCAGCGCATCCATGCCATGCACGATCTCGCCGAACCGCGCCACCCACTCGCAGATCCGCGGCATCGGCGCGCCGTGGATCTGGCCGTAGCCGACGAGCCCGTCATCAGTGCTCAATTCGGTCAGGATGAGGTTCCAGGCCTTGTTCTGTTCATGCGCGGTCCACACCGGCTGCGGCCGCGGAACCGAAATCATGTGCGTCTGGACTGATGCAATCCGGCTCATTCCGGGCTCCTGGAACATGTTCGCCGGCAAGAGCCGAGCCCGCAGCGGGCGTCGCTGTCAAGCCCGGCAGTACGCGTGAACAGCGACCGACTGGCCGTCCTTGCGACCGAACGGCGCCACAGGGTCTCGCTTCCTCCGTTATTCAACCTGCGCACTGAGCTACTCAAGCGCTTGAAAGAAGAGATCTACGGTCATATTATCCAGTTCTCGGCTGGAAAGAATGCGCGACCGAAAAGCTGCGCGTTCGCGGAACCGACCGGCGTCCTGCGTCGTTCCAACCGCATCCCGGCCGGGGGCCCCTTGCGGGAGTACTAGCGTGCGCTACGTTGAGGCAATCCGGAACTGCTACAGAGGATCATAGGCATGAAGCATCTCTTGACCGGCGTTGCGGTCGCTGCCGCGCTCGCGATCGCCGCGCCAGTGTGGGCGCAAAATCCAAGCGGCGGGAACGGTATGGGAATGCCCGGCCCGAACCCGGGGGGCGGTGGCGGCCTGACCCCGTACAGCGGCGGCGGAACGGCTCCAGCCCCTGCGCCAGCCCCTGCTCCCGCGGCGATGCCGCCCGCGGCAGCGGCCGCGCCGGCGGATAATTCGGCGATGCCGCCGGCGCATCACGCCGTAAGGCATGCCCATGCCATGCATCACTTTCACAAGGGGATGTCGCATAAGGCTGCTCTGACCGGCGATACGACGGCACAGCTCAACCGTCAGGAGCTCGCCCGCCTCCAGACCGGTAATCAGGGTATGCCGGCGCCGAACCCCCCGATGAAAGGGCAATGATCTAACATCATTAACCCGGTTCGACGGGACCGATCCAATGGGCGTCAGGGAACCCTTTGGTATCTGCTGGCGCTGCGCTATCTTAAGCAATCTGAGCTGCGAGAGAGGACCATCGACATGAAGCATCTCTTGACCGGCGTTGCGGTTGCTGCCGCGCTCGCGATTGCCGCACCGGCGTGGGCGCAGAATCCAAGTGGTGGGAACGGTATGGGAATGCCCGGCCCGAACCCGGGGGGCGGCGGCGGCCTGACCCCGTACAGCGGCGGCGGGGCGGCTCCCGCGCCGGCGGATAATTCGGCGATGCCGCCGGCGCATCACGCCGTAAGACATGCCCATGCCATGCATCGCTTTCACAAGGGGATGGCGCATAAGGCCGCGCTGGCCGGCGACACGACCGCCCAGCTCAATCGTGAGGAGCTCGCCCGCTTACAGTCCGGCGCTCCCCCGTCGTCCCCAATGGCCCCACCCCCTCCGATGGCGAATCCCTCTGGAGGCAACAGCATGGGCATGCCGGGGCCGAACGCGGGCGGACCAGGGCTTTCGCCCTATAGCGGCGGAGCAGGCGGCGGCGGATTGGGCCGGTAAGCCTACCATTTATCCGGTACTGAGCCGCGCTTCAGTCTTCCGCACGTAGCAAAGGAGCGCGGCGCCGACCCCGAGGGCGGGTGTTTGTTGGGCGTGGTCCGAGCAAGTGACAAGGGAGCTGCGGCTCCCTCGTCGGCCAGTGGCGCGCGTGCCAACTGGTTAGTAACGAGCCAGCGATAGGATCAGCGGGGGGGCGAAGGGTGATGCTGGCGCGCGATCCGCTCCATATCCCCGAGCAAATCGTGCAACGCTTGATCGGCGACATAGGCCATTTTGGCGAAGGCACGCAGAAAACTGTCGGTTCGCGGTAACTGAAAGAGAAGTCTCGTCCGCGTCTTTGGCGGTCGCTGTACTAACCATGACTACATTGTCAAAGGGCTGCAGGATCAACTCATGCAGCGCCTTGCCTGGTCCGGTCACATACTCGACGACGCGACACCGCTCGGAATTATGTGGTTCTTGCAGAATCGTCATTCTGTAGGTGGCCCGCGTCGTCGCCGCTTCGATCAGAGCGCGGGCAAAGGGCCGCACAAAGGTTTCATCGAACCCGAGCAACGCGGTCGGATGGTCGTTACCGACGGCCGAGCGCATTTCGAGAGCGGTCCATAGCGACGCCCGTCCATCAAAATAATCGGCCGAGGCGAGATCGAGGTTGATCGAATCAATCGGCATGGGCGACGAGACCGAGCGCGCCGACAGAAAAGCGAAGCAGGCCGGCTCCCGCTTGAGGGAAATGTTTGTCGTCGCTTCGAGGTTTCGATCGGTGATCGCTGGGCTTTCGGCCATGGCGGAATTTGCTCCAATCGGGCTCGCACGAGTTACAATCTCACCTCGGCTGCGGCGCCCCATAGAGAATGCGCTAGCAGTGATCCGGGATAGACTGCTTCAGGCTGGTTTGTCAAAGTAGATCATGGACACGGCCGCATCGTGCGGCTATCGGCCGCGCGCTCGCGGCGCGGTTATTGCTTAAACCCCAACATGCCCAAAATACGCGCTCCGCGATTTCCGCCCCAGCGGCTTTGTTTGTGCCGAAGCCGTTGATCCGCGCCAGCGCTCATGCTCCCGATTCGCGTTCGATCGCCTCCTCGGTGGACAGCCACTCGGCTTCCGCCCGGGAGATCAATCGGGCCACCTCGGCGCGCCGCTTGAGCGCATCGGTGAGGGCGTCGCCGGCGACGGCGGCCCCGTTTAGAGCGGCGAAGCTGCGATCGAGCTCCTCACGTTCCCGAGACAGGCGGGCGATTGTTTCCTCGGCCCGCCGCGCACGCTCGCGTAATGGGTCGAGCTCGCGCCTCTTTTCGGCCGCACGGCGGCGCGCCGCACGGCGATCGCCGGTCGCGCTCGAACGCCCTCCATCGGCGGACCCGGCGCGCTCGAGCACCAAATGGCGGTAGTCTTCGAGATCACCGTCGAAGGGCCGAACAGTACCCTCGGCGACAAGCCACAGCCGATCGGCGACGAGTTCGATCAGGTGCCAATCGTGGGTGATCAACACGACTGCGCCGGCAAAATCATTGATTGCTTGGACCAACGCGTCACGAGTTTCGATGTCGAGGTGGTTCGTCGGCTCGTCGAGCAACAGGAGGCCGGGGGCGTCGTGAGTGACCAGGGCGAGGTTCAGCCGCGCCCGCTCGCCGCCCGATAGATCGGCGACCGCGACAAAAGCCTTGTCCTGGCTGAAGCCGAAGCCGCCCAGACGCGCGCGCACCGATTCGGGCGGGGCGGCGGGCATCAACGCAGCCAGGTGCTCGTAGGCCGATTCCTGCGGCCGCATTTCCTCGATCTGGTGTTGCGCGAAGTAGCCGCAGGCGAGCTTGGGCGACCGTGTCACCCGTCCTGACAATGGTGCCAGGCGTCCGGCGAGCAGCCGGGCGAATGTGGTCTTGCCGTTGCCATTGGCCCCAAGCAGTGCCACTCGGTCGTCCGGGTCGAGCCGCAGGTCGAGGCGTGACAGCACCGGCTTGCCCGGCGCGTAGCCGACGCTCGCGCGATCGAGGGTGATCAGCGGCGGGCTCAACCGCGGCGGGTCGGGGAAGGCGATGCGCGGCGGCGGCTCGCGCGCGGCCAGCACGACAGGTTCGAGGCGGGCCAGCGCCTTTAGCCGGCTCTGCGCCTGGCGCGCCTTTGACGCTTTGGCGCGAAAGCGGTCGACAAAGGCTTGCAACCGCTCGCGCTGCTGGGCTTGCTGCCGGGCCACGACTTCGAGCCGCTGGGCGTTTTCCCGGCGCGCGCGCAGAAAAGCGTCGAAATCGCCGGAATAGGCGGTCAGCTTTCCCTGAGCCAGATGCAAGGTCATCGTCGTCACCGCGTTCAGAACCCGGCGATCGTGACTGACCAGAATCAAGGTGCGGCGATAAAAGCGCAGGAACCGTTCGAGCCATAGCGAGGCTTCGAGATCGAGGTGGTTGCTCGGCTCGTCGAGCAGTAGGAGGTCGGGCTCGGTGAACAGGATCGCGGCCAGCGCCACCCGCATCCGCCAGCCGCCGGAAAGGTCGTCGAGCGGCCGCCGTTGCGCCGCGTCATCGAACCCGAGCCCGGCAAGGATGCGCGCCGCGCGGCTCGGCGCCGCATGAGCGGCGATCTCGACCAGCCGGGTCTCGATCTCGGCGGCGCGCAACGGCGTTGGCCCGGCTTCGCGCTCCGCGAGCAGACGAGCGCGCTCGCGATCGGCGGCAAGCACGGTTTCGTGCGGGGTGGCGGCGCCGCTCGGCGCCTCCTGAGCGAGAAACCCGACCCGGCAACCGCGGGACAGCTCGATCGTGCCGTCTTCCGGCTGCAAGACGCCACGAATGAGGTCGAGCAAAGTCGATTTGCCGACCCCGTTGCGGCCGACAAGCCCAACCTTGGCGCCGTCAGGTATCTGCGCGCTCGCCCGGTGGAGCAGCGCCCGACGCCGGTCGATGCGATAGGTCACCTCGAAAAGGGTCAGCATCGCGGTCTTTTACCACGTCGAGGCCCGAATTTGAGCGGCGCCGGCGCCACGCTGCCCCGCTTCCCGGTCAAGGGCCCGCGGATTTACGGGAACAGGACCGGGCCGCGCCGATCTCGGCGATTGCCGCCACCCTTCTCTCTAGCGGCGGCGGGGCGAGGCGTCCTTCGCCAGTTGCGAGGTGATGTCGGCAAAGGTGACCGCGAGCGAGGTGCGCACGTCGAGCACTGTCGGCGCCCGCGTCGCCAGCGCATCGGACAAGGCCGGAGCGATCGCCGCCGGGTCCTCGATCCGCACGCCGCGGCAGCCCAGGGCGCGGGCGATCGCGGCATGATCCCAATCGTTGAACTCCGCCGCGAACGGCCCGGAGCCGTGCAATACCCAGCCGAGCGCGTTGTTGTTGAAGACGACGGTGATGATCGGGATGTCGCGCTCGACTGCGGTCATCAGCCCATTCATCGTCATCGCGAACCCGCCATCGCCGCATACAGCGACGACCGGCCGGTCGGGATGGACGAGCTTGGCCCCGAGAGCGGCGGGAATGGCAAACCCCATCGGCCCCGAGCCGGCGGCCTGCAGGAACCCCTCGGCCCGCTTCGTCTGGTAGAAATGGGTCATCATGATGCGGTTCTCGCCGGCGTCGCAGGTGACGATCGCATCCTCCGGCAGGCCGCGCGACAGCTCGCCGATCAGGCGCTGCGGCAGGATCGGCTTGTCGTCGGCGAAATAAGCGCGGTCGTTGAAATAGCCGTGGCGCTCGCGATGGCCGGCGACCCGGCGCTCGGCTTGCTGTCGCCGCGCTGGCCCGCGCGCCTGTACCTCGTGGAGCAGCTGGCCGAGGATTACCGCAGCGTCGCCGAGCAGCACATGCTCGGCCGGGTAGTTCCACGACGCATTGCGCGGCTCGACATCGATCTGGACAAAGCTCTGCCGGGTCGGGTCGAGCAAAGCGCGGTTTTCCCAGGCGGTATCGCTCGGCGACAGTTTGGAGCCGACGACCAGCACGAGATCGGCTTCGGCGATGCAGGCATTTGCCGCCTCGGTGCCGAAAGTGCCGAACACGCCCAAGGCCAACGGGTGGGTTTCGGCGAAGCAGCCCTTGCCCGCGGCGGTCGTCGCCACCGGCAGCCCGGCCGCCTCGGCCAGCCGGCGCAGCTGATCATAGGCCTGAGCGATGCGCACGCCGTTGCCGGCGATCAATACAGGCCTGTGCGCGGCCAGCAAGGCCCCGGCGGCGGCCTCGATCTGCCTCTGCTCGGCCGGCGGCGGCAAGGTGGGCAGATAGTGGCGGGTCGGGTACAGCATGGGCTGCGAATCCGGGGCAACCGTCCCGGCCAGCGAATCATGGCTATAAAGAATAGCAACCGGGCCCGGCTGACCGGAGAGCGCGTGCTTGATGCCGAGCTGGGTCGCCTGCACCGCGGCGATCGGGTCATGCGCCTGCATGACATGCTTGGTGACGCCGCCAAAGGCGCGGCGCGCGTCCCAGCTGCCCCAGTCCCCGGTCGCCTGCTGATAGGGCGCATGAAGGGTGAACCGCGGAGCGTCGCTGAAATCGGTCAGCAGCAGCATCGGCGAGCTCGACAGATGGGCCTCGATGATCCCGATCATCCCGTTGCCCAGCACCCATGGGCCTTGCCCGAGCAAGACGCCGGGGCGCCGCATCAGCCGGCCGTAGACCTCGGCCATGACCCCGCCCAAGGACTCCTCGCGCACCAGCACGGTGCGGATCGAATTCTGGTATTTGCTCAAGCCCGACACGATGCGGCCGGTATGGCCGCCGGAAATGCCAAAGACCATCTCGATCCCGGCTTCTTCGAGCACTCGGGCGACCAGCGCACTCGCCGGCGTCTCTTCGGTCAGCATCGGCGCGATCGGCATGACTGTCTCCTCCCTCGGCGTTTGCGGCAGGAAAGCTTGCCCCGAGGCTGGCCGGATGACAATCCTGGCGATGACCGCGACGTAGGGCGGCTGGAGCCGAGCGATACCCGCCGCGGCCGGCTCGGCGATTTCCCTGCAACGCAGATCAACCCGGGCTACGCCTCGTTATCCTTAAGGATTATGTTTTGGGGGCCGGGGATCGAGGTGGCAGGGTGTCCCAAACCGTTTGCCACACCGGCTGATCCAATGTGGTTAGAAACTGCTTGAACCAATTTTGGGGAATGACGTCCAACCGGCTCGGGCTCTCCCAAACCTTGTTCCATATCGCGGGATGAAGGAGTTGAGGTCCCCAACTTGGAGGAATTCCGATAATGTTCAAAAACCAGTCTTCGGTCCCGATATCATCTCCCTCGACACGCGAAAGGGGATAAGCTCTGAGGCCGTTATTGATTACCGTTCCATCTGAATCTTTAACTTCCGGAATTGGAAATTCGTATGGAACCGACCTCAGTTGCATAAGCATGGTACCGGTTAAATGCGGCACGCTCCTATATCCCTCATCAAATCGCACTTTCACTCGGTTAAATAACAAATGATGTGCCTTTATATACATCCTATCTTCTTCATGATGCTCAGCCCACCACGCCAATTTGTATTGGTCCCACAGGAATTGCCGGGCAACGGTCATGTTCAAATTGTTAGGGTTGTCGAATAAAGCAACCTGTTGTTGCGTGACGTGGTAAAGGTTTTTTGGATATTCGTCCGGTGATCGCTCTCCGGGCGGCAGCGGAGGCAGGACGTTAAGGTTTGGCGGGGCTTGTCCCCCAAGCGGTTGATTTGCGGCACTGTCGATGTCGGTCGACGCAGCTGCATAGACGGGTCTCGCGGCAGAGGGTTCGACCGCCTCCGGCGAGGCGACAGCCGCGTCCGGTCGCGACGGGGGTGTCGGCCCGCATGCCGTGAGCAATAGGCCGATCGCGAAGATCGCGATGCGCACGGTCAATCTATGTCGCCGATTCTGCGCGCGAGCATTTCGACCGTTTCGACCGCAATTTACGCGGGGTGGCTGATTAGGAGCCCGGGACGGAGCGCCGGCCGCGCCGAAATAGGGGCAATCCCAGAAGACCGCTGGCGAGGAGCGTGAGCGAGCCGGGCTCCGGGACCGTTTCGGTCAGCGGCGTCATCGTCCCGGTGAACGAGCCATCTTTGACGAAGGTCAGCCCGGTGAGAAAGGCCGAGGTGTCGGCGGGATCGAGCTCGGCCGCGGGATCGATTCCAGTGACGGTGAAATCGGCGACCCCGCCCGCCGGAAAGAAATACTGGACATCGGCATCGAGCGTCACCTCGGTCGCGAGAAACGAGAGGTCGAACACCCCGCCGCCGACATCGGGCAGGATCACCGACGCGAAATTCGGGTCGCCCATCCCGATCGCGTATTTGTAGCCGACCGCGATCGCCGGATCGATAAACGTTTTCGAATCCGGACCGACCCCGCCGACATTGAAGTGATAGACGCCAGCGTGCACCATCGGCAAACCTATATTCCCGGGTAAAACGCTATTCGTCTCAGGAGTAAAGTCGAAAAACGACAGAGATCTCGTCAGAAGATTACCGAGGGTGCCGACAGCAGTTCCATCACGGGTATCAATCAACTGAAAATTGATGCTATACTGATGACCGATTTGGAGAGTTTGTCCCGTGCTCAATACCGTCGGGAATGTGTAGCTGGTCTGGTTTGGTGGGAGGTCGGCCTGATGGACGGTGTTATCGCCACCGCCTGCGAGCGGTGCACCGCGGTCGAAAATCAGGATTGAAAACGCATTCGGGGTGACGCCGGCGGGCAAAACCCAGCTGATCTTCGGATTCACGCCGCTTACCGAGTTCGTAATGGTTACAGAGAACGGGAACGGCAGTGGTGTTATCGGGATCGGCGCGGCGGACGGCAATGCGAATGTCGCGGCTGCCCCGGACGGGCTTTCGACTTCGAAATCCCAAGTTCCGTTTCGCTGGTCAGGGTTGGTGAAAGGAACAGGGCTCGCGCAGAAACCGGGGGCAGTCGATAGTGACTGGCATGGGGTCAAGGCCTGGATGAGCGGCGGCGCCGTCGAGCCGGCCCCCGGAGTAAAGATGCTTGCGCCGGAGTATCCCGCGGACCCGCCGGCTATGGTCAGTGCGGGAAGCAGAATGAACCCGGACGGAAGATTAACATCGTTGATGCCCCGGTTATCGGAAGAAATGCTCTGCTCGCTGACGGTAATCCCGTTGATGGTGATCGGCGCTGCCACCGTCGGGACCGCCGCAAAGACGATCAATGCCATGAAGATCGTGCCGGTTGCCCGCATATTCTCTCCCTTTCGCCCGCCGTCTCGGTGGGGACTGGCTCGCAACAGCCGGTTTGTCCGACTGCCATTTGTTTTCGGATCAGGCGCGAAAGCGGTATCGTACTTTAGGGTTAAAAGTCCAGTAAAATTCGACAACGACCTACTCTCGGGTAGCCGAGACGGGCACACGGCTTTCCGCTTTAGCTTCGTGGAGTGGAAATGCGATACTGACGTGTCGACGGCACAACCAAAGATGGTCATGGCCGGACCTGTTCCGGCCATCCACGGACCCAGCTTCGGCGGCGGAAGACATGGATACCCGTGACAAGCACGGGCATGACAGGTGGGGTTGAGGTCCGGCCTCAACTGCGCAACCGCTTTTCGTGAACCGGACAGCCGTGAGACGGGGACGGGCATTGTTCGTTGGAGGAAACGAAGATTGCTGCTCTCACCGGTCTCGTTGAAATGCTGTCTTTTGCGTCCGGCCGAGTGCGTTGAGCCGCTGCGCCACTTGACATGGGGCCTGCCATGACCGGATGAGGATGGGATGAGCGAACTTACCGCCGAATATGTGATCGTCGGGGCCGGATCGGCGGGGTGTGTGCTTGCCGACCGGCTGAGCGAGGATGGGGCGCGGGTGGTGCTGCTGGAAGCGGGCCCGCGCGACTGGCATCCGATGATCCACGTGCCGGCCGGGGCGTTGCGGCTGCGCGCCAACCCGCTGGTCAACTGGAACTATTATGCCGAGCCCGAGCCCGGCATCGGCAACCGCGCGGTGCACTGGCCGCGCGGCCGGGTGCTCGGCGGCACCAGCTCGATCAACGGCATGCTCTATGTCCGCGGCAACCCGGCCGATTACGACGGCTGGGCGCAGATGGGCTGCCGTGGCTGGAGCTATGCCGATGTGCTGCCCTTTTTCAAGAAATCGGAGAATTACGCCGCGGGCGATCCCGAATACCGCAGCAAAGGCGGCCCACTGCCGGTCGAGGATTACCGCACGATCCTGCCGCTGACCCACCGCTTTGTCGAAGCCGCGCAGCAGGCCGGCTTTAGGCTGACCTCGGATTACAACGGCGCCACCCAGGAGGGGGTGGGCTATTCGCAGATGACCCGTCACGGCCGCTTCCGCGGGTCGACCGCGCAAACCTTCCTCGCCGAGGCGCGGCGGCGACCCAATTTGCGGATCGTCACCAAAGCGGTCGCGACGCGCCTCACCTTCGATGGACCGCGCTGCACCGGCGTCGCCTTTCGCCAGAATGGGCAGGAGAGCCAGGCGCTGGCGGCGCGCGAGGTGATCGTTTCCGGCGGCGCCGTCAATTCACCGCAGCTTTTGCAGATTTCGGGCATCGGTCCGGCCGACCATCTGCGCTCGATCGGGGTCGCGGTGGTCCACGAGCTGCCGGGGGTCGGCGCCAACCTCTCCGACCATATCGCGGCGCGGGTGACCCACCGGGTCAAGGACGAGGTGTCGATCAACCAGCTGGCGCGCGGCGTCAGGCTGGTCCGCGAAATCGGCCGCTATGCCGCCTCCGGGCGCGGCGCGCTGACCTTTGGCGTCACCACGGCGATGGTGTTCTGCCGCAGCCGCGAGGGGCTCGAGAGCCCGGATCTACAGTTGCTGTTCACCCCGGGAAGCTATGACCAGAGTGCGATCGGCCGGCTCGAGCGGGAGCCCGGGATGACGCTGGTCGTCTGCGCGGTGCGGCCCGACAGCCGGGGCACGATCATGGCGCGCTCGAGCGATCCGCTCGCGCGGGCGGAGATCCGGCCGAATTACCTGTCGGCGGAAAGCGACGTGAGGGTGCTGCTCGCCGGCATCGATTTTGCCCGGCGGATTTTCGCGGCTTCGCCGCTTGGCGCGGCACAGCGCGGCCGAGACCATGCCCGGCCCCGGTGCGCGCACGGAGCGCGAACTGACCGATTTTGTCCACAATGGCGGCATCAACCTCCATCACCCGGTCGGAACCTGCAAGATGGGCGAGGACCCGATGGCCGTCGTCGACTCGCGGCTCAGGGTCCGAGGCGTGGTCGGATTGCGCGTTATCGACGCGTCGGTGATGCCGACCGTGACCACCGGCAACACCAACGCGCCGACGATCATGATCGGCGAAAAGGGTGCGGCGATGATCCGCGAGGATGCAAAGGCTGCGTGATCGCGCAACACCCTTGCGAGGCCGTGGAGTTCGCTTATATTGACCAGTTAATCGCATAGGTCCGCACTGCGGACTGTTTCGCAGGTGGGCCGAGAGCCCACTTTTTCTTATAGCGACACCAAGTTCGGGAGCAGAGGTCGGGTTTTTGGTCGACACCAACGAGATCGCGCAGATGATCGAGCCGTCGCTCGCGGCGATGGGTTATCGCCTCGTTCGGGTCGTCGTGACCAGCGGGCGCCGCGCGACGTTGCAGGTTATGGCCGAGCGGATCGACGCCGCCCCGATGACGGTCGATGATTGCGCGCTGATCAGCCGTTCCGTCTCCGCCTTTCTCGATGTCGCCGACCCGATCGCGGGCGCCTATCTTCTCGAAATAAGCTCGCCCGGCATCGACCGCCCGCTGGTTCGTCCCGAAGACTACGACCGCTTCAGCGGTTTCGAGGCCAGGATCGAGCTGACGGAGCCGTTCGCCGGCCGCAAGCGCTTTCGCGGCCGCCTGCTCGGCACCGCTGACGGAGAGGTTCGCCTCGCCACCGAGGCGGGCGAGGCGCGGCTGCCGCTTGCCAGCGTGGCGCGGGCGCGGCTCGTTCTGACCGACGATCTGATCGCGGCTTCCCGCCCGCGAACCCACTGAGACGCGAAACCGGAGAGCACCCCGAGAAAGCCATGGAAAGCACCGTTATCTACGCCCGCCCCGAGCTGCTCCAGGTCGCCGACACCGTTGCCCGCGACAAGGGTATCGATCGCGACGAGGTGCTCGAGGCGATGGAGCAGGCGATCCAGAAGGCGGGCCGCTCCAAATACGGGCAGGAATACGATATTCGCGCCGAGATCGACCGCCAAAACGGCGAGATCCGGCTGTTGCGTTTCCGCGAGGTGGCCGAGCCGATCGAGAACGAGGCGACGCAGATCGCTCTCACCGAGGCGCAGCATCTGAATCCGGAAGCGGAGATCGGCGACTTCATCACCGATCCGCTGCCGCCGATCGATTTCGGCCGGATCGCGGCGCAGTCCGCCAAACAAGTCATCGTGCAGAAGGTGCGCGACGCCGAGCGTCAACGGCAATTCCTCGAATTCAAGGACCGGGTCGGCGAAATCGTCAACGGCCTGGTCAAGCGGGTCGAGTTCGGCAATGTCGTCGTCGATCTCGGGCGGGCCGAGGCCATGGCGCGCCGCGACGAGCTGCTGCCGCGTGAAAGCTTTCGCCAGGGCGAGCGGGTGCGCGCCTACATCTACGACGTGCGCCAGGAGCCGCGCGGCCCGCAGATCTTCCTGTCGCGCACCCATCCCCAATTCATGGCTAAGCTGTTTGCCCAGGAGGTGCCGGAAATTTACGACGGCATCATCGAAATCAAAGCGGTGGCGCGCGACCCCGGCAGCCGAGCCAAGATCGCGGTAATCTCGCGCGACAGCGGGATCGATCCGGTTGGCGCCTGTGTCGGCATGCGCGGCAGCCGTGTGCAGGCCGTTGTCGGCGAGCTGCAGGGCGAAAAGATCGATATCATCCCGTGGTCACCGGACCCGGCCACCTTTGTCGTCAACGCGCTCGCCCCGGCCGAGGTCGCCAAAGTGGTGATGGACGAGGAGCAGCGCCGGGTCGAGGTTGTCGTCCCGGACGACCAGCTCAGCCTGGCGATCGGACGCCGCGGTCAGAATGTTCGCCTCGGCTCGCAGCTGACCGGCTGGGACATCGACATCCTGACCGAGGCCGAGGAGTTGGAGCGGCGGACCGAAGAGTTCCGCAGCCGCAGCAAGATGTTCATCGACGCTCTCGACATCGACGAGGTGATAGCACAGCTGCTGGTGACCGAAGGTTTCGCCTCGCTCGAAGAGGTCGCTTATGTGGCGGTCAAAGACCTCGCCGATATCGAAGGGTTTGATCCTGAAATCGCCGCGGAGCTGCAGGAGCGTGCGCGCGCCGCGCTCGATCGGCGCGACCGTGAATACGAGGAGCGCCGGCGCGAACTCGGGGTCGAGGACGATTTGGCGGCGTTCGAGGAGCTGACCCCGGGGATGTTGGTGGCGCTTGGCGAGAAGGGGGTCAAGACCCTCGACGATTTCGCCGATCTCGCCGGCGACGAGCTCATGGAGCTTCTCGCCGCCTCCGACAAGGGCGGCGTTACCCTCGATCTCGAAACGGCCAACGCGCTGATCATGCGCGCGCGCGCCCACTGGTTCGAAGACGAGGCCACATCCGATAAGCAGGAGTAGGCGCGACGACTCGCCGGATCGGCGCAGCGACGCCCAGGTGCAAGGCGGAGGCCGGTAGCGACGGCGCCCAGCGGCGCTGCATCGTAACCGGCGAGATCTGCGACCGGTTCCGCCTGCTGCGCTTTGTCATCGCTCCGGGTGGCGAGCTTGTGCCCGACGTCGCCGCACGGCTGCCCGGACGGGGTTTGTGGTTGACGCCGCGCCGGGATATAGTGGAGCGAGCGGTCGCCAAGCGGCTGTTTGCGCGCGCCGCGCGCCGGCCGGTTGTGGTGTCCGCCGACATTGCGGATCGCGTCGAGGCTCTTCTGGCGCAACGCTGTATCGATGCGGTCGGTCTCGCACGACGGGCCGGCCTCGCGGTCGGCGGTTTTGAGAGGGTGTCCGACGCGGCCCGGACAGGGAAGGCGGCCTTGCTGCTCGCGGCGGTCGATGGGGCGGCAGGCGCCCGCCGCAAGCTGCGTGCGCTCGCGCGCGAGTTGCCGCTCGTCTGCGTGCTGAGGGCAGCGGAGATTGGCGCAGCCTTTGGTCGCGAACACGTGGTAAACGCATCGCTCGGGGCTGGCCAGCTCTGTGGCCGGCTCATCGCCGATGCGGAGAAGATTGCCGGCTTTCGCGCAGACGCGGTGGTCGAGCGGGCGGAACAACCCATCCCAGGCGGGCTGGCGCGACAAGATGACGGTATTGGAGCGAGATGAGCGACACGACTGAACAAGAGCAAAAGCGGCCCTTGACCTTGGCTCGCCCCGGCGGCCGGCTGGAGCTGCGCAAGGGCGTGGAAACCGGCCAGGTGCGGCAGAGTTTCTCGCACGGACGCTCGAAGACGGTTACCGTCGAGGTACGCAAGAAACGGGTGATCGGCCCCGGCACGCCGGAAGTCGGGCGGACCGAGACGACCCCGATGGTTGGGCATGAGCCTCTGGCGGCGCCACGCCCAGCAGCGGCAGAGCCGGCGCGCCGCCCAGTCGTGATCCCGCGCGCGCTGACCGACGAAGAGCGCGCCGGCCGAGTGCGCGCGGTGCAGGATGCCCATAAGGCTGACGAGGAAGCGCGCCGCCGCGCCGCGCTCGCCGAGGCCGACCGCCGGCGCCAGGAGGAGGAACGGGCCGCGGAGGAAGATCTTCGGCGCGCCGAAGAGGAAGCGCGCGCCAAGATCGAGGAGGAAGAGGGGCGCCGCCGCGCCGCCGAAGAAGCACGCAAGCGCTCCGAGGATGAAGCACAGCGGCGCAAGGAGGAGGAATCGCGGCGCGAGGTCGCCGAGCGAGCGGGCAAAGCGGCCGCGGCCAAGGTCGCCGCGCTCGCCGCGGCCGGCAAGGTCACCCTGCCGGCCGAAGAGGAAGAAGAGCCCGTGGGCGCGCCGCGCCGCGGCGCTCGACCCGAGGTCAGGAAGCCGGCGACACCGCCGCGCCACGAAATGCGCCGGCGAACCGGAAAGATCACCGTCACCCGCGCCCTCTCGGGCGATGAGGGCGAGCGCATGCGCAGCCTGGCTTCGGTGCGCCGGGCGAGAGAGCGCGAGCGCCTGCGGCTGCACCAGGGTGAGCAAGAGCAGGTCAAGGTCGTGCGCGAGGTCGTCATTCCGGAGACGATCACCGTTCAAGAGTTGTCGAACCGCATGGCCGAGCGCGGGGTCGACGTCATCAAGTCGCTGATGCGCATTGGCATGATGGCGACGGTCAACCAGGTGATCGACGCCGACACCGCCGAACTCGTCGTCACCGAGTTCGGCCACCGGCTGCGCCGTGTCGCCGAGGCGGATGTCGAGGTCGGCCTGCGCGGCGAGCAGGACGCCGATGATAAGCTGCTGCCGCGCGCCCCGGTCGTCACCGTCATGGGCCATGTCGACCACGGCAAGACCTCGCTGCTCGACGCCCTACGCGATACCGACGTCGCGGCTGGCGAAGCTGGCGGAATTACCCAGCATATCGGCGCCTACCGGGTAAACCTGAAGAGCGGCAGGCAGATCACGTTTATCGACACGCCCGGCCATCAGGCGTTTACCGCGATGCGCGCGCGCGGCGCCAATGTGACCGATATCGTGGTCCTGGTCGTGGCCGCCGACGACGGCATCATGGAACAGACCGTCGAGGCGATCCGCCACGCCAAGGCGGCGCAGGCGCCGATCATCGTTGCGATCAATAAGATGGACAAAGAGGATGCGCGGCCCGAGCGGGTACGACAGGAGCTGCTGCAGCACGAGATCGTCGTCGAAGAGCTCGGCGGCGAGGTCCTCGATGTCGAGGTGTCGGCGCTAAAGAAGACCAATCTCGACCGCCTCGAAGAGGCGATCCTGCTGCAGGCCGAGCTGCTCGATCTGAAAGCGAACCCGGACCGCGCGGCAGAAGGCGTGGTCCTCGAGGCAAAGATTGAACGCGGTCGCGGCGCGGTCGCCACCGTACTGATCCAACGCGGCACGTTGCATGTCGGCGACATCTTTGTCGCCGGGAGCGAGTGGGGCCGCGTGCGCGCGCTCGTCGATGACCACGGGCGAAATCAGACCGAGGCCGGGCCGTCGACACCGATCGAGGTACTCGGCCTCAACGGCGCGCCATTGGCAGGCGACGATTTCGTCGTCGCCGAGAACGAGAGCCGGGCTCGTGACATCGCCGATTTCCGTCAGCGGCGCCGGCGCGACGCGACCGCCGCCTTGGGTGGTCGCGGCACCCTCGAGCAGATGTTCTCGCAGATCGCCGCCGGCTCTGCCAACCAGCTCCCGGTTGTCGTCAAATCTGATGTGCAGGGCTCGCTCGAGGCAATCACCGGCTCTCTCGAAAAGATTTCGACCAGCGAGGTTTCGATCCGGGTGCTCCACTCGGCCGTCGGCGGGATCAACGAGAGCGACGTGATCCTGGCCAAAGCGTCGAATGCGGTGATCGTCGGCTTCAACGTCCGCGCCAATCCGCAGGCCCGCGACCTGGCACGCCGCGACGGTGTCGAGATTCGTTATTATTCGATCATCTACGACTTGATCGAAGACATGCGGGGCACATTGTCGGGGCTGCTCGCACCCGCCCTGCGCGAACGCCTCCTCGGCAACGCCTCGATCCGCGACGTTTTCAACATTACCAAAGTCGGCAAAGTCGCGGGCTGCCTGGTCACCGAAGGCGCGGTCCGGCGTGGCGCCAAGGTTCGCCTGTTGCGAGACAACGTCGTCATTCACGAAGGCACTCTCAAGACTCTGAAGCGTTTCAAGGACGAAGTGCGCGAGGTAAGGGAAGGTTACGAATGCGGTATGGCCTTTGAAAATTATCAGGATGTCCAGACCGGCGACGTAATCGAGTGCTTTGAAATTGAAGAGGTGGCGCGGACGTTGTAGGAGAGTTGTGATTTCAATGACTGGACGATAGAGAATTAGTATGCGCAGAAGGCAGTTCGACCGGCGGCGGGCTCAGGGCGCCGACGAGTTGGACCGTGGCGCCGGCCAGCGGCGCCGGCGCGTCGGCGAAGAGTTGCGCCATGTGTTGTCACGGATCCTGGGCGAGGGTCGATGCAGAGATCCGGCGTTGCGCGAGGCCAGCATCTCCGTGACCGAAGTCCGGCTCAGCCCCGATCTGCGAAATGCCAGTGTCTATGTGATGCCGCTCGGCGGCGGCAACGCCGCGCAGATCCTCGCCGGCCTCAAGCGCAGCACGCCGTTCTTACGAGCACTTGTCGCCGGTGAGCTTTCGCTACGCCACGCGCCGGCCCTCGTCTTTGCCGTCGATAGCACGTTTGATCACGCCGACCGAATCTCCGCCCTGTTATCACGGCCGGAGGTCGAGCGAGACCTCACCCCGCTGGCGGCGGAGGCCGAGAACGACAACGATGCCGACTGACCGCGGTCTTCACGGCTGGGTTGTTATCGACAAACCACAGGGCCTTACCTCCAATCGGATCGTCGAACATGTCCGCCGCGCCACGGGAGCGAAGGCAGGGCATGCCGGGACCCTCGACCCGCTGGCGACCGGGGTGCTGCCAATAGCGCTCGGGGAGGCGACCAAAACGACGGCCTACGCGATGCGTGGCCGCAAATGCTACCGCTTCAGCCTCCGCTGGGGGGTCGCGCGCGCGACCGATGACGGCGAAGGCGAGATCGTCGGCGAAAGCGACGTCCGGCCGGGCAGAGCCGCGATCGAGGCGGTCCTGCCCCGTTTTGTCGGTGCGATCACGCAGGCGCCGCCCATCTATTCAGCGATCAAGGTCGCAGGGCGCCGCGCCTATGCGCTCGCCCGAGCCGATGCGCTGCCGTCCTTGCCCGGCCGGCCGGTGGAGATCGCAAAGCTGCGTCTGATCGCAGCGCCGGATCGTGACAACGCGGAATTCGAGGCCGTCGTCGGCAAAGGAACCTACATCCGCGCCCTCGCCCGCGACCTTGCCAGCGAACTCGGAACCTTGGCCCATGTCGCCGCTCTGCGCCGACTGTCGGTCGGGCGGTTCACCGAGGCACAGGCGATTTCACTCGAATCCTTAGCGGATTTACGCCATAGTGTGCCTGCGTGCAGGGGTCTGCTTCCGATCGAGACCGCGCTGGACGGTATCCCAGTTTTGGCCTTGGCGGCAGCTGATGCCGCGCGATTGCGTTGCGGACAGCGGGTGACGCCGGACGGTTCCGACTGGCAGACGCAGTTCGGCCGCCTTGAGGCAGGCACCGTCGTCAGCGCGTGGCACGACCATGCTCTGATCGCTCTGGCGATGATCGAAGACGACTGTCTCCGGCCATTGCGCATTATCAATTGTTGAAGAGGCTCGACCCGATGTCGATCACCGCCGAGCGCAAGCAAACGCTCATCTCCGAATACGCCACCAAATCGGCAGACACAGGGTCGCCGGAGGTACAGGTGGCAATCCTGAGCGAGCGCATCCGCAACCTCACCGACCACCTGGGAAGTCATAAGAAAGACTTCCATTCCCGGCGCGGTTTGCTGGTCATGGTCGGCCAGCGGCGGCGGTTGCTGGATTACCTCAAACGGTCGAACGTGACCCGCTACGAAACGTTGATCGGTCGTCTCGGCCTGCGCCGCTGACACTTTGTCGAAGGCCGCCATGCTGTCGACGTCGATCGCCGCTATTGGGACTGGACAGGCCGGGGATTGCCCCGGCTCCACACCGGCGTCGCATCGTCGGTCCGTGAGCTTTCTGCTGGTGCGCCACGCCGGCGCCGCCGCAGCTCGCTGCACGTATTTTTCGTAAAGGAAGATCGCAAATGTTCCAGGTTTATCGCAAAGAGCTGATGTGGGGCGGGCGCCAACTCGTGCTCGAATCCGGCAGGCTCGCGCGCCAGGCTGACGGCGCGGTGCTCGCGACGTATGGCGAGACGACGGTCCTTTGCACCGCCGTCGCGATGAAGAATGCCAAACCCGGTCAGGACTTTTTTCCGCTGACCGTCAACTATCAGGAAAAGACTTTTGCCGCCGGCAAGATCCCCGGCGGTTTCTTCAAGCGCGAGGGCCGTCCGTCGGAAAAGGAAACACTGGTTTCGCGGTTGATCGATCGACCGCTCCGGCCGCTCTTCGCCCCCGGGTTCCGCAACGAGACCCAGATCATCTGTACGGTGCTGAGCCACGACCTCGAAAACGATCCCGACATCGTGGCGATGATCGGGGCTTCGGCCGCCTTGACGATCTCGGGCATACCGTTTCTCGGACCCATCGCCGGCGCGCGGGTGGGCTATATCGACGGCGATTATGTCCTGAACCCGATTTTGGCTGAGTTGCCGCGCTCGCGGCTCGAACTCGTCGTCGCCGGCACCGGCGAGGGCGTGCTGATGGTCGAGTCCGAGGCCCAGGAACTTTCCGAGGAGATCATGCTGGGCGCGGTGACATTTGGCCACCGCGAGCACCAGCCGGTGATCCAGGCGATCATCGAGCTTGCCGAGGCCTGCGCGCGCGATCCGTGGCTGTTGCCGCCCAAATCGGCTGAGATCGGCACAATCGAGGCGCGGCTGCGCGATACGGTCGGTCCGCTGATCGAAGCCGCCTATCGCGAGCAGGGCAAGCAGGACCGCAGCAACCGGCTCGACGCCGCCAAGGCGCAGATCGCGGACCTGTACCCCGACGAGGAGCACCGCACTCAGGCGTTCAAGCTGTTCAAGGATCTTGAAAAGGAAATCGTCCGCGGGGCCGTGTTGCGCGGCGGAAGCCGGATCGACGGCCGCGATACGCGCGCGGTTCGGCCGATCGAGGCCGAGGTTGGAATCCTGCCGCGTGCGCATGGCTCGGCGCTGTTCACCCGCGGCGAAACCCAGGCGCTGGTGGTGGCGACGCTCGGAACCGGCCAGGATGAGCAGATCATCGACGCGCTCGAGGGCGACTATCGGGAAAACTTCATGCTGCATTACAACTTCCCGCCTTACTCGACGGGCGAGGCGGGAAGAATGGGCTCGCCGGGCCGGCGCGAAATCGGCCACGGCAAGCTCGCCTGGCGGGCGGTTCGGCCCCTGCTGCCATCCAAAGAGAGCTTCCCGTACACGATCCGCGTCGTCTCGGAGATCACCGAGTTCGAACGGCTCTTCGTCGATGGCTTCGGTGTGCGGCGCCTCGCTGGCGCTGATGGATGCTGGCGTGCCGCTGCCTCGTTCGGTCGCCGGGATTGCGATGGGGTTGATCAAGGAGCCCGAGGGTTTCGCGGTATTGTCGGACATTCTCGGCGACGAAGACCATCTGGGCGACATGGATTTCAAGGTGGCTGGCACCGAAAAGGGCATCACCGCGCTGCAGATGGACATCAAGATCACCTCGATAACCGAGGAGATCATGCGGATCGCCCTAGGCCAGGCGCGCGAAGGCCGCGTTCACATCCTGGGCGAGATGGCGAAGGCGCTGACCGGTGCGCGCGACACCGTCAGCGACAACGCGCCGAGGATTACCACGTTGAGCATTCCGAAGGACAAGATCCGCGAGGTCATAGGCTCCGGCGGTAAGGTCATCCGCGAAATCACCGAGACGACTGGAGCGAAGATCGATATCGACGACGACGGTACGGTCAAGGTCGCCGCGGTCGACGGCAATGCCGCTCAAGCGGCGATCGACTGGATCAAGGGGATCGTCGCCGAACCCGAGCTTGGCGCGATCTACAACGGCAAGGTCGTCAAGACCGTTGATTTTGGCGCCTTCGTTAACTTTCTCGGATCGCGCGACGGGCTCGTGCATATCAGCGAACTCGCTCCCCAACGGGTCGGTAAGGTTGCCGATGTCGTCAAGCTCGGCGATACGGTCAAAGTCAAAGTTCTGGGCTTTGATGACCGCGGCAAGGTCAAGCTCAGTATGCGCCAGGTAGACCAACAGACCGGCGAGGATCTCGGCGCAAGACGACCGGAGCCGGCCAGGGCGGTGCCCTGAGTTAGCGATCCTGTTGCCGACCGGTGTCGGGCGGGACGGCCCAGCACTTCCCGCGATGCCGCCGTTCCCGTCGGTAATCGGCCACCGCGGCGCAGCTGGTTGCGCCCCGGAAAATACGCTCGTCGGTCTGCGCCGGGCCCAGGCGCTCGGCTGCCGTTGGGTCGAGTTCGATGTGCGCCTGACCGCCGACGGCGAATTGATCCTGCTGCATGACGAGCGGCTCGAACGAACCACAGATGGCAGCGGCAAGGCGCGAGCGCGGCCTTTGTCGATGATCCGGCGGCACGACGCCGGCGGCTGGTTTGGGCCGTCCTTCGCCGGTGAACGCGTGCCGACTTTGGTGGAGGCGATTGATGTTTTGGGCGAACTCGGCCTCGGCGCCAATGTCGAGCTCAAGGCCGGCCGTGGCCGCGAGACGGAAACTGGGGCGGCGGCGGGCGACCTGCTTGCCCGATTGTGGCCGCCGCAGCTCCCGGGGCCGCTGGTTTCGAGCTTTCTGCCAGCGGCCCTCGCGGCGGCGCGCGAGCGCGCCCCGGCGATCGCGCGCGGGCTGATCGTGCACGGCCTCCCACGACATTGGCGGATTCGCGCCGAAAGCCTGGGCTGCTTGACGATCCACGCCGAGCACCGGCGTCTGCGGCCCGCCATCGTGGCCGAAATCCGCGAATCCGGTTATTCTGTGCTCGCCTATACGGTCAACGATGCGGCGCGGGCGCGTGAGCTATTCGCTTGGGGGGTTACCTCCGTGTTTTCGGATGTTCCCCACTTGATCCTTGACGGGGCGTCGGGTGGGGCGTCGCGCCCTGCCGACACCTCTGGCTCGGCCCCGGCAATGCGTCAGGGAGCGCTGTGGTGAAGCCGCTCAATTCGCTTGTCATCTCTGGGCGCGAGGTGCTGCCGCTCGTCGAAGGCGGCAAGGGCATCTCGGTGTCGAACGGCGAGAGCTCGGGCGCCTGGGCCGCCACCGGGGGCGTCGGCACGTTCTCCGGGGTCAATGCCGACAGCTACGGCGAAGCAGGCCAGCTGATCCCACAGCTTTATCACGGACGCACCCGACGCGAGCGGCACGAGGAACTCGTCGCCTATGCAATCGCCGGCGGCATCCAGCAGGCGCGTGTCGCCCATGAGCGCGGCAACGGCGAAGGCCGCATCCACATGAACGTGTTGTGGGAGATGGCGGCCGCCGAGCGCGTTCTGCATGGCGTGCTCGAAGGCGCCAAGGGCCTCATTCACGGCGTTACCTGCGGCGCCGGCATGCCCTACAAGATTGCCGAGATCTGCGCCCGCTATGGCGTCCACTATTATCCGATCGTATCGTCGGGGCGCGCGTTCCGGGCATTGTGGAAACGCGCCTACCACAAATTCTGTGATTGGCTCGGCGGTGTCGTCTATGAGGACCCGTGGCTTGCCGGCGGCCATAACGGGCTGTCCAACAGCGAGGATCCGCTGCAGCCAGAGGCGCCCTATCCGCGGGTTCGCGAACTGCGCAATCTGATGGTCGAGTTCGGGCTCGCCGCGACTCCGATCTTTATGGCGGGCGGGCTGTGGTACTTGCGTGAGTGGAGCGATTGGATCGACAATCCCGAGCTTGGCCCCGTCGCCTTCCAATTCGGCACTCGGCCGCTGGTGACCCAGGAAAGCCCGATCTCGGCTGTATGGAAGCGCAAACTACTGACCTTGGGCGAGGGCGATGTCTATCTCAACCGGTTTAGCCCGACCGGATTTTATTCCTCGGCAGTGCGCAATGGCTTTCTAAACGAGCTGCAGCAGCGCTCGGAACGCCAGGTCGCATATTCGGTAGAGCCGGTCGGGGAGCATGTGGCGCGCTTCCATGTCGGTGCGCGCGGTCGAGTCGTCTATCTGACGCCCCACGACAGGGAATCGGCCGAGCTCTGGGTCGCGGCCGGATTTACCGAAGCCTTGCGCACCCCCGACTCGACGTTGATCTTTGTCACCCCGCAAAAGGCGCTCGAACTGCGCACCGACCAGATCAATTGCATGGGCTGCCTCAGCGCCTGCCAATTCTCGAACTGGGCGCAAAACGAAGGCGGCACGACCGGCAAGAAAGCCGATCCGCGCAGTTTCTGCATTCAGAAGACTTTACAGGCGATCCGTCACTCGGATGATGTCGAGCAGCAGCTAATGTTTGCCGGGCACAACGGCTATCGCTTCGCCTCCGACCCGTTTTATGCCAACGGCTATGTGCCGACGGTGCGCGAGCTGGTCGAGCGCCTGCAGACCGGCGACTGAAGCAGCGGCGACCGGCTGGCGCTTAATTATCTTCGATAGCATCACATATATGTAATATGAACGTGATGCTGCCTCCTTCGACCACCGCCCGAGAACGCCTGCACGCCGTAGGTTTACGGCCCACGCGCCAACGCCTCGCCCTGGCCCGCCTCCTTTTCGAGAACGGCGACCGCCACGTGACGGCCGAGCAGCTGCACGGCGCGGCTGCGGCCGCGGCAATCCCGGTTTCGCTCGCGACCGTCTACAACACCTTGCATCAATTCACCGAGGCCGGGCTGTTGCGCGAGGTCATGGTCGAACCGGGCCGCGCGTATTTCGACACAAACAACGCCGATCACCACCACTTCTTTTGCGAAGCGAACGGATTGCTGCAGGACATCCCGGCGCGGGAGGTTACGGTCAGCGGGCTTCCGCTGGCGCCGGACGGGACCGAGATCCGCCGCGTCGACGTGATCGTGCGCATCGCTCCGCAACACCGCTGATCCGACCTACCGGCATCCCATAACTTAGGTAAACTGGGATCGGCCGCCAAATCCACGTTGGTGGCTGAAATGCTGGACGCAGTAGGGGCACGCTGATGATTGATCCGCGCCCGACCATCGACGCGCCCGACGACGACCCATACCTCTGGCTCGAAGAGATCGACGGCGAACGGGCTCTAGCTTGGGTCGAGGCGGAGAACGCAGCGACCTTGGCGCGTTTTGGCGATGCGCGCTTTGCCGCCGATCGAGACATCCTTACCGCGATCTTCGACCGGCCAGACAATATTCCGCTGATCGCGCGGCGCAGCGCCCGGGTTTTCAACTTTTGGAAGGATGCTGCGCATTCCCGCGGCCTGTGGCGGGCGACGACGCTCGACAGCTTCCGCAGCGCGACCCCGGAGTGGGAAATCCTGCTCGACCTCGACGGGCTCTCGGCACGGGAAGGCGAAGACTGGACCTGGAGCGGGGCGACGACAATCCCGGGCAGCCATGACCGCGCCATTGTGATGTTGTCGCGCGGCGGGGCCGATGCAGTGGTGCTGCGCGAGTTCGACCTGTCCGCGCGCGAGTTCGTTCCCGGAGGTTTCTTCCTGCCGGAGGCCAAGGGCGGCGCCGCCTGGCTCGATCACGACACGTTGTTGCTGTCTTCGGCCCTCGGCGAGGGCATGGCGACCAATTCGGGGTATGCGCGCACCGTGCGACTGTGGCGGCGGGGGGAGGACCCGCTCGCTGCCCCGGTCATTTTTGCGACAGATGCCGACCATATGGCGGTCTGGGCCGATGTCGACCGCGAAACCAAGGTCGAGGGGCAGCTGGTATATGTCGAGCGGCTCGGCTTCTACGACGCCGTGCTTCGGATCGGCGACCGCACCGGCCCCAAGACCCGGATCGATCTCCCGACCGATGCGTGGGTCACATGGCATCACGGATGGCTCGCGGTTAGGCGCCGGACTCCGTGGAGCGTTGGCGGTGACACCTATGCGCCGGACACCGTCCTCGGCATTTCCTTGGAGGCTTTCCTTGCTGGGGATCGCCACTTCACCAAGCTGTTCGAACCGGCCGAGCGGCGCGCCCTGCAAGGGTTCTTCTGGTGCGGCGGCCGGCTGGTTCTGAGCGTGCTCGACGACCTGAAGCCGGTATTCGAGGCGCTGACCCCATCCGCTACGGGTTGGTCGTGCGGAGCCATCACCGGGCTGCCCGAATTCGGCGTCGCCAACACGTGGCCGCTTGATGTGCAGACCGAGGAGTTGAACGGCGATCTTCTGGCCAGCGCGCAGGACCCGCTGACCCCGGCCTCGCTGTTCTTGATGCATCCCCCTGCCGCGCCCGAGCTGCTGAAGCGGGCGCCGCAGGCCTTCGACCCGGCCGGCCTTGTCGTCACCCGCCACGAAGCGGTCTCCGCCGACGGCGCCCGGATCCCCTATACCCAGGTCGGACCGCCGGGAGAGACCGGCGAGGCTCCGGTCCATCTTTCCGGCTACGGCGGCTTCCGCATCTCGCAATTGCCTTACTACAACCCAGCGGTCGGCAAGCTGTGGCTGGAGCGCGGCGGCACCGGGGTTGTCGCCAATATCAGGGGCGGCGGCGAGTTCGGCACCGCCTGGCATGACGCCGGGCGGAGGGAAGGCAAGCGTCTTTCGCACGACGATTTCGCCGCGGTCGCCGCAGACCTCGTGCGCCGCGGGGTGACCCAGCCCGGCCGCATCGCCGCCGAGGGCGGATCGAATGGCGGCATCCTGATCACTAACATGCTGACCCGCTATCCGGAGCGATTTGGCGCACTGTTCTGCACCATCCCTCTGATCGACATGCGCCGCTATTCAAAACTGCATGCCGGCGCCAGCTGGATCGCCGAGTATGGCGACCCCGATAATCCTGAAGATTGGATATTCCTGAAAGAGATCTCCGCCTATCACGCCGCTGTCCCCGGCCAGCATTACCCGCCAATCCTGCTTGCGACGAGCCGGCGCGATGATCGCGTCCATCCCGGCCATGCCCGCAAAATGGCGGCAAAGTTACAGGCGATCGGCTATGAGGCCTATTTCTACGAGCCTGCCGCCGGCGGACACGGCTATGGCAAGGACAATCGCGAGCGCGCGTCATTCACCGCCCTCGGCTATAATTTCCTGCGTCGCGCAATCGGCTTCATCCCCTAGTCCCTCAGCAGCGGATAGTTGCCGTTCCGCTAGGCTGCCCATCCGGGGGCGGCGCCGGCAGATCGCGCTGCCAGCGGCAAATCCGCAGGGCAAAAATCCCGCACCCGTCGTGAAATTTGTGACAGACTTCGGTAGCGCCGCGCGACTCGCGGGGCAACGCCGGAGACGGAGAAACGCATGCAGCTTATGTACTTCACCGAACAGCCGATGTCTGCCTATCCGGCCGATATAGGGCTCGAATTCGGCGCCACGGCGCTGATGTTCTCCAACAAATACTTCGACCCGGTCGCCGGTAGTCGGCTCTATAACGAATACCTTGAGCATTACCTTTATGCCGAAGAGATGGGCATCGACGGCTTTATGCTGAACGAGCATCACAACGCTCCGTTCTGCATGCAGGCAAAATGCAACGTCTTTGCCTCGATCCTCGCCGCGGCGACCAAAACTGCGAAAATCATCCTGCTCGGCAATCCGTTGCCGCTGGCCGAGAACCCGGTGCGGCTCGCCGAGGAATTGTCGATGATCGACATGATCTCGAAGGGCCGGCTGGTGTCGGGTTTTGTCCGCGGTGGCGGCCAGGAGCAATTGGCCGCCGGCGTCAGCCCGGCCTATAACCGCGAGCGCTTTCAGGAGGCGCACGATCTGATCGTCGCGGCCTGGACGCGCCAGGGCCCTTTCCGCTGGGAAGGGACGCATTACCAGCACCGCGTCGTCAACCCGTGGGCCGTGCCGCTGCAAAAGCCGCATCCGCGGGTGTGGATCCCGGGCGTCATCAGCCCCGAGACGATCGTCTGGGCGGCGCAACACGCCTATCCCTATATCGCGCTCAACACCCCGATCGACCGCACCAAACAGATCTGGCAGATCTACGACAACGTCGCAGCCGAGGCCGGCTTTACTCCGGGCCCCGACTATCATGGCATGCTGAAACAGATCCACGTCGCCGAGACCGAGGAGAAGGCGCTCGCCAACGCCGCCCAGTTCAGATGGATGCAGGGCGAATTCACCGGCCTTGCCCATCCGGTGTGGAGCACGCCCTCGGGTTATGGCAGTCCCGAAAACCGCCGCGCCTTTGTCGAGTTCGCCTCTGGCCGGTCAAAAAATCCGCGTTACCGGCCGGAGCTGGCAAAACAGCTCGAAGATCTGATGATCATCGCCGGCACGCCAAAACAGGTGATCGCCAAATTGCGCATCCTGCTCGAAGAGACCCGGCCCGGTATCCTCGGCATGTGGGGAAATGACGGGACCGTGTCGCACCAAGACGCCAAGACCTGCATCCGTCTGATGGGGCAGGAGGTGTTCCCGGCGGTGCGCGAGATGGCCAAGGAGTTCGACCTGAAGAGCCCGTTCGAGACCAACCAGCCGGTCAGCATCGACTATATGAGCGGTCTCACCCAACCAACCCGAGAAGCGGCGGAGTAACAAAGCCGATTTAAACCGATCCGAACAGGCGCACGGCTCGCTCGTTCGGGTCGGTCTGCCGGCCGGCCCAGGGTCGGGTCACAAATCGATGACGATGTCGTTCTGGGGCAGGCTGCAGCAGATCAATATATTGCCATCGGCGGGCAGTTCCAGCGGGTCTGGCCGATAGGCGACGGCACCGGTGATCAGCCCAGTTTCGCAGGTGTGGCAAACGCCAGTACGACACGACCATCGCACCGGTACATCGCATGCCTCGGCAAATTCGAGGAGGCTTTGGAACGTCGAACCCCAGCGGACATCAAGGCCACTCCGCGCAAACGACACCAGCGGACCCGCGCCGGCCGGCGCTACCGGCACATGCGGCCGCTTGGGCGCAGCCGCGGCGATGCCCGGCGTCTTGGCCCGACCCGCCCCGAAAGTCTCGGTGTGGATGTGGTTGGCGGCGACGCCCCAGGCTGCAAGGCCGGCGGTAAGACCGCTCATGAAGGCGGGCGGCCCGCACAGATAGAAATCGCCATCGCGGGGCACGCCAAGTTCGTGGAGCACGCGCATGTCCAAATGTCCGGGGGCATTGAAATCGACGCCCAGCCGGTCATTAGCGCCCGGCATGCTGTAGCGGATGTGACCGTGGCTGTGGGGCAAAGCTTTCAGAAGCGCGCGCGTCTCCGCGGCAAACGGATGCTCGCTGCCGTCATGGGCCCCGTGAAGCCACCACACCTCCCTCGGCGACCCATCCGCCGCGAGCGCATGGAGCATGGCGAGCACGGGGGTGGCCCCGACGCCGGCACTGAGCAGGACGACGGGCGCATCGCCCGGTTTCAACGTGAAGTCGCCGCGTGGCGCGCTGGCTTCGAGCACATCGCCGACTTGGATTTGGGCATCGATGTAAGCTCCGGCTGCGCCGCCAGCTTCGCGCTTGACGCTGATCCGATAGCGATCATCGCTCGGCTCGCCCGACAGCGAATAGCTGCGCAACAACGCCCGGGCATCGGCGCCGAGTTGCACGACGATGAACTGCCCGGGCAGGCCGGCTTTCAGAGGGCGCCCGTCGCTGGGCTCGAGCGCCAGCGAGGTTACCCTGCTGCTTTCACGGCTTTTACTTGCGACCCGCAGCGGGCGGAACCCGGCCCAGGCTGGAGGCGGGGCGGCCGCTGGGCTAAGCCCGGGGTTGCCTGCGATTGCGCCACTACCCTGCATCCCGTCGAGTAGCGCCTGAAACGACGCGCGCCAACCGGCGCTCAGCGCCGGGATGCGCAACGCCCGCTCCAACTCGCTGGCTGGGTGGCCGGGCATGTACAGCAGCGCATCCACCTCAGCGACAGTCATGCGTTCGGGGCCAGCGGCGACCTGCACGATCTCGTCACCGGCCTCGACTTCTCCCTCCTCCAGGACACGGAAATAGAAGCCGGGTTTGCGGTGAGCGACGAGCAGGGCGGCCATCTGCGGCTCGTTCATGCGGATGCCGACCCGGTAGCAGGTGACGCGCGGTTGGCTTACCTCGAACAGCGCGCTCCCGACCCGGTAACGGTCGCCGACGCAGACCTCGCCGTCGGATAGGCCGTCGACGGTGAAGTTCTCGCCAAACTGCCCATGGGTGAAGTCCGTCCGGCCGAGATGACCCTGCCAATAGCGATAGGCCTCGAGCTGATAGACAAAGACGGCGCGGTTCTCGCCCCCGTGCCCCGCCAGATCGCCTTGACCGTCACCGTCGATGTTGAGCCGGCGCACCATCCGCCGGCCTTGAACCGGCTCTTTCCAGACGGCTGTGTGGACGGTCTTTCCTTGCCACGCGATGTCGCGCGGCAGACCCACATTGACCGAAAGCAGGCGCGCCATCCCTCGCTCGCCGGTTTTCGGGTGGGATATCGCCGAAGAACGGCCAGCGCGATCAGCGGCAGGACGATCAATGCAAGGCCGGCGGGCTCGGGCATCGGTACGAGCTCGACGTGCAGCGGGCCGCGACCTGTGGTCAGCGGCGGGACCGAATTGAGATTGATGTCTACGAAAATGTCGAAGAAGCTGGTGATCTGGAATTTAGAGTCAAACGCGGCAATGGTGGTCTGCCCGAGCGATGGATTAACGGTATCCTGTACGACCTCCAGCTTGTTGCCGCCGAACATGCCAGTCAGATCGAGTGACGTGATTTGGGTAACCCAAGTGCCAAGCTCAGTTGAGGTAGTGCGGCCGAAGATAGTCTCGCTTATCGGTCCTTGAAACAAAATGGTGCCCAAGGGCTTGTTTGACAGATTGGTGAGCGTCGCGGTCAGCCGGCCGGAAAAATCGAGTACCTGCCCGGATAAGTCAAACGAGGGCATAATATTCGCAAAGTTCGACAGTGTTCCCCCCGTGACACAGACGTCTACGGCCGGAAAACAGCCGGCGCTGCCGCTCGTGCTCATAAAAACGGACCCTGGAGGCAGCGGGTCAGGGGTACTGGAGATAACCGATGCCTGGGTGGTTTTTATCCCCCAAATCGCCAGCCCAAGGATCATGGCGGCACGAAGGAACGAATGGGGGCGATGAACGTCGGTGTATGTCCGAACTCGAGGCATCTTGCCCTCCTTAGGATCACACGGCGTCGGATTCGATCCGCATCAAGCCACCGGCAACACTGCTGTGACAACGGTTATACGCTGCTCAGCTCCACGTTTCTGGTGGCTGGGTGCGCCTCGCGCAGGTGGCAGGCGACGTGGTGGCCGGGGAAGACTTCGCGCATTTCGGGCTCGTCGGTCGAGCAGCGGGCCATGGCGTAGGGACAGCGGGTGTGAAAGCGGCAGCCTGAAGGTGGGTTGATCGGGCTCGGCACATCGCCCTTCAGGATGATGCGTTTGCGGGCGGCCTCCGGATCGGGAACCGGGACCGCGGATAAGAGGGCCTCGGTATAGGGGTGTTGCGGGCGGATAAAGAGGGCGGCCTTGTCGGCGATTTCGACGATTCGGCCCAGATACATGACCGCGATGCGGTGGCTGATGTGCTCGACGACAGCGAGGTCGTGGGCGATGAACAGGTAGGAAAGCCCGAACTCCCGCTGCAAATCGCCCAGCAGATTGATGACCTGCGCCTGGACCGAGACGTCGAGGGCAGAGACCGGCTCGTCGCAAACGATCAGATGCGGGTTTAGGGCGAGCGCGCGAGCGATGCCGATGCGTTGGCGCTGGCCGCCGGAAAATTCGTGCGGGAAACGGTCGAGCGCGTCCTCGCTCAAGCCCACCTTTAGGGCGAGGCCCGCGACCCGGTTTTCCCGCTCGCGCTGGCCCGAGACGCCGTAATTGACCAGTGGCTCGGCGATGATGTCGCGGATGCGCAATCGCGGGTTCAACGACGAATAAGGGTCCTGGAACACCACCTGCAACTGGCGCCGGTAGGGCCGCATCTGATGGCGGGATAGTCCATCGATGCGCGCGCCGCTGATGCGGATTTCGCCTGATGTCGGCTCGATCAATCCGAGGATCGCCTTGCCCGCGGTCGACTTTCCGCAGCCGCTCTCGCCGACCAACCCCAGGGTTTCGCCGGCGGCGATGTCGAACGAAATGCCGTCGACGGCATGGACCTGGCCAACGGTCCGCTGCAGAAGCCCTTTTCGAACCGGGAAATGCTTGACCAGGTCTTTGACCGAGAGCAGCGGAGCCAAAACCAGGGGCCCCGGCGGCGCGGATTGGGCTGCGGTCACGATCGCGCCACCTGATCCGAGTGAAAGCAGGCGGCAAAGTGCCCCGGCTCCTTTTCCTCGAAAGCCGGCATCGCGCGTTGGCACAGATCGGTCGCGAAGGCGCAACGCGCGGCGAACGCACAGCCGCGGATCGCGCCCTTCAAGGAGGGCACCGCGCCGGGGATCTCGGCCAGCCGCGGTGCGCGCGCGCTATCGAGCGAAGCGCCGAGCCGCGGCACCGAATTCAGCAGCCCTTTGGTGTACGGGTGCAGCGGGCGGGCGAACAGCGCGCCGACCGTCGCCTCCTCGGCCATGTGGCCGGCATACATGACGACGACGCGCTGCGCCATTTCGGCGACAACGCCGAGATCGTGGGTGATCAGCACGATCGCGGCGTCGATCTTCTGCTTCAATTCCCGCATCAGATCGAGGATTTGCGCCTGGATCGTCACGTCGAGCGCCGTCGTCGGCTCGTCCGCGATCAACAGCTTCGGGTTGCAGGCGAGCGCCATCGCGATCATCACCCGCTGCCGCATCCCGCCCGAGAGTTGGTGCGGGTATTCGCCGATGCGCCGCTGGGCCTCGGGAATATGAACGAGGCGCAGCATATCCACCGCCTTGGCGAGCGCGGCGGCGCGGCCGAGCCCCTGATGCAGGGTCAAGGTCTCGGCGATTTGATGGCCGATCGTTAGCACCGGATTGAGCGAGGTCATCGGCTCCTGAAAGATCATCGAGATCTCGTTGCCGCGGACATCACGCATCTGAGCCTCGCTCAAGCCCAGAAGATCGCGGCCGGCAAAGCGGATCGTACCGGAGACGATCCGTCCCGGCGGCGACGGGATCAGGCGCAGGATCGACAGCGCGGTAACACTCTTGCCGCAGCCGCTCTCGCCGACGATGGCGAGGGTCTCGCCCGGGAGGACGTAGAACGAAACCCCGCTGACCGCGCGGACCACCCCGTCGCGGGTGAAGAACCACGTCCTCAGATCGGCAACATCGAGGATCGGCTCGACCGCAGCGCGCGGCGCCTTGGGGATGGTGGCGACATACCCGGCATCAGCCTCGGCCATGCGCTACATCCGCCGGGCCAGGCGCGGATCGAGTGCGTCCCGCAAGCCGTCGCCTAGCAGGTTGACGGCGAGCACGGTGACCGACAAAAACGCCCCGGGGAACAGCACGATGTAATAGGCGACCTGAAACAGGCTGCGTCCCTCGGCCATGATGTTGCCCCAACTCGGTATGTTGGGCGGCGTCCCAGCGCCGAGAAACGACAGGATCGCCTCGACCAGCATCGCCGATGCGGCGGTGTACGTGCCCTGAACCAACAGCGGCGGTACCGTGTTGGGGACGATGTGGCGCCACATGATGCGCGGCAAGCTGGTGCCGCTGGCAAACGCAGCCTCGACAAAGGGCAGGTCGCGCAAGGTCAATACGACGCCACGAACGAGGCGGGTCACCCGCGGCACCTCGGCGACGGTGATTGCGAAGACGACATTCTGCAGACTGGCGCGGGTCAGCGCCATCAACGCGATCGCGATCAGCACCGGCGGGATCGACATCAGCCCGTCCATGATTCGCATCAGGATCGCATCGGCCCAACGGTTGAACCCGGTGACGAGACCGATCGCGAGCCCGAGCGTAATGCTGAGCAGGGCGACGCTGAGCCCGACCGTCAAGGAGATGCGCGCACCGTATATTGTGCGGCTGTAGACGTCGCGGCCGAGCATGTCGGTCCCGAACCAATGTTGCGACGAAGGCCAGCGCAGCCGCTGGACCGGCGTCAAGGCCTCTGGGTCGACGGTGCCGAGGTAAGGGGCGAACACCGCCATCAGAACCATCAGGCCGATCAGGATCCCGCCGATGACGATCGTCGGATGGCGGCGAATGTAGGTGCGCGCCCCGCGACGGCGCTCGGTCGGAGCGGCGAGGATGGCCAGATCAGTCGGCGCCACGGTCATCTCGGCCACAGCCTCAATAGCGGATGCGCGGATCGAGGAAGGTGTAGCTCAGATCGACCAACAGATTGACCAGCACATAGGCGGCCGAAAAGATCAGGATGATCCCCTGGATGATCGGATAGTCGCGGCGCAGGATCGCGTCGACGGTTAGTCGCCCCAGTCCGGGGATCGCGAACACCGTCTCGGTGACGACCACACCCGATATCAACAGCGCGATGCCGATTCCGATGATCGTCACGATCGGCACCGCCGCATTCTTCAGTGCGTGGCCGATCAGCACTTTGTCGTTGGCCAAGCCCTTGGCCTGGGCGGTGCGGATATAATCCTGGGCAAGGACGTCCAGCATGCTGGCGCGGGTCATGCGCGCGATCAGCGCCGCGAAAACCATCGCCAGCGCGAGGGTCGGCATGACCAGATGCGACAGGAACGGCCACAAACCGCGGTCGATGCCGACAAAGCCCTGGACCGGCAACAAATCGGTGCGAACCGCAAAGACATAGATCAATACATAGGCGACCACGAAGACCGGCACCGAAAACCCGAGCACCGCGAAGACCATGACCGTGCGGTCGATCCATGACCCCGCCTTCCACGCCGCCAATACGCCCATCGGGATCGCCGCCAATACGGAGACGAGGACGGTCGAGATGGTCAACACCACGGTCGGCTCGACCCGCTGCGCGATCAAGGTCGTGACCGGAAGGTTGGTGAAGATCGAGATGCCGAGATCGCCGTGCAGCAAGCGCCATACCCAAGACGCGAACTGGACATACAACGGCTGGTCGAGCCCGAGCGCCTGGTGGATGCGGGCGATGTCGTCGGGGGTGGCGGTATCGCCGGCGATGATCGCCGCCGGATCTCCGGGGCTCAGATGGAGCAATGCGAACACGAACAGCGCGACCACCGCCATGACCGGGACGGTGGAGAGGATCCGTCTGACGATGTAGGCGAACACCCCCTGGCCTCTCAACCCTTCCGGACGTTCCAGAAAAATACTACCGGCGCGATGATTATCCCGTGAAGATTCTTGCGATAGGCGGTCGGGATCACGAACTGGCCGGTCGGAACATAGGGGACGCCATTGGCGTAAGCCTCGGTCTGGATGTCGGCGGCGAGCTGTTTCTGCGCGGACAGATCGGGCGCCTTGAACCACTGATCGATGAGCCCTTCCAGATTGGGGTCGCTCGGCCAGCCGAACCAGGCTTTGCCGTCGTTGGCGCGTAGCGCTGCGTTGACCGCCGGCGACAGCAGGTCCGGCGCCGCCGTCCAGGTGTGAAAAATGTTCCACCCACCCTGGTCGACCGGCGCTTTCGATGCCCGGCGAGTGATCAAGGTGCCCCAGTCCATTGCCTGCAGTTCGACATTGAGCCCGGCCTGCCGTAGCATCGCTAAGGTCACCAGCGCCTGGGCATGTACGATCGGCTGGTCGGTCGCATCGAGCAGGACGATCTTTTCGCCCTTGTAGCCGGAATCGGCGATCAGCTGCTTCGCCTTGGCCGGATCGGGGCCTTTGAGCAGGGCGTCGGCGCCGGCATTGGTCTCGAACGGCGTGCCGCAACCGAATATCGCCGCGCAGGTTTTCCAGTATTTGGGGTCGCCGGCGGCGGCACGCATGTAGTCCTTCTGATTTACCAGGTTCAGCACCGCGAGGCGCAGCTTGAGATTGTCGAACGGCGGCTGCACATGGTTGAAGCGTAGAACGCCCTGATTGCCGAGCGGATCGACGGTGGCGACGACGATGTCGGGATTACCAGCGAAGACCGGCAGCAGATCGGTTGGCGGCTGCTCATACCAATCGGCCTCACCGGCGTTCAGCGCCGCCGAGGCGGTCGCGGAATTGGGGATATAGAGCCATTCGACGCGGTCGACCTTGGCCGGTTTGCCGCCAGAGGCAAAGCTCGGCGGCTCTTTGCGCGGCACATAATCGGTATTCTTAATAAACACCGCCTTGTTCCCCGGAACCCATTCCGCCTTGACAAATTTGAACGGGCCAGAGCCGATCGCCTCGGGGATCTGCTTGAACGGGTCGGTCTTGGCAAGCCGCTCGGGCATCATGAACGGCACGTTGCTCGACAATTTGCCGAGCGCATTGAGGATCAGCGGAAACGGTGTTTTGAGGCTGATCGTAAAACTCTTGTCGTCGACGGGTTTGATCTCGCCGACCGCCTCCATCAGCTTTTGTCCGAACGGGTCGCGTTTGCCCCAGCGCTCGATCGATGCCACGCAATCGGCTGCCCGCACCGGCTGCCCGTCGTGCCATTTGAGGCCGTCGCGCAGAATAAAGGTGTAGGTCAGCTTGTCCGCGCTGACGGTCCAGTGATCGACCATCTGCGGCTGCGGCTTGAAATCCTTGTCGAGCGCGAACAGCGTGTCGAAGACCAGATAACCAAAATTGCGCGTGACATAGGCAGTCGTCCAGATCGGATCGATGCTTCTGAGGTCGGCCTGGGGGATGAAGCGCAAGGTCGTTGGGGCCGACTGCGCCCATGCCGGCGTCGTTGCAAGACCGAGCGCAAGCGCCAGCCGCAGGATCCGAGGCAAAATGCTCATCTGTGCCCTGTTCGATCTTTTGCTCTGCCGCCGACGTTACGCCATGATCTAACCGGGTCAAACTGCAAAAGGCGGGCCAGCAGGGAATGAGCATGGGGTTGCCGACGCTTTTTCCGCGAGGTCGAGGCCGGTGAGGAATTTGTCGTCGCCGAAATGAGGCCCGTAACGCGCCTCATTCAATCGCCAGTGGCGCGCCCTAATCCCCCGGCAACAAGCCGCTCGCGCACCGATATCGGGTGTCAGCGGGCTCGATCTTGGTGGCTGAGGTGATATCGAGGCCGAAATGGACAGAAAATCCGTCGCTGCCGGATGGGGTGATCGCGACCGCGCGGCTGGCTTTGATTCGCTCGATCCAACCGAGCGCAAAGCAGCGCTGGGCCAGCGCCGCGCCGACCGCGCCGCCGAGATGCGGCCGCCGCTCGCTCCAATCGAGACAAGGGCGGCAGAAGCGGCGGCGCTTGCCGGCGGCGCCGGCAAGATCGAGGCCGAACCCGGTAAGGAACCTGGCGCCGTCTTCCGTAACCTCGCCGCCGTCGTCATCGAGCAGGACATGGCCGCGCTCGGCGAGGCTGCCGGCCAAGGCCACGCCGAGCCGGCCGGCGAGATGGTCGTAGCAGGTCCGAGCCGAACGCAGCGCCTCGTCGCGCATCCATGCCGGCCGATAGCGCGGCGCCCGCGCGACCGCGACCGCCATGATCTCTTCGAGCATGCGCGCGACCTCGGGGGCGGCAAGCCGGAAATAACGGTTGCGCCCCCGTCTTTCGTCGGCGAGCAACCGCGCGTGGACCAGCTTTGCCAGATGCGCGCTCGCGGTCTGCGGGGTCACATGCGCGACATAGGCGAGTTCGCCAGCGCTGAGCGCACGGCCGTTCATCAGCGCCGACAGCATGTTCGCGCGCGCCGGGTCGCCAACCAGCGCGGCGATCTCGGCGATATAGGGTGCGTTTGTCATGACCGCAGCATAGCACGGGGCGCCAGCGGGCCGGCCGCGAACGCTTCGGGTCCGGCCGAAGTTATGGTAGGACCGCCCGCCGGGTCTTCCGGCGACGGCGAACGAGGGATTGGGCGGAGGTGATGGAAGAAATTTACACTTTTGCGGGCAGCCCGCTCGACCGCGTCAGCCAGCGACGGCAGGATGCCGGCTGGATCGCTTCCTTGCTCGATGATCCTGAAACCCGGCTGTTGCCGCTGCGCGAGCTGAAGCCGTTGGTTCGCCACAGCTCGGCGGCGGAGCTCGACTGGCAGCCGGTCACGCCTTGGCGGGAGGCGATCGATGCCGGCGCCACGCTGATTTTGCTCGGGATCGGCGACGGACGGGCTCATTTCGCGCTCGATGCCAGCGCGGCACCGGTGCCAGCCGGAGCGGAGATCGAGACCGTCGATGTCCGCGCCCTGGCCGCCTCGATCCCCGGCGGCGAGGCCGCGATACTCGCCGAGGCGCGCTCGCTGCTCGATTGGCACGCGCGCCACGGCTTTTGCGCGCAATGCGGCACCGCAAGCGTGATCGACTCTGCCGGATGGGGGCGGCGCTGCCCGAACTGCCGGGCCCATCATTATCCGCGAGTCGACCCGGTTGTGATCATGCTCGTGGTCAAGGGCGAGCGCTGCCTCCTCGGTCGCGGGCGCCGGCGGGTCGGGACCCGTTTCTCCTGTCTCGCCGGCTTCATGGAGCCCGGTGAGACGATCGAGGAGGCGGTGCGGCGCGAAGTCCTCGAGGAATCCAGCATTCGTGTCGGGCAGGTGCGATATCTCGCCTCTCAACCTTGGCCGTTTCCATCGACGTTGATGATGGGGCTGTTGGCCGAGGCGCTGAGCGAGGAGATCCGCATCGACCCCGAGGAAATCGCCGAGGCGCGTTGGTTCGAGCGCGAGGAGGTCCGCGCCATGGTCGAACGATCCCGCTCCGACGAGCAAATCCCCGGCGTCACGACCCTGCCGCCGCCATTGGCGATCGGTCACCAGTTGGCGCGGCGCTGGGCGTTCGGGATCGACAGCATTTAAGCGGGCCGTGCCGGCGTCCGCGTCCGAAGCCCCCCTCCCCGGCTCTTTCCCCGCCAGCGGGGTGAGGGAAGAACCGGCGTCGCGGGTCGGCGTCGTTACCGGGGCGAGTTCGGGGATCGGGCTTTACACGGCACTGGGCCTCGCCCGCACCGGCATGCGGGTCATCATGACCGGCCGCGACTCTGCTCGTACGGAGGCGGCGCGCCGTTTCGTGACCGACCGGGCGAGCGGGGCTCAGGTCGAGACCGCGCTCGCCGATTTCGCTTCTTTGGCCGAAGTGCGCCGCCTCACCGGAGAGATCCTGGCCGCGCATGACAAAATCGATGTGCTGGTCAACAACGCCGGACTGTTTTCACCGAAATTCGAGCGTTCGCGGGACGGGTACGAGATGACCTTCGCGGTCAATCACCTGGCGCCGTTCCTGCTGACCAATCTGCTGCTCGACCGGCTGAAGGCCTCGGCGCCGGCACGGATCGTCACCGTCGCCTCGCGCGCCCATCACGGCGCCCGCGTCGACCTTGCGACCATTACCGGTCCGCGCGATTGGTCGATGTTGAAGGCTTACAACCGCTCCAAGCTGTGCAACATCCTGTTCACCCGGGAGCTGGCGGCGCGGCTGCAAGGCTCGGGAGTTGTTGCAACCTCCCTTCATCCCGGCGTTGTCGCGACCACGCTGGCGCAGCGCGGCGGCATCATCGAAATCGCCTGGCGGCTGGTGAAGCCCTTCATGATCAGCGCCGAGAAAGGCGCCGAGACATCGCTGTTCCTGGCGACGGTGCCCGACCCAGCGCCGTTTCACGGCGGTTATGTCGTCCGCAAGGCGCTGGCGCGTCCCGACCCGGTCGCGCTCGACGCCGATCTCGCCCGCCGGCTGTGGGACGAGAGCGCGCGTCTCGTCGGCCTGTGAGGTTGGCGGTCAGGCCCGCCGGGTGGCGAAATCGATCCGGGGGTCGATCAGCATATAGGTCAGGTCGCTGACCAGCTTCAGCAGCAGGCCGATCAACGTGTACACATAGAGCGTGCCGAACATGATCGGATAGTCGCGGTTGATCGCCGCCTCGAAACCCAACAAGCCGAGGCCATCGAGCGAAAAGATCACCTCGATCAGCAAGGATCCGGTGAACAGGATTCCGACCAGCGCCGCCGGAAACCCGGCGACGACGAGCAGCATCGCATTCCTGAAGACATGACCGTAGAGCACGCGGTGCTCGCTCAGCCCCTTGGCGCGCGCGGTCAGCACGTATTGCTTGTTGATCTCGTCGAGAAAGCAGTTCTTGGTCAGCATCGTCAAAGTGGCGAACCCGGAGATCACCAACGCGGTGATCGGCAGGGCGATGTGCCAGAAATAATCGGCGATGCGCATCGGCCAGGACAGCGAGGCCCAATTGTCGCTGACCAGCCCGCGCAGCGGAAAGACCGACAAATAGCTGCCGCCCGCGAACAGCACGATCAGCAATACCGCGAATAAAAAACTTGGCACCGCATAGCCGACGATGATGACCGCACTCGTCCACACGTCGAACCGGCTGCCGTCGCGCACCGCCTTGCGGATGCCCAGCGGGATCGAAACCAGATAGGTGATCAAGGTCGTCCACAGTCCGATCGAAATCGATACCGGCAGCTTTGACTTGATCAGATCGGTGACGCGCTGGTCGCGAAAAAAGCTCTTGCCGAAATCAAAGGTCAGGTAGTTACGCATCATCAGCATAAAGCGGGTCAAGGGCGGTTTGTCGAAGCCGTATTGCTTTTCGAGCTGCTTGATCAGCGCGGGGTCGAGGCCGCGTGCGCCGCGATAGCGCGAGTTGACGGCGGCGCCGGAGGCCGGCGGCGCCTTGATCTCGCCGGTCCCGCCGCTGACGCGCTCGGTGGCGCTGATATTCTCGCCCTTGAGGCGCGCGATCATCTGCTCGACAGGCCCGCCGGGTGCGGCTTGGACGATGATGAAATTCACCACCATGATCGCGAACAAGGTCGGGATGATCAGCAGCACCCGCCGAATGGCGTAGGCGATCATGGACAGCGCCCAGTCATTGCCAGAGCGATTGCAACCACCGCCGGCCTCGGGTCGGGACGCCTCCGACAGGACGGCTCTCTAATAGCTGTACTCGTACTCGTGATGGTCCATTTGAACCCATCGTTCGGTAGTCGTCTCGAGGCGTCGGCAGAAGCCGGTTTCATGTCGAGCGCGCCTTCCGTCCTCGTATGCGATCATTCCGATGCAAACCAATCCCCCATCTCTGTCGCGACCGTCGCTAGATTTCTCCGCAAAACGCACCTGCTCAAGGGTTTGGTCGGAAAAAACCGCAACGAAGTTCGGGTGGCCGCTTTCAACCAATTCCTTTGGGACAGGCAGACCGGCAAGCCGGACCCCGATGCCAACGCCTAGACCGGACTGAAGGGGAAGCGGGCGCATGCTAATCTTTGCATTTATTTCGATGATGCGGGCTGGTGTATCGCCGACGTTAAAGTAGACGACCGACGCTCCGACTGTTGGTTCGTTGCGCATCGGAACGGAGTCGTGAGTGATCTCAACGGAATGCACGATGATCTTCGGACGGTGCGAGGATATGAATTCCTGTCGGGCAACCTCGATCGTTTCTCTAGTTAACCGTGCTTGCCGACCCGTTACCAATGCCAGAACGAGGGTAAAGATGCCTATGAGCACGGTCGCAACAGCAGTGACTGCTCCGTTATACCTCTGCAAAAGGTCAACCAAGCTCCAAAAGGAAGCGATCATAACAGCCCTTGGGCACCGATTGGGCTTTTGATAGACAGGCTCGCAGCCTCAGGCTTGGCATAACCAATATTGGTGAGTGCTAATGAATGCCATAAAACTCCAGATCGTCTCATCGAAGGATTTCCGCGTTACGTCCCTACCCCGTTAGCAGAGGGACGGCTCAAGGATGGCGCTGGAATAACACATCGTGTACCGCAAGGCCGATTATGCAGCCGATGATGGCTGAGCCGAACCAGAGGACGCCCGCGACCCAAACATGCCAGCCAGGGATCGGCGATTTGGGTGGCTCAAAGCGACGCTGGAACGCCTCCATCAAGCGCCAACCGGCCCAATAACCTCCCGCGAGCCCTCCGAAAGCGAACATCGACTGACCCACGGATAACTCCTCCTCTACGCAGCGAGCGTAGGCCCATCACATCGTCGGCCATCTAGGCTGGCCGCAGCGTGCTAATCGGTGATTATTGCACGTTATCATTAGACAGGCCCAGGATTGTAAGCCACAGAATAGCGAATATTTGTGCTTACCTTGTTGAGCGTTTCGAGGCTGGCCAAGGGCACTTGATCCTATCGGCGTGAATCGCGCCGGCAAGGTAGGTGATGCCCGCCATTTCACCCATAAGGAAGCTAACTGGCAGCCGACGACGCAGGCCTGACGACCGAGGTTGCCTCGCTTTGCTCGCAATGACGATGTCGCGCACATCA
>CAWAVV010000021.1:0-111888 GCA_963785565.1 uncultured Alphaproteobacteria bacterium | reverse complement strand
CGACCCGCATCAGCCCCATGAGGCCGATGTCGAATTGCCGCTCGAGGAGCTCGGGCTGAGCGCGGATCGAGCGTTCGCGCTCGAGGAGGCGTTTACCCGATCCGTCGCGATCTGCCGCGGCGCTCGCCAGCGGTTCCGCCTGGATCCCGAGACCAACCCCGCACTGATCTTTCGCCTACTGCACAACGAGCCCGAATGAGCCCACCCAACGACGCCGCAGCCGCGCTGCCGCTGAGCCGCGCGCTGGCGCGACCCGCGATCTCGGACCCTCTGTGGTACAAGGACGCGATCATCTATCAGCTGCACGTCAAGGCTTTCTTCGACGCCAACGACGACGGCATCGGCGATTTCCAAGGGCTGTGCCGCAAGCTCGATTATCTGCAGGATCTCGGCGTCACCGCATTGTGGCTGTTGCCGTTCTATCCCTCGCCGCTGCGCGACGACGGCTACGACATTTCCGACTACAGGAACATCAACCCGTCCTATGGCCGGATGGGCGATTTCAAAGCCTTCGTCCGCGAGGCGCACCGCCGCAATCTGCGGGTCATCACCGAGCTCGTCGTTAATCACACCTCGGACCAGCATCCCTGGTTTCAGCGCGCGCGCCAGGCGAAGCCGGGTTCGCACCTGCGCGACTTTTATTTCTGGAGCGATACCGACCAGAAGTTCGCCGAAACCCGCGTCATCTTTGTCGACGCCGAAAAATCGAATTGGGCGTGGGACCCGATGGCCCAGGCTTATTACTGGCACCGGTTCTATTCGCATCAGCCTGACCTCAATTTCGACAATCCGCGGGTGTTTCGCGCGGTTGCCGACGTGATGCGGTTCTGGCTCGATCTCGGCGTCGACGGGTTGCGGCTCGACGCGGTGCCCTATCTGATCGAGCGCGAGGGCACGATCAACGAGAACCTGCCCGAGACCCACGAGGTCCTGCGGCGGTTGCGGCGCGAACTCGACCAACACCATGGCGACCACATGCTGCTCGCCGAGGCCAATCAATGGCCCGAGGACGTGCTGCCATATTTCGGCGCTGGCGACGAATGCCACATGGCGTTCCATTTTCCGCTGATGCCGCGCATCTACATGGCGGTCTCGACCGAGGACCGCCATCCGATCACCGACATCATGCGCCAGACCCCCGACATCCCGGCGTCGTGCCAATGGGCGGTGTTTCTGCGCAATCACGACGAGCTGACCTTGGAAATGGTCACCGACAGCGAGCGCGACTATTTGTGGAACCACTATGCGGCGGATCGGCGCGCCCGGATCAATCTCGGGATCCGGCGGCGTTTGGCGCCGTTGATGGAGAATGACCGCCGCAGGATCGAATTGTTGAACGCGCTGCTGATCTCGATGCCGGGCACCCCGGTATTTTACTACGGCGACGAGATCGGCATGGGCGACAATGTCTTTCTGCGCGACCGCGACGGGGTGCGCACGCCGATGCAGTGGTCGTTCGATCGCAATGGAGGGTTTTCCCGGGCTGACCCCGCCAGCCTCTATCTGCCACCGATCATGGATTCGGTTTACGGCTTCGAGGCGGTTAATGTCGAGGCGCAGAGCCGCTCGCCGTCTTCGTTGCTGAACTGGATGAAGCGGCTGATCGCAGCACGGCGGTCGCGCAGCGCTTTCGGCCGCGGCATATTGCGCTTTCTCTACCCCTCGAACCGAAAGGTCATCGCCTATCTGCGCAGCCTGGACGACGAGGTCATCCTGTGCGTTGCCAACCTGTCGCGTTCGCCTCAAGCGGTCGAGCTGGATCTCGCGGAATTTCGCGGCCGGCAGCCCGTCGAATTGCTCGGGCGCAGCGTCTTCCCGACCATTGGCGACCTCCCGTATCTACTGACCCTCCAAGCTCATAGTTTCTTCTGGTTCGAGCTGCTGTCGAGCACGCAGGAGTCGGGGAATTTGCAAGCCTCACCGCCCGAATTCGTCACCCTGGTAATGCCACAGGGCTGGGCCGACTTGTTCCGCCAGCACAATCTGGCGCAACTCGAAAGCGAAATAATGCCGGCGTTTCTGGCGCGTCAGCGCTGGTTTGCGGCTAAGGACCGGCGCATCCGAAAGGCATCGGTCGAAGCTCGCGGCGAGATCACGCGCCCGGCGGAAGACGGCGCGGCATCGGAAAGCTTTTTGGCGACAGTAGTCGAGACGGCGTTCGGCGAGGGGGAGCAACAGCACTATTTCCTGCCGCTGGCTGCGATCTGGTCGCCGGCCGAGACCGAGCTGCGCCAAGGGCTCGCTCCGGTTACGCTTGCCGAGTTGCGCCAATTCCGCCGTGAGGGCGCCTTGGTCGACGCTCTGTCGCAAGACGTTTTCGCGTTGGCAATGATGGCTGCGATCGCTGGCGAAAGCCGATTGCGACTCGACCGTGGTGAGATCCGCTGCACCAAGACCCCGAGCTACCAACGGGCGGCCGCACCGCAGCGGCTGACGGTTCGCCGCGGTAGTGTCGAGCAATCGAACAGCTCGGTGTTCTTCGACGAATATGGAATGCTCAAGCTCTACCGCCGCCTGCAAGCCGGCCCGCACCCGGAAATAGAAATGTCGCGGTTTCTAGTCGAGCGCGCCGGGTTCGCCAATACGCCGCCGCCGCTGGCGACGATCGAGCTGGCGCTCGACGGCGAGACCGGGCCGCAGACGATGGCCGTTGGCGTGCTGTTCGGCTTTGTCCGCAATCAGGGCGACGGCTGGACGCAGGCGCTGAACTACCTTACCCGATACCTCGACGACTCGCTGATCTCGACCGACCAGCGGTCGTCCGAGCTGCCCGACCCCGATCACTTCTTTCTGACCTTGGCGCGCCAGATCGGTATCCGCACCGCCGAGATGCACCGCGCCCTGGCCGAGCATGCGGGCGACGACCCTGGTTTCGAGCCTGAGCCGATTACGCGGGACGACCTCGACCAGTGGCGCCAGGCGCTCGACGCTGAGGCCGATGCGATGCTGGCAAAACTCGAGCGCGAGCTGCCGCGCCTGCCCGATCGGGCGCGCCAGGGCGCCGAGCGTCTGCTGAGCCTGCGCGACCTGCTGCTAAGTCATATCCGCGGCTTGCTCCCCGACGAGGTCGCGGCGCAGAAGACGCGTTTTCACGGCGATTACCACCTCGGTCAAGTGATCGTGGTGCAGAACGACTTCTTCATCGTCGATTTCGAGGGTGAACCTTCACGGCCGCTTTCAGCGCGTCGCAGCAAGAGTTCGCCGCTGCGCGATGTGGCCGGCATGATACGCTCCTTTGACTACGCCGCGGTCGCCGCGGTGCGCCATCTGGCCGCGACCCGTCCGGCCGCGGAGCCGCGAATGGTGCAGCTTGCCGAAGCTTGGCGCCAGCGTGCGGTAGACGGGTTTCGCGCCGCCTACCGCAAGACGATGCGCGGTTGCGCCGCTTATCCGGCGAGCAAGAAGCAGGGGCGCGCGATGACGACATTCTTTGTGCTCGAAAAGGCTGTCTACGAGGTGTCCTACGAGCTGGCCAACAGGCCGTTATGGGTCGATATCCCGCTCGAAGGCATCCTTGGCATTTTGAACAAGGCAAAAGTGGGGGCCAGTGGCGAAGCGCAATGATCCGGTCGGCGCCGAAGCGAAGCGCCCAAATGTGGGCCGGCCTGATCCGCTCGACCTTGACCGGGTCGGGGCTGCCGCGGACCAGCCAAACTGGGTTGGGCGCGACCCCGAGATAGCGGCGATCATCGAAGCGCGGCACGGCGACCCGTTTGCGTTCCTCGGGATGCACAAGATCCCCGCCGGGGTATGTGTGCGGGCGATATTGCCGGCTACCGAGAAGATGTCGGTCGTCGACAGCGCGACCGGGCAAATCGCAGCCGAGGGGGAGCGGGTCGATCGCGAGGGCTTCTTCGTTGCCGAGATCCCCGGCCGGCAGGAGCCGTTTCGCTATCGGTTGCAGGTGTCGAGCGGCGGCGTCGCTCGCGAATTCGACGACATCTACCGTTTCCCTCCGGTATTGGGTGAACTCGACATCTACTTGCTCGCCGAAGGCAACCATCTGGCGAGCTATCAAAAACTTGGCGCGCATCCGATGGTCCATGAAGGCGTGGAGGGCATTGCCTTTGCCGTGTGGGCGCCCAATGCTCAAGCGGTCAGTGTCGTTGGCGATTTCAACGCCTGGGACGGCCGCCGGATGGCGATGCGGCGCCGCGGGTCCAGCGGCCACTGGGAACTATTCGTGCCTGGGTTACGGCCAGGTCACCTCTACAAATACCAAATACGCGGGCCGGACGGGCAGCTCCTGCCGCTAAAGGCGGATCCGCAAGCCGAGCGAGCCGAGAAGCCGCCGGGGACGGCGTCTGTCATCGCCGACCCGTCGCGCCATGTCTGGCGCGACGGCGCCTGGATGGCGGAGCGCTGGCGCCGCAATGATCGAGAATCCCCGATCTCGGTCTATGAAGTTCATCTCGGCTCATGGCGCCGCAACCTCGCCGAGCAGGGGCGCTATCTGACCTATCGCGAGCTTGCCGAACAGCTCGTTCCTTATGTCGTCGAAATGGGATTTACCCATATCGAGATCATGCCGATCATGGAGTATCCGTTCGACGGATCTTGGGGATATCAGCCAGTTTCGTTATTCGCGCCGACCAGCCGCTATGGCGCCCCCGACGATTTCCGAGCCCTGGTCGAGGCCTGTCACGGCGCCGGACTGGGTCTGTTGCTCGATTGGGTCCCGGGCCATTTTCCGACCGACCCGCATGGTCTCGGACGGTTTGACGGTACCGCGCTCTACGAGCACGCCGACCCGCGTCAGGGCTTCCACCGCGACTGGAACACCCTGATCTACAATTTCGGCCGACGCGAGGTCGCAAATTTTCTGCTGTCGAGCGCATTGTATTGGTTGCGCGAATTTCACATCGACGGCATCCGGGTCGATGCGGTCGCCTCGATGCTCTATCGCGATTACAGCCGGCCGCCGGGCGAATGGATCCCGAATGCATTCGGGGGGCGGGAGAACCTCGAGGCGATCGCGTTTTTGCGGCGGGTCAACGAGCTGGTCTTCGGCGAGTCGAGCGGAGCCACCTCGGTCGCCGAGGAATTGACCGCCTGGCCGATGGTGTCGCGCCCGACTTATGTCGGCGGGCTCGGCTTCGGTTACAAATGGAACCTCGGCTGGATGCACGACACGCTGCGCTACATGGCGACCGACCCGATTTACCGAAAGTACAGTCATAACGACCTGAGCTTCGGCTTGCTTTACGCTTATCACGAAAACTTCATTCTGCCGCTCAGCCACGATGAGGTCGTCCACGGGAAGGGGTCGTTGATCAGCAAGATGGCCGGCGACCAATGGCAACGTTTTGCGAACCTGCGCGCCTATTTCGCCTTTATGTGGAGCCATCCCGGCAAAAAACTGCTGTTCATGGGCAACGAGTTCGCACAGCAGCGCGAGTGGAACCACGATATCGGTCTCGATTGGCAGCTGCTGGGCGAGCCGCCGCACGAAGGGGTGCGCCGGCTGGTGGCCGATTTGAACCATCTCTACTGCGGCACGCCGGCATTGCATCGGCTCGACTGCGACCCCGACGGTTTCGCATGGATCGATGTCGCCAATGCGGCCGAGAGCGTCGTGTCGTTTCAGCGGCGCGGCCGCGGTCCACTCGAGCTTGCTGTCGTCGTGTGCAATTTTACGCCAGTGCCGCGCGAGGATTATTGGATCGGGGTTCCCCGCCCCGGCCGCTACCGCGAACGCATCAACACCGACGCTCTCGACTATGGCGGCAGCGGCGTCGGCAACGCCGGTGAAGTTCACTCCGAGCCGCGCCCGATGCATGGCCACCAGCACGCGATCCGCCTGCGGCTGCCGCCGCTCGGCGTCCTGATATTCACCGCGGATTAGCTATCCAAAGGCCGAGCTTCATGCCATCGATGCCGCGATATGTTCGTGTATTAGACTACGCAATTCCCCGCACATTGCCCGCACGCTGAGACAAGCGATGGCATCGCCGACAAAGGTGTGGCCGGGCCGCCCGTATCCGATGGGAGCGACATGGGACGGCAAAGGCGTGAATTTCGCTCTTTTTTCGGCTCACGCCGAAAAAGTCGAACTGTGTCTGTTCGACCACACCGGCCAGCGCGAGGAAGCGCGAATTGAATTATCCGAATACACCGACGAGGTCTGGCACGTCTATCTGCCTGATGCGCGCCCTGGCCTGCTCTACGGCTACCGGGTCTACGGACCGTACGATCCCGCCAATGGGCACCGTTTCAATCCCAATAAGCTGCTGATCGATCCCTATGCGAAGTTGTTCCATGGCAGGCTGCGCTGGGCCGACCCGGTATTTGGCTATCGCGTCGGCGGCCCGCGCGAGGATCTGGCAATCGACCGGCGCGACAATGCGCGCTTTATTCCCAAAGGCCGGGTCATCGAGCCCGCCTACACCTGGGGCGAGGAGCACCGGCCGCGGACCTTATGGGAAGAAGCGATTATTCTCGAGCTGAGCGTGCGCGGGATCACCAAACGTCACCCCGGCGTCGACCCTGAGCATCGCGGCACCTTCGCCGGCCTCTCCTCACCGCCGATGATCGACTACCTGGTCGGGCTCGGCGTCACTGCGGTCGAGCTGTTGCCGATCCACGCCGCGGTCGACGACCGCCATCTGGTGGAACAGCATCTCGCCAATTATTGGGGCTACAATACGATCGGTTTCTTCGCGCCTGACCCGCGCCTGTTGTCGACCGGAACGATCGCCGATTTCAAAACCACAGTCAGACGGCTACACGATGCCGGGATCGAGGTCATCCTCGACGTCGTCTACAACCATAGCGGCGAAGGCAACCATCTCGGCCCGACGCTGTCGTTTCGCGGCATCGACAATCTGTCCTACTACCGTTTGGATGCCGATCCGCGCTTCTACCAGGATTTCACCGGCACCGGCAATACGTTGAACATCGATCACCCGCGGGTGTTGGCGCTGGTGATGGACTCGCTGCGTTATTGGGCGACGGAAATGCACATCGACGGCTTCCGCTTCGATCTGTGCGCGGCGCTCGCCCGCGAGAACGGCGATTACGGACAGGGCAGCGCATTTTTCGACGCCGTGCGTCAGGATCCGGTCATGACCGGCGTCAAGCTGATTGCCGAACCTTGGGATCTTGGCCCTTACGGCTATCAGCTGGGCAATTTTCCGCCGGGCTGGGCGGAATGGAATGGCCAGTATCGCGACACGCTGAGACGGTACTGGAAGGGTGATCACGGCTTGGTCGCGGATGTCGCATCGCGCGTCGCCGGTTCGTCGGACATCTTCGGCTATCGCGGGCGCCGACCTTGGGCCAGCATCAATTTCATCACTGCTCATGACGGGTTCACCCTGCAGGATCTGGTGAGCTACACCGAGCGGCACAATGCGGCCAATGGCGAAGACAATCACGACGGCACCGATTCGAATTTCAGCTGGAATTACGGGGTCGAAGGGCCTTCCGACGACCCTGAGATCGTCGCGCTGCGCGACCGGCAAAAGCGCAACATGCTGGCGACCTTGCTGCTGTCGCTTGGCGTGCCGATGCTGCTCGCCGGCGATGAAATAGGGCGCACCCAGCAAGGCAACAACAACGCCTACTGCCAGGACAACGAAATCTCCTGGACCGATTGGGAGAGCATCAGGCCCGAGGACCAGGAGTTGGGCCAGTTTGTCAGCTATCTGATACACCTGCGGCGCAGCCATCGTGTCTTTTCACGCCCGCGCTTTCTTCGCGGCGAAGTACTGTCCGAGGCGGGGGTCAAGGACATCACCTGGATCACCCCGTCGGGCCAAGAGTTCGAGCGCCGAGGATTGGAGCAATCCTGTCGCGCTGTCGCTCGGCTATGTGTTGAGCGGCGCCGCCGGCGAATTCTTTACCCCGGGCGGCCAACGCGACATCGACGAGAGTTTTCTGGTGATGATGAACGCCTATCACGGCGAGCTCGATTTCCGCATTCCCGATCTGGCGGCGCCAATGTCATGGCAGCCGCTGGTCGACACCTCTCAGCCGACTGGGCGCGTCACTGACGCAAAGCTGTACGCGCCGGGCGAGGTTTACCAATTGCAGCCGCATTCCTTTGCCTTGTTCATCAACCGCGCGCCGCGCCCGGAACTGCCGGCGAAACCGCAGAGCGACCCCGAGATCGCCGACCCGCCGTTGAACGGAGACAAACAGCGCGGGTTTTATGGGGCCGACGCCGATCCCGGGGCGCTGGCGGGGGAAGACGATGCGCCGCCGCCATGAGCTGCCCTTGGGCGCCGAAGCGACCCCCGGCGGAGTTCGCTTTCGATTGTGGGCGCCCCGCGCCAAAGCGGTGTCGCTGCACCTTGAGGGCTCCAGACCGAGCACGGTTCCGATGGTCTGCGAAGGCGACGGCTGGTGGGTGTTGACGACCGTAGCCGCCAGGCCCGGCAGCCGCTATCGTTACGTCGTCGACGGCAACGCCTTCCCCGATCCCGCGTCACGTCGTCAGCCGGGAGGGGTCCACGGTTCGAGCGAGGTCGTCGATCCCGAGGCCTACGAGTGGAACGATCTCGGCTGGCGGGGGCGGCGATGGGAAGAGATCGTGCTTTATGAGCTGCACCTCGGCGTCTTTTCCGAAACCGGCGATTTCGATGGCGCGGTGCGACATCTCGATCATCTGTGCCGGCTGGGTGCTACCGCGGTCGAGCTGATGCCGATCGGTGAATTTCCCGGCGACCGCAACTGGGGCTATGACGGGGTATTTCCATATGCCCCGTCGTCGCGTTACGGGCGGCCGGAGGCGCTGAAGCGGTTGATTGAGGCCTGTCACGTCCGCGGCCTCGCGATCCTGCTCGATGTCGTCTACAATCATTTCGGCCCCGAGGGGAATTATCTGCCGGCGATCGCACCCGACTTCTTCACCAAGCGCCACCAAACGCCGTGGGGCGCGGCGATCGATTTCTCCGGACCACACAGCCGGCCGGTGCGCGATTTCTTCATTCACAATGCGCTTTATTGGCTCGAGGAATACCAGTTCGACGGCCTGCGCCTCGATGCGGTTCACGCCATATTCGACGACGGCCGGCCTGACATCGTCGACGAAATCGGCGAAACAGTACGACAGCGCATCGACGATCGCGAAATTCACCTGGTCCTCGAAAACGACCGCAACGAGACGCGCCGTCTAGCGCGGCGGAACGGGCGGATCGACCGCTTCAACGCTCAATGGAACGACGATCTGCACCATGCCTTGCACGTGTTGATCACTGGCGAGACAGCAGGGTTTTATAGTGACTACGCGATTGCGCCGGCGGCACATCTTGGCCGCGCTTTGGCTGAGGGGTTTGCCTATCAGGGCGAGCCGTCGCCATTTCGTGGAGGCAGGCGCCGCGGAGAACCCGCCGCCGAATTGCCGCCAACCGCTTTCATCGCCTTTTTGCAAAACCACGATCATGTTGGCAACCGCCCGTTCGGGACGCGGCTCGCTTCTGAAGTAACCGAGCCGGCTTTGCATGCCGGCGCGGCGATCGTGCTCCTGTCGCCCCAGATCCCGCTATTGTTTATGGGCGAGGAATGGGCGAGCCGGCGATCTTTCGCATTTTTCTGTGATTTCGGCCCTGATCTCGCCGAAGCGGTGTGCGAGGGGCGCCGCCGCGAGTTCGCCCATTTCCCCGATTTTCAAGACGAGGCCGCGCGCGAGCGCATCCCCGACCCGGCCGATGCCGGGACATTCGCGATGTCGAAACTCGACTGGACCGAACTTGAACAGGCAGACCGTGCCCGCTGGCTTGCCCGCTACCGGGCATTGCTGGAGATCCGTTGGCGTGAGGTCGTGCCCCGGCTTGCCGGAATGCCGCCCTTTGCCGGCCAGTATCGCGCTCTGGGGCCGCAGGCGGTCATGGTCGAGTGGCATCTCGGCGACCGCTCGCGGCTGATCCTCGTCGTGAATTTCTCTGCCCGGACCGTACCGATCCCCGAGGAAGCAAGCGGTGGGCAGGTGCTTTATTCGTCTGCTGTGCCGGGGGCTCCGGTCAGCGCTAGTTTCTTTCACGTGGCGCCGGCCGCCTAGGGATATGACCGGCCGCGCTGCGCTGGTCCGCCTCGCCGGGGTCGTCGGCATCGAGACGCGATATACCGACGCCCTCGGCCAGACCCGCGAAGCTTCGGACGAGACCCTGCTGGCCCTGATCAGCGCGTTCGGTTTGCCGTCGAACCCAGTAAAGGCCGCAGCCGAGCTAGAGGAGCGCGATCGAACGCCCGCTTTGGGGCTTGCCCCGGCGCACCTTGTCCATTTCGAAGAAACCCGCCCGAAGTTGGCGCTGCGGCTGCCGGCCCGTTGCCGTCAGATCGCCTGGACTTGCCGTCTCGAAGGCGGCGAAGAGCGCGGCGGCAAGGCAGCCGTGAATACCGGGTTGTTGGATGAGCGCTTCACGATGCCGTTGCCCGCGGGTCTGCCGCCGGGCTATCACCGGCTGGCGCTGGAGGCCGGGGGCGTCACGGCGCAGCTCGATCTGATCGTTGCGCCTGCGCGCTGCCACCTGCCGCCACAGCTCGGACCGGGCGCGCGCAATTGGGGGCTGACCTGCCAGCTTTATGGTCTGCGCAGCGCGCGTGATTGGGGAATGGGCGACCTCACCGACCTGGCGTCGATCTCCGCCGCCGCGGGCTCGTGCGGCGCAGCTGTGCTCGGCATCAATCCGCTGCACGCGCTGTTCATGGCCGAGCCGTTGCATTTGAGCCCCTATTCGCCGTCAAGCCGGACCCGGCTCGATTATTTGTACATCGACCCGGCCGCTGTGCCTGGTTTTGCCGAAGACGATGGCGTGCAGGCATTGATCGCGGGAGAATGGTTCGGCGCTACCCGCTGGGCGGCGCGTTCGGCTGGGCTGACCGATTACGGCGCGGTAGCCGCCTGCAAAAAGCCGGTGCTCGAGGCGTTGTGGCGGCGCTTTCAGGCGCTCGATCTCGACGGCGAGGGCGCCGCGCGCACGGGGCTCGGCGCGAACTTTCGCCGATTTCAGCAAAGGGAAGGGCGATCACTGCGCGATTTCGCCATTTTCGAGACGCTGCATGAAAATTATTGCCGAGAACGGCGCGGGTTCTCGTGGCGCAATTGGCCGGCGGCGATGCGCGACCCACGCTCGTCCGAAGTCGCCGAATTCGCCACCGCTCATCGCGACCGGGTCGAGTTTGTTCAGTTTTTGCAATGGGAGGCGGACCGCCAACTCGCCGCGGCAGCCGCAGCCGGGCATGGGGCCGGGCTGTCGATCGGTCTCTATCGCGATCTCGCGGTCGGCGCCGACCCGAACGGGGCCGAGGCCTGGGCCGATCAGGAGCTGGTGGCGCCGCGCGCCTCGATCGGCGCGCCCCCCGACCGGCTGAGCCGCGCCGGGCAGAATTGGGGGCTGGCGCCGAACAACCCCCTGGTATTGCGGCGCCAAGGTTTCGAACCGTTCATCGCCTGCCTGCGCGCCAATATGCAGCATGCGGGGATTCTGCGGATCGATCACGTCATGTCGCTGAACCGGCTCTATTGGATACCCAACGGAATGGCGGCTACCGACGGCTGTTACGTGAAATATCCGTTCGACGATCTGCTGCGCCTCGTCGCGCTCGAAAGCTGCCGGCATGGCTGCGCCGTGATTGGCGAGGATCTGGGCACTGTGCCGCCGGGGTTTCGCGAGACGATGCGGGCGGCCAATCTGTTGTCCTATCGCATTATGATCTTCGAGCGGCGCCACGACGGCGGCTTCGCGACGCCGGCCGAATACCCCCCGCTTGTCGCCGCGTCAGCCGCGACCCACGACCTCGCCACCCTCGCGGGGTTTTGGCTTGGTCGCGATATCAGCCTGCGTCGACGGCTCGGTCTGTATCCCGAAACGGCCGCCGAAACGGCCGAGGAGGCCGAGCGCAGCCGCGACCGCCGCCTGCTGTTGCAAGCGCTCGTCGTCGAGGGGTTGCTGCCGTCGGAAGACCTCGGTCGGTATCTCTCGCAAGATGGAGAACCAACCTATTCGCCCGACCTGGGAAACGCGATTCAATGTTTTCTGGCCAGGTCGCGCGCCAGGCTGATGCTGGTTCAGCTCGAAGACGTGGTCGGCGAAACTGAGCAGGCGAACCTGCCCGGCACGATCGACGCGCATCCCAATTGGCGCCGGCGCCTGAGCCGCACGATCGAGAATATCCTCGACGGCTCGGAATTGCGCCGCACCGCATCGATCGTCGAAGAGGCGCGACGGCGCTCCGCCCAGGCATGAGCGGCCCGCCGGCAGTCGAGGTCCCGCTCCGCGCCACCTATCGGCTGCAGTTCCACCGCAGCTTCACTTCCCGCGATGCCAAGGATCTGGTGCCGTATCTCGAAGCCCTCGGGGTCAGCCACGTTTACGCCTCGCCGATTACCGAGGCGCGGCCCGGCTCGACCCATGGCTACGACATCATCGACCACAACCGACTCAATCCCGAAATTGGCAGCGATAAGGATTTCGGTGAGTTCGCCGCGGCTCTACGGGCGCACGGCATGGGCCTGATCGTCGATTTCGTCCCGAACCATATGGCGATCGGCGCTGACAACCTCTGGTGGCGCGATGTCCTGGAATGGGGTGAGCAATCGCGGTTCGCCCGCTATTTCGACATCAACTGGCATGCCCTTCGCGCCGATCTCGAAGGCCGAGTGCTGCTGCCGGTGCTCGGCGAGCAATACGGGGTGATCCTCGAAAGAGGCGAGATCACACTGAACTTCGATCCGGCGGAGGGTAGCTTCAGCGCCTGGTATTTCGATCATCGCTTTCCGGTCTCGCCTCGCTCCTACGCGGCGATTCTCGAAAACGGCGGCGCATTGCTGGCTGAGTCCACCAGCGATTTCGCGGCGATTGCGAGAATGCCCACGGCAACAGCACGCGAACGCGCGGCCGAGCTGAAACGCAACTTGGCCGACCGCGCCCGGCACCCAGCCGTTGCCGCCTCGATCGACATGGCGCTGCGGCACTTTATCGGTTGTCCCGGCCAGCCCGACAGCTTTGGCGCTTTGCACCGGCTGCTCGAAGCCCAGTCCTACCGGATTTCCGATTGGCGAGTTGCCGCGGAGGAGATCAACTACCGCCGCTTTTTCAACATCAACGATCTTGCCGGGCTGCGCATGGAGCTGCCCGAGTTGTTCGAAGCGACCCACCGGCTGCTTTTCGCCCTGATCGAGCGCGGCGACGTGCAAGGGCTGCGCATCGATCACATCGATGGCTTGTTCGACCCGCTTAGATATTGCGATCGGCTGCAGCATCGCTCCAGCGGACCGCTATACGTGCTCGTCGAAAAGATCCTGGCGCGCTACGAGATGTTGCCCGATTGGCCCGTCGCCGGCACTACCGGCTACGACTTTGTCAATCAGGTGCTCGCGATCTTCGTCGACCCCGAGGGCGAAGCCGCGATGACCCGGCTCTATCGCCGGATGGCGCCGAACCACGAAAGCTTCGACGACGTCCTCTACGCCTGCAAAAAGCGCATCATGCAGGTCAACCTGGCCAGCGAGATGAACGTGCTGGCGCGCGAGTTCCACCGTTTGGCGATGCACGATCGCCGCACCCGCGATTTTACCTTGAACGGCGTGCTGGCGGCGATCGAGGAGGTCGTCGCGGCCTTTCCGGTGTACCGCACCTATGTCTCGGCCCAGGGCGCCAGCGCCGACGACCGCCGCTACATCGATTGGGCGATCGCGCAGGCACGCAGCCGCTGGCGCGGCGCCGATGACAGCATTTTCGATTTCCTGCACTCCGTTTTGACCGGCGAGGCCGCGGAACCGGAGCGCGATCCGAGCCCGGGCGGCGCATTGCATACCGCGATGCATTTTCAACAAGTGACCGGTCCGGTTATGGCCAAGGCCGCCGAGGACACCGCCTTCTACCGCTACGTCCGGTTTTTGGCGCTGAATGAAGTCGGCGGCGATCCGCGCCGCTTCGGCATGTCGGTCACGGCTTTTCATCATCTGGCGCAGCAGCGCGCCCGGCAATGGCCGCGTGCGATGGTGACGACCGCCACGCATGACACCAAGCGCGGAGAGGATGCTCGCGCCCGCCTCGCCCTGCTGTCGGAGATGCCGGGCGAATGGCGCCGCAGGGTGTTCCAGTGGTTGCGGCTCAATCGCTCGCGCCGTTCCGAGATCGGCGGTGCGAGCGTGCCCGATCGCAATGTCGAATACCTGTTTTATCAGGCGCTGTTTGGGGCGTGGCCGCCCGGGCTCGCTCCCGAAGACATCGCCGGCCTCGACAGCCTCGCCGAACGGATGACGGCGTACATGATCAAGGCGGTGCGCGAGAGAAAGCTCGAAACCAGCTGGAGCAATCCTCACGCCGATTACGAGGCGGCGTTGCAGCGCTATGTCCGCGCCGTGCTCGACGGATCGCGTCCGAACCCGTTTCTCGCCGAGTTTCATGCTTTCGTCGCCGGGTTCGCGCGTCACGGGGCGATCACCGCGCTCGCCCAGCTGGTGCTGAAGCTGACCGTGCCGGGGGTGCCCGATATCTATCAGGGCGGCGAATTGTGGGATTTCAGCTTGGTCGATCCGGACAATCGCCGGCCGGTCGACTGGGGCACGCGCCGCGCGTTGCTCGAAGCAGCGGCCGACATGCGGCCTCGCGACCTCGCCTCGGATTGGCAAGACGGACGCGAAAAGTTGTTCATAACCAGTCGCCTGCTGGCGCTGCGCCGCGCTTACCCGCGACTTTTCGCTGAAGGCGACTACCGACCGGTCGAGGTCGCGGGCGACAGAAGCAGCCATCTCTGCGGCCTCTCCCGCAGCCATGACGGCGTCTCGCTGGTCGCCGCCGTGCCACGCCTGATCCTTCAGCTCTACGGCGGAGGCGAAGCCGTGGATTGGGGGGATGCGGAGATCGTGCTGCCGCCGGGTGGCACGCGGCGCGACGTGTTCACCGGACGCCGGCTCGACCGGCAGGATCGGGTCGCGGCCGCCGAACTGTTCGCCGAATTTCCTGTGTCGGTGCTGATCGGGGAAACTTGATGCAATTTATCTACAGCGCCGAGTAAACCGGCTATAGTCGAGCAATCACGAGCTTGGGTATGAGCCGCGGGATCCCGGGTTACCCTGGCGGTCCACCCAGGGGGTCGGCGGGGGAGGCGGGGCCCGTGCCTCCCCGCCCGCTCGCTTGCCGCGTCCGTCATCCCGGTTTGTACCCGCGCACGAAAGGGCGCTGGTCATAGGTTGGTCGGGGGTAGTTGCAACTTCTCGGCCGCCGTGGCGCGGAACAGCGAGGATTTGAATGTCGTCACGTCTTCGGAGATCGTTGAGGATTACGCGGCCCATTGGCAGGCGCGGCAGGCGGTTTCCGTTCCCTTCACCGATGCAGCGAAATGGTGCCAGCGATAGCCAATCTCGGATTTTGTTGGTGATGCCCCGGCTACCCGCTTCGATTGCGACTGCGGTAGAAAAAGTCCATGATGATTTTCAAACACCTTCGGTCGCTCAGGCCGAGCATGGGGGAGGCTTCAAGATGCTCCGCTCGGCAATTATCTCCGTTTTTGCAATTGCACTCGGGACGATGATCGGCTCGGGGTCGGCACATCCAGACACGATCACCACGTTTGCTTTTGTAGAGTTCGATTTGTTAGATCCAATCTGTGGTGTGGACTGTAGCGCACAATTTAATCCTACTGGCCCCTTCGTCTCTGCTGTTGCATCCGCAAACCCAGGTATGAACGTCAACGCAAGCGACACCGAGGATTTTTCACTTCAGATTATAACAGGCTCCAGCTTCGGGGAAGCAGATGTTCGGGCTCTGTATGATTTCAGTATGACCTTTTCCGGCCCGCTGCTTGTCTCTGGCTCGTATTACTACCGTTTATCTGGTGGTGGCATTTTCGACTCCAACATGTGCTCTTACCCTCCTCGCGGGTTTCTTGGCCCAGGGCCATCTGGCTGCAGTTTCATCGATTTCAACGACTTCCTGTTCGGTGAGCCCCCGGATACAGATACGACGATTGATTTTACCGCTTACGTAGATGCGCAGGCCGCATTCGCTCCGGAACCATCCTCTGTGGGAACTCTCGCTTCCGGGCTCGTGATTTTCGGCTGGCTGCACCGGAGACGCAAACGCGAACGCCGCCCCCGCTATCGATGCTCAGTCCCGGTAACGACCATATCGACATCCCGGCCGCCACACCGTGAGCGCACAAGCCGATGCCTCCAACCGACGACGCACTACCAAACAAGATGATATACGACGCAGATGACTGAAAGCGTTATTACGAGAAGCCCTCCCATAACTTTGAACGGGTGTTGCTTTACATGCGTATTATCTTTTAGCCACGGTCCTAGAAATCGAATTTTCATACTTAGGTTAGCAAAGAGCAGAGCAGCACTGAATAGTCCGATCCAGACAATCCCAAAAAATGTGGAGTATGAAAATACTCCCGTGATCGTGTCAATGCTCCAATTTCCCAGTATTCCTGAAGAATGTCTAAAAAATGGAAATGCCAGCGCGTGTGCCATTATCGCGATTTCAGAATAATTATATATTTCTCGTCGTGGGAAACCGCCTATCATTCCAGCAATTGTAAAGCCTGAATACGCTATCGTGGAAATCACTAACAAACACATAGAAAATATGATTGGGATCGTAAACAATAACACAGATGGCAGTTTTGTCAAATATTTCAATACTTGCCTCGTGAAAATCAATGCGAGGTAATCGAATCCAAAATTATACAAGAACGGAAATAAAAACGCAAACACTAAATTTGTCATGACCACATTGTAATGACCTTGTTCCCAGACAATAGAAACGATGGAATAATACCAAATCGCAGGCATATTCTGAAAATAGTAGTCGTTAAGCCCTAAGGGGGATGTGTATATTTCGAGATGAACGTAATCGGGGATGGTTGAGTACCACCATACAAAAACCAGAGTCACTAAAATCAGAGAGATTTTACATGACTGAAGAAATCCCCGAAATGAATATAGATTACCGTGAAAAATGGCGTCAAAGGCTGGTATGAACCCACTCGGAAGCCACGTTAGTACAGTGAATATCGACGCAGGTGAGAGGATTAAGGCAGTAACGTTATTTAACAGACGTGGCTTAAAGATAGCCTTTTCGCGATCCGGAATTTTGAAAAGTTTCCATACACAGTAACAAGACCCAGCGCACACTGAGAATCGTAAGAACGTCATGTTGCAAGCCTTAATTGAGCGATGCGTTCGGGTCAAGGTAAATGGCACATAGAAACTTGCATTTCCTCGTATCGGAGGCAGGGGGGCTGCCACGGAGGCGCGTAATTACCGGCGCTGCTTGGTTGAGGATAGCCCTTGATCGTCTGCGAATTCGCAGCCAGCTACTTCTTCGCCGTCTTCCTCAACGGCTTGGCACCATGCCGGGCTTCAACGGCGGCAAGGGTTCGGGCCGCGGCTTTGGAGCTTTAAAAGGATGCATACCGATAACTCGACGTTTACCCTGTTCTTGATTTGGCTCGCGGTTGCTCTCGTGGCGCAGGCCTCTAACTATTGGAGCATTCCACAGCAACAGCGAACCCCTAGACGAATGATCGCGCTGTTGTTGGGGGTCTTTGCGGTCGGGTTCGGCGCGGCGACAGCTTGGCGGGCATCGGTCGATTGGTCAAAGCTGCCAACCTCCTCTGTGGGCTTGCGCTCTGGTCAGCTGTGGAACGACGGGGGCGTTCCAGCCATTCGTGCAATGAGATAGCGCATCCGAGGTCAAACGGGGGGTCGAAAGTGGGGTTGTCGCCAATTATTGCTCTGGAAAGCCGCAGTTTTCTTCACTTGCGCAAGGCCCGTGCCTCCCCGCCCGCTCGCCTCGCTTCCCCGATCATCCTTGAGCGTGCAACACGTGGCCGCCTGCGGTCACCGGGGCGGCGGCAATCAGCACAAAAGCGATGACGCAGGGTTCGGTGCCGCGATTGACCCAATTGTGGATCGTGCCGCGCTGCACCAGGACGTCACCGGCCTTCAAATGGACGGTCGAGTCGTCGAGCTCCATATCGATTTCACCCGACATCACCACCGCGTAATCGATCGAGTTGGTCCGGTGGTTGCGCGGGCTGGAGCCTGGCATCAGTTCGAGCACGCGAAAGACGGTGCCGTTCGCCAAGGTCGTGCCGGTCCGGCGCAACCCCCCGTCTTCGCTGCCGTTGTTGTCGACCGGAAAGCCTTCGGTCGTCCAGACCACGCCGGCCGTAGCGCCAGGCCGCGCCGAAACCAGGTTCTTCCCCATCTCGTCGATCTGGACGATGGCGCGTCCATTGGTGTCGTGGCCGGTCACAACCCGGCGAAATTTGAGAGGCATCATGGGTCTCCTCAGCCGATGCTGGCGTCTGCCGGCTGATCTTCGCCCGGCGCATCCGGGATCTGCAATATCGGGGATGCGTTCGGCATGTGAACCGAGCATAGTCGGCTGTCCGGCGCGGAGACCCCGACATGCAGTTGCGCGTCCGCTCGATCACTTATCTCGCCGAAGCCATCAATGGCTACGAGCTCGTCGATCCGCGCGGGCGCGACCTGCCCCGCTTTGCCGCAGGGTCGCACATCGCGGTGCAGCTCGGCGGCGGGCTGTTGCGCGATTATTCGTTGTGCAACGACCCGGCCGAGCGCCGGCGCTATTGCATCGCCGTGCTGCGCGAGCGCGACGGGGAGGGCTCGCGCCAGTTGCACGAGACAGTCCGCGTCGGCGATCCGGTCGAGGTCTCTCTGCCGCGCAATAATTTTCCGCTCGCCGAGGAGGCCGAGCGGCATCTTTTCCTCGCCGGCGGCATCGGCGTTACTCCGATCATGGCCATGATCGCCGAGTTGCGCCGCCGCGGCGGCGAGTTCCTGCTGCATTACTGCACCCGCTCGCCCGAAGCGACCGCGTTCCGCGAGGAACTGGACCTGCTCGCGGCGCAGGGGCGGGTCCGCTTTCACCATGACGGCGGCGACCCGCAGCGGAGCCTCGACATCGCGGCAGCATTGCGCGAGCCGCGGCCGGGAACCCATCTTTATTACTGCGGCCCCGCCGGTTTGATGAAAGCGGCCGCCGCCGCCGCCACCGATTGGCCTCCTGGTACCGTGCATTTCGAATATTTCACCGGCCCAGCCGCCCGCCCGCCGGAACCGCTGACCGAGGACCAGGCGTTCCGTGTCAGGCTGGCCAAGAGCGGCGCTGAATACGAAATTCCGCCGGACGAGACGATCATCGATGTGCTGCGCCGCCACGGCGTTACGGTAAGGAGCTCGTGCGAATTCGGCTATTGCGGGGCCTGCCTCACCTCGTACCGCACCGGTGAGCCCGACCACCGCGACCAGATCCTGTCCGCCAAAGACCGCAAGCGCTACGTGCTGATCTGCTGCTCCCGCGCCAAAACCCCCGTGCTTGAACTGGATCTGTAGCGGGTGCGGGAGTGTTCATCGATAGATCGACGATCAAATCCGACGCGCGGCGGCGTCGAATCCGATCCCGAATCACGGCCTGCTTGGCGGGCGCGGCAACTGCTTGAAATGAGCGATCACTCCGCTCCAGAAATCGCCAACTGGCCGGCAGCCGTCGTTTTCACTCTCGGCCATTCAACCTTGCCGATTGACCGTTTTATCGCGTTGCTCAGAACCTATGGCATCGAACTTTTGGTAGATATCCGCACAGTGCCGCGTTCACGCCATAACCCGCAATTTAACGGCGCCGCGCTGGCCGACACACTCTTAGCCGAAGGTATCGATTTTGTTCATATTCAAGCGCTGGGCGGTTTGCGGCGCGCGCATAGAGATTCTCCCAACACCGGCTGGCGCAATGGCAGCTTTCGCGGCTATGCCGACTATATGCAAACCGAGGCGTTTCTAAGCGGCCTCGAAACCCTAATTCAGCTGGGTCGCTCAAAACGAAGTGCCATCATGTGCGCCGAAGCGGTGCCGTGGCGGTGCCACCGTTCGCTGGTAGCCGATGCGCTCAGTGTGCGCGGCATACCGGTGGTCGAAATCCTCTCCGAGACCAGTTACCGGATGCACAAGCTCACATCATTTGCCCGGGTGAAAGGAATGCGAATTACGTATCCGCCTGAGCAGGCTACGTTACTCTAGTTGTTGCCGTGCTTTCACGACACCCGCGCAGCGCGAAGACCTCGTCGCCACCGCTTCTGCACGCCAGAGAACCGTGATGGCTCAAGACCCCGGCTCCCGCGCCCCTTGTTGCAAACATCGCGCGCTCCAATGTGACCGCCATACTTTTTTGGCTACGATACGACGAGAAATTTCCATGTCGCCGACGATCTTGGTAGCGTAGTCCCTCGCAGCTTGTCGCGATAAAGGCGCCTGCCCCAACCGGGTCCTGCCCCGCCTGCCCTACTCGCGGCGAAGGTCGCATGTCATGCCTTTCGGAGGAATCACGGTGGCCCACAAAAAGGTCATTCGGCGTCTCCTGTTGGCCCTTTTCCTCGCAACGCTTGCGGTTGCGGCACAAGCTCAGCCGGTGCCGGGCGGGCCGCCGGCGGTCGGCGTGGTACGCGCCGAGAACCAACAGATCACCCAGACCAACGAGTTTATCGGGCGCATCCAGGCGGTCGGCCGGGTGGCGCTTGTCGCGCGGGTCATCGCGTTTCTCGAAAAGCGGGCTTTCGTCGAGGGCGCCGAGGTCAAACAGGGCGACCTGCTTTACCTCCTCGAGCAGCCGCCGTTTCAGGCTCAAGTCGATTTCAACAAAGCGAATGTCGCGCAGCTCGAGGCGCAGCATCGCAACGCCGAGCTGACACTCGAACGCGCGCAATACCTGCTCAAGACCGTTGCCGGCCAGCAATCGAACGTCGATGCGGCGCTCGCTTCAGAACGGTCGTTGGCCGCGCAGATCGCCGCCGCCCAGGCGCAATTGCAAACCGCTGAGATCAATCTCGGCTATACCGAAATCCGCGCGCCGATCGACGGCAGGATCAGCGCGACTGCGGTCACCGAAGGCAACGTGGTCTCGCCGACCAGCGGCACCCTTGCGAACCTTGTCAGCCAGGACCCGATGTACGTGATCTTTCCGATTGCACTTCGCACCGGGCTTGAGCTGCGCGACCGCTACGTGCCAAAGGGCGGGTTCAGCGCCGTCCAGATCAGGCTGCGCCTGCCGACCGGGAAAATCTACGGGGAGGTGGGCCATCTCGACTACGTGTCGCCGACTGTCGCCCAAAACACCGACACGATTACGTTGCGTGGAGTCATCCCCAACCCGTTGCTGCCAGGAATGAAGGCCGGCGGGAGCGGTTTGCGACAATTGACCGACGGCGAGTTCGTGACCGTATTGCTCGAAGGGGTGGAGCCGATCACGGTTCTGGCCATTCCACGGGCCGCGGTGTTGTCCGATCAGCAGGGCGATTACGTCTACGTCGTCGATGCGCAAAACAAGGCGCAAATCCGGCGCATTCACCTCGGCCAGTCGAGCCCGACAACTGCTGTTGTGACCTATGGCTTAAAGGAAGGGGAGCTGGTGGTCTCCGAAGGGCTGCAGCGGGTCCGCCCCGGCGCGGTGGTGTCGCCTGGGCCAGCCTCCCCCCCTCCGCCAATTCCGGCGGCGTTCGAGCAAACCGGGGCGGGCGGGGCATCCGGCAGCGACGGGGCCGGTGGCGCCGGTGTGTCGAGCCCAGCCAAGGCGAGCCAATGATCTCCGCGATCTTTGTGGATCGGCCGCGGCTCGCGGTCGTCATTGCCATCGTCATCACGATCGCCGGCCTCTTGGCGCTGACCAGCATTCCGGTAGCGCAGTTCCCGGACATCGTGCCGCCGCAGGTCCAGGTTTCCGCGACCTACCCGGGCGCCTCCGCCGCCGACGTCGAAGCGAGCGTCGCGCAGCCGATCGAGGCGCAGGTCGTCGGCGTCGACAAAATGATCTACATGAAGTCGACGAGCGGTAATGACGGCAGCTACAATCTGACCGTTAGCTTCGAGCTGGGCAGCGATCCCGACATCGACACGGTCAACGTCAACAACCGGGTTCAGACCGCCCTTTCCCAGCTTCCTGCCGAAGTCCAGCTCGAAGGACTGACGATTCAAAAGAAGTCGTCGGCAGTCCTGCAATTCATCATGCTCTACAGCGAAAGCGGCAAGCAGGACCCGCTATTCATCACCAATTACGCGATCATCAACGTGCTCGACGTGCTGTCGCGTACACCGGGGGTTGGTCAGGCGCGTATCTTTGGCGCACTCAATTATTCGATGCGTATCTGGTTCGACATCAACCGGCTCAACAATCTGCAATTGACTCCGGCGGACGTGATCTCGGCGATCCAGGCGCAAAACGTCGTGGCCCCCGTCGGTCGGATCGGCGCACGCCCGATCTCGAACGACCAGCAATTCCAGTTGAACATCCAGACGCAGGGCCGTCTCGTGACGGCCGCGCAGTTCGGCGACATCGTGCTGCGCGCCAATCCAGATGGATCGCTGTTGCGGATCAAGGACGTTGCGCAAGTAGAACTAGGTGCGCAGAACGAGGACATCGAGGCCCGTCTGAACGGCCGCCCGGCGGTTGCGATCGGTATCTATCTTTCGCCCGGCGCCAATGCGGTCAAAACCGCGGCTCTCGTCAGGGCGAACCTCGATCGGTTGAGCCAGCGCTTCCCGCCCGGCCTCAAATACCTTGTCAATTACGACACGACGACGTTCGTCTTTGACACGATCCACGACGTCTTGATCACGCTGGTCATCGCCTTTGTGCTTGTCGTGATCGTTGTATTCCTGTTCCTCGGCAGCCTGCGCGCGACGCTCATTCCCGCATTTGCCGTTCCGGTCAGCGTCATCGGCACCTTCGCGGTATTGCTGGCGATGGGCTATTCGGCCAACACGATATCCTTGCTCGCCATGGTGCTGGCGATTGGCATCCTGGTCGACGACGCGATTGTCGTGGTCGAGAATGTCGAGCGCGTCATGGAAGAAGAGCCCGAATTGTCGCCGGCCGACGCGACAAAAAAGGCCATGACCGAGATCACCGCGCCGATCATCGCGATCACCTTGGTGCTGTTTTCGGTGTTTGTGCCGATTGCCTTTATCCCGGGCGTTTCGGGAACTTTGTTTCGCCAATTCGCGGTGACGATCAGCGTCGCGATGGCGATTTCAGCCCTGAACGCGTTGACCTTGTCGCCGGCGCTGTGCGCGGTTTTTTTGCGTCCCACCGGCCCCAGGCGCGGACCGATGGGTTGGGTCTTGCGGCGCATCGACAATGTCCGCGACGGCTATGCCACGATCGTGCGCCGCCTGGTCCGCGTGTCGGTCCTCGGCATCGTTGCAATCTTGGCGGCTGCGGCAGCGATCTTTGCTCTGTCGTCGCGCACGCCGACCGGGTTTCTTCCGGAGGAAGATCAGGGCGCCTTCTTTGTTTCTGTGCAATTGCCGGACGGCGCTTCGGTCGCCCGCACCAGCCAGTCCGTTCAGCGCATCGAAGCGTTGTTGAGGGCGATGCCGCAGGTTCAGAACATTTTCGCGATCATCGGCTTCTCGATCATCGACGGCGTCAACGAGCCGAATACGGCATTCGTCGTGCCGACACTGAAGCCGTTCGCCGATCGCCGGGGTACCGCCAACTCTGCGCAGGCCTTGATCGCGCGGTTGTTTGGCGAGGGGCAGCAGATCCGCACGGCGACCGTCATCCCCTTCAACCTGCCGCCGATCATCGGTCTGTCGACGACCGGCGGGTTCGAATATCAGCTCGAAGGCCTCGAAGGCCAGGAGCCGGCGGCGATGAACAGCGTGATGCAGGGATTGCTCGCCGCCGCCAATCGCGACCCCAGGCTCACGCGCGTTTTTTCTACGTTTACCGCCGGCAACCCATCGATTTACCTGAACATCGACCGCCAGAAGGCTCAGGCTCTGGGGCTGTCGATGAGCGACGTGTTTAACGCGTTAGGGGCCACCTTGGGTGGCATCTACATCAACAACTTCAACCTTTTTGGACGGGTCTGGCAGGTTATCATTCAGGGAGAGGCGGCCAACCGCCGCGACGTGTCCTCTCTTTGGCAGATCTATATTCGCAACAAATTCGGCTCCACCGTGCCGTTGGCGTCGATCGCCCACGCCGGAATCATCGTCGGACCACAGGTTATCACCCGTTACAACAATTATCGGGCGATCCCGATTCAGGGCAGCCCGGCTCCGGGCATATCCTCCGGCACCGCGTTGGCCGCGATGGCGGAAGTCTCGGCCAAGACCCTTCCCGCCGGCTTTAGCTACGAATGGACCGGGACTGCCTATCAGCAAGTAGCGGCTTCGGGGCAGACCGGCTCGATCCTTGGCCTTTCCGTGCTGTTTGCCTTCCTGTTTCTGGTCGGTCTTTACGAGAGCTGGATGATACCGGTGCCGGTATTGCTGTCGGTGCCGGTCGGCGTGCTGGGAGCCTTTATCGGGGTATGGATCTGGCATCTATCGCTCGACCTTTATGCCGAGATCGGTCTCGTCGTGTTGATCGCGATGGCCGCCAAGAACGGCATCCTGATCGTCGAATTCGCCAAGGACCAGCGCGAGCAAGGCAAGGAGATCATTGAGGCGGCGGCGCTCGGCGCGCGGATGCGGTTTCGCGCCGTGATGATGACCTCGTTCGCCTTTATTCTGGGGGTCTTCCCGCTGGTCGTCGCGCAGGGCGCCGCCGAGATCAGCCGGCACTCGGTCGGCACGCCGGTCTTCGCCGGGATGATTGCCGCCAGCGGGGTCGGGCTTTTCGTGATCCCGATGCTCTACGTCACCTTCCAGAGCCTACGCGAGCGTTCGAGCGCGCTGCTTCGTCGAAGAACACCGCGCTAGGCGGCGTCGGAGGTTATTTGGTGGGTGCACAAGGACTCGAACCTTGGACCCGCTGATTAAGAGTCAGCTGCTCTACCAACTGAGCTATGCACCCGCCGCGGGACGCGCTCTATAACAAAGCGTCCAGCGCTTGTCGAGCTGCCCCGCCGCTCAGACGCGGCCATGGCAGTGCTTGAATTTCCTGCCCGAGCCGCAAGGACAAGAGGCATTGCGCGGTGTTCCAGCCCAGGGCGCGCGTGGACCGGCCATCCCGTGCGGCTCGCCCCGGTCTTGGCCGCCGCCGTTTGCCGGGCCCGGCCGCCGCTGAGCGCGGGAGCGGGCTGCGACCGGCCGCCCGGTGGTCCCGGTGGCGAGCATCTCCCCGGCCATCGCCTCCTCGGGCTCGGCCGTCGCATCGGCAAAAGCCGGCTGCTGCGTGCGAAGCTCGATATGCGAGAGCACCGAGGTGACATGCTGGCGCAGGCTGACCAGCATCCCCTCAAACAGCTCGAACGCCTCGCGCTTGTATTCGTTCAACGGATCACGCTGGGCATAGGCGCGCAAATTGATCCCCTGCCGCAGATGGTCGAGCGACAGCAGATGGTCTTTCCAGATCTGGTCCAGGAGTTGCAGCAGTAGGCTCTTTTCCGCCATGCGCATCAGCTCCGGGCCGCAATTCGCCGTTTTCTCGGCCATTCGGCGGTCGGCGGCGGTGGCAACCCGCCCGGTCACCTCGTCGTTGGTGATGCCCTCCTCTTTGGCCCATTCCGCCAGCGGCAGATCGACTGCCAGCAGACGCAAACACTCGGCGTGGAGCCCGACGACGTCCCATTGCTCGGGGAGGGCGTTTTCCGGGATCGCCACCCGAACCGCCTCCTCGATCGTCTCGTTGCGCATATCGGCGATCGTCGTTGCGACATCACGCGCGTTCATGATCTCGCGCCGCTGCTCATAGATCACCTTGCGCTGATCATTCATGACATCGTCAAATTTGAGCAGCTGCTTGCGGATGTCGTAGTTACGCGCTTCGACCTTTTGCTGCGCCTTGGCGAGAGCCTTGTTGACCCACGGGTGAATGATCGCCTCGCCCTCTTTGAGGCCGAGACGCTGGAGCATCGAGTCCATCCGCTCGGACCCGAAGATCCGCATCAGATCGTCTTCGAGCGAAACAAAGAATTTGGAGGCGCCCGGATCGCCCTGCCGGCCGGAGCGGCCGCGCAGCTGATTGTCGATCCGCCGGCTCTCGTGCCGCTCGCTGCCGACGACGAACAGCCCGCCGGCTTGCACGACTTCCTCATGCGCCGTTTCGATCTCGTGCCGGATGGCGGCGCCCTGGGCCTCGCACTTATTCAAATCGTCGATGGCTGCAAGATCGGTCCGCAGGCGCATTTCGAGATTGCCGCCGAGCTGGATGTCGGTGCCGCGGCCTGCCATGTTGGTGGCGATCGTCACCGCCCCCGGTCGGCCGGCCTGAGCGATGATATGGGCCTCCTGTTCGTGATAGCGGGCATTCAGCACGTTGTGCGGGATTTTGTGCTTTTTGAATTGCGCGGCGAGCGCCTCAGATTTTTCGATGCTGACGGTGCCGACCAGCACCGGTTGCTGGCGCTCGCGGCACTCCAGCACGTGCTGTACGATCGCATCGTATTTTTCGCGCGTGGTGCGATAGACCTCGTCATCGGTATCGCCGCGGCGCACCGGCTCGTTGGTTGGGATCTCGATGACCTCGAGCTTATAGATATCGCCGAACTCTTGCGATTCCGTCATCGCCGTGCCCGTCATGCCGGCAAGCTTCGGATAGAGGCGGAAGTAATTCTGGAAGGTGATCGAGGCGAGCGTCTGGTTCTCGTTCTGGACCGTGACCCGCTCCTTGGCTTCGAGCGCCTGATGCAGCCCTTCGGAGTACCGCCTACCCTCCATCATCCGGCCGGTGAACTCGTCGATGATGATGATCTTGTCGTCTTTGACGATGTAATCGGTATCGCGGGCAAACAATTTATGCGCGCGCAACGCCTGATTGACGTGATGGACCAGCCCGACATTCTGGATATCGTAGAGCGAGCCTGTCGCCATCAACGCGGTGTCGCGCAGCATCGCCTCGATCTTTTCGACACCGGATTCGGTCAAGGTAACGGTGCGCTGCTTTTCGTCTTTCTCGTAATCGTCGGGTTCGAGCGTCGGGATCAGCTTGTCCACGCGGATGTAGAGTTCGGAATTGTCCTCGGTCGGGCCGGAAATGATCAATGGCGTTCGCGCCTCGTCGATCAGGATCGAATCGACCTCGTCGACGATCGCGTAATGAAACGGCCGATGGACCATATCCTCCAGCCGGAACTTCATATTGTCGCGTAGGTAGTCGAAGCCGAGCTCGTTATTTGTGCCATAGGTGACGTCAGCCAAATAGGCCTGCTGGCGCTGCATGTCGTCGAGCTCGTGGACGATGCAGCCGACCGTCAGCCCGAGAAAGCGATAGATCTGACCCATCCATTCGGCATCGCGCCTGGCGAGATAATCGTTGACGGTCACGACGTGCACGCCGTTGCCGGTCAGCGCGTTGAGGTAGACGGGGAGGGTCGCGACCAGGGTCTTGCCCTCGCCGGTCTTCATCTCGGCGATCATCCCGCGATGCAGCACGACGCCGCCCATCAGCTGCACGTCGAAATGGCGCTGGCCGAGCGTGCGCTTGGCGGCTTCGCGCACGGTAGCAAAGGCGTCGATCAGGACATCCTCTAGCTCGGCGCCGTCGGCCAGCTGCTCCTTGAACCGCGCGGTCCGCGCCCGCAGCTCGTCATCCGACATCGCCTCGAGCTGCGGCTCGATCTCGTTGATGGCGGAGACGATCGGCCCCAGGCTCTTGACGTAGCGGTCGTTGGCGGAGCCAAACAGCCGCCGGGCTAAGGCGCCAAGCATGGAACCCCCGGGAAACGGTTGGAAGAAATGGGACGTGTTCGCACGGCGACCAGTGCAGAGATAGGCCGACCGGCCGAACCTGTCAATTCGACAGCGCCACTCCGCACAGCGCCGGCGCGCCCTGAGATGCTCGCAGCAGCCGGCCCATTACCTCGCTTGTTCGCGCGCCGACGATATGCATTGATGGATGCCTTCGGTAAAGACCGCCACTCTCGACCTGCCCAAGGGGATCGTGATGCCGTCCCGTTCTTCGCTCGTCGCGGCGCTTCTCATAGCGCTGGGTGCCGGGCTCGCTGCCGGTCCGGTGGGCGCGGCGGATCCGACGGCTGCGCCTCCGGCGCCGAATCCGGTAACGGCGGGTGGGCCGCCAGCGGGGAATCCGGTCGTCGCTCGGGTTGACGGGACCGAACTCCGCCTTTCCGATGTCGAAGCTATGCAACAGAGCCTGCCGCAGCAGGCGCAAAAGCTGCCGCTCAAGCAAATCTACCCGATTTTGCTGGACCGGCTCGTCGATGGGGCGCTGGTTGCCCATGCCGGGCGCAAGGAGCATCTCGACCAGGATCCGGCGGTGGAGCGCCGGCTGAAGCTCTACGAGGACCGGCTGATTCAGCAGGCTTTTGTCGAGCAGTTGATCAAGGGGGCGGAGAGTGAGGACCAGCTCAAGGCGCGCTATCAGAAATTCTTGGAGGAAAAGCCGGCGCGCGAGGAGGTGCACGCCCGCCACATCCTGGTAAAGACCGAGGCCGAAGCAAAGTCGATCATCGCCCAGCTGGACAAAGGGGCTGATTTCGCCACCCTCGCCAAGAAAAACTCCACCGACCCGGGAGCTGCCTCCGGCGGTGATCTCGGCTATTTCGGCCGCGACGACATGGTTCCTGCATTTGCCGCTGCAGCGTTCGCCCTGCCGGTGGGCAAATACACCGAAACGCCGGTCAAGACCGAGTTCGGCTGGCATGTGATCCTGGTCGAGGACCACCGGGTCAAAAAGCCGCCAAGTTTCACGGAGGCGCGCGGGCAAATAAGCCAGCTGCTGGCACGTGATATAATCCAGGCGAAGCTCAAGGAGCTGCGCGAGGCCGCCAAGATCGAGACCTTCGGGCTTGACGGCAAACCGCTGCCCCCGGCCAAATAGCATCGCCGAGGCCCAATTTGCCCGGTCCCCGTTTATACAGTTCCCATTAGGAGAAGAATGACCGCCGCTGCTGTTTCCCCGTTGGCGCCTGCCGATTTTCCGGCGCTGCCGCCGATTTCAGGGGTGCGGCTCGCCGCTTTCGCCGCCGGCATCCGCTACACCGGGCGCAATGATCTGATGCTGGTCGAGCTGGCGGCGGGCAGCACCGTCGCCGGCGTGTTCACGCAATCGACGATGCCGGGCCAGCCGGTGATTTGGTGTCGCGAATGCCTGCCGCTCGGCAAGGTGCGCGCGATCGTCGTCAATTCCGGCAACGCCAACGTCTTTACCGGCCGCGCCGGGCGGCAGGTGGTCGAGAGCACCGCGGCCACCGCCGCAAAGCTGTTCGCCTGCGACCCGCGCGAGGTGTACATCGCCTCGACTGGCGTTATCGGCGAGCCGCCGCCGGCCGACCGCATCAGCGCCGCCTTGCCGAGCGTCGCCGGTATGCTTGATGCCGCAGCCTGGCAGCCGGCGGCCCGTGCGATCATGACCACCGACACCTTTCCGAAAGGGGCCACCGCGACCGCGGCGATCGACGGCGTTGCCGTGCGGATCAACGGTTTCTGCAAGGGTTCGGGGATGATCGCACCGGACATGGCGACCATGCTCGTCTACCTGTTCAGTGACGCGACCTTGCCGCATCAGGTGCTGCAACCGCTGCTGGTCGCCGCCAACGAGCGGTCGTTCAACTCTATGACGGTCGACGGCGACACCTCGACCAGCGACACGGTGCTGCTGTGCGCGACCGGCCAGGCGCGTCATGACCCCGTCGCCAACCCCGATGACCCGCGGCTCGCGGTGTTCCGAAGCGCGCTGGAGGCGGTGATGACCGACCTCGCCCAGCAGATCGCTCGCGACGGCGAGGGGGCCCAGAAATTCGTCACGATCGAGATCACGGGGGCGGAGAGCGACCGGGCGGCGCGGCGGATCGGGCTAACAATCGGCAATTCGCCGCTGGTCAAGACCGCGATCGCCGCCGGCGACGCCAATTGGGGCCGCATCGTCATGGCTGTCGGCAGGGCCGGCGAGAAGGCCGATCGCGACCTGTTGTCGATCTCGGTCGGCGGAATTCAGATCGCCGCCCATGGCGGGCCGGTGCCCGGCTATGACGAGACGCCTGTCGCCGAGCACATGAAGGGCCGCGAAATCGAAATCGCCGTCGATCTCGGGATCGGCCGTGGCAGGGCGACGGTGTGGACCTGCGATCTCACTCACGGCTATATCGACATCAATGGCAGCTACCGCAGCTGAGCCGACGCCTCCCCTCGTCCTGGTCGCCGCGGTGGTGCTGGTCGACGCCGACGGCCGAGTGCTGCTCGCCCAGCGCCCGGAAGGCAAATCCATGGCGGGCTTGTGGGAATTTCCCGGCGGCAAGGTAGATCAGGGCGAGACACCGGAGGCGGCGCTTATCCGCGAGCTTCGCGAGGAACTCGGCATCGACGTTGCCGCGAGCTGCCTCGCTCCCTTCACCTTCGCCTCGCACGCCTATCCCGACTTTCACCTGCTGATGCCGCTCTATGTCTGCCGTAAGTGGTCAGGGATCCCGCTGGCGCGCGAGGGCCAGCGCCTCGCTTGGGTGCGCCCGGCCCGGCTCGCCGACTACCCGATGCCCCCCGCCGACAAGCCGCTGGTCGCGATGCTGCGCGATCTACTTTGACTGTTCGGCGGCCTCTACGGTCCCGCTCTTGATCTGGCGGCGCGGCGCGGTCGCCGGCGGAAATCTCGACCGCGCCGAGCGCGTCGGCGAGGCGATGGGTGGCGCTCCCCGGCCGCAACGGCTGCGGCTGGCTCGCGTCGGGCGCCCAGCCGGTCAGGAACAGGATCTCGAAGCTGGCGGGGACGCGTCCGCCGGGGAGGCCGAAGCGCTCTCCGTAAAGCGCTACCGCACGAGCGAGAGTGCTGCGGCGCAGCGCGGTGCGCCGGCGCGCCGACAGCGCATTTGTCTCGCCCATCGCGCGCAGGTCATGCATCAGCGCCAGAGCGTCGGGGTAGGTGACGGTGATCGTATCGGCATCGGCGACCGGCATTGCGAAGCCGGCGCGCTGCAATAAGGCGGCGGCATCGCCGAGGTCGGCGGTGGGCGATACCCGTGGGCTGGCGCCACCTTCTTCGATCAGCTCGCTCTCGATCAGCGCGGTCCGCAGCTCTGTCAGGGTGGCGCCGCCGAGCATCGCGCCCAGGAATAACCCGTCCGGTTTCAGAGTCCGGCGCAGCTGGATCAGCGTGCCGGGGAGATCGGCGACCCAATGGAGGGCAAGGGCGCTGACCGCAAGATCAAAGCTGGCGTCATGAAACGGGAGCAATTCCGGGTCGGCGGCGATTGGGATGGCCGAAGTCTGTGCGGTCAAGACGGTAGCGGGTTCGACGGCGACGATACGCTCGATCCCCGGTCGATGGGCGAGCGCCCGCGACAGCGCGCCATGGTGCGCGCCGAGATCGAGAACTGTGCGGAATTGGCGGCCAACGTCATCGAGGCGGTCGACCATCCGGTCGGCGACCTCGACATGCAGAAAGTCAACGCACCCGCAACGCGCCGCACGCTCGCGGTGCAGCCGCCAGGCGCGGCGATCGAACAGCGTTGTCGATTCGAACTCTCCGAGCGGCCATCCGAGGCCTTTCTGCTGATGGGGGTTGACGAACGCGAATGCGCTTTGATGATGCGTGGCGATGACGGCGGCGGCAACATTTACCCAATTGCGGCGGATCGGTCGTGGGTTCATCGACATCCTGCTGCCGCCGCGCTGTCTTGCCTGCGGGGAAACCGTCGAAGAGCCTGATGCGCTGTGCGGGAAATGCTGGGGTGGGATTACCTTTTTCACGCCGCCATGGTGCGTCGGCTGCGGCTTGCCGTTTCCGCATCCGATGGGCGACGACGCGGTGTGCGGCGACTGTGCCCGCGAGCGGCGAGCCTGGGACCGGGCTCGCGCGGTGCTCCGTTACGATAAGAACAGCCGCAGCCTCGTTCTTGGGCTGAAACATGCGGACCACACTCACGTGGCGAACGCCTTCGGGCGCTGGATGCACCGCGCCGGCGGCGAAGTCCTCCTCGGTGTCGACCTCGCCGTGCCGGTGCCGCTGCATTGGACGCGGCTCCTCCAGCGACGCTACAACCAAGCTGCCCTGTTGGCGCACGCAATACACGCAGCCGGAGGGCCGCCCGTCGCGGCTGACTGGTTGGTTCGCCGACGTCGAACGCGGTCACAAGGCCATTTGGGCGCGACGGCGCGCGAGAACAACGTGCGCGGGGCCATCGCCTTGCGCCGGGATCGCAGCGTAGCGGGAAAGCGCGTCGTCATTGTAGACGACGTGATGACGACCGGCGCCACGGCCGATGAATGCGCGCGCGTGCTGAAGCGCGCCGGCGCCGAGTTTGTCGGTGTGCTGACCCTGGCGCGGGCGCTGCGGACCGGCGCATAATCGGCAGGTTCCGGGATGGCGCGGGGAGAGGCGAGGACGATGGCTGAGGTCGAGCTTTACACGACGATGTACTGCCCTTATTGCTCGCGTGCTCGCGCCTTGTTGCAACGCAAGGGAGTGGCATATGTCGATGTCGACATCGCCGAAGAGCCAGCAAGACGAGACGAGATGATCCGGCGCGCCCACGGGCGCAGCACGGTGCCGCAGATTTTTATCAACGGCGAGCACATCGGCGGATACGACGACCTCGCGGCGCTCGACCGCGCCGGGGAACTCGATCCCAAGTTGGGAATTCTAGAATGAGCGACGTCTTTACTGCTGCCTGCGTTCAATTTACTGCGGCGCGCGACTATGAGCCCAATATCCGGACGGTTTCGGATTTGGTTCGCCGTGCGCGCGACGGCGATGCGGATTTTGTCTTTACGCCGGAGAATACCGGGCTGATGGAGCCGGTCGGCAAACTGCGGCGCGAGAAGGCGCGCGACGAGGCCAACCATCCTGTGCTGGCGGCGCTGCGGGCTGTCGCGAGAGAGACCGGGGTGTGGCTGCTGATCGGCTCGATCGCCGTCGACATCTCGCGCGAGCCAGGTATACCGAGCGGTGAGCGGCGGCTCGCCAACAGGTCGTATCTAATCGACGCGAGCGGCGCGATAGTCGCGCGCTACGACAAGATCCATATGTTCGACGTCGACCTTGCCGGCGGTGAAAGCTACCGCGAAAGCAATGCGTTCCGGCCAGGCGGCGAAGTGGTGCTGGCCGAGACGCCGTGGGGCGTGCTCGGGATGACGGTATGCTATGATCTCCGCTTTCCGCAGCTCTATCGCACGCTGGCGCAGGCCGGCGCAGAGTTTCTGGCGATCCCGTCCGCATTCACGGTGCCGACGGGAAAAGCGCACTGGCACGTGCTGTTGCGCGCACGGGCGATCGAGAATGGATGCTTTGTCTTCGCTCCCGCGCAGTGGGGCGAGCACGCCGAGGGCAGGCGCACCTACGGCCATTCGCTGATCGTCGATCCGTGGGGCGAGGTGCTGGCCGATGCCGGACAAGGCGTGGACATCATCATCGGACGCATCGAGGTTGCGCGAATTGCAGAGGCTAGGCGCATGGTGCCGTCGCTCGGCCACGACCGGCCTTTTGCGCGCCCGAATCAGCCCGGGCATCCTCTGGCGGCCGAGTAGAGCACCGCCGCGGATTTCCTCGCATGACGCTGACGCTCAACGCCCCGGTGATCGTCAAACAGGGATTTTCGGTACCCGGTCCAGCGGGCCGGCTACGGCGGCGATGCGTTGGATGACGGCTGGCCGCGGTTCGGTTACCCGGCCTTGCTCGAAAGCAACTAGCGTCAACATTGCAAAGGCAGAGAGCAACTCGCCTGACCGTAACAGGAAATCGGGGTCGGCCGGCCGCCCGAGCCTCTCGTTGCCGACGGCAAAGGTTTCGTAGATCACGACCCCGCCGGGGGCGAGCGCCTGCCCGATCGCCGACAGCAATGGCCGATGAAGATAGTTGGTCACGACGATCCCGTCGTAGCCGCCGCCAAGCGGCCAGTCTGCACCGCTTTCGAGATCGATCTCGATGATTTCGCAGCTCGGTCCGGCCAATGGCCGCAAAGCCGAAGCGTCGCAGTCGACCGCGCGGACGGCAAAGCCTCGGTCTAGCAGCAACCGCACATGGCGGCCTGCCCCGGCTGCCAAGTCGAGCACAAACCCACCCGGTCTGATCAGTGGCGCCATTCGTTCGACCCAAGGCGAAGGCGCGGCGGAGGATCCGGAGATTGGGACATTCTTCATCATTGTCGTCAGAGAATTGCTATAGCGAAGCGGTAGATGTAAATTAGTCGGTCAGGAGGCCGGCTTTATGATTTTGTACACGTTGCGCTGCTCTGGGGACCATGAGTTCGAGGGGTGGTTTCGTGACGGCGCCGGGTTTGAAGCGCAGCAAGCAGCCGGCGGGATCGCCTGTCCCCATTGTGGTGACTCCTCGGTCGAAAAGGCGGTGATGGCGCCCAGAGTCGGCCGCTCGCGTGATGGGACGCCGCCGGCAGCGGCGCTGGCCCGGCTGCGCGGCATGCTGATCGAGATGCGTCGACAGATCGAAACCCATTGCGACTACGTCGGCGATCATTTTGCAGAAGAGGCGCGGCGCATTCACTACGGCGAGACCGAACCTCACGGCATCTATGGCGAGGCAAACGACACCGAGTTGCGCGAACTGGCCGACGAGGGGATCAGCTTTGGCCAAATTCCCTGGCTCCCGCCGAGCGACAGTTGAAGACGCGGGCGGAGCGTCACCGCCGCACCGCCATGACGAGGTAGTTGACCTCGATGTCCCGCGACAGAACCCATTCGCCGGCACGCGGATCGTAGCTGAGCCCGGCGATCTCGGTAGCGAGGAGATGATTACGGCGTAGGCCGAGGATCAGCTCCGAAGGGCGCGGAAACTTACGCCAATCGTGAGTGCCGCGCGGGAGCCAACCGAGTAGATATTCGGCGCCGACGATCGCCAACGCGAAGGATCGAGCGGTGCGGTTCAGGGTGGAGGCGATCGCACCCCCTCCCGGGGCGACCAGCAAGCCAAGGTATCGGCAAAAGGCTTTGGGATTGCTGACATGCTCGATTACCTCGAGCGCCAATACCGCATCGAAACGCTCGCCGGCATCGGCTATCGACTCGGCGGTTGCGACCCGGTAGCCAATCTCGAGACCGGCCATGTGTGCGTGCGCTTGCGCTGCAGCGATTGCTTCGGCCCCCGCATCGATAGCGGTCACGGTAAAGCCGAGACGCGCCATCGGCTCAGCCGCGAGGCCCCCGCCACACCCGATGTCGAGCAAGGTCAGTCCGGTGAACGGCCGCAACAGATGGGATTCGCGCTGGAAATGCTTCAGCAGCCGGGAGCGGATGAAGTCGAGCCGCGGCAGATTGAGGCGGTGCAATGCGCGGAAACCGCCCTCGACGTCCCACCAGGCATCGGCCTGCGCGGCAAAACGCCGGATCTCTTCATCGTCGACGGTGGCGCCGCTAGCGAGCACGGCTCTACCTCCCCCTTGATTTTTGCCCGGATGGCCTGATCACCGGGAAAGGAGTATGTGGTGAGGCTCGCAACCCGGCAACTGCTCGGATGGTGTTCAAAGCGACATGGCGCGCCTCGTGCAGAAATTCGGCGGCACATCGCTCGCCGATACAGAGCGAATAAAAGTCGTTGCCCGGCGCGTCGAACGAGAGATCGACGCCGGGCACCAGGTAGCCGTCGTCGTCTCGGCGATGGCCGGGGTGACCAACCAGCTAGTCGACTGGACCCGCGAGACCAGCCACCTGCACGACGCACGCGAGTTTGACGTCGTGGTTTCCTCTGGCGAGCAGGTCACCGCTGGCCTGCTGGCGCTCGCGCTGCAGAATCTCGGGATAGATGCACGCTCGTGGCTCGGATGGCAGATCCCGATCCGTACCGACGGGGTCCACGGCAAGGCTCGGATCGAGGCGGTCGACGTGACCGAAATCAGCCGCCGCTTGGCCGCGGGCCAAGCCGCTGTCGTGGCGGGGTTTCAGGGGATCGATTTGCGGGGGCGCATTACGACCCTCGGCCGAGGCGGCTCAGACACTTCGGCCGTTGCGCTCGCGGCGGCGCTCAAAGCCGATCGCTGCGATATCTTCACCGATGTCGACGGGGTCTATACCAGCGATCCGCGGATCGTTGCGAAGGCCCGCAAGCTCAGTAGGATAACCTACGAAGAAATGTTAGAGATGGCCTCGCAGGGAGCCAAGGTATTGCAGACGCGCTCGGTCGAATTGGCGATGAACCATCGGGTACGGGTTCAGGTTTTATCGAGCTTTACCGATACCCCCGGAACCCTCGTTGTCGACGAGGACGAGATCGTGGAACAGCGGGTCGTGAGCGGCATCGCATATAGCCGGGACGAAGCCAAGATCACCGTGCAGAAAGTAGCGGATCGACCGGGCGTAGCGGCCGCCATCTTCGGCCCGCTCGCCGACAATGCGATCAATGTCGACATGATCGTGCAGAACGTCTCGGAGGATGGCCGTGCCGACCTGACATTTACGGTGGCGCGAGCCGATCTGGACCGGGCCGTATCGGTGTTGGAAGAACGGCAAACCCTGCTCGGCTTCGCGGCATTGAAGCCGGATTCGAACGTGGTCAAGATTTCGGTGATCGGCGTCGGCATGCGCAGCCATGCCGGCGTCGCCAAGCAGATGTTTCAGACGCTGTTTGAGAAGGGGATAAATATTCAGGTGATCTCGACATCGGAAATCAAAGTCAGCGTCCTGATTGCCGCCGAATACACCGAGCTTGCCTTGCGGGCGCTGCACACGGCCTACGGGCTCGACGCCGAAGGATGATCGAGGAAATCGCCGCGGCGGAGGTTCCGGCAGGCGACGGGCGCGCGGCAACCCGGGGAGTTTCCGGGTGCGGCCATTTTCGGGCCGAACTCGACCGGTTGTGGGCTCGCGGTACAGCTGTGCTCGGCTGCAGATGCGCCATTATGGGCGGTGCGATGACCTGGGTGTCAGAGCGCAACCTGGTCGCAGCCATATCCAACGCCGGTGGTTTCGGAGTTATTGCCTCGGGTTCAATGTCGCCCGAGCTGCTGTCCGCCGAAATCGCGGCGACCAGATCGCTAACGGAACGGCCCTTTGGGGTCAACCTGATCACCTTGCATCCGCGGCTGATCGAGCTAATCGACATTTGCGCCGCCCATCGCGTCGGTCATGTCGTGCTGGCAGGCGGCCTGCCGAGTGGCGCGGCAATGAGCCGGATCAAGCGAAACGGAGCCCGGGTGTTTTGCTTCGCGCCGGCGCTCGGTTTCGCCCGCAAGCTCGTACGCATGGGCGCCGATGCGATTATCATCGAGGGAAGCGAGGCCGGCGGACATATCGGGCCGGTTGCGACCGGGGTGTTGGCGCAAGAGATTTTGCCGCATCTCGACAATGTTCCGGTTTTCGTTGCCGGGGGTATCGGCAGAGGCGAAGCTATGCTGGCCTATCTCGAAATGGGCGCAGCTGGCGTGCAGCTCGGCACGCGCTTTGTCTGTGCCGAGGAATTGATCGCCCATCAGAGCTTCAAGCAAGCATTCATCCGCGCCGCGGCGCGAGACGCCGTCACGTCGCCTCAGCTCGATCCTCGTTTCCCGGTGATCCCGGTCCGGGCGCTCGCAAACCTTGGAACCGAGCGGTTTCTCGCCGCGCAGCGCGAGATCATTGACCAGTTTACGCGGGGTGAGTTGTCGCAGAAAGCGGCACAATTGGAAATTGAGCACTTTTGGGCCGGCGCCCTGCGTCGTGCCGTGATCGACGGTGACGTCGAAGCAGGCTCTCTAATGGCAGGGCAGAGCGTGGGTTTTGTGACGCGGGAACAGAGCAGCACCGAGATCCTGGAGGAACTGATCAATCAGGCGCTAGACGTGCTCGCCGCCCGCAGCGAGCGCGTTCGCCATCCGGCGCCTTTGTCTGGGGAGGCCGTATCCGGGCGGCGGAACGCACCGGAATGAATGAGGTTCCAGGTAGCGTCAGCGGAATCCGCCGGCTGCTGCGCCGGCTCCGCGACATTATGGCCAGCGCCGGCAACTCGCAGGACCGGCTCGACACTATCGTTCGTATCATCGCGGCGGAGATGGTCGCGGAGGTCTGCTCTGTCTACATCATGCGCGCCGGCGAGGTGCTCGAATTATTTGCTACCGAGGGTCTGCGGCCGGAAGCCGTTCATCGCACGAGGCTTCGCGTCGGCGAGGGTCTTGTCGGGCTGATCGCCGCGACGGCGCGTCCTCTGGCGCTCGAAGACGCGCAGGCGCATCCGGCTTTCGCCTACCGGCCCGAGACCGGCGAAGAGATATACCGATCGCTGATGGGCGTTCCGATCATACGGAGCGGCCGGGTCTTTGGCGTGCTCGTTGTGCAGAACCGGATTTCGCGCCGTTATGCCGAGGACGAGATCGAGGTATTGCAGACGATCGCCATGATTGTGGCCGAGCTCGCGGCCAGCGGCGAACTTATCAACCCGCTTGAAATCGCGCAGAGCCAGGCCGGCGGGATGCTCCCCGTCCGGTTGGTCGGCGTTCGGCTCAACCCCGGGCTGGCAATCGGACCAGCCGTGCTGCACCAACCGCGGCTGGCGATCCGACAGGTTGTCGCCGAGGATGTCACCGCCGAGCTCGAGCGCCTGCGGCGGGCGGTTGCGGCGATGCGTGAGTTGGTCGACGAACTGGTCTTAGCCAGCCAGGGGCTCGGCGCCGGCGAGCACCGCGACGTTCTCGAGGCGTATCGCATGTTCGCCGCCGACCGTGGCTGGATCGCGCGCATCGCCGATGCGATCCGGAGCGGCTTGACCGCCGAGGCGGCGGTGCAAAAGGTTCGCGACGAAACCAGTACCCGCATGATGCAGATCAGCGACGCCTACCTACGAGAGCGCTTGGTCGATCTCGACGACCTCGCCAACCGGCTACAGCAGCATCTATCAAAACGGTCGCCGAATGCCGCGTGGGCCGAATTGCCGCCGGAGTTCATTTTGGTGGCCCGCGCGATGGGACCGGCCGAGCTGTTGGACTACGCCCATAGGCGGGTCATCGGTCTGGTGCTCGAAGAGGGGTCGCCGACCGCCCATGTCGCGATTGTCGCGCGCGCGCTCGACATTCCCGTCGTCGGTCGGGTCGGCGGCGCAGTAAACCGTATCGAGACCGGCGATGTCGTCATACTCGATGGCGATCACGCTCAAATCCTGATTCGGCCGAGCCAGGACGTTCAACAATCAACTGTGGCAGCGGTCGAGGCGCGAACCCGCCGCGGGACGCTCTACGACAGTCTTCGCACCGCCCCGGCGATTACGCGCGACGGGATCGGGATCAAACTTCTGCTGAATGCGGGTTTGCTCATCGACATGCCGCAATTGGCGGCAACCGGGGCCGAAGGTGTCGGGCTGTTTCGCACCGAGATCCCGTTCATGCTGCGTGACACATTTCCCGCGATCGAGGACCAGACCGAATTCTACCGCAATGTGTTCGAGCAGGCGGACGGGCGGCCGGTCGTTTTCCGCACTTTGGATATCGGTGGCGACAAGCTATTGCCCTATTTGCCGCATGCGTCAGAGGACAATCCGGCAATGGGCTGGCGTGCGATCCGCATCGGACTCGATCGGCCGGCGATGTTGCGAGAGCAGCTGCGCGCTTTGGTGCGTGCGGCCGAGGGACGCAATCTGCTGGTCAAGTTTCCGATGATCGCCGAGATTCCCGAGCTCGAACGCGCCCGCGCGTTGCTCGATATGGAGCTTGCCTACGCGGCTGCCGAGGGCCGCGTGCTACCCGCGTCGGTCAAGATCGGTGTGATGCTCGAAGTGCCTGCGTTGTTGTGGCAGCTGCCGGCGCTGTGCCGGCGGATAGATTTCCTATCGATCGGCACCAACGATTTGCTCCAGTTTCTGTTTGCCTGCGATCGCGGCAATCCGCGGCTCGCCGATCGCTATGATCCTCTGTCCCCGCCGATGCTGGCAATGTTGCGCGAAGTGGTTGTGCAGACCTGTGCGTCGGCAGTGCCGCTAAGTATGTGCGGTGAGATGGCGGGCAACCCGATCGAGGCCATGGTCCTGATCGCTCTCGGCTTTCGGACATTGTCGATGGCGGGGACCGCAATCGGCCCGGTGAAGATGATGATTCGCAGCCTCGATGCCGCTGCGGTCGCGGACTATATCGGCGAAATCAGCGCGAGGCCGGACCATTCGCTCAGACCAAAACTCGAAGCCTATGCCCGCGACCATGCAATCGCATTGTAACTCCAGCCAACTCAGCGCCCCGCCGCCGAATTATGCGCCGGAGCCGATCCGAACCGTCACGCGAGCCGCGCGATGGGCCGCTATCGGATTCGCGAATAGCAGGTGAAGAGTTGGGTGGGCGATGGCGCGATTGGACAAATAGAAGCCTCTTTGGTTAAGATGTGTTTCTGGCAACCGTTCGATGGCTTTGTTTCAGCGGATCAAGACCCCTCTCGCGGAGATTGGATTCGAAGGCGAAGTTCCACTCCCAGCGGGCCCGCGTTCTGCGGGTGATGCGCTGCGGCAACAGCGCGAAGCGCTCGGCCTCAATTTCAGCGACGTTGCAGGGGCGCTTCGGATCAAGCCGGCCTACTTGGCCGCGATCGAGGAAGGACGCCCCGATCGTCTCCCTGGCCCGGCCTACGCCGCCGGCTTCGTGCGCGCCTACGGCGATCACCTCGGGCTCGACGGCGCGGAGATACTGCGGCGCTTTAGGCTCGAGGCCGCGGGTCTCGACGCAAAGCCTGATCTTTCGTTCCCGATGCCGCTCGGCGAGCGCAGCGTGCCGGGCCGCGCAATGCTGCTGCTGGCGCTGATCTTGGCAATCTGCGGATACGGAGCATGGTACTATTTATCGACCGATGAACTTGCCCGGCCAGAGCGCGTAACCGAGGTGCCGGCAACGCTGCTGCCGCCAAAACCGCCAAAACCTGCGGCTTCGGTGACGCCGGCTCCAATTGCGCCAGCCACCTCGGCGACAACCACCGGGCAGGCTGGCGCTCCGCCGTCGGAACCCCTATCAGGCACCGAGATGCCGGCGGCAAGCGAGGCGGAGGCGGCGCCAGGCGGGTCCCCTCCGCCTGCTGCTGCAACGATCCCCGGCATTCCAGCGACGCCTCCCGCTCCCGTTCCGGCAACCACTTCCGCTGCTGCCTCCGTGCCGCACATTCCGAGCACCAGCGCAGATGCGGCGGCAGGCTCTGTGCTCGAAGCGGAGAGCGGGACGCCGCAGACCTATGGCGCTGCCGATGGATCGACGAGAATTGTTTTGCGGGCCAACTACCGACAGTTGGATTCAGGTACGCGATTCCGACCACTCGGTGCTGTTCACCGGTGTGCTGAAGCCAGGTGAGAGCTATCGGGTGCCAGACCGGGCTGGCTTGTCCATGAGAGCCGGCAATGCCGGCGGGCTCGATGTCATGGTCGACGGCAAACCGGCGCCGTCTCTGGGTCCAATCGGCGCTGTGCGCAATGTGGCGCTAGATCCCCAATTGCTGACGGCGGGGAGCACGACTTACAATTGAGGCCGCCTGAGCGCCGCCCCTCCTTTTGTGCGCTGCCCAAACCAACTATAAGCCAGTTTGCGAAATCACCCGAGCGAGGTCGATAATGAGTGTCAGACCGTATCGTGACATCCACCGCCGCAGCTGCCGCAAGATCCACGTGGGCAAGGTGCCGGTCGGCGGCGATGCGCCGATCACGGTGCAGTCGATGACCAACACGGTGACGAGCGACGTCAAGGCGACGGTCGAGCAGGTCCAGGCGCTCGAACGCGCCGGCGCCGACATCGTCCGGGTTTCTTGCCCCGATCAGGAATTGGCGCTGGCGCTCAAGGAGATCGTGCGCCAAGCCACGGTGCCGATCGTTGCCGACATCCATTTCCACTACAAGCGCGCGATCGAGGCGGCGGAGAGCGGCGCCGCCTGCCTGCGCATCAATCCGGGCAATATCGGCTCGTCCGCGCGCGTCCGCGAGGTGATCAAGGCGGCCAAGGATCATGGTTGCTCAATGCGGATCGGGGTCAACGCTGGCTCGCTCGAGCGCGATCTGCTCGAGCGCTACGGCGAACCTTGTCCCGAGGCCATGGTCGAGAGTGCGCTCAACCATGCTAAAATTCTCGAGGACAACGACTTCTTCGAGTTCAAGATTTCCTGCAAGGCGTCCGACGTGTTTCTTGCCGTCGCAGCCTATCAGCAGCTTGCCGAAGCTTGCGACTATCCGCTCCATCTCGGCATCACCGAGGCGGGCGGTCTGCGCAGCGGCACCGTCAAATCCTCGATCGGACTGGGGATGCTGCTGTGGTCCGGCATCGGTGACACGATCCGGGTTTCGCTGTCGGCCGATCCGGTCGAGGAGGTCAAGGCCGGCTTCGAGATGCTCAAATCCTTGAACTTGCGTCGTCGCGGGGTCACCGTGATCTCATGTCCCTCGTGCGCGCGCCAGCAGTTCGAGGTGATCAAAACGGTCGAGCGGCTGGAGGAGCGGCTCGCCCATATCACGACGCCGTTGACCGTTTCTGTGATTGGCTGTGTCGTGAACGGTCCCGGAGAAGCGCGCGAGACCGATATCGGCTTTACCGGCGGCGGCAATGGCACCCACCAAGTTTACATCAGCGGCCTGACCGATCACCGTCTGAAGAACACGGACATCGTCGATCACCTGGTCGAGCTGGTCGAAAAAAAGGCGGCCGAGATCGAGGCCCGGCGGAACAGCGCCGAGCCGGTACTAGAGCCCGCGGAGTAACGCCGTTCGTGCCGGGTCCGCGAGGCCGGGCCACGGTCTGCGGGATGACATGGTTTCCGCGAACGTGGCGAAACGGATACGGCCGAAACGAGAGCGGTATCCAGCATTAGGGCGTCGTCGGATGCCGTCGACGATCACGGCCAAGAGAGCTGTGACCGCAGAAGGCGTCAGAAGGACGTGGTGCGTACGCGCCGATCGTCCCCTCCCCCCGAGCGGGAGAAAAGGGGACGGCTCCGCGTCTCGCGCCGTACCCCGGACCTGATCCGGGGGAAGGCGGACTTGTAGAGCGCGGCCCGAGCGCCGCGAGGGAGACCCCGAAAGTTCACGCGAAAAGAGCAATCGATTTTTTAAGCTGCGTCTCCGATTGCAGGTCTCGTGCGCCGGGATCGGCGCAGTTCGACGGCGTTCGGCGGCCTCGCGCCCGCGCGACCGGCCGTGAATCCAATCCTGATGACCGAAATCGCGGTGCCGCGGCAGATGTTCAGGGAAATCCTGATGCTCATCGCGCGAATTCGAGAACCGCCCGCACCGGCATCAGAGGTCCATGATTGGCAGTGGGGTTACAAATGGCGGGAGGAGTGCGTCTTGAGTACGGAAAGGCTTCAAGTACCAGCCCCGCAAGCCAAGCGCCCCGTCATTTTGGTTGCCAATGGGGCGGTTGCAATCGAATTGGTTGCCGCAGCGCGTCGGTGAGACGCATAATCACGCCCGATGGCCGGGGAATCCGGGGAATGTCGGTTAAGGCGACGCCCATAGGGCAACGGGGCGCGGGCTGTTGAAATCGGCCGGCGCTCTGCGTAAAATCGCGAGCGGTCGAGGTGGATTCGTGATATGAAGTATGGCGTTGGCATTTGATCTTGATCGCACCTGAAGAACGCTCCCTACGACGCCGTGATTGAAAATCGTCTGGCTCCCGCGACGTCCAGCAAGAGATACTCTGCATGTGGAGGAGGGCACAGTGAGACGGCTGGCTATCGTCTCGAGCTACCAAGAGGAATGTGGCGCAGCATTTTACAGCTCTCGGCTTCTTAAACACCTGTCGAATTCTGGCTTTCAGGTCGACGTCAAGCGACTGCCGGTAACGCTGTTGCGCATCAGTGGATCCGGGGCAATGCGACGCAAAGGCGACCGGGAGATTGCCCGGATCGCCGGGGAGATCTGCGATTACGATGCGGTTTTGCTGCAATTTGAGCCGGGCCTGTACGGTTCGCAGGCACGTCAGTCGTACGGCCGCGTCCAGCGTCTCCTGAAGGCATCGAAGCGCGCCATCGTCACCGTCCACGGCTTTCACCGCGGCATTTTCCGCCCTAGCTATTTCGATGCGGTGATCAACGCGCTGACCGGACAATGGCGAGCGGCGGCGATTGAAATGAACCTGCGCTCGCAGGCGATCATGAAATACGCCACTCGTTTCTGGAGCTATGTGGCCCGCGCCCGGCATGTCCACGTCCTTACATTTTGCCGAGCGGACCAGATCCTACTCCAGAGGCTGTTTGACCTGCCTAGGATAAGCAATTATCCGATCACCTATTTCGATCAGGGGGAAGTCGCGAAGATAAAAGCGTCGGCGAACCGCGGCACGGTGTTGCAACAGTTCGGCCTTGATCCTGACCACCGCTACATTGGCGTTTTCGGGTTCCTGTCGTCCTACAAGGGGCATTTGACTGCGATCAAGGCGCTCGAATTTTTACCGGATGATTGGCGACTTGCGATTATCGGCGGCGAACACCCGCATGCAGTGGAGGCCGATCGCGACATTGGCGCGTATCTCGGCCAGATATTGGCTTTTTCCCTTTTGCCTGAGCAGCAGTTCAACGGCCACCATTCGACGACAGCCCGGCTCAACAATGAATTCGGCGAGATCTCCTCCAGCATCGATCTCGACCGAATGCAAATAAAGCAAGACCTGTTCCCAAAATCGGAATTTAAATATTTCCTGCCGAACGATCGAATCCTTAACCGTATTCAGTTCGTTGGGCAGGTAAGCGACGACGAAATGACTCGACTTTATACTGCGATAGACTATGCGGTTCATCCGTACATAAAAACCAAATCGGGGCAGAGCGCGTCCGGACCCGCGACAATGGCGATCGAGTTTGGAACGCGAGCATTATTCTCAAATGCCCCAGTATTCCGCGAGATGAATCAATATTTTCCGGATTCGATGGCTTTCTTCAACATCGGAAATTTTGTTGAATTGGCTGAAGCGCTGCAGCGGTTTCATCTTGTCGAAGAGCATTTAACGACAAGCCGCGAACGAGCGCTCAAATGCTATAATCCCGCTGGGATGGTGGAAACGTACCGCAACTTGCTGGAGAGTTGACCGGTGCCGAACACCGCTTCGAGGCCGTCGGCGGTGCCGCGGACATTCGGATCAGGGCGTCGGGCCGGTTGACGGCGAATTCGGGTGCGGCGCGTGCCTTCGAACATTTCCCCGATATCGCTCGACACGCCGATCGACGCAATTCGCGGCGTGTTGGCCGCCGACGTCGCCGCAGGGCTGAGTGACGGCGACCTGCTGGTCGCCTCTGAGGTAGCCTATCGCAACGAGGATTTTGCGACCGCGGCGATGGCGATGGCGATGCTAGTCGCGCGTGGCGGGGAAGACGCCTCGCATCTGTGCCGGCTCGCACAGTGTTCCCAGGTCGCGGGCAACACGGTCGATGCCGACACGTATTTCCGTCGAGCGATCGCGGCGGACCCTTCGCTCTCGGTCGCCTATCACGAATTGCGGGAGTTGCTGGTCAGATCCGGCGATTTCGATGGCGCGCTCGACGTGGCGCGCCAGCACCAGATTGCCTGCGGTGAGTTGCCGCAGCTCAGCGTGATGATCGGCTCGCTCCTGCGCGCGCGGGGCGACACCCAAGAGGCGTTGGCGATCTTTCATCGGCTCAACGCGGTGTCGGAGCCGCCGGAACAGGCGCTCCGCGCCGAAGCGGAATTGGCCTATCAGATGGGCCTTCTCGAGCAGGCGGTCGCCGCCGCGACCCGAGCCCGGGAAACCTATCCGGAGACCACTGCCAATCATTTGCTACTGGCGCGCATCCTGTGCAGCGGCCGCCGGTTTCGGGAAGTCGTGCCGATGCTGCGTAATGTCGCTGCGCGCGATCCGGCAAATGCTGAGGTCCACCGGCTGCTCAGCGCGGCGCTTGCGGAAACCGGCCGCTACCAGGAGGCCCTCGCCGCCGCCGGCAAAGCTACGGAATTACGGCCCGACGCCAGCGAATATTGGTACAACGCCTCGGCCCTCGCCAACGTTCTGGGGCACCGCGAGCAGGCGATCGAATGGATGGATCGAGCGGTCGCGCTCGATCCCGGCAATTCCCCCTTGCTTGTAGCTCAGGCGCATCTGCTAAACGGGCTCGGACGTCTCGACCAGGCGATCCAAGTTCTGCGGAACGCCGGCCAGCTATTCCCCGACGATTCCGGCATCCGCGAAATGCGGCTGACGCTACAAGCGACGGTGTTGCGGCGGGAGGACGGCACGGCGCAGCTCGGCCCGACGACGTTCAAGCCGCTGCCGCGTAGAAGCGGTAGATCGGCGACGCGGCGCGAAGCCGAGCGGGCGATCGATGAATTGCGGGATTTTATTGAGGCGGCGCGCATTCAAGAGCGGGTCGTCATGGCTCTGGTGGCGCGGGATCTTTCCTATCGCACCATGCACTCGCGCCTCGGTCTGCTTTCCTCGTTTATCGAGCCGCTAATTCAAGTGATTATGCTCGGGCTTGTTTTGACCGTGTTCAACCGCGGAATGCCGCCGCTCGGCAACAATCTGTTCTTTTTTTACTCGACCGGCGTCCTGCCGCTTTACATCGTTTTACATGTCGTGACGCATAGCCTAAATATTTTCGGCGAGTATACAGATCGTTGCTGCTGGTGCCGCGTATCCGCCGTACCGATCTGTTCCTGGCGGTTGTCGACCACCGAACTGTTTATCGGCGGGGCAACGACCACCCTAGTCTATATATTGTTTTTCATCTTCGGGTATGGACAGGGAATGCCGAGCATCCCGACAGCGATATTCGCGTATTTGAGTGCCTGGCTATTCGGCGTCGGGCTCGGCTCGATTGCAGCGGTATTAAACAATCTCAGCCCATCGGTCACGAAGGCTTGGCATGGCTTGGGGCCGACTATTGTATTTCCTCTCGGGCGTCTTCTTCATTCCCGAGCATGTGGCCGCCACGGGTCAGAGATATCCTCGTATGGAACCCGATGCTGGTCAACATCGAATGGTTTCGCACCGCGCTTTTTCCCGCAATACTCGTCGCCTTGGGTCAACAAGCCGTACGCGGTCGGAATCTCCCTGGGAGGGCTCGCCATCGGCCTGGCCCTCGAGCGAGCATTGCGGCGGCGGCTGCGTTCCCTCTAATTCGGCAAGTCGGCGTCTCGCGCTTTCGGCCCGCGTCCGGCGGCCCCAGGAACCGGCGGGTCAACCCGATCCGGTCGAGGTCTCGGCGTCGAGACGACGCTGCTCGTAATCGAGCACGGCGGCAACCGTTTGATCGAGGCTCGTTGTTTGACGCCAGCCGGTGGCCGCGCTCAGCTTGGCGTTGCTGCCGAAGATGACGGCCTCATCGGTCGGGCGCATCAGCAGCGGATCGGGTTCGCATACCAGCGACAGGTTGGTCAGCCTTTCGAGGACATGGACGAGTTCGCCGACCGGATAGGCGCGATCGGCACAAATATTGTACGCCTCACCCGGATCCCCTTTCTCGGCTAGCGCGATCAGCGCGGCGACCGTGTCGCGCACATCGAGGATGGCGCGGCGAGTCTCGATATTGCCGACGCGCAGCGTGCCGCCACGATGCCGAATCCGCACGACCCGCCGGGCGAAATCGGATACTACATCGTCGCGCTTGCGTGGCCCGGTTGTGTTGAAGATGCGGGCGCGGATGCCGCGAAGCCCGTCGCTCCGCCAGTATTGAAAGGCCAGGAGATCCTGGGCAACCTTGCTGACCCCATAGGGGTGCAGCGGCAGCATCGGGGCCTCTTCGTGGATCGGCACGTTTTCGGGTGTCATGCTGGCGCCGTACTGGGCCGACGAGCACGCCACCACGATGACCGGGTCGTAGATGGCATTGCCCGATTTCGCTGCCTTGACGGCCTCGAACAAATTGATCGTGCCCGATACATTGGTATCGATCGTCTCCCACGGCCGCTCCCACGACAGCGTGGGCAGGCTCTGGGCAGCGAGATGGAAGATAATCGCGGGCCTATGCTCGGCGAGCAGCCGCCGCAAGGGCTCGAAATAGCGTACATCCAGCTCAATTAACCGATCAGCGCCGACGATCTCGTGGAGCGGTATGGTCGGACGGAAGTAGGTGCCGACGACCGAGTTTCCAGCCCCCGCCAAGGCCTCGAACAGATGCGAGCCGATCATGCCCGCAGTGCCGGTGACGAGTATCGTCTCGCCGTTCGTCATCACCACGTTCATCTCCGGGTGCGACCGGCCTTCCCCGATACGGCCGCAGGATCTGGAAGGCGCGGGGATTGTTGTTGCCGGGTCGTCCACCGCCCGGCGTCTACATATGATCGCGCACCGAGCGGTAAAGGAGGGTCATCATGATCCACACGCCGAGCGCCGCCATAAAGGTTAAGCCGATCGCTTTCATGCGGTTCGGATAGGTCGGCATCTCCGGGAAGGTTCGGTTGCTCGAACACCGACAGGTAAGCCATTTTCCGATCTGCCGTCTCCCGCGAGTGGCTCAGCGTATCCAGGGTCGAGGCGTAGTATTGCTCCTGAATCTGGCGCTGCGCATCGAGCGCTTCGAACCCGCCGAGGCTCTGGCTCATCGCTTTGGTCGTGGAGCCGGAGGGTGTCGTCAGCTGGGACTGCAAAGCGGCTATCTGCTGCTTCAGCGCGACAATTCGGTGGTTCAGCGCTTTTACGGTCGGGGCGTTCGGCGACATAGTCTGCCGCTGAGTAACCAGCGTCGTATTGGTGTCGGACAAATCCTGTTGGAGTTTGCCAAGTAGGCCCAACCTGTTGTCTGCCTCTTGTTTCGGTTCGAGAAGTTGAACTCGATTTCGGTAGTCGAGGATCTCTGAGTGGATGTCATGTAATTTCCGGGCGGCGCTTGCGACCTCCTCTTCGTCGACGCGAACGGCGTCGCGTCGCGCTTGCAGAGAAATGCCGTCGACCAGCTTCTCGGTCGAAGCGATGATCGCATTGCTTATGCGTAGCGCGTCCGCTGGCGTAAACGCGCGGACGGTTACACTGATCGTTCCGGTGGAAAGGTCGAAATAGGGATCGACCATGTTGCCCCAGTAGGACGTCAACTCCTCCTTCGACGGCCTCGGATTAAAGCGGGCAAGCCAATCCGCACGCGGGCTGGCAAAGATCTTGCGCAAGTCGATGGTCCGCTGCAGCTGATTAACCAGCTCCTCTCCCTTGATGTATTCGACGGCGACATTCGAATAGAGGACGAGCTGCGACTGTCCGGCGGTGGCGTGCGTCGCACTCGTCTCCGCTTCCTTGGCGCCGTCGGCGGTATGAATGACGCAGCGAAATTCGGACACGTATTGATCGGCGGCAATGGCGAGATAATATGTTGCCGCCCCGAGCGTGGGCAACACGACCAAAACCAGGAAAGAGATGAGTTTGCCGCGACTGCGACGCCGCCTTGGCGCAGTAACGGTCGAAACCAGAGGACGTTCGGTTGCAAGACCCAGCGGCGACAACGGCAGCGCTTCGTCGCTCAAGACTATCTCGGCACCCCGTTTTGGCGCGATCTCTCGTGTGGCTGGATCGAGCTGGACTTGGACGTCCCTATTCGTCACGGCCGCCCCTTAGGATCCACTGGTAGACATCGATCGCCTCGTCGAGCGACGTGAACATAGCGAGCCTACCGTCATGCAGAACCGCGCCGCTGGTGCAATATTGTCGCACGGCATGCGGATTGTGCGACACCAGGATCATCGACGACGTTGCCATCCGCTCGGAGAATGCCTCCTGGCATTTCCTTTGAAATCGCTCGTCACCGACCGCGATCACCTCATCGAGCAGATAGACGTCGAAATCGAAAGCAAGGCTGGTGCCTATCGCGAGCCGGGCGGCCATTCCGCTGGAATAAGTTCCGATCGGCATTTCGAAATATTTCCCGATTTCTGCAAAATCTTCAATCCACTCTACTATGTATTCGAGATCCATATCATAGACGTCGGCAAGAAACCGACGTTCTCGCGCGCCGTCAGGTTTGGATGAAAGCTCCCGGTGAAGCCGACCGGAAACGAAATTCTCCCAACCCGGGTAATCGTTCCATGATCCGGCTCCTCCGAGCCGGCGATCAGCCGCAATATCGTCGACTTGCCGGCACCATTCACCCCCATAATACCGACCCGACCACCGGTTGGAAATGTGATGGACACATGATCCAGGACAATGTTATGACCATTTCCTACTTTATAGCTTTTAACAACCTGGTCGAATTGGATCATGCTTGCGGTTCACAAATCCTTCCGGAATGCTTAAAATTACGCCAGATCCGCCTTGCCCTGTCAAGTCCCGGCGCTTCGGCTCTTGCCGGATGTGCGCTCAGGGCCTCGGCCAAGCCCGCTGGGATCTCCAGCGACCCGTCGAGGGCAAACGCCGCGCGGTCAGCTCTCGGCCGCGCCCGCGAAGTCCGCTCCGCAAACTGCGGATACTTGCTGGCCAGCAACAGCGCCGGGCTCCCTCGGGGCCCGAGCAGCCACCGCCCGCGCGATCCACTCGAAGGCGTCCGCTCTGGGTAGCCCAATTCGAATGTGGCCACTCATCGCCGCGAAGTGCCAACAGTCGCTCGCTCCGGCGGCGGACGTTCGGTCGCCCTGATCGCCGGCTCCATCGCCTCGTTCTCCGCCCGCCGGCCTCGACCAGCGCACTGGCGAGTAACCGATGGACCCGGCACCCTGCCGCAGGTGCCGGCGGCCAGCTCACGCAGCAGTCTCATCGCCTCCGGAATTGGCGGGCGTGGTAAAGGTGGCGGGCAGTTCGCGATGCCGCGCGGCGCACCGCCGGCGGCGGCGTCCTGCCGCCGCGCGGCCTCCAAGGCGTCGTCGGGGTCACCGCTCGCGATCAAAGCCTTGATCAAGCCCGCCCGGGCAATCTCCAACGATCCGTCGAGGGCGACGGCCGCACGGTAGCTCTCGATCGCGCCTGGCATATCGCCCGCAAGCTGCTGGAAACTCGCCAGGCGACACCAATGCCGCGGCTCCGATGGGACCTGCTCGACGCACCGTTTCATTGCCTGCACGGCGAGCGCGAAATCCCCGTTGCGGTAGGCGACCTCGGACGCGCTGACAAGCTCGCCGGGCGCAAGTAGTTCGATAGCCTCCAAGGCGTCGTCGGGTTCGCCGCTCGCGAACAGAGCCTTGGCCAAGCCCGCCTGGGCAATCTCCAACGATTCGTCGAGGGCGGTGGCCGCACGGTAGCTCTCGATCGCGCCCGGGATATCGCCGGCAAGCTGCTGGAAATTTGCCAGGCGGCACCAATGCCGCGGCTCCGGCGCGGTCCGATCGACGAGCCGCTTCATCGCCTGCGCCGCGAGCACGAAATTCCTGTTGCGGTAGGCAACCTCGGACGCCGCGATAAGCTCGCCGGGCGCAAGCAGTTCGCAGGCGGCAGGCAGGGCGACGAGTTCGGCGATCACCTCGACCGGGGTAAAGACGGTGATCTTGTCGGGCAACGGCCACTCGCCGATCGCCCGCAAATACCTGATCACCCAGGAAGGCAGCACATGCAGCCCGGCATGCTTGGCGCCGAGCGTCTCGCTGATGTGGCGGCGCACCAGCCGCTTCGTCGGGTGCTCGGCCTCGTCCATCGTGTCGGATACCGCCTTGGCGTACTCGGGAGCAATCTCGCGCGCTGCCGCCTCCAGCTTCTCAGGCGTCAGCGGCAGACGCAGGATGGCGGCGATGTCGCCGATCAACCCGCGTTCGTCGGCGATATAGCGATCGTAATCCAGCGTGATCATCGGCGCCTGCCTGGCGACGTAACCATTCAGCAATTTCTGAAATCCGAGCTCCGCGATCAGGGTGGCGCCCTGCATCCGCCGATTGGTCGGATCGGCGGCTTCCTCGGGGCTGCCGGACCGCTCCCACAGCCGCCACGCCGAGGCCGCGACGTCCGACAGGTTCCGCACGGTATAGAATGTGATCACGTCGTCATCTGCCGCGCATGGAATCCAGTTATGCGACTTGAGCAGCAGCCAATAGCCGTCATAGGCGCCAGCCTTGAAGCAGTCGAGCGCCATGTCGACTCGGCCGAAATCGCGGCCCAGAGTTTTGTAGGGCTGACCAGCGGCGTCCAGAACCGCCATAACGGCGTTGAAAACGCGGGTCGAACCGGTTCGGTACCGACCGTTGACGACGACTGCCTTCTTCCGTTGCGCACCGGGAATCACATCGAGAAAGCCTTCCCGCCACAACCGCTCCCGCAAATGGACGAACAACTCATAGATGACATCGCGGGCGAAGCGCAGATCGCCGCTGCCGGCTTCGATGGAAAACCGGCCCGAAGCGAAGCGCGCCAGATCGCAGTGCAGCCGCACCTCGACGATGCGCTCGTGGAGATCGACGGGCTCGATCAGGCGCGGATGAAGCACATGAGCCTTCTGGGCGACGAGGTCCGGCAATATTCCTATCGTGTAAAGCAGGTTGCTGAGCAGATCGCCCTGGCGAGCACAATCGTCGCGCAACGCGGCGAGGACTCGGTTGACGCCGGCGGCGCCGTCAAATGGGATGGGCGGCGATTTGAGCCGGCCTTCTTCCTGGTCGTAGGAAATCAGATCAATCCACGCCTTGAACCCAGCCTGGTCGAACGCCTCGGAAGAGGGTTCAGGGCTTGGCGCATCCCCTTCTATAGTCCGGTCAGCGAATGTGTCGTCATCCATCGTCTCGTCGATCCGCCCACGGCTGGATGGAAAATCGCCCGCCGGTGGTGCGAACCCCGCCGCCGGCCGTGCCTGCCCGTTCGGGGTTTGCCGCCCCATCTTCGCATTGAGATATCACCAAAAATTTCATGTTTGCAAGCCGCTGCGCGAACTCACCAAATCGGGCGGCGCGAAAACGGAAAACCGCATTCCGGTATCGGAATCGACGGCGGTCCAACTCGCGGATTTCTAATCGCGCCCACGCGGTGGTGCGGCTCTGGCTTGACGGCGGCGGCGCGATCCCTTATCAGCGGACACAGGGTGCACAGCGGAGGCGGCCGCTGCGATGCACGGAGCCGCAACTGCTATGATGCCCGGGTTTTTCACGGTTAGCTCTGCGACAACATGGATCTGAGGCGCTGGCAGAATGCCGGGAGTGATCCCGCCCAAGCGTTTGGCTCCTTGCTGCCCCGCAGCGTCGCCGAGTTGCGCACGGAGGCGCATATCGGCGTCATCGCCCCGTGGTTCCGAAAATCCTTGGCCGTTCCCGGCGACGTGTGCGAGTTCGGCTGCTTTCGCGGGACGATGTCGATCAAATTCGCCTGCGCCCTTAAAGCGCTGGGGATCGATAAGACAGTCTATGCCTTCGACACGTTCGAAGGGTTTCTGATGGCCGACCCGGCGGGCGGTCCGCTGGGCGTCGGCGCCTATGCCGACAATCACGATGCATTTGACGAATTGGAGCGCTGGTCCGCGATTTTACCGTTGCGGCCGATAAAGGGGGATGCGCGGCAGAGCTGGGCGACGCTCCAGGGCGAGCTTTCCTTTGTGATGCTCGACCTCGACTTCGACGTTCTGCTAGAGCCGGTGCTCGATGGGATCTGGCCCTTGCTGCGCGCGGACACGATCATCGCTATTGACGATGTTGGACGCCCGGAAACGCCCGGCGTCGCGCCCTGGGTGGAACGGCTGACCCAGGCGGGTCGGCTTGTCGAACTTGGCCGCGACGAACACGCTTTCATCCGCTTCTTTCACCCCGCGGTTTCGACCGCCCGCCTCGTGGCGGCCGAGGCCCATGCGGCGCCGCCGGAAATTCCCATCTCCCCTGTCGCGGCAGAAATCATGAACAATTCCGTGCCCCCCGGTCCCGGCGACAATCCGCTCGAACCCCTTGGTCCGCTGCTGCCGCGCAGCGTGGCACAGTTTCGCACCGAGGCCCATCTTGGCCTGATCGCCCCGTGGTTCTGGAAGAGCCTCGACATTCCCGGCGACGTCTGCGAGTTCGGCTGCTTTCGCGGGACGATGTCGATCAAATTTGCCTACCTGTTGGAGGCGATGGGACGCCGCAAGCAGGTCTATGCCTTCGACACGTTCGAGGGTTTTTTGATGGCCGATCCCTCGGGCGGCGTGCTCGGCATCGGCGCCTACTCGGACAACGACGACGCCTTTGAAGAATTGCAAAGGTGGTCGGCGATCATCCCGGTCCGCCCGATCAAGGGGGATGCGCGCGAAACCTGCAGGATCCTCACCAACGAACTCTCGTTCGTCTGGCTCGACCTCGATCTCGGCGTACTGATGGATCCGGTCCTCGAGGCCATCTGGCCGCTGTTGCGCCGAGATACGATCATCGGCATCGACGATGTCGGCCGCCCCGAGACGCCCAGCGTGGCCCCGTGGGTCGAGCAGGTCACCCAGGCGCGCAAGCTAATCGAACTCGCGCGCTGTCCCGGAGATTTCATCCGCTTCTTTCAAGCCAACAAGGATTGAAGGTTTGGCCCGGCATCGGGCCGCGGATTTGGTGGAACTTCGCGGGGAGTTCGCAGTGGATTGGGAGTAACGATGGCGGCGATGCCAGGCCCGAACTCCATCGCAGCCGCCGGATCGCAGGCCGGCCGGTCGCCGATTCCGGTGCGACTGCCACGCGCGTTACGCTCGCTGTTCAAGCCCGCCGCGCCGGCGGATCCGTTTCGCGGGCTGCTGCCGCTGCGCATCGCCCGCCTGCGCACGGAGAGCGACCTGCGCGTCGTCGCACCGTGGTTTTTCCGCGCGCTTGATGTCCGCGGCGACGTTTGCGAATTCGGCTGCTTCCGCGGCACGATGTCGATCAAATTCGCGTTTGCCCTGCAGGTGCTCGAGCTCGACAAGACAGTCTATGCTTTTGATACCTTCCAGGGCCACATCATCAACGACCCGGCGGGAGGATCCCTCGGCGTCGGCGCCTATTCCGACAACGACAATTCCTTCGAGGAATTGCAGCGGTGGTCGAGCGTGATCCCGGTGCGACCGGTCAAGGGCGACGCGCGCCAGACCGCATCGCTGCTGACCGGCGAACTGGCCTTTGTGTGGTTAGACCTCGATTTCGACAATCTGCTCGATGATGTGCTCGCGGCGATCTGGCCGCTCTTGCACCGCGACACGATCATCGGCATCGATGATGCCGGCCGGCCGGACACGCCCGGCGTAGGACCTTGGGTCGATCGGTTGACCGAATCCGGACAATTGATCGAACTGGCGCGTTATCCGCGCGAGTTCATCCGCTTTTTCCATCCGCGCAAAGCCGATGGATGGACTCCGCCGCGGCCGTGCCTGCCGCCTGAATTGCCCGGGCTTGGCGCCCGGCTTCGCTCGTTCAAGCTAATGGCCGGGGGCGGGGAGCGGCGGCTGCAGGCGGCTATTTCGGAAAGGCGTCGACGAGCATCGGGCGCGTGATATCCTTCTCCAGACCCGGGGCATAAGCCTGCCATGCCATGCCCGCACCTTCTACTTTGAAGCGAACATCGTAGACGTCGGCGGGCAACGCGTTAAACAGGTCTGTCAGGGAGTGCCCGAACCGATCCAACATTCCGGTGTGTACCTCGATGAAGATCTTCGGCTTGCAGGCGCGCAACAGCTTCTGGGCACCGCGCAGCGCCGCCACCTCGGCACCTTCGACGTCGAGCTTCAAGAAGCTGGGCTTGAGGTCGATGTAGTCGTCGAGCGGCACGATGTCGATCTCGACTTCGTCGCTTATCGATGGCGTATCGCGCCCGGCCGTCATCTGCTGCCCGTTCGATACTCGAACCCGTCCCGCGCTGGTCCCGACCCCGGCGCGGGCGGAAACCAGATTGGACAAGCTGTTCAGCTTGGCCTGCGCCTCGACCTGGTAATAATTCTGCGGAAACGGATCAAAGGCCACGACCTTGCCGGCGGGGCCGGCGATCAAGCCGAAGAAGGTCGACATCTGACCGGCATGAGAGCCGCAATCGAGAGCAATATCGCCGGGGGCGATATAGCCCGGCTGAGTGTACGACCACTCCAGCGTATGGCGCGGGTCAATTCCGTACCAATACAACGAGTTGACCGAACCGATCAGCATTGGAAACCGCGTCTTTCCCTCGCGCATCACCAGAAACGGCGAGACGTACGCTTGGCTGTGAGTCACTGCGCCGGTACCCATCCCGTCCCGCGCCTTGGCCTCGAATTCGGCCTTGACCTCCGCCTCCTGGGGAAACTCAGGCTTGCCGTGCAGATGCGCGAGGTATTCGTATGCGGGACTGTAGGTATAAGGGTCGTAGTGCTGCCCCACGAACAACCGGCCGATACGGAGTTCGGTTGGCTGCCAGGTCCGACTCAGGTGCAACCGTAATTCGAAGAACGGATCCGTCGGCTCGGCGATCGGTCGCCAACCCGTGGCAAAGTGGGAAATTGGACGCAGCGGCACCGGCATCGCGATCTGTGGAGCATTGTTCAAGCCGAAACACAGCTGCACGCCGCGCAGATCGCCCCGCTCGACGATGCGGAAGGCGACCGCCCCGATCGTCGCGAAGACCGGGTCCCAGGCATCGCGCGGATCATAGGAAAAGCGGATGAACAGACGATCCGCGTCGTTGACCTCGCCCCGCCGCGTCAGCCGCACAGTGAAATCGACCAACTCACCGCGCCGCACCCGCGCCTCGGAGATTGGATTCCAAGTGAGTTCGACCTCGGCGCGCGATTCTGCCGCCGCGTTGTAGATCAGCTGGACCCGAACCGGCCGGCTGCTCTCGCTGCGATGCTCGACCAACGATAGTGGGCCGGTGATGGAAACCTCGGGACCGGACAGGACAAAGACGTCCTCGTTGCGCGTCGCTAAGGTCACAATCTGCCCCCCGGAAAAACCGATGCGCGGGTTTTATCTGCCAAGCGCGGGGGCTGGCAAGCCGCGAACGGTGTCCTTCACAGCCGCCTGCGGCCTTTGCTACGATCGGGTCTCTCAGAGCCAAGATGCGATGTCCGTGCCTATCGAATGGCGCTCTGTCCGATTGGATCTACATTTTTTAGCGCGTGAGACCGGCGGATGGACGCTGCGGTGCGCTTGGTAAGCGCACGGCCCCGCAGGCTCGGACGGCCTGTAGGCATAAGGTGGGTTGAGGCGGTGCCGAGCGGCTACTTCGCCGCCGCCTCCACGTACATCGGTCCGGCAAGCCCGTATTCGAGGCCGGGCGCGTACACGCGCCAGTCGCGGTCCACCCCCGCCACTTTAAAGCGCGCGTTGTAAATGTCGCCCGGCAGCGCGGCAAACAGATCGGCCAAGCTGTGGCCGAACCGATCGAGATATTGCGTGTGTACTTCGATGAACAACCTTGGCTTGCATTTACGCAGCAGCTTCTGGGCACCGCGCAACGCCGCCACCTCGGCACCCTCGACGTCCATCTTAATGAAGGTCGGCCTGACGTCGAGATAATCATCCAACCGGACAACGGCAATTCCCTCCCCGGGCGCCGCCAGATTCCGCGCATTGGTCAGTTCCCGGCCATTGGTCACACTCACCCGGCCCGAAATCGCGCCAACACCGGCGTGGACAGAGGTGAGGCTGTCGAGCCCATTCAATTTGGCCTGAGCCTCGATCTGATAGTAATTTTGCGGAAACGGTTCGAAGGCCACAACCTTGCCCGTCGGGCCCGCGACCAAGCCAAAATAGGTCGACATCTGACCGGCATGGGCGCCGCAATCGAGTGTAATCTCCCCGGGACCGATACCATACTCTCGTTCCAATGTGTGGCGCGGATTGATCCCGTACCAGTGAAGCGAACTTATCGAGCCTATCAGCATCGGGAACCGCGGCGTCCCTTCGCGCATCACCAAGAATGGCGAAACGAAAGGCCGCGTATGGGTTACTGCCCCGGTCTCTACCGCAGCGCGCACCCGCGCCTCGAATTCTACCTTGACCTCCGCCTCCTGGGGAAACTCAGGCTTGCCGTGCAGATGCGCGAGGTATTCGTATGCGGGATTGTAGGTATAAGGGTCGTAGTGCTGCCCCACGAACAACCGGCCGATATGGAGTTCGGTTGGCTGCGCGGCTCCGTTCAAATGAAGGCGTAATTCGAGGAATGGATCCGTCGGCTCGGCAATCGGTCGCCAACCCGTGGCAAAGTGGGAAATTGGACGCAGCGGCACCGGCATCGCGATCTGTGGAGCATTGTTCGAGCCGAGTGACAATTCTACCGCGCGCAGATCGCCCCGCTCGACGATGCGGAAGGCGACCGCCCCGATTGTCGCGAAGACCGGGTCCCAGGCATCGCGCGGATCATAGGAAAAGCGGATGAACAGACGATCCGCGTCGTTGACCTCGCCCCGCCGCGTCAGCCGCACAGTGAAATCGACCAACTCACCGCGCCGCACCCGCGCTTCGGAGATTGGATTCCAAGTGAGTTCGACCTCGGCGCGCGATTCTGCCGCCGCGTTGTAGATCAGCTGGACCCGAACCGGCCGGCTGCCCTCGCTGCGATGCTCGACCAGCAATATCGGGCCGGTGACGGAAACCTCGGGACCGGACAGGACAAAGACATCATCGTTGCGCGTCGCGAAAGTCACACTACGTCCCCTGGAAAGCCGGTGCGCGGGTTTTATCCGCCAACCGCGACTGCTGGCAAGCTACGAACGGTGTCTCGCAGCCGCCGTTGGCCTTTGGTATGATGGCGGTCCGTCGGAACCCGCAATGCGATGCCCGTGCCCGGATCCCAAAAAGCCCATTGGGCGCCTCCGATGGAGGTACCCGAGCCGCTGCGCGATCCGCCGCCCTTCCCGGCGATCCTCGATTGTTTCGTTGAGGACGATCTCGTTCACTTCGGTGGCGAGATCGGCAACGTGGTCGAGCTCTGCTACAATTTTTACGCCGCCTACGGAGCGTTTTGGCGACCACGGCGGGTGCTCGAAATCGGCGTTCGCCGCGGCTATGGGGCCTATTCGATCGCGGTCGGCGCCGGTGGTCTCGAACGCTATGTCGGTCTCGACGCCGAGCTCGATCTCCCCGGGTCCAACGCCGGCGCAGTTCGGCTGCTACGGCGGTCCGGGGTTCATTCGGTCGATATTCGCCAGGTCGACACGCAACTGGTGTTCCCGTCGATTGCGGAGCGGTTCGATCTTATTCATATCGATGCCGACCATTCGATGCGCGGCGCCTTTTCCGATGTCTGCAACGCCAGCGTATTGTTGGCGCCAAGCGGGATCATGGTTATCGACGACCAGAGCGCGCTGTCCGTCGCCGCCGCGACGCGGGCCTATCTCGAACTGACCAGCGCGCCGGCGCGCTGGTTCGAGGTCGCCAGCCTGCGCCGGCAACTCGTGATCTGCAATCTCGGCGCTGCCCGGCGCCCCGGGGATTCCGCCATCGGGTTCGCGTCATTGCCGGACTGGGCGGTGTCGGCGCTCGGGCTCGACGATATAGCCAGCGCAGTGCGAACACTCGCCGTCGGTCCCTTGCTGTCGACGAGTTGGAAGCCGCTTGTCGCGCTGGCCGCAAGCCAGCTCCACCGCGTCGCAAGCCTCCTCGGCATCTCGCCGGCCGCAGGCGTCCCACCGCATGCGGCACTGCCCGCCCTCGTCCATTGCGTCGGGCTATCGGCCGCCATCGTCGAGGCCACTCGGAGGCGGGCGGACGCAGCGAGCTTCCAGGCTCCTGTCGATGGACTGAACAGTCACCTCGATTATGTTCTCGCGCGCGCGCCGATCGCTCCCCCCGCCTCCGTCCGCAACCGGCCGATCGCGCGGCAGCCCACCCTCGACCCGCTTGGCCCGCAGATCCTTGTCCTCGCGCGCGAGTTCGCGGTCCACGCGGTCAATTTCGCGACGGAGACCGGGTTGCGGGTGCTTCTCGCGGGTGATCAGGCCCGAGCAGGACATCAGGCGTTGGTGGGTTGATCCGATCCTGCTGGACATCGGAGACGCAAGCTGCTTTGAACCGCTGCTATTGGAAGCACTTGACCGGAGGATGAATGTCAATTTGCCGTAAGCTGTTTTTGGCTCTGGCGATAGCTGTCGCGTCTCTGTCGATGACGGGCGTTGCCGCTCCAGCGGCCGGCCAGTCGGGAGATGCGGGGATCGGCGCGCTGACGAAGGCGGCGCGGATAGGGGGCACGGACCCTCGCGACTATGGTGCAAAATGTGACGGGAGCAACGATGATTCCGCTGATTTCGCGTCGGCCGACCGGGCGGTGGCCGGTGCCGTCGTTGTTGTCGGCAATTGCCGTTTCGGCAAGAGCGTCGCGCTCAATCATCCGGTCATGTTCGCGCCAAGCGCGATGATGACCCTCGGCGATGGCGTGACCCTGACCCTGGCGGTCAGCCCGCTCGCGATGCCGGTGGCGCCGATCTTTGCCGGCCCCGGTCGAGTGGCGATCGCCCATCCCCAGACCGATCTGTATCCGCAATGGTGGGGGTGCAAGGCCGACAACCGGACTGATTGCGCACCGGCGTTGCAGGCCGCCGTGGACGCCCTGTCGGCGACCGGGGGCGGCACGGTCCGCCTCCTCCCTGGCAACTACAAGCTCGGCTGCGCCGAGCGCGACGCGGTGACGATCAGCGGCAACCGGCCGGTCAATATCGAGGGCAGCGGCAACGACCTCACATTTTTGCGCCCGATGACAAATTGCGCCCATACATTGCTGGTGATCGACGGGTCGGGCCGGTCGGGCGACCTGCGCGACTTTGCGGTTGCCGGCGACCAGTTGTTTCCCCGGCGCAACCCCGCCGTGATCACCGATGCGATCAGATGCATGCGCTGTGGCGTCTCCGACATCAGCCACCTGTTGATCGAAGAGATGCATGACGGCCTGGTGTTGTATTTTATCGAAGGCAGCGTGGTCGCCGATGTCGAAATTCTCTACAACACCGGGATCGGCGTGATCTTGGGCGGCTACGTTGGGACGTCTCAGCATGTCTCGATCACCCAATTCAACGACCTCATGATTTTCTGCGCCGCGCCGCAAGAGAAAGGCACCGAAGCGCTGCGCATCGACAACGGAGCCAACGAACTGGTTTTTCGGCGGTTCATCGGCGGCAGCTGCGAACGCGGCATCCACATCCTGAAGAGCGTCGGCAACGGACATCCGCCGGAGGGGATCCGTTTTTTCGACGGCTGGAACATCAACAACGATCACGACTGCGACATCTGCATCAGCGACGGCCGCTATCTGGAATTTCACGGCGGCGCCTCGACCGCGGCGTTGCGCGGGCCGTCGGTCGACATCGCCGCATCGGACGGCCATTGCGCGGTGGATGGCGTGTGGCTCGACGGCGGCCTGATCGGCGGCACGGTGGACGGGGATGGGGTATTGATCCGCGCCGGGTGCAATGTCAGCATCACCAACAACCGGATTCTGACCATCGGCGCGCGCCGCCCTAACACCTATTGCGCCATCCACGCGACTGCCCGGACTTATGGTTTGCTGGAAATCAAAGACGACATGATGGGCACGTCGGTTTGGGGCAATCTCGGTAATCGCACGACGGGATGCGCCGTCGACATCGAAGATGGTGCGCTGGCAGACTACACCGATGATCGTCGGGTCCAATTCGGCGGCCGGCTGGTCATGACGGGCAACGTGATGGGCGGCGTGGGAAGCGGCGAGCCCTATCACGACGGTTCGGTGGCGAAGCACAAGTTGATCGCGAACAACCTTCTCGAGTAGCAGACCCCGCCGGGCATCGATATCGGTTCTGTCCAGGCGCCGAAGCGGCTCTGCGTCTCGTCAGCGCGCCGGCCGCCGGCAGATGAAGAGATCGCCGTAGCCTTCCATATTGATGACTTCGTCGGCGGTCATCGGTTCGAGAATAGCTGGGCGCGCGTAAACATCACGTGCGTCGCCGCCGATCCTGTAGAATCTGAACCCGTCGCCCGCAAGCCAGTCGATCGTTGCTGCTGCCTGCGCCCGCTGCGCAGGCGATGTGGCATAGGTCACACCGTTCGACCATTCGACGATCATGGCAAGATCGCGGGAACGGCGGATCAGATCTTGGCCGCCATCCAACACCAACGGCTCTGCCCCCTCTGCGTCGATCAAAAGGAAGTGGATGTTTTGCGTCAGCCTCCCGACCGTATCGTCGAGACGAGCCGTGTGCACATCAAAAATCTCCGGTTTCGGTTTCAATGCCAAAAGCAGAGCTTCAAGATCACCCTCGTCAAAATTCGGATAACTTTCACGCAATCCGCGGAGCCACAGCTCTTCCAAATCAGCGCTGCCGAGCAATGCAGCCCCCGAGAGCCTGCCTCCGCCCATGTGTTGGTGGCTGGCAATAAATCTGCACGTCCCGCTTGCATTCGACGCGGCGATCGGAAAAAGGGTCGTCATTGCGAGCAGCCCACCCCAATTCAGCGAGCGCTGCAGCAATCGCACCAGCCGCGGGTTCGGCTCGAATCCGAAAACGCGACCGGGTTCCTGCACACAGTTGGCCATGAGCAGCGTGTGGTAGCCGACATTGGCTCCGACATTGACTGCGACGTCGCCGCGGCCAACGCATTTCCTGACGATGCCGTCGATCCAAGGCTCCCACCAGCCCGTGCGAATGATGTCTGGGCAAACGCTTTCATCGACAGTATCGACGAAAATCGGCAAACCGAAATGCAATTGGACTTCGGCCATGAGCGCACCGGCGTAGCGATAGGGCGGCCGCTGTGGAACGTACGGGTCCGGCCCGTCATGGTCGATTGCGCCGGTCAATAATGCACGTCCCGGCCCGCTACAGTGCGGCACCCGCCCGTGCATTGCGAAGCCGACAGCCAGATGCGAGACAAGCTCGGCAACGCTGATGCGGATCTTCGATTGCATCTGTGCGCCCCACTCGTCACGCAAATGGTCGAGACCCCCTAAGCTTCGCTGGACCGCCGCGCAATGATAGCTGGCGTGGTCCCGGGCTAAGCGCAGGCCGTCCCGGGTGCGCGCCGCCGCTTCTTCAGGAATATCCAGCCGCGTTAGTTCAACCGCTGCGGCGTAGAAATCTGCGACCCAGTCGCCGTTCGGTTCGCCGCAGCTTTCTGGGACGGCAATGCCTCGATCCGCTAAACCCGTTGCGACAATATCAATCAGGCCGTAGGCGGCGGAAGGCCAGAGCGCGCGGCCCTGTCCCCAAGCCACTAACTCGTACACGGCGTCTCTCAGAGTGCTCACCTCGCAACCCTCCGGCAGCTTAATTCCAGCTGAATCCCCCGCGCTCGCGCCGCTTGACGCTAGGCCGGCGCCGATCATATCGTCACGATAGACTGGCAGTAGGTTTTAGGGGAAGAATTGGCGACAGGAACGGAGCTGAATCGGCACGATGCCTAGGATTTTGGGGAAGTACGATGCACTCGAACGCCGATAGGACGATACGTGCGCGGGCACCGCTGCGTCTCGGGCTCGCTGGGGGCGGCACAGATCTGTCGCCATATTGCGAGGAATTCGGCGGGGTCGTTCTCAACGCAACGATCGATCGCTTTGCTTTCGCCTCGATCGCGCCACGCAAAGACGGGCAGATCGTTTTTCAGGCAAAGGATCTCGGCCGGGAGGAAGCGCTTCCGGCATTGCCCGAACTGCCCAGCACCGAGCTCGCCCTGCACCGTGGCGTTTACGAGAGGATGGTGCGCGACTACAACGGCGGCCGCGCCATATCGGCAACGATTGTGACCAGCGTCGATGCGCCGCTGGGTTCGGGGCTAGGCGCCTCTTCGGCGCTGGTCGTTGCACTCGTCGACGCCTTTCGCGCGCTCATTGGCGCGCCGCTCGGTCAGTACGACATCGCGCAACTGGCCTTCGACATCGAGCGCCTCGATCTCGGCCTCGCCGGCGGGCGCCAGGACCAATACGCTGCGGCTTTCGGCGGGGTCAATTTCATCGAATTTTTTGGCAAGGACAGGGCCATCGTCAATCCGCTCAGGGTGCCGACCGAGATCCTGAACGAGGTGGAGTCCTCGCTGGTGATCTGCTTCACCGAGCGGACCCGCGACGCGACAGCAATCATTGGTGATCAGGCCGCCGGCCTAATCGGGCATTTGTCGTCGACGGTCACGGCGATGCACCGCCTCAAGGCCGATGCGATTGATATGAAGAAGGCGCTGCTCGCCGGCGACATCCGAGAGATGGCTCGTATCCTTGACGATTCCTGGCATGCCAAAAGGATGACCGCGGGGGGCATTTCCAATGAGCGGATCGATCGGCTTCACCGCTTAGCCCGCGAGTATGGCGCTCTCGCCGGGAAGCTCTCGGGGGCCGGAGGCGGTGGGTTTTTGATGTTTCTCGTCAGGCCGGAAGACCGGTTGGGCCTGATCACAGCCTTGGAGAGAGCGGGCGGGGCCATCGCGGAGCCGGTCATGTTCACTCATCGGGGCTCGGAGGCTTGGCAGGCGCCGCTGTGACCGCCCGAGACTAGGCTCATCTCGGCTCGGACCCTGTCCAGGGTCCGGGTCAAGATGTGGGTGTCGCCCATCCAGGCCTCGAGGGTCTCGAACGGGTGTTTCTCGGTCTGTCGTCGCACGCCCATGGCGCCCGCCGGGCAGGTGCGGTTGTCGTGTTCGGCGTCGGCCTACCCGTCGCCTGCCCCGCGCTTCTCCGGGCCTGCGACGGAAACGCGCGGACCTCGCCTTCCGCCCATTGCGGCCCCGGCGCCCCGCCGAACTCGGCATCGACGCGTCTCGGCCATTTGAACGGCGCAGTTGGTGGGACCGGAATCCATCCTCGTGTGCCGATCCGAGTAACCGAGGCGACGGATGCCAGGACCGGGCCTTCCATCGGCTAGGGGGAACTGGGATCTCCGACCCAGGGCGGTCGCCGGGCGGCGGCCGGATGGCCGCAGCTAAAGGCCCAAAGTTTTGCCGCCTCGATCATCGCCCGCCGACCGCCAGCAAGCGGTGTTGCAGCGCTTCGTCCGCCTGCAACTCGGCGCTCTTGCCGCAGAAAACGGCGCGCCCGCGATCGAGCACCACGGCATCTTCGGCGAAGGAGAGGGCGAGGTCGGCTTTCTGTTCGGCGAGTACCATCGTGACCGCGCTGTCATCGCGGATCGCCGCCAACGCGGCGAACAGCGTCTCGACCACGATTGGCGCCAGACCTTCCAGCGGCTCGTCGAGCAGCAGCACCTTCGGCCCGCCGGCCAGCGCTCGTCCGATCGCCAGCATCTGCTGCTCGCCGCCTGACAGCCGGTTCCCGGTCGCCCGGCGGCGCTCGGCGAGCGCGGGGAACAACTCGAAGACCTGCGCCAGCGCCCAGCCACCCGGCAGAGCGGCGACCGCCAAGTTTTCCTCGACCGTCAGCGACGAGAAGATCTCGCGTTCCTGCGGCACATAGCCGAGCCCGCGGCGCGCCCGGCGGTGCGTCGGCACGGTGTCGATCGGCTCGCCGCCGAGCCTGATCGCGCCGCGACGGTGGTTCGCCAGCCCGATAATTGTCGCCAGCAGCGTCGTCTTGCCGGCGCCATTGCGGCCCAAGACAGCGAGTGTCCCTCCGGGCGGGACCGCGAGTGAGATGCCGTCCAGCACGACCGTCGGCCCCCAGCCGGCGACCAGGTCGATCACTTCGATGCCCAGGCTCATCTTGCGGTCTTGCCGAGATAGACGGCACGCACGCGCGGATCAGCGGAAACCGCCTCCGGCGTTCCGCGCATCAGCATCCGGCCCTGCACCAGCACGACGATTTCGTACGCGAAGCGGAACACGACATCCATGTCGTGCTCGATGATCAGGATCGCGATGTCCGCTGGCAGGCGGCCAAGCGCCTGGTGGATGACATCGGTTTCGTACGACGGAACGCCGGCCGCCGGTTCGTCGAGCAGCAAGACCCGAGGCCACAGCGCGAGCGCGATGGCGATTTCGAGCAACCGCTGCTCACCATACGGCAGCTGGTAGACGCAGCGCTCGGCGACGCCACCGATCGCGATCTCGTCGAGCCTTTGCTGCGCCTCGTCGCGGCAGCGGCGCCATTCTTTGCCGAACCGCAACAGCCGCCAGGCAAAGCCCTCGCGTTCGGCGATCGCGATCGCCACGTTGTCGCGCGCGGTGTTGTCGACGAGTAATGTGCTGATCTGGTGCGTTCGCACCAGTCCGCGCTTGACCCGCGCTTCGGGGCGCAGGTGGGTGACGTTTTCGCCCGCCAGCGCGATCGTGCCACTATCGGCTGCGAGAAAGCCGGTCAGGAGATTGACGAACGTCGTCTTGCCGGCGCCGTTGGGCCCGATCAACGCGACGCGTGCGCCGGGCATGAGATCGAGGTCGATGCTTTGGGCGACGACCAGCGCACCGAAGCTTTTCGAGAGGCCGCGAACCGACAGGGTGGGCGGCACCGTCATTTCTCTTCCCTGCCCGCGCGCCAGCGATCGCGCAGCCGCAAGGCGGCAGGCCCGAGATCCAGGAGTCCGCCGTCGAGCAGCAATACCGTCACGATCAGCATGCCGCCGACCACGAATTCCCAGAAGAACGGGCTGATCTTCGCGCTCCAGTCCTGCACGACGAAATAGGTCGTCGCGCCAACGAAGGCGCCGTAGAGCCGCCGCGTGCCGCCGAGTATCAGCGCGACCGTGACGATGCCCGAGGTCAGCAGGTCGAGAACGGAGAGGCCAACGAAACGGGTCGCATGCGCCGACAGCGCCCCCGCCGATCCGGCCATCGCGGCCGAGATCGTATAGATCGCAAGCAGGCGCCGCCACACCGGGGTGCCAATCGCACGCATGCGGCGCGGGTTCTGGCGGATGCCATCGAGCGAGCGGCCGAACGGCGAATGAACGATGCGCCACGCAAACAGGAACCAGCCGAACAGCACCACGGCCGCGTAGACATAAGCGGTCTTGCCGAAGATGTTGAATTCGAACATCCCGAAGACTGGATCGAGCCTGATGCCTTGCAGCCCATCATCACCGCCGGTCAGGCCGCGCGCCTGATTGGCGTATTCGGACAGCACCGACACGATTGCCAGGGTCAGCATCAAGAACGTGACCCCGGTGGTATGCAGGATCATCGCCCCGGTGATCGCGCCGAACACCGCGGCGAGGGCGACTGCCGCCAAATGACCCAGGATCGGGTCGGGGGAGACATGGATCGCGAACAGTCCAGCCGCATAGGCGCCGGCCCCGAAAAAGCCGGCATGCCCCAGGGTCAGGATGCCCGCATAGCCGAGCGCGAGGTCGAGCGACATCGCGAACAGGATCCAGATCATGACCTGGGTGCCAAAGCTCAGGTCATTCGGGGCGACATAGAAATAGGCGATGGCGATCGCCCAAGGCAACGCATGCCCAAGTGCCGCGAGACCAGGCCGGCTGCGGATCATGCGGCCGATTTCGGCGGCAACAGGCCGTGCGGCCGCCACAACAGCAGCACGAAGACGGCCGCATAGAGAAGATAGGCCGCCGCCTCGGGCACGAAGTATTTGCCCAATGTGTCGATGATCCCGAGAGCCATCGCGGCGACGAACGAGCCCGCGAAACTTCCCTCACCGCCGACGATCACGACCACCAGGAACAAGACGATGTATTTCAACGCATAGGCCGGCTCGAGCGAGAGGATGCCGGAGCCGATCGCGCCGCCAAGCCCGGCGAGCCCGCAGCCGATGATGAAGGTGCTAGTGAACAGCAAGTTCACGTCGATTCCGACGGCGCGCGCCATGCTGGGGTTGTCGACGGCGGCACGCAGTTTCGCGCCATAGGTCGAGCCGTCGAGCACGAGCCACAGGACCGCCGCAATCGTGGCGCCGACCGCGATCAGAAACAGCCGGTAGGCCGGATACTCGCGAAAGCCGATGTCGATCGGCCGGGTCAGATAGGCAGGGAACACGACTGGATAGGGGAAGGCGCCGAAGATAGCGGTGATCGCGCCGGTTGCGACGAACACGATGCCGACCGTCAGCAACACCTGGGAAAGCTCGCCCTTGCGGTAGAGCGGGCGATAGATCGTCATTTCGGCGATCGCTCCGAGCGCCGCCGCCGCTGCCGCGCCGCCGAGCGCGGCCAGATAGAAATTCCCTCCCCGTTGCGTCAGATAACCGGCGACGTAGCCGCCGATCATCGCGAATGCGCCATGTGCCAGATTGACGACGCGCATCAGGCCCATTGTGACCGTCAGCCCGACTGAAATCAGAAACAGGATCATCCCATAGGAAATGCCGTCCAACAGTACGGTCAAGGCAAAGGAGAGCATCCGTCAGCTGGGACTATAGAAAACGGGCCGAGATGGGCGCGAGATCGTCAGTTCGACTTCGGCGGATTATCGATCTTCCACGGGTCCTTTACCATGTCCACTTCGCCGATATTAACGTTGACGAGCTTACCATCTTGCTTCTCGACGCGGCGGATGTAGATATTCTGGATGATGTCGCGCTCGACCGGGTCGATCTCGACCGGCCCGCGCGGGCTGTCGAACTTTTTGCCCTTCATGAAGTCGACATATTTGAGCCCGTCGGCATCAGGACCCAGAGCCGCCACCGCCTGTTGGATCAGCATCGTGCCATCCCATGCCGCGACCGAGGCAATGTCAGGGACCGCCTTGTCGCCGAACATCTTCTTGAGCTGCGCCCGCAGTTCGAGGTTGGCCGGGTTGGTGTTGGTTTCGGTGTAATGCATGCTGGTGACCGTGCCGACGATGTCGTCGGTGAAATTGGGCAGGAACAGCTCCTGCGTCTCGCCGCCGCCAAGCAGCTTAATGCCAGCCGTCTTCAAGCCGCGCTCGACATAGGCCTTGACAAAGGCGACCGAAGGCGAGCCGGCCGGCTGGAACATGTAGAGCGCGTCGGGCTTTGCCTGCAGCGCGCGCTCCATATAGGCCGAGAAATTGGTCTCCTGCTGCGGCGTGCGCGCGCTGCCGACGATCTCGCCGCCGGCGGCCTTGAAGGTCTTGGTGAAGTACTTCTCGGCATCATAGCCGGGCGCATAATCGCTAACGATCGTGTAGACTCGCTTGATGCCGTGCGCGACCGCCCAAGGGCCGAGCGGTGCGACGTCCTGCGGCACCGTCTGGCTGACGCGCACAAAATAGGGCGACATGCGGGTGATCGAGGCGGTCGCCGCGTTCATGATGACGACCGGCACCTTGGCCTCTTTCGAGATATCGGCGAGCGCCATCGCGTAGGGCGACAATTCTAGACCGCAGAGGAACTTGACGCGGTCGTGCAAGATCAGCTCTTCGGCTAGTTGCTTGGCCTTGTCGGGACCCTGGCTCGCCGTGTCCCGGTAGACGAACTGGATTTCGATCTCCTCGCCGCCCGGCCCCTTGACGGTGTTGCCGTGGAGCGCCTGATAGGCCTCGACCGCCTGCTGAAACTGGCTGCCCCAGGTCGCAAAGGCGCCGGTGTAGGAGGCGATCAGCCCAACCTTGACGACATCGCCGGCAGACGCCGTGATGGTCCACAGCAGCAGCATCCCTCCAACGATGGTCCCAAGCAGTCGCCGCATCGCTGATCCTCCCCGAATTGTGCGCACCGCGCGGCCTCGCCCGGAGCAGCGAGGTTAGCACGTTTTCGGAATTCTCAGGTGATGACCGCTCTTCTCACCGTCTGACCTCTCGGCCACTCAGGCGCTCGGCAAAATATCTTCACTAGGCGCTAGCGGAAAACTCCGATAGGTAGGGGGAGAATCCAGCCGCCTTGGTCCGACTCCGGTATCCGTGCCATGTACAGCTATATCGTGCGCCGGCTGGCTTTCGGGCTGGTGACGATTTTCGTCGTCTCCGTGCTGGTCTTCGTGATTCTGCGCATCCTGCCGGGTGATCCGCTGGTCGCCATATTCGGGATGGAGGGGTTCACCAAACTGAGCGCGGCAGATCGGGCCGGCTACATGGCGCAGCTCGGCTTGAGCGACCCGCTGTGGCTGCAATACCTGCATTGGATGCGGGACATTGCCAGCGGCAATCTCGGCCACTCGTTCTTCCGGGCCGAAAGCGTCGGCGATATGATCGCGCGCCGGGGCCCGCTTACCGCGGAGATCGCCCTACTTTCGGTCGTGCTGTCGTGGATAGTGGGCGTACCGGTGGCGATCGTCAGCGCGCTCAAGCCTAACAGTATCGCTGATAACATCTCCCGTTTCCTCAGCATCTTCTTCCTGGCGGTGCCGGGGTTCTGGCTGGGGATGCTGATCGTCCTCTTCCTGCTGTTCGTGTTCGGCTACAAGGCGCCGTTGGCCGGCGCCTCGCTGTTCACCGACCCGGTCGCCAATCTGCAGATCATTGTCGGTCCGGCGATCGTGCTGGGCTTGGGGCAAGCCGCCTATATCGCGCGTATGGCCCGCTCAAGCCTGCTCGAGGTGATCCGCGAGGATTACGTACGCACTGCTCGCGCCAAGGGGTTGTCGCGCCGACCGGTGATCAGCCGCCACGCGCTGCCGAATGCGCTGCTTCCGGTGATCACGCTATCGGGGATCTTGCTGGGGTTCGTGCTCGCCGGCTCGATCCCGGTGGAACGCGCTTTTGGCACCCCGGGGCTCGGATATTCGATGTTCACCGCAGTCTATGAGCGCGATGTCTTCGTGATGCAGAACCTGGTGTTTCTCTATTCCGTCATTTTCGTGCTTCTGAACATCCTCGTGGATCTGACGATCGCCTGGCTCGACCCGAGGATCCGCTATCAATGACCGCGCTGGAACCCGAGGGCCCACTCGCGCTCGAAGCTATCGCTATCGCGAGCGGGCCGAGGCCGACCACGCTGCGGCGGATCGGCCGCGGCTTGCGGCTGTTTGCCCGGCGCTCGCCAATGTCGGCCTTTTGGGGGTGTATCGCAGCGCTGATCATCATCGTGACCGTCGCCGCGCCAGAACTGGTGCCCTACGACCCGCTCAAATCAGATTTCCGGGCGATGACCAAACCGCCCACCGAGCGCCATGTTTTCGGCACCGACCAGATCGGCCGGGATGTACTCAGTCGGGTCATCTATGGCGGCCGCGCCTCGCTGACCGTGGCCCTTGGCGCGGTGGCGTTCGGCACAACGCTGGGGGCCCTGTGGGGATTGGCGAGCGGATTTCTCGGCGGCCGCTTCGATCTGATAAGCCAGCGGATCATCGAGTTTCTGCAATCCTTCCCCGATTTGATCCTGGCGATGGCGATCGCGATGGCGCTTGGCGCCGGTTTCGGCACAGTCATCGTCGCCATCGCGATCACCCGGATTCCGTTCGGCGGACGGGTGATCCGCGCGGTCGTGCTGTCGCTCAAAGAAATGCCTTATGTCGAGGCGGCGCGCGGGCTCGGCGCGTCGCGGCTGCGGGTGATGATGCGGCACATCCTGCCGCAATGCGTCGCGCCCTACCTGATCCTGGCGACGACTCATCTCGGGGTCGCGATCGTCATCGAGGCGGCGCTCGGCTTTCTCGGGGTCGGCATCCCGCCCCCGACCCCGACTTGGGGCAACATGCTGGCCGATTCCCTCAACGCCGGCCTCGTGCCCCCGTGGTGGCTGGTGTTGTTCCCCGGCGCCGCGATCACACTGGCCGTGCTAGCCTTCAACCTGCTTGGCGACGGCATCCGCGACATCCTCGATCCGCGGCTCCGGAGCGCGGTCTAGGCGCCTTGATCCCCCACCGGCGGCGCCAGCGGGAATTTGATGCCGCCATCGTGGAGGTGGCACGAGGCCCAATGGCTCGGGCTCACCTCGCGCAGCGCCGGCGCCTCCTCGCGGCAGCGCGCGTGCGCGTAGAGGCAGCGGGTGTGGAAGTGACAGCCCGCGGGCGGGTTGATCGGGCTCGGCACATCGCCCTTGAGGATTACCCGCTTGCGGCTTCGCGCCGAATATTTCGGGATCGGCACCGCTGACAGCAGCGCCTCCGTGTAGGGGTGGAGAGGCGTGTCGAACAGGGTGGTCTTGTCGGTCAGCTCGACGATGCGTCCGAGATACATGACCGCCACGCGGTGCGAAAGGTGCTCGACCACCGCCAGATCGTGGGCGACAAACAGATAGGACAGCTTGAACTCGTCCTGCAAATCCATCAGCAGGTTGATGATCTGAGCCTGGATCGACACGTCGAGCGCTGACACCGGCTCGTCGGCGACAACGAACTCGGGGCTCAGCGCCAGGGCGCGGGCGATGCCGATGCGCTGCCGCTGCCCGCCGGAAAATTCATGTGGGTAGGCGTGCATCATCTCCGGCCGCAAACCCACCCGTTCGAACAGCGCCGCGACCCGATCCTGCCGCTCGCCGCCAGTGGCGACAGAGTGGATGACGAACGGCTCGCCGACGATCTCGCCCGCCGGCATACGTGGATTGAGCGACGCATATGGGTCTTGGTAGATCATCTGCATTTGCCGGCGATACGGCAGCATCCGCCCATGATCGTTGCGCGAAATGTCTTCGCCGCGCACGATGATCTGTCCCGCAGTAGGCTCGAGCAATTTCAGCAACGTGCGGCCGACGGTGGACTTGCCGCAGCCGCTCTCGCCGACGAGGCCGAGGGTCTCGCCCGGGTCGATGTGAAACGACACGCCGTCGACGGCATAAACCGTACCGGCCGGTCGCGAAAACACCCCCTTGATGATCGGGAAGTGTTTTTTGAGATCGCGCACTTCGATTAGGGGCTGTGCTCCGCTGGCTGCGGCGGCCTTCATGCCGGACTCGCCAGCAATTTGTCGGCGTGCCAGCAGGCGATCAGGTGATCCGGCTCATGCTGGAGCAAAGGTGGATACGCAGCACGGCACTGGTCGGTGGCGAATTCGCAACGCGGCGCGAAGGTGCAGCCCACCGGCAAATTGTGGAGAGACGGCACCATCCCCTTGATTTCGTTGAGACGGGTGCGGTGCGCATCCTCGTGAGCGGCGACGTCGAGCTTAGGGATCGAGTTCGAGCAAGCCGCGCGTATAGGGATGTCCGGGCTGCTCGAACAGCGTTCGGGCGCTTGCTTCCTCGACCTTGCGCCCGGCATACATGACGACCACCCGATCGGCGTTCTCGGCGACGACCCCCATGTCGTGAGTAATCAGGATGATCGCGGTCCCGAAGGTTTCTTGCAGCTCTCGCATCAATTCGAGGATCTGCGCCTGGATGGTCACGTCGAGCGCGGTCGTCGGCTCGTCCGCGATCAGCACCTGCGGGTTGCACGACAACGCCATGGCGATCATCACCCGCTGGCGCATACCTCCCGAAAGCTGATGCGGATAGGCGTGGGCGCGCCGCTCCGGCTCGGGGATCGAGACGCGGCGCAGCATCTCGACTGCCTTGTTCATCGACCCGCGCGCCGAGAGCCCCTGATGGACGGCGATTGCCTCGCCGATCTGTCGGCCGACGGTCAAAAGCGGGTTGAGCGAGGTCATCGGCTCCTGGAAGATCATCGAGATCTCATTGCCGCGGATGCCTTCCATCTCGCTTTCGCTGAGGTCCAGCAGATTGGCGCCGCCAAAACGAACTTTGCCGCCGACGATACGCCCCGGCGGGTCGGCGACAAGCCGCAACACCGACAGCGCGGTGACGCTCTTGCCGCAGCCCGACTCGCCGACGACACCCAAGGTTTGGCCAGCGCGCACCGCGTAAGACACGCCGTCGACTGCCCGGACCACCCCCGCCTGAGTGAAAAAATGAGTGCGGAGATTGTCGATCTCCAGAACCGCCTTGCCAGGCGCAGTCCCGGATTTCTCCGCCGCTCTCCCGAACGAAACTCCCTGACTCAAAAAGTGACTCCGACGATTTCGCTGTGCTACTTGTTGATCGAGTCGACGGTCGCAGCCGAGATTAGAGCATGCCGCGATCAATCCGGAAAAGAGCCAAGGCGGGGAGGAACCTCATGAGTGGGTCGAATTCGTCGCGATCGCGGTGGGACCGGCGCGATTTCCTCAAGGGAAGCGCGGCGGTAATGGCGGCGGCCTATGGGCTGCGACCGGATTGGGCGATGGCCGAGGTCCCCTATGAAATGGACGGCTCGAAACTCAAGCTTGCCGCGCTGGAGCCCAACCCCAAATCGGGCGGTGTGCTGCGCTTCGGGATCACGATGCGCCCGCCGCATTTCGACGTGCATCAATCCGGGACGATAAACAATATTGGCTCGCAAGGCTGCATGTTCGACAATTTGGTGCGGCGCGACCCGCGCGACAGCGGCAAGACGATCATCCCCGACCTCGCGCATAGCTGGGAGATCACCGAGGACGGCAAGACCTATACCTTCATGCTGCGCAAGGGCGTGCAGTTCCATGACGGCGCCGAGCTGACCTCCGCGGACATCAAGGCGACATTCGACCGCATCTCCAAGCCGCCGCACGGGGTTAGCATCCCTCGCAGCGTCCTGTTCCGGGCGGTCAGCGAAATTACGGCGCCCGACAAATACACCGTCCAGTTCAAGCTCTCCGAGGCTCGCCCGCCAAATTTCATCATGTCCGCGATCGCCAGCGGCTGGAACATCATCGTTCGCAAGAAGACCCTCGAAGACAACAACTACAATTTGCGCAAGGTCGAGTTCTATCCCGGCACTGGCCCGTTCAAGAGCGTTAAGCGCGTCGAGAACGAAGTCTGGGTGATGGAGAAGAACAAGAACTACTGGAACAACCCGCTGCCGTATCTGGACGGCATCGAGTTCTATCACGCGTTGCCGTTCTCAACCGAGCTTGGCTCGTCAATCCTGTCGGGCCGTACCGATTACATCCGCATCACCGACCCGGTGACCGCGCGTAAGGCCAAGGAAACGCCCGGCCTGCGCACCGCCCAGTTCAATCAGAGCGTGATCCAGGGGGTATGGCTCAATCAAAAGAAAAAGCCGCTCGATGACCCACGCGTGCGGCGCGCGCTGCATCTGGCGTTCGACCGGCCGGCGCTGATCGATGTGGTCAAGGATGTGACGCCGATGCAGGTCGGCGGCTTCATCTATCCATTCTCGGAGTTTGCCACGCCGAAGGAGGAATTGTTCAAGCGCATCGGCTACCAGTCGGACACCACAGCAGCGCTCAAGGAGGCCAAGGCGCTGATGGCCGCTGCCGGGCATGCCGACGGCCTCAGCGAGCCGCTCGATTTCCTGGTCCGCGATGTCGCCAGCTTCAAGTTGTGGGCGCAAGCGATCCAGGCGATGCTGCAGGAAGGACTCAACGTTAAATGTAACTTGCGCACCGTCGTGGAATTGGTCTGGTTCGACGACACTGCCAGCGGCCATTTCGACCTGGCGATCGGCGCCATCGTCTCGACTCTGCTCGACCCGTCGGACTATTTCAACGCCTGGTACCGCACTGGCGGACCGCAGAACTATTCTTTCTGGGACAACAAGGAGTTCGACGGGATCTTGGATCAGATCGACCGCGAGGTCGATCCCGCCAAACGCCTCGCCCTGGTGCACAAGACCGAGGCGATCATGGAGCAGGAGATACCGGTGCTGCCGGTCGCCTGGGAACGCATCAACGACGTCTCGGTCAGCCGCCTCAAGGGCTATTACCCCAAGGATTATTTCGGCGTCTACGACGTCGTCCGCCAGGACATTTTCTGGCTCGATCAGACCTGATCGGACTTCGCCGCCCACCCTCGGTCATTAGGCTGCACCACCGGCTGCAGTCGAGGTCGGCTTGGGATCAACCCCTGCGGGTTGGTCAAAGCCTAGGGAATGGCCTTTGTCGGCGCTCTGCTGCCGACGGTCGGAGGGTCATCGTCGGGTCGGGCCCGGTCGGTTCCTGACGAGCGCCCCCATAGGCCCGCAGTTACACCATTTTCGGCCTTTACCAGACGGCCCGAACGGAGGTCTTCTGGAAGGTGAGGTGGAAAAACGGCTCGGTGGCAACCGTTCACTGATATCAACGCGGCGCCCGGATGCTGCGCACGGCGCAACCCTCAGCCTGATCGGAACAGTTTTGGCAGGTATCGGGGACATGAACGAGCACAACCTCTCAAAAGACTCGAGTACATTTCTCTCTATCGCCCCGGCGCGACCTGTTGCTAAGCGATGTGCGCTCGCTTGCATTATATTATTAGTTGCTTCGTTCGGCGTGATCATCCCGTTTGCTCGTGTTATTTTGCCGCGTATCAGCGCCTTTGTTCCCATTTTTGATTCGGTTATAGCTCTGAATAATCTGGTGACGGCGGGTCTTCTGCTCGTTGGGTTCAGCAGATCAGGACTTCGCGCCGTTCTCCTTCTTGCGGGTGGATACCTATTCACCGCTCTCATGGCGGCCGCGCACCTGCTGGCCTCCCCAGGTCCGATTGCGAACGGCGATCTGATTGGTGCGAGCGCTCAGACCGGCGCCTGGCTTGATATCTTCCGCAACGCCGGTTTTCCCCTCTTCGTGATCTGCTACGCGCTGCTGAAGCGCCGCGACAGCACGCGCGGGCAATCGCCCGCCGACCCGCGCCTTTGTATCATTTCGGTAACCCTAGGCGCCGTAGCAGGCGTCTCCTTGCTGTTTCTCCTCGCCACTGGAGGCCAGACGCTTTTGCCCCGGATTGTGCATGGCGACGACCATACATCCGCCATGTTGGTCGTAAACGCACCGGTTTTGCTCTTCAGTCTCACTGCTTTGATATTTCTAATGATGCGGTTCCCATATTCCATAATCGATCTGTGGCTTGTGGTTGTCATCTTCGCTTATATTCCAGATGTAATACTGAGCACCATAATCAATGCCGGACGCTCGGATCTTGGCTATGCTGCTGGCCATTTATATGCTGTAGTTGCCGCGAGCATCGTGCTTGTTGTTCTACTCTTCGAGGCGAGCCGACTTACTGGCCGACTTGACGCGGCTATCGAAGTCGCCGAGGAACGCAATGCACTGCTCGCGGCCTCGCGCGAAGAACTCGCCCAAGCCCAGCGCCTAGAGGCTATCGGTCAGCTAACCGGCGGAGTCGCGCACGATTTCAACAATCTTTTGACGGTTATCATCGGGAATCTCGAACTCATCAAGCGCGCTCATGGCGATACCGAGACGATCGAGCGGCTTGCGCAGGCTGCAATGGACGCCGCGCAACGAGGCGGGCACCTTGTTAGCCAGCTTCTTACCTATGCGCGGAAGCAGATCAGCCGGCCTCAAATCATCAACCTCAACCAGCTGATTGTTAATGTCGAACACCTGATGCATCGGGTCATCGGCGAGCAGGTCGAGGTGGTAACGATGCTCAGTCCGGTGCTCGCTCCAATACAGGTTGATCCGGCGCAATTCGAGTTGGCGATTCTCAACCTCGCGATCAATTCCCGGGACGCGATGGCGGCCGGTGGACGGATGATGATCGAGACAACGAATGTGATCGTCGACCAATACCACGCAGCGAATAATCCCGAGATCTCGCCCGGGCGCTATGTCATGATCACCGTGAGCGACACTGGTACAGGGATGACGCCAGCTGTATTAGCGAGAGCGTTCGACCCGTTCTTCACGACCAAGGAGTTCGGTAGGGGCTCAGGATTAGGCCTGAGCCAAGTCTATGGATTTGCGAAAACTGCGGGTGGCCACGTCAACATCGATAGCGAGATCGGTGTCGGAACGACAGTCAAGCTGTACCTGCCCCAATCAGCTGATCGAACCAGCATTTCGGCGCCCGAGGTCGAAACTGGGTCATTGCCGCCGGTGGGCGGTCGAGAAACGATCCTCGTTGTCGAAGACGATCACGAAGTGCTTGCCGTCACAGCCGAAATTCTCAGGAAGCTCGGGTATCAGGTCGTGACCGCCGCCAACGCCATGCAGGCGCTGGAAATATTAGCAGCCGACCAACCGATCGACCTTTTGTTTTCGGATGTTGTCATGCCCGGAGGCGTCAACGGCGCCCAGCTGGCGGCGAGGGCGCGCCACGTTCGGCCGGATCTTAAGGTGCTGCTGACCTCGGGATACCCTGCAGCCGCTCTCAGTCTCGAGCACGGGTTACCCGACAATCTGGATATCGTCGGTAAGCCCTATCAGCGCGACGAACTGGCAAAGAAACTTAAGCTTGTGATCGGTGCATAGGCCACTAATCCTAGCACCAGCCGGAGCGCTCGCGTGATGGAGATGACCCGGATGTCCGATCAACCTCGGTTTGCTGCTTTGGATGTCTCGCCGGATAAGACCGAGATTTATGTGATGTCGCTCGGCGGCGTCATCTGCGAGCCGCGATGTGAACGTACAACCTATTCGTATATCCTGATTTTTATCATATGGGATTGGTGGAGCCGAGGGGGATCGAACCCCTGACCTTCGCATTGCGAACGCGACGCTCTCCCAGCTGAGCTACGGCCCCATCGCGTGATTCGAACTGTCTGCCGGGTGCGGCAGACTATGGTGAGCGCGGTCCTCCCTGTCAAGCGCGCCCCCCGCTTGTGCTGCCCTCTCGGCCAGGAGCGCCGTGTTGCTCTGCTTGCGGACCCCGACGGCTAACGCTACGGTCGCGGCGTCATTTGCCGCCGAGGTTTTGTTCGAATGTATGCGTTCCTGAACCTCGTTGACACGGTGATCACGATCTACATCTGGCTCTTGATTATCCAGGCAGTGCTGAGCTGGCTCGTCGCCTTTGGTGTCGTCAACCGGCACAACCGCGTCGTCGCGATGGTTGGGGATTTTCTGTGGCGCGTCACCGAGCCTGTGCTGCGGCCGATTCGCCGCGTACTGCCTGACCTCGGCGGGATCGACATCTCGCCGGTGATCCTGATTCTGCTGCTGTATTTCGCCCGCAACCTGATGTTCGAATACTTTGCCTGAGGGTTCGCTGACTCCGGGGCAGGACGGCCTCTTGGTGGCGGTCCGTCTGACGCCGCGGGCCAAGGCCGACCGCGTGCTTGGCGTTGCCGCGACGGCACAGGGGAAGCGCGTGATCAAAGCCGCGGTCACCGCGCCGCCACAGGTGGGGCGCGCCAACGAGGCGTTGCTGCAGCTGTTGGCCCGGGTTTGGCAGCTGTCCCGCCGCGACCTGGCAATCGTCGCCGGCACGACCAGCCGGCACAAGACCGTAAGCGTCGCCGGCGATCCGCAAGATCTCTCGGACAGGCTCGGCGCTTTAATCGCGGTCCTGCCAGGCCTGTGAGAGGGCGGGAGGGGGGATGGACCATGCCCTGGTCTCTCTCGCTGTCGCCGGCGTCGCCTTTTGCGGGTCGCATACCTTGCTGTCGAGTACGCGATTGCGCGGATCGTTGCGAGATCAGCTCGGTGAGCAAGGGTTTCTGTTGGTCTACTCGCTGACCGCGGTGGTGACCTTCGCCTGGTTCGTAATGGCCTATGCGCGGGCGCCGGCCATCGTCCTGTGGGTGCTGCCGCGGTGGGTGGCGCTTGTCCCGGTGCTGGTCATGCCGTTGGCGACATTGCTGTTGGTCGCCGGCTATACGACCGCCAATCCGACCGCAGTCGGCATGGAGCGGTGGTCAAGAGCCGATGATCCGGCGCCCGGTGTGTTGCGGGTAACTCGCCATCCGGTGATGTGGGCGGTCGGGCTGTGGGCGCTGAGCCACCTGACCGCGAATGGCGATCTCGCCTCGGTGTGGCTCTTCGGCTTGATTGCCGCGTTGGCCTTTGGCGGCACGGTCCTGATCGACCGCAAAAAACGCCTCGCCCTCGGCAGCCATTGGCAGCGGCTCGCCGATGTCACCTCGAACATTCCCTTTGCCGCCCTCGTCACCGGGCGGACGCAACTGCGCTGGCGCGACATCGGGGTGTTGCGGCCCGTCGCGGCACTATTACTCTACGCCGTCCTCTATCTCGCCCACCCGATCTTTACCGGAGTGCGGGTGATGGTTCCCTAGACGTTGCACGATTAGAGTGAGATCACCGATTAACCTTTGACATGGAGGATTTGTCATGTTGCTGCCGCTCGCAGGACGCTGCCTCTACTACGATCTCACCGGCCCTGAAGATGGCCCGGTGGTTTGCATCACCCATTCTCTAGCATCGGACGGCGGCAGCTGGGCCGAGCAGATGCCGGCGCTGTTGCAGGCCGGGTTCCGCGTGCTGCGGCTCGACATGCGCGGGCATGGCGGCAGCGACCCGGTAGCCGGCGACTACACGATGAGCCAGCTCGCCGGTGATGTCGCGGCGGTGCTCGATGCGCTCGGCTTTTCGCGGGTGCATTACATCGGGCTGTCGATCGGCGGGATGATCGGCCAGGCCTTCGCGCTGGAACACGGCGACAAGCTGATTTCGGCATTGTGGTGCGACACTCTCCCGGCGAGCCCGCCCGGTGCGGCCGATGTCTGGGGCCCGCGCATCAAGGCGGTGCGCGAGGCGAACTCCTTGGCGCCGATCGCCGAGGCCAGCATGGATCGCTATCTGACCCCGGCGTTTCAGGCCAGTCATCCGGGCCGCTGGAAGCAATTGCGCGACACCGTTGTCGGGACCACGCCGGCCGGCTATCTCGGCTGTTCGGCGGCGATCATCAATTTCGACTTCGTGCCGCGGCTGCCCTCGCTGCGGCTGCCCGTTCTGGTTGTCTGCGGCGAGCACGACGCCGGCACCCCGGCCAGCGAAAACCGCCGCCTCGCCGGCCTCGTCCCCGGCGCCCGCTACGAAGAAATCGCCGGCATGCGCCATTTCCCCAACGTCGAAGCCCCCGACGCCTTCAACCGGATCATGCTCGGCTGGCTCGACGCGCAGCGGAAGGGCGATGAATCAGCCCGAGACTTCCGAACTGATCCCATTTTGCGATCGTCAAGATCTAGCCGCGATACCTGGCCTTATATCTTGGCGATCGTTCGCGAATGTGCGGAGACGGCTGGCCAAGAAGGTCGCACCTTCGAACTCGCTTAGCAAGGGCGGGAGCGGTCATCTGACGGTGATGCTATCGGCCCGCGTCACGGCCGGTCGTTCGCAATCTCCCGATGCACGGCAGCGGCAAAGAATTGGGTGCCGGTCTGATCAACAAAATCAAAAAGGATCTGGATCTCGACTAATGGCTTCGGCGAAGCGACGCTCATGTACCGTGTGACCTTCACACCCGACGAGAACGGTACCGTCCTCGTCACATGCCCGGACCTGCCGGAGGTCACCACCTCCTCGGCGAAGACGAGGAGGCTCATGCGGATTCGGGCATCGCGCCGTCCGACGCGACTCGAGGACGGCGCTTGCCCCGACCTCACGATCGCCCGCTCGTGAGGATATCCCGGCCCCCTCGATGACACCCCAGCAGGCGATTTTAGAGGCGCTCGCCGCAAGATTTGGGGCTGGCGGAGATCGTGCAGCGCCCTCCGTCGCGCCCGACCCGGCGATCGAAGAGGCGCTAGCTGCTAGCATCGTCGAGTGCGGCGATATTCAAGCGTCGTCCGAGCTCCCCGATCGGCCGACAGTATCCTGCAACGCTGGCTCGGCGTCCCAGATGGTCGCGCCTTCGCCCGAGCTGAGCCCCTGGATCGTTCGGCTGCCGCCACTCACCATTGCCAAGGTCGAGCTTTATCGTGCGGTGCGCGCGGCCGGCGTCTCCAAGGCGGAGTTGGGGCGCCGTCTCGGCTGGCATGGCCCCCAGATAGACCGGCTTCTCGACCTGAACCACCGCTCGGCGATCGAGCACATTGATCAGGCCTTGCGCGTGATTGGCAAGCGTCTCGACGTCACCGTCCGAGACGCGGCGTGAAGCTGTTTGGCGGCGTCTACCGACCGCGGCGGGCGGCGAGGCGGAGGCGGAGGGCGTTCAATTTGATGAAGCCTTCGGCGTCGCGCTGGTCGTAGACCGCGTCCTCCTCAAAGGTGACGTGGGCCTGGCTGTAGAGGCTCTTAGCCGATTTCCGGCCGACGACGCCGACCGAGCCCTTGTAAAGCTTTAGCCGCACGACTCCCTCGACGTTTTCCTGGCTGTTGTCGATCAGCGCCTGAAGCATCCGGCGCTCGGGGGAGAACCAGAAGCCGTTGTAGATCAGCTCGGCATAGCGCGGCATCAGCTCGTCCTTCAGATGCGCCGCGCCGCGATCGAGGGTCAGGCTTTCGATGCCGCGATGCGCGGCGAGCAGGATCGTGCCGCCGGGTGTTTCGTAGACGCCGCGCGATTTCATGCCGACAAACCGGTTCTCGACCAGATCGAGCCGGCCGATCCCGTGCCGACCGCCGAGCGCGTTCAAGCGTGTGAGCAACACCGCGGGCGAGAGCCGCTCGCCGTCGATCGCGACCGCATCGCCGCGCTCAAAGGCGATCTCGGAATATTCAGGCGTGTCGGGCGCGGCTTCGGGGGCGACGGTGCGGCTGAAGACGAATTCCTCGGGCTCGGTCCACGGATCCTCCAGCACTCTGCCTTCGGCGGAGACGTGCAACAGGTTGGCGTCGACCGAAAACGGCGCCTCACCGCGTTTGTTACGAGCGATCGGGATCTGGTGCCGATCGGCGTAGTCGAGCAGGTGCGTGCGCGAGGTCAGGTCCCATTCGCGCCACGGGGCGATAACCTTGATATCAGGCGCTAGCGCGTAATAACCAAGCTCGAAACGGACTTGGTCGTTGCCCTTGCCGGTGGCGCCGTGAGCGACGGCGTCGGCCCCGACCTCGCGCGCTATGTCGATCTGGCGTTTGGCGATCAGCGGCCGGGCGATCGAGGTGCCGAGCAGATAGGCGCCTTCGTAGAGGGCGTTGGCGCGGAACATCGGAAAGACAAAATCGCGCACGAACTCCTCACGCAGATCATCGACAAAGATTTGGGCGGCGCCGAGCAATTCGGCCTTTTTGCGCGCCGGCTCCAATTCCTCGCCCTGGCCAAGATCCGCGGTGAAGGTCACGACCGCGCAGTGATAGGTCTCCTGCAGCCAGCGCAGGATCACCGAGGTATCGAGCCCACCCGAATAGGCCAGCACAACTTTTTTCACCGCATCGGGCATCGCACTGTCCCCCACTCCATCGACCACGCCGCACTAATCGACGAAATTCTCGTCTGCGGCAACGAGTTCCGGCGGTCAGGCAAGCCGTCGCTCGATGAACGAGACCGCAGCGTCGAGCGCGCCGAATTGCGCGAGGTTTTGGTGCCCAGCCTCAGCCGCGAACCAGCCCTCCTTCGGTGTTGCTGCCGCATCCAACAGCGCGCGGCCATGCTTGACCGGGACGATCATGTCGCGCTCGCCATGCAGGACCAGCAATGGCGCCCCGATCTGACCGATGCGCGAGAGCGAGTTGAACCGGTCGCGCACCAGAAAGGCGGCCGGCAGGAAGGAGTAATGATGCTGCGCGGCGGCGCAGACGCTGGTGAACGGGGCTTCAAGAATTACCCCTGCGATCGGGTGTCTTGCGGCCAGATAAACGGCGACCCCCGATCCCAGCGACTCGCCCCACAGCACCAGCCGGCTCGGCGCGATCTTCTGAACCGCGAGAAAAGCGAGCGCCGCTTCGGCATCGGCATAGAGCCCGGCTTCGCACGGAGTGCCCGGGTTGCCGGCATAGCCGCGATACTCGGCCAGTAACACCCCGTATCCCTCGCGGGCGAAGCGGCGCAGCCGCTCGGCACGGTAGCCGATATGCCCGCCATTACCGTGAAAATAGGCGATGACCGGCCGCCCGGCGCGCGGCGGCAGATACCAGGAGAGCAGCGACAGGCCGTCTTCGGTCGTCAACGCCACCTCGCGCACCCCAAGCAGGGCCAAATCGGCAAGCGCGGGCCGGCTCCGGTTAGGACGGTAGAGCAGCTGCCGCTGAAACAGAAATAGGCTGCCGAGGATGCCACTATAGGCGGCGAGCGCGCCTCCGATCAGCGGGTAGAGCACGGAAATGGGCCGAGGGCGGTATCTACGCGGCGGGCAGCGCGGTGCGCTCGCGCTCGCCGCGGCGGAGCCTGACGCTCGCCGATTTGAGCTGGCCGCAGGCGGCGAGAATGTCGCGGCCGCGCGGGGTGCGCACAGGGGCGGAATAGCCAGCGGCGAAGACAATGTCGGAAAACGCCGTGATCGCCGCGTCGGTCGAGCACTCGTATGGAGCGCCGGGCCAGGGATTGAACGGGATCAGATTGACCTTGGCGGGGATGCCGGCCAATAGCCGCACCAGCTCGCGCGCCTCGGCCGGGCTGTCGTTGACGCCGTTCAGCATCACGTACTCAAAGGTGATCCGCCGCGCGTTGCTGCTGCCCGGATAGGCGCGGCAGGCCTCGAGCAATTCGGCGATCGGATATTTGCGGTTGAGCGGCACGAGGTGGTCGCGAATGTCGTCGCGCACGGCGTGCAGCGAAATGGCGAGGTTGACCGCGAGTTCGGCGCCGCAGAGCCGGATCATCGGCGCCACCCCGGCGGTCGACAGGGTGATCTTGCGGCGCGAGATCGACAGGCCCTCGGGGTCCATGACGATCTTCATCGCCGCCGCGACAGCATCGTAATTGTAGAGCGGCTCGCCCATGCCCATCAGGACGATGTTGGTGAGTTGCCGATCGTCCCGCGGCGACGGCCATTCGCCCAGCGCATCGCGCGCGACCATGACCTGCCCGACGATCTCCGCCGTCGCGAGATTACGCACCAGCAACTGGGTCCCGGTATGGCAGAAGGTGCAGTTCAAGGTGCAGCCGACCTGCGAGGAAACGCATAACGTGCCGCGATCCTCCTCAGGAATGTGGACGGTCTCGACCTCCTGCCCGTCGGCGAAGCGCAGCAGCCATTTGCGCGTGCCATCGACTGAGGTGAGGGCGCGCGACACCGCCGGCCGGCGCAGTTCGTAGCGCTCGGCGAGGCTGTCGCGAAACACCTTCGACAGCGAGGTCATCTGCGCAAAATCGGCAGCGCCGCGGTGATAGATCCAGTGCCACAGCTGATGCGCACGAAACGGTTCAGCGCCGAACTCGGCCATCTCGGCCGCCAAACCTTCGCGCCCGACCCCGACGAGGTTGCGGCGCTGGTTGGTGATCGGGATCTCGCTCGACATCATTGGCAAATGTGGCAGTGCCTGGGAGGCATTATCACGCCAGATGGCTAGCGCTTAACGTCGCAGGCCTTGTCGATCAAGGCCAAGGTCTGAGCAAAGCCGGCAAGAGAATAAGTCTGGGTTGTCGGCGGCCCCTTCTGCGAGATGCTCTTGACGATCGCCTGCTTGCCCTTGGCCATTGCTTCGACAATCGTCTTATCGAGATCGGCAGTGCGCGACCAAGCGCCGTCGCCCTTGGTGAACAGATCGAAAGTCGTGCCGTCGACATCGACCGACGCGGCGCTGCCCTCCTTCAGCAGATAGCCCTCGTCAAAGTTAACGACATTGAAGACGTTCTCTTCCGGACGATGGGTAACCGTCGCCGCCGGCGGCTTATGCTTAAACTTTGCCGGTTCGGTTTTTTGCGGCGCACCGGCGAGATAGCAAACCCGCCCAGATTTCCCCTTGTAGAAATAAGCGTTCCAGGCCCCAACGCCACCGATCCGATGCGCCGGGGTTGTCGCGGCCGGATGCTTTGTCGCCGGCTGCTTCTTCTCGGTTTGCGCGCGCCCCGGCGGAACCAACGAAAGCATCGCGATAATCAGCACGCTGACCCGGGTTCGCCAAGATCTCGTCATGGCCCGTATCATAAACATCCCGTCAAACAGACGCCAAAGGTTAGCAGGCGGTCGCACCTTCTTCTCGCCGGACGAAGCGGATTAGGTCGAGTGACGGCGGCGCTACCTCCGTCTGTGCCAGCAACACGCTTGCCTTGCCGCGATGATGCGCCTGATGGTTGAACATATGCCCCAGCACCAACCACAGGGGCGTTTGGAAGCGGTCGCCTCGCCGATTGCGGTAAACCAGCGGCTGATCGAGCGTTGCTTGCGAAAGACCGGCGACGAGATTGCGCAGATGCGCGTCTTCGGCCACGCGGGCGACCTTAAGGCCGATCAAGTCGGCGTAGAGAATCTGTTCGAGGTCGAGGCCCGGCGGGGTCCGGCCCTCGATCCGGGCGAGCCAGACCCGGTCAGCAACCAGGATGTGGTTCAACGTGGCATGAAGCGAGCCGAAGGCCGAGTGCCGGTCGCGCAGATATTCGCTCTCGCTCAACCGCCCGCAGGCTCGATAGAGGCGTCGATTGGCCCATGCATTGTAGCGCGCGAGGGTCATGAAATAATCGCTGGGCATTATGGCGCTCCCGATGCAACGGTAACTTCCCAATACTAGCAGATCGAGCGCCCATCCACATGGCTCTCCCCTCGGCCGACGAAACAAGGCAAAATGTGGGGCGATGGACGAGATCACGATCCGCCCGGCGCGTCCGGGAGACGCACGCGGTATCGCCCGGCTCGATGTCGAGACTTGGCGCACGACCTACGCCGGTGTGCTGTCGGCCTCGTATCTCGTCGGGTTATCCGAGCGCCGGCGCGAGGTCGGCTGGCGCATGGCGATCCTGCGCGAGCCTCGCGACGTGTGCGTCGCGGTCGATGCCGCGGGCACGATCTTGGGCTTCGGCAGTTGCGGACCGAGCCGCAGCGAGCGGCACTTTCCCGGTGAGGTATTCACGCTCTACGTGGCACCCGACCAGCAGAATCAAGGTATCGGCCGCCGGCTGTTGATCGCACTGTTTCGACGCTTGGTTGCATCCGGCCTTGATGCCGCGATCGTCTGGGTGCTGCGCGACAATCCGAGCCGCTTCTTTTACGAGCGCCTTGGTGGCCATCAAACGATCCGCAAGTCGATCCCCGTCGGCGGCAGCCTGGTCGAAGCGATCGCTTATGGCTGGCGCGACTTGCCGGGCTTTCTCGCCGCCGTCTCCAATGAGGGCCGAGAGCCCAAAACGTGACAAGCGGTTCAGCGGAGCCGGAAGTAGTGGACGCTGAACAACTCGGCCGGATCGGTCCAGGTGTCGACGGGGCGGAAACCCGCGCGCGCGGCCAGGGCGCGAAACTCCGGCACCGCGTATTTGTACGAATATTCGGTATGGATCAGTTCGCCCGCGGCAAAGGCGAAGCGGCGGCCGGCGATGGCCGCTTCTTGGTCGGCGAGGCTGCGGACATAGATTTCGACCCGCCCCTCGGTTTCATTGTAGAAGGCAACGTGCTCGAAAAGGTCGAGATCGAGATCGCCGTCCAGCTCACGGTTGATCCGCCCGAGAAGATTGAGGTTAAAGGCGGCGGTGACCCCTGCCCGATCGTTGTAGGCGGCGTCGAGGACCGAGGCGTCCTTCTTCAGATCGACGCCGATCAGCATCTCGCCGCCCGAGCCGAGGATGCCGGCGCAATTGACAAGAAAATCCTCGGCAGCACCGGGCTCGAAATTGCCGATCGTCGAGCCTGGGAAAAACCCGACCCGCTTGCCACTCGGCCCGGGCAAAGGCGGCAGCCGGAACGGGCGAGTGTAGTCGGCGCAGACGGCAATCACCGGCAGTTCGGGAAAATCCTCGGCGAGCGAGCCGGCAGCGTCGCGCAGGTGATCGCGCGAAATGTCGACCGGCACATAGGCGGCCGGGCGGTCTAGCGCCTGGAGCAGGACGCGTGCCTTGTGGCTCGCCCCGCTGCCGAACTCGATGATCCGAGCATGCGAGCCCATCTGCGCCGCAATCTCACCCGCATTCTCCTCGAGGATCGCGATCTCGGTGCGGGTTGGGTAATATTCCGGCAGCCGGCAAATCTCTTCGAACAAGGCCGAGCCGCGCGCATCATAGAAAAACTTGCAGGGAATCGCCTTGCGGGCCCGGCTGAGTCCCTTCAGCACGGCGTCACGAAAGCTCTCTTCGCCGGGGGCCAGGTCGTGAAAGGCGAAATGCGAGCCGTCCATCATCAAGAGTCCTCCGCAAGCCGTAACCCGGCGAAGGCCCAGCGCGCCGAGGGCGGGAAAAAGTTGCGATAGCTCGCCCGCACGTGTCCGGCCGGGGTCACGGCGGCGCCGCCCCGCAGCACCATCTGATTGCACATGAACTTACCGTTGTACTCGCCGACGGCGCCCGCTGCCGCGCGAAAGCGCGGGTAAGGGATATAGGGGCTCGCAGTCCACTCCCAAACGTCACCAAACATTTGGCGCGGGACCGGCCGGTCGTTCGCCGCCGCCACAGCGCCCTCGGCGCCGGGGTGAAATAGCCTGCGGTCGGCAAAATTGCCCGACACTGGCACGTCCGCGGCGGCGGTTTCCCACTCCGCTTCGGTCGGCAGCCGCTTTCCGGCCCATTTGGCGAAGGCGTCCGCCTCAAAAAAACTGACGTGGCACACAGGTTCGGCGGGGTTCAGCCGGCGCAGGCCGCTGAGCGTGAACAGCGACCAACCGCTGCCGTCGCGCAGCCAGTAGAAAGGCGCCTCCCAACCCTGCTCGCGCACCGTCGCCCACCCATCCGATAGCCAGAATTCCGGGCTCCGATAGCCGCCGGCCTCGATGAATTCGAGGAACTCGCCGCAAGTTACCGGTCGCGTGGCGAGGCGGAAGGGGTCGAGCCAGACCTTGTGCCGAGGCGTTTCGTTGTCAAAGGCGAAGCCGAAACCGTGATGTCCGATCTCGACCAGGCCGCCGGCAACCTCGATCCAATCAAGCAGCGCCGCCGGGGCCGCGATTTGCGGCTGCGGCGCCTGATAGGCGGGCAGCAGCGGATTGATCCAGAAGACATGCTTGATGTCCATCAGGATCAGTTCCTGATGCTGCTGCTCGTGGTGCAGACCTAGTTCGAGCAGCGGTGCGGCCTGATGCCACACCGGCTCGCGCGCGCGCTCGACGAAGCGGCCGATTGCAGCGCCGACATGGTCGCGATAAGCACCGATGATGTCGCCGGTCGGGCGCGACAGCAGGCCGCGCTCGGGCCGCGGGTGACGCGGGCCGACCGCCTCGTAATAGGAGTTGAAAAGATAGGCGAAGGCCGGATCGAAAACCCGATAGTCGGGGTCGAGCCGGTTCAGGATGAAAGTCTCGAAGAACCAGGTCGTATGGGCCAAATGCCATTTCGTCGGACTGGCATCCGGCATCGATTGAATCGCCTGATCTTCGGGCGTCAGGTTGACCGCCAGCGCTTCGCTGACGCTCCGCACAGCTGCGAACCGATCGAGCATGGCCTGGCGATCCGCGCTGCGGGCTTGCTGTTGCGCGGCACTGTCCGACACGGGGTCCCCCAGTCTATTTCGTTGTCTCGGTTAACACTCCGATAGCGGGTTCGTTGCCCCCGCCGAGATAGCGGTCGCGCAAATGGCGCTCGAAGCTCGCTGTGCCGAGCGGGCGCCCGGTAGCGCGCTCGACCAGCTCCGCCGTCGACCATAGTGAAGCTTGGCTATGCACGCTCTCGCCCAACCATGCAAAAAGCGGCATGAAGTCGCCTTCGGCGATCGCCGGCATCAGATCCGGGATCGTGCGGCGCGCCGTGTCGAACAGCTGCGCCGCGATCAGCGCACCAAGCGTATAAGTGGGGAAATAGCCCCACGAGCCGTCATACCAATGGATGTCCTGCAGGCAGCCGTCGCGATCGTTGTCGGGCGCGACGCCGAGCACTGCGCGCAATCCTTCGGCCCAGGCGCCGGGTAAATCCCTTGGTATCAAATCGCCCACAATCATTGCCTGTTCGAGACGATGGCGCAGGATCACATGGGCCGGATAGGTAACCTCGTCGGCCTCCACCCGAATTAGGCTGCGGCTGACCCGGATCTGCCGGCGGTGGAGCGCCTCGGGCTCCCACCCTGGCCCATCGCCGGCGAAGACTTCGCGCAGGATCGGCGCCGCGAAACGGGTGAAGGCCGGGCTGCGGCAGGCCTGCATCTCGAGCAGCAGGGATTGGCTCTCGTGGATCGCCATGCCGCGCGCCGCCCCGACCGGCTGCAAACGCCATCGCGCGGGCAGGTTGCGCTTGTAGAGCGCGTGCCCGGTCTCATGCAGGACCCCCATCAGCGCCTTGGTGAAGTCGCCCTCGTCGTAACGCGTCGTGATCCGCACGTCGTCGGGGGCGCCGCTGCAAAACGGATGGGCGCTGACATCGAGCCGTCCATGCGCGAAGTCAAAGCCGACCGCCTCCATGAGCCGCACCGCTGCCCGGCGCTGCGCGGCGATCGGGAACGGACCGGGCGGCTGCGGGAGTGGCGGTTGCGCCGCCTGCCGGGTCAACACCGTTTCGATCAGATCAGGCAGAAAATCGGTAATCTCGCCGAACAGGCGATCGATCGTGGCGACCGAAGCGCCGGGCTCGTAGCGGTCGAGCAGGGCTTCATATGCGCCTACCCCGAGCTTCTCCGCCTTGGCTGCCGCAACCTCGCGCTGAACCCGCAGCATCTCGTCGAGCAACGGCAGGACAGCCGCGAAATCGTTCGCCGGGCGGGCTTTGCGCCATGCCGTCTCGCACTCTGACGACACGCGCGAGAGCGCCTCCACCAGAGCGCCGGGCACCGCTGCCGCGTGGCTGCGCCGGCGCCGCATCTCGCGCAAATTGCCGCGTTGCCATGGATCGAGCGCGTCGCTCGCGCTCTCGGCCTCGGCCAGAAGGTCGCCGATCTCCGCGGCGGTCAGCTGATGGTGGGCGAGCACGCTGAGCGTCGCCAATTGCTCGGCCCGGGTCGCCGCTCCCCCCGCCGGCATCATCGTCGCGCAGTCCCAATTGAGCACGCCCATCACCTCTTCGATCGCGCCCAGGCGACGAAATCGCGCTTCCAACTGCTGATAGGCGGTCATCGGGGCTCCGCATTGCGGCGATGAAACAGGACATAGATGACGATCATCGCGACTGCCAGGGAAAACCACGTGATCGCGTATTGCAGGTGATCGTTCGGCAGGGCCAATCGGGTGACCCCGCCCTTGGGCCAGCCGCCGGGGTTGGGGGTCGCGTCGGCATCGATGTAAAACGGCGCCACATCGTCGAGCTTATCAGCCGCCGCCATCGCCGGCAGATCGACCCAGAACCAATAATTCAGGTCGGGGCGGTTGTCCGGGAGAAACCAGTTCGGGCGGCCGTCTGGCGGCAGCCGCAGCAATCCCTCGATCCGAACGGCGCCGGAAGGCTCGCCCGCCATCCGTTTGGTCCGGTCCTTGAGCTCGGACGGGATAAACCCGCGATTGACAAAGACGATGCGGCCGCCGGGCTCCTTAAGGGGGGTCAACACCTGATAGCCGTTCTGTCCGCCCTCCGAGGTGGCGCCGAGAAAGATCTCCTTGTCGTTCAGAAAGACGCCTTCGGCGGTGACATGGTGAAACTCCATGTTCCGCGCCGGGGCGGCAATGCCCGATGCCGGAGCCGGCGGCGCCGCCACCGCCGCGGCGCGCGCCGCAATCAGGCCCTCTTTCCAGAACAGTCGCTGGACCTGCCAGGAGCCCAGCCCCAGACACAACAGGACGATCGGCACGGCGAATACGGTCGGCCAGAATTGCGGGCGAAACCCGGTCATCACGGGCCGGCCGCTTAGGTGGGCGGCGGCGCGGCGAGCAGATGATGGCGATACTGCAGCGCGATCAGGCCGGCCTTGAACAGGCGCAGCATGCCCACCGCCCCGCCGAAGATCAGCGGCGTCCACAGCAGCAGGTGGACCCAGATCGGGGGCGAAAACCGGATCTCGACGAACCCGGCCAGGCCGACGACGATCAGGCCGAGAAACAGGATCACGAACACCGCCGGACCGTCGCCGGCATCCTGCGCCGAGAGATCAAGGCCGCAGATTGCACATGTGGCGCGCACCCGCAACAGACCGGCAAAGAGCGGGCCCTCGCCGCAGCGCGGGCAGCGGCAGCCGAGTGCCGCGCGCGTCACCGAGACGGCAGGAAACCTATCGGCGCCACTTTTGCTGATCCCCATCGACACCACTGCCGCCGCCGCGATCAGCTGGCAGCCCCTTCGTAAGCGCCGCCGCCGCCCCACCAATAGATGCAGACGAACAGGAATAGCCAGACGACGTCGACGAAATGCCAATACCAGGCCGCCGCCTCGAAGCCGAAATGGTGATCCGGCTTGAAATGCCCGAGCCATGCCCGGGCCAGGCAGACGATCAGAAAGGTCGTGCCGACGATGACGTGAAAGCCGTGAAAGCCGGTCGCCATGAAGAAGGTGGACGGAAAGATGCCGCCGGTGAAATGGAAGGCGGCGTGGCTGTACTCGTAGGCCTGGACCGCGGTGAAGCACAGGCCGAGGAAGATGGTGAGCGCCAAGCCGCGCAACATGCCGTTGCGGTCGCCTGCGAGCAGCGAATGGTGCGCCCAGGTCACTGTCGTGCCCGACAGCAGCAGGATCAAGGTGTTGAGAAACGGAAACTCGAACGGATCGAAGGGGTGGATGCCCTTGGGCGGCCACACCCCGCCGACCGGAAACAGGCTCGAGGCAAAGAACGCCCAGAAAAAGCCCACGAAGAACATCACCTCGGAGGCGATGAACAGCGCCATGCCATAGCGCATGCCGAGCTGCACGATCGGGGTATGGTAGCCCTGGAACGTCGCCTCGCGGATCACGTCGCGCCACCACACGGCCATGATCCCCAATACGCACAGAACGCCGATGATCATCAGCGTCCAGCCATGGCCGTGCATGTAGAGAACGGCGCCGCCAAAGAGCAGGCCCGCGGCGATCGCGCCGAGGATCGGCCACGGGCTGGGATCGACCAGATGGTAGGGGTGCTTTGGTGCGGCGTGCGCGGCGTCTGCCACGTGCGTTTCGCTCATGGGTTCGGACCTCGATGGATCAGTTTACAGAACGTGCCGCGATAGCCGGGGCCGGAGCAGCTCGGGCGCTCGGGGCAGCCGTCCCCGCCGCCCGGAACATCGTGTAGGACAAGGTGATAGTGCGCACCTCGTGAGTATCCGGATCCGTCAACAGATCGGGATCGACAAAGAAAACCACCCCCATATCGACGCTCTCGCCGGGTCCCAGGGTCTGATTGCTGAAGCAAAAACACTGGAGCTTGTCAAAGTAGATCCCGACTTTGGCCGGGCTAACGTTATACACCGCACGGGCAGTAACCGAACCGGAGCTGTGATTGACTGCGCGAAAAAACACTTGCGTCTCCGCACCCGGATGCACAGTCACCGCATGAATCAGTGGGCGGAATTCCCAAGCAAGGCCCGGCGCCGTCTGCGCGTCGAAATTGACCGTTACCAATGCCGCGGAAATCTTGTCGGGCGCCGCCTCGGCGCGCTGTGTTGTACCGCCGAGCCCTGTCGCGCCGCAGAAGATGCGGTAAAGTGGCACCGAGGCGAAAGGTCAGCCCGGTCATGCCAGCGAGCTACCGCTGCCAGGATCAGCACGGTAGTACCGTGGCGTCGCCGGCCGGGAGCTGCGCCGGCTTTCACCGTGTTAGCCCCGGATCCGCACGAGGGTGATGACGTAAAACAAGGCGACCAAGGCTAAAAGCACGGCGACGAGAGCGCGATTTCGGGTGCGGATCGTCCGCTCGCGCTCACGGTCCGAGCCGTCCATCGCGGTCACGGCCAGCTCCCTCTCAACCAGCCCACGTCGGTACGGTCGACGAGCAGCAGGCTGAAGATCAGCAGCAAATAAAGCAGCGAAAAAGTGAACATCTGTCGAGCGCTGCGGTCGCCCTCGTCGCGCCATACGCGGACCGCCGAAGCGCTAAAGAGCGCGCTCAGCGCCAGCGCGGAGACCCCGTAGAACGCGCCGGCGATACCCAGCAACCACGGCGCCGCGCTGGCCGGCCACAGCACCAGAGTATACAGCAGCATCTGGCGCTTGGTCTCGGCCGGACCGGCCACCACCGGCAGCATCGGCACGCCGGCCTTGGCATAGTCATCGGCGCGATAAAGCGACAGCGCCCAGAAATGCGGCGGAGTCCAAAAAAAGACGATCGCGAACAGCGCAATCGCTCCCCAGCCGATGTCGCCGGTGACCGCAGCCCAGCCGATGAGCGGCGGAAAGGCGCCAGCCGCGCCGCCGATGACGATGTTCTGCGGGGTCCGCCGCTTGAGCCAGATCGTATAAACGAAGACGTAAAAGCTGATTGTCAGCGCCAGCAGGCCGGCCGCCACCAAGTTGACCGCCAGCGCCATCATCAGCACCGAACCGACCGCCAGCACGACGCCGAAACCGAGCGCCTCCCCAGGCATCATCCTTCCCGCCGGCAGAGGACGGTCGGCCGTGCGGCGCATGATCGCGTCGATGTCGCGCTCGTACCACATGTTGATCGCGCCGGCGGCGCCGGCGCCGACCGCAATGCACAGCACAGCCACCGCGGCGAGCACCGGATGGAGATGCCCAGGAGCCATGGCCAGCCCGACCAACCCGGTAAACACCACCAGCGACATGACCCGAGGCTTCAGGATCTCGACATAGTCGCCTACCCCCGCCGCGGGCGACTCCAAAAGGCGCAGGCCGGCAGTCGACCGGGTTTCGGACAATTCGGTCACGAAAAAGGCGCTCCCTACGAAACCAGCGGCAGCTCGTCATAGCTGTGGAACGGCGGGGGCGACGGCAGCTTCCACTCCAGCGTTGTGGCGCCCTCGCCCCATGGGTTATTGCCGGCGCGGCGGCCCAGCAACAGCGTATGCAGTACGATGAAGACAAAGAACAGGGTCGAGCCATAGGAAATGAAGGCGCCGATCGAGGAGACCATGTTCCAGCCGGCGAACGCGTCCGGGTAGTCGGCGATCCGCCGCGGCATCCCGGCGAGCCCTAGGAAGTGCTGCGGGAAGAAAGTCAAATTGACCCCGATGAAAGTAGTCCAGAAGTGGATCTTACCAAAAGTCTCATTGTATTGGCGGCCAGACATCTTCCCAATCCAGTAATAGAAACCGGCAAAGATTGAGAAGACTGCGCCGAGCGACAGCACGTAATGAAAATGGGCAACGACGTAATAGGTGTTGTGTAAGGCGAAATCGACGCCCGCGTTGGCCAGCACCACGCCGGTCACGCCGCCGATCGTGAACAAGAAGATAAAGCCCATTGCCCACAGCATCGGGGTCTTGAACTCGATGGACCCGCCCCACATCGTCGCGATCCACGAGAAGATCTTGACCCCGGTCGGCACTGCGATAACCATCGTCGCCGCAGTAAAATAGGCGCGCGTGTCGATCGAGATCCCGGTGGTGAACATGTGATGCGCCCACACGACAAATCCGACCACCCCGATCGCGACCATGGCGTAGACCATGCCAAGATAGCCGAAAATCGGCTTTTTCGAGAAGGTTGAGACCACTTGGCTGATCATGCCGAAGCCCGGCAGGATCAGAATATAGACTTCAGGGTGGCCGAAGAACCAGAACAGGTTCAGGAACAATAGCGGGTCGCCGCCGCCCGCCGGGTTGAAAAAGCTGGTGCCGAAATTACGGTCGGTCAGCAGCATCGTGATCGCCCCGGCCAGCACCGGCAGCGACAGCAGCAGCAGAAAAGCGGTGACCAGGATCGACCACACGAACAGCGGCATTTTGTGCATTGTCATGCCGGGAGCGCGCATGTTGAAGATCGTGGTGATGAAATTGATCGCCCCCATGATCGACGACGCGCCGGCCAGATGGATCGAAAAGATCAGCATGTCCATCGCCGGCCCGGGCGAGCCGGCCGGACCCGACAGCGGCGGGTAGAGCGTCCAGCCGACACCGGCGCCCTCGCCGACCATGGTCGACCCGATCAGCAGCGCAAAGGACGGCACCAGCAGCCAGAAGCTGATATTGTTCATGCGGGGAAAGGCCATGTCGGGCGAACCGATCATCAACGGCACGAGCCAGTTGCCAAAGCCCCCGATCATCGCCGGCATGACCGTGAAGAAGATCATGATCAGGCCGTGCGCGGTGATGATGACGTTGTAGATCTGATGATCCGTGATGAAATGATTGTCGGGATGCATCAGTTGGATGCGCATCATCACCGACAAGGTGCCACCGACAACCCCGGCGATGACGGCAAAAATCAGATAGAGGGTGCCGATGTCCTTGTGGTTGGTCGAGAACAGCCAGCGGGTGAAGAACCCTGGCCGGTGGTCGTCGTGAGCATGCGCGCCGTAACCGTGATTGTCGGCCGTGTGCGCCTCGCGCTCATAAGTCATCCCGGGACCCTCTCGCTTTCAGTTGCCGGCTGGCGCCGAAACGGCGGCGACGCGCATCGCGTCCTCAGGCGGCTCATTATGTGCAAATTTTTTCTGAGCCTCGCCCAGCCAGTGCTGGAACGCATCCTTTGACATAGCGACGATCTTGATCGGCATGAAGGCGTGGTTGACGCCGCATATCTGATTGCACTCGCCGTAATAGGTGCCCTCGCGCTCGACATTGAACCAGCTCTCGTTGACCCGACCGATGACCGCATACTCCTGGACACCAAAGGATGGAATGAACCAGCTGTGGATCACGTCGGTACTGGTCACCAGGACGCGGATGTTTGTGTGGATCGGCACGACGAGCGGATTGTTGACATCGAGCAACCGCAATTGGCCTGGCTTCAGATCGGCTTGCTGAATGATGTTGCTGTCAAAAGCCAACTCCTTCTGGTCGGGATACTCGTAGGACCAGTACCATTGATGCCCGGTCACCTTGATGGTCATGTCCGGGTTCGGGACCCGATCCATGTAATACATCAGCTTGAAAGACGGGATCGCGATCATGACCAGGATCAGTACCGGGATGATCGTCCACAGCATCTCGATTACGGTGTTGTGCGAGGTGCGCGAGGGTACCGGATTGCGCCGGTGGTTGAAGCGTATGATCACGTAGAGCAGCAGAGCCATGACAAAGCCGGCGATCAAAAAGATGATCACCTGCAACTCGTTATGAAACGCATTAAGCCGGTCCTTGACCGGGGTTGCCGGGGGCTGCATGCCCATTTGCCAGGGCCGCGGCTGCGCAGCCCAGGCAATCGCGGCGAGCGATGCGGCGGCGACCACCGCAAGCCCCAGCACAAGCAATGCCCGGGCCGCCCGCTTTTTCGTCAGCAACTTTGACAACCGCACCATGCCTTGCCGCCTCTGGTCCGTCCCATTCGGCCGATCGGGCGGCCCGCAGCGGCTTGTTCCGCAAAGGACGGTCCGAGCGGCGCCATTCGGCCTCGTACCGCTCTCTCTTGCCGCAGCGGGCGGGCCGCGCGGCCACTCACGGCGGCGAGCCTACACCATCGGCCGTACGCGTCACAACCGGCCCAACCCGTTGCGTCAAGCCGCCGCAGGCGTTTGCGATCAACGCCTGCCGCCGCCATAGTGGCCTTGCCGATAGGCCGATCGCGACTTCCGTTCGCGGCTGGCGGCGACCATATTGTAGATCGGCAGTTAAGGAGCAGCGCATGACCGATCTCGGCGTCACCGACGAATTGTTCTTCGAGCGCACCGGCATGAATCCTGGCCGGGTAGAGGCGATCGTCGCCCAGGCGCTGGCCGGCATGGACGACGGCGAGCTGTTTCTCGAATACAGCCAATCCGAAAGCCTCTCGCTCGACGATGGCCGGATCAAGAGTGCCAGCTTTGACACGACCCAGGGATTCGGGCTGCGCGCGGTAGCCGGTGAAGCCGCCGGATACGCCCACGCCTCCGACCTTTCCGAAGCGGCCATCGGCCGGGCCGCGGCGACGGTTCGGGCGGTAGCCAGCGGCTATTCCGGCGTAATGGAGGGACCGCCCCCAGGCACCAATCGCACCCTCTATACCGATATGAACCCGCTCGGCCTCGTCGAGCTTGGCGCCAAGACCCGCCTGTTGGCCGAAATCGACGCTTATGCGCGCAGCCGCGACCCGCGGGTCAGGCAGGTCATGGCGTCGTTGAGCGGCATGTGGCAGGCCGTTCAGATCATCCGCGCCGATGGCCGCCGCGTTGCCGATATCCGCCCGCTGGTGCGTTTGGGCGTCGCCGTCATCGTCGGTGACGGCGATCGGATGGAGACCGGCTCTTCAGGCGCCGGCGGCCGTCTCGCCTATGAGCGTTATCTCGATCCTCTACACTGGAAGGAACAGGTCGACGAGGCTCTGCGCCAGGCATTGGTAAATCTCGGCGCCGTGCCGGCCCCGGCCGGAGAGATGACCGTCGTTCTCGGACCGGGCTGGCCAGGGGTAATGTTGCACGAGGCGATCGGGCACGGGCTGGAGGGTGATTTCAACCGCAAGAAGACCTCGGCCTTTTCCGGGATGATCGGCGAGCGGGTCGCTACCAAGGGGGTGACGGTGGTCGATGACGGGACCTTGCCCGACCGGCGCGGCTCCCTGACCGTCGACGACGAGGGGACACCGACCAACTGCACCACCCTGATCGAGGACGGTGTCCTCAAAGGGTACATGCAGGACCGGATGAACGCCCGCCTGCTCGGCGCCGCACCGACCGGCAACGGCAGGCGCCAGAGCTTTGCCCACGCCCCGATGCCGCGGATGACGAACACCTACATGCTGGCCGGCAATCAGGATCCACAGGAGATCATTGCCTCGGTGCCCCGCGGCCTCTATGCGGTCAATTTCGGCGGCGGTCAGGTCGACATCACCTCGGGCAAGTTCGTGTTTTCAGCCTCCGAGGCCTATCTGATCGAGAGCGGCAAGATCGGCGCAGCGGTCAAAGGCGCCACGCTGATCGGCAATGGTCCCGATGCCCTGACCAAAGTCTCAATGATCGGCAACGACCTCGGCCTCGACCACGGGATCGGCACCTGCGGCAAGGACGGCCAGAGCGTTCCGGTCGGCGTCGGCCAGCCAACCTTGCGGATGGACGGTCTGACGGTCGGCGGCACTAACGCGTGAGGCTGGCCGCCGGGCGACGGCCGCGGCTTTTGGGGGGATCATGCGGTTTTGCGGCCGTGGGGTCTTGTTGGTGCTCGGCGCTCTTGCAGCGGCGCTCCCGCTCGCCCGCGCTTCGGCCTGCACCGACCTTACCCGTGCGCCGACGACGCGCTGGTCGCTCGCTACAAAAAACGGCGTTTCGTGGCTGGTAACACCATGCGGCGAGCGGTTTTTAAGTTTTGGCGTCAACGCCCTCGACGGTGGCTATCCATATCGCGAAAAGGGCGGCAAGGTCTATTATAGCTGGACGGCATTCGCCCCGACCCAAGACGCGTGGATTGAAAACACCCGGCGCCGGCTCGACGAATGGGGGTTCAACAGCGCCGGCGGCTGGTCGCTGCCGCCGCAGGAACTTCGCCTGCCGAGCGTCGTCAATCTCGAACTGGGCCGTAACGCGCGCTTTCACTGGTTCGACCCATTCGCGCCCGAGACCGAGACGCGGATGATGGCGCTCGCCCGCAAACTCGTCGCCCCTTATCGCAACTCGCCTTATCGTATCGGTTATTACTCCGACAACGAGGTCGGGTGGTGGGCCGGGGCACTGTTCGTCTTTTATTCGATGAAACCGGCCGACTCAACGACAAAGCAGCGCTGGGTCGACACCTTGGAGCGTTACTACAAGGATGACTGGGCGCGCTTCACCGCCGATTTCCTGCCGCCGCCGAGCGTCGACTCGTGGGCGAAGCTGCTCGGTGCGACCGGGATGACACGGATGCGGCCCGGCGGCGCCGGGATCCATGCCGTACGCGAATGGACCGGCGTCGTTGCGCGCCATTATTACGCGATTGCGGCACGCGCGATTCGGGCGGCCGATCCCGACGCGCTCTATTTTGGCGACCGCTTGCCGATATATTACGATCCGGCCGCGGTGCGGGCGATGGCGCCCTATGTCGATGCGATCGCTACCAACTACAATGTCGACAGCAGCGACGGCTGGATCGCGCCCTATTTCTTCGACGGGCTGAGGGCATTGTCCGGAGGCAAGCCGGTACTGGTCTCCGAATGGTTCTTTGCGTCAAAGCACAATCGTACCGGTAACCTCAACAACGGCCATCTGATGACGGTCGAAACCCAGGCCGAGCGAGCCGCAGGTGCAGCGGCAGCGACCGAGAACCTTGCCGCGATTCCAGAAGTCGTCGGCGCCCACTGGTTTCAGTATTACGATCATCCGAAAGGCGGGCGCGACGACGGCGAGGATTACGATTTCGGGCTCGTCGACATCAACGACCTGCCCTATCGCCGGCTGACTTCTGCGCTCGCCGTCGCCAATCGTCGCGCCTACGAGGTCCATACCGAGGCAACGGTGCTGACGCCTCGGCAGGGAGAATTTGTGATTCCCGAGGCCGGGATCGAGCTGCAGAATCGCTCGTTGTCGGACTGGCCGAAACCGGCGAGCCTGCTGCCGAGGCTGACTGGGTCACCGGGGGTGGTGGCGTTTGGCGAGGCCTATCTGTCGTGGAGCCGGCTTGGCCTCCAGCTGGCGACGATCGGCCAGGACTATTTCGACATCGATCTGTTGGCCTATGACGGCCCGTTCCCGCTCGGCGAGGCCTATAGGGTCGAATTGGGCGTCGATCTCGGCGGCGGGCCGCGGCGCTTCACATTGTTTTTCATCCCGCCGCGCACCAAGATCCACGATTATCCGGAAATGGCCGCCGAACTTTGCGGGGGAGCCGCATCTCGGGCGATCGGTCAGGGCTGCACCCCCGTACCCGGCGCTAAGGCGGTCTATTTTGGCGCCGACCAGCCGCGCATCACTGCCGAGGCGCTGATCCCGTGGTCGGCGCTGGGGGTGGCGTCGCCGGGCGAGAGGACGCCGCTGCGCGTCGAGGTCGCCGTCACCTCATGGGACCGAGATCGCTGGATGTCGCTGTCCGGGCGTGATCCCGCAGCGGCGATGCGCGATCCCGCCGGCTGGCTACGAATGCGTCTGGGCGGCGGTCCGGAGATTATCGAGGGCTCGCCGGCGACGGTGGTGCGGGCACACGGCTGATGCGCTCGCGGATCCACGGCCTCCGTGATCCCACGCCTGGTCGGTTATCGTTTCGGCGCAGCGCAAGCAGCGATGAGGCCCAGCAATGGCGACGCATTTCCCCGACGGGTTCCTGTGGGGCGCCTCAACGGCGGCCTACCAGATCGAGGGCGCGGTCAGGGAGGACGGGCGCGGGCCGTCGATCTGGGACACCTTTAGCCACCTTCCCGGCAAGATCCTCGACGGCAGCACGGGAGATGTTGCCTGTGACCATTACCATCGCTGGCCCCACGATGTGGCGCTGATGCGCGAACTCGGCCTTGGCGCCTACCGATTGTCTACGTCTTGGCCGCGTGTCCTGCCCGAGGGTCGCGGGGGGACAAACGCCAAGGGGCTGGAATTCTACGATCGGCTTGTCGACGGCGTGCTCGGAGCCGGCATCGAGCCGTGGATTTGCCTCTACCATTGGGACTTGCCACAGGCGCTTGAAGATCGCGGCGGCTGGCAAAACCGCGACACGGCATCCTGGTTTGCCGAGTACGCGCATCTGACGGTTCGGCGGCTGGGCGATCGGGTCAAGCACTGGGCGACGTTCAACGAGCCCAACGCCGCGTGCGTTAAAGGCTATGGGGACGGCGAGCACGCGCCCGGCATCCGCGGCCGGGCGAGCGCGCTGACCGCAATCCACGTCATGAATATTGCGCACGGGTTGGGCATTACGGCGATGCGCTCGGAGCGCGCCGACCTGTTGCTCGGCAACATCTACAATTTCCATCCGCGCGAGCCGGCGAGCGAGCGCGAGGAAGACGAGATCGCAACCCTGACGCTCGACGCCCTGTGGAACCGCTCGTTTCCCGACCCTCAGATGCTCGGGCATTACCCCGATCCGATCGCCGCCGAGATGGTCGAGCCGCTAGTCCAGCCTGGCGACCTCGAGATCATTCAGCAAAGGCTCGATTATTTCGCCTTCAACCACTACACGCGATCGCGGGTGCGCCGCGATCCCGACCATCCGTTCGAGGTCGGGACCCTGCCGCCGCCGTCCGGCGCGCCGGTCACCGATATGGGCTGGGAGATCGCGCCCGACGCCTTCCGCGCGGTGATGATCGAGGCCAAGGAACGCTACAGCGGCGATCTGCCGATCTATATCCTCGAAAACGGCGCCGCCTTCCCCGATCAGGTGGAGCAGGACGGGCGCATCCGCGACCATCAGCGCGTCGGCTATTTGCGCGGCTATTTGGGCGCCGTGCTCGACGCGATCGAGGCCGGGGTTCCGGTGCGCGGCTATTTCGTGTGGTCGCTGATCGACAATTTCGAGTGGACACTCGGCTACAGCAAACGCTTCGGCCTGGTCCATGTCGACTATGAAACGCTCGAACGCCGGCCTAAGGATTCATTCCACTTCTATGCCGAACTCGCTGGTGGAGCCGGCCTGGATCGGGAGTAGGATTAAGTTCCTAATATGCGTAATCGGTGAAGACCGGGTCGATCGCGCCGCGCCAGCGGCTGCGGAAATCTTCAAGCAATTCTTCGGCCGGGGTGCGGCCGGAGCCGGCGATCGCGAACAGCGGGTCGAGATAATGCGTCTCGTCCTCGCCGAAGGCGCTGCGGCGGGCCCGGCGGTGCAGCCCTTCGCGGGCGATGTCGAGCATTTCGAGCGCCACATCGCGCAAGGTGCGGGTGCGCAGCGGCGTCGCCAATGCCAGCCTCGGCACGTCGCGGCGCATCGCCTCACGCTCCTCCGCGGTCCAGTCGGCGACGAGGTCGTGGGCGGCGTCGAGCGAGGTCGAATCGTACAGAATCCCGACCCACAAGGCCGGCAGCGCGCACAGGCGCCGCCACGGCCCGCCATCGGCGCCGCGCATTTCGAGAAAGGTTTTGAGCCGGACCTCGGGGAAGGCAGTTGTCAGGTGGTCGATCCAATCTCCCAATCGCGGGATTTCGCCGGGCAGCGCGGGCAGGCGCCCGGCCATGAAATCGTGGAACGACTGACCGCTCGCATCGATGTAGCGGCCGTCGCGGTAGACGAAATACATCGGCACGTCGAGCATGTAGTCGACGTAACGCTCGAACCCGAAACCTGGCTCGAAAACAAACGGCAGGGTCCCGCAGCGGTCGGGGTCGGTGTCGGTCCAGATATAGCTGCGATGGCTCAGCAGGCCCGAGGGCTGGCCCTCGACAAACGGCGAGTTGGCGAACAGCGCCACCGCCACCGGCTGTAATGCCAGGCTTACCCGGAACTTTTTGACCATGTCGGTTTCGGACTGATAGTCGAGGTTGGTCTGCACCGTGCAGGTGCGCAGCATCATGTCGAGGCCGAGCCGCCCCTTTTTCGGCATGTAGTTGCCCATGATCCGGTAGCGCGCCTTGGGCATCCACGAAATGTCTTCGCGGCGCCATTTGGGGTCGAAGCCGAGCCCAAGCATGCCGAGCCCAAGTTCGTCGCAAACCTCGCGCACCTGGCGCAAATGCTCGTGCACCTCGTCGCAGGTCTGATGCACGGTTTCGAGCGGCGCACCGCTCAATTCGAACTGGCCGCCGGGTTCGAGGGTGATCGAACATTGAGCATCGTTAGACAGCGCGATCGTGTTGCCGTTTTCAATGACAGGTTTCCAACCGAAGCGGGTCATTCCCTGCAGCAGTGCGGCGATGCCATCGGGCCCTTGATAGGGCACGCGGCGCAGATCGGAGCGGCGGAAGACGAATTTCTCGTGCTCGGTCCCGACCCGCCATGCCGCCGGCGGCTTCGATCCGGAATCGAGGTATTCGACGAGCTGCCGCTTGTCGGTGATCGATTCTCCGGGCGTGCTCGGCGTGGTTGTCATTATCGGCGGAACTCCCTGGACAATCGGGCCGGAGGGATTGGCGGCAGCTCGTTGCGCGCCGAGCGGCAGGCGCTCACTCGCCGCGGACGCGACGCCAATCGCCTGCGATCGCCTGCAACACCGCCAACGCCGCGAGGGCAGCCGTATCGGCGCGCAACACCCTGGGCCCGAGCCCGACGCGAGTAACAAAGGAGAGTTTCTCCAGAGCGTCAAGCTCCGTCTCGGCGAAACCGCCTTCGGGGCCGGTCAGCATCGCTGTCGGCCCAACACCGAGCCGCGCAACGGCCGCGCCGATCGGTTCACCGCCGCCGGTCTCGTCGCAGACGACGAGACGACGTTCCGCTGACCAGCCGGCCAGCACGCCATCGAGCGCTTGCGGTTCGTGCAATTCAGGCACCGAGAGCCGCTCGCTCTGCTCGGCGGCCGCGACCGCGTGGGCCCGCAGACGTTCGAGATTGAGCCGCTCGGTTTGGGTCCGCTGCGTCCACACCGGCAGCAACACCCCGGCGCCGAGCTCGGTCGCCTTCTCGACCAGCCAATCGAGACGGGCCCGCTTGATCGGCGCAAACACAAGCCACAGATCCGCTTCGGCCTCGGCCGGCCGCGTCCGGCGTTCGACCGCGAGCACCACGCGGTTTCGGCCGGTCTCGGTAAGACGGCAGATCCATTCGCCATCCGTCGCGTTGAAGGCAGCGACCGCCGTGCCGGCCCCCAGCCGCAACACCGTGCGCAGGTGATGTGCCTGCCCCGGCGCGAGATCGAGCACGGCGCCGGCCGCAAGTGGTTCGGTCACGTAGACGCGCGCTACCCCGCGCTCGCTCATCGCCCTCTCCCCTCATGCGCCGCTTGAGCGCGGTCGCTTGCACCGCCAAGATTAGCTCATGACGGTGGAAAACAAGTTGGCTGCCGGCACCGACCCGAGCGACATCCATGGCAATGACCGGATCGAGCGCTTCTTGCCGGCGGGCGCCCGGCCTTATGCCCGTCTGGCCCGGCTTGACCGCCCGATCGGGACGTGGCTCTTGCTCTTTCCCGGGTGGTGGGGGGTCGCGCTCGCCGCGCCGCGCTGGCCGGACCTGCGGTTGATGGCGCTGTTCGCGTTCGGCGCCGTGGTCATGCGCGGCGCCGGCTGCACGCTGAACGACATCGCTGACCGCCACTATGACGGGCAGGTGGCGCGCACCCGATTGCGGCCATTGCCGAGCGGTGCGGTGAGCGTAGGTCAGGCGGTGAGGTTTCTGCTGCTGCAATTGGCGGTCGGCGCCGCCGTATTGTTCAGCCTCAACCGGACCAGCATCCTGCTCGGGATCGTGGTTCTCGGGCTGATCGGCAGCTATCCGTTTATGAAGCGGGTTACTTATTGGCCGCAGGTGTTCCTCGGCCTTAACTTCAATTGGGGGGCGCTGGTCGGCTGGACCGCGGTTGCCGGGACCCTCGGGAGGCCGGCGCTGCTGCTCTATCTCGGCGGGGTTTTCTGGACCATCGGCTACGACACGATCTACGCGCATCAGGACAAGGAGGATGACGCGCTGATCGGGGTCAAATCCTCGGCCTTGGCGCTCGGATCGCATACTCGGCCGTGGCTCTTCGTCTTCTACGCCGGCGCCGTGCTGCTGTGGGGGGCGTCAGGCTGGATGGTCGGGCTCGGCGGATGGTTCTGGGTCGGGCTCGCCGCCGCGACAGTGCAGCTTCTCTGGCAGGCGGCGCGCGTCGATATCGACCGCCCGGCCGATTGTCTTGCCAAATTCCGCTCGAACCGCGTGGTCGGCTGGCTGATGCTCGCCGGGATCGTGGCCGGTCACGTGATCTGAGCTCTCCCTTGGATCCGGCCCTTTTCGTGCGCCGCAACACCGCGGTCGCGGCGCCGCCGCTGGTACCCGAGATCCGGCTCCATCTGGCGACCGAGGTTACCCCGATCTGGCAGGCGAGCGAAGAAAGCCTGGCGCGCGGCGGCGTGCCCCCGCCGTTTTGGGCATTCGCATGGGCCGGCGGCCAGGCACTCGCCCGCTACCTGCTCGATCGTCCCGAGACGGTCGCCGGGCGCTTTGTGTTCGATTTCGGCTCCGGCTCGGGACTGGTAGCGATCGCCGCTGCCAAGGCTCGGGCCCGCGCCGTGCTTGCGGCCGAGATCGACCATTTCGCCCGCGCTGCAATCGCCGCCAATGCGGTACTGAACGATGTCGTGGTGGAGGTAATGACCGCGGATGCGATCGACGTCTTCGACCCCCGTTGGCAGGTCGTTGCCGCCGGCGATGTCTGCTACGAGCGCGACATGGCGGATCGCGTCATACCATGGCTGCGGGCGCTGGCGGGGGCTGGTTGTCTCGTGCTGCTCGGCGACCCCGGGCGCGCCTATCTGCCGACGAAAGGCTTGCGCACACTTGCCTCCTATACCGTGCCGACAAGCCGGGAGCTCGAAGATAGCGACACCCGCGACGGCGTCGTATGGCGGGTGCTACCGCCTTGAAGCACGCTCGTCAGCCGGCTCCGCTGCACCCATATAGCTCGGCATGCCCTATTCCAGCCTGCGCGACTTTATCGACCGGCTCGAGACGAGCGGACGGCTGGCGCGGGTCGCGGCGCCAGTGTCGCCGCTTCTCGAAATGACCGAGATCCAGACGCGTCTGTTGGCCGAGGCCGGCCCGGCGGTGCTGTTCGAGAACGTGACAGGCGAAGACGGCAAGAAATATTCGATGCCAGTCTTGGTCAATCTGTTCGGCACCGTCGAGCGCGTCGCGTGGGGCATGGACCGCGAGCCCGGCGGCTTGCGCGAAATCGGCCGGACGCTCGCGTTTCTGAAGCAGCCGGAGCCGCCCGGCGGCTGGCGCGAGGCGCTGGAACTGCTGCCGCTGTTGCGCACAGTCATGGCGATGCGCCCGCGCAGGGTGGGGTCGGCGCCCTGCCAGGAGATCGTCTTGCGCGGGGCCGAGATCGATCTTGCCGCGTTGCCGGTCCAGACCTGCTGGCCAGGCGAGCCGGCGCCGCTGATCACCTGGCCGTTGGTGGTGACGAGGGGGCCGGGCGAGCGCCGCGAGGACGGCTTCAACCTCGGCATCTATCGGATGCAGGTGACCGGCCGCGATACCACCTTGATGCGCTGGCTCAAGCATCGCGGCGGCGCGCAGCATCATCAGCGCTGGAGCGCGGAGCGCCGCGAGCCGTTGCCGGCAGCCGCGGTCATCGGCGCCGATCCGGGCACGATCCTCGCCGCGGTGACGCCGGTCCCCGACACCTTGTCGGAATACCAGTTCGCCGGGCTGTTGCGCGGCCGAAAGGTCGAATTGGTCGACTGCAAGACCGTGCCCTTGAAGGTGCCGGCGCAGGCCGAGATCGTGCTTGAAGGCCACGTCTCGCTCGACAAATACGGTGAGGAAGGCCCCTACGGTGATCACACCGGCTATTACAATTCGGTCGAGCGCTTTCCGGTCTTCCGCCTGTCGGCGATCACGATGCGGCAGAACCCGATCTACCTGTCGACCTATACCGGCCGGCCGCCCGACGAACCCTCGATCCTCGGCGAGGCGCTGAACGAAGTCTTCATCCCCCTGTTGCAGCAGCAATTCCCGGAGATCGTCGATTTCTGGCTGCCGCCCGAGGGCTGTTCTTACCGCATCGCGGTGGTGGCGATCCGCAAGGCCTATCCCGGCCACGCCAAGCGGGTGATGATGGGGATCTGGTCGTTCCTGCGCCAATTCATGTACACAAAATTTGTCATCGTCGTCGACGACGATATCGACGCGCGCGACTGGAAGGATGTCATGTGGGCGATCTCGACCCGCATGGACCCGGTGCGCGATGTGACCCTGATCGACAACACCCCGATCGACTATCTCGACTTCGCCTCGCCCGAATTGGGTCTCGGCGGCAAGATCGGCCTCGACGCAACCGGCAAATTGCCGCCCGAGACCCGGCGCGAATGGGGCCGGCCGATCCGCATGGCCGAGGCGGTCGTCGCGGAGGTGACGAGCAAATGGGCGAGTTACGGGCTGCCCGGATCGGGCAAGCCGATATGGAAATAGCGGAGATCCGATGAATGATATCAGCCAAGACTGGGCGGCTTTCGACCTATTGCACGATCTGATCGGGCGCGCCCGCCGCGCCGGCGCCGACGCCGCCGATGCGGTGCTGTTCGAGGGCACGTCACTGTCGCATGGACGCCGTCTCGGCAAGACCGAGAAGCTCGAGCGCTCCGAGGGCCAAGACCTCGGCCTGCGAGTTTTCATCGGCCGGCAGCAGGCGATCGTATCGTCGAGCGACCGCTCGCCAAGGGCGCTCGGCGAACTTGTCGAGCGCGCCGTGGCGATGGCCAAGACCGTGCCCGAGGACCCCTATTGCGGCATCGCCGAGCCCGACGAGATCGCCCGCGACTGGCTCGCGCTCGACATGTTCGACGCGCAAGAGCCCAGCGCTGAGGTACTGATCGAACGGGCGCGCGTGGCCGAGGAAGCCGCCCTCGCGGTTAAGGGTGTGACCAATTCCGAGGGGGCCGAGGCCGGGTGGGGCCGCTCCGCGATAGCACTGGTCGCTTCGAACGGGTTCGCCGGGGCGTACCGGGGTTCGAGCCACGGGGTCAGCGCTTCAGTCATCGGCGGCACCGGCACCGGCATGGAGCGCGACTATGACTATGCCAGCGCAGTCTATGCCGCCGATCTGCGCGACCCGGCCGAGATCGGCAAAAGCGCCGGCGAGCGCACGGTCAAGCGGCTTGGCGCCAGAAAGATGCCGACCTGCCGCTGCCCGGTGGTGTTCGATCCGCGGGTCGCGCGCAGTTTCATCTCGCATTTGCTGGGCGCGATCTCGGGCCCGTCGATCGCCCGCGGCACCAGCTTTTTGAAGGACCGGCTCGGCGAGCGGATCTTTCCCGAGGCGATCACCATCGTTGACGACCCGCACCGCCGGCGCGGCCTGCGCTCGAAGCCGTTCGACGGCGAGGGCATCGCCAACCATCGTCGCGCGATTGTCGAGAAAGGCGTGCTCACCACCTGGCTGTTGGATTTGCGGTCGGCCCGCCAATTAGGCCTCAAGACTACTGGTCACGCCGCACGCGGCACTTCCTCGCCGCCCGGACCTTCGGCCACCAACGTGTGGATCGAACCCGGTGCGATAAGCCCGCAAGCGCTGATATCGGACATCGAGAGCGGGTTCTACGTGACCGAGATGATGGGGATGGGGGTCAACGGCGTGACCGGTGACTACAGCCGGGGCGCCGCCGGCTTCTGGATCGACAAGGGCGAGATCGCCTTTCCGGTCAGCGAGATGACCGTCGCCGGCAATCTGAAGGAGATCTTCGCCCGCCTCGTCGTCGCCGACGACCTCGAATATAAGGCCGGCATGGATGCGCCGACCCTGCGCGTCGACGACCTGACCGTCGCCGGCGCGTGAGCGGGCCTCTTCGCCGACCCAGAAAGACGACGAGGTCTGGGCGAGTTAATCCATGGGCATTAATAAATAAAATTATCGTTAACCATATCTTCATTTGACATATTATCCATTTCGGCTAATTTCGTCGGAAATCGGTCGACGACAGCCGACCTTATGGCGCGTTTCATTAGTATTCGCTGGTGTTCGTCCGCGTCTTCGCGTTGAGCGAGGCAGAGTGGGGCGTTTTTGCTGGCGGCCGCGAGGGAAGATGGCAAGATGATCGGAACTATAACCGGAAAGTTCGCGGCCGGCGCGCTCGCTGTCGCAATCGTTGCGGGCGTCGTCGGCGCCGGCGGCAATACGGCGTTCGCGCTGCCGACGACATGGGTCTTGCAAGGCGCCGCGCTCGACGATGGCGGTTCCGTTTCCGGCAAGTTCACGATCGGACCCTACGGCTATCTGATCGCGCCGGTCGCTGTCACCACCACCGCCGGCGCCCTGCTCGGTGGGTTTTCGTATGCGCCGCCTGACCCGTCTGACATCGTGCCAAACGCACCGCCCGCCTTCGGCGTCGATTTCTTTTCGCCGTCGTATAATCTGGATCTGCACATCGTCTTCCAGAACTCGCTAGAATTGAGCGGACCGGACCCGATCGTTCTAGCCTCATCGTACGAGTGTGCGGCTTTTACCTGCCCCGGGCCGGACACCGGCAATCCCGGCGCGGACACCCGTTTCTTCACCGCCGGCGAAGTCGTCGCAGCACCCGAGCCGGCCAGTTTCGGCTTGCTTGCCCTCGGCGTCGGCGCCATCGGCATCATCGCTCTCGGTCGCCGGCGCGCCAGCGCGCACGCCTAGGTCGACGCACCGGGGATCGAGTGCGGCGACGCGAAGACAGGCTCTGAACCTGCGCCTGCGCCGCCTCTCATCTGAGACCCTTCGGATGGGCAAGCATATCGATCTCCCTCTGTAACTGCTCCGTCACACTTCCCCGCACCCGGGCCTCTACGCCGGTTGCCAAGCCGGGCTCTAATATCCGTGCCGGACGAGGCGAAATCGGATAGGATCGGTGCCGGCATCAAACAGCGGCGCCGGTTCCGGCGCGGCGCGCTTCAGCAGAGGAGCAGGGAATGGGCGAGATTCTTGGTCTTGGCTGCACCCACTATCCGGGGCTGACGGTCCCCGACGAGCAGTTGCCGTCGCTGTTCCATCGGCTGCTGACCGCGCCCAATGTGCCCGAGCACTACAAGAACCCGGCCAACTGGCCAGCCGAGCTTGTCGCCGAACTCGGAAACGACGAAGGACTTTCTTCCGCCCAGCGCTATAGCGCACGAATGGCAGAAGGTTTCCGCGCTGTGCGCAAGTCGCTCGACGCGTTCAACCCGGATGTCGTGCTGGTGTGGGGCGACGACCAGTACGAGAATTTCAAAGAGGACATCATCCCGGCCTTTTGCCTGCTCGGCTATGACGACGATTTCGCGGTCCAGCCATGGAAGAACGGCAATGGCGGCCGTACTAACCGTTGGGGCGAGCCCGGCGACTGGGCGTTAAAGCTTCATGGTCACCGCGAGGCCGCCAAACACCTCGCCACCGGGCTGATCGAGCGCGGCGTCGACATGGCCTATGCCTACAAGCCGCTGCACCATCCGCTGGCGCACGCCTTTACCAATACCTTCCTCTATCTCGATTGGGACCGCAAAGGCTTCCCCTACCCGGTCGTGCCGTTCGCGATCAATTGCTACGGCAGCAACCTGTTGCACGCCAAGGGCGGCACCGCGGCGTTGTTCATGCCGCCGCGCGATCCGTCGATCGCCGGCGACCCACCCTCGCCGCATCCCTGGCGCTGCATGGAGGTCGGCAAGGCGGTGGCCGAGACCTTTGCGGCTTCGCCATGGCGGGTAGCGGTGATTGCCTCGTCGAGCTGGTCCCATTGCTTCCTGTCGCCGACCAACGGCTATATGTGGCCCGACCTGAAGGCCGACCGGCTGCTGTTCGACGCGCTGTCGCAGCGCGATTACGACACTTGGCGCAAGCGCCCGTTAAAGGCGATGGAGCAGGCCGGGCAGCACGAAATGCTGAACTGGTGCGCGCTGATGGGGGCGATGGAAAAGCTCGACCGGAAACCGGTCGTGCACGATTACATCGAGACGCACATCTTTGCGTCGGATAAGTGCTTCGTCTCCTACCCGACGTGAGCTCGCGGCGGGGCGGCGCGGCGGGCAAGCCCCTGCCGGCCGCCGCCCTTGCCAAGGCCGGTCCCCGTCTTTAACGCTTCCCGCGGGGACTGATGTTTGGAAAGCCGCCGATCCTCGAGGAGGGCGCGCGCAGTGCTGCGCTCGTATGGCGCTTGGTGCGCGATTTCATGCGCCCCCATGCGCCGCGGGTGGCATTTGCCTTTTTGCTGATGGGGCTGGCGGCCGGCAGCACGGCACTGCGCGCCTGGCTGATGCAGCCTGTTCTCGACCGCATCTTTGTCGGGCGCGACGGCTCGCTTTTGCTGCTGATCGCCGGCGGCGCACTGGCTATCGCCATCGTCAAGGGTCTCGCCGATTACGGCGAGGCGGTGCTGATGAACCGCGTCGGCCAGCGGGTCATCGCCGATGTGCAGATTGCGCTGTTCACGCGACTGATGCGTGCCGATCTCGCCTATTTTCACGCGCATCCGAGCGGGACTTTGATATCACGATTCACCAGCGACGCCGTGCTGCTGCGCAACGCCGCGGCGAACGTCCTCGGTGCGATCGGCAAGGATGCGCTGACCGTGGTGTTCCTGGTCGGGGTCATGTTCTATCAGGACTGGCTCTTGGCATTGGTCTCGTTCTTCGTCTTCCCGGTGGCGATCCGTCCGATCGTCGGCATCGGCCGCCGCATGCGCCGGGTTTCGGCCAACACCCAGGCCGAGATCGGCCAGCTGACGACGTTGCTGAATCAGACCTTTCAGGGCGCCCGCCTGGTCAAGGCGTACGGCATGGAGGATTACGAGGAGCGGCGCGCCGCCGACCTGTTCGAACGGCTGTTCGCGCTGATCGACCGGGCAACACGCACGCGCTCACGCGCCTCGCCGATGATGGAGACGTTGGGTGGAGCGGCAATCGCCATCGTCATCCTTTATGGCGGTCACCAGGTTATCGTCGGAACCCGGACGCCGGGCGCGTTCTTCTCGTTCATCACCGCGCTGCTGCTCGCCTATCAGCCGCTTAAGAGCCTCGCCAATCTGAACGCCTCGTTGCAGGAAGGCCTCGCCGCGGCCCAACGGATCTTTCAGGTGTTCGACGTCGAGCCAACGATTTGCGATACGCCCGCGGCTCGGCCGCTATGCGTTGCCGGCGGCGAAATCCGCTTCGACCGGGTGCGCTTTGGTTATGCCCCCGGAGCCGTTGCGCTCGACGATGTCTCGCTGACCGTCCCGGCCGGGCGTAGGGTCGCGCTGGTCGGCGCATCGGGGGCCGGCAAATCGACCATCCTCAACCTGATCCCCCGTTTTTTCGATGTCGAGGAAGGCAGCATCGCGATCGACGGGCAGGATATCCGCGGCGTGACCTTGGCCTCGCTACGCGGTGCGGTGGCGCTCGTCACCCAGGAGGTAACTCTGTTCGACGACAGCCTGCGGGCCAACATCGCTTATGGTCGGTTCGGCGCCACAGCGGAAGCTATCGAAGCGGCGGCGCGCGCCGCCGGCGCTGACGAGTTCATCAGCGAGCTGCCGAACGGCTACGACACGCAAGTCGGAGAGCACGGCGTGCGCCTCTCCGGCGGGCAGCGCCAGCGCTTGGCGATTGCCCGGGCGATGCTCAAGGACGCACCGATCTTGCTGCTCGACGAGGCGACCTCGGCCCTCGACAGCGAGTCCGAACGCCAAGTGCAGGCTGCGTTGCGCACGTTGATCCGCGGGCGCACGACCCTGGT
>CAWAVV010000020.1:0-251989 GCA_963785565.1 uncultured Alphaproteobacteria bacterium | reverse complement strand
ACAAGGATGAATGCGAAAAATCGGACTGACGGCAGCCGACGGCTCGAGCCATGATGGCAACAGCGCCGAACCCAACGGGGCCGTAAAGGACGGGCGCGTCCGACTCTCCCAAACAACGTCCTTCACGCCGGCCCCGGGTGCGATTGGGCGCCCGCGGTTCGTACGATCCACGCCAAACTCGCCTTGCGGTGCAGGCTGGACTACTTCAAACAGCACATTGGCTGGAACATCCCAAACCGGGGACCCGAATGAGCAGCAAGGACGAATTGAAGCGCGCGGTGTGCGAAGCGGTGGACCGCCACGCCGACGCCATCATCGATCTCGGCGAAACCATCCTGCGCAACCCGGAGACCGGGTTCAACGAGGTCAAGACCGCCGCTCTGGTCGCCCAGCGGATGACGGCGCTGGGGCTGGCGCCGCATACCGGCCTGGCGCTGACCGGGGTCAAGAGCCGTCTATTGGGCCGCGCGCCAGGGCCGCGGCTGGCTCTGATCGGCGAACTCGACAGTCTGCGCACCTCGGAGCATCCGCTCGCTGATCCGGCGACCGGGGCGGCGCACAGCTGCGGCCACAACGCGCAGATCGCCGGCATGTTGGGTGCGGCGATGGCGCTGACCGACGCCAAGATCGCCGACCATCTCGCCGGCGAGATCGTCTTTTTCGCGGTGCCGGCCGAGGAATTCATCGATGTCGAGGAGCGGCTCGGCCGCGTCGCCAAGGGCGAGATCGAGTTCATGCTCGGCAAGCCCGAACTTGTCGCCAAGGGCCATTTCGATGATGTCGACATGGCGATGATGATCCACACCGGCGCGCATGATGGGCTGAAGCCGCGCTCGGCGATCGCCGAATCGTCGAACGGCGCCGTGGTCAAGCAGATCCGCTTTCTCGGCCGGGCGGCGCATGCCGGCGGGGCGCCGCAACGAGGCATCAACGCGCTCAACGCGGCGGTGATCGCAATGAACGCGATCGCTGCGCAGCGCGAGACCTTTTGGGAAAAGGACACGATCCGCATCCATCCGATCATCACCAAGGGCGGGGATGCGGTCAGCGTCGTCCCGGCCGAGGTCACGATGGAGACCTTCGTGCGCGGCGGCTCGCTCGAGGCGATCATCGACGCCAACCACAAGGTCGACCGTTGTCTGCGCGCGGGGGCCATGGCAATGGGGGCCGAAGTCGAGATCCACACGATCCCGGGCTATCTGCCGCAGCGCAACGACGTCGGGCTGGCGCGCATCTTCGGAGCCAATGTCGAGGCTATCTTCGGGCCGGGCGAGTTCGCAATCGGCGGCCATCGCACCGGCTCGACCGACATGGGCGATCTGGCGCATCTGATGCCGGTCATCCATCCTTATGTCGTCGCTGCCGAAGGCCGCGCCCACGCCGCCGACTGGCATATCAACGAGCCGCGGCACGGCTACCTGACCCCGGCCAAGCTGTTGGCGATGACTGCGATCGACTTGCTTTATGGCGACGCCGCACCGGCCAAGGAAATCCTCGCCAATTTCGTACCGGCGATGACCAAGGAAGCCTATCTCGCCTTCCAGCGCGGCCTGTTCAAAAAGGAGCGTTACGCGCCGGCGGAGGACTGAGCGGCCATCCCCGTCACCATCGTGACCAGGAGTCGACCACTAGCCGATCCTTAAAACTTGTGTCCGTGGACTGGGCGTTGCATTGATTCACAATCGAGCCCCGATGTGCGCGAAGGTGAGGACGATGCAAAGCCAATGGTCTGATGCCGACGCCGAGCGCCTGGTCGATCATTATGCCGGGGAGGGTGTCGGGCGCGATCTCGCCTTGCGCGTCTATACCTCGCGCCTGCTCGGCCGAGACCCGAAGCTCGTGCTGCATGGGGGTGGCAACACTTCGGTCAAGACCGTCGTCAGAGACCTTCTTGACGAGGAGGCGGAGGTGCTTTGCGTCAAGGGCAGCGGCTGGGACATGGCCGCGATCGAGCCGGCCGGGCTTCCCGCCGTGCGGCTCGCCCCGCTGGGCAAATTGCGGTCCCGCGATACCTTGTCGGACGAGGAGATGGTGCGGGTGCAGCGCGCCAATCTGATCGATCCCGGCGCGCCTAACCCGTCGGTCGAGACCTTATTGCACGCCTTTCTGCCGCACAAATACGTCGACCACACCCATTCGACCGCGGTGTTGAGCCTCGCCGACCAGCCCGACGCCGCCGAACGCTGCGCTGATCTCTACGGACAGCGGATGGGGCTCGTCCCCTACATCATGCCGGGCTTTCTGTTGGCCAAGGCGGCGGCCGAAATCTTCGAGGCCGATCCCGCGGTCGAGGGGTTGGTGCTGTTGAAGCACGGCATCTTCACCTTTGGCGATACAGCGCAGGAAGCCTATGAGCGCATGGTCGCCGCGGTCTCCTTGGCCGAAGAGTGCCTGGCGCGGCGCCGCAAGAGGGTGTTTGCCGCCGCCCGCCTGCCCGCCGCGATCGCCGGTGCAGCCGAGGTCGCGCCGATCCTGCGCGGCGCCTGCGCCATCCCCTCACCAACCCATGCCGGCGCCTATAAGCGTTTCATCCTCGACTTCCGCACCGGTCCGGCGGTGCTCGACTACGTCAACGGCGCCGAGCTGAGCCGCTACGGCCAGGCCGGAGTCGCCACCCCCGACCACACGATCCGCACCAAGAACTACCCGCTGATCGTGCCGCCGCCAGAGGCCGGCCGTTTCGACCGGTTCAAGACCGCGGTGCGCGCGGCGGTCGATCGTTTCGCCGTCGACTACCACGCCTATTTCGCCCGCCATAACGCGCACCAGACGGTGTCGAAGCGCGAGCTCGACCCGATGCCGCGGGTCGTCCTGGCGCCGGGGCTCGGCATTTTCGGGCTCGGCGGCAATGCCAGGGACGCCAAGGTCGCCGCCGACCTCGCCCTGTCGACGATCGAGACCGTGACCGACGCCGAGGCGGTCGGCCGGTTCGAATCGGTCAGCGAGGCCGATCTCTTCGACATCGAATACTGGTCGCTTGAACAGGCCAAACTCGGCCAAGCCGCCGAAAAGGCGCTCGCCGGCCAAATCGTGGTGGTGACCGGCGGCGCCGGCGCCATCGGCTTCGCCACGGCGCGCGCGATGATCCATGCCGGGGCCGAGGTGGCGTTGCTCGACATAGAGGGCAACGCGGCCGAGGCGGCTGCCAAAAAGCTCGGCGGGGCGGCGCTTGGCCTCGCCTGCGACGTGACCGCGCCGGCCTCGGTCCGCTCCGCATTCGACCGGGTCGCGGAACAGTTCGGCGGCGTCGACATCGTCGTCTCCAACGCCGGCGCGGCCTGGCAGGGGCGCATCGGCGAGGTCGACGACGCCGTGCTGCGCCAAAGCTTCGAATTGAACTTCTTCGCGCATCAGACCGTCGCCCAGAACGCCGTGCGCATCATGCTGGCGCAAGGCACGGGCGGCTGCCTGTTGTTCAACGTGTCACGGCAGGCAGTAAGCCAAGGCCCGAATGCCGGACCTTACGGATTGCCTAAGGCAGCAACGTTATTTCTAATGAAGCAGTATGCGCTCGAATACGGCAGCGCCGGCATCCGCGCCAACGCCGTCAACGCCGACGGCATCCGCAGCGGGATCATGACTCCCGAATATATCAAGTCGCGCGCCGCGGCCTACGGGATCAGCGAAGCCGCCTATATGGGCCGCAACCTGCTGGGGCGCGAGGTCACCGCCGAGGACGTCGCCGACGCCTTTGTTTCGCTTGCGTTGGCGCGCAGCACCAGCGGCTCGTTTCTGGCCGTCGATGGCGGCAACCTTGCCGCCGCGCCGCGCTGAGCCGCAGCGGAGGATCAGGGTATGAGCGCCACTCCGAAGTATGTCGTCATCGACCCCGCCACCGGCAAAATCGACCGCTCTATCTTCAGCGAGCAGGCAATCTACGACGACGAGATGGAGAAGATCTTCGGGCGCGCCTGGCTGATGATCGGGCACGAGAGCCTGGTGCCCGCGGTCGACGATTTCTTCCACACCTACATGGGCGAGGACCCGGTCATTCTGACCCGCGACGGGCAGGGCCGGCTTCACGCGCTCTTGAACATGTGCCGCCACCGCGGCAACCGCGTGTGCCGCGTCGATGACGGCAACGCCAAGCGCTTCATGTGCACCTATCACGGTTGGACCTACCGCAACGACGGCGCCCTCGAACACGTCCCCGGCGAGTCCGAGGCCTATTACGACGCGCTCGACCGGTCGTCCCTCGGTCTGATCGAGGCCCGCGTCGAGACCTATGCGGGCATCGTCTTCGCGACCTGGGCCAAGGACGCCCCGAGCCTCGATGCCTATCTGGGCGACGCGCGCTGGTATCTCGACACCGTGTTCAATCGGCGGGACGGTGGCATGCAGGCGCTGGGCCCGATGAAGTGGCTCGAGCCCGTCAACTGGAAGACGATGGTCGATAACTGCTCGGACAATTACCACGTCCCGACCAGCCATCTCTCCAGCGCCCGGGTCCAGAGCCGCTATCTCGGCCGCCCGCGGTTGTCGCACGAAGACCAGTTCGCGAGCCCCAACAAGCACGCCTTTGTCAACGGGCATTCGCTCACCTTCCGCGACGCGGACGACAACGCGCCCCGCTACGTGCACGGCATGTCAAGCGACACGATGCGGCTGTTCCAGCAATACCACGACGAGACGATGCCCGAGGTCGAGCGGCGGCTCGGCACCTTGCGCGCGCGCCGGGTGCAGCTCGGCAACCATTCGATCTTCCCGAATGGGATCCTCGGGCTCCGCCTGGCCCTTCCGCGTGGCCCGCTGAAGACCGAGTTCTGGCATTTCGTGCTGGTGGACCGGGATATGCCCGACGAAATCAAGCGCGTGGTCCGTATCGGCAGCCAGGCCAACAATGGCGCCGCTGGCATGTTCGAGCAGGACGATGTCGACAACTGGCGGCAGGTGACCGCCGCGAGTGCGAGCCGCCTCGGGCGCCGGCACCCCCAGGATCTGTCGATGGGATTGGGGCACGCCGGGCCGCATCCCGATTATCCGGGGCTGGTGTCCGAGCGGTACATCTCGGAGAACAACCAGCGCCTCTTCTATCGGCGCTGGGAAGAGTTCATGAACGCCGGCAGCTGGGCCGACATCCCGCTCGACCCACCCCGGGCCCATTTCGACGGCGCCGCCACCATGCGGGGCTAGCTGTCGTGATTTTGAAATTCACCGCTTCTCTTTCTCGTCACCCCGGCGCCGGCCGGGGTCCATCTCTGCGATGGATACCGGCCTTCGCCGGTATGACGGAGAAGAGGGCCGGCGATCAGTGAAAACCAAGCGCGCACACGAGGCCGCGGCCTCCCCGCTCGCGCTGACACCGCGGCAGGCGCTGTGGCTCGAGCTGATGCAATTCTACATCCGCGAGGCTTGGCTGCTCGACGAGCGCAAGCTCAATGAGTGGCTCGATCTCTTCACCGACGATGTCCTCTACTTCATGCCCCGCCGCAAGAATGTCCCGCGCCGGGAAGCGCACCGCGAGCTCACACCACTCGGCGATCTGGCGATCCTCGAGGAGGACAAGCGCTATCTCGAAATGCGCGTCGCCCGGCTCGAGACGGGCATGGCCTGGGCCGAGGATCCCCCGTCGCGCACCCGTCACCTGATCGCCAATCTCGAGGCCGTACCGTTGGAGAACGGCGAGGTCGAGGCCAGGACCGCGTTCCTGGTGTACCGCTCGCACCTGGAGACCGATCATCAGCTCCTCTCCGGCTCCCGCGAGGATGTATTGCGCAACGTCAACGGCGCCTGGAAAGTCGCCCGGCGGACGATCGTGCTCGACGCCAACGTCCTGCTCGACAAGAACCTCAGCGTCTTCCTGTAGGCCTGCCGAAAGGGGAGGAGCAAGATTATGAGCCGTACGAGTGATCAATTCGAGGGTGGCTGTCTTTGCGGTGCCGTCCGGTTTATTGCAACTGGTCAGCCGAAAGGCGTGTATTGGTGTCATTGTGAAAGTTGTCGTAAGCATAGCGGCGCGCCTGCATCGGTTTTTGTCGCATTCGAACACACGGCTTATACGGTCACGCGGGGCGAGATAACGAAGTTCGAATTCGACGCCGGGGCGGACCCGTCGCGGGTTCTGCGGTCGCTGCGGATCAACATTGACCTGCGAAAGCGCGGGCTTGCCGACCGAAACGCATTTCCATATCGGCGCGTTTGATCGCGCGGCCGAGCTTAAGCCCACGCGGCACGTATTCCGTGAGGAGCACTTACCTTGGTTACCCATCGCCGACTGACGGCGCAGCCCGGAAAAAGAGATCGCGCACCTACGCTTCGAGGCGCAGGCCAAGGCGGCGTTTCTTGTGTACCGCTCGCACCTGGAGACCGATCATCAGCTCCTCTCCGGTTGCCGCGAGGATGTGCTGCGCAAGGTGAACGGCGCATGGAAAGTCGCCCGGCGCATGATCGTCCGCGACGCCGACGCCCTCCTCGACAAAAACCTCAGCTTCTTCCTTTAGATGCGCTGCCCGCGCAGAAAAACCGGTATAGAGGCTCGTCGGTTGAGCTCAGCGGGGAACGGGTGAGGCAACTTGGTCGAGAAATTTGCCGAATTGATCACGGTGCCCCCGCCGGTGGCCGAGCCGGCATCACCACCCGCGACGATCAATCGGATGGTTCAACCGCGCGGGCGGAAATCGATTACGACGTCGGGGAGACTTCCACGTGCGGCAACCCGCTTTCTTGACCAGCGCCGGCAAAAATCTGGATCTTCCATGAACCGACGAGCGCGGTCTCGAAGCAGACAGAGGGGGAAAATGGAGAAAGCATCGACTGCCGCAGTTAAGCACATCGACCGGCGCATTGTGCTGAAGGCCGGGGCGGCGCTCGCAGCGGCCGGGCCGGCGGTGCTGCGCGGCGGGCATCCCGAGGCTCAGCCCCGCGTCAACCGGGAGGGGGTGCTGTTCGCTTATGTCGGCGCGTTTACGACGCCGGAGCGCAAGGGGCATGGCGGCGGCATTACCGTCTTTCGGGTGGATCCGGCCTCGGGCGCCTGGAGCCGTGAACAAGTCCTCGAGGTCGCCAACCCCTCGTTCCTCGCGCTCGACCGGGGGCAGCGCTTTCTCTATTCGGTGCATGCCGACCTCGACGAGGTCAGCGCCCATGCGATCGACAAACAGAACGGGCACATCACTGCGCTCAACCGGCAATCTTGCGGCGGCAAGAACCCGGTGCACCTGTCGATCGATCCAACCGGCCGCTGGATCGTCACCGCCAATTACAGCGCCGGTTCGGTCGGCGTGGTGCCGATCGAGAAGGACGGAACCTTGGGGCCGCGCAGCGATCTGGTGAACTTGCCGGGTGATCCGGGTCCGGACCGCAAAGAGCAGGCCAGCTCGCATCCGCATAACGCGGTCTTCGATCCGAGCGGACGATTGATCGCCGTGCCCGACAAGGGGCTCGACCGGGTCTTCGTGTTTCGGTTCGACGCGGCGAACGGGAAGCTTACGGCGAATGATCCGCCCTTCGCCGCCACGCGCGCGGGCGCCGGCCCGCGGCATATTGCCTTTCATCCGAAACTGCCGTTCGCCTATGTGATCAACGAACTCGGGTCGAGTGTGACCACCTACCGCTTCGATGCACAGCGGGGCAGCTTGCAGCCGATCCAGATCGTGCCGTCCATCCCGCCGAGCTACACCGGTAACAACCGCGGTGCAGAGATCGCCGTGGCACCCTCCGGCCGCGTCCTCCATGCGTCGAACCGGGGTTACGACAGCATCGGGATCTTTGACGTCGATCAACGCGGCGGGACCCTGAAACCGATGGGCTGGGCGCTGACCCACGCCAAGTCCCCCCGGTTTTTTTGCCTCGATCCGGCGGCCCGTATTCTCTATGCGGCCAATGCCGACGAGGGCTTCAGCCAAGAGCACGACACCGACACGATCGTGCCGTTCCGGATCAGCCAGGCGAACGGGATGCTGACGCCGGCTGACCAGGTCATCAAGACCAGCAGCCCGTGCACGATCGTCTTCGCCGGCGCGTAGCTTCGGTTCGAGGAATCCGGGCTAGCCGACCCGCTCAGTATCCTCGCAGGAACGCGAGGACCTGCGCGGTCCACTCGGCCGGCTTCTCGAACGGCGGCCAGTGCCCGCAATTGTTGAGCAGCACGAGGCGCCAGTCGGCAATGTGGTTCAGGATCGCGATGCTGACCTCGAAGGCCACCTCCGGTCGCAGCACCCGTGGATCAGCAGGACCGGCGCATGGATGCCGGCGAGGTAGAGCGTGTAGTCGTGCGGCAGGCCCGCCGACTTGTTATGGGTACCTTGCCATCTGGTGCCGGCTTTCTATCTATTCCTCCACGGAGGCACTCAGGCAGGAACCCCAACATGGCCGAACCCCAGCTCTCGGTGCGTAGCGCGAAGGCTCGCGATCTGGCGCGGCGCTTGGCTCGCCGTGAACGTCGGTCGATCGCCGATGTCGTGGAACGCGCGCTCGAAGCTTATGAAATTCGCGAGGCGGGGCGCGAGCCGGCATCCGTTTTCTACGCGCGCCTTGCGAATGACTATGGCGGCGATCTCGATCTGGAGATCGTCATTCGCGAACACCGGAAGATCAATCCGGGACCGGAGCTTTGATCTTCCTCGACACCAACATCATCTCCGAGACGCTGCGCAAGACGCCAAACCCGGCCGTGATCGCCTGGCTCGTACGCAACGACGCCGAGCTGGCATTGCCGACGGTAACGATTGCCGAGATCGCCTTCGGTATCGGGAAAATTCGCCCCGACCAGAGGGCCGCGCGCTTGGAGCAGGGATTGGCTTCCTGGCGCCACCGTTTTGCCGACCGGATCTTTCCGTTCACGGAGGCCGCCGCGCTCGCCTATGGCGACATCATGAGTACAGCAATCCGACGGGGCCGACCCATGACCGCGCCCGACGGAATGATCGCCGCCATTGCGCACATCAACGGCGGGCGCTTGGCAACCCGGAACCTACCGGACTTCGCAACGACAGGTCTTGAACTCATCTGTCCGTGGGATTTCTGAGGCAGCGCAGCGGTCGCTTTCAATACCCTTGCAGAAACGCGAGGACCTGCGCGGTCCACTCGGCCGGCTTCTCGAAGGGCGGCCAGTGGCCACAGTTGTTGAGCAGCACGACGCGCGAGTCGGCGATGTGGTTCAGGATCGCGATCGAGACCTCGAACGGCACCATCCGGTCGTAGCGGCCGTGGATCAGCAGGACCGGCGCCTGGATGCCAGCGAGATCGGGCGTGTAATCGTGCGGCAGGCTGACCGATTGCCGGCGCGCGTCGGTGAACTCGGGCGACCAGGTGTGCGCGCGGTGGATGTAGTCCACCAGCTCGTCGCTCACCAGGCTCGCGTCGTCGATGTGCACGCAGAGGTAATTCCGGATGTTCTCGCGGCTCGGATCGGCAATCGCCTGCTGGGTGGCTCGGCTGCCCTCCGAGGGCCGATTGGCCATCAGGTAGCGGTCGCCGCCGGTGCCGATGTGCGAGCCGCCCATCACGAACTTCTTTACCCGCTCGGGGTACGCAATGGCCGCCACCATCGCCGACTGCCCGCCCTGCGAGTTGCCGACCCAGCATGCCCGCTCTATGCTGAGGGCGTCGAGCAGAGCCACCGCGGTTCGCGCCTGGACCGCGTGCACCCCCTCGCGGTAGACGATCGGGCCGGTCTTCGAAAAATTCGGCAGGTCCATCAGGATGCAGCGAAAATGCTGCGACAGCGCGCCGACAATCCTGTGAAACGTGATCCACGCGGTGGTGCCGGGACCGTAGGAGTGCAGGAACAGCGCCGGGTCGCCCTCACCGACATCGTGGTAGTGCACATTCATGCCGCCGGCGATGACGGTCTTGGCTGTGCCCGCCTCGGTCAGGCCATTCGACGCAATGAACGGCATGTCTTCCTCCGTTTGGCCGTGTACCGTTGGACACTATCGGCCTGGATAACTCACCGCGAGGCCGGCGCGGACGTCCTGCTGGATGCCGTATTGCGGGAAGGGGTAGCGCAGGCCGTTCTTGGCGAGCGCTTCCATGCCGGCGATCGCCTTGGCGAGGTAGTCGGGCGGCAGAGCCATCAGCATTTCGTCGTCGAGCACCCCGCCATAGCGTCGCTCGGCAAAGCACGGGATCGACAGGCTCGGCTCGCGGGTTTTGAGCGCGCGGCCCCAGGAATCGGCGCAGGCCGACTCGCCGACCACGCTCCAGTCGAAGCGCTTGTAGCCGGCCCATTGCAGCCCGTTGATGAAATAGATCATCGCCCCCGGAGTCGCGTAAAACAGCGCGATGTCGGGCGGGTCGAGCCGGCCCGACGCGAGCGGCGCCACGGCCACTGCCTCGAAGCGGCCGTCGGGAACGCATTCCATCGCCGCCTGATGAGCGCTGGCGTCGTCGGGCGAACTGTACCACACGCCGACCATGTGCTGGCCCGAATACCAGGTGTCATCCTTGGCGAGGCCGAGCCCGACCACCGCCCGGCACTGCGCTCCGACCAAATCTTCACTGGTCAGGCCCACGGTCCAGCCGAGGCGCGCGGCCTGGGCCACGATCTGGTCGAGCGTGTGCACGGCTTTCGGCCGGCGGATCTTCGGGATCGCCTCGATCTCCTCGCGGCGCTCGAACAGTTTCATGCCAAACGGGATCGAACGCAGTTTCAACAGGCGCTCCAAATCGGCGACGAGCTTGGTCCAGTCGGTGGTCATATCTGCGTTCCTGCGCGGGTGTGTTGGCGTCGTTGCCGACGGCGGTCGTGATCATTTAGCACACTTTACCCGGCGCAGGGGCCTTCGGGCGGCCCGACGCCGCGCGCAAGAACCCATCCCGGCCCGCGCTCCTGCCCACTTCTTGTGCGATGCATTATTATTGGCCATGAATTATTGTTATATCTAGATAATTTATCTATTGCGATGCAGCATCGGACTGGAGATAATTAACGCAGGCACGGATACGAGGTCCGGACATGACCGACACGTTGTTTACGCACCAGAAAGCGAATGCTCCCGAGGCCCGGTACGCCGAGGACGGCTTGCGGGCCTTTTTCGCGTACCGCGACATGGGGATCATCGACGCAACCTATGGCAGATTGCGCGTCCAGCTGGTCCGCGCCGCGCGCAAGGCATCGGAGGCCAAGGGCGGCACCGGCTTTCATATGCACACTGCCGATGTGCATGTCGTCTACATGGTCCGCGGCTGGGCCAGGTTCGACTATGACGGTGTCGACACCCTGGTCGAGGCTGGCGATTGCGTGCACCAGCGGCCCGGCATCGTCCACAATCTTTATGACTGGTCGGACGATATGGAGTTCATGGAGATCATCGCCCCGGCCGATTTCCTGACAACCGAGATCACGCAACCGGCCGTGGTCGCCGCGCGCTAGCGGGCAGGGCATTCCCGCTCGAGCGGACGCCCCTCAGTCGCTGGCGTAGACGACGCTCCTGAGCATCGGAAAGATATAGCTGCTCCAGCGATGCCCGTTGAAGACGCCGTAGTGGCCGACACCGGTCTCCACGTGATGACGCTTCATGTAGGGCCGCAGGCCGGTACAGAGCTCTTGGGCGGCGAGCGTTTGACCGACCGCGCAGATGTCGTCGCGTTCGCCTTCGACAGTGAACAGCGCCGTGCGGCGGATGGCCCGCGGATCGACGCGCCGTCCCTGCCATTCGAGTTTGCCTAACGGCAGAGCGTGCTCCTGGAACACCCTTTGTATGGTTTGCAGATAGAATTCGGCCGGCAGATCCATCACCGCCAGGTATTCGTCATAAAATTTGCGGATCGCCGCCGCCTTTTCCCCTTCGCCATTGGCGATATGGCAGAACAGGTCCATCTGCGCCTTGACGTGCCGGTCAAGGTTCATGCTCATGAACGCGGCAAGCTGGGTAAAGCCGGGATAGACGCGCCGTCAAGCGCCGTTATAGCGCCATGGGACGGTATCGATCAGGTGGCGTTCGAACCAGCCGATGGGCCGGCTCGTTGCCAGCCGATTGACGTCAGTCGGGTTGATCCGGGTATCGATCGGGCCAGCCATCAGGGTCATGCTGCGCGGCTGCGCCGGATGACCGTCTTCGGCCATAATAGCGACCGCCGCCACTGCGGCGACGCAGGGCTGGCAGACCGCGACGATATGCGCGCCGGGGCCCAGCACTTCGAGGAAAGTGATGATGTGTTCGATAAAGTCGTCGAAATCAAAGCTGCCGTGTTGCAGCCCGATGTCGCGAGCATTGTGCCAATCAGTGATGTAGACGTCGTGCTCGGAGAGCATCGTGCGCACGGTGCCGCGCAGCAGTGTGGCGAAATGTCCTGACATCGGCGCCACCAGCAGCACTCGCGGCTGCGGCGCCGGGATGTCTTTTTCAAACCGCAGCAGAGTGCAGAACGGCGTCCGATGAACCGCAACCTCACGCACTGCGACCGGCTGGCCGGCGACTTCGACCTGGTCGATGCCAAAGGCCGGGCGGCGGTGGCTCAGCCCGGTGCGCGCGATCAGTTCATAGAGGGCATGGAAAGCCCGATGCACCACATTGCGGGAAATTCCGGGCAGTGGGTGCGTCAGCCCCGCGGCAGCAACATTAGCCAAGGAGCGCAGTGGCGCGACGGAGTTGGTGAAGGTTTGAAAATTCTGGTACATCATCCCGCGCCATCCGCTCTTCAGCCAAATTACAAAGACTAGAGGATTCAATCGCTGTGTGCGAGAAGGTTTGGCGCGGCCCGCGCGGGTGTGGGAGGATAGGCGGACGCCAGGTATCCATGCCACGAAAGGAGCACGGCGGTGGCCGAGGCCATATTGACGATCAGCAGCAAGAATTACTCCTCCTGGTCGCTGCGCGGCTGGCTGTTGTGCAAGATGGCGGGATTGGAATTCGTCGAGCAGGCAGTGCCGGTCGACGACCCGTCTAACCGCGCCGAGCTGTTGCTGCTGTCGCCGTCGATCCTGGTACCGTGCTTGACCCATGACGGAATCACGGTGTGGGACACCTTGGCGATTGCCGAGTATCTCAATGAACTTATGCCCAAAGGCGGGTTGTTACCGGCAAGGCGCGCGGCGCGCGCCCGCTGCCGCTCGATTTGCGGCGAGATGCATTCCGGTTTCGGCAATTTGCGCTCGGCCTTGCCGATGAACCTCAAGGCGCGCCACCCGGGCTTCAAGGTATGGGCGGGAGCGCAGGCCGATATCGATCGTATTGCGACGATCTGGCGCGAATGCTTTGCCGAGCATGGCGGGCCGTATTTGTTTGGGACGTTGACGATGGCCGACGCCATGTATGCGCCCGTCGTGACCCGCTTTCAGACTTACGACGTAAAGCTCGATCGCGACTGCGGCACCTATTGTGAGCGCATCATGGCGTTGCCCGACATGATCGCCTGGCGCGAGGCCGCGCTGGTCGAGCCCGACGAACTCGAAGAACTCGACATGGAGTTCTAAGCACGACGTGTCGGTGATAACTGCTCTGTGCTGATGCGTGGCGTGCAGCCGGGCTCACCCTACCCATGGGTCGGCGCGGGCGACCCTTTCTGCCCGGTCCGCGGCGCCTCCATGCTCAGCCACCCCTGCCCCGATGTGCTAAAAGGATGTGCCCAGCTCTGAAACCGGGCGCAAATGATGACCGGCCCCAGGGTGTCGTCGAGGAGCAAGTTTCGATGTCCAGTACCACGCCGCTTTCCGGCCTCGTTGTGATCGAGATCGGTCAGAGTGTCGCTGCGCCTTATGCGGGCATGATCCTCGGCGAGCTCGGCGCCGAGGTGATCAAAGTCGAGAACCCGCGCACCGGCGACGCCGCCCGCGGCTGGGGACCGCCCTTCGCGGAAGGTGCCGCAACCTGCTTTCACGCGGTCAACCGAGCGAAGCACGGCATCACGATCGACCTCGCCGATCCGGCCGAAGTCGAACAGTTGAAGGCGCTGATCCTCGGCCGCGCCGATGTGATGCTTCACAATCTCAAATTCGGCGCGCTCGACCGTTACGGTCTATCGGCTGACGCGCTTATCGCCCGGAAGTCGAGCCTCGTCTATTGCAATCTCGGGGCGTTCGGCGCGGTCGGACCGCTGCGTGAGCGGCCCGGCTACGACCCGCTGATGCAGGCCTATGGGGGGCTGATGAGCTTGATGGGCGAGGACGGGCGGCCGCCGGTGCGAGTGGGCGTGTCGATCGTTGATCTCGCCACCGGGATGTGGTCGGTGATCGGCATTCTCGCGGCCCTGCAGGAACGTGGGCGCACCGGTCGCGGCGGGGTGGTGGACACCTCTCTCTACGAGACAGCGCTCGCCTGGATGACGATCCCGATCGCGGCCCATCTAGTCAATGGCGAGATCCCGACGCGCCAGGGATCTGGGGTCGACATGATCGTGCCTTATCAAGCCTTTGCCGCGGCCGACGGATACATCATGGTGGCGGCCGGCAACGACAATTTGTTTCGCCATCTTTGCTCGGCTATCGCCCGCCCCGACCTCGTCGAGGATCCGCGCTTTCGCACCAACAAGGATCGGGTGGTCAATCGCCAAGGCTTGATCCCGATCCTCGAAAATATCTTTGCGGCAGAGCCGATCGCAACCTGGGCGGCCAAGCTCGATGCGGCCGGAATCCCGAACGGTCCGATGCAGACGGTCGACCAGGTGGTCGCAGATTCGCAGACCGCGGCCCTCGGCCTGATCCAGCGTTTGTCGGTGAGTCCTCCACACCGATCGTTGTCCTTGGTGGGCCTGCCGCTGTCCTTCGACGGCATCCGCCCGCCCTTCGAGAAATCAGCGCCAGCGCTCGGAGAAGACAACCTCGAAATCCTCGGCGGTTGATGACCGCCCGTCGACGAGGAATCCTGCCCCTCGTCTTTGGCGCGGCGCTAAGCGCATGCTCCCAGTTCGCTGCACCGGGAGCCCCGCCGAGCGCCGGAGGCAAAGCCCCCGTGGTCGAGGTGCGCGAGCATCTGTCGGGACGGTTTATCGCGCTGGTCGGTCCGAAGGCACAGCATGCGCCGCCTTATCTCGGCACTCCGGGGACCAACTTTTATTGCCTGCGCAGCTTCCTCGATCGCAAAACCGGCGAGACTGCCGACCAGCTCTACGTCTCCGACAGCTATGATGGGGCCGAACGCAATTGGGACGCCGCACGTGACGGCGCGGGGCGTGCGCAGCTCTTTATCCCGATCAGCCGCGAAGAAATCACTTGCGACGGCGGCTGTTCCTATGCCGAGGAATTCGCCGCAAACATCCCCGAAAGCGAGTTGCGGGCGAGCCCAAGGGGCCTGTCGGTGATCTTCACCGACCATGCCGGCGACGAGAAGACGATCAACCTGTCTGCCGACCAGATTGGGGCGCAGCTCGCCGCGCTCGATGCGCAGCAAAATGCGGCGCGGTCTCCCGCTGCGTCAGCCGAGCCGCCGCTGGCGGCGGTTCACCAGCCGTAATAGGAGGCCTCGGCCCGTTCGATCCCGTTCTGCAAGTCGATCCCGCACGACGGCGGGGACGGTTTCGTCAGTTCGACCGCTCCGCCGCAGCTCGGATCGTGCCGTGGGATGACAGCCCCCGCGAGCATAGCCTGGTGCGGCGAGGTCCCGTGCAGCGAGGCCAGGGCTTGAACCCCAGCGAACAGCACGACGAATACGATCGCAACCAACCAGGCGGACGCGACGACTCGCCAACCGCCGAAAGACCACTCGGCTATGCGAAGCCCGCGCCCACCGTCGATCTCCTCTGGCATACCCGCACCCATGACATTGCCGTATGTTGCAATGCAATAAATAGGCAAGCGCCGCTGACCGATGTACCCCTTCTTTGGCATGGCTGTCTTGCGCATCTCATATATGTGAATAATGATTATGAGTAGAATTCATAATCGAGCTCATTTGCACCGCTGCAGTCGGCATTGCCGCTCAACGCCGGGCTGTGCGCAGCACGTCTTCGCAGAGGATCAGGGCAAAGCCGGCGAACAATACGATCGCGGCGAAACGCGGCGCGCTCTGCCACCACGGTCGGGTCGCCGCCGCAGTGACGATCCAGATGGCGAGCGCCGCCGTGAACCGCGCGTCCTCGGCAAACAAGCCGAGAACCTCGCGCCCGATCAATTTGATCCGGTCCATCGAACCCGCTCCTCAAGCTGCTGGGGCGAGCGCGGCATGGCGACGGGCGCGGCGAACCGCGCCAACACTGAGCAGGGCAATGGCCAGAAACCCGGCAATCAGCCCGAGCACCGACAGGTCGCCGCCTGGCCACTGGACGCCGTAGCCTTCGCCGATCCAAAACGTGCCAAAGCTCGACAGCATGACGCCGACCGCAAATTTCAGCATGTTTTCCGGCACCCGCGCCAGCGGGCGGTGCAGCACCACACCGACTGCCGCCACCAGGAGGGCCGCGGCCAGCGCGCCGACCGCCGCCGGCACCAGGGCGCTGCCGACGCTGCCTACCGCGATGACGATGAATACAACTTCGATCCCCTCCAAGGTCACCGCCTTAAAGCTCGTCGCGATGCCAACCGGGTCCCACCTGCGAGCTTCCTTGGGCGCACCTCGCAAGCTCTCGGTTTGGCTCGCGTAATTGGCGCTCTCGTCGCGCAGCGCGATGACCCCGCCCGCGCGCAACACCGACTTGCGCAGCCAGCGCATGCCGAAGAGCAGCAGCAGGATGCCGATCGCGGTCTGCAGCGAGGCGAGCGGGAGCAGCTTGAGCCCCGCGCCAAAGACGGCGACGAGCACCGTCAACAGCGCCGCCGCCAACCCCGCACCGAAGAGCGCCGGCCGCCAGCCGCGAATCGCGCCGACCGCCAGCACGATGGTCAGCGCCTCGACGCATTCGACCGACGAAGCCAAGAACGAGGCCAACAGAAGCGGGCCAGAATGCGCAAATTCGATCATCGTTCGCGATACCGGGCGGCGATCATACCGAGCAGAGATGGTGTGCTGCCTCGCCCCGACAAATGGGGCTAACATGCCGGTATGCCGCTGAGCGCTGGCCGTTGCCGGATCGCGGCGGAATTGAGGAGTAGCCGGGCAATGACCAATAAAGCTCACGACAGCCTGATTCGCGAACAGTTCACCCGCCAGGCGACGCCGTTCAGCACCGCGACGCCGATTACCGACGCCGGCGCGCTGAAAATGATCGTCGAGGCCGCCGCGCCGGGGCCTGACGACATTTTGCTCGACGTCGCTTGCGGCGGCGGCATCGTCGTCTGCGACTTTGCTCCCCATGTGCGCCATGCTACCGGCATCGACATGACGGCGGCGATGCTCGATCGCGCGCGCGGCCTCGCGGCCGAACAACGGATCGCCAACGTCGCGTGGCGGGAGGGCGATGTCGCCTCTTTGCCTTGGCCCGAAGCGTCATTTACGATTGTCCTCACTCGTTTTGCCGTGCACCACTTCCCCGACCCCTCCGCGGTATTGCGCGAGATGGTGCGGGTTTGCGCGCCAGGCGGCCGGATCGTCGTGGTCGACACCTGCGCTTCGGCCGATCCCGCCAAAGCCGCGGCGTTCAACCGGCTGGAAAAACTGCGCGATCCTTCCCATGTTCGCGCGCTGCCGTTGGCCGAGTTGAAAGGTCTGTTCACCAGCGCTGGCCTCGCCGAGCCTCAAGCAAGCTTTTACGAGTTGCGCGACGAGGTGAAGAACTTGTTGGCCCGCTCGTTTCCGAACCCGGGCGACGAGGCCAAGGTCACCGAGATGTTCGTTGCCTCGGTCGCCGACGATCGTCTCGGCATCCCGGTGTGCCGCGACGGCGACCGGCTCGAATACGCCTATCCGGTGGCGATCCTCGCCGCGCCGCGGAACTAGAAGGAAATAGCACACTTGCGGCAAACACGCTCGTTCCCTTGGAAAAAGGGACAATCGAGCGCGCGCTTTACGGCAAAAGATCCAAACGGGCCGATCTACAACTCGCACACCTACCCGCGAAATGCGCGAGACTATGCATCGCCAAAAAAGCTGGCTACTATCTCTCTGATCAACAACGGAGAGGACGAATGGCACAAACCTTTGAGACTTTCATAGATCAGGAGCGTGAGCGTCTTTCCAAAGAACGCGAGACGATCCGTACCCAGCAACAAGCGCTCGCAGAGCAGCTTGCCACGATCGACCGGGAACTCTCGGCGATAGACGCCTACGAAACAGCCAAGCAGGGCAAGGGACCGTCTCAAACACGGCAGCGACGTGCCCCGCAAGGTCGCCGAGGGAGCAAGCGAAACGCGTTGCTTGGAATTATCAAGAGCAATCCCGGCGGCCTCACTCGGGGGGAGATCCTTGAAAAAATGGGGCTCAAGGGCGACAAGTCCGGCGCGATGTCGGTATCGAACGCTCTTACCGCGCTGTCCAAGGCCAACCAGGTCGTAAGGCGCGACGGGAAGTACATTGCTCACGAAGGTACAGCGGCATAGGCATCAACAAGCACTTTTACCGCCCAACGGTTACCTCCCTTTTGTCGACATAGGAGCTGCGCCTCGAAGGGGCTCTCAGGCACAACGGGGCATCTCACGGTTGTCCCGAACCTCGGCGCGCGGTATCCTGGCTCCACGAAAAGGGGATTGCGCCGATGATCGGCCGTCCCCAGGGAGCCGAGCAGACCGAAAAACCGTTGAGTGTCCCCGTAGCTCAGCCGGATAGAGCAACAGTTTCCTAAACTGTGGGTCGCGTGTTCGAGTCACGCCGGGGACGCCATAATTGACTGCGTCGGGGATCCGGCCCAACCTCCGCGGCCCCGGAATGGCGTGACCCTCGTTCCTTAGACGACGGCGACGGGAAGGCCTGCCCGGACGCACAGGGAGGAACAGCCATGCTGGAGATAGGTCTCTTTCACAACGGCGCGTCGAGCCTGCCGGTCATCACCACCAAAGACGGCGTCACCTTCAACGACGGATCGTTGACCGAGGTCCACAAGGCGGCCCAGGAGACATTGGTCAACCAGGTGCGCCAGGGCATCCTCGCCGAGAAGCTGGGCTTTCAGTCGTTCTGGCTGACCGAGCACCATTTCCAGCCGGAGGGGGCCGAGATGAGCCCGAACCCGCTGATGGTGCAGATGGCGGTGGCGGCCCATACCAAACGCATCCGGCTCGGTCAGGCTGCCAACATCATTGTATGGCACCACCCGGTGCGGCTTGCCGAACAGATCGCCACTTTGGACGTGATCAGCGGCGGGCGGGTGGATTGCGGTATCGGCCGCGGCTATCAACCACGCGAGAACGAGACGCTCGGCCGCCCCTACGGCTCGACGATCCAGGATCAGGAGCGCAACCGCAAGGCGTTCGAGGAAAATATCGCCATCATGAAGAAATGCTGGACCGAGCCATCGTTCTCGCATCACGGCGAGAATTTCTCGGTGCCGCCGACCTACACCAAGTGGAACCATAAGCAGACCATCGCCTATTTCCAGCAGGACAAGGCGGGACGCCGGCTGGAAGAAGTGATGCAGCTCGGCGATCCCGACATGTACTCCGCCGGCAACCCGGTGCAGGCGACGACGACCACGCTCAAGGAGCTGCAGGTCTTTCCGCAGCCGATGCAAAAGCCGCATCCGCCGCTGTGGGAGCCGCTGACCAGCGCCCGCTCGCTCAAATTCGCGGCCGAGCACGGGATCAACGGGGTGATGATTGCCGAGCCGAACGACCGGCTGCGCCGCAACCTTGAGATCTATTACGAGGCGGCGGAAAAGGCCGGCTTCCCCGATATGCACAACCGCGGACGCTTCAAGTTCGGTTGGGATGCGGCGAAGCGGCGAGGGATCATGACCAGCCGTTACCTGCACATCACCCGACCCGGGAAAGAAAAGCAGGCGCTCGATCGAGCGGCCCGGGCGATCGAGCTGCAGTTCGACTATTACGGACCGTTCGGTTTTGGCGCCGTAGTGGCGCGCCTTGACGAGCCGATGTTCGATCTCAACAAAAAAGTCACCGCCCAGATGCTGCGTGACCGCGAGATCGCGATCCACGGCTCGAAGCAGTTCGTCATCGACAAGATCATGAAGATGCGAGCCGAATGCGGCTACGACGACTTCTGTTTCCTTGGCTGGTTCGAGCTCGGCGGGTTCGAGGCCTCGGAGATCGAGGAGCAGATGCAGATCTTCGCCGAAGAGGTGATGCCAGTGATCGCCGGCGAGTGCGGTGGGAAAGTGGAGTTGCCGGCGCGGGGGCTCGGTTTCATCAACTGAGCCGAGCTGTCCCCCGCGTCGGCGGCACACGCTGAGCCGTTGTCGTCAGGCTCCAGACTGGCCTATCCGCCAGTCTATCTTATTGCTTTCGGCAGTTTGAGAGGGCCGGCGATGCGGGTCGGACCCGTGTCGCGCGCGACAGCGCGGCGCGAGGCCGGGATCCGGTGAGCGGCGAGCACCGCACACCGGATCCCGGTTCGCCGGTTATTCCGCGGCTTCTTTTTCCACGATCGGCGTCAGATCGTAGCGTTGCATCGCAAAGCTGATCGCTTCGTTCCAGCCGCGGCTGCGAATATCGATCTGGACCTCATCGGGACCCAGATACTTCAGGTTGACCGCGTCGCCCATCGGCGTCATCTCGGATCTTTCGGTCTTCGGGATTGGAACGGGCGAAAAATTCGCGTCTCTCAGAGACTTGGCGGTTGCTTGTTCGTCGTCTACATAAAATCCGATGTGGTGAATGCCGCGCAAGTCGGAAGTCTGCCCCGGACCGAGCTTCGGCGCCCCCGCCTCGCCATATTTCAGAATAGCGAAATATATGTAGCCGTCGCTGAGCCAGACGCCCTTTTCGCCGGTGTCACCCGGTCGGCGGTATAGCTCGGTGAGGCCGAAATGTTCCTTATAAAACTCCGCGGTCTTCGCGGGATCGTCAGTCACGAGTGCGATATGCCTGATGCGAGCCATCTGCTTTCTCCCTAAGTTGCTGCATTTGTCGGCAGCAAAGATCCTGCTGTGTAGGCTCTCCAACGCGTGACCGTCAAGAGAACCCCCTCGAATTGGTAACCTGCGCGATGAGTGGACCCCGGGCGAACGGGCGCTCATGCTCGGCGGCGAGGCTAAGGCGTCGAACGGGGCGAATTGGTCCTCGGCCGGGGCCGACCCCGCTCGGCGCAGCGGCTATCTTTCTGCCGATACTTACTCGGCCGGGACCGCGGCAGTCTGCGGCTTGCCGAAACTCGGGGTGTCGGTGCGGTCGACCAGCGCTTCGGGGCCCTCGCTCGGCAAGTTTTCAGCCCAATTGATCGCGCCGTCGATGTCGCCTTCCCACATTTCGCGCGGCATTTCGTAGAGGAACTCGACGCCATAGCCGTTGGGATCGTTGATGTAGACGCTGTGGGTGACCCCATGGTTTACGCGCCAATTGAACTTGACCCCACGGCTCTGCAAAAAGGCCAGCTGCTTCAGCCAGGCCTCGCGGTTCGCCATGGTCAGCGCCACATGGTTGATCGCGACCCGGCCGTCGGACAGCACCCATTCGGCCGGCGCCGGCAGGTTCGGGCTCTCGACCAAGGCGACGTCGTGATGGGTCAGCTTGCCGCTGTGGTCGCCGCTGTAAAAGCGCATCTTGGGCGGGTTCGGCCGGTCCGCGCGAGGGTGCAGCTCGCCGACCTGCTTCAGGCCGACGATCTCGGTCCAGAACCGGTGCGATTCCTCGATGTCGCGGACGTTCAGCACCAGATGATTGATGCCCGAAGGCGTTACCGCCTGGGCGGGGGCGTCGAAATTCTGCTCGGCCATCGTCGCACTCCAAAGTTGCGCGCCATATTTGTTACTCCGGCGCACCCTAGCGCGCAAGCACTTGCGCTATGACCAGGGTTACGCGGGCGGGCGCGCCGCGACCCGATGTCTCCTCAAACCGGAGGCCGATCAAACAGAGGAGGCTGATCCGCGGCGCAAGATCGGGTAAAGTCGGTTTTTCGCCGCAGCGCCGAGGGGGCGGCACGGCATTTGCCGGGGCAACGGTCGAAGCTCGAAACAGGGAGGTCGAATATGCTATCGCGCCGCTCTTTGCTCATCAGTTTGTCGACAACCGCCTTGGTCGGCGTTTTGGCCGGACGGTCGGGACCGAGTTTTGCCGCCGACAAGACTGTCAAAGTCGGCATTAATCTGCCGTTTACCGGCGCCGACGCGCATGACGCCGAGCTGATCAAGGACGGCGCCACACTGGCGATCGACGAGGCGAACACGGCGGGCGGGGTCGCCGGCTACAAGATCGAGGTCTTGCTGCTCGACGATGGCACCGCGACCGCCGGGCAGTATGATCCGGCCCAGGCCGCCACGAACGCGCGCAAGATGGTGTCGGACGATTCGGTCGTCGCCGCGATCGGGCCGCAGATGAGCGGCTCGGGCAAGGCGATGTCGCCGATCCTCAGTCAGGGCAATCTGGCGACGATCACGCCGAGTTCGACCAATCCCGACATCACCAACCCGAAATTTGCTGCGCAATATCGGCCCGCTGGAAAGGCGATCTATTTCCGCACAGTGACGACCGACGCCTTTCAGGGTCCAAATATGGCTAATTATTTCGCCGACACATTGAAGGTGAAATCGGTCTATGTGCTCGACGACAGCGGCGCCTATGGGGTCGGCCTCGCCGACGCGTTCGAGGAGCAAGCTAAGAAACGTGGGATCAAAGTGCTCGGGCGCGATCAGCTGAACCCGAAAGAGGCCGATTACACGACGACCCTGACCAAGATAAAGGCGCTCAATCCCGACGCGCTATATTACGGAGGGGTAGCCCAGGCCGGGGTCAAGGTCGTCAAGCAGTCCTACGACATTCTGCCAGACATCGTCAAAAGCGGCGGTGACGGGGTATACGGCGCCGAGATCCTGAAGGGCGGCGGGTTCCCGGCAGCTCAGGGATGGTACGCGACGACCGCATCGCCAAACATGGTCGAAAATCCCGATGCGGCGCCGATGATCGAACGATTTGCCAAGAAGTACGGCACGCAACCCGACAACTACTCGATCACCGCCTATGATGCGGCGCTGGTTATCCTCGACGCGGTCAAAACCGTCGCTGCTTCGGGCAAGGAAGTAACCCGGGATGCGATTCGCGATGCGATCCAGCAGTCGCATGTCAAGACCTTGCAGGGCGAAGTCAGCTTTGACCCCAATGGCGATATCGAGAACCGAGTGGTCAGCGTCTTTCGGATTACCCGGAACGACAAATATCCGCTCGACGACGTCCTCCACCAGTACAAGTATCTTGGGGTGGCGCCCGCGAGCTCGTGACCTGCCGTCTCGCTGAAAGGCGCGCGGTGAACCGGGGCACCGCCTCGACATGACCGATTATGCGGTGCTGCTGCAGCAGGTAGTCAACGGGTTGAGCCTGGGGGCTATGTACGCGCTCTTGGCGCTCGGCTTCACGCTCGTCTACGGCATCCTCGAGCTGATCAATTTTGCCCATTTCAACGTGTTTATGATCAGTTCGTTCGTCGGCATGTGGGCGCTCGAGCTGCTCGGGGTCTCCGGTCAGACCCGCGTGCTGACCGGCTTCGCGCTCGCCGGGGTCCTCGCCTTTGCCTTCGTGGTCACGATGCTCGCGGCGGGCGGTCTCGGCGTCGCGATCGAGCGCATTTCGCTGCGGCCCTTGCGCGGCGTCCGTGGCCCGGCGGCAATGATCACGACGATCGGGGTGTCCTACATCCTGTTCAACATCATCCTGCTGACTGTCGGCGCAGGCACGCAGAATTTCCCCAACCCGCTTCCGGTCATACGTTGGCAGTTCGGCCAGGTAGTCGTGGAAATGAAGGAGGTGCTGATCTGGGGCGTCACCGCGGTGTTGATGGTGGCGTTGCACCTGTTCGTCCATCGCACCCGCCTCGGCAAGGCGATGCGGGCGACCGCGCAAGACGCCGAGGCGGCGCGGATGATGGGGGTCGAAGTCGACCGGGTGATCGTTACCGCGTTTTTTCTCGGCTCGGCGTTGGCGGGCGCGGCGGCGTTGATCTTCGGCCTTTACTATAACTTCACCAGCTTCATCATCGGCTACACCGCCGGGCTGCGGGCTTTTACCGCCGCTGTCCTGGGCGGCATCGGCAGCGTCGGGGGCGCGATGGTCGGCGGCCTGATAATCGGGCTGATCGAAAGCCTCGGCGGTCAATTGATCGCGGTGCGATGGACCGACGTGATCATCTTTTCGATCCTGATCCTCGTCCTGGTGTTTGTCCCGAACGGCCTCTTCGGCCGGGCCACCCCGACCAAATCCTGAGATGGCCGAAATCGGCGAACCGCCGCCGGTCGGGACCGTGGGCCTCTGGCCCACCCTGAGGGCGAGGACGCCCGTGCTCCGATGGATCGCGCGTATGCGACCCGGCAGCCGGGCCCGTCTCGGCATCTCGTGCATCGCGGCGGCGGCGCTGCTGTTCCCGCTCGTGCACCGCAACGACGCGGATATCGATTCGATCGCCAATGCGCTCTCCTTCGCCGCGCTGGCGCTTGGGCTCAATATCGTTGTCGGCTTCGCCGGTCTCCTCGACCTTGGCTATGCCGCGTTCTTCGCGATCGGCGCCTATGCCTACGGCATCCTCAGCTCATGGCAGCTGCAGCCGGAATGGACCAGCTTCTGGGGGCCGTTCCAATGGCTCGGCCTCGTTGCCCGAAACCATACGACGGCCGGCGACTTCGTCCATTTTCAGGTCTCGTTCTGGCTGATGCTGCCGGGCTCGGCGGCGATCGCGGCACTGTGCGGCGCGTTGTTCGGCGCCCCGACCTTGCGGCTCAAGGGCGACTATCTGGCGATCGTCACCTTGGGCTTCGGTGAAATCGTGCCGATCGTCGTGCGCAACTGGCCCTCGCTGACGAATGGCGCGATGGGCCTCAACGGGGTCGCCCCGCCGCGGCTCTTCGGCTTCGATTTCGGGGTCAGCGCCACTCCGTATTATTACGTCGGAGTAGCTCTTGTCGCTTTGCTGATCCTGACGAGCCTGCGCCTCAAGGATTCGCGCATCGGGCGCGCCTGGATGGCGATCCGCGAGGACGAGATCGCCGCCGCGGCGATGGGCGTCGATTTGGTTCGAATGAAGTTGCTCGCCTTTGCCACCGGCGCTGCCTTCGCCGGGGCGACCGGCACACTCTACATCGCCAAGTTGCAGACCGCGACGCCGGACATGTTCATGTTTCCGGTATCGGTCATGGTCCTCGTCATGATCGTCTTCGGCGGGATCGGCAGTGTCTGGGGCGTCGTCGTCGGCGCATTGCTGCTGCAGATCCTGCAATCCTGGTTTCTTGAGGATTTGTCCCAATGGCTTCACGCTCTGGGCCGTCTGGTCAATGTCGACTGGCTTCAACATGTTGAGCTGGCCTCTTCGATCGAGCTGATCTTCGGGCTCATCCTCGTTTTCATGATGCTCTATCGCCGCCAGGGACTGATCCCGGCGTCGCGGCGAGTGCCGGGTTTGACCCTGGCCGAGCAGGCGGCCCATGTGGGAAGCGGCGGGTTCGACAATCTGCCGGTTCTGGGCGCGGTCGATCGCACGGCGCCGGGCCCTCTGCTCGAGGTTTCCGGCCTGACCGTGCAGTTTGGCGGGCTGGTCGCTTTGCGATCCGTCGAATTGAGCGTTCCGGCGCACTCGGTCGTTGCCGTGATCGGGCCGAACGGCTCCGGTAAGTCGACGCTGTTCAACGCGGTAACCGGCTTGCTGCGGCCCGATAGCGGCAAGATCAGCTTTGCCGGTGAAGCTATCGGCGGGCGGCGGCCGCATGTCGTGCTCGACCGCGGCATTGCCCGCACCTTTCAGAACATCCGCCTGTTTCCGAACCTGACCGTCCTGGAAAACGTCATGATCGGCATGCATGCGCGGCTCGCCACCGGCCCGGTGCGCGCGCTGTTGCGCCTGCCGCGAACCCGCCGCGAGGAGGAAGCGGCGCGCGAACGCGCGTTCGAGATCCTGGCGTTGTTCGGCAACCGGCTGCTGCCGAGGGCTGACCATCTTGCCGCGAGCCTGTCCTATGCCAATCGCCGGCGGGCCGAGATCGCCCGTTCGCTCGCCTCGCGGCCAAAGCTGTTGCTGCTCGACGAACCGACCGCGGGAATGAACCCGGCAGAAACCCTTGAACTCGCCGACCAGATCAAGAGCCTGCATCGGCACGGGCTGACGATCTTGCTGATCGAGCACAAGCTCGATGTCGTCGTCAGCCTGGCGGACCAGGTCGTGGTGCTCGACCACGGCGAGAAGATCGCCGAAGGGACGCCCGATGCGGTGCGCCGCGACGAGGAGGTGATCCGCGCCTATCTCGGCCGGAGTGCTGTGTTCGCATGAGTTCGCCGATGCTCGAGTTTCGTGCGGTCGATACCCATTACGGCGACCTTCATGTGCTGAAATCGGTCGATTACCGCATCGAGGCCGGCGAAATCGTCTCTCTGCTCGGGGGCAACGCGTCGGGCAAATCGACGACGATGAAGGCGATCATGGGGACCGTATCGCCGACCGTTGGCGACATCCTGTTCGAGGAACGATCGTTGAAGGGGGTAAGCACCGCCGAGCGGGTGCGCCGCGGCATCGCCCCGGTGCTCGAGGCGCGGCGGCTGTTCCCGCGCATGACGGTCTACGAAAATCTTGAAATGGGCGCCTATACCCGCCGCCGCGGACCGGAATTCGGCGAGGACCTCGCCCGTGTCTTCACGCTCTTCCCGCGGGTCGAGGAGCGGCTGCGCCAGCTCGCCGGCACCTTGTCCGGCGGCGAGCAGCAGATGGTCGCGATCGGCCGGGCCCTGATGGCGCGGCCCAAGCTATTGTGCATGGACGAGCCGTCGATGGGTCTCTCGCCGGCCTATGTCGAGCAGGTCTTTGACATCATCCGCGAAATCAACCGCCAGGGCACGACGATCTTCATGGTCGAGCAGAACGCCAATATGGCGCTACAGATCGCCGACCGCGCCTATGTCCTGCAAACCGGCCAGGTGGTGCTGAGCGGCCCCGCCGCCGAACTGCGCCAGAACGAGCAGATCCGCCACGCCTATTTGGGCGAGATGAAGGTCCGTTAGCCCGCCCACGCTTCCGGAAAAGTGCCCGGCCGAGGGGCAGCGCACCGGGCGTCTCGCTTGCCACGGCCGAACGAACTACTCTGCGCGCCCGCAAATAGTTCAATCGGAGCGCCGTCCATGAGCGTCGAGGCAAGGACCGCCATTATCGAGCATCTCGGCCGTCAGCATCAGGCGATGGTCGCCCTGCTGGCCGAACTCGTGAACATCGATTCCGGCAGCTACAACAAGCGTGGCGTCGATATGGTCGAAGACCGGCTCCGCGCCTGGCTCGAAGCGGCCGGGATCCCTTGCGAGATGTTCCCGAACGAACGGTTCGGCGACTGCATGGCGGCGCGCCTGCCCGGTGGTGGCGGCGGCAATCGGCCGATCGTGTTGATGGGTCATTGCGACACGGTGTTTCCCGACGGCACCGTCGCGCAGCGGCCGTTTCGCATCGACGGCAATCAGGCTTTCGGACCCGGGGTCGCCGATATGAAGGCGGGCCTGGTGATGAACAGCTTCGTGCTCGATGCGCTGCGCCGGTTCGGCGCGCGCGGCCCGTTGACCGGGCTCTACACCGCCGACGAGGAGATCGCCTCGCCCTCTTCCCGTCCGGTGATCGAGGCCGAAGCGAAGGACGCACGCGCTGTATTCAATGCCGAGCCCGGGCGGCCCTCCGGCAATCTCGTCTCGCGGCGCAAGGGAGCCGCCTTTATCGAATTGGAGGTGACCGGACGCGCCTCCCATTCGGGTGCGGCCCATGCCCAGGGGGTCAGCGCCATCGAGGCGATGGCGCGCAAGATCCAGCGCCTGCACAAATTGACCGACTACGATCTCGGCACGACGGTCAATGTCGGGCTGATCCAAGGCGGTCAATCGGTCAACACCGTGGCGCCCCGCGCCACCGCGGGCATCGACGTGCGCTTCCCGACCTTGAACATCATGGAAAAGATCCTCGGCGAGGTGCGCGAGATCTGCAATTGCTGCGAATTGCCGGGCAGCGAAAGCCGCATCCTGCGCGAGGGCAGTTTCCTGCCTCTCGAACAGGATCAGGCAAGCCGCGAATTGCTCGACTTTTACGCCCGCTCGGCGGCCGGGCTCGGCATGCCCGGGATCGGCGGCGAGGCGACCGGCGGCTCGGCCGACAGCGGCTTCACCGCGGCGCTCGGCACCCCGACCCTGTGCGCGACCGGCCCGGTCGGCGGCAATGCCCACACCGACGACGAATGGTGCCGCATCGACACGATGGTGCCCCGCGCCCAGGCCCTGGCGCTGACCATTCTCGAGGTGGCCGCCGCCTAGAACGGCGCTGTTGCGCCTTCGCCAAAGCCAGCGATTTCGCAGTCGATCTCCCGCGAATGTCTGGTCGCCCGTCACGACCGCCGGCGTCGCTTTACGTCGCCGGGCCGTTCGCCATGGGCTACACCGAATTCTACACGTTCCTGATCCCGCTTTACGGCCTCTCGATCGGTATGAGCGCGAGCGAGATCGGCATGCTTGTCGGTGGGCGCTCGTTGCTGGCGGTGTTCCTGTCGATCCACGTCGGGGTGCTGATGGACCGGTTTGGCACCCGTCGGGTGACGTTGTTCTTCGTCTGGACGGCGATGGCGTTGGCGCCGGTATTTCCGCTGGTGCCGTGGTTCTGGCCATTGCTCCTGCTGCAAATCGTCAATGGCGGCGCCCTGCAGTTTGCCTGGTCGGGCTCGCAGACCTTGATCGCCCAATTGGCCGAGGGAGAGGCCGAATATCTCGGCCGGTTCAGTTTCTTCGCTCGTTTCGGTACGACATTAGCGCCGATGATTGCCGGTGTGGCCTGGGATTTCGGCGGCGCTTGGCCGTCTTATGGGCTCGGCTTCGCCTGGGGCGCCGCGCTGACCGTTGCATTGCTGCGTGCGCCCGAGGCGCAGCTTGCGGCAAGCGAAGCCCAGGACCCGCCCCGCCGGTCCCGCTTCCGCGTCAGGGACGCGCTGCCGCGACTGCCCGACTATGTTCGCTGTTTCGCGCTGATGGCGATCCCGGCGGTGGCGACGACGATGGCGATCATCTTTCTACGCACCGCGACCAACGGCGTGCAGAGCTCGCTTTATGTCGTCTATGTCAAGGGGCTCGGGCTGACCGGCACGTCGATCGGCGTTCTGTTCGCAGCGACCGAAATAATGGCCGGCCTGGGCTCGCTATTTGCCGGGCGGGCGATGCGGCTCGGGGATCCTCAGCGCACGATGCTGAGCGGCACCGTGGTGTCGATTTTCCTGATCTGCGCGACCCCATTTCTTGGCGGCGTCTTCGCTTTGCTGTTCGTGGCGCAGGCGTTGCGGGGCTGGCTGCAAGGCGTCGTCCAGCCGATGATGTTTTCGGTGCAGGCAAAGGCCGTCGGCCCGCACCGCCAGGGCTCGGTGGTCGGGTTGCGACAGACCATGAACCGCCTGGCGGCGATCGTGATCCCGCCGGCGATGGGCATGATCGCAGACCGTTGGGGCGCTGGTCAGAGCTTTGTCATCCTCGGCACTTTGATGGTCGTGCTGTGCGCGCCGGTGACCTTGATCACCCGCCGCGCGGCGCGGACCGCTGCGGAGCAGAAGATCGAGCCGACCTCGGCTGACTGACTTGCAGGCCGGTCCCGCTTATGCTGTCGGTAGATTCTGGAGGGTCGACGCCAATGCCGGATGGACCTCGCTACGACGACGATTTCTATGCCTGGACCCAGCACCAGGCGGCGGTTCTGCGCGAGATGGATGTTGCCGACAATCGCTTCGACCACGAGCACGCCGCCGAGGAGATCGAGGATTTGGGCAAGAGCGAACGCGACGCTGTGCGCAGCCAGATCCGCCGCATCATCGAGCATTTGCTGAAGCTCGCCTATTGGGCCGCAGAGCCTCCCCGCTTCGATTGGATGGCGACGATCTCGGACGCGCGCGCGATCCTCGATGACAAGATCTCACCGACCCTGTGTCGTGATGCCGAGGGTGCACTTCCAGACCTCTATCGCCGCGGCCGGAGTCAGGCGGAATTGGCGCGTCGCGGGCATGGCGAAGATCAGCCGGCGGATCAACTGCCGCCGGTCGGCCCATACTCGCTCGACGACCTCTGCCGGAACGATTAGTATCCGCCGCCGTCTGCGCCACGCTGACGCCGCCGCCATATCGCCCGTCCGAGACATGACCGGCTTCCGCCCGCGCTCCCTGGCGCCGCTTTACGCCGCCGGCCCGTTCGCCATGGGCTATGTCGATTTTTTTACGTTTTTGATCCCGCTCTACGGGTTGTCGCTGCGCCTCGATGCGTCCGAGATCGGAATCCTGGTCGGGGCGCGCTCGATCGTCGCGTTGTTTTTGTCGATCCATATCGGCGCCCTGATGGACCGGTTCGGCACGCGTCGCGTCACCCTGTTCTTTGTTTGGACTGGGATGGCCTTGGCGCCGCTGTTTCCGTTGGCGTCCGGGTTCCGGGCCTTGCTGCTGTTGCAATTGGTCAACGGCGCCGCCGCCTCGTTCGCCTGGTCAGGAGCCCAGACGCTGATCGCCCAGCTCGCCGAGGGCGACGCCCGCGATCTCGGTCGTTTCAGCTTTTTTGCGCGGCTCGGCTCAACGACTGCGCCGATCCTCGCCGGCGTGGCCTGGGATTTCGGCGGCACTTGGCCCGCCTATCTGCTGGCCCTTGCCTGGGGGGCGCTGCTGACCTTGGCATTGCTGCGCTCGCCCGAGGCCGAGGTTTCCGGATCGGGCCATGGCGGCGGCGGGCGGGTCCGGTTCCGCGCCCGCGACGCGCTCCCCCGCGGGTCGGACTACATCGCCTCTATCATGCTGACGGCGATCCCGGCGATCGCCGCGTCGATGGCGATCATGGCGATGCGCAACTCGACCTACAGCATCCAGACCTCGGTCTATGTTGTCCATCTCCACCGCGTTGGTCTCGATGGCACAGCGATCGGCGTGTTGTTCGCGGCGGTCGAGATCACGAGCGGCTGCGGCGCGCTGTTCGCCGGGCGGGCGATGCGGCTCGGCGACCCGCTGCGCACGATGCTGCGGGGGACCGTGTTGGCGATCGTGCTGATCGCCGCTACGCCGCTGCTCGGCGGCCTCTTCTCCCTGTTGTTGCTGGCGCAGGCGGCGCGGGGCTGGCTCGAGGGAGTGATCCAGCCGCTGATGCTGTCGGTGCAGGCGAGGGCGGTCGGGCAGTTTCAACAGGGCGCGGTGGTCGGTCTGCGCCAAACCGGGCAGCGCCTGTCGTCGATCGTGATCCCGCCATTGATGGGCGCGATCGCCGACCGCTGGGGCGTCAGCGCCAGTTTTGTCATCCTCGGCGCGATCATGCTGTTGTTGTGCATACTGCTGGCGCTGGTCATCCGCCGCGGGGCGCGACCGGCCGCCAGCGGTGAAGCCGAGGCGAGTTGCAGCTGACCGTTGCCGGCTCTCCCATGCGGCGTGGCGCAGGGGTATATTGTCGGATCACCTCGGAGGGCGGCGATGATGCCGGACGGACCTCGCTACGACGACGATTTCTATGCCTGGACCCAGCACCAAGCCGAGGTGCTGCGCGAGATGGATGTTGCCGACAACCGCTTCGACCGCGAGCACCTCGCCGAGGAGATCGAGGATTTGGGCAAAACCGAGCGCGATGCCGTGCGCAGCCAGATCCGCCGCATTATCGAGCATTTGCTGAAGCTCGGCTATTCGCCAGCGGAACAGCCCCGTTTGGGCTGGCTGGAGTTGATCGACGACGCGCGCGAAGCGCTCTCGGACAAACTGACGCCGACACTTGGCCGTGATGCGCAGGAGGGGCTGGAACATCTGTATGCCGAGGGGCGGCGGCGGGCGGTGCGAGCGCTGCGCCGCCACGGAGAGCCCGCCGCGGCCGACGCTCTGCCCACGGATTGCCCCTATACATTTGACCAGATCCTTCGAGAGGATTGGTATCCCGACCCGCCCGGAGGAAATCCATGACCCGCGATTTCATTGGATACGGCGCCGAGCCGCCGCATGCCGGATGGCCTGGGGATGCACGGATCGCCGTCAATTTCGTGATCAACTTCGAGGAGGGCTCGGAACTCTCCTACCCGGCCGGGGACGGCGTCTCGGAGGGTGGGCTGACCGAGATGATCGGCAGCGATCTCGGGGTCAAGGGACGTGATCTCGGCGCCGAGAGCATGTTCGAATACGGCTCGCGGGTCGGCTTTTGGCGCCTGCACCGGATCTTTACCCGCTTTCAGGCGCCGGTGACGATCTTCGGCTGCGCTCGCGCCTTCGAGGCTAATCCGCCGGCCGCGGCGGCGATCGCTGCCAGCGATTGGGACATTTGCAGCCACGGCTATCGCTGGACCAATCATCCGGGCCTGCCGGAGGGCGAGGAACGCCGCCAAATCGCCGCCGCCGTCGATCTGATCCGCAAGACCACGGGCAAGACCCCCGTCGGTTGGTATTGCCGCTATGCGCCCTCTGAAAATACCCGTCGGCTGATCGTCGAGCACGGGGGTTTTCTCTACGACAGCGACACCTACAATGACGAGCTGCCCTATTGGGTGCGGGTCCGTGACAAACCGCATCTCGTCGTCCCCTATTCGCTGACGACCAATGATTCGAAATTCGGCCGCGGCGTCTTCGGTTCGGGCGAGGATTTCTTCGCCTTTCTGCGCGACAGCTTCGACATCCTCTATGAGGAGGGGGCCGACCGCCCGCGGATGATGTCGATCGGATTGCACATGCGGCTGACCGGCCATCCCGGCCGGGCCAAGGCGCTGATCCGGTTCATCGAATACCTGCGCAGCCACGACCGCGTCTGGATCTGCCGCCGCGAGGACATCGCCCGCCACTGGATCGCACGCTTCCCGCCCGCGATTTAGGACTGGTGCGCTGTCGTCCCGGTGCGAGTGGTGGCGAAATAAGCTTCGATCGCGCGGGCAAGACCCCGGGCGAGCTGCTGCTGATAGCCCGGCTGACGCAGCCGGCGTTCCTCGGAGGGGTTCGACAGGCAGCCAAGTTCGACCAGGGCCGAGGGGATGTCCGGCGCCGTCAGCACGGCGAAATCGGCCGATCGTTGCGGATTTTCCAGCAGCACCACGTCGCGCCTGAGCGCGGTTACCACGTCGCGGGCGAACGCGATCGACGCATTGTCGGTCTGGCGGCGCGCCAGGGCGATCAGGATGTCCCCGACCTCACGCGGCTCCCGCGACAGCCGGACGCCCTCCACCACATCCTTGTTCTCGCTCTCGGCGAGCGCGGCTGCTTCACGGTCCGAGGCTTTGGCCGACAGGGTGAACACCGACAGTCCGTGCATCGCCGGATCGGGCAGCGCATCGGCATGGATAGCCAGAAACAGATCCGCGTGCAGCGCGCGGGCGCGAACCACGCGCTCGCGCAATGGCACAAACTCGTCGAGGCCGCGGGTCAGTGCCACCCGGAAACGGTGCGTCGCGACCAGCTGACCCGCCAGGTATTGCACCGTCGGATAGACGATGTTCTTTTCGTAGACGCCGTCCGGGCCGATTGCTCCAGGGTCGATCCCGCCGTGACCGGGATCGAGGACGATCATCGGCCGATAGCGCAGTGGCGACTTCCCTCGCAGCGCCGGCTTTCCCCGCCCCGGCGGTTGCGCCGAAGCCGCCTCGAACCTCGCACCGATCGCGGCGCAGCCCACCAGCAGACGCAACACGTCGCGCCGCGCGCACGCGATATCCCACATGCCCCACCCCCGGCGGCTCGCTCCCGTCCCCAAACAAAAGCGGCCAACTCGTTTATATTATGCTGCCGAAGCACAGACGAGGTCGGGATTTTGGGAGTAGTGGCGCCGAAAGGCACTCACCAGGCTGGGAAAAGACCGACACACTCGGGTTTGGCCGGCGCAGACCGGGCGGGGCTGCGACGGTGGTTGCCGCTGCTGCCACCGCCACTCGATCGCCAAAGTGGAGAAATTTCCCCGTATTTTCAACGTGAAGCCGCCGCCGGCTGATAAAGCCGTGGAATTCGGCGGCGGGGAGGGGCAGAGTTGGCGGAGCCCAAGAGCAACCTCGGGAGGACTGCTACCGTGCCCCAATCCGCGATCCCGCCCGGCCGCCATGCGCCGATCCGCCCGGACTGGCTCGACAGGCGCCAAGAAGAGATCATCGAGCCCGATCTGCCGATCGTCGATCCGCACCATCACATGTGGGACCGGCCGGGCAATCGCTATCTGTTTCAGGATCTGCTGGCCGATGTCGACAGCGGCCACAACATCGCCGCGACCTGCTTCGAGGAATGCCGCGAGATGTACAGCGCCGACGGTCCGCAGGAGCTGAAATCGCTCGGCGAGACCGAATTCGTCAACGGCATCGCGGCGATGAGCGCGTCGGGCAAATACGGCAAAACCCGCGCTATCGCCGGTATCATCGGCAATGTCGACCTGCGCATCGGCGGCCGCGCCAAGGGCATCCTCGAACAGCATGTCACCAGATCCGGTGGGCGCTTCAAGGGCATCCGCAACGGCGCCACCTGGCACGACGATCCGAGCCTAGAGATCTATTGCTCGGGCGCGCCGCGGGAGCTCTATCGGGAAGGGAATTTCCGCGAGGGGTTCGCCGGGCTGGCCTCGCTCGGGCTCAGCTTCGATGCTTGGCTGTTCCAGACCCAGCTCGACGATGTGACCGATCTGGCCCGCGCCTTCCCGCAGGCCGTGATCGTCCTGAACCATGTCGGCGGACCGTTGGCGATCGGGCCCTATGCCGGCAAGCGCGAGGAAGCCTTTGCCGCGTGGAAGAAATCGGTCGGCGAGGTCGCCGCCGCTTCCCCAAACACCTATGTCAAGCTCGGCGGGCTGGGCATGAAGCTTTCGGGCTTCACGTTTTTCAACGATGAGATGCCGCCTTCGTCGCAGGATCTGGAGAAGGCCTGGCGGCCCTACATCGAGGTCTGCATCGAGGCTTTCAGGCCGGAGCGCTCGATGTTCGAGAGCAATTTTCCGGTCGATAAGGGGATGTGCAGTTATCCGGTGATGTGGAATGCGTTCAAGCGCATCGCCTCGGGTTATTCCGCTGCCGAGAAGACCGCGCTGTTCAGCGGCGCCGCGACCAAGGCCTACCGCCTCGCGGTATAGCGTATAGCACTGGTCATGAGCCTGCCCGTCTACGACAGGGAAGCCCTCGCCGCGCTGTGCCGGCGCCACGGCATCCGCCGGCTCTCATTGTTCGGCTCGGTGCTGAAGGGCATCGACCGCCCCGACAGTGATATCGATCTGCTGGTCGAATTCGAGCCCGGAGCGACGCCCGGCCTGATCGGCATTTCCGGGATCGAGGAGGAGCTGTCTCAACTTATGGATGGCCGGCGGGTCGATTTGCGCACCGTGCAAGATCTGAGCCGCTATTTTCGCGAAGAGATTTTACGCGAAGCCGAGGTGCAGTTTGCCGCCTGACGACCGAACCCGGCTTCTGCACATGATCGAGGCGGCCGAGACTGCCGCCGGCTTTGTCCAAGGGCGCACGCGCAGCGATCTCGATCGCGACCCAATCCTGGCCTTTGCCCTCGTTCGCGCGATCGAAATCGTCGGGGAAGCCGCCAGCAAGATCAGCGTGGAGACCCGTGGCCTCGCTCCCGATAACCGAAGAACTGCCTGAGTTGCTGCCGCTACTCCGGGACTTGCTTGCGAAACGAGGCGAAATCTGATAGCGCCGTGGTCGAGACCGTCAATCGTCACGATCAGAATAGCGCTTGAGCAGATCGAGGGGGCGATCAGACTGGAGCCGATTCCACAGGATACCGCGGCCGGCCGAGACCTCGGAACGCCCGTGCTTCGTTTCGGGGGAGAAGAAATCCTGGCGGATGCTCGCACCGTGGGCCTCGCCGATGATGATGCGTCTGCTGCCCCGGAGCGTCCCGAGGTCGTATTCAAGGTTCCGCTGAAGGTGACCGACGCGGATGTTCTCGAAGCTCTGGGCGAGGGCTCGGGCGAACTACAGCGTCTAATGCAAATCAAGGGCACAGACGCCCTGGGTTGGTACGTAACATTCCAACAGCGGTCGGCACAGCACGGCGTCTATCTCCCGATTGAAGGTGTCGCCACTCTGGCTGTTGGCGCGCTGCGGCATCTCGCAGTGCCTTTGGAGCGCCGCGTGGAAATCGCCTCTCATGCAATCCTGCGGCACGAGTCGTTCCACTTCGAGGCCGACTGCATGACGGCCAACCTGGAGATGTCGCTTGGCCAGCAAGTGTATTGGTGGTGCCACGAGGATAGCATTCCAGATTTCAGGGAGCTCGAAGAGGACCTCGCAAACGGTTACATGCTTCGGGGCCTTCGCTACCCAAGCGGATACCTGCGGGGCACACGAGGTGGGTACGATGCGCTGGCCGAGTTCTGCCGAAATCAGCCAGCAGGATATGAAAAGTAAGGCCGCCCGCGATCTGGGCCTTAAGAGGCTCGGATTTCAGAAATGGCCGCCGGGCGGTCGCGACTGCTATTCCATCAACATAGACAGCAACTACCGAGCGCATCTTCGCCGTGACCCGGCAAGCGGCTCGTGGATCGCTGAATCAGTTGGCGATCATAGGTCCATGGGGCATGGATGATGAAATCAGCCCGCCAGCCTGAGCCATAGGAGGAATCGATGCCATTACCGACAACCGAGGTGGATGCCACCACGCCGAAATATCTGCGCGACAAATATGCGATCGTCGGCGTAGGGGAGACCACCTATACCCGCGGCTCGGGCAAGACGACCCGAGCGCTCGGAACCTGGGCGGTCAGAAACGCAATCCTCGACGCCGGGCTCAAGGCCTCCGACATCGACGGCATGCTGTCCTATTCGGGCGGCGACTCGACCTCGGGGACGTTTATCGCCGGTGATCTCGGCATCCGCCCCAATTACTACATGGATGTCGTCGGCGGCGGCTCGTCGACCGAGGCGTTGATCGGCATCGCGATCGGTCTGATCGAGGCCGGCTGCTGCAAGACGGTAGCGATCTTCCGCTCGATGAACGGATATTCGCAGGTCAGGATCGGCGGCACCGGCGCGCGCTCGGCAGCGCCCGTCGGTGGCGACGCGCTGCACAACCGCGCCTATGGCTGGCAGAGCGCCGGGCAGAGCTTCGCCCCGACCTTTATGCGCCACATGTATGATTACGGCACCAAGCCCGAGCAGGTCGCCGCGGTCAAGGTCGCGCACAGCCATCACGCCTCGAACAATCCGAAGGCCTATTACAAGAAGCGCTTTACGGTCGACGACGTGCTGTCGAGCCGGTTTATCTGCAAGCCGTTGCATCTGCTCGATTGCTGCGTCGAGACCGACAATGCGACCTCGATCGTCGTCACGTCGGCCGAGCGCGCCCGCGACATGAAGCAGCCGCTGGTGCTGATCCGCGGCGTCGTCGGCCGCTGTTCGAAGCCGCGCCTCGACATGCATTACCAGCACGGGCCGATCTCGACCGTCGCCGGCCATTACGCCAAGAATATCCTGTGGCCGAACGCTGGGGTCGGGCCCGAAGACATCGACATTACCGGGTCCTACGACGCCTTCACCTTTACGACGATGCTCCAGCTCGAGGATTACGGCTTCTGCAAAAAGGGCGAAGGCGGCGAATATGTGTCCAGCGGCACGATCCAGCTCGGCGGACGGCGGCCTAACAACACGTCAGGCGGCCATTTGTGCGAGGGCTATACCCACGGCATGAACATGGTCATCGAGAACACCCGCCAATTGCGCCACGACGCCGACGATTCCTGCCCGGTCGGGGCCGACGGCAAGCGCCGGCACACCTACGACTACCGGGAGGGCGGCTGCCGCCAGGTCAGGGATGTCGAAGTCAGCGCCAATCTCGGCTGGGCCAACCCGGCGACCGCCTCGTCGATGGTCATGCGGCGCGGTTGAGGAGGAGAACAATTATGCCTATCCGCGGCGAATACATGGGAATGGGGCTCACCATCGACGATCTCGATGTCGAGAACCTCGAATATTTCCGCCATTGCGCGGAGCACGATTTTCACCTGCAGGCCTGCGCGCAATGCGGCCGGCTGCGCTACCCGCCAACCACTGCCTGCCCGTGGTGCATGAGCCTCGAATCAACCTGGAAAAAGGTCGAGGGCAAAGGCACGGTGCATTCCTATAGCGAGGTGCATCACGCGATCCAGCCGGCCTTTCGCGGCAAGACCCCCTATCTGATCCTGCTGGTCGATCTCGACACGCAAAAGGGAGAGCCCACTCCCGACGAAGCCTTGCGCGTCGTCGGCAACCTCACCACCCCCGACGGCCAATTGGCGCCGCCCGAACTGGTCAAGCGGGTCGGCGTCGGCACCCGGGTGCGCATGGTGTTCAGCGATGTCGCCGCCGGCCTCGCCCTGCCGCAATGGACCATCGACGAGACCGCCGCGCAACCGGCCAGCGTCTGGCGCTACCCGCAGGAGTAAGCGTCGAGAGGGTCGAAGCGCCGTCGGCCGGTCACGCGCCGCACCCCTGACCGCCGCCCTCTGCGCGGCCGGCGGTCAGGCGCGGACGCGCCCTCAGCCTTCTTCGATCGGGTATTTGGCGAAGATCGCCTCGGTTCGCTTGAACGCCTTGTCGATCGCCGCTTCCGGCGTCATGCCGTTGGTCATCACATCGATCATCGCGAGGGCGAACACATGCTCGGTGCTGACGTGCGCCCGGGCCGGGTTAAACACCTCGTAGGGCGGGATCGTCGGGCCGAGCACGCCCTGTCTGGTATAAGCGGCGAGCGGCTCGTTCTTCGGGTCGAGCCAGAACGCCTTATCGTTTTCGACGATCGACGGCATCGGCGGCAAGAACCGGCCGAGCCCCATTTTCAGATAGTCCGCGAGCACTTTAGGCTCGATCGAATATTTGAGGAAATCCTTCGCCGTTTCGATATTTTTCGCGCCCTTTGGAATTACCGCAGTCGGCGACGCCGGTAACACTTGGCAACGGCTTGCCGTCGTTGCTGAGCGGTAGGCCCATGGTCAGAATATTGTTGTACTCCTCCTTGTTGTCCCACAGCGCCACCTCGGTCGAGATCGTGCCGTCAAAATCCATGACGACCAATTTCGAATGGAAGGCATTGTTGTCGTCGTTGTCGTTCCAGCTCAGCACCGCCGGCGGGATGAAGCCTTGCTTGTAGGGTGTCGTCAATTTGGTGATTGCCTTGATCGCCGCCTCTCGAATTTGCGGGTCGTCGGTGTGCACTTTGCCGTCGGCTGTGAAGAGGTTCTGGCCGCCATAGGCGATGTTAAAATGGTCGAAGGTAAAGATGCAATCGAACCCGACCGCGCCCACCTGAAAGCTGTAGGCATAGATGTTGCGCATGCCTTGCTCGCGAAGCTTAGTCTGCACCGGCATGAAGAAGTCTAGAAATGCGTCCCAGGTCTTCGGAATGTCCGACGTTTTGAAACCCGCTTTCTCTACCAGCGGCTTCCAGATGTGAAACGGAACGACGGCGACCCGGTGCGGGATCATGTAGTAGCTGCGCTTCTTCGTCACGTTATTGTAAGCATTCACGGTGCTTAGCGCCGCGGGAGTGAACAGCGATTTCTGCGTCTCGATGACGTCGGTCAGGTCGACCAGTTGGTCTTTCCAGGCGCTCAACACGGCAAAGAAATAGTCGCCGACATTGATGATGTCGGGCACGACGCCGCTGGTTACCGCGGCGATTTCCTTCTGACGCTGCGCGGCGAACGGCACGATGCTGTAGTCGATGGTGTTGCCGCTCGCCTTCTCGTAGTCGGCGACCATCTGCTTGAAGCCGAGGTCTTCCTGCTGGGCGAAGCCCTGCACCCACCACACGGTTGCGGTCGTGGCCGCGGCGTTGGCGACATAGGGGCGTGCGATCGCTCCGGCCGCCGCCAGCCCCATCGAACCGCGCAGCACCGAGCGTCTCGTCAGCTGGTCCATCAATTCCTCCCTGGTTTCGAGCCGGCTGCCCTTGCGGCCGGATCCTTATCCCGAAGAAACTATGCGCCGGCGAGACGACCGGTTCAACCGTTCGCGCCCAGGCCGGTTTCCGCCCGCAGCGCGCCGCGGTTCTAGCCTTGATGACTCAGCGGCGGCGACTCAGCCCTTGACGCCGCCCATGGTCAAGCCGGCTGACATATATTTGCGGAACGCGTAATAGACCGCGACCGGCGGCAACGCGTAAATGACCGCGGTTGCCATCATATAGTTCCACGGGGCCTCGTCGCTGTTGAGAAATTGGACGATCGCTATTGGCACCGTCATGCTCTTCGTCGAGGACAACAGCAGGAATTGGTAGAGAAATTCGTTCCACGCCGCCAGCATGGCAAAGGTGCCGATCGCGACAAGCGCCGGCGCCATCAGCGGTAGATATATTATGAAGTAGATTTGTACCGGAGAGGCGCCGTCGATGCGGGCCGCTTCATCGAGTTCGATCGGGATGCTGCGGCCGTACTGCTGGAAGATGAAGATCGCATAGGGCGTAGTGAACGCGACAAGCGCTGCGATCACGGCCCACAGATTGTTCATCATGCCGTAGTTGGCCATCAGGCGATAGAACGGGATCGCCAGGAACGAGGCCGGGATCACATAGGTCAACAGCGCGCAATTGGTGACGAGCCAGCCATGCCGGACGCGCAGCCGTCCGACCGAAAAGGCGGCCAAGGACCCGATCGACAATGTCAGCAGCACCGTCATCACGGCGAGAAACACGCTTCTGCCAAATTGCTCCCAGAAAAACTGGAGATACCAGTAGCCCTCGGTGATCACGATCCAGAAGCTATAGAGCGAGGGATGCGGCGGGAAGATATGGGTCGACAACACATCGCTATGCGAGTTGAGCGCAACCATGATCATGTTGTAAATCGGCAAGAGCGACCATATCACCAGCACGACGCTGAGGATCGCCGCCCCGATATTGGTCAGATAGCGCCGCCGTCGCGCCACGCGAACCGAGTGCAGCACGCCGACATCGGTGCGGGCTTTCGCCCTGCCTTCGACGGCAATGACGGTCATCGTTACTGCTCCACTTGCATCGAGCGCAATTTGCGCATCAGGAAGATAACGAGCGGGATCATCAGCGGCAGCGCCGACATGACGGTGGCGACGCCGAGATTGGGATCCGACAAATCAAAGGCGTTGCGGACGCCGAGGTTCGCCAAGGTATAGGTTGTCAGTGCCGGCCCGCCATTGGTGATAAAGAACGGCGTCGCGAAATCGCCAACCGTAAAGATCGTCGACAGCAGCGTGTTGACGAAATAGAGCGTGGCGAGCAACGGGAAGGTGATATGAACGAACCGCCGCAGCCCGGTCGCGCCGTCGACGGCGGCCGCCTCATAGAGTTCCGGAGCGATCGCCATCCGGCCGGCGATGAAGATCACGGTCCAGAACGGCATGAATTTCCAGATATAGGCGACGATGATCGAGCCCAAGGCCATCCAATGTGAATCCAGCCAAAACGGCCCGTTGATGCCGAACAGCACCCACAACAGGTTGTTCAGCAGCCCCCATTGGCCGTCAAGCATCCAGTGGACCGAGATGAAAGTCGGCAACAACGGCACCGCCCACGGCAGCACATAGATCAGTAGCAGCGCCTTCACCCACCAGCCCGGCCGCACAAAAAAGCCCGAAAGCAGGAAGGCCAGAAACATCTTCACGTTTACGGCGACAGCTAGGTATATCACCGTATTGATCAAAGTATTCACATAGATCGGATCGGCCCACAATTCTTGGTAAAGGGCCGGGTCGTGGCCCATCCACAACCCGTAGACGATCGGATAGGCGACAAAAATGACAAATACCGTCAGATAGGGGATGACGAAGGCGAGCGCCCAGAGGTATTCCGAACCCTTGAGGTTGCCGCGCAGATAATCCCACAGGCCGCGCCGCCCCTCGGCCCACGGGCGGCCGAGCTGAATCGCCGATATGTTTGCCATGACCCCGTCCCTCAGCTCGCTGCTACCGGGTACTGTGCGACGATCGTATCGACCCGCTTGAACGCTGCGTCGATCGCCGCCTCCGGCGTCTTCCCGTTTTTCATGACATCGATGACGGCGCGCATCATGACGTTTTCGGCCCCGACACGCGCCATCCCCGGGTTGCGCGCCTCGTAGACCGGGATCGTCGGGCCGAACAGGGTTTCCGTTGTCAGCGCCGTACGGTGTGGGTCCTCTTTGAGCCAGAACGGGTCGCTCTTCGCGATCGCCGTCATCGGGATCACCCAGCGGCCGAGCGATGCCTTCAGATAGGCATTGAGTATCTTGGGCTCGCTCCAATACTTCATGAACTCCTTGGAGAGCGCAATATTTTTTGCCCCTTTCGGGATCGTCACGCCAAAGGTAAAGGGCTGCGCCGGCAGTTTGTTCCCGTCATTGCCGAGCGGCAGACCATAGGTATGGATATCGTTGTACTGATCCTTGTCGTGGTAGACCGCGACCTCGGTCGACAGCGAGCCGTCGTAATCCATCACCACGAGCTTGGCGTGGAAGGCGTTGTTGTCGTCGGCGTCGTTCCAGTTGAGGACGACCGGCGGCACGTAGCCGTCGGTATAGGATTTCGCCAGCTTGGCGGCGCCCTTGATCGCCGCCTCGCGGATCTGCGGGTTGCTCGTCTGCACTACACCCTGCGGCGTCACAAAATCCGCGCCGCCATTGGCGATCATGAACATATTGAAGGTGTTGATCGGATCGACCCCGGTCGCGGTCAGCTGATAGCCGTAGGCGTAGATGTTGCGCATCCCCTGCTTGCGCAGATCGTCCTGCACCGGCCGGAAGAAATCTACGAAAGCATCGAAAGTTTTCGGGATGTCGGAGATTTTGTGGCCGGATTTCTCGACCAGCGAAATCCAGAAGCGGAACGGGACCGCGGCGGTTTTCCACGGCACCTGATAATAGCTTCGCTTTTTATCAAGACTGTTATAGGCGAAGCTGCAATCTAATGCATTCTGACACCAATTTTCCTTCTGCTCTTCGAAGACGTCGCTGACGTCGAGGAGATTTCCTTTCCACGCGTTCAAGTATAGAAAGTTGAAATCGGCGGTTTCCATCATGTCGGGCACCACCCCGGCCTGGACCGCTGACACCATTTTTTGACGCAATGGGGCGAACGGGATGATGCTGTAGTCGATCGTGTTGCCGCTGGCCTTCTGGTAGTCGGCGACCATGGCGCGGAAGGCGGCGTCCTCTTCCGGGATGAAGCCTTGCGCCAGCCAGATGCTGGCGGTCGTGGCCGCGGCGTTGGCGAGATACGGTCGCGCCAAGCTGCCGGCGGCGGCAAACGCGAGCGAGCCGCGGATCAGCGAACGCCGTGTTGCTGTGATCATGTTCGTCTTCCCTCTCCCTGCTCGCATCATCGGGCGTCGCCGGCGCGTTCGCCTGACGATCAGCTTCTCCTACCATACACCGGCGCGCATCTCGGTCCAATAGGTATCAGTGCTCATTATCGCGCCGACCGATGCCTGCGTCGAACCGGCGCCGTCGCGTGTTAACCACCCGCTGCTCGGCGCGCAAACGCGCGAATATGCACGCACCCGCCGATCGCCGGCCTCGTCCGGTCTCCGCGGCGATCGGACGCAGCGATCCTGCGTGTGGGAAAGCGGCCTTCCTCGGGTGAGAGTTTGGCTCTCGCGGAACGGCGAGCCGCCATGAATCGTTGCCGGGTGCGGTGGCATCGCTCACAATCGGGCGTTCCAGTCGATCGCCCCTGACGGGACAAAGCCTTCCCTGTAGGCCGTGGTCGTATAGGTCAGCGCCTGGCAAGTCAAGCGCGCGTAAGGCTTGTGTAAGCCGACAAGTCAGCCAGCCGGAGCACGCGTGCTTGACGCCCCGCGCGATCTGGGCTTGATCCTCGCCGATCGCCATACGCAGCGTAAAGGAGCCGGGGATGAAGACCCGCATCGCGTTGATTCACGCGGTCACCGTCGCGATCGAGCCGGTGCGGGAGGCGTTCCTGGCGCTGTGGCCGGAAGCCGAATGCGGCAACATCCTCGATGATACGCTGAGCCTCGACCGCGAGCGCGACGGGGTGCTGACCGCGGCGATGACGCGGCGCATTCTGGCGCTGGCGGAATATGCCGCCGCGACTGGCGCCGCCGGCATCCTGTTCACCTGCTCGGCCTTTGGCGAGGCGATCGAGGCCGCCGCGGCGCGCGCCCCTATCCCGGTGCTGAAGCCCAACGAGGCGATGTTCGAGGCGGCGCTGGCGGCCGGGCGGCACATCGGTATGCTGGCGACTTTCGCACCGAGTGTCGCCTCGATGGAACAGGAGTTCCGCGCGATGGCCGAAACACACCGTTCTCCGGCGAGGATCGAGACCTACTGCGTCCCGGGGGCGATGGCGGCGCTGAAAGCGGGTGATGCGGCGACGCATAACGGCTTGTTGGCGCAGTCGGCGGGGCGGTTTGAGCGTTGCGACGCAATCCTGCTCGCACATTTTTCGACCGCGCGTGCGGCGCCCGCGGTGAGCGCGGCCTTGGATCGGCCGGTTTTGACCAGTCCCGGCAGCGCCGTCGCCAAGCTCAGATCGATCATCGCGGGGCAGGGGGCTCCTGCTGTGAGCCGCCCCTGACCCAGGACGGCAGCTTAACGTGCAGACGGAGCAGGCGGGCTCGCGCTCAACTTCGCCGGCCGGCGTGCCCGCTCCGGTGCGGCCCTCACCCGTTGGCGTTATAGATCTTCACCATCTCGCCGTGCGCCCATTTGACCGCGTCTTCGGGCGCCATGCCTTGGACCGCCTTGGTGTACATATCGACGATGATGAATTTGGAGATGGCCTCGGCCGCCGCCCGCCCGGCCGGCCCCGCATAGCCGGCAAAGCGGCCGCTCAGTGCCGCGGTGCGGAACGGCGCCATGATCGGGTCGATCTTCCACAGCTTGTCGTTCTGCCACATCTTTGTGGCGCCGACGGAAAACCCCTGTTGCGAGGCGAACCACTGCCCGTAGATGTCCTTGGATTGGAACCAGAGCAGGAATTCCTTCGCCGCCTTTTGATTTGGCGTATAGGCCGGGACGATGTTCGAGAACGGCACGTGATAGCTGAACTGCCCGCCCGGACCTTTCGGCAGCGGGGCGTGGAACATGTCTTTATAGAGCGGGACGCCGTTCTCGCTCAGATAGGTGTCGGGTTTGGTCCTGGCCAAGAGATAGATCGACGCCCCGTTGCTGGTGGAGCTGATCGTGTTGGAGAGGAAGGCGCGGTTGTTGCCGGCGTCGTCCCAGGATAGTCCGCCCGCGTCGAAGCATTCGTTCCAGAACGGCACCGCAAACTTTACCGACTCGATCGTCTCCTTGCTGTTCAGTGCTACAGTTTTGCCGTCGGCCTCGACCTCCTTGCCGCCCCACGACCACAGATACGGGTACCAAAAGGCCGGGCCGTCGCCAAAGGCATGGGCGAGGGTCTGGCCGTAGGGCCGATCCTTGGCTTTGAGCCGTTTGCCGACAGCGCGATATTCGTCCCAGGTCTGTGGGAACGTGTCGGGGCCGACGCCGACATCCTTGAACCATGAGGTGCGGTTGACGAACAGCACGCCGAGGATCGTGTAGGGAACCGCGATCCATTTCTTGCCGTCATTGGCGACCGCATGCGCGGTTTCGTAATAGCCGCCCTGCGCCTTGCCGATCTCCTCGGCGACGTCGCTGACGTCAACGACGCTGTCGGCGTAGAGTTGCGACCAGTTGTTGACCGCCATCAGGATGTCGGGGCCGGTTTTTGACTGGATCGCCGAGCTGATGCGCGCCTGCACGCCGTCGCCGTTGATGGTCTCGACCTCGAGCTTGATGCCGAGCGCCTTCTGGGCTTCGTCGGCGATCTTGCCGCGCAGCAGCTTGTCGGAGACCGGCACGAAGTCGACGAATTTGAGCCAATGCAAGGTCGTCCCCTGCGCATAAGCCGGCGCCCGCCCCGAGGCGAAAATTCCGGCGAGACCGCCGCTTGCCGCGGTCAATGCTCCGGCGCCAGAAAGCTTAAAAGTCGGCGGCGAGTGGTGAAGCGGCCGGACATTGCATCGTTACCTTCTCGGGTTTGGAGTTTTAGTTAGCTTGTTTTTTCCAGACTAAATCATAACTGCAATAATACGCCGTGCGGCGAGCGCGAACCGTACCATCTTCCGATATATTGCCCATGGTGATTATCTCAACGCCTGGCGAGGTTCCCCCGCGGCCAGGATCAGGTGTCTGTTCCAACCGCATCCGCAGCTCCCCTTGCTGGTTAACCGTTCCTTCGTTGAGATTTCCAAAGCGGCGGGTAGTGGAGTACTGCGCGTGCCCATTGGCGATCGTGAGCGCGGTCACTATACGGTGTTGCCCACATTGGCCTACATGGCTTGTCCACGACGTCCAGTAAGTTTCGTTGACGTGCGCCTCGGAGACGAATGCGTAGGTACCGTCAAACCGGGTGCCCGCCGACGACGCCGGTGGCGTTTGCGCGATCGCGGCAGCCGAATAGCCAAGAATTCCGACGATCCACAGCCATCTACTCCAAATTTGCACCTGCCTGCCCTCCCATTCCAAGGAACCCGCTCGATAAGAATTCTAAAAGATTAAACGTTCCGCGTCGTTCCCGCGAAAGCGGGAACCCAAGGCAAGCGATGAGCGGTCGCCCCTGGACCCCCGCTTGCGCGGGGGCGACGGTATGGTGCGGGAATCTTTCATTTCATTTTGGGTCAAACCAAAAATTACTTCGTCCTCCTCACGCGCGAGCGTATCTTTGGCCTTCAAGACGTAAGTCGCCGGCTTTCGGACGATACGCGGCGGCTTTTACCTGTTCTGTTTCTGCCAGACGAAATCATAGCTGCAAGAATTGCCGATCTGGCGTGCTCGCACCGTACCGCTGCCGTCTATGCCGCCGCTGAGGTTTATCTCGACTGGCCGATAGGCGCCGGCGCTATTGGGCGGCGTGATTATTCGCATCGCCAGCTGGCCCTGCGGCCCAACCGATCCTCTAAGCTTGTCGCCTGTGGCGGTGGTGTACCGCGCTTGATCGTTGATGATGTGGAGCGGCCCCGGTCTCCGGTTCGGGCATTGGCCTAGCCGCCCGCTCCTCTCAGTGTAGGTTTCATTTACCTTCGCCGAAGAAACCAACGCGTAAGTGCCGTCAAACGCCGTCGCAGCGGTCGAAGGCGCCGGCGTTTGCGCAAGCGCGACAGCCGAGAAGCAGAAAATTCCAACGAGCCACAACCATCCGATGACCTTGTGCATGCGCTTGCCCTCCACACCGTCATTCCCGCGAAAGCGGGAACCCAGGGCCAGCGACGTGTGATCGTCACCGGACCCCCGCTTTCGCGGGGGCGACGGTAGAGCGCTGGGATCGTGTACCTCGTTCCGACTTGGACACTACGGGGCCGTGCTCTTACTGCGACGCCTTCTGCCACACCCAATCGTAGCTGCAGGAACTGCCGGTTTGGCGGACGCGGGCGGTGCCGGTGCCGTCGATCTGTCCGTTAACTCTGAGGTTGAGCGGCTGGGAGCCGGCGTTGCCGGCGTTGGGGGATGGGGCGATTAGGCCCATCGTCAACTGGCCCTGTGGATCTACCGTGCCTCGGATCTTATAGCCCGTCGCCGTGGTGTATCGGACTCGCCCGTTCTCGATGTGCAGCGGTGCCGGTCTGCGGTTCGGACAAGAAGCCATCCGCCCATTCCGATCGGTATAGGTGGCATTGACGTTGGTGTAGGAGACAACCTTGTAAGTCCCGTCAAACGCCGATGGGGCCGGTTGCGCATTGGCCGAAGCAATCAAGCCGGTCAATCCCGCGATCGCCGCTAATCCGATTGATCTTTGCATTTTATCGTTCCCTCCTCGTTATTCCGGAATGTTTCTACAATTTAGATCACCGCTTCAGATTCTGCATCGAAGAAGTGCAGCCGCTCCGGGTTCAGCGCCAGCCGCAATCGGTCGCGGACATTGACACGCACACTCGGTTCGACCGAGGCCACCATCGTGTGGGGGCCCACCGCCACGTCGAGCAGGATTTCGGAGCCGAGCTTCTCGATGACCTCGACCGCGGCGTCGAAACCCAGATCGGCCGGGTCGGCTTCGGAGGCGACATGCAGGTCTTCGGGGCGGATCCCGATCGTGACCTGCTGCCCGGCATAGCGGCCGAGGCGCCCGGCGGTCTGGCCCGGCACCTTGATGCGGATGCCGTCATCCTCGGCCCACAGTGCCCCGTCGGCTTGATGGACTGCGACGGTGGCGAAATTCATCGAAGGCGAACCGAGAAATCCGGCGACAAAGCGGTTGGCCGGCTCGTTATAGAGTTCGAGCGGCTCGCCGACCTGCTGCACCAGGCCATCGCGCATGACGACGACGCGGTCGCCCAGGGTCATCGCCTCGACCTGGTCGTGGGTCACGTAGATCGCGGTGGTGCCGAGCCGATCGTGCAATTTTTTGAGTTCGACGCGCATCTGCACCCGCAATTTGGCGTCGAGGTTCGACAACGGCTCATCGAACAAGAAGACCTGCGGGTGCCGCACGATCGCGCGGCCGAGAGCGACGCGCTGGCGCTGACCGCCCGACAGCTGTCGCGGCTTGCGCTTCAGCAAATCCTGCATGCCGAGGATCTCGGCCGCCTCCTGCACCCGCAGGGCGATGTCGGCGCGGTCGAATTTGCGCATCTTGAGACCAAAGGCCATGTTGTCGTAGACGCTCATATGCGGGTAGAGCGCGTAGTTCTGGAACACCATTGCGATGTCCCGATCCATCGGCGACAGATCGTTGATGACCTTGTCGTCGATCAGGATGCGGCCCGATGAGATCGATTCGAGCCCGGCCACCATGCGCAACGTCGTCGTCTTGCCACAGCCGGAAGGGCCGACCAGCACCATGAACTCCTTGTCGCGGATCGACAAATTGACGTCTTTGACGGCGTAGACCTCGTCAAAGTTCTTGTTGAGATTCTGGAGGACTACCTCTGCCATCGGTTTCTCGTGTGGTTACGCTATCCCTTGACCGAGCCGGTCACGCTGGCGACGTAGTGCTCGACGAAAAAGGAGTAGACAAAGGCGACCGGGATCGAGCCGAGCAATGCCCCGGCCATCAGCTCACCCCAATAAAACACGTCGCCGCGGATCAGCTCCGAGGTCACCCCGACCGGCACCGTCTTTTCCTCGGGCGAGGACAGAAAGACGAGGGCGTAGAGAAACTCGTTCCACGATAAGGTGAAGGCGAAGATGCCGGCCGATAGGATCCCCGGAACGGCGATCGGAAAGATGATGTACACCATCGCCTTCCAGCGGGTCGCGCCGTCGATGCGGGCGCACTCCTCCAATTCCTTGGGGATGGACTTGAAATAGCCCATCATCAGCCAGGTGCAGAACGGGATCAGAAAGGTCGGATAGGTCAGGATCAAAGCCCACGGCGAGTCGCCGAGGCGGAAGTTGCGGATGATGTCGGCGAGCGGAATAAACAGCAGGGTTTGCGGCACCAGGTAGGTAATAAAGATCGCGGTCCCGAGACTCCCGGCAAACGGAAACTTCAAGCGCGACAAAGCATATCCCGCCAACAACCCGCAGAACAGCGAGATCGCGGTTGCCGACAACGCGATAATCATCGTGTTCAGCATCCAGGTGGCGAACAAGGTCTGCGTCAGCAGATCCCTGATGTGATCGAGGGTCGGATGCCAGGTCCAGAACGGGTTGTAATTGACCGAGTTCCACGGTCGATAGAGCTCACCATCCGGCCGGATGGTGGTGATCACCATCCAGTAGAACGGGAACAGCAACAGCACGATAAAGCTGGTCAGCGGAACGTAAAAGAAAACCCACCGTCGCCAAATCGCGCCCTCGATCATGGCTCAGTGGACCTCCGCCTTGCGGATGTAGAAGAGCTGGAAGATGACGACGAGCAGCAGCACCGGAAAGACGGCGAGAGAAATCGTGGCACCCTGGCTCAACAGCCCGGTGCCGATGCCGATCTGGTAGGCGTAGGTGGCGAAGAGTTGGGTGGCGTTGGCCGGTCCGCCGCCGGTCAACACGTAAACGAGCTGAAAGTCGGCGAAGGTCTGGATCACCGAGAACAGAGTTACCACCAAGGTCACCGGCAGCAGCAGCGGCCAAGTCACATGGCGGAATCGCTGCCACGCGCGCGCGCCGTCGATCGCCGCGGCCTCGTGCAACTCTGGGCTGATCGTCTGCAGCCCGGCGAGCAGAGTGATCGCGTAGAACGGCAACCCGCGCCAGATGTTGACGATGATCACCGAGATCAGCGCCAAATTCGGGTCGCCCAGCCAATTGATCCGCGCGTGGATCAAGCCGAGCCGGAACAGCCCCCAGTTGATCACGCTGAAGGTCGGATCGAACATCCATTTCCAGGCCAGGGTCGACAGCACGGTCGGAATGATGAAGGGCAGCAGGATAAAGGCGCGCGTAAGCGCCTTGCCCCTGAAGTGACGGTTGAGCAGCACCGCCAGCCACAGACCCAGCGCGAGCTTGAATACGGTTGCGACAAATGTGTAGACGCAGGTGTTCCACACCGCGACGCGAAAGATGCCGTCCTGCCAAACGTTCACAAAATTCTGCAATCCGACGAAATGGCCGGGAACCCCGACCCTGGTGTCGGTCACCGACAGCATCACGCCCTTGACGAACGGGTAAGCGATAAACAGGCCGAGCAGCACCACCGTCGGCAGCAGCAGCAGCGTTGCCAGCCAGCGCTCGTCTTCGAGCAGCCGGGTAATCGGCCCGCGTCTTGGCGACCCGACATAGCTCCTTGGAGCGGCGACGGTGGTGAAAGTCATTTCGGGGTCTCCAAGCCGGGCGAGACTGAGGTCACGAGTAGACCTTCACTAGTTCGTCATGCGCCCATTTGACCGAGTCCTCGGCCTTCATCCCCTGTACGGCCTTGGCGTACATGTCGACGATGATGTACTTGGTCTGAGCCTCGGCCGCCTTCTGGCTCGGCGGCCCGGCATAGCCCATCAGCCGTCCGCTGTTCGGCAGGTCCCTGAATGGCTTCAACACCGGATCGATGTTCCACACCGGGTCCTGTTCCCAATACTTCGTAGCGCCGTCGGTATAGCCCTGCTGCGAGGTGAACCATTCCTCGAACACCGGCTTCGAATTAACCCAGCGAAGGAAATCCTTGGCCGCCTTCTGGTTCTTCGAATAGCCCATCAGCATGTGGATGAACGGGCCGGGAAGTGCGAAATGCCCGCCGGCGCCGGTGCCGAGCGGCGCGTGCGAGATGTCGTCCTTCATCGGCGTGCCCTTTTCGGTCAGGTAAACGTCCGGCTTCTTCTTGGCTTCGAGGTAAATCGAGGCGCCGTTGTTGGTGGCGGCGATGGTGCCGGCGAGGAAGGCGCGGTTATTGCTCGAATCGTCCCATGCGAGCCCGCCCGGATCGCAGCAATCGTTCCAGAAGGGAACCGCGAACTTGACCGACTCGATCGTCTCCTTGCTGTTCAGCGCGACGGTCTTGCCGTCGGCCTCGACCTCCTTGCCGCCCCACGACCACAGATAGGGATACCAGAAGCCGGGCGCGTCGCCGAAAGTGTGGCCGAGAGTTTGCCCGATCGGATGGCCCTTGGCCTTCCATTTCTTGCCGGCATCGTGCCATTCGTCCCAGGTCACCGGGAACTTTTCATAGCCGATGTCGGCGAGCCAGGATTTCCGGTAGGCGACAAGTCCGCCGCCGATCGCCCAGGGCACCCCGATCCATTTTCCCTGATAGATGCCGACGGCCTTGCACATGTCGTAATAGCCGCCTTGCGCGTTGCCGATCTCCTCGGTGACGTCGCTGACGTCGGCGAGGCTGGTGGCGTAGAGCTGCGGCCAGTTGTTGAGCGCCATGATGATGTCGGGGCCGCTGCCCGACTGGATCGACGAGGTGACGCGAGCCTGGATGTCGTTGCCGTTGATCGTCTCGAATTGGATTTTAATGCCGAGCGCCTTCTCCCCCGCGGGCACGATCTTTTCCTGCAGGACCTTGTCGGAGGCCGGGACGAAATCGGACCAGCGCACCCAGTGGATACTCGTAGTCTGGGCATAGGCCGGCGCCCGACCCGAGGCGAGTATCCCGGCGAGGCCGCCGCTGCCTGCGGCTATCGCGCCGGCGCCGGAAAGTCTTAAAAGCCTGCGCCGGTCGATGCGAGTCATCACCATTCCTCCCTAACGTCGAGCCGCGTTGTGCTGGCGAGGCGATGTTTAGAGCCAACCGTGCGGCGGCACAAGCCGGAACGGGGGAAGCCGCTTGCCCGAGATCGGCAGGTGCGATAAGGGGTCGCTCGGTATATTCCGGGTGGCGCCAGACAGGAGAATCGCATGAGCGATGCTAAGGGAATTACTGTTCTCGGCATTTGCGGCAGCTTGCGCAAAGGCTCTTACAATATGGCGGCGCTGCGTACCGCGATCGAAGTAAAACCGCCTGGCATGACGATCGAGATCGCCGACATCTCCGCCTTTCCGCTTTACAATGAGGATGTCCGCGCGCAGGGGTTCCCGCCCCCGGTCGAGAATCCTGCGGCAACAGATAAAGGCGGCCGACGCGCTGCTGTTCGCAACACCGGAATACAATTATTCGATGTCGGGGGTGCTAAAGAACGCGATCGACTGGGCCTCGCGCCCGCCGGATCAACCCTTTGCTGGCAAGCCGGCGGCGATCATGGGCGCCGGCGCCGGGATGGCCGGCACCGCACACGCACAAGGCGACCTGAGGCGCTCGTGCGTCTTCCTCGACATCCATCCGATCAACAAGCCCGAGGTGCGGATCGGCCAGGCGCACACCAAGTTCGACGCCAATGGCGGTCTGACCGACGAAGCCGCTCGCGTATTTATCCGCGATATGCTGGTGGCGCTCGAGAGCTGGACCCGACAAATCAGCCGCAAGAATTGAAACGGTCGTCAAAAAGCTATTAGCGGGAGGAAAACCATGGATCTCGATTTCACCGGCAAGGTCGCGCTGATCACCGGGGCCGGCAACGGCATCGGCCGTGCCACCGCGCTCGGTTTCGCCAAAGGCGGCGCCAAAGTCGTCCTCGTCGATCGCGACGCGGCCGGGGGTGAAGCGACCGCCGGAATCATCCGTCAACAGGGCGGCGAGGCACGGTTCGTCAGGGCTGACGTCACTAAATCGGCCGAGGTGCGCGACTACGTTAAGGCGGCGCTCGACGCCCACGGCGCGATCGACTGCTTTTTCAACAACGCCGGCATCGAGGGCAAATGGGCGCATACCGCCGAACATGACGAGGAGGCGTTCGACCAGGTCATCGCGGTTAACGTCAAGGGCGTATTCCTCGGCCTGCGCCATGTGCTGCCGGTCATGTTGCAGCAGCAGCGTGGCGCCATCGTCAACACCGCTTCGGTCGCCGGATTGGTGGCGACGCCGGGCATGCCGGCCTATGTCGCCTCCAAACACGCGGTGATCGGGCTGACCAAGACCGCCGCCGGCGAGGTCGCCCGCCAGGGTATCCGCGTCAATGCGGTGTGTCCCGGCCCGGTCGACACCAGGATGATCCATTCGCTCGAGGCGCAGCTCAACCCGGCCGACCCGGCGAGCGTCAGCCGGCGCTATCAGTCGGCGATCCCGATGGGCCGCTATGTCACGCCGGATGAAATCGCCAACACCGTCTTATTCCTGTGCTCCGATCTCGCCGCCGCCATTACCGGCGCCCAATACGTCGTCGATGGCGGGCGCACCGCGGTCGGCGGCGCGGTGACCCAGGCGATACAGAGCTGAAGAGGGGCGGCCGCGGCGGCTGTCCGTGGCGGCGGGCCGACAACTGCGCTATCGTCGCGCCGCATGCCGCGGCCGGAAACTCGGCCGGGAAAGGGAGCCATGACCGAAATTCGCACGCTGGCGATCGATATTGGCGGCACCGGCATCAAGGCCGCATTGCTCGACGAAGCGGGCCAGGTCGTCAGCGACCGGCGAGCGCGTGCCGACCCCGGCGAAGCCGATCGCGCCCGGATGTTCTGCTGCATGCGATAGATGAGGTGGTAGCACCGCTTGGCGGCGTTCGACCGGGTATCGGTGGGCTTTCCCGGATATGTGCGCGATGGCCGGGTGGTGACCGCCCCCAATCTCGGGAGCGACACGTTGGCGGGCTTTGACCTGCAACAAGCGCTCGCCGATCATTGGGGTAAGCCGGTTCGAGTGCTCAACGACGCCGACGTTCAGGGCTTCGGTGCGATCAAGGGCGAAGGGATCGAGATGATGTTGACTTTGGGTACCGGCGCCGGCACGGCGATCTTTCGCGACGGCGAGGTCATGCCGCATCTCGAACTCGCTCACCATCCCGTCAGCGGCAAGAAAACCTATGACGAGTATGTCGGTAACGCCGCCCGTCGCGCAAAGGGCAAGAAAACGTGGAACAAGCGCGTCCGCAAGGTGATCGACATCCTCCGCGAGGTCGTGCGCTTCGATCATCTGTATATCGGTGGCGGTAATGCCAAGGATCTGAGCCCCCTGCCCGATGACGTTACGATAGTTCCGAACACCGACGGGCTGACCGGTGGCATTGATCTGTGGCGTGCCGACCCCTCGCCGCATACGGCGGTCGGCATGGCTGCGCATGACGATCGGGCGGCTGGCAGCCGCAAGCCGAGCGGCGACCGTTCGGGCAGAAGGGCTCCCCCGGACGCAACTCACGCCTGATCGGTCGGATTCCCAAAGCACCTTCGCAGGATCGGACGAAATGCGGCACTCCGCCATGATCGTGCTGGCGCTGGCGCTTGCTGGCTGCGCCGCCGCCGCGCCCCCGCCGCCGCCAACTCCGGTGCGGTTGGCGCCGACGACCGCGCTCGACGCCCACGTTCCGCCGTTCGCCCGTGGGCCCTATCAGCCGTTCTCGCGCGAGGCCGCGGTCCAGATCGCGCTCGGCGAGTGGTGGGCGTTCCGCAAGCCCGTGGTGTTTCCGAATGTTGAGCTGCCGGAGGACGAGGAACGCGAGGAAGGATTGTGGCAGCGGGTCGGCCTCTATTGGTGGCTCGGACTCGACCCGAGCTGGCCACAAAGCGGGTGGACCGGCATCCACGACCAGAATGGCCAAGTCTTCTCCGACACCCGCGACGGGTACTATGCCTGGTCGGCGGCCTTTGTTTCCTATGTGATGCGGCTGGCCGGCGCCGGCGGCAGTTTTCCCTATTCGGAGAACCACGCCGATTACATCAACGCTGCGGCCCGCCACGATCCTGGCGTTGCCCTGATGGCCGAGCGGGTCGAAGCCTACGCGCCGCGGCGTGGCGATTTGATTTGCTTATGGCGCGGCCGGCCGGTGACCTTCGACCAGCTGCCGGCCGGCAAGTTCCCCGGTCATTGCGACATCGTCGTCGACTTCAAGCCGGGTCAGCTCGACGTTATCGGCGGCAACGTCGATAACGCGGTGGCGATGAAATATATCCCGGTCACCGCCGATGGTCATCTCGCGGGACCGGACGGCGCTGTGCTCGACCCCGACCACCACTGGTTCGTCGTGCTGAAGGTGCTGTATCAGCGGGACGGATCCCCACCGCCCACCGCGATTTCGGCAGCGCCCGCGAACGGCCATGGTCCTGCCTAGCAGCGCTCCGCTGCTGCTACCTCGCGTCCGCGTCCGTTGTCGATCATGGTCTCGGCCAACCAGGGCTCGCGGTCTAGCGCCATGCGGTAATGCGCGTGCGCCGCGGCGACGATCTCGCCATCGCGGCCGAGCAGCGCATCGCCGAACTCGATCATCCGCAAATTGGGCCACGCCCGCGGCCGCTGCCGGACAACCTCCATTATCGCGTGCTCCGCCGGCTGACCGGGGTCGCGCTGCGCCAGGATCAGGATCGCCGCCGCGGTAGACCGCGACAAGCCGGCATGGCAATGCACCAGAAGATGCAGATGCGTCAGCTCCTCGCCGGCCTCGGGTCGTGTAGCATCGAGGTCGCGGCCAAAGGCGAGGATAAGCTCGACATCCCAGCGCTCCGGTGCGATCCAGCCCGGCGACGGCTCGATCACGTCGTGAAAATGAAGCTTCAAACGTCGATGGACGCCAAAGGCGCGCAGCGCTTCGGGTTCGGGCCAGCCCGGATCGAGGATCGACAGCACATGGGTTGCGTCGACCGCGCGGCGGCCGGCAAGTTCCTCCAGCCCGCATATGGTGATCCGGAACGGTATAGGCTCAATTCTGCTCACGCCCGGGTCTCCTTGGCCGATTTTGTTGCGCTCGAGGATCGCGCAGAGTTGTGGCGAATCTGTGGGCGATCAGCCCGCTGCCCCGAACGGCGAACCAATTTCCCGCCTCTACCCAAGGTCTGCGCGATCGAACGCTCGTCACTCGGCCAGGACGAGGGCGGGTTCGGAGCGGGTGACGCGCAGCACCAGCAGCGAGGCGAGGAGGCAGGCGAGGCCGCTCGTCAGGAAGGCCAGCAGGTAGTCGCCGGTGATGCTGCGCACCGCACCCGCGCCAAACGCCGCAAGCGCACCCCCGATCTGGTGCCCGGCGAAGATCCACGCGATGATCACCGGCGTATCGCGGCGGCCGAACACCTCATTGGCCAATGCGAAGGTGGCGGGGCCGGTGGCGACCCAGTCGAGACCGTAAAAGACCGAGAAGATTGACAGGCTGACCGCATCGAACTGGGTGAACGGGATCACGATCAGCGACAAGCCGCGCAGCCCGTAATACCAGAACAGCAGGATCCGCGGGTTGAAGCGGTCGCACATCCAGCCCGATGCCGTGGCGCCGATAAGACTGAAGACGCCGAGTGCCGCCAGTATGTCGGCGCCTGCGATCTGGGAGATGCCGCGATCGGCGCAATAGGCGATCAGATGAGTGTTGATCAGACCGTTGGTCGACAGGCCGCAGACGGCAAAACTCGCGGTCAGCAGCCAGAAATCCATCGAATGCGAGGCCCGGGATAATGCCCCGACAGCGACGGCAAAGGGGTTGCCGAGATGCTGCGCCCGAGCCAGCGGGAACGCCTCGCCGCCGAACGGCCCGAGGCCGACATCGGCCGGCGATTCCGGCAGCAGCAGCGCCACCACCGGCACCGCTGCGGCAATCACCAACGTTACCGTGACCGAGACCCCGCGCCAGCCGTAGCGCTCGGCCAGCATCGCCAGGACAGGCAGAAAGATCAGCTGCCCCGCGGCATTGGCCGCGGTCAGCAGGCCCATCGCCAGCCCGTTGCGCCTGGCGAACCAGCGATTGGCCACCGCCGCCGCCATGCCCACGGCGCTGGCGCCGGAGCCGATGCCGACCATCAGCCCCCAGGTCAGGAATAGCTGCCAGGGCGATGTCATAAAGTTCGACAGCCCGGTGCCGGCAACCAGCACGATCATGCAGCCGATGATCGTGCGCTTGAGACCAACAACATCGATCAGCCCGGTCAGAAATGGCCCGGTGGCGCCCATCAGGATGATGTTGAGCGACACCGCACCCGAAATCGTCGCGACATTCCAACCAAACGCCCGCTCCAACGGGATGATCATCACCCCCGGGGCGGCGCGCACTCCGACGCCCGCGAGCGTGGCCGAGAACATCACCGCCAGCACGATCCAGGCGTAGTGCACCCGTCCGCGACATACTCGGGCGAGAACCGCCGGCATCATGGGCTCTCTCTGTTGCCTATTTTCCAGGCGAGTCTAGAACAAACCGTCAGGCGTGTCGGGAGAAATCCGCCCGCTCCGCCGGCATGGCTGCCTCGCGGATGCGGCCCTTCCCGACGCCTCGTCCGCGTTGGACTCTGCGCGGCTGTTCACGCCGAGCCGCGGGCGGCGCGATCGGCGAGCCGGGTCTCGATCGCATCCCAGATCTTTGGTGCGATGTCTACGCCGTCGAGCCGAGCGATCTCCTGAATGCCGGTGGGCGAGGTGACGTTGATCTCGGTCATCCAGTCGCCGATCACGTCGATGCCGACAAAGACCAGCCCTTGGGCGCGCAAGGTCGGCCCGATCGCGGCGCAGATCTCATGCTCGCGCGGGGTCAGCTCGGTCTTCACCGGACGGCCGCCGACATGCAGGTTGGCGCGCGCTTCGCCTTCGGCCGGAACCCGCATGACGCCGCCGACCGCCTCGCCTTCGACGAGGATGATGCGTTTGTCGCCCTGACGGATCTCCGGCAGATAGCGCTGCACCATGACCGGCTCGCGCTGGATCGATTCGTACATCTCGAGGAGCGCGGTCAGGTTCTCATCGCCCGGCCGCAGCCGGAACACGCCGGCGCCGCCATTGCCGAACAGCGGCTTCACGATGATGTCGCCGTGCTCCTTCCAGAAGGCGCGGATCTCGTCGCGATCGCGGGTCAGCAGGGTCGGCGGCATCAATTCCCTGAAGCGCAGCACAAACAGCTTTTCCGGCGCGTTGCGCACCGCGGCCGGGTCGTTGACGACGAGCGGCCCGTCTTCCGGCAACAATTCGAGCAGGTGCGTCGCGGTGATGTAGGCCATGTCGAAGGGCGGGTCCTGGCGCATCAGCACGACATCGACCCTGGCGAGGTCGAGCTCTTCGAAGGCGCCGAAGCGGTGGTGGTCGCCTTGTCGGCGGAAGACCTCGAGCGGCCGGCCGCGCGCATAAAGCCGCCCGTCGCGCAAAGTCAGCGCGTCGGGCAGATAATGGAACAGCGCATGACCGCGCGCCTGCGCTTCGAGGGCGAGGGAAAAAGTCGAATCCGCGTCAATGTTGATCGTGTCGATCGGATCCATCTGGATCGCGACGGCGAGACCCATGCCGACCTCCCGAATTCGTTGTCGGCGACTATAGGCGGTTTCGCCCTGCCGCGACGCCCAGATCAGTTCAACTGGGTGCGCAGCTGCTGCAGAATTGCCGCGGCCCGGTGGCGCGCCATGCCGTCGGGGGCGCGCACGACAAACTGCTCGAGTGCGGCGGCGGCGGCCCGCAAATTGCCGAGCTGGCGGTGCAGCATTCCCGCCTCGCGCCACAGATCGGCGAGATCGGGCGCCAGCATCAGCATGGTCTCGACGATTTTGACCGCCCGCTCATGGCGCTGCTCCTGGATCAGGCGCGATTTGAGGTTGTTCTGCAAACGCAGCAGCACATCGCGGTCCGAAACCGGCGCGTAAAAATCCGGCGACAGTTCACTGTCCCCGCCGACGACCGCCTTCAGCAACTCGCGCAATTCGGCCGCGCCGCATATCTGCCCGCTGTGAAACGGATCGAGGATCAACCGCTCCGCGCGGTCGGAAAGACGGATCAGAAAATGCCCGGGAAAGGCAAGCCCGGCCGCCTCCCAACCCTGGGCGCGGGCGGCGTCGATGAACAGGATTCCGAGCACCACCGGAAGTCCCTTCCGGCGGTCGATCACGCGCATCAGATTGGCGTTCTGCAAATCGTCGTAGGTCAGCTCGTCGCCGGAATAGCCATACTTCAACAGGATGATCTCGTTGAGCGCGCGAGCGCGGCCGGCAAGGTCGCCCGACGCTCCAGGATGCCGCGCGACATCGCGGGCGATCAGCTGCAGATGATCGCGGTAGCGGGCGAAATCGACCCGCTGACGCTCGAACGAGGCCAGCGCCAACGCCGCTTCGGCTATCGGCAGGACGCGTCCTTCCGAGGCGCCCAACTCGCGCAGAAAGAGCGCACAACTCTCGGGGTCGGGATGCTCGGGGGGCTCGTTCATATTTCCGCCGCCAATCGTCGGCCCGGAAAGAACATATTTTTCGGCTCGTTGCCTGTCCACCCTCAACACGGTCACTGCTGTTTGTCCCAGCGGAGCCCGCCGCTCACAGCTTTTGGATCTCGACCGGAGTCGTCGGCGCGGCAGCGGGCGCTTCCGGCCCGGGCTCGCTCGCAGCGGAAGAAGGCGTTCCCGGCGGCTGAGAGCCTGGCGGCTCACCCGGCCGGATCTCGACATAAGACACCACCCGCTTCACGCCCGGTACATATCGCGCCATGGTCGTCGCGCTGTTGAGCTCGTCCTGGCTGCGCGCCGAGCCGATCAGATAGACTGAACTGTTTACTGTTTCGATCGTGTAATTGACCGAGCGCACATGGGTGTCGAAGACGAGGTCGGATTTCACCTGCGACGTGATCCAGGCGTCCTTGGCAGACTTCCAGGCGCCTTCGGGCGGCGCCACCTCGATCTCGTTATAGACCGTGCGGACTCCCGGCACCCGGCTGGCGATCTCTTGCGCCTGGGCCTTCATTTCCGGCGTCGGCGCGGTGCCGGTCAGGAGCGTGCGGCCCTCATAGACGGTCACGTTGAGGTCCGCCTGCATCGCCGGGTCCGCCTTGATCCACGCGCTCTGGACGTTTGTTTTTATCGAAAAATCGTTGGCCGTGCCGCCGACGCCGCGCTCCTGGTTGGCGGCATAGCCCGCCCCGCCGGCCGCGGCGAGGCCGCCGACAATGGCCAACGGGCACCCGCCAAGGGCAGAAGTCAGCCCGAAGCTCAGTGCGAGCCGCAGGACAATGCGGAAGTTCGACATCGTTCACCCCCCGGCACCAAGATGTCTGCCCCGAATTTTCCGATAAACCGCCAGCGTTTCCAATGGCAGGTCTTGTGGCCATTTTTGTGGCAGCGGTGGCGTGACGGTTTATGGCCACAACGGGATTCGCGAATCTGATCGAATTCTGTGCTCCGGCAAGGAGTTGCCAGCGAGGCAACGGATCGGTAGCGAGGTTGCGCCCCTACCCGTCGGCGCCCCAGGCGCCGGGCCAATGGCGCGGCAAGCGACGCCGGGCGACCAGCATCAGATCGAATTGGAGGTCGAGCCCGGCGAGGTCGGGCCGGGTGCCGAGAAAGGCTTCGGCGGCGCGCGCGATGCGGCGGCGCTGGCGCGGCGCGAGCGCCGTCGCCGCCACGGCGATGTCGCCGCGGGACTTGACCTCGATGATCGCGAGCACCCGGCCGCGCCGGGCGATAATGTCGATCTCGCCCGCTGGGCAGCGCCAGCCGCGCGCGACAACGCGCCAGCCATGCAGCCTCAGATGCCAGAGGCAAAGCCACTCCGCCAGCCGCCCGCGGCGTTCGGCGCGCCGCCGCCGCACGATGTTGCGCTGTCGCGTGCGCCTCATCGCTCGCCGTCCCGGATCGCCTGGGCGCGGCGATAGAGCTCGCTGCGGGGCAGGCCGGTCTCGGCCGCCAGCTTCGCCGCCGCGTCGCGCACGCCGACGTCGGCGAGCGCCGCGCGCAGGCGCAGATCGACCTCGCCGGAATCCGGCAAGATCGGTTCAGGCGGGCCGACGACGACGACGATCTCGCCCCGAGGCGGCCCGATCTGCCGATAATGGCCGGCGAGATCAGCGAGACGCCCGCGCCGAACCTCCTCGTGCAGCTTGGTCAGCTCGCGCGCGACCGCGGCCTGCCTGGGGCCGAGAATTTCGCTGATGTCGGCCAGCGAGGCGGCAAGCCGTGCGGGCGCCTCGTAGAAGATCAGGGTGGCCTCGAGCGCCGCCCAGCGTGCCAGCGCCTGGCGCCGCGCTGCCTGCTGTCTCGGCAGGAAACCGGCAAACAGAAAGGTGTCCGGCGGCATGCCCGATAGGATCAGTGCGGTCAGCGCCGCGGATGGGCCGGGAGCGGCGGTGACCGGCAAATTTTCGGCGATTGCCGCGCGGACCAGCTTGTAGCCCGGGTCGGAGACGAGCGGGGTTCCGGCATCGCTGACCAGCGCCACCCGCTCGCCGCGGCGCAGCGCCGCCAGAACGACCGGCCGTATCGCCTCGGCATTATGGTCGTGGTAGGTCTGCAAGCGGCGTCCTGATGCCGTAGCGGGCGAGCAGCCGCGCCGTCACCCGGCTGTCCTCGCAATAGATCCGGTCGGCCGCGCGCAGCACCTCAAGAGAACGCAGGCTGACATCGCCGAGGTTGCCGATCGGCGTCGCCACCAGATAGAGACCAGGGGCCAAGGCTGCGCAAGCGCCCGCGGTCGACGGCTCGGCCGGGTCGGGTTTACTCGGAGTTAGGGCATCGTTAGGCTCCCGCCCCTCGTCGCTGCCGACTGAGGTTGCCTGTGCCGCGCTGGTGTTTCCCCCGGTTCGCCTCACCCTGCCTGGTCCTTTTCGCGCTCGCCGCGCTGGCCTCCTGCGTTCCGCCGCCGATGGTACCGGCGCCGGTCGTCACCCCGCAACCACCCTACGGCCCGCCCACCGGGCCGCCAGCGCCGCCGAAGCCTGCGGGACCGGCCGGGCCCGCAAAAGTTGCCCTGCTGGTGCCGCTGTCGGGTCCCAACGCCGGGCTCGGACAGGCGATCCTCAATGCAGCGCAGCTGGCGCTGTTCGAAACCGGCGGGGATCGGTTGACCCTGGTTCCGCGCGACACCAAAGGGACCACGGCGGGCGCCGCCGACGCCGCGCGGGCGGCGGTTGGCGAGGGGGTTGGCCTGATACTCGGCCCCCTGCTCGCGGCAGAAGTCGAGGCGGTGAAGCCGATCGCCCGCGATGCTCACCTCAACATCATCGCCTTTTCGACGGTAACCGACCTCGCCGGCGGCAATGCTTTTTTGATGGGCTTCCTACCGCGGCAGGAAGTGGTGCGCGAGATCGCCTATGCACGTCAGCGCGCGATCGCTCGGTTCGCGGCCTTGGCTCCCGATACAGCCTATGGGCATCTGATGGCCGACGCGTTGCGCGACACGGCGTCGGCGACCGGCGGGACGGTCGCGAAAATCGTGTTTTACGACCCGCGAGCCGGCGATGTTTCGGCCGCGATCCAACGCCTGCTGCCGGGCAGCGCCGCGCCGCCGAACGGCGGCCCCGCGGCGTCGGATCAGGCCATTCCCGCAGCGCCGGATCAGGCGATCCCCGCAACGCCGGCGGTGCCGAGCTTTGACGCGCTGCTGCTGCCGGAAGGCGGGAGCCAGCTGAAAGACATCGTCCGCGCGCTGTCGACGGCCGGGCTCGACACCAAAGCCACCCGCCTGCTCGGCAGCGGGCTGTGGGACGTCCCCGACATTGGCAATGAGCCGGCGCTCGACGGCGGTTGGTTCGCCGCCTCGCCGCTCGACGCGCGGCGCAATTTCGAGCAACGCTATCGCGCCACCTACGGCAGTGAGCCGCCGCGGCTGGCTTCGCTCGGCTATGACGCCGCCGCGCTGGCCGCGGTGCTGGCCCGCGGCGAGCGCGGCCCGCCCTTCTCGCGCGAGGCGATCCTCGACCCGAACGGGTTCAGCGGCATCGACGGCCTGTTCCGCTTCACCCCCGAGGGGCTGGTTCAGCGCAGCCTCGCCGTGCTCGAGGTGGAGCCCCAGGGCAACATCGTCGTCAGCCCGGCGCCGCAGAGCTTTCACGACCTCGGCTACTGAGCTGGGCCCGGCGCCGGAGAATGGTTGTAGATCCCCGTCGGGGGGCCCATCTGAGAGCAATCGTGTTTCGATAAGGGCATGGCCCCGCCCGGTCAGCTTGCGAGCAACCGAACAGCGCTTCCCCAAATTGAGATGTGATCTGATCCGGCGAGAGCGTCGGACCAGAATTTTTCTTGTTAAGGAAGCTCTATGAGTATCGGTACTGTAAAGTGGTTCAACACGCAGAAGGGCTACGGGTTCATCGAGCCGGAAGACGGTTCGAAGGACGTGTTCGTCCATATCTCGGCGGTCGAGCGGTCAGGTCTCGGGAACCTGCACGAGGGGCAGAAGGTCAGCTATCAGCTCGAGCGCGGCCAGCAGGGCAAGACCTCGGCGGTCGACCTGCACGCGGCGTAAGATCAGTGCCGACGCCGCCGCTCGGCGGCGTCGGCGGTCCCACCAGGCCGGGGAGATCGAGCTGGGGAGAAAAGCATGTCACAGCACAAATTCCGCGTCGGGCAAGCAGTGGAGTTCTCTCCCGACCCGGGTGTCGATCGTCTGAGCAGAGGCCGCTATACGATCGTCCGTCTGCTCCCGCTAGAAGGAAACACGCCGCAATACCGGATCAAGAGCGCGGCGGACGGGCACGAGCGGATGGTCCGAGAGAGCCAAATAGGCCCCCGATAATCTGCTTTCGGCGAAAGATCATCCGGAGACTTGTCTAAACGAGCGCGAAGAGCACACCGGCGGCTCGACCTTCCTCGCCTCGGCCGATAAGGCGTCGCGACCGGTTCTGGCGCAACTAGAGCAATTCTCACGCAGCTACGGTCCCCGACCTGAAGGTGCCCGTCAACATTGATTAGGGCTATTGAGCCCGTGTGTCTGATCCCACTGAATGCTGGATAGAAAAGACAACCAACGATTTGTCTCTCGCAGCGCGTTTAAGACGGAAGTTACAAACCACAGGTTCAGGCAAAGTAGAGCCAGAGTACTTAGCTCAAACCAATGGATAATTATCCAGCGGATCGTCATGTCCCACTCCGTTGCAGTCGGTTGGCATCGCCGCGGGCAATGTCGAGCGAACGATAGGGGTTTTGCTCGACGCCGGCACACTGAGTTTTCGCGTCGAGACCGCCGGGCTGCCCGATGGTGACGGTTTTCCCGGTTACAGGGGCTGGAAAACCGGGAATACTGTTCGACTTGGGGAGCGATCGTGTGGCGGTTCTGAAGGAGGGTTCGATGCCGAGTTCTGCTCGAGTGGCGCTGATCACCGGGTGCGGCAAGCCTGTCGGCATCGGCAATTCGACGGCGCGGGCGCTGGCGGCGGCAGGGGTGACGGTCGTCGTTGCCGACGTGGTCGCGACGGGTGTGGCCAACGAGCACAATGTTCAGGGCGACACCGACGCCTCGTGGGGCGGGGTCGACGGCCTGGTCGAAGAACTCGTCCGCAGCGGGCGAACCGCCTCTTCGACCTTGGGCGACGTCAGCGTCGAGGCCGATGCCGCGCGCATGGTCGAGGACGTGTTGAGCCGCTATGGGCGGCTCGACATCCTCGTCAACAACGCCGGGGCGCCGCAGGGCGCCGATCGCAACGAGATCGAGGATGTGCCGATCGAGGCCTGGGAGCGCACGATGGCGGTCAATGCGCGCGGCTGCTTTCTGATGTCGCGCGCCGCGGTTCCGGCGATGCGCAAGGCGCGCTGGGGCCGCATCGTCAGCGTGTCGTCGAAGGCGGCGTTCCGGCCCGGCCGCAATCGCGCGACCTATGCCGCCTCGAAGGCGGCGATCGTCGGCTTCACGAAATCCTTGGCCTTCGATCTGGCGCCGCTCGGGATCACCGTCAACGCTGTCTGTCCCGGCCCGATCCGCACCTCGCGGGCAATCAGCACCAATCGGCGCGAATATGGCGACGACCTCGAAATCGGCTTTGCCGAACGGTCGAAGGCAATCCCGGTCGGGCGCTTCGGCAGCCCCGACGAGGTCGCGGCGATGATCGCATTCCTCGCCTCCGACCAAGCCGCCTTCGTCACCGGCCAAGCGATCGGTATCGATGGCGGCTGGTGAGGTGCATCGACGCTAGCCGCCGGTTAGTTCGCGGCGGACGATGCGGGCGCCGTCGGCCAGTGCCTTGAGCTTGGCGAAGGCGAGATCGCGCGGCAGGTATTTCATGCCGCAATCGGGGGCCGGGATCAGCCGCTCGGCCGGGATGTGCCGGAGTGCGGCGCGGATGCGGGCGGCGACGGTTTCGGCGGTTTCGGGCTGCGGGTCACCCATGCTGATGACCCCGAAGATAACGGTCTTGTCGCCGAGGTGGTCGAGATTGCCGAGATCGAGGTTGGGCTGCGCCGCCTCGATCGAGATCTGCTGCGCCACCGTGCCGGTCAGTTCGGACAGAAACGAATAGCCGTTGGGCTTGTCGCGCGAGACATAGGCGTAACCGAAGCACAGATGCAGCGCGGTCGGGCCGGCGATGCCTTGCAACGCCCGGTTGATCGCCGGCAAGGCCAGCCGCCGCGCCTCCTCGGGCCGGGCCTGCAGCCAGGGCTCGTCGAGCTGGATCACATCCGCACCGGCCGCCTTCAGATCGCGAACCTCGGCATTGACTGCCGCGGCATAATCCATCACCAGCTCTTCTTCGTCCTGGTAGAACTCGTTCTTGGCCTGACGCGACATCGTGAACGGACCGGGCAGCGTAATCTTGATCGGATGGTCCGTGCCGCGCCGCAGGAATTCGACATCGCGGACTTCGACCTGACGCAGCCGCCGGATCGGGCCGACGATGCGCGGTACGACAACGGTGCCGCTCGACCGCCCGCGTACCTCCGCCGGATTGTCGAGATCGACCCCCGAAAGTGCGGTCGCAAAGCGGTTCGAATAGCTTTCGCGGCGGATCTCGCCATCGGTGATGATATCGATCCCGGCTTGCTCCATGTCGCGGATCGCCAGCCGGGTCGCATCGTCCTGCGCCTGTTCGAGCCACGGCTCGGACACGCGCCACAGCTCCTGCGCGCGCACCCGCACCGGGGGCAGATGGGTCAGCCGCTCGCGGTCGATCAGCCAGTCCGGCTGCGGATAGCTGCCGACCACGGTGGTCGGGAGAAGGGTTTCGGTCATCCTTGCCGCCTCATGCTGGGCTGTGTTTTCTTCGGTGCCGCAGCCGGAGAATAGCGGGTTCTCGGCCAGCATTGGAAGCCGCGGGCCGGAACTAGTGCGTGGCTCTCCGCCAGCGCCGGCTCAGGCGGCCGCGCGGAACGGTTGCGCGTTCGCACCTCGCTCGGCGCGGATCGCGGCGAGCACTTTCGGGTAATAGACCGGCGGGATGACGCCATACCGCGCGCGGATCGTCTCGACCGGCTCGGTCAGCAGGTTCTCCCAGTCGGCCGCGAACAACCATTCCGCCCGCCGGCCATGGCGATAGCCTTCGAACACTGCCCGCCGCACCGCATGGCCGGGACGCGCCCGAGAAATCCGCTGCGAGGCGACGATTGCGATCAGCGCGAAACCCTTCAGCCCGGTCTGCGCGAACGAGAACGCGGTCAGGCAGGCTTCGCCGAGCGGGTCGCGGCCGTAGCCGGTGACGATGTGCAGCAAATCGTGCATCTCGCGGCTGCGCTCGCGGAACAGAGTCATGTCCTCGCCCGCCGGCAATTTTTCGCGGAATTGCGAGGCTTCGACCAGCCCTTCGGCCGACAGGTTTTCCGCCGCCATGAATTCATAGTACGAACGCCCGAGCGTGCCCGGGGGGAGCGCCGCAAGGCTTTTCCGGTCGCTCAGCCGATCGAACAGCTGGCGGCGCTCGACGAGCACCGTCCGGCCGGTCTCGGTCTGGCGGAAACGCGCGAACTGGCGCAGGGAGGTCTTGCCGCGCAGTGCGTCCATAAGCAAAAACACTTGGCGCGTGTCCTCGCGATCGCGCATCAGGCCGCGCATCGCGCGGATGGCGGCGATTGGGTGGAGGCGGGTGCTGGTGGTTTGCGGCATAGCTTGATCCTCACGTGAGGTCGACATCGGCAGATTAGCCTTGCTGACAATTATGTCAATATAAAATCGGGCATCGAGGGGATACATCGGGCGATGGCCGAGACTGTCAAACGGGTCCGCCGGACGCCGGCCGAGACCCGGCGGCTGATCCTCGATGCGGCGCAGGCGGCGATCGCCCGCACCGGGCCCGAAGGGCTGCGGCTGCACGACATCGCCGCCGCTGCCGGCATCTCGCATCCGCTGATCCTGCACCATTTCGGTAGCCGGGCCGGCCTGGTGCGCGCGCTGACCCGCGAGGCGATCGCCGAATTCAAGGACAAACTGGTCGCCGCGATGACCGAACGCGACTACTCGATCGAACAGCAGCTCGACCGCGTGTTCGATGCTTTCCGCAACGGGCTGGGGCAGCGCCTGGCATGGCTGGCCACCGTCGATCCCGACGGTGACCAAAGCGGCGCGACGATGATCCAGCGTCAGATCGCCGACCACCTGCACGCCCGCCGGGTTGCCGCAGCGCCGCCGGGCATTACGGTGGCGCGGGAGGACAGCCAATTTCTGGTCTACCTGATCGCCACCGCCGCGCTCGGCGACGCGATTTACGGCGCCCAGTTCCGCCGCAGCGCCGGGCTCGAGGAAGGACCGGAGACCGACAGCCGGTTCCGTGCCTGGCTCGCCGCGCTGATACAGGCTCGCACTCCGCCCCCCTAACCCGTATCATCGCAAGAGATTTGAACCACCAAGGCTCCAATGACTTCCACAGCGATCTCTATTAGCGCGAAGTCACCACCGCCGCGCCGGTCAACCGACCCGCGCTATGGCCCGCTCAGACGGCACCATCGTCGCAACCGCACTATCAAGCCCCCTAATCATCCTCAAATCGAGTAATTCGAGGTGTCCATGGGGGCCATCCGAAATGGTGCATTTAAGAACGACATCCCTTAATCCTGAGCTTTACGAAGCCATCTTCTGCGCGCGGAATTAGCCGCACCGACAATGGGTGGCACCCGACGATGTTGTCGTGGTGCCGTCGCCATGCAAACGCTTCAAAGGGAAATCCAGGTTAGCCCGTTCTACTAGTCGATCAAATGCTTTACCGAAATCGAAGATTTCGTCATAACATCGCTTTGCTTGTTCTGAAAAGCGCGAGTAGTCGGCTGTAATCTCAATCAACGCTTGGCCGATTTCGCCGATTTCGGCCACCCACAAGCCGCACATCCATTCCTTCATAAACGGCGGAGGCGAACGTGTTACAACTACAACTGGAAGCCCATTGCGGAGATAATAACTAAGTTTTCCAGACGACATCAGAGTAGTCGCATAGTTAAAGTCAACAGGCTTGTATGAAACGATGCCGATATGCGCTGCGGCGAATACAACATCAACGGCGTTGAATGGAACGGGATCCAATGAAAGAAAGACGCGGTTTCCGCCGGCGGCCTGAACCGATCGTAGGTATCCGGATGGATTCCTCAGGCGCTCATGAAAGACCAGCACAAAATTTGGTGACCAGGAAGTCGACGCTGCGGCTATTTCGCGGCTGTGGGCGAGGGGTCCGATCATGCCCGCGCAAAGCACGATGGTCGCAGTCGACGGAATATTGAAGCGCCGGGTAAAAAAGTCTCGAGGCAAATCCCCCGGCCGTGGACCGGGAGGACTGTTTGGAACAATGGTAAATCGCTCTTTGGCACATCCACTGTCCAGGGAAAGAAGTTTAGCGCGCTCGCAACTCTGCACCACAATCGCGCGCGCCACGTCGAGTCGGTGCATCTCGAGTCGTTTTTGCAAAATAGACCCGAGAGTGCTGAGTTCTGAGAGGAGTCTTATCTCGAGCGACCAATATATGAAAGGAACTTTCCGTGGCACGGTTATCGTCATCGCGGCTAAGCCTGTCATATCGAAAGCAATTGCAACATCGACATCTCGAGCTCGTCGACGGCAAAACCGAACAAAACCGACGAATTTAACAAAGTCGTTGATCAGGGGTTCGCTCTTGCGAACAAGTTCACTAACCCGCCAGGATACGCGCAATATCCGTCGGGTCACCTTCGCAAAATTGAGCTTTCGCCGGGAATATTCTCTCATGTGGATTGCGGCTGGCAGGTTCAAAGCGGGGACCGAGAACGCGGGCCGAATATAGAACAGGTCGATATCGTACCCCCGCTCGGCCAATTCCGTCGCGGCGCCTACGACGCTGGGCTGAACGCTGAGATAGCCCTCCACAAAGAAGATGGCTGCGCGCTTCCTTTGTGCATTCATAGGGGACGAAGAGCCGACGACGGTGCCTACCTCGGCGACATCCGCCTTATACGGTGCGCTGCGCGACGACCGACACGCCCCACGTTCGACAATCGGGTTCTCGGTCGGTCATCCATTCGCTGAGGGCCGCGAGTTTGAACCCGGTCATCTGCAATGCCAGAGCCAGTTCGGGCGCAAAAAAATAGCGCATCGTGTGCGTCTCACAGAATTCGGCAGGTGCAAGAAGTGGAGGACCCTCCACGACGAAACGGTAGTGTACCTCGACCAGGTTCGCGTTGACGTGCAAGGTCGGTTCAGCAATGCGACGCAGCAGCTGCGCACGCTGCTCCACTTGCTTTGTCCGCGCGGCCGGGGGGTCGGTCAGCACACCCGGGCCGTACCAGCAGTCAAACACGAAAACGCCGCCACTCTTAAGGTGGCTGTCCGCGGTGGCGAACGTGGCAAGAACATCCTCGTTCGACGTTTGATAGCTGACTACGTGGAACAGAGCGAGGACACAATCGAAGCGGCGCTCGACCCGAAACCTGCGGATGTCGTCATGCGTAAAGGCGAGGTGGTCGCGCAAAAGCGGCGCAAGTTGCGCCTTTCGTCCTTGTGCCCGTTCCAACATGTCGGCGCTGCGGTCGACGCCCAGAACGGAATAGCCGTGTTCGGCAAGTTCGATCGCGTGCCGGCCGGTCCCGCAGCCAAGGTCGAGAGCCGTCTGCGCGCCGGGAGCGTAGCGTCGAACGAGCCTGTCGACGTAATCGACCTCGGCGGCATAATTCTTGTCCGCATATAGGCTGTCGTAATAGCGTGCCAATTCACCGAATATCGTCACTGCATCAGCTCCCGCAACGCGGCTGCGACCTCGTCGATCTGCGGCTCGGTCAGCGCCAGACCGCTCGGCACATAAAAGCCGCGGCGCGCCAACCGTTCTGCATTGGGATAGACCTCGCCCGCGAACAGCCCCCTCCGGCGGAATACCGGCTGCTCGTGCATCGGCCAAAAAAACGGCCGGGTCCCGATCCCGCGCTCGGCCAGCCGCTTCATCGCTTCGGCGGCATCGAGGGGTATGTGGTGTTCGAGCAGCACGCCAAACACCCAGTAAATATTCTCGGAATACGCGGTGCGCGCGAGCGGCAGCTGCAGGCCGCGAATGTCGCGGAGACAACTCTGGTAGAGGGCGCCGATGCGTCGCTTGCGGGCGACGAACTCGTCGAGCCGCTCCAGCTGGGCGACACCCACCGCTGCCTGCAGATTGCTAGTCCGGAAATTCCAGCCGAGCTCCTCGTGCACAAACCGCTTCTCCGGCTGGAAACAAAGGTTGCGCAAAGACCGGCACCGCTCTGCGACCGCGCCGTCGTCGGTCAGGACCATTCCGCCTTCGCCGGTGGTCACCAACTTGTTCGGATAAAAGCTAAAGGTGCTGATGTCGCCAAGGCTGCCGCACGGCCGATCCTTATAGGTCTGCCCGTGCATCTCCGCCGCATCCTCGATGATCTTTAGTCCATGCCGCTGCGCGAGCGCGAACACGGGATCCATGTCGACCGGCAAGCCATAGATGTGGACGATCATGATCGCCTTGGTTCGCGGGGTGATCCTGTCGGCAATGCGATCGGCGGTGGTGTTACAGGTATCGGTCTCGCAATCAACAAGCACCGGGGTGGCGCCCGCGCGCACAACGGCCGCCGCACAGGAGATGATCGTAAAGGTCGGCAGGATGACCTCGTCTCCCGGGCCAATGCCGAGCGCAGCGACGGCCACATCGAGCGCCGCCGACCCGTTGCACACCGCGACGCCATGTCTGCGGCCCAGCCTCGCCGCAAAGCCCTCCTCGAATTTGCCGACAAACGGGCCTTCGGACGAAATCCAACCGGTCCTCACACATTCGGCAAGATAGCGCTCCTCGTTCCCGTCGAGGAGCGGCTCATTCACGGGTATCATTGCCCCCAAACCATCGATTTGGGAGCTTAACCTGACTTCGCTCGATGCCGTTAAACCAAGTCTTGTCGCGCTCGCCGACATAGGGGCCCTGCTTCACCTCGATCATTTCGATCTCTTCGAGCACCTCGAAGCCGTGCCCTCCCTGGATCAGCAAGATCACATCGCCGGGACCCAGGATACGGCTTTCGAGATAGCGCCAATTCACGTCGTAGAAATCGACGCGGAGCTCCCCCTTTCGGACGAAGAGGACCTCCTGCGTAAACTGCACTTCCCGCGGCGCCGCATTATGGATGTGAGGCTCGATTAGCTTGCCGGCTGGGTGTCGCATAAACGCGAGTTGCTGTGAAAATTCGTTCGGTGTAAAAAAATGGATGCCGTGTCGACAAAATCCGGCGCGTATAATCATCGCCAAGAGAGCCGGGCCGCTGCAGACGCGCTCGATATTGTCGGACACCTAACGCCCTCCTCTCTTACTGTCGGCCTCTATGCTGGATCTAATCCAACATTCCCCAGATTCCGGGTGGTCGAGAGGCCAGGATCGCCTTTTTGAGCGTCTTGGACAACGGCAATCGCCTTCGGTGTGGGGCGTGAGGCGGTCGAAACCGCCAGTTCACTGCGCTGAGGCGGTGAAACGCCTTGCTTTGCCTGTATCAAGACGCACCTCCGCCATGGTCGCACGTCGTCCCCAACCCCCGGCGCTCCTCATGCTGGAGCGGGCGTGCCCGCAGCCGGGCGATGAGCATCAGGATATCCTGGAACATCTGTCGTGACACCGCGACTTCAGCCATCTGGAACGTCATGTAGCCGCCGTGGCTGACCATCTTGGCGCCGATCTTGATCAGCTTCTCGTGCACGCTGGTCAGCGACCACGGCTCCGCCGCCTTCAACATCGCCAGGGTCCGTACGAAGTTGCCGAGTTATAGGCCAGCGCATGCAACAGGAGGCGAACTGCGTTGGCGGCGAATGTGCGGCATGACAGTCGCGTCCACTTGATCGCACCCTTGCTCTCCTTGATGAACTGCTCGCAGGTGCCGCGCTGGTTGTAGGCGTTGCCTTCCCGCTCGGCAGAGGTTGGGCTTTCGCTCGAATCCATGTCGAGCACAATGGTCTTCGGAAGTCGCTGCTGGTGCACCTTGTCGATCCGCCGGTCGGGCAGATCGGCGAGAGCGATCAGGTTCTCGGGCCGGCTCAGCCACTTCGTCTCGAATCAGCCCATTTGGCTTGCCGAAGCGGCAGACCCGGTGATCGCCCGGTCGCCGACCATCCGGCGCATCGCGGGATCGCGGCACAACCTCTCGGCGTCGTTCGCGTCCTCGCAGCCGGCGAGCCGCCCGAACACCGATTGCCGCAGCAAGCCTGTCAGCCGGTGGCGGCCGTTCTTGCCGGTGCGCGCATCGGCGAGAAGGTCACCGGCAGTGTCGATCAGGCCGAGAGCGCCATCCAACTCGCGATAGGGCATCAAACCGGAGGTGATCGCGGAATGGCAAAATTGTAGCCGCAGCCGGCGATCAAAATCGAGCCTCAGCGCGCCCCGATCCGCTTCACCCGCCGGGTCCGCCATCACCGCCCCAGTTGGTTTCCCACAAGATACTGAATTTTAGATCAGAATTGCATCCACCGCCCTCAACATCGCTACTCATCCGGAGAATGCGGGTTGAATTCATTCGGCCGGTGCGATCGGGCGCGAACCGGCTGCCGGCTTCCCAACCGAGATCGCCAAGCGTTTGACGACATTGCTTGGCAAGCTGTCCTCGAATGGACGGCGCTTTCGGGTTTTCACTCGGGCTGCGCCGCCGCATAGTGACGCCCATCCAAAATGGAGGAACCACATGGCTGACGACGGCGGGCAAGGCGAATTGTTCGACAAGGGTCTGGCGATGCGGCGGGCGGTGCTCGGCGCCGAATATGTCGACCGCTCGATCGCCAATGCCGACGCGTTCACCCAGCCTTTTCAAAAGCTTGTCACCGAATGGTGCTGGGGCGAGGTGTGGAACCGGCCCGGGCTCGACAAGAAGACGCGCAGCATCATCAATCTGGCGATGCTGACTGCGCTCAACCGGCCGAACGAGGTGCGGCTGCATGTGCGCGGCGCACTCAACAACGGCGTCACTCGCGAGGAAATTCAGGAGGTGCTGCTGCACACGACGGTCTATTGCGGGGTCCCGGCGGCGCTCGAAAGCTTCCGCATCGCAGCCGAGGTGCTGAAGGAAGAGGACGCCAAAAAGCGGTGATACGGGTCCGCCCGACGCGCAAGACCCTGACCGTCGCGGCGCTCGGAACGACGCAGACCCTGGCCTGGGCGTCGAGCTATTATCTGCCGGCGATCCTGGCAGGGCCGATCGCGGCGGGTCTCAACGTTTCGAAGTCGCTGTTCTTCGCCCTTTTTTCCGCGTCCCTGCTGCTGCAGGCCGCGCTCGGGCCGGCGATCGGGCGGGCGATCGACCGCAATGGCGGGCGCGGCGTGTTGATGCTGTCGAACCTGGTGCTCGCGGCCGGGCTCGCCTGGTTGGGCATCGCTGGTGGGGTGATCGCGCTGGCCGGCGCCTGGGCAGTGCTCGGTTTCGGCATGGCGCTGGGGCTCTACGACCCGGCCTTTGCCGCACTGACCGCGATCTATGGCCGCGAGGCGCGCAGCGCAATTACCGGCATCACCCTGATCGCCGGGTTCGCCAGCACGGTCGGCTGGCCGCTCTCGGCCTGGCTCAACGACAGTTTCGGCTGGCGTGGCGCCTGCTTTGGCTGGGCGGCGCTTAATCTTTTGGTCTGTCTGCCGATCAACCGGTTTCTGATCCCCAGGCCGGACGCCCCGGCAACAATTGCCGCGCCGCAATCGTCCGCACCGGCGCCGGCTAATGGAATGATATTGCTAGCCTTCGTCTTCGGCGCGGTCGGCTTCGTCACCGGCGCGATGGCGGCGCATCTGCCATATCTGCTGGAAATGGCCGGCGCCTCGACGACCGCGGCGATAGCCGCTTCGGCCTTGATGGGTCCGGCACAGGTCGCAGCCCGGCTGTTCGAGTTCGGCGTTCTAAAGCGGCTGCATCCGCTGGTCTCGACCCGGATAGCGCTAGTGTTGCACCCGCTCGGCGCGGCGTTGTTGGGCGTGTTCGGCACCCCGGCGGCGGCGGCTTTCGCCATGCTGCATGGCGGCGGCAACGGACTGCTGACTATCTCGCGCGGGACCCTGCCCCTGGCGCTCTATGGCCCGGTCGGCTACGGCCGGCGCACCGGCATCATTGTCGCCCCGGCGCGGGTGACGACCGCCGCGGCCCCGTTGCTCTTCGGCCTGTTGATGAGCCGGATGGGACTGGGCGCGCTGGTCGTCTCGGCCGGGCTCAGCCTCGCCGCCTTGGGCGCGCTGTCATTGCTGCGGATACAGCCGGAAGCGGCCCCGGCGCGGGGCAGTTAGCGCACGGTGCGCGCCATCGGCGGATCGCTGGCCATCGCGAAAGGCGCTAGACTGTGCCGATGTCCGAGCGTGAGGGAAGACCGTCCCCTGAGGCGCTGTTGGCGGCGGCGAAGCACGAAGGCCGCGGGCGGCTGAAGATCTTTCTCGGCGCGGCGCCCGGGGTCGGCAAGACCTATGAGATGCTGCTGTCGGCCCAGGCCAAGCGGCGCGACGGGGTGGACGTCGTCGTCGGCATCGTCGAGCCGCATGGCCGGCGCGAGACCGAGGCGCTGCTCGACGGTCTCGAAACGATCCCCCGGCAGCAGGTCGAGTACAAGGGCCACCTCCTGGCCGAAATGGATCTCGACGCGATCCTGAAGCGCCGCCCGCAGCTCGTGCTTGTCGATGAATTGGCGCATACCAATGCTCCGGGCAGCCGCCACCCCAAGCGCTATCTCGATGTCGACGAGCTGATCGCCGCCGGCATCGACGTGTTCGCGACTTTGAACATCCAACATGTCGAGAGCCTCAACGACGTGATCGCCCGGATCACCCGAATCCGCGTGCGCGAGACCGTGCCCGACAGCGTGCTCGACCAAGCCGACGACATCGAAGTCATCGACCTCTCGCCCGAGGATCTGATCAAGCGCCTGCACGAGGGTAAGGTCTATGTGCCGCAGCAGGCCGAGCGCGCGGTTCGCCACTTTTTCTCGACCGGCAATCTGACGGCGTTGCGCGAGCTGGCGCTGCGGCGCACCGCCCAGCGGGTCGACGAGCAATTGTTGTCGCATATGCGCGAGCATGCGATTTCCGGCCCGTGGCCGGCCGGCGAGCGGGTGCTGGTCTGCATCAGCGAGGCGCCGAGCACGGCGGGGCTAATTCGCTATGCAAGGCGGGTCGCCGATCGCCTGCGCGTGCCGTGGACCGCGATCTATGTCGAGACCGCGCGGACCCAGCGGCTCAGCGATGTCGAGCGCGACCGCGTCGCCGACCATCTGCGGCTGGCCGAGCGCCTGGGTGCATCGACGATTACAATCCCCGGGCGCAATATCGCCGACGAACTCGTCGCCTACGCCGGCGCCAACAACATCACCCAGATCGTCATCGGTAAATCGGCCCGCTCGCGCTGGTTCGAGATGGTGCACGGCTCGGTGGTCCGTGAGTTGATGCGCAAGAGCGGCCAGATCAGCCTGCACGTTATTTCGGCCGATGCCGAGGAACCGGTGCCCGCGAAATCTGTGGCGACCCACCCGACAGCGGAGACCGTGCGCGTCGGCCCCTATCTCGGCAGCGCCGGGGCCGTTGCGATCGCCCTCGGCATCGGACTGTTGCTCAAGGCGTTCGTCGCGGTGCAAAGCATCTCCCTGGTGTTCCTGACCGCAGTCTTGGCCTCGGCCGTCGCCTGGGGCCTGCTGCCCTCGCTGTTCGCCTGCGTGCTCAGCGTGCTGGGCTACAACTTCTTCTTTCTGCCGCCACTGTACACGTTTACCGTCGCCGACCCGGAAAACGTCGTGGCGCTGTTCTTTTTTCTGATTGTTGCAGTCATTGTCAGCAATCTGACCGCTGCGACCCGCCGACAGGTGGTGACCGCGCGGGCGCGGGCCAAAACGACGGCCGAGCTTTACGCTTTCAGCCGCAAGGTCGCCGGGATCGGCGCGCTCGACGATCTGTTGTGGGCGACGGCCTTTCAGATCGCCTCGATGCTGAACGTGCGCACCATGCTGCTGATGCCGGTCGGAGACGGGGAGGGCCTCGATGTCGCCTCGGGCTATCCACCTGAGGACCGGCTTGACGCCGCCGACATGGCGGCGGCGCGCTGGACCTGGGAGCACAACCGCCCGGCCGGGCGCGGCGCCGACACCTTGCCGGGCGGCAAGCGGCTGTTTCTCCCGTTGCGCACCGGCAGCGGCCCGGTCGGCGTGCTCGGCATCGACCGCGAAACGCCGGGGCCGCTGCTGACCCCCGACGAGCGCCGCCTGCTCGACGCGCTCGCCGATCAGGCGGCGGTGGCGATCGAGCGCATCTCGCTGGCCAAGGGGCTCGACCAGGCGCGGGTGCTAGCCGAGACCGAGCGGCTGCGTGCGGCCCTGTTGACCTCGATCTCGCACGATCTGCGCACCCCGCTGGCCTCGATTCTGGGTGCCGTTTCGAGCCTGCGCAGCTACCCAGAGAAATACGGCGCCGCGGAACGCGAGGAATTGCTGGCGACGTTGCAGGACGAGGCCGAACGGTTGAACCGCTTCGTTTCCAACCTGCTCGACATGACCCGGCTCGAATCGGGCGCGATCGAGCTCAAGCTCGATCTGATCGATGTCGGCGAGATCATCGGCGCGGCGTTGCAGCGGGCCGGCAATGTTGTCGCTCGACACCATGTCGAAGTTGCGGTCGAACCCGATTTGCCGATGCTGAGGCTCGACCTGGTGCTGTTCGAACAGGTGCTGTTCAACCTGCTCGACAACGCCGCGAAATATTCACCGGTCGGCAGCCGCATCGAGATCCGGGCGAGCCGCGACGGCGAATTGGTTGAGATCGAGGTTGTCGACGAGGGACCGGGAATACCGCCCGACGATTTCGAGCGCATCTTCGATAAATTTTATCGGGTGCAGGCGCAGGATCGGCGCCGCGCCGGAACCGGGCTGGGGCTGGCGATCTGCCGCGGCTTTGTCGAGGCGCTGGGCGGATGGATCGTCGCCCGCAACCGCCGCGACCGCTCCGGCGCCGTCCTGACGATCCGCATGCCGGTGGTGCCCGAAATCGGCGCCGAGCGGCGATCCGCCTTGGCTCATGGCTAGGGACCCGACCGTCCTCGTTGTCGACGACGAGCCGCCGATCCGCCGGCTGTTGCGCACCACCCTGACCGCCGCCGGATATCGCGTCGCCGAAGCCGAAACCGCCGTCGCCGGTTTGCGCTCCCTGGCCGTAGAGAAACCCGATCTGGTGATTCTCGATCTCGGCCTGCCGGACCATAGCGGGATCGAGCTGATCGCCGAGATCCGCAAGGCCTCGCGGGTGCCGATCGTGGTGCTGTCGGCGCGCCACGACGAGCGCGCAAAGGTCGCCGCACTCGATCTCGGCGCCGACGACTATGTCGCCAAGCCGTTCGGCATGGCCGAGCTGATGGCGCGGCTGCGCGCGGCCTTGCGCCACGCGTTTCAGGCGCAGGGCGAATTGCCGGTCTTTGCCTCGGGCGATCTGGCGGTCGACCTGGTGCGCCGCCACGTCACCCGCGCCGGCCACGAGATCAAATTGTCACCCAAGGAGTTTGACCTCTTGCGCCATCTGGTCATGCATGCCGGCAAGGTGTTGACCCATCGCCAGCTGTTGCGCGAGGTGTGGGGGCCGGCTCAGGCCGACGAGGTGCAGTATCTGCGGGTGTTCATCCGCGGGCTACGGCAAAAGCTCGAACCCGACCCGACCCGGCCGACCCATATCCTGACCGAGCTCGGCGTCGGCTACCGCCTGCAACTCCCCCCCGATCAGCGCGCCTGATGGGTCTACGCCGGCTCAGTGTTGGATGTCGAGGGTCGGACAGTCGGGATGGATCTGCTGATACTCCCGGCCGTCGAAGCGAAGTTCGCAAGGTGCATAGACCCGGTGATACCCGTTATCGCGTGGTCGTAGTATCGTGATGTTGTCGCCGGCACCTTCGTAAAGCAGATGACAAGCTCCGTCCTTTCGCCGTTCGCCGATCATCAACAGGCAGCCACCGCTGCCACACCAGCTGATGTCGTCAAAAAGGTAGAAATAATCCTTGCGACCATTGCCGCCGAGGTCGGCTCGACCGACCTTTGCGACCTCAGCCAACTGTCGCTGTTCTTCGAGTGGAGCACGATAATAACTGCTGAGCGGAAACAACTGGTTCAAACAACGCGCTTCATCGCCGTCGAGCGTCTTTGACAGGGGCAATTTCGCCGCCTCGGCGCCAGAGTTCAAAAATCCGCCCAGGAAAATGGCGACGGCGAACCCCGACCGATGGCTCGTGAGGTGCCTATTCATACGGCGCATCTGCAAACTTCCGGAGGCGGGTTTCGATCGCACGCTGCTGCCTTGTCAGGTTGAGCCCGTGGCTCGTAAAGCCGTTTTGCTCGATCGTCCGCAGGTAATCTCTTGTGGTGCGGGCCCCTGCCTCATGCCCGGCGGCAATCAGGCCAGCGCGGGTGATCGTGAACGGGGCAACCAGGCCATTGATGGTCCTGCCGATATAATCGGAGGCGCCGTTTGCGTGCAGCTGCCGCTCGGTCTCGCCCAGAAAATCGGTCAGCGCCCGCTCTTGAGCGTCGTGATCGGCGAGAAACTGCGCACGGGAATAGATGCCATGCTTTCCGGTCCAGTTCCCGTCGCCGTCGATCATCCCGGCGGCGAGAAGACCGGCACGAGTCATCTGGTAGCGGCCGAGGGCGTTGTTGCTTCGGCGCACCTCACCATAGCCGAAATCGGGCTTGTCGGCGCTTTGTTCGGCGATGGCGAGACGATTGCGGAACTCGGCGTTGGGGAAGCGCTCCCAGTCGCGGCCATTGCCCGTGCCGCGCGGCGAGGGGCCACCGGCCCGAATGGGTGAGATCGGATCGTTGCTCTCGTCCGCCGTCCACCTTCCCCTCTCGTCGCGCGGTTCAGCCGGGTTGAAGTTGTACTTCAGCAGCGCTTCGGTTCGCGCCAGGCGTGCGAGCGCCACGTCCGAGAGTTCGGCGAGCCCGAGCAGCACCGCCGAAATCATCGCTCGACCGAGATCGCCCGCTTCCAGATGAGCGGCGACGGCGCGCAGCCCCGGAAGAAGACCGGCGAGATCAGGTGCCGGGTCATAGGCAGCAGCGAGCAAAGCCGCGATCTGGTCTTCCGTCCGCAGGCGATAACCGTTGTTGTCGCGCTCGATCAGCGCCGACGGCCCGAGATACAGCCCCTCGCGCCCGCAATATACGCCCCGGCTGGCGCCTGGGCTTTCCGCGAGCTTGAACATCTGCACGTCGATAGGAACAAACAGTGAATATGAGTTTCGAATGCGGTAACGTCAAGCCCGATCCTACCCGGCCAGCCCACAAGGGCAATTCCTCGATCGCTGGTGCGTACCGCGCGGCCATCACCCCGCGAACGAGGCGGTGGGGCTTTTCGCAAAGCTTAGGAAATAGACGAGGCAGCTCACCAGCACGATCCAGAATGTGGTCGGCCAGTCGGTGACATAGGCCAAGACAATGCCGCCCCAGGTCTCGGCGAGGGCGAGAACGACCGAGAGGGCGACGCCCGTGCGCAACCGCGAGGCCAGGCGCAGCGACGCGGCTGCCGGCCCGACCATCAGCGCAAAGACCAGCAGCACGCCGACGACCTGCGCCGCCTCGGCGACGGCGACGGCGACGATCGCGAGGAACAGCACCGAGACGAGGCGAAGTGACACGCCCTTCGCCTCGGCCAGCTCGGGCGCCAGGGTGGCGAACAGCAGAGGCCGCGAAATCGCCGCGAGCGCCAACATGCCGGCAACACTCAAGCCCAGCAGACCCCACAACGTCTCGACGCCGACCCCGAGCAAATTGCCGAACAGGATCGCCGTCGCCTCGCTCGCGCTGGTGGTGTAAAGGTACAAAAATAAAACACCGAGGCCGAGAGCCAGCGACAGGATGATGCCGACGGCGACATCGCGATTGCGCAGCCGATCGCCGAGCATTCCCATCGCGACCGCCGCCGCCAAGGTAAAGGCGAGCAACCCCCACAGCGCGCCGATGCCGAGCAGCACCGAGCCGGTCGCGCCGGCGAAGCCGACATGTGACAGCGCATGACCGGCAAAGGTCAGATTGCGCAGCACCAGAAAATACCCGACCGTCCCGGCGACGATCGCGACGACGCCTCCCGCCATAAAGGCGGTGCGCATGAAATCGTACTCAAACATCGTGGCGATGGGCATTGCCGTGGCGGGCATCGTGGCGATGGGCTTCGGCCTCGACCGGGCCATGCCCCGCGGCGACCACGATGCGGCCGTTCACCCGCAGCACCTTGATCGGCGTCTGGTAAAGGCCGGACAACACCGCGTCGGTGATCACTTCGTCTACCGTGCCGAGCGCGGCATGCCCGTGCCCCAGATAGAGCACCCGATCGACAACGCTGAGCAGCGGGTTCAAATCATGGGCGGTAAAGAGGACGGTGATGCCGCGGTCTTGCTGGATTTGTTTGACCAGCGCGACGACCGTCTGCTGGAAATGCGGATCGAGGCTGATCAGCGGCTCGTCGAGCAGCAGCAGCCTTGGCTGTCCGAGCAGAGCCTGGGCGAGCAGCAGCCGCTGCAGTTCGCCACCCGAAAGTTCGCGCAAGGGCCGGCGAGCGAGGCTTTCCGCGGCGACGGTTTCGAGCGCCTGGTCGACCTCCCGCCGGCCGTCGCGAGCGATCAGCGGCAGCCCCCAACGCTCGCCGTTCACCGCGCTGGCCACAAAATCCCAGCCGCGCAGCGGAAGGTCCGCCACGGCGGTGCGCTGCTGGGGCAAATATCCGGCCGCGCGATCGCCGCGCCGCGGCTTTGTCCCGAAGATCCTGATCTCGCCGGCGGCGGGCGGCAGCAGACCGAGGATGGCTTGCAGCAATGTGGTTTTGCCGGCGCCGTTCGGACCGAGGATGGCGATGAACTCGCCGGGCCTTATCGCCGCGCTGACATCGGCGAGAACGGTGCGCGCGCCCCGGGTGATCGTCACTCGGTCGAGCTCGATCGCAAACCCCTCTAGCGAGCCAGCGCGCGGTCGAGCGCGTTGAGCTGCGACAGCATCCACTCCTGGTAATCCTTCCCTCGCGGCTCGGTCTCGGTCACGCCGACCACGGGCACGCCGGCTTGCGTCGCGATTTTCTGCATCCGCCGGGTCAGCGCCTCGCTGGTTTGGCGGTTGTAAAGCAAGACTTTGACGGCCCGCGTGCGAAGATCCCTTTCAAAGGCCGCAACGGTGCCGGCGCTGGGCTCGGTGTCGTTCATGACCGCAAGCTGGAACCCGGCGTTGCGCATGTCGAGACCCAGGGCCGCGGCCATATAGCCGAACACCGGTTCCGTCGCGGTCACCGGCTTACCTGAATATTTTGTGCGCATCTCGGCGATTCGGTCCTCGAGCGGCCTGATCGACGTCCGGAACATCGTGAGACGCCGGGCGTAATCGGCCTGGTGAACCGGATCGAGTTTCACGAACAGGTCGCGGAGGGCCTCGGCCAAGGCCGGCATCGCGGCGGGGTCGTACCAGACATGCGGATTGTCGCCGGCCGCCTTGTGGATCAGCGCCGCCACGGCGACGACCGCGCGCGACCCGACGGGTGATGCGGAGAGAAGCTTTTCCGCCCACCCGTCATATCCGGCGCCGTTGACGATGACGACCGCGGCATCGGCGAACGCCCGGGCTGTCGACGGGCTCGCCTCGAATTCGTGCGGGTCCTGGTCCGGGTTGGTCAGGATGCTGGTGACCGCAACCTGGGCGCCGCCGATCTGCCGGGCGATGTCGCCATAGAAATTCTCGGCGGCGACCACCGTGATCGGGGCTGCCACGGCCGTGGACGCCATCATGATAAAGGCTGTGAATCCGCCGACGATGAGATGGCGCATATCGGAAATCGCGAGGCGTGAAATGTTATAACGATCTCCTATCAGAATTGTCGGAGCGAGCAAGCAGATCAGTTGCTGGCTATCGCCTCACGCGCTGACGCAGGAGTTGGCTGGGCGGTGCGACGGAGTCAAGGTGACAAAGTTTGGATCGACGTAAGAAAGCGCTGGAATTCGGCGCAGAAAACCGCATGGGTGCGGCGCGCTGCCCATAGCAAATCGGCGCGGAAGCAGGCAAAATCCGGCCGGCGGGGATTTTCCCGCGAATTGGGGGTCATTGGAATGTTCAAAAAAGTTGGTTTGGCAATCGGCGCAATGGGCCTGGCGGCCGGCCTCGCCGCGCAGGGGACGCCGGCGCAAGCCCAATCGGGAGTTCGGGTCGGGACATTGAACTGCAACGTCGCCAGCGGCTGGGGCTTCGTGCTCGGCTCGTCAAGAGCGCTTCGCTGCGTCTTTTCGGGGGCCGGTCGTCCTCCCGAGCACTATACCGGCAGCATTTCAAAATTTGGCGTCGACATCGGCTACACTCAAGGCGGCGTGCTGGTCTGGGCAGTGCTGGCGCCGACCACCAATGTCGCTCCGGGCGCGCTAGCCGGGAATTTTGCCGGCGCCACGGCCAGCGCGACAGTCGGGGTCGGGGTCGGCGCCAATGTGCTGATTGGCGGTTCGAATCAGTCGATTTCGCTGCAGCCGTTGAGTATTGAAGGCAATACCGGGCTCAACGTCGCGGCCGGCATCGGCGCGATCACCTTGCACCACGTCCGCTGAGGCTGGTCGGCGGGAACGCAGGGGTCGCGGCAATGGGCTATTTCGGCTCTTCTACTTGAGGAGGCGCCGTGACCCCGGCAGGACCGGGTTTTCCGGAAGTCGCCGAGCAGAGCCGGCTCGCCGACGAGCCCGGGAATGGCGTCGGCTCTTTCTCCGGGCATCGTTTCTCGAATGACGGCATGCGCGGCTTACCGCTGAACCCGATCCCCGAATCTTTCGGCGTTGTCGGCCACCGTCGCGCCGCGGATTCCCACCGCAGGCTCAGGCCGGCCAGCGCGGCGGGTCAATTTAACGGATTCGTCATGGGTTTGCGGTAATTTGAGCGAATTCACCGATCGGCTGCCGTTACGCGGCGGGCTTGCCCGCGCTCCGGCGCTGGGGGACGCTGCGCTGCGGCCGATGCTCCGGCTCCTCTATTATCTCTACGCCCGGCGGCTGGTTCGCGGCGTGCGGCGGCAGCCGCGGCCGCGCCATATCGGCATCATCCTCGACGGCAACCGCCGTCACGGCCGTGCGCTCGGCATCACCGAGCCGCGGGCGGTCTACGATCTCGGCGCCGAAAAGCTCGACGAGGTCCTGGAGTGGTGCGCCGAGCTGGGCATTCCGACGGTCACCCTATGGGTGTTCTCGACCGAAAATTTCCACCGGCCGGCGGCCGAGGTGTCCGGCATCCTGGCCTCGGTCGAAGCCAAGCTGACCGCGCTCGCTGACGATCCCGCGATCCACCGCCGGCGGGTCCGCGTCCGCGCGATCGGTTGCCTCGCGATGCTGCCGGCGCCGGTTCTGGCGGCGATCGCCGCAGCCGAGCGCGCCACCGCGGGATATGATGGGCTCGAGCTGAACATCGCCGTCGCCTATGGCGGCCGCCAGGAAATCGCCGACGCCGTGCGCGCGCTGCTCACTTGCCTGGCCGCCGAGCAGACAACATTGGTCGAGGCGATCGACCACGTCACGCCGGAGGCCATCGCCCGCCATCTCTACACCGCCGGACTCCCCGACCCCGACCTGATCATCCGCACCTCGGGTGAGGTCCGCCTCTCCGGTTTTCTGATGTGGCAGAGCGTGCACAGCGAATTCTATTTTACCGACGTGTTGTGGCCGGCGCTGCGCAAGATCGATTTCTTGCGCGCGATCCGATCCTTTCAAGAGCGCCAACGCCGCTACGGCTGCTGATCGCCCGGATTGACCAGCCCGCCGTCGTCCGTTGCACCGGAGCGCATTGTCGACATCACCCCGGAAGACAGTGAAAATGAGCCGGATCGAGAGGCGGAGGCGTCATGAATATCGATCTGGCCGGCAAGCGGGCGGTGGTGGCCGGCGGCAGCCGGGGCATCGGGCGGGCGATCGCGCTCGCTTTCGCCGAGGCCGGGGCCGGCGTGTCGATCTGCGCGCGGGGGGCGGAGGCCCTCGCCAAAACGCGCGAGGACATCGCCGGGCATGGCGGCGTCGCGCATGCCGCGGTCTGCGATCTCGCCGATGCAGCGGCGGTCGCAAACTATATCGAGGAAGCAGCCGGGCGCTCGGCGGGATCGACATCCTGGTCAACAATGCCTCGGGTTTCGGCACCAGCGACGACGAGGCCGGCTGGGCCGTCAGCATCTCGGTCGATCTGATGGCGACGGTTCGGGCGACGCGGGCGGCACTGCCTTTTCTTGAACAATCCGAGGCTGGGTCGATCCTCAACATCTCGTCGATCTCAGGGTTTCGCGCCTCGGCACGCACTCCGCCCTACGGTGCCGTCAAGGCGGCGATCCTCGAATACACCCAGACGACGGCGGCCCAATTCGCCCGCAAGGGCATTCGCGTCAACTGCATCGCTCCCGGCTCGATCGAGTTTCCCGGCGGCACCTGGGAGCGGGCGAAGAACAATAATCCGAACCTCTATGGCGCAATCCTGCGCAGCATCCCGTTCGGGCGCCTGGGCCGGCCCGAGGAAGTGGCGCAGGTCGCGCTATTCCTGTGCTCGCCGCTTGCCGGCTGGGTCACCGGCCAGAACATCGCCGTCGACGGCGGCCAGATGCTGTGAAGGCGGGTGCTGGCGGCCGGGTCAGAGATCGAAAAACGCGGTCTCGCGCTTCGCCTTGCAGGATGATTTCGAACCGATACGTCGGCGGGCCGGGTCCGTCGCGGCGGGCGGCGATCAGGGTCCGGCGCACCGCCGGATCGTCGATCGACAACAGCACTGGATCACTATCATTGGCCGTCTCGCCGGCGAAATAAATGCGCGTGTAGAGCTGCTTCAGCAGCCCGCGGGCAAAGAGCGCCACCGCGATGTGCGGCGCCTGCAAGGCGTTGCCGCGCCCCGGCACTGGCCCCGGCCGGATCGTCGTAAAGCGAAAGCCGCCATCGGCATCGGTCGACACCCGGCCAAACCCGCGGAAATTCGGGTCGAGCGGCTTGTCGCTCCTCGCATCGTCGGGATGGGCGTAGCGGCCGGCGGCGTTGGCCTGCCATAATTCGAGGCAGGCATCGGCGACCGCGGCGCCGTCGCCGTCGATGACCCGCCCCTCGACGACGATCCGTTCGCCGGTCGGATTCCCTCTGGTGAGATCGGCCCATTCCGGCCGATCGAGCGCCAGGTGGAAAAACGGGCCGACCGTCTGCGACGGCGTGACGATCAGTTTGCCCGCCATCTCACGCGCTCTCCATCGGGGTCGCCTCGCGGCCGCGCAGCACGATGTCGAAACGATAGCCGAGCGCCCATTCCGCCTCGCTGAGGTTCGGGTCGTAGGCTGAGATCAACCGCTCGCGCGCCGCCTTGTCGGGGGTGCCGAGATAGATCGCATCGAGCGCCAATAGCGGGTCGCCCGGAAAATACATCTGGGTGATCAGCCGGGTGGCGAAAGCCGGCCCGAAGATGCCCAAATGGATGTGCGCCGGCCGCCATGAATTCGGGGTGTTGCGCCACGGATAGGCGCCGGGCTTGATCGTCAGAAAGCGGTATTCGCCGCGCTCGTTGGTCACGACCTGCCCGACCCCGTCGAAATTCGGGTCGAGTGGCGCGTCGTGCTGATCGACCGGATGGCGATAGCGGCCGGCGGCGTTGCACTGCCACAGCTCGACCAAGGTTCCCGGCGCCGGCCTCGCATCCTCGTCGAGGACGCGCCCGGCAACGATGATTCGCTCGCCGAGCGGCGCTCCCTTGTGACCCCGGGTCAAATCGGCCGCGTCCGGCCCGGCCCAGCCGCCGGCAAAGACCGGGCCGGTCAGCTCGGTCAAGGTCTGCTCGAGGCGGATCGGCGGATTTTTCGGCGCGCGCTTGACCGTGCTGCCGTAATCGGGGTGCAGGTAAGGCGGTTGCGCGCCCAGCGGACTGCGCGCGAACGGCCGGATCGGGTCGGTCATCGGGTCATCCTCGTTGTGGCCGCTTCCGGGATTACGACCCAGCCTGCGCGTAGCGCCTGTCGCCGGTCAAGAGGCGGCTGCCCGCTCCGAATCGCCGAGACTAGTGGCGCTGAGCGGCCGCCGCCGGGGTGATCGGTAGCGGCGGGGCAATCCGCGATGCGGCCTTTTGGCACGGCGCCGTGGCGGCGCAGAAATGTTCGAGCCGAACCACGAGCGGCAGGGAAAACACCCGGACGATAATCGATGTCGGCAATAGCAGCGGATCGTCGGTCAGGGTCAGCGCGACCGGGCGAGGGGCGTCATCGGGATCGCCGACATCGCTCGATTCCCCCTTGAAGCCGGCGATCGGGTGCAAGCTCAGCGCGACCCGTACCAGGCCGTCGGCCTGATTCTCTTTGGGGAGAACCCGCGCGAGAACGTCGAAGCGTCGTGCGCCGTCATAAACCGGGATCGAAAAGCCGCGGTTCGCGGCGCCAGCTCCGGCCGCGATTGCTTGGCGCAGGCGCTCGACCGCCGTCAGCGGATCGACCGCGCTGCGGCGAAAGGCTTCGGCGAGCGGCGGCTTGCGGCTGGTGTCGTCCGCGCCGCGCTCGGCCACGATCGCATTGCCACGGGCGATAAATCGCATGCTGACGCGATTGTTGCGCCGCTTGCGCAGATCAAAGAGGGCGTCGTAGCGCTCCGGCTCGGCGGCCCGGTCGGCGACGATTCGCCCGGTGGCCCGTGCGGTTCCGTCAAAATGGCTGACGAGGCGCGGCAGTCCCTCTGTGCGGATCTCGATCTCGTCGTCATAGGCGATTTTGCCGCCGTGCAGCTTCAGCCGAATCTCCGCTGCCGGGAGGCCGGCCCAATAAGCGCTGTAGACCGCTGTGATCTCATCGGCGCGGGAGGCGCCGCCCGCCGCCGAAAATGACAGCGCGACGGCCAGAACGGCAGCCTTGCACCGCGACATGACCGGTTGCGGGCTCGGGACTCACGCCGGCAGGTAGCTCCAGGCCGCGCCGTCCCATAGGATCTTCTCCCCGCTCGGAAAGCGCAGCTCGATAGCGCCGGTCTTGGACCGGGTCCGGCGCACCTCGCCGCCGGCCTCCAGTTGCTCGGCCTCCCAGCGGTCGGTCAACGCCAGCCCGATCCGGCCCGGGCTCAGCCCGTCCTTGTGCAGCGCAATGGCATCGTCGAGAAGCTCGCGCACAGGGCTCATCTCGTGATCTCGCTGTTGTCCCCGGAGGGATCACTATCCCGCGCAATCCCGCGCTTGGCAAATCGCGCCGTGCCCGACCGCGGATTGCGCTGGCGAGGATGGGCTCATGGCCCGCGGCAGATGACGTTGAGAAGCGCCTGACGCTTGTCGATCGTCACCGCATGGAGCGCGCGTTCGAGCGCACCCGGCAGGGCGGCCGGGTCCTCGACCCGCTCGCCATAGCCCCCGGCCGCGGCGCAGACCTGTTCGAAAGCCGGCAATTCGTCGAGGTCGATCAGCGGCGGCTTGTTGCTGCGCATCGCCTCGCCCTGCGGGTACATCGCGCTGGTCGCCCGGCGCACCGCCCCCCACATCGAATTGTTCATGATCACGAACAGCACCGGCAGGTCATGCACCGCGGCGGCGTGGTGGAGCGCTACCGGATTGCCGAACAAATGCGAGCCGTCGCCCAATGTGGCGATGACCAGCCGGTCGGGTGCCGCGAGCTTCGCGCCGAGCGCCGCCCCGCCGCCCCAGCCGAGCCCCGAGGCCGGGCTCGATCCGAAATAGCTGCCGGGCAAATTCGATCCGCAATGCTCGGTCATCAGCGTGTATTCGTTGACCAGGATCGCGTCCTCGGGCTTGGCGCGGGCGATGCAGGCGCTGGCCCAGGCCATATGGATCGGGCGGAGGCCGGCCGCCGTCTCGCGGGTTTTTTGCCAGCCGGCGCGTTGTGCTTCCGCCAGACCGGCAACCCGCCCCCGTCGTGCGTCAACGGCGAATTTGGCGATGTGGCGGTCGAGCGCCGCGGCGAGTTCCGGCAATGCCGTCGCCGGCGCGCCTGTCACCGCGAGGTCGCACGGAAATCCGCGAATTGGATAGCGCGAGAACAGCGGATCGACGCCCAGATGGACGATTTTGCATCGCGGCCGCGGCGCCTTGAGGCTCGGGACCCAAGGGACGTCGCATTCGAGCACCAGGATCGCGTCCGCATCGTCGAGATACGGGGTCGCGTCATAGCCGAGATGGCAGGGATGGTCGGCGGCGAGCGAGAGATGGCGCGGCCGGTGCTGCACGACCGGGATCGCAAAGCGCAGGGCGAGATCGCTCAGCGCCGCGACCGCCGCGGGATCGCGGCCGGCGCTGGCGGTGATGATCAGCGGATTTTCCGCCGCGGCGAGAATTCGCGCGGCCTCGTCGATCGCCGCTTTGTCGGGACCGGGCGGCGAGGCCGCGACCCGGCGGCCCGGCATGTCGTAGGCGAAGCCGGGCAGCGGCGACGCCAGCACCTCACGCGGCAACGACAGATAGACCGGGCCCTGCGGCGCGCTGGTGGCGACGGCGAGAGCGCGGTCGACCACGGTTTCGAGCTGCTGGCCGTTGCGCAATTCGTAATCCCATTTGACGATCTCGCGCACCATCCCGGCCTGGTCGAACATCTCCTGCGCCCAGTGGATGTAGACGTCGCGCGCGCCGGCCATGCCCTCTTCGGTCAGGGGCGAGCGGCCGGCGGTGAACAGCATCGGGACATTCTCGCGCGCGGCGTTGAAGGCGGCGCACACCCCGTTGGCGGTGCCGACGCTGACATGCACCATGACCGCCGGGACCCGCCCGGTGACCATCGCATAGCCGTGGGCCATCGACAGCGCCAAATTCTCGTGGGTGGCGATAACCGGCCGGGGGACCGGCGTCCCGGTCCGCGCGGCTTTGGCGAAGGCCTCGACCAGCGGAGCGAAATCGGTGCCGGCATTGGCGAACAGATATTCGACCCCGCGCTCGGCGAGCAAGGTGAGGTAGGCCTCGGCCACGCTGTCGACCGCCATTTCCTTGCGCGCCATCGCATCCTCCCTCACTCCGCCTCACCCGGTGCAGGCAAGCATAGCGCGCTTCGAGCGGCTCGAAACAGCTTCCCGATGATTGATCTCAGCTCGGCTCTGTTATAAATTAGTAAATCTCACTAATATGTCTATGGCGATGGACGAGACGATCACCGCAGCCGAGGCGAATCGGAGCTTCTCGAAGCTGCTGCGGGCAATCCGTGAAGGGCGCAGCTACGTGATAACGGCGCATGGGCGACCGGTAGCTCGGATCGGTCCCGTTCCCGATGGAGACGCGACGGCCGCCAAAGCCAAAGAGGTACTGCTCGCTCGCTTGGAGGCCCAGCCGGTGATCGACATCGGACCCTGGACCCGCGACGAGCTTTACGAGGATGAGCCGTGAGGGTAGCCCTCGATACGAATGTCTTGGTCTATGCGGCGGGCGTCAACGGTCTGCAACGAAAGATGGCAGCACTCGGGCTGCTGCGCAAATTGTCGGTAGAGAACACTGTATTGCCGGCGCAGACTTTGGGCGAGCTCTACAGTGTCCTGGTGCGCAAGGCCGCGCAATCTCGAGCCGAGGCCCGGTTGACCGTCCTCGGCTGGATGGATGCGTTTCCGGTTGCCGAAACTTCTCCCGCGGTTACAGCCGCCGCCATTGGTCTCGCAACCGATTACCGGCTCGGAATCTGGGATGCCGTGATCCTCGCCGCCTCGGCTCAGGCCAGTTGTAGATTGCTGCTTTCGGAAGATCTGCAGGATGGCTTTACCTGGAGTGGGCTTACCGTAACGAACCCATTCTCGTCGTCGCCGCACGCGCTGCTCGCGGCGTTGCTTGATGGCTGACCCCTCAGCGACGCCCGTTTCGGGCTAGGCGGCGGTTGGGTGGCGGGGCAGGGGGCGGCCGTCGAGGCCGGTGGCGGCCAGGCCCAGATGGCGCAGCACCGTCGGCGCGATGTCGACCAGGACGAGCGCTGGCGATAGCTCCCCGCGGCAAACCCGCCGCCATGAACGAACAGGAACGGGCGCTGCTCGTTGGCGCCAAGCCCGCCATGCTGGCCGAAGCCGGTGATGTCCTTCGACTCCGTCGAATCGCGGACGATATGGCTGTGGCCGGAGACGCCATGCGGATTGACGCGGTCGTCGGCCTTCAAGGTGATCGCGATCCGCGCCGGCGATCCGGTCGGCAAGCCGATTTCGCCGAGAGCGTCGCCGGTAAAGACGCGGCCGACCCAGGGCTCGGCTTCGAGAAACCGTGCGACCTCGCCAACTAGTGCGGTCTCCGGCTCGGCGAAATAGATCATTGCCGCGGTGCCGTTAGGCGCGACGACGACCTCCGATGATCCCGGCGCGCGCTTCAACCCCGCCGCGACCAGCAGCGCGTCGAGATCGATCGTCTCGTCGACGCTCTCCATGCCGTGATCGGAGCCGACAACGAACAGAATCTTCTCGCCGCCGGAATCGAGCCTGGCCACGGTTTCGGCGACCCGGCGCACATTTTCGTCGGCGCTGCCGATCGCCGCGCGATGCGCCGGCGAGCCCAACGGCGTGTGGTGGCCGGTGTAGTCGGGCTCCGACAGCCACAACAAAGCCAGCGCCGGGGCGCGCTCGCTCAAAACCTCGGCGCAGAAGCGCTCGGTCACGGCGGTGTCGCCGGCATCGCCCTTGGCGACCGCGAGCCCCTCTTCGACCGGCAATGACCGGCGCCCAGGGCCGAAACTGCCGGCGGCGTTGTAGACCCAGCCATGGCCGTCGGGATCGAGAAAATAAGCGGCCCCGGGCGATACATTCGAAAACGCGATCGCGCTCTGGCCGGCGCGGGCGAGGCGTTCGGCCATCGTCGGCATGTGCAGGGTGCGGCCGGTGGCGCGGTGCAGGCGGTCGCGGAAATCGGGCTTGCCGACCGACAGGCAGACCAGCCCGCCGCCTTCGTCGAGCGCCATCGTGTTGCCGAGCAGACCATGGCGCGCCGGCAGGCAGCCGGTGGCGATCGACGCCGCACTCGTCCGTGTCGTCGACGGGAACACCCCGGCATGGTTGACGAAACGCGCGGAGCGATGGCCGAGCTCGCACAGGAATGGCGCGTCCGCTGGGGTTATCAGATCGCGGCGCAAGCTGTCGCAGATGACGATGACGACGCGGCTCATCCCGATATTCCTTCGGTTCGGGCGCTTTCCACGGCGCCGGGGTCGCGGGCCAGCATAGCCCGCCGCAATGCCGATGGCAGCGGCGTCTTTTCGCCGGTGGCGTTGACGACGAGGATCAGCACGGCCCGCCCGAGCGCGCACAACCCGTCGCGCCAAACTGCGTATTCCATCTCGAAGCTGGTATTGCCAATCCGGACCGTGCGGGCGCTGATCAGGATTTCATCCCCATAGGCGAGCGGTCGGTGATAGCGGATGCTGGTCTCGGCCATGACCGGCCCCGGCGATCCCGCCGACAATGCCGGCAGACCGGCGGTTTCGAGGTAGCGGTTGCGCGCCTCCTCGAACCACTCGAAATAGGCGCGGTGGTTGGCATGCCGGAACGGATCGCATTCGCTCCAGCGCACCCGATGCCGGATCGCAAACGACCACCCCGGCTCGACCCCTAACCTCGCAAATTCCGCCACCTCCGCCTCAACCATAGGCACGAACCCGTTGGTTACCCTCGCATCGCGCCATTTTTTCCCTCGCCCCGCCTGCGGGGAGAGGACGGGGTGAGGGGGGATATCGTCAAGGGATTCTGCAAGCTTAAGCCGGCATCGCCTTACTGCCAATGTCATGGCGCCGCCGCCGCAAATGGGAGCCCCGGATTCCTGCTGACATTTTAGATTCCCGCCGCCATTTCGGAAGTGCGAAACCCGATCGGCCCGGCGAGATTGCGATTAGCATCGGTCCGACCCACCGGCGTCCGATCCGGCTCTATCGCCGGTCGTCGCTGCCCCCCCCGCACCGCGCCGAATTTCGAGCCTATCTTTTGCACGAAAAAAGCCCTTTGTTTTCAAGGTGCCTCTCTGCGGCCGAAATTGTTGACTTATGCGTTGCTTCAACCCGGCTCTACGGCGGACTTGCACGCAGTTGGTATGCGCCGACACACTACGACTAGATTGATGGCCACCCATCGAGGGAGCGACCAGCATGGATGCCGATCAACCCCGGCCGCCGCCCTTAATCAAGCGCCGCCTGTGGCTCGCCGCTGTCTCCGTTTTTTCATATCTCCTGGTTACTGCTTTCAGCATGGCGTTCTGGGCAAACCCTGAAAGCCGAATCATCATCGACCACTTCACGGCTGTAATCGCACTTCCTATGGCTGCCGCGCTGGCGTTCATACTCGTGACCCTCATGCCCGCAGGCTACGGCGCGATTGAGTTCGAGGCCTTGGGTATCAAGCTCAAAGGGGCCTCAGGCCCCATTGTCCTCTGGATCATCTGCTTCGTCGTGATCGTCGCGGCAATCAAACTGCTCTGGTGAGACGGCAGACCTAAGAGACCTTGCGCCAAACAAATTTCTTGAATTGCGCAAATGGCGGCAATTGCACAAGGGTGGCGCGGCTCGGAAAGTCTTAGGCCACGGCTAGTCAGGCCGGCGACCCGCCCGCAGAGTCACGACATGCGGTTAAAGCGTGGGAGGACGTTGGTCGGTATGTCGCACCGTGGGGAGGGTTCTGACAATGCCAACTGATGACTTGATTTGGGCGGCGTCAGACGGGGACACGGCAAAAGTGCAGGTGCTGCTCGCTCAGGGGGCCGATGTCGATGCCAAGTTAAGTGACCGTGAGGATCGGGGGGGCGAAACCGCTTTGATTGTAGCCTCCGAGAACGACCATCTCCCAGTGGTGCAGGCACTGCTTGCCAAGGGGGCCGAGGTTAATGCCACGGCATGGAGCCGTTATGGGTCCAACGACGGCTGGTTATACGAAATCCACACAGCGCTGACGGCGGCCTCGAAGAACGGCCATCTCCCAGTGGTGCGGGCACTGCTTGCCAAGGGGGCGGAGGTTCAAGGCGGTGACCCGCCCGCGTTGATTATGGCCTCGGTGCGCGGCCATCTTCCGGTGGTGCGGGCGCTGCTCGACAACGGGGCTGAGGTCAATGCCACGCCCACGGGCAAAACTGCACTGATTGTGGCTTCCGCGGTCGGCCACCTCTCGGTGGTGCAGGTGCTGCTCGACAAGGGGGCCGAGGTCAATGCCAAAACGGACGACGGCGCGACCGCGTTGATTGTAGCCTCCGAGAACGGCCTTCTCCGAGTGGTGCAAGCACTGCTTGCCAAGGGGGCGGAGATCAACGCCGAAACTAAGCCCGGCGAGACCGCGTTGATTGTGGCTTCCAAGAGTGACCGCCTCTCGGTGGTGCAAGCACTGCTCAACAACGGGGCTGAGGTCAACACCAGAACCTACCACGGCGACACCGCGCTGACACTGGCCTCCTGGCGCGGCCACCTCTCGGTGGTGCAGACGCTGCTCGACAAGGGAGCCGGCATCGACCCAACGGCTTTGATTGTGGCTGCTGAGAGCGGCCACCTCTCGGTGGTGCAGGCGCTGCTCGAGAAGGGAGCCGGAGTTGATGCGAAGAATAACAACGGCGAGACCGCGCTGATTGTGGCCTCCAAGAACGGCCAACTCCCGGTGGTGCAGGCGCTGCTCGACAAGGGGGCTGAGGTCGATGCCGAGGCGGACGTCCGGACCGCGCTGATGGAGGCATCCAAGCGCGGCCATCTCCCGGTGGTGCAGGCGCTGCTTGCCAAGGGGGCTAATGTCAATGCTCAGGTGGTTGAAAAAGGGTGGAGCTTTCGATTTGGCGCGACCGCGTTGATGGAAGCCTCCGAGAATGGCCATCTCGCGGTGGTGCAAGCGTTGCTCGCCAGTGGCGCCGATATCGAACAGCGCTGGATCAGCGGGAGCTTGAGCGGGACAGCGCTGGATCTCGCAACTAAAAAGGGACACGCCCAGGTGAAAGCCACCTTATTGAAGGTTGGCCGTAGGCGGACGTGGTGGCGGCTTTAGGGCCGGAAGAAGTCAATACCTGCTTACGTTTGAACACCCATGGCGGCCGAACCAAGCGTTGCAAAATTCTTGAATTTTGACTAGCCGGGCAGTAGTGGGAGAGCCAATCGAGCCGAGCCATTTGACGGGCCTTCCTAAAGCTGATCGAGGCCAAGCGTCTATTTTCTCTGGTTTCTTGCGCGTTCCGCGGGCGCTGTCAAAGTAGTTGGCCTCTTGATATTGCAAAACGGCACGCCAGATTTGGCCGGGATATGGTTACGAGGTTTTTATAAAATGAGCGTGACGATCCCCCATCAATCATATTCGCCGCGTCTATATAGGCGCGCGCGGCTCGGTATCCTGATTTTGGCGCTGTTGGGGTTGCTGAGCTTCGCCGCCGTCCGCGACATGGCGGGGCAATGTCGCACGACAGATGAGTATCTCACGGGTGGAGGACAACTCTTGACCGGCGGCGGCCAACTGCTGGTGACCGGCAAAAAGACCACGCGCTGTGAGCTTTCCGGATGGGGGTTGCGGGTCGCGGTGCCGGAACAGGTGGCGGATATCTTGCGCGAGGTCGGTATCCCGTTTGCCTATTATTAGCTTGGCCCTGTAAAGGAATGCCCCGATGTTGCCTTATACGCAAGATGAACTAAATTCACTTTGGCTGCGGCTCACGGAAAAAGGCAGCAACATTGACATCAATTATCCCGAAAACACGCAACCCTTGGTCAATTTAGCCGCCACCATTACAAAAAATACTGACACAGAACAAGAGATGATATTTGAGAGTTCAGAAGGTGACGTGACTGCCTACACCGAATTTGATGTTCCAAGCAATCCAATTCCGACCGTTATCTGTTCCCGGACTCGTGAAACCCCAAACGCACTATGGAGGAATTGGACAGTCAGGGTGAACTAATCGCGGTCGCGGTCGGTTTCGCGCGAAACCGATTGGCTGCGGATGCTCTGCTCGGTTTCGGCGCGCGTTGCGGCTCCTACATCTTGTGCGGCCCGCCCGTGTTTCCCCTGTTTCGCATTTGACATAAGATCCGTTATGCGGCATCCGCTGAAGGCGGCACCGACTCTGTCCACCAAATAGAGATGTCACCGTTTCTACCCTTTAGAAATTTCACCGGCACTGCGGTCGGGGGCGGGCGGATGCGGAGCCCTACCTAGCGCGGCGCCCGACCGTAGAGACGGGCGAAACCGCACCAATTGTTTTGACCGAGCGGGCGGCAGTCCGATCGGCTCATAGAAACGCTCGGCCGACTTTAAAAAGGCGGACGTCGCGCTGACTGCGGCGACGCCGCGTCTTGGTGCTGCGATGCTGCGGCTCCCGGTGCAGTTGCTGGTTACGGATCATCGCCAGTACCGCGCCCTGGCCCCTCCTTGAAGACATGCGCGAGGCTCGCGTGAATTGAACGGACATGCGAGACAAGGGGCATGGCGACGGTTCGGCTGAAGTACGGTAAAGCGGCGCGGGCGGGGGCGGGGCCGCTCCTCGCGTCGCGGCGGTTTGGGCCGCTGTTCTGGGCGCAGTTTTTGTCGGCGTTTAACGACAACGCGGTTAAGAACGCGCTGGTGCTGATGATCGCTTACCGCGCCGGCGACGCCGGGCAGATGTCGGCGCAGATCCTGATCCCGCTCGCCGGAGGGCTGTTCATCCTGCCGTTCTTTTTGTGCTCGGCGACGGCGGGACAGCTCGCCGACCAGCACGACAAGGCCTGGCTGATCCGGCTGATCAAGCTCAGCGAGATCGCGCTGATGCTGGCTGCCGCGGCGGGGGTCGTGGCCGGCAGCACGACCGCGCTCCTGGCCATTCTTTGCGTAATGGGGGTCGAGGCCGCGTTCTTTGGCCCGCTCAAATACGCGATCCTGCCGGATCTGCTTGCCCCGAACGAACTATTGCTCGGCAACGCGCTGGTCGAGGCCGGCACGTTCATCGCGATCCTGCTCGGCACCATCGCCGGGGTGCTGATCGCCGGGCGTCATGGCGCGCTGCTGGTCGCGGCATTGATCGTGACGGTGGCGCTCGCCGCGTGGGGCGCGAGCCTGATGATCCCGCCGACAAGTGCGGCGGCGGCGCAACGCCCGGTGCGCTGGAACCTCTTCGCCGCGACCATGCGGGTCATCCGCGAAGCCGCCGCGGAGGTAGTTCCGTTCCGCTCGATGCTCGGGATATCGTGGTTCTGGCTGGTGGGGGCGGTTTATCTGTCGCAATTCCCGGGCTATGTGCGCTTCATCCTGGGCGGCGAGGAGGCGGTGGTGACCCTGTTCCTGACCGTCTTCTCGATCGGGATCGCGCTCGGTTCCTTGATGTGCACCAGGATTCTGCGCGGCCGGATCAGCGCCCGCACGGTGCCGTGGGGCGCGCTCGGCATCGGCTTGTTCTCGATCGACCTGTGGCTGGCGAGCCCGGTCGCGACAGCCGGCGGCGCGCTGACCGGCCTCGGCCTGTTCCTCACCGTCCCCGGGCATTGGCGCATCCTTGGCGATCTGCTCGGGATTTCGGTCGCGGGTGGGATCTTTATCGTGCCTTTGTATGCGCTGCTCCAGGCCGCGAGCGCGCGCCAACACCGAGCCCGCGCCATCGCCGCCAACAATGTGATCAACGCCGCGGCGATGGTCTTCGCGGCGGCAGCAACGATCGCGCTGATTGCAGCGGGCGTCAGTGTTCCCGGCCTCTTCCTGCTGACCGGAATTGCCACGCTTGTCGTAGCAGCGTTGTTCTGGCGGCTATTGCCGAGCTTTGCGCTCCCCGCAATCGCGGTCGAAGGAGACGGCGGATGACCGCAGCTGCCGATCCGCCGCGCTCTTTCGCCCAACGGCGAGCTCATCGGCGCCGGCTCTCTCGCCCAGTAATAAGGGCGCGGACCAGGCTGCACGGCAACGCCGCCATTTCGCGGATCGTCGCAACGACCTCCCGCAGCCGCGACGGCGCGCGCAGCCCGGATCGGCCGGCGACTGCGACCCCGGCGAGGCGAAACAGCGGTGCTGCGCGTCGCAGGTGCGCGCGGTCGCTGACCAGTACCACCGAGCGCAACCCATGCGCGCGCAACAGGAGCGCCGTTTCGCACGCGTTGCCGACCGTATCGCGCGAATGGGGCTCGATCAGCAATGCCGCTTGCGGAACGCCATGAGCCAGCGCGATGTCGCGCATGATCTCCGCCTCGGGCTCCGGCCCATTGCCGCCGCCCGACAACAGCAGCACCGGCGCCACGCCTTCGCGATAAAGCTGAACCCCGCATTCGACCCGCCGTCGCAGCCGCGCCGCCGGCTTGCAGCCGAGCACGACGATCGCGTCAGCCTTCGGCGGTTCTCGTGGAAGCGGGTTCGTCATCGGGATCGGTTGACGGCCGCGGAATTAAATCTAGTTAGTCTAGTTAGTGGGGGTGCGGTGCGCTTTCTGTGGCAACATAGAGCTGCGATCACCAATTTAGGCACGATACATAGCATTCGCGTTTGATAGTCTCGGCTATGCGAAGAAGCTGCGGGACGTGGGCGTCCCGCAAGAACAGGCTGAAGCTCATGCGGAGGCAGCGCGGGAATTCATCATGGTAGAACTGGTTACTCGTCAGGATCTCGATACCGCTCGAAGGGAACTTCAATCCGCGATCGACACGACGCGTCGCGAGCTGGAATCCGCTCTGGACAACCTTGGTCTGCGTCTCACCGTTCGTATGGGCATAATGCTCGCGGCGGGGTTGACCGTTCTCGGCGCCGTTCTGAAGCTTCATTCATAGAGCTGCTGCAACTGGTCCTCGCGGTCGGCTCCGATAATGGCATCGTCTTGATCAAATGGCTCGGAACGAGTCGCGACTACAACCGTGTCGGCGTAAGGGGGCTATCTTCGATCAAATCAAGCCGATCCGAACGGAGGCAGGATTGCGAGTTAACCGAGGTCGAACGGTTGTGAAGTGGCGTCTCGGCGGGCGGCGCCCCGCGCCGTTCCCGCTCTGTCCAAGTATTCTCCAAAAATGGCCCGTTCCTTACTTCCGGCCAAGACCTGGGAGCAAAGGGCTCTTACAAGGACCTCCAGGAGGGTTCCTGTCCCGGTGATCCTACTCCTGCCTGCTGCCGTCGGGTTTGCCCTGCTCCTTGCGACTGAACCCGGTATTTGCGCGCTCCCTGCGTCGGCGCAGCAAGCGAGCACCGTAGCTACGGTCGGTGGCGTCTGCGAGCAGGTCCTGGTTGCTGGAAAACAGGAATCCTGTGTCCCTAAACCGCGAGGGGGCGGGTCCGGCGTGATCTACGTGCAGCTTCCAAACGGACATGTCCTATTCACCGTGGGCTTGAAGGACAGGCGAGTCCTGAGCTTCGTCGGTGAGAAGGACAGCCAACCGAATCTGGAAGAGTACTGGCTTTACCTATCGAGGGTCAGGATCGCAACTCGTTCGACCGAGACGGTGGCCAATGTAGTCGGCGCGTGTGTCGTCCACATGACTACCGATGGAACCGTCTGGCACCATCTCGACTGTCAGGCCGAAGGCAAGAAAAGCGCGTTCTATTCCCTCAGGTTCCGATCCGATGAGCAGCGGGTTAAGGTACAACACACGCAGTAAGCGGCCGCCGTCCTGCGCATATTACGGTTTCGGAGCCGCCGCTCGCGCTTTCCGGATCGCTGCCAGGACACGGCGGGGGGTGATCGGGGTTTCGTTGAGTTCGGCCCCGATAGCGGCGAGGGCGTCGCGGACGGCGTTGGCGATCGCCGCGGGCGGAGCGACCGCACCCCCTTCGCCCATCCCCTTCATGCCGTATTCGGTGGCGGTCGACGGCGTATGCAGGTGGCCGATCTTGATCGCCGGCAATTCGGCGGCGCCCGGCAGCAGGTAATCGGCCAAGGTTCCGGCCAATGGCTGGCCCTGCTCGTCATACGGAATTTCCTCGTATAGCGCGGTGCCGATGCCCTGCGCGACGCCGCCGCGGATCTGGCCTTCGACGATCATCGGGTTGACCATCGTGCCGCAATCCTCGGCGACCGCGAAATCGAGCAATTCGACGAACCCGGTCTCCGGATCGACGGCGACGACCGCGCCATGCGTCGCGTAGGAAAAGACGCCGGTGCCGACCGCGGGCTCGTAGGTTGCGGTCGCGTCGAGCAGCGGGTCGACGCCGGGCGGCAGCCCGTCCATCCTGACATGCGCGACCTTGGCGATCTCGGCGATCGACACCGAGCCTTGCGGCCCCAGCACGGCGCCGTCGGCGCAGCGCACGGCAGCAACATCGCATTGCAGCAGATGCGCGCCGATTTGGCACAGCTTGTCGCGCAATATCCGGCTGGCGCGCGCCACGGCGCCCCCCGACATCACCATGCTGCGTGAAGCGAAGGTGCCAAATCCGAAGGCGGTGCTCTCGGTGTCGCCATGGCGCACCGAAATCCGCGCCGGGTCGATGCCCAGTTCCTGATAGGCGATCTGCGACAAGGTGGTTTCGAGCCCCTGGCCGTGCGACTGGATGCCGACCATCAGCACCAGCGTGCCGTCGGTCAGGATGCGCGCGGTGCAGCTCTCATAGCCCGGGACGATCGCGGCGCCACGCGCGACGAACTCCGCGGCGCCATGCGCGGTCTGCTCGGCAAACGCGGCAAAGCCGATGCCGACGAGGCGGCCGTCCGTCTCGCCCTGCCGCTGCCGCGCGCGGATCGCCGGCAGGTCCAACAGCTCGCCGCACAGCTGCACGCTGCGCGGATAGTCGCCATTGTCGAACCGCATGCCGCCGATGGAGGTGAACGGCATCTGCTCGGGCCGCACCATGTTCAGCGCCCGCACCTCGACCGGGTCGCGGCCGACCGCGCGGGCGACCTCGTCGATCGTCCGCTCGATCGCAAAGCACGCCCCCGGTCGGCCAACCCCGCGATAGGGGCCGAGCGGCGCCTTGTTGGTCGCGACGGTGGCGGCCCGCGCGCGATAGTTCGGGATCGCGTACGGCCCCGGCAGGTTGCGCGCCGCCATCGCCGCCTCCTGGTACGGCCCCTGGGGCCACAGCCCATAGGCGCCGGCATCGACGACGATCTCGGCATCGACGCCGAGAATGCGGCCCTGCCGATCGGCATAGGCGGTGACCTTGTAATGATGGTCGCGGGTATGCGCCGAGGTCAGCAAATGCTCGCCGCGGTCCTCGATCCAGCGCACCGGATGATCGAGTTCGAGCGCCAATGCGGCGAGGATGATCTCTTCCGGGTAGAGCCGCGCCTTGGGTCCGAAGCCGCCGCCGACATCGGGCGCGACGACGCGGATGCAACGCAGTTCGACGCCGAGAAACTCGCCCAAGGCAACGCGTACGGTGTGCGGCGTCTGCGTCGAGGCGTAGACCACGACCTCGTCGAGTCGGTGGTCGCGGTAGGCGAGCACGGCGCGGCCTTCGAGCGGAGCGCCCGATTGCCGGTGCATGCGGTATTCGCGGGTCACGGTGATTTCCGCCGCACGCGCTGCGGCGTCGATATCGCCGCCTGCGAACACCCGCTCGCTATAGAGATTGTCGCCCCACTGCTCGTGAACGGGGTGACGGCTGCCGCGCATGTCGCGCGGCGCGTCGACGACGGCGTCGAGCGCCTCGAAATCGACCGACACCGCGGCGGCGAGGTCTTCGGCCTCGGCACGCGACGGGGCGATGCAGGCGGCGATCGCCTCGCCGACATAGCGCGCCTTGTCGGTGGCGAGCGGCGGCCAAGCCGGCGCCTTGGCGCCTGCCGCCTGAGTGACGACGCGGATCGGCTGGATGCGCGGCAGGTCCGCCGCGGTAAAGATGCGGCCCTTGCCCCCGGGTGGCGCCGTGATCCCGCGAATCCGGGCATGCGCATGCGGGCTGCGGACGAAGGCCACCTCCATCGTGCCGGGGAGTTTGATGTCCGATACGAATTCGCCGCGGCCGTGCAAGTGGCGCTCGTCTTCACGGCGCAGCAACGAGGCGCCTATTCCCCAGGCATCATTCGCCATCGGTCGCCCTCCCGGCCATCGCCGCCGCTGCCTCGGCGATCGCGGCGACGATATTGGTATAGCCGGTGCAGCGGCAGACGTTACCGGCAAGACCGGCGCGAATCTCATGCTCGGAGCCGGCCCGCCCGCGGCGGATCAAGTCGCGCGCGGTGATCAGCATCGCCGGCGTGCAAAAGCCGCATTGCAGCCCGTGATGGCGGTGAAAGCAGTCGCGCAACGCCGCCATCACCGTATCGTCGGCGAAGCCTTCGATGGTTCGCACCGCGCGCCCGTCGCAGCCGACCGCCAGCATCAGGCAGGCGCGCGCCGGCTCGCCGTCGACGAGGACCGTGCAGGCGCCGCACACGCCATGCTCGCAGCCGAGATGGGTCCCGGTCAGGTTGCGCCGCTCGCGCAGAAAATCGGCGAGCGACAGGCGCGGCGGCACCTCGTCGGCGATCGCGGCGCCGTTGACTTCCAGGCGGATCGCGGTCACCCCGTCACCCCGCGCACCGCGCGCACCGCGGCCACTATCAGCAGGTTGCGTTGGAACTCGTCGAAATGCCGGTCGGCGGCATCGTCGAGATCGGCGGCGATGGCGGCGCGCAGCGCTTCGGGCTCGCCGCGATCGTCGGCGAGAACCTGGGAGGCCGCGTTGAGCAGCAGCGGCGCGCCGTTGGCCGCGCCGAGGACGATCCGGTAGTGGCCGCGCGGCCTGTCGACGACCGCGACGGCCAGCCCGATGGCGAACTCGCCCGATTTCCGGCAGAGCTTCAGATAACCCCACCTCGCATCGGTCGAGAGCTTGGGGATGCGGATGCCCTCGATGATCTCGTCATCGGCGAGCTTCGTCGCAAAGATCCCCGTGGTGAATTCGGCGCATTTGACCGAGCGCCGGCCGGTAGGCCCGCACAGCACCGCTTCGGCATCCAGGGTGGCGAGCACCGCCGGCCATTCCGCCGCCGGGTCCGACAAGGCAAGGCTGCCGCCGATCGTGCCGCGGTTGCGGATCGCGCGATAGGCGAGGCCGGCGGCGGCTCGGGGCATCAGCCCGCGCGACGGGTCCGGTGCCCGTCCATCCTCGATCATGGCATGGGTGACGGCGGCGCCGAGGGTCACGCTGTCGTCGTCCTCCGCCACCACCGACAATTCCTGCAGGCGCGCGATGTCGATCAGCAGCCGGGGCGCGGCAATCCGCAAATTCATCATCGCGACCAGGGATTGGCCACCGGCGACGACCCGCGCTTCGCTGCCGCCGGCGGCCAATAAACCCACCGCCTCGCTCAGGCTTTGCGGCCGGACATAGTCGAAGGCGGGAGCTTTCATCAACGCGCGCCTTGTGAGAGGCCCGAACTGCAACACCCTCGACGCGCGCTATCAATCGGCGAACATGGCTGGCATGCGCGGTTCGTGAGCCGGTTATGGCAAGCGCGCCTATAATCGGCGCCGCGACTGCTGGTGAGGACGCCATGATCCACGAAATCCCGAGCCGCACCCTCGGCTTTGTCCTCAACGACGTGGCCCGGCTGCTGCGCAAGCGGTTCGAGCAGCGGGCCCGCGCCGCCGCGCTCGGTCTGACTCGGGCGCAAGCCGCGGTGCTCGCCTATCTCGCGCGCCAGGAGGGCATCAACCAGGCGGCGCTGGCGCAAATCCTCGACCTCGAACCAATCACCCTCGCCCGCCTTCTCGATCGGCTGCAGGCGGCAAGCTTGATCGAGCGGCGGGCCGACCCCAAGGATCGCCGCGCGCATCTGCTTTATCTGACCGAAGCGGCCTACCCGTTGCTCGACCGCATCTTCGCGCTTGCTGCCGAGGTGCGCGAGGAGGCGCTGGCCAGGATCCCCGAGCCCGATCGCATCCGCCTGCTCGACATGCTGATCGAAATGAAATCGAACCTGATCGAGCATGAGGTCGAGATCGACACGGCCGCGGCGCCGGCCGATCACTGACGGCGCGGCGTTGCTGCGGGCTTGCGGTCTCTCGGCGGCGGGCTCATTTTCGGGGTGCACAGCTGGAGGGATCGGATCATGGCAGCGGCGCCACAGACGCGGGTATCCGGGTTCAAAACCAATCCCGATTACAAGATCACTTTCGAGCTTTCGCCGCGCCGCGTGCGCGTCAAATTCAACGGCGAGACGATCGCCGACAGCACCAACGCGCACCTGTTGTTCGAGACCCGGCATCTGCCGGTCTATTACTTCCCGCGGTCGGATGTGCGCATGGATCTGATGACGCCGACCGATCATCACACCTTCTGCCCGTATAAGGGGACGGCGTCGTACTGGACAGTCAAGGTCGGCGGCCGGACGGCCGAGAACGCGGTTTGGGGCTATCCCGACCCGTTCGACGAAGTCGCCGCGATCGGCGATTTCGTCGCCTTCTATTGGGATCGGGTCGACGGCTGGTATGAGGAGGACGAGGAGATCTTCGTCCACCCGCGCGACCCCTATAAGCGGGTCGACGTGATCCAGTCATCGCGCCCGGTGCAGATCATCGTCGGCGGCGAGGTCGTGGCCGAAACGCGGCGCGCGCGGTTTCTGTTCGAGACCCGGCTGCCAACCCGCTATTACATCCCGCCCGAAGATGTGCGTATGGATCTGCTGATCCCGAGCGACAAGGCCACCGCCTGCCCGTACAAGGGCCGCGCCCGCTATTATTCGGTCAAGATCGGCGATCGGCTCTTCGAGGATTTGGTCTGGAGCTATCCCGATCCGATCGCGGAATGCCCGAAGATCAAGGGCCATTTGTGCTTTTTCAACGAGCATGTCGACGAGATCCGAGTCGACGGCAAAGCGGTGCCGAAGCCGATCACTCCCTGGTCGAAGGACTGGAAGGAGAAGGCGGCGACCGTGCCGGATTCGCGCGGGCCCGTCGCCCGGCCCTGACCTCGTCGCGCGAGTTTAAAGCGAGACTGTAGCGGGGCGGGCCGTCATCCATCCGGCAGGGTGAAGACGGCGCACGGCGCCGCGATGCCGCGCAGCGCGTGTTCGCCCAGCGGCGCCAGCGGCGTGGTAATCTCGGCGGCGACCGCGCCCGAGATCAACACCGACCGGCCGAGCGGCCGGCACAGCCCCTCCAGCCGGCTGACCAGGTTGACCGCGGGGCCGATGGCGGTGAAATCGAGCCGGTCGGCCGCGCCGATATTGCCCCACAGTATCTCGCCGACATGCAATGCCATGCCAAAGGGCAGCGGCGGCAGCCCTTGCGCTTGCCGCACGGCGTCGAGATGGGCCATGCCGGCGCGGGCCGCGACGACCGCGCGCAGCGCCGCCTCGCAGGCCTCGGCCGGCGCGGCGGTGACCGGGAAGATCGCCAGCACACCGTCGCCGATGAACTTCAGCACCTCGCCCCCGAAGGCGTGCACCGCTCCGGCGACGCGGTCGAACCAGGCGTCGAGGGCGGCAATCGTCGCCGCTGGCTCCGTCGCCTCGGACAGGGCGGTGAAGTCGCGCAGATCGGCGGAGAGCAGCGCGGCGCGGATGGTTTCTCCGGCGCCGCGGCGCAGCGCGCCGGCCTGCACCCGGGCGGCGCTGCGCCGGCCGAGATAGGCCTCGAGGAGCGCTGCCAGCGCCGCCCGCGCGGCCAGGGCGGCTAGGGGGGCGGCGACAAAGCGCGCGGCCTGGCGCAGCCGGCCGGCCTCGGCGGGGCCGAACGGCCGGGTCCCGGCCCAGCCCAGCATCGGACTGCCCCGCCCTGGACCGTCCGATGCTGGGCCAACCGTGTCCTCCTGCACCGGGCCAAGCCCGGCCAGCCAGTCGCGCCCAGATTGGCTGAGCGGACCGCCGGCGAAGCCCAGCGCCTCGATCACCGCCCCCGTCGCCGCTCGCCACAGCCAGGTACGGCGGGCGATGATCGGATGCGGCACCGCGAGCGTCAGGGCGCCGCCGGCCAGCGGCAGGCCGTCGGCCAGCAGCCGGCCGCCGAGCTCGGCCAGGAACCGGTCAGGGCCGGGCGAGGCACCGGCCTCGTCCACCAGCCAGGCGAGAGGTGCCGGCAGATCCATGCCCGATCATGCCGCCATGGCCCCTGGCCTGTCGAAGGTCTCGTTAGCGCTCCAACACGATCGAGTGTAAGGCGGGCCCGAACTCGGGATCGAAACGCGGGGCCGAGCCGTAGCGAATGGGCTCGGTTCACGAGAGCCCGGCGTATCGCCGATGCACGCGCGCGGATTCTTTGCTTGACAGGAAACCAAACAGTTCCCTATTGTTTAGGGAACTAAACGGTTCCATATTGCTTGCATGGAAGAGGACGCTGTGTTTCGCGCCTTGGCCGATGCAAGCCGTCGGCGGTTGCTGGATCGGCTGCATCTCAGGAATGGCCAGACGCTCGGTCAGCTGTGCCAAGGTCTGGAGATGACCCGCCAAGCGGTCGCGAAGCATCTGGCGGTTCTCGAGGAGGCCAATCTCGTGTCTTGGAAGCGGCAAGGCCGAGAAAAGCTGCACTTCATCAATCCCGTGCCGATCAATGAGATCGCCGAGCGTTGGATCAGCAAATTCGAGTTCCCTCGCCTGGGCGCACTTTCAGACCTCAAGCAAGACCTTGAAGGAGAACGCCATGACTGAAGAAGCTGAGAGTAGTTTTGTATACGTGACATACATCCACACAACGCCGGAACAGTTGTGGGCCGCGCTCACTACCCCAGACTTCATGAAGAAGTACTGGTTCGGCATGAACGTCGAGACCGACTGGAGGGTAGGGTCGCCTTGGAAGCTGATCTTCCCGGATGGTCGCATCGCTGACGCCGGCGACGTCGTCGAGATCGAGAAGCCCAAGCGACTCGTCCTCAGATGGCGCAACGAGTTCAGGTCCGAGCTGCGTGAGGAAGGCTATGCGCGCTGCGTGATGGAGATCGAGCAAGCAGGCGAAGTCGTGAAGCTGACCATCACCCACGAAATCGACAGGCCCGGCTCCAAGCTCATCGGCGCGGTTTCCGTAGGCTGGCCAAAAATCCTGTCAAGCCTCAAGACGCTGCTCGAAACTGGATCAGCACTGCCGCCAATCGGCGAACTGCCGCGCGGCTGAGAACAACGCGACGAGCCATAGGAGCCAGAGATGACAAATCATGAAATCGGGACGCGACAGCAGTGGTTGGCAGCGCGACTCGAGCTGCTCGAGGCGGAGAAGGAGCTGACCCGCCGCAGCGACGAGCTGGTGCGGCGGCGTCAGGAGCTGCCCTGGGTCCTGGTCGACAAGGAATACCGGTTCGAGACCGATGAAGGGAGCGCCTCGCTGGCAGACCTTTTCAGAGGGTGCTCGCAGATCCTCGTCTACCATTTCATGTTCGGACCCGACTATACGGCGGGGTGCCCTTCCTGCTCGTCGATCGCGGACGGCTTCAACGGGTTCGCGGTTCACCTGGCCAACCATGACGTGATGCTGTGGGCTGTGTCGCGGGCGCCGCTTGCAAAGTTGCAGGCCTACAAGCGGCGGATGAGCTGGATATTCCCTTGGGCGTCCGCGCTCGGCAGCGACTTCAACTTCGACTTCAACGTCTCGGTCACAGAAGAGCAGCAGCAGTCGGGCGCCGCGGACTACAACTACCAGCGAGCAGCGGCCGCGCGCTCGCCGGGCGGACAACGGCCGAAAGGCCCGCGCGCGCGACACCCGACGGGGCTGTCAAGGGCGCTGCGCTGACCGGCGCCGACCTGCGCAGCTACGCGCGCGAGAGGCCAGGCATGAGTGCGTTCGTGCTCGACGACGGCATCGTCTATCACACCTATTCGACTTACGCCCGGGGGCTGGACGGCCTCTGGGGAATGTATCAATGGCTTGACCGCGCCCCCAAGGGCCGCAACGAGACAGGCTACTGGCTACGCCACCATGACGATTACGACACGCGCTGAGCCAGAAATGGACCCCGGCCTTTCGCCGGGGAAGCCTTAAACCCGGGGAAGCCTTAAATATTGTCTGCCGTCGCGACACGCCTTGTTTCATGTTGGGGGTCTAGTACGGCGATATTGAGCGCGGAAAGTCGTCACTCCCTCCCGGTGTGGCCGTGCCGGGGATCCGGGCCTGGGTCGCGTCCGGCTGCAACCTCGGCCAGCCGGCCGAGGTAATGGGCCCAGCCTTCCGCGTGGCCGGCGCATTGCTCGGCATTAGGCAGGCCGCTGTGGGTCAAGCGCAGCAAGGTTCCGCCCGGCTGCTCGACTAGGTCGATCTCGATCAGGCTCGACCCCGGCGGCACCTCCTCACTGCCGTCCCAGCCAAAGCTGTAGGCCAGGCGGTGCACCGGCACCACCTCGCGGAACGAGCCGCGGGCGAAGCGGGCCCCAGTGACATTGACGAGATAGAGCCCGCCGGGCTGCAGCTCGACCTGCGCCTCGGTTCCCATCCAGCGCAGGATTTTCTCCGGATCGGTCAGCAGGGCGAACACCGCGGCGGGCGGCGCCGGGATGTGCGTCTCGTGGCGAACGACGAGGGCCTCTTGCATCGGTCTCCTCCGTGGTTGCGGCAATTCGAGCAATTGCGAACTAGGGGTTGGGGCGGGCGAAGGCGCGCAAAAAGGTATCAACCGCCGATTCGACGGTGGCGCGGGTCTTCGGCTGATCGGCTTGGTTTTCGAGGCGCAGCAGGTGGCGCAGCTGGGTGTCGCCGCGCACCAGACCGGTAAACTGCTCCGCGGCAAGGCGCGGATCGGCGATGTCAAGCGATCCGGCCGCGGCGGCCGCCTCGAGAAACGCTTCGATCTGGAAATGGTTGCGCTCGGGGCCGGCGCGCCAGAATACTTCGCCGAGCGCAGGAAAGCGGCTCACCTCGCCGATAATCAGGCGGTGAAGCGCGATCGCGTCGGGCGACAGTAACAGTTCGAGAAAGCGACAGCCCAAAACCGTCAGGGAGGCGCGGACGTCGCGGGGATCGAGCTCGCTTACCGAGAAACTCGCGAGATAGCGTTCGCACTCGCGTCCGATGACGGCGCCGAACAATTCCTCCTTGCCGGCGAAATGGGCATAGACCGTCGCCTTCGACACGCCAGCCTCGCGCGCGATCGTGTCCATGCTGACGGCGCCAAAGCCGCTCTCCAAAAAGGTCCGCTTTGCCGCGGCGAGAATGCTCTCGGCCTTGCCGGCCGGGGCTTCGTTGCGCTCCATCATGCTGGCCACGGGTCCCATCCGACGCCGCCGACTTGACAAATACTACAGACGGCCTAACTTCTGCGCAACAATGAACTGAACGGTTTAGTTCAGAGAGGATGCGCAACAAGATCATAATCGCGGCCGTCGTCCTGGCGTTGGGGTTCGGCGGCTACGGCGGCTGGTATTGGTGGACCGCGCTGCGGTTTCTCGAATCGACCGACGATGCCTATGTCGCCAGCGACGTCTCGGTAATCAGCCCGAAAGTCGAGGGCTACATCAAAGCGGTGGGGATTCGCGAGAACCAGGCCGTAAAAAAGGGCGCGATGCTGTTCGTCATCGACGACAGCGACTTTGCCGCCAAAGTTGCCCAGGGCCAGGCCGCGGTCGCGACCGAGGAAGCGGCGGTGGCGACCTTTGCCAGCCGGCTCGACCTGCAGCAGGCAATGATCGCCCAGGCTCAGGCGACGGTGCAGTCGGCCGAGGCGGACCTGACCCGCACACAGCAGGATTTCAAGCGCTACAGCGCATTGATGACTACCGATTTCGCCAGCCGGCAGCGCTATGAGCAGGCTCAGGCCGATGCCCGCAAAGCCGAGGCCGAGGCCGCCAAAAGCCGGGCTGCGCTCGCCGCCGCGCAAAGCCAGCTCGGCGTGCTGCGGTCGCAGCGGCAGGAGGAAACGGCCAGGCTGCAGCAGGCGCGCGCCAATCTTAAGCTCGCCCAAAACGATCTCGACAACACGGTGATCCGCGCGCCGATTTCCGGGGTCGCCGGCAATCGTGCCGGTCAGGTCGGCCAATACGTCAAACCCGGCACCGAGCTGCTGTCTTTGGTGCCGCTGCCGCGGGTCTATGTCACCGCGAATTTCAAGGAAACGCAGTTGACGCAGATGCGGCCGGGGCAGCGCGCCGAGGTTTCGGTCGATGCCTATCCGGACCATCCGCTCCCCGGCCGGATCGACAGCTTTGCACCGGCGAGCGGGGCCCAATTCAGCCTGCTTCCGCCCGACAACGCGACCGGCAACTTTACCAAGATCGTGCAGCGCGTTCCGGTGCGGATCGCATTGCCGCGGGAGGGGCCGCTCGCCCGGCTGTTGCGTCCCGGCCTGTCGGTCACCGTCACCGTCGACACCCGCGACCAGGGCGCCGCCGAGGCAGCCGACGGCATCGTCGGGACGGCCGAGGCCAAGCCGGCGGCTGCGGAAGCAGCTGCAACGCAATGACCTGGGCGCCGGCAGCGCTGCGGCGGGCGGGTTGGGCGCGCCGCTCCCCGGCTGCGCTCGCGCCCGCGGCGCCGGCAAGACCCGCTGATACAGCTCCCACACCGCCAGCCCAAACCGGGAGCCAGCCAAGTCTGCGCGATTGGTTCGGCGTGCTGGCGATGTCGGTTGGCCTGTTCATGGCGATCATGGACGTCCAGATCGTGACCAGCTCGCTCACTCAGATCCAGGGCGGGCTGTCGGCCAGCGCCGACGAGATCAGCTGGGTGCAAACCGCATATCTGATCGCCGATGTCGTGATGGTGCCGCTGAGCGGGACGTTGTCGCGGCTATTGTCGACGCGGGTGCTGTTCGTCACCGCGACGCTCGGCTTCACCGCGGCGAGCGGGCTTTGCGCGACGGCGACCAGCCTCAGCCAGATGATCGTCTATCGAGCGATACAGGGATTCTGCGGCGGCGCGATCACCCCAAGCGTTTTTCCGGTCGTCTACACCCGCTTCCGCGGGCCGCCGCTGACCCGGCTGATGGTGATGATCTCGGTGATCTTGAACCTGTCATCGACCTTGGGCCCGACGATCGGCGGCTTCCTGACCGACACGCTTTCCTGGCATTGGCTGTTCCTGGTCAACATCGTGCCCGGCATTGCCGTTGCCGCGGTGGTCTGGGTCTGCGTCGACATCGACAAGCCCGATCTGTCACTGCTGCGCTATTTCGATGTGATCGGGCTGGTGCTGATGGCGACTTTCCTTGGCTGTCTCCAATACGCGCTCCAGGAAGGGCCGCGCTGGGACTGGCTCGATGACTCTACGATCCGCGTCGCCATTGTCGTTTCGAGCATATGCTCGGTGCTGTTCTTCTGGCGTGTGCTGAGCTATCGCCAGCCGATCGTCGATCTGCGCGCATTCACCAACCGCAATTTCGCGCTGGGCTCGTTCTTTACCTTCCTCGTCGGCACCGGCATGTACAGCACCACCTATCTGATCCCGCTGTTTCTTGCGCAGGTGCGCGGCTTCAGCGCGCTGCAGATCGGTGAGACGGTCTTTGTCGCCGGGATCGCGCAGATGGCGATGTCGCCATTCAGCACGCAGATCGCGCGGCGGCTCGACTTGCGCATTATGTTGGCTATGGGCCTCGGTCTGTTCGCCTTCTCGATGTACCTGACCGCCGGCCTCACCAATCAGGCGAGCTTTCCCGAGCTCATGGTGCCGCAGGCGGTTCGCGGCGTCTCGCTGATGCTGTGCTACCTCCCGGCCAATATGATCGCGCTGGGCTCGGTCCCGACAGACAAACTGAAGAACGCTTCCGGTCTCTACGGTCTGACCCGCGACCTCGGCGGCGCGATCGCGCTGGCCTCGGTAGGTACGATCATGAACGGCCGGATGCAATTTCACTGGAACCGCCTGGTCGAGGACGTCAACGCGGCGCGTCCGGCGGTGCAGCACTTTATCGATGCCCAGACCAACCGGTTGGGTTCGCTCATCCCGGGCGACGCTCACCAAGCCGCCGTCACATTGCTCGGCAATCTGGTGCACCGCGAGGCTCTGGTTTTGACCTACAACGACATGCTGCTGCTGATTGGCGGGCTCTTCGTCTTTGGCCTGACCTTGATACCGCTGGTGCTCCGTCCGCGCTCGGTATTGACCGCCGACGGGCACTGAATCCCCGTCTTGACCCTCGGCAGAGCATTGTTGAGGATCAGCCGAGCGGGGCCGGCCTGTACGGGTACGTGACGAAGCGGGGCGATGACCAATCCGATTGAACCCGAGCGCAAAGCCGCATCGGAGCGGCGCCCGGTGGCATTCGCGACCGGCTCCGTTGCCGCGGGAGTCGGCGCGCTGAGAAGCCGCATCGCCCCGGTCATCGCCTGGGCGCGCCTGACCAAGGGATCGCTGCGCCTCGGCGCGGCCGATGCCGCGGTCGCGCTCGACCCGCAGAGCCGCGCGCTGCTGTGGCATCTTCTGATCGAGACGATTTCGGCGATCGGCGTCTTGGGCGCGGCGGATGGGCCGCTGGAGGACGCGCTGGACGCACTGCGCGTGCTGGCCGATCGGACCCGGACCCAACTCGCGGCGAGCCCGCCGCGTGGCATGGCTTTGCCGGAAACCGAACCACCGCAGATCTACGTGATCGAGATCTTGCACCATGATCTGCAGCCGTGCCTCGGGCGTTGGCAAACTCGGCTTGCAAGATGGCGCGCAACCCGATTGCCGGAAACCAACTGGCCGTTGTACGAGCAATGCCGTGGCGATCTCGGCTGCACCCGAGAGCGTCTTGTCGAGCGGGCTTGGCAGCTCGGCATGGCGCTCAACCTGCCCGGTATCGAGCGGCTGCTGCCCGAGCGGCCAGTGGCGGTTCCGTCGTTGGTCTCGTCCTCGAAGCTCGCCGCCGCCGAGGCGACGGCTGTTTTGCCGCCTGACGCCACAACGGTGGCGGCGGGATGGCAGATCTATGTCGAAGCGGCAACCCGCATCTCAACGCGCGAGCTACCGGCCGCCCCGGGCGTCCTCGGCGAGGCGATAGCCTCGCTCGACATACTCGGAGACGCGATCCGCGCCGGGCTCAAAGCGATGCCCCCGCCGACACTGGACCGCGGGGCCGATTCGATCCCCACCCTCGCACTGGGTCTGTTGAACGAGGGCGTGCAGCCGTTCCTGGCGAAGTGGCGCCCGCGCTACCGCAGGTTCGCTGAGTCGGGCCGCTCCGAGGGAAAATGGGGTCGAGCCGAAATATGCCAGGCGGCGTTAACGGAGACTCACCTCCGCTGCCTACCGATCATTCGCGCGCTCGGCCGCAAGGTCGGTGCGCCAGCCATGCCCGAACAGAGGGAATCCGCAACTTCTACCGAGGCGGCTCCGCTTCAGTTGCCGGGGCCGCTCGCCACCCGGCCATAGAGCCAATCTTCGAGCAGCCGGCGGGCGATCGAATCGTGCCGCGGCAGGCGAAACGCATCGTCGTCGACATGCGAAAGCAGCCAGCCGCGCTCGAACCAGCGCGCATCCTCGAGCTCGCCGAAATCGACGGTGATCTCGGTCGTCAGCGCGTGGGCGTGAAACCCCAGCATGATGTTGGCCGGGAATGGCCAGGGCTGCGAGGAGTGGTAATCGACCGCGCCGACCTCGATGCCGCTCTCCTCGCGCACCTCGCGCGCAACCGCGTCTTCGAGGCTCTCGCCCGGTTCGACAAAGCCGGCCAAGGTCGAATACATCCCGGGCGGGAAATGCCGCGAGCGGCCCATCAGCGCATTCTCGCCGTGCGTTACCAACATGATCACGGCGGGGTCGGTGCGGGGAAAATGCATCGTGTTGCAGGCGGGGTCGGTGCAGCGGCGCATATGCCCCGCCTCCTCGCTGCGGGTCGGGCTGCCGCATAGGCCGCAAAAGCGGTGGCGGGCGTGCCAGAACAAGATGGCGCGGGCCAGCGCCAGCAGCGATGCCTCGCGCCGGTCGAGGCGCCCGCCCAATTGCCGCAGATCGGCAAAGCGGGCCGATGCGGCTTCGATGCCGCTCGCCGCCCGCGCCGGCGAGTGCAGCATGTCGAGCGGCGCTTCGATCGGCGACAGGTCGAGCGCAAAATGCGCCCGCTCCTCGACAACGCCGATAAAAACGATTTCGCCCCGGCCCAGCCGCTCTTCGGCGGCCGCGCCGTCGCCTATCAGCGGGACCAGGCCTGCCCCAGCCCAGCACCACCGCGCGTGGCTCGCCGCCGTCGATCTCGATGATCAGATTCTGGTTGCGCCAGACCGGGACGAACAGGCTTGCCGGATCGGCAATGCGTTCGACGATCCAACCGCTGTCGCGGCGCCGCAACCCGGCCCGCTCGAAACCGGGCGCCGCATAGTAATTGTGCGCTCTCACGGCGCCGACCTTCGCACATCCCCCAACCACGCGGCAAGCGGAGCCGGCCAGCCGCGTCGCAGTCACAACTTCTGCGTCCGATCGTTACCGGCCACTTGCTTCATCCGTCTCGACGGCCGGTCACGCGCCCCTTCCCCGACATTGGTATCGTCGGCGCGCCGGCCGAAACCTACGTTGAACGCAAAGACCAGGCTATGTTCGACGATGCGGCGGAATCGAACAATCGCAGACTGCGCTGCGACAACTGGCCGCTGCGAGATGGCGATGTAGCGGGTCGTCGCCAGCACGCTCGCCATCAGCCATTGCGCACCTACAATTGACGCTCAGCGTCGGCGCCGTCGGATGGCACCCAGCGCGACCAGGGCGGAAGCGAGCAACGCGAGTGATCCTGGCTCGGGAACGGTACCGGTCAGCGAGAATGCGGCGTTGAATGGCCCCTGATGGGTAACATCCGTGCCGATCCGTTCCCAATCGGGCGCCAGCGCACCAGGCCCATCATTGCGGATCCAGGTTTGCAGATCCGGCGCGAACGGCGTGCCCGGCGCCACGATCGGCTTGGGCGCTGAGAGCCATAGGAAATCACCCGCGCTGCCCAGATCGACCTCCGGTCGGAAGAATACGTGATCCGGTCCGAGCGAGAAAGGCGTGGCGAACGTAACATCGAATTCCACTTCCTCGCCCGTCACCGGACCTTCGCCACCGGTAAATTGATTCGGCTTTGCATTGATCCCGTTTACGACCGAATTGGCTGCTGTGAACCTCGCATTAAGGACTTTAGTGGTGAAACTGAGTTGCCCAAGCGCGCCGTCTGCCGCGGCAAAATTATTGTCGGATGGCGAATTGACGCGACTGATCACCCGGCCATCCGGTGGATTTACCGAATTGATCGGAAACACGTGATAGAGCTCGATTTCGACGTCGTTCACATTCGCCGGGGTCGCGCCGCCGACAAACAAGCCGGTGAAGGTGGCATTAGTGATCCGCGTGGGCACGGTCGTGACGAAATCATCGGCCGTCTCGGTTTCGAGTTTGCCGGCGCTTGCCGTCCGCGAAAGGGTGGCGATCAGGCCGTCTGGGTTACCGGTGCTGAAGAAAAACGGGGTTGCCGCTGCCGGTATTGCTGGAAGCAGGCCCAGCAATAGCACTGGAATTGCTGCAGCTTTTGCGTGAGAGATTGACATACACACCTCCCGACATGGTTTGTCCGGCCCCCTGATAGGGGGTCCACGGGAAGTTGCCTTCGTTAATCTCATACGCAATTGGTGTGCCAGTTTGGATTAGTTTATGAAGTCAGTTAGTTAAGTTAGTAGGGTCTCGGCAGACTTTAGGAAATTGTAAGGCGCACCGACGCCCAGGCGCCTTACCAAATCAGAACTTCGCGCGAAAACTACGGTTTTCCAGAGCATTACCGTTCGGGACCAGGTGTAAGATTTTCCGACAAGGCAGGTATCGCGTCGGTCAATGGCGTTGCCGCAATTTGATCGGTTTGCGCCGCCCTCTCTCGGGCCTGGCGTCACAGCGCGGCGAGCCGGCGTTCGAGATAGGCGCGTTCGACGGCGTTGGCGGTCAGGGCGAGGGCGCGGCGGTAGGCCTCGGCAGCCGCCGGGCGCGAGCCGAGCCGGCGCAACAGGTCGGCGCGCGCGGCGTGGAACAGATGATACTGGTCGAGCGCCCCCGAGCCGCCGAATGCATCGATCAGCGTCAGGCCGGATTGCGCGCCATCGCTCATGCCGACGGCAACCGCGCGGTTCAGCAGCACCACGGGGCTCGGATCGATGCGGGCAAGCTCACCGTAGAGGGCGGCGATCTGCGGCCAGTCGGTTGTCTCGGCCGTCGCGGCCTCGGCGTGAACCGCCGCAATCGCCGCCTGCAGCTGGTAGGGTCCGATCCGCCCGCGCCGCAATGCCGCTTCGACGACCGCCAGCCCCTCGCTTATCTGCTTGCGATCCCACAGCAAGCGGTCCTGCTCTTCGAGCGTCACCAGCAAACCCGCTCCGTCGACGCGGGCGTGGCGCCGCGAATCATGCAATAGCATCAGCGCGAGCAGTCCGAGGCTTTCCGGCTCTGCCGCGTCGATTTCGCATAGCACCCGGCCGAGGCGAATCGCCTCGGAACACAGCTCGCGGCGGATCAAAGCCTCGCCTGAGGTCGCGACATACCCCTCGTTGAAGATCAGATAGATCACTGCCTGCGCTGCAGCCCGGCGTGCGGGGAGCGCCTCCGCGGCCGGAACCTCGTAGGGGATTCGCGCCTCCTGGATCTTGCGTTTGGCCCGTACCAGCCGCTGCGCCAAAGTTGGCTCGGGAACGAGGAAGGCGCGGGCGATCTCGCCGGTTGTCAGCCCGCCGAGCGTGCGCAAGGTGAGAGCGATTTGGGCCTCGCGATTGAGCGCGGGATGGCAACAGGTAAAGATCAGACGCAAACGGTCGTCGGGAAGTGAGGAAAGCTCGCCATCGGGATAGGCGGGCTCCTCGATCGTCTCGGGCATGACCTCCTGCTCCAGCACAGCTTGCTTTTCACGCCGGACGCGCTCGCGCCGCTGCGCGTCGATCAGCTTGCGCCACGCGGCGGTCGCGATCCACGCGGCCGGGTTCTGCGGAATGTCCGACCCCGCCCAAGCGGCGAGAGCCGCGGCAAAGGCCTCCTGCATCGCCTCCTCGGCGCGATCGAACGAGCGGCAGCGCCGGATCAACCCGGCGATGATCCGCCCGTGCTCGCGGCGAAACACCGACTCCGCCGCAGCGCGAATGTCGGCGCGCTGCAGCATCCTTACTGGCAGGCTTAACGTCTGATCAGAAGTGAACCTCTCCAAATCAGGACCTTCCACACAGAACTCGATAGCAGCGAGATTGCTTCGCGGAGCCTGTCCTCGGGCCGGCCTCCGGCCGGACCCGCGGGCTCGCAATGACGCCTAACAAATATGTTGTCATTGCGAGGAGCGGAGCGACGACGCAATCTCGGCTCTTACCGCGGCGGGAGCCCCATGATCGGCCGGATTTCGATGCACCCGTCGCCGCCTTTGCACGCGCTCGGGATCTTTGCGCCCCACCCGATCGCCTCGTCGAGATCCGCGCATTCCAGGACATAGTAGCCGGCGAGCTGTTCCTTGGTTTCGGCAAACGGTCCATCCAGGATCAGCGGCTTGCCGTTTTCGGTCCGGATCGTGGTCGCGGTGGCGGTCGGGTGCAAGGGCTCGGCTCCAACGAAGATTCCCTTCTTCTTGGTTTCGTCCATGACCGCCCAATGTGCCGCTATCAACTTTTCCCTGTCGACGACGCTGGCCTCGGCCAATTCGGTCTCGCGGCTGTAAACCAGGAACATGTAGCGCATGGCCTCCTCCTGCGTTCAGCTCTCGATTTCCCACGAGGAACGGCCGGGAAAAGGCGGCGGCGTTGTTTCTTTGACGCTCGCGCGCGCCATGTGCCGCCGGTAATACGCGTCGAGATTTGCCGAGCGCCGCAGCATCGCCCGGCTTTCCGGCAATTTGTCCACGTAGAACAGGATCGGCAGCAGGTTGATGTCGGCGAGAGAGAGGCTTTCGCCGACGAGATGGCCGGTCTTGGCGACGGCCCGATCGAGCACCGCGAAATGCGATTCCATTTTGGGCAGGGCCGCGTCGATAACCGCCCGATCGGGCCGGCCATCGGGCGTGCGCGGAAAGAAATACGCCGCGAGATACTGGCGCACCAGCAGCGGGTCGATATGCGTGTTGACGAGCGAGACCCATTGCTCGGTCCGAGCGCCCTCGATGGCGGCTCTCGGCGCCAGTGGTGGGCCGGCGAAGGCATGGTCGATGTAGAAGCAGATCGCGCGCGACTCGGACAAGGTTATGTCGCCGTGGCGCATCACCGGGATCTTGCCGAACGGGTGGATCGCGTCGACTTCGGGCGAATGCGGCATGACCGGCGCCAAGGTGTAGGGCACACCCTTCTCGGTGCAGGCAATGCGCGTGACCCAAACATAGTTACTCTGCGGCGCGCCGATGATCTGAAGATCGGACATGGCTTGGCTCCTCGTGGAATGAACCAGACAGATGGTTCCCGGTCTCTTTTCCGCGTCGCCCCGTGCGCCTTCAGCCCACGGACATGTTCCGTGGGGAAAGCGGGGTCCAGGTGCCGTTGGTACGGTGTTAGCTGCCCCCTGTTCAGGCCAGGGGCAGGCTCTGGGTGCCCGCTTTCGCAGGCATGACGAAAAAGGAGGCGGGTACCAAGCGTCAAACTCATACCGCTGGCTGGACTGGCTGGGCGGCGCTTACATCGGGTCGATCTGCCGGACCTCGATCGCGCCGCCGTATTTGAAATGCGGGCAGCTTTCGGCGATATGGCAGGCTTCCTTATAATCCCCGGCGGTGATCAGGAAAAATCCACCGAGCAACTCCTTGCTCTCGGCATAGGGGCCGTCCGTCACCATGATTCGCCCGCCAGCCGCACGCATCGTCCGTCCGGGGTCGTTGGTCAGCTTTTGGCCGGCCTTGAGACGCCCTTCCGAGCGGAGCCGGTCGCCCCAGCCCAAATACTCTTTGGTGATAGCCGAGGCCTGCTCCGGTGGGAACACGGGCGGTGGGCCAGCGGGGCGGTGCAGTAACAGGATGAAATCGGGCATGACTGGTCTCCTCTCGCGGACGGCAGGGCAAAATCGCCCCGTCTTACTCTGACGACGATCGAGGTCCGGCTGAATCGACATCGCCCTCGCTGAAAAGTCACCGACGTCGAAGGTTGCCCCGCGATCCGCGGCAGCTGATATAGTGGCGCGGGAGCCCGGAGGCGGACAGGCCTCTCGCCAACCCGGTCAGGTCCGGAAGGAAGCAGCCGTAACGAGTGCCGGCCTGGGTCGTTCACCCGGTCTCCCACCTCGACCTTGGTATCGAACATGAGCGATCCGGCGAACGCCTATCGCGTTCTCGCCCGCAAATACCGGCCGCAGAGCTTCGCCGAGCTGATCGGGCAGGAGGCGATGGTGCGCACCCTGTCGAATGCGATCGCGACGGGGCGGGTCGCCCATGCCTTTATTCTGACCGGCGTACGCGGGGTCGGCAAGACGACCACTGCCCGAATCATTGCGCGCGCCTTGAATTGCGTCGGCAAGGATGGCGCCGGCGGGCCGACGATCGAGCCGTGCGGCGAATGCGTGCATTGCCGGGCCATCGCCGAGGATCGCCATGTCGACGTGATCGAGATCGACGCCGCCTCGCACACCAAGGTCGAAGAAATGCGGGAGCTGTTGGACGGCGTCCGCTACCGGCCGATCTCGGCGCGCTACAAGGTCTACATCATCGACGAAGTTCACATGCTCTCTGGCCATTCCTTCAACGCGCTGTTGAAGACGCTCGAAGAGCCGCCGCCCGACGTCAAGTTTGTCTTTGCGACGACCGAGATCCACAAGGTGCCGGTGACCGTATTGTCGCGCTGCCAGCGGTTTTCGCTGCGCCGGGTGCCAGTCGATCTTTTGGTGCAGCACTACCGCATGGTCGCAGAGACGGAAGCGGTCGAGGCCGAGCCCGCGGCCTTGGCCTTGATCGCCCGCGCCGCCGACGGCTCGGTGCGCGACGGACTGTCGCTGCTCGACCAGGCGATCGCGCTGTCGGGCGGACAGGTCGGTGAGGCGGCGGTCCGCGACATGCTCGGCGTCGCCGATCGCGGCCAGGTCTTCGACCTCCTCGAACATGTGCTGCGCGGCGATGCGGCGGCGGCGCTGGCGCAGCTCGACCGCCTGTATCGGGATGGCGCGGACCCGCTGTTGGTGTTGCAGGATCTGCTCGACCTCGGCCATTTTCTGACCCGTGTCAAATTGGCGTCCGCGGCCGGTGCCGGCGATCCGATCGCCGAAGGCGACCGCGAGCGCGCCCGGCCGTTTGCCGAGAAGCTGACGATGTCGTCGCTCGCCCGTCTGTGGCAGATGCTGCTCAAGGGTCTGGAGGAAGTGCAAACCGCGCCCTCGCCGATCCAGGCCGCGGAGATGGTCCTGGTGCGCCTGGCCTATGTCGCCGATCAGCCGGCGCCGGCTGAGCTCGTCCGTTTGCTGCAAGACGGCGCCGCCGGCCCCGACCGCGCAGCTGCGTCGCCGCCGGCACGCGCGGCGGCATCGGCGCCGGCTGCACCGCGCCCGATCGCCAGTGGCGCGCTGCCGGCTCGGGCCGATCTCCGCGAGCCGGAGCCGAGAGAGGTTGCCGCGCCGGCGCCGCCGGTGGCGGTCGCAACTGACCCGATGCCGCAGAACTTTGCTGAGGTCCTCGCATTGTTCGACGAGCGGCGCGAGGCGGTGATGCGTTTGCACCTCGCCTCGCATCTTCATCTCGTCCATTTCGAGCCGGGGCGGATCGAGTTCCGCCCGGCGGAGGGCGCGCCGCGCGACCTTGCCAACCGCTTGGCGCAACTCCTCAGCGAGTGGACCGGGACGCGTTGGCTCGTCGCGATCTCCGACGAGGAAGGCGAGCCGACCCTGCGCCAGCAGGAGGCCACCCACGAACGCGATCTGCGGAACGAGGTCGCCAGCCACCCGTTGGTTCAGGCAGTTCTGGCGACCTTCCCCGGCGCCACGATCGCCGCGGTTCGCGAGCGCTTTGCCGCCTCGGCCGCCGAGCCGGAAGAGGAGGCGCCGGAGCAGGACGCGGACGCGGAAGAGGTCAACCCAGACGAGGACGGTTCATGAAAAACATCGGCCAGCTAATGAAGCAGGCGCAGGCAATGCAGGAAAAGATGGCCGAGATGCAGGCCGCGCTTGAAAGCGTCGAGATGATCGGGCTCGCTGGCGGCGGCCTGGTCGAATTGACCTTGAACGGCAAGAGCGACGTCAAAAAAGTCAAGATCGACAAATCCCTACTCGACCCCGCGGACGTCGAGGTGCTGGAAGACCTGATAGTCGCGGCCTTTACCGACGCCCGGCGCAAAGTCTCCGCCCATGCCGAAGAGGAAATGCAGAAGCTGACCGGCGGGCTGCAGCTGCCGGGAGGCATGAAACTGCCGTTCTGACCGCCTGACCCGAGACGATCCATGAAAAATCGTCCGCTTATCCGTCATTCCCGCGAAAGCGGGAACCCAGGGCTGTCCGGGGAAAATTTCGCGGTGGCGAAAAGAGTGGAATTGGCCTGCCTATTTCGTCTTGGCCGGGCTTGGCCCGGCCATCCACGCCTTCGGGCACCCAACACAAAGACGTGGATGCGCGGGACAAGCCCGCGCAAGACGACTTCAAATCGGTTCAAGCGAGTTGTGCACAAGTTTTCATTGCCGACACAATTTCCCCGGACAGTCCTGCGCGAAAGCGGGAACCCAGATTTGCAAGCGCCTCGTCGCCTGCCCTGGGCCCCCGACTGCACAGGGGCGACGAGAACTTACTGAGCCCGCCTCATTTCAAATCGCGACCTCAACGCTTGTCCGAACTCGACACCCTGATCCAGCTGCTCGCCAAGCTTCCGGGCCTCGGCCCCCGTTCGGCTCGGCGCGCGGCGCTCCACCTGATCAAGCGGCGGGAGAGCCTGCTGGCCCCGCTCGCTTCGGCGCTGGCCAAAGCGGCCGAGGCGGTTCGTCCCTGTCCGATCTGCGGCAATCTCGACACGGTCGAGCCCTGTGCGATCTGCCGCGACCCGCGGCGCGAAGAGGGCATAATCTGCGTCGTCGAAGATCTCGCCGATCTTTGGGCGCTCGAACGCACCGGCGCTTTTCGCGGCCGCTATCACGTCCTCGGCGGAACCCTGTCGGCGCTCGACGGCGTCGGCCCCGAGGATCTGACGATCGAGCGCCTGATTGCCCGCCTGAAACCGGGTCAGGAATTGATCCTGGCCTTGAATGCGACGGTCGAAGGCCAGACCACCGCGCACTACATCGCCGACCGCTTGGCCGAGAGCGGCGTCAAGCTGACCCGCCTCGCCCAGGGCGTGCCGATCGGCGGCGAGCTCGACTACCTCGACGACGGCACCCTGACCGCCGCGCTGAACGCGCGCCGCGCGCTCTAACCCGCCCACGCGCCTCGTCCTTTTCGGTGCGGAGCGTTCGGTGACGAATGCCGCCCTTCCTCTCTAGCAATCGCTACCGTAGATTTCGCGGCATGACAGTCCTCGTGCGTAGTTTCACCATCTACCATTCACCCAACGCCTATATCGGAACGTTGCTGCTTCGCCGCAGGCTCGCCGACATACCGAACGCCGTGCTCGCCCGCCATCCAATCTTCGTGCCCCGCGACCGTGGGGTTCTGGTCGCCGAAATGCTCGGCGGCAAGGAGAACAGGAACGCCGGCTCCTACAATCGAGAGGATTGCCGTCGCTGGGCGGACCGATACGGCATTCCGTTCCGATACCCACCATCGGAGATTTTCGCGCAGCGCGCCGCTCGATGGACACGGTCGGTGTTTCATCGCGAAGAGCTACCCGCGCGGGCGTTTTACGCCCTCGATGCAGACAAGCGCGATGCCTTGGATGACGCGTTGTTCGCCACCGCGTGGGTGGAGGGACTAGACGTGAACGATCCGGAAACCATTCGATGGGCAGCAGCTCAGGCTGGCCTAGACGGAGACGCTCTGTTGTTCTCAGCTGCGGGGGAGAAACCGGCGGCCAGCGCGCGGGAAGCACTCCGAGACTTCGACGCCCACGCGTGCCCAGGTGTCCCAACCGTTCTTGTCGGAAACGAGCGTTTCTTCGGTAAGGACCGCTGCGATTGGATCGCCGAAAGCTGTCAGCGGCACAGTAGCGGTTGTTGAAACCATGCCTATTCGGTTGATACCCAAACCTACCTGACATTGAGATGGTCCCGACCGACAGATATAGAGCTAAAAAGAATGGGGATATTTTACGAACAGTATCCCAGGCGGTGGAGGGAAGCTTGATGACACCAACCGGTGTCGTGATCGAGACGGCGCGGCTGCGCATCCGATCGTACCGCGATGATGACCTTACCGAACTGGTGACGCTGGCCGGCGATTGGGAAATCGCGCGCTGGGTCGGGACCATTCCGCATCCCTACACCGATGCCGACGGGCGCGAGTGGATCGCCCGCGTACAAGAGAACCATGCGACAGGCCGGCCACGCCGCTTCGCTATCGCGTTGAAGGAAACCGACCGCCTGATCGGCGGCGTAGGCCTCGACGGCAGCACTGGTGACGGCAACGAAGAACCTGCGCTCGGTTATTGGTTAGGCCAACCCTATTGGGGCAACGGATATGGCCGTGAAGCGGCCGCAGCCGTCATCGATTACGGGTTCCGGATTCTCGACCTTGAAACGATCCGCGCCTATACTGACCCGGGCAATGCGGCGTCGCAAAAGGTTCTCTTGCATTGCGGCCTGAAATACGTCGGCGAGATCGATTTAATCACGCCGACACACCATGGGGAACGGCGCGCGCCATTATTCCGCATCTCTCGGCCAGAACTTTGAGAAAATGCGGTTTGGTGCGGGGACGCGATAAATCTGATTGGCATAGAGTCTCGCGGAGCAATTGAGCCCGGGAACGAGAACGATAGGCAGGGGATCGAGCATATCCGCCTCTTTATAGGGTCGACGGCCGACCCGAAATCACCTTCACCAATCCTACATCTGGCAGGCGGCTCATAGACAGGAAATCTCGACGTGGGCGGGTCCTCGCGGTCAAAACCAGCGCGCCTTGTCGACGAGGTTGCGCAAGGGCTGGCCGGCGAGGAAGCGGCGGCAATTGTCGAGGATGACCTCGTAGCGGCGCTCGTCGAGATAGGGGCCGTAGCCGGCGGTGTGCGGCGTCAGTAACACGCCCGGCAATGTCCACAGCTTGTGGTCGGCCGGCAGCGGCTCCTGTTCGAACACGTCGAGCCCGGCGCCGGCGATCTCGCCGGCCTCGATCGCCGCGGCCAGGTCGTCGAGGTGGGTCGTCAGGCCGCGCCCGATATTGATGAAGAACGCGGTCCTTTTCATCTGCTGAAACCGCGCCCGGTTCATAAACCCCTCGGTTTCCGGGGTGTGCGGCACGGTCAGGATCACAAAATCGGCACCCGCCAACAGCGCGTCCAATTCGTCGGCGCGGTGCAGTTCGGCCACACCCGGCGGTGTGTCGCGGCGGCGCTCGTCGACACCGATCACCCGCATGCCAAAGGCGGCGCAAAGCCGCGCGATCTCGCCGCCGATCCCGCCCACGCCGACGACCAGCGCCGTCGTCTCGGGCAGATGGACCACACCCTCGTTCTGCGCCGGTTTTTTCCACTCGCGCCGTAGCTGCTGTGGAATGTAGCGCTGCAAGCCGCGGGCAAAGGCCAGAACAAAGGCCATCACATGCGCGCCGATATGGTCGTTGTAGATTTCGCGGAAATTGGTGATCGCCAGCGGGTGGGCGATCAGCTCCGGATAGTAGTAGCCGGCAGGCGGTGCGGCCTGAGGCGCCTGCAGCCAGCGCAGGTGCCGGGCCTGGCGCAGCAGCGCGGGCGGGATCGTACCAAAAGCGGCCTCGGCGGTCGCGATCGCCTGCTCCGCGCGCACCGGGTCTTCGGCGACGATGACCTCAAGCTGGGGCAACGCGGCGGCGAGGCGCGCGCCCCATTCGCGCGTCCTCGGCGTCTGCGGCGGCAGCATCAGGAATTGAGTGGGCATCGGCAGGGTCCTCCCTCGGGCAAGGCTAGCATGAAGAGCTGCCGGCATTGTAGGCTCGCCGGACACGAATTTCGCTGGGAGAGAGCGTGTGAATACGACCGATCGAGGACCGCCGACCAACCGCAAAAAGCTGCTGCTGCCGACGACGATGGCCAAGGCCGGCTGGGCGATCGTCGAGGCCCGAGACGACATCGAAGGCGTCCCCTTTGCGCCCAACGTGGCAAAGGCCGAGCTGCACCGGCTGTTGGAGGATGTCGCCGGGGTGGCACTCGGCGTGCAGCCGTTCAGCGATCCCGAGCTCGACGCGGCGCCCGCGCTCGAGGTCGTCTCGCGCATCGGCGTCGGCTACGACGCGGTCGACGTCCCGGCGCTGACCGCGCGAAAAATCCCGTTGATGATCGGCGGCACTGCCAATTCGGTCAGCGTCGCTGAAGCTGGCGTGTTTCTGATCATGTCGTTGGCCCGCCGGGGTGCTGCGATGGACGCGCTGGTCAAGGAAGGCCGCTGGCAGGACCGCTACAAGGAGATGCCGGTCGATCTCTACGGCAAGACCGTGCTGATCATCGGCTTCGGCAAAATCGGCACGCGCTCGGCCAAACGCTTCGCGGCGATGGAGACGAACATCCTGGTCTACGACCCATATATGTATTCGGAGACGATCCGTGGCATGGGCTACGAGCCGGTTCAGGACCTCGACGCCGCTGTGGCGCGGGCCGATTTCATCACGGTCCATTGCCCGAAAACCCCCGAGACGGTCGGCCTGTTCGACGCCTCCAGGCTCGCGCATATGAAGCGCACCGCCTTCATCGTCAACACCGCGCGCGGCGGCATCATCGACGAGAAGGCGCTCTACGACGTGCTGAAGGCGAACCGCATCGCCGGCGCGGCGCTCGACGTCTTTGTCGAAGAGCCGACCCCGCAGGACAACCCGCTGCTGACCTTGCCCAATTTCATTGCCGCCCCGCATGTCGCCGGCGTCACGCGTGAAGCCGTCGACCGTATGGGCGTTGCCGCCGTGCAGAACATCCTGAGCGTCCTCGACGGCAAGCCCAACCGCGAGAACGTCGTCAACCGGGAAGTGCTCGGCTGAGGCTGTCCCGGCGCGCGGCGGCGAGACTGCCGCGGTGTCCCTGCGATGACAACCATGGCCCGTCGTTGCGACCGCCCACAGGGTGACGGCGCGATCTCAAAGGGGCAAAAATGCTGCGGCGCAACAGGGATGAAGCGGCTGTCTCGCGCCTAAGACCTCGGGGCGCTGATATGGCGCCGCTCCGGGGGACCCGATCAGGCGATGCGTTCTTTCGCCGCCATAATGCCGCGTGTCCGACACGGCCTCGAATGGGCCAATCTGCCGTCGTCCGCGCTGCCGGCGGCGATCGGGGTGTTCGCTCTGGCGCTGCGTCTCTATGGTCTCGGCGACAAGCCGTTCTGGCTCGACGAGATCGCGAGCTTGCGCCGAGCTACCGCGAGCTTGCCCGACCTCGTCGTCGATTCGCTGAACAACAACCATTACCCGAGCTATTTCCTGCTGTTGTGGCTGGTCGGGCAGATCGGCACGTCACAGTGGCTGTTGCGGTTGCCGTCCGCGGTGTTCGGCGCGGTCGGCGCATCGCTGACTTGCGCGATCGGGACCCGTGCGGCCGGCCGGCCCAGCGGCGCCATCGCCGGGCTGCTGATGGCGGTTTCGCCGTTCGAGGTCCAATTCGGGCAGGAGGCGCGCTCCTACACCCTGGTCTCGTGTCTGATACTGACCGCGCTGTTTGGGCTCGTACGGCTGGCCCAAGAGCCGGCCGCGGCGGCGCTTCCGATGCGGCGCGACGGTGCCTTGCGCGGCGCGTGGATGGCCTATTGTCTCGGCACGGCGGCGGCTCTCAGCGTTCTCAATGTCGCGATCCCCTGGCTGGTTGCCGCTAATCTGGGCGCCATCGCGATTGGCCGGCGCGTCGGCGGCGATAGACGCGCGTTTCTGCGCAATTGGGGATTGGCCCAGGCCCTGATCTTGGCCATTTGGCTCCCCTCTCTCGTCTGGGTCTTCGCCGCCGGCAGGGGCGCGGTCCTCGACGGCGCGGGCTGGGCCCCGGCGGAGACGTCCAAGACGATCTGGGCGATCGTCGCGCCGGTATATCTGCTGCGCATCTCGAGCTTCATCACCTTCGGGCTGCTGCCGGCCAAGGTCCCGGGGCTCGCCGTCGTCAGCGTGACCTTGGCGGCGCTCGGGGCCTGGCGGCTGCGCCGCGACACGGCGGTATTGGCGGTCCTCGGCTGTGCGGCAATCGTGCTGCCGCTTGGCTTGTTCCTTCTTTCCCTGTTCGTGCCGGTGTTGGTGCCACGGTATTTTGCCTGGAGCGCTGGGCCATTCTTCGTCTTTGCCGGTGCCGGGCTGGGTCGGCTCTCGTTCCCGCGTCTTGCGCCGGCGACGGCGATGCTCGGGGCCGCCGGCATGATCAATCTGATCCCTTACTACGATTACGAGACCAAGCCGCGTTGGGACCTGTTGGCGGCGCAGCTCGCCGATGCCGCCCAGCCCGGCGATGTGGTCCTGCTCGACAACTATTATTCCTATTCGGTGCTTTCGGTTTTTGCCGCCCGCTCTGGTCTGGCCGACCGTCACGTCAACTTGACCTGGAGCTTGCTGGAAGCAGCCAGGCTTGCGCCCGGCCACACCGTTTGGGCGGTCTATGGGCGCACCGGACAAGCCCCCAAAAAGCAGTCGCTGGAGGACTATCGCCGAACTCTCGCCGTCCTGGGACGCCCGAAATCCGAAAATACGGTCGGACGTTACATCGTGCTGTGGCGGTTCAGCCGGCCGAACGCGGTCACCCAAACCACACCCCCGCAGGCTCGCCCGGACGCCTGGGCGGCTGTCGAGCCGCGACCCTGAAATTTCGCTGTAGCGCCAAGCCCGCGGGTGGCGCGGGACTGCCTCCCCGAGCCCGCGCTAATCGCCGGATCGCGCAGAGCCGCGGAGCTTGACTTCCGTCGCGCCAACTGGCGGGATCGCCGCCTTGGATTTTGCAGGAGGGTCGGATGGCGCGGGCAAACCGAGTGCGGGAATTGTGGCAGGCGGGTAAGCCCGTCATCAACAGCTGGCTCGGCATCCCCTCCAGCTTTTCGGCCGAAGTCATGGCCCATGCCGGCTGGGATTCGCTGGTCGTCGACATGCAGCACGGCATGATCGACTACCAGATGATGGTCACGATGTTGCAGGGCATCTCGACCACCGAGACGGTGCCGCTGGTGCGCGTTCCGTGGAACGACCCGGCCTACATCCAAAAGGCGCTCGACGCCGGTGCCTACGGCATCATCTGCCCGATGATCAACACCCGCGCCGAGGCCGAGAAACTCGTCGAACTCGATGCGCTATGCGCCGCTCGGCCATCGCAGCTCGGGGCCGATCCGCGCCTCGCTTTATGGCGGCGCCGATTATCATGCCAAGGCCAATGACATCGTCGTCGCCTTTGGCATGATCGAAACCGCCGAGGCGATCGACAATCTCGACCAGATCCTGTCGGTCAAGGGGCTCGACGCGGTCTATGTCGGCCCGTCCGACCTGTCGATTTCCTATGGCCACCCGCCGGGCGGCGACAAGCCCGACAAATGGATGATGACGGCGCTCAAAAAGGTGCTCGACGGCTGCAAGCGGCATGGCGTCAAACCCGGCATCCATTGCGGCGCGCCGGCCTATGCCAAGAAGATGATCGAGATGGGCTTTATGTTCGTCACCGTCGGCGGCGACACCCGCTTCGTGACGATGGGCGGCCAGGCGGCGGTCCAGGAGATGCGTTCGGGCGCGCCCTCGAAGCCCGTGGCCGCCGGCAGCAGCAGCCCATACTGAACGGCTCGTCTGGACGCGGGGTGGTGACCACGCCCCGTTGAACCGACAATCGCAAGATCGGGAGAACGCGGATGGATTTTGGCGCATCGATGTTTTTCACCGATTATTCGATGACCCCGGCCGAGCTCGGGCGGGCGCTCGAGGCGCGCGGCTTCGAGTTGGTCTGGGCGCCCGAGCACTCGCACATTCCATCGTCGCGCCTCTCGCAGCCTGCCTCGGGCGGCGAGCTCGGTAAGCAATATTATGACGTGATGGATCCGTTCGTGACTTTGACGGCGGCGGCCGCGGCGACCACGACGCTGAAGGTCGCGACCGGCGTATGCTTGGTGATCCAGCGCGACACGATCCAGACGGCCAAGCTCGTCGCGACGCTCGATCAGGTCTCCGGCGGGCGGTTTCTGTTCGGTATCGGCGGCGGCTGGAACCAGGAGGAGATGGCCGATCACGGCACCGTGTTCAAAACCCGCTTCAAGCGGATGCGCGAGCAGATTGAGGCGATGAAGGCGATCTGGACCCAGTCCGAGCCCGAATATCACGGCGAGATCGTCGATTTTCCGAAGATGCGGACCTGGCCGAAGCCGGCGCAGAAACCGCACCCGCCGGTCATCGTCGGCGGCGCGTTCCCGTACAGCGCGCGCCGCGCCATCCGCTATGGCGACGGCTGGGTTCCCAATGCCAGCCGGCCCAGCTATGCCGACGTGACCGAATTCCTGCCGCAGTTCCGCCAGATGGCGGCCGATGCCGGACGCGATCCGGCTACCGTCCCGGTGTCGATCTTCGGCGCGCCGGAAAACCTCGATCGGCTAAGTCGCTACCGTGATCAGGGCATCGCTCGCGCGGTTGTGACCCTGCCCTCGGCCAAGTCCGACGAGATCGTGCCGGTGCTCGACCGCTGGGCCGAACTGATCCACCACACCCGGCACTGAGCGAAGCCCGCACGGCCCGGCGTTATTGGCCGAAGATGCCCTTGAGCACGCCGACCGCGCCTTGGCCGACGCTTTTGAGACCCTGGCCGACACCTTCGAGGTTTTTGCCGACGCTGCCGCCGGCGGATTTGAGAACGGCGAGCGCATTGTCCGGTGTTTGCGTCAGCATCGCGCTCAGATCGGGCTGGTAGCTCAGAGTGTCCCAGGTGCCGCTGACCTGGATCGGCACCGCGACCCCCTCCGCCAGCTGCAGGCTTACCCTGTAGTTCACCGCGCGCGTCCGCAAATCGAGGATGCCGGCGCCGGTCAATGGGAGCGCGCCCAACTGGAGCCGCAGATCGTTGTTGCGCAACAGGCCGTTGGTGGCCGCGCAAGTTGCCGTCAGGGCGGCGAAATTGGTGACGTTGCCGCCGCCCGACAGGCTTTTCGCCGCGTCCGTGACCAGCGCCAGCGGACCGACCGCGTTGATCTGGCCGTGGGCGAGAAGGTTGAGCGCGCCGGTGACGTTTAGCGAGTTGATCAGGTCGCGCTCGATCTTCGCCGTGCTCTCGGCGAGCGCCGGCAGGTTGACCCCCTTGATCTGCCCGTTGGCGAGGTTGATCGCACCCCTGCCGGAGAGCGTGCCGATCAACTCGAGCTGGCTATTGCCGCGGGCGGTTACAGCGATGTCGAGATTGCCGGCGCCGGTGAGCCGGTCGATGCCGATCGCCGCCTGCGCCAGGGGCTGGATCTGCACCTGGCTCAGAGCGGCGTCGAGCCCGATGGCCGGCACGGCGCCGCTGCCGTCGACCGTCACCCTGCCGTGGCCACTGCCGCGATAGAGCGCCATCCGGCTCAAATCGACGGTTAGCCGGCCGTCCTTGATATGGATGCCGACGGCGCTCGCGCCGATCTGGAATTGACGGTAGACGATGCCGCCGGCCTTGAGGTCGCAATCGACATCGGCGAGCTTGAGCGCCGAGAAATCGAGCGACATATCGCTCCGGCCATTTTGCGCCGCCGCCGAAGACGCCGGTGCGGGGCCGCCCGCGGGCGCGCCGAGCGGCGTGGTCGATGCCGTCTGCGGCGACAGGTAGGGGTTGAGGTCGAGCCTGTCGACATCGAGCCTGCCGGCGACCGCGGGCCGCGCGCCGGCGTTGTCGACCGATACCGACCCCTTGGCCCTGATCGCGTCGAGCGAGATATCCGCATCCTTGAAGCTGGTCGTCGTCCCGGCGATCGCGACCGCGCCCTTCAACGCGAATGGACCAAGGCCATAGCCGCTCAGGGCGATCGGCGATCCCGCCCATTGCGCCAGCCGGCGCAACGATGCGGTCTCGAGATCGACCGCGCCATCGAGCTTTAACGACGGCGAACCGATGACCCGGCCCGCGAAGTTAAGCGTGAGCGGGGCGGCGGCGAGCTTGATCCCGACCTGGCTCTCGGCTCCATAGAGCAGAGCGCGAGGCTTGTCGACGTTGACGGCGAACGTCACTCTCTCGCCCTTCCAGACCGCCGAGCCGTCGCTGATAAGAGCGCTGCCGAGGCTGCGCAAGGACAAGGTCATGTTGATGCCGTTGAGCCGCTCCGCCTTGCCGGTGCGCTGATCGAAATAGCTGATCTTGCCGTCGGAGAACTGCACTTTCCGGAGCGTGAGGCCGGAAATGCCGAACCCGCCGCCAACGGCTGCGGGCTCGGCCGAGGGCGCCGCGGTTGGCCCGAACACCCAGTTGGGACGCCCCGCCTTGTCCACCTCGAGCGCGATCACCGGCCGGACCAGAACCAGCCGGTTCACCACAATCCGGCGGTGCAGCAGGGGCCACAGCTGCACCTGCAGCCGCAGCCGCTTCAACGCCACCATGTCGGTCGTGCGCGCGCCCGGCATATTGGCGAACGAGACATCGTTCGCCTCGACCGCCAGCATCGGCAGCACCGACAGCCTGACCGGCCCGGTGATCTTGAGCTCGCGCCCCGTCGCCCGTTTGACCAGCGCCGCGACGCGCGCGCTCGTAAACCTCGACCGGGACGGCGAACGGAATGAGTACCGCCGCGGCGACGAGGAGAACGACGAGCACCCCCAGGCCGACGAGCAGTTTCCGCATCGAGCGCCTCCCCGGCGGCGACCGGCACCAGCGGTGGCCGCCGCCTCAACCTATTTAAGCACTCCCACCCACAATAAAGCCGCGCCGTTGTAGTCTCTGCCGGCGGCTACGGGCAGGCGCTTGGGGAGGAGAGTGGGTCAGGTGGCAGACGAGCCAATCGATGCGGGTCGGACGGCTGGTCGGCTCGAACTTGAGCCCGTAACCGGCGACTTGCCGGCTGGATTCGAGGCGTTGCGGGCCGATGCGCTCGCCGAGGGGTTTCGGCAGGTCGAGCGTCTCGTTGGCGAGTGGGCGTCGCGCACGACGCGCTTCGACCGTGAAGGCGAAGCGCTGCTCGCCGCGCGCCTGAATGGCGTACTCGCCGGCATCGGAGGTCTGACGATCGAGCCGGTTGTGCCGGGCGCATTGCGCATGCGGCGGTTCTATGTCCGCCCGAGTTTTCGCCGCAGCGGCGTCGGGCGGCGGCTAGTGGCGGCGTTGCTTGGCCGGGCAGGCCACACCCGCCTGCCGATAACGGTTAACGCAAACCCAGGCAGCATTCAGTTCTGGGAGGCGCTAGGCTTCAAACCCGACTTACGCCAGGGACACACGCACATCCTGAACCCTGAGGGGCAGTGACGACAGCCAGCTGGCCCCATCAGCCGTTGGACGATCGCAACGCTCAGCCTTGAGAGGCGGAATCGCTTAGGACTTCGCTTTCTTCGGAGCTTTCGACTTGCCAGAACTGTTGAGGGCGACCGCTTGGCGAACGAGCGCCGTGAAAGCGAACTCGTCAACTTCCTCGCCTTCGTGGATGTCGATCGCGCGGCGTACGTTTCCGTCGAGACTCGCGTTGAAGAGACGGGCCGGATCCTTCAGAGACGCACCCTTGGCGAAGGTTAGTTTGACGACATTCTTGTAGGATTCGCCGGTGCAGATGATGCCGTCATGCGACCAAACCGGAGTGCCCATCCACTTCCACTCCTCGACGGCGTCCGGGTCTGCCTCGTTGATGAGCTTGCGCATTCTGCTGAGGGTTTCCCCGCGCCAGTCCCCGAGCTCGGCGATCCTCTCCGAGATGAGCTCCGATGCCGGCTGGCCCTGGCTCGTGCCCGACTTTTTCATGTTCTCATCCTAGTCCCTCAAACCGTCGGCTTCGCAGAGTCCGGCCGCCGGGCTGCGGCTCCTTGGAGGGCTCCGCCAGCGGCGGCTAGGCCGGGTGGGCCGCGTCCTTGGGCAGCAGCTCGGCGCGGTAGGTCGGCCGCAGAATGTCGAGCTTCATCGGCACCGGTGTTCCCAGCCACAGCGCGTTCTTGCTGTGGTCGTCGTAGGAGCTTTCGGTCAGCGGATGGACCAGCACATCGAGGCCGTCGCGGTTCAGCATTAGCCACGGCACGAGGTTCTGGAATTCCTCGTTCTTGAAGATCACGTTGAACTGCGAGATCGGGTGCGGGCCGGCCGGCGCGTCGCTGAAGCCGCCGGGCTCGACCGCGAATTTTCCGATGATCGTCTCACGCAGCTTTGCGGCCTGCGGCTTGGTCTCGGCATTGTAATAAACATGGGCGTGATAGCCCCGGTTCTCGGTCATCTCTGGTTCTCCTGATGATATCGCGTGATAGTACAAAGCAGGCGCCCGAAGCAGACCCCCGTCACGCTTCGAGTTTCGCCGCGATCTTCTTGCCGATCTCGGCCCGCCACTCCTCGATCGGCTTGAACCCCTCGCGGTCCCGGCAATAGGCCTCGGTCTCGCGTGAACAGCTCGTCCTCGGGTTTGTCGAGGTCGATCTTGAACCCCAAGGGCTGCGGCACGTACCACGGCGTGTCGCAGAACATCTCGATGCGGTTGCCTTCGGGGTCCTGGAAATAGACCGACCAGGCATTGCCGTGGCAGATCGGGCTGATGCCCTCGCAGCCGGCGGCGCGCACCTTGCGGAACGCCTTTTGCACCTGGGCGAGGGTGCCGACATTGAACGACACCTGCTGCACCATCGGCACTTCGGCATCGGTGGTGCGGCCGCGCACCAGCACGACCTGGTGATGGTCGCTGGGGTTGCGCGAGAGGAAAGTGATGCGGCCGTCCTCGGCGCCGTCGCTGACCACGAAGCCGAGCACGTTGCTGTAGAAATCGATCATCTTCGGCACGTCATGCACATAAAGCCCGACATGGCTAAGGCGCGGCGCGGTGTCCTGCGGCATGGCTGGTTGCTCCCGATCAGGTTGTTCGCTGTTACCATGACATAGGATCGGCGGCCATCTATCAAATCGATAGAAAATATATTATTCATTCGCAGCATGGATATCCGGGCGGTCGACCTCAATCTGCTCAAAGCCTTCGACGCGCTGACCAACGAGCGCGCCGTGACCCGCGCCGCCGGCCGGATCGGCCTGTCGCAGCCGGCGATGAGCCACGCGCTGTCGCGCCTGCGCGACCTGTTTGCCGACGATCTGTTCGTCCGCACCCCGACCGGCATGGAGCCAACCGCTCGCGCCCGCGAGATCGCGCCTTTGGTCGCGGCCGCGATCGAGCATATCGAGGCGGCGCTCAACCTTGGCATCGGCTTTGATCCGGCAAAGAGCGCCGGCATCTTCACCGCCGGCATGGCTGAATACGCCGAGGTGGCATTGGTCGGGCGCCTCGCCGCGGCCTTTGCCGATCATGCCGCCAGGGCGACCTTGCGCCTGACGCCGCTGACCGGCGCCGACGCCGCCGAGCAGCTCGACCGCGGCGCGATCGATGTCGCCGTCGCCCATCTGAACACCTTGCCGGCGCATATCGAGTTGATGCTGCTATTGCGCGACCCGTTTGTCGTCGTTGCCCGCCGCGGCCATCCGGTCGCCGGGCAACAACCCTCGCTCGAGGCCTACGCGGCGCTGAACCACATCCTGGTCTCGCCGCGCGGCGACACCAGTGGCGCCCTCGACCGTATTCTGGTGGATTTCGGGCTGCGCCGCCGCATCGCGCTGTTGGTCGCTACATATCTGGCGTTGCCGGTAGCCCTTGCCGCATCCGATCTCGTCGCCACCGTGCCGAGCCGGACCGCGCGCCAGATCGCCGCCATCGCCGAAATCGAGATCATGCCGTTGCCGATCGATTTCTCGATGACCGTATCGATCGCTTGGCACCGCCGCGCCGCCAGCGAGCCGGCGCAAGCCTGGTTCCGCGCCCTGCTGATCGAAGCGGCGAGCGATTGAGCGAATGTCGGCGCGCCTCCGCTTCAACCCTATCGCGGCGCCGCCGACAGCGACCCGCTTGGCACCCATGCCAGCCGTGTCGCTCACGGCCCGATGAGGTCGTTCGAGCCAATGATCAGATTGGCAGGAGCTTTGCCTTCAGCCAGAGGAAGAGGGGAACCCTGCTCCAGCGCTCCATATGGCTGCCTTGATCACCCGTGTCCGGAACGGGCTCCCGCAGCGAGGTGACCGCCAACCCCGCGCATTCCAGCGCGGCCATGTAGCTTTCCAGGGGCTGTGACCAGCCGGCGAAATACATTTGTAACCCATCGCGTGCCTCAATGCCCTCGAAGCGCTCCCGGCCGAAATAGGATCTCTGAAGGACGAAGGGGGCGTCGGCCTCCGGACCAGCGAAGCGCCCGCGATCCGAGAAGGGGTGCACAATCGAAACAACAAGGGTCCCCGGGGGACGCAGTACCCGCCTGATCTCTTTCACCGCTGCCGGGATATCCTCGACATCCATCAGCACGTTGTAGGCGACGGCAAGGTCGAAGCTGCAATTCTCGAACGGCAGATCAGCGGCCGCCGCGATCTTGTACGCGTCGGCCGACCCGGCCTGCTCGGCTGCCGATACCAGCTGCTCGACCGGATCGACCGCCGTGACCCGATAGCCGCAGTCCTTCAGAACGCGCGAGATCCGTCCCTCGCCACATCCGACGTCGAGAGCCTCGCCAGCGCCTTGCCCGATAAAGGCAAGCAACGCCGCTCGGTACGCCCAAAATGCATCATGGTTTGGGGCACGCGCCCATGCCGTCCACTCGGCCGCAATCCGAGACCAATGCTCAATGTCCAAATCCTTGCCAGACATCGGCGCTCCTCCACAGCCAACCTTTCCGCATGAAACGTTTCGGAGCTTCGCGCAACTTCTGTTTTCCCCACGGTGCAGCGCGGACGGCAACAATCGCACGGTAGCCGAGGGGTAGGTCAGAACCCGCGTCAGAAATTAGTCGCGGATATCTCGCTCGCTGGGGTCCCGCGCTGGTTCGCTGTCCGATGCAGCCCGACCGACAATGCAGGATCGGGAATAGGCCGATCCGATACAACCTCGATCCCGCTTTGCCCGGACTTGATCCGGGCATCCACGTCTTCCTATCGGCCGCATAAAGGCACCCAACAATTCGGGTCGGCGAAGGTTCGCGCACTGTTCGAGCAGACCTATTTCGCCGGCCTCCGCAAGGCCGGAATGGCGGAAAACTGACCGCCGCCCCCACCCACCCCTCCCCCGTCAGCGGGGAGGGGATGGGTGGGGATGCGTGCGGTGCGGCGGAGAGGGGCCGCCCTGTACTGCTGCCGTCTTCAGTGAGAGCAGCCCCCTTCGGGAAGTGTTGGTTAGTGCCGACCCTGGAGGCTGCCTCCGAGGTGACTGCCGCCGTTCAGTTCTGCCGCTCGTACGCGACCTTCCAGTCGTCGGCGCTGGTTTGCGTGGGCACGGGTCCGGGGGAGAACGGCGGAGTGAACTCTGAAACAACCTCGCGGATATGACGGCCGCCATCGCTGATCACAAACTTGATCCATATGACCCCGGAGGAGGTGCCTGGAGGGACGTTCGGGACGTTCAAGTAGATCACCATGCTGCCGGTGCAGTTCGAATTGACCTGATACATGCCCTGTTCTCGCCCGGGCGGCGCGAAGTCGGGGCCGGCGAGGTTGTCGCCTTGATAATCACGCTGCGTGAGGTTGCCCTGGCCGCCGAACACCTTGATGCCGGTTACAACCTTCGGCGGACCATTCGGAAGACCGGGCGGAGTGTAGCCGGTAACGCCGAATGCGCACTATGTCAAAGGCACTGTCCTGCGCAACAAAGGGCGATGGGACGATGCGGTTCCCGAGTTCGAAGCAGCACTTGCATTAAACCCCAACAGTACCGGGGCGCTGCAAGGCCTCGGCTGGTGCAAGCTTTTCACCGGGTCGCTGGATCAAGTGATTCCGCTTGCCGAGAAAGCCATCCGCATCGGCCCGCGCGATCCATCCATTGGTTATCGGTTCTACATTATCGGGATGGTGCACGAACTGCGGGCGGAGCCCGAACAGGCGATCGTTTGGTATGAAAAGGCGCGCGGTACAATTGGCGCCGTACCAGGGCTGTGGACTCACTTGGCTGCCGCCCACGCTCTCCGAGGCGACCTGTGGGACGCTGCCGCCGACCTCGCCGAGGCCCGCCGGCTGAGCCCGGACGATCGTTATTCAAGCATCACCCGCCTCAAGACCAACTACAGGCTGTGGGGCGTGCCAAAGGTCCAAGCCATGTTCGAAGCCACCTATTTCGCCGGCCTGCGCAAGGCCCGCGTGCCGGAAAACTGACCGCCGCCTTCCGCGGAGCACCGTTTGAAGACCGGTCCTGCCGAGCTCTGCGCGCCCTCCCCTGCCGGTGGAGACCCGCGTATAGCTGTGAATGGAGCGAATAATCTTCATTTGCAGGCGAGCAAGGTAACCCCGGTTAGCACATAGGCTGGAGGATTGCGGCGCGGACGACATATCGCCGTAATCGCATGGTATGTCCTCGCCCGAAGAAACTCCTGCCGATGGGTGGGGTCGGGACCGGCGTGAGAAAACAGTCGCCGATATTTCGCTCGCTAGGGCTCAGGCACGCTTTGCCCGGACTTGATCCGGGCATCCACGTCTTCCTGTCGGCCGCCTAAAGGCGTGGAAGCCGGGGTCACGCCCGTTGGCTTGATCAGATCAAACCCCATCCACGGGCAATGCGATCGGTTCGTTTCTCAGCCGAAAAAGGCTGCTCGCATTTTGCTGGAGCGGAGATGTTTTTCTCGATTTTGTTGCTGCCGTGGTCGGCCATGCTGGGCCGATTTTCGGGCGCGACGGGTATTCCCGATAATTCCCGGTTCGGCGGAATTAATTCCCGTTTAGGCAGCTGCGAATTCCCGTTTAACTTGCGACGGGAATTCTCTCCCAACAGCTTGATTCACCGAGGTATTTTGGCGGCTAAACGGCGGTTTTGCGGGCGGAATCGACAAATTCCCGGTTATCTTCCCGGTTCACGGGAATTTGCCGCCGCCGCAGCAATGGCGTCAGCCGGTGGTGTGCTTGCGGATAAAGCTCTTCATGCGTTCGATCGCGCGGGCGGCGTAGGGGGCGTCGGGCTTGCCGGTCATAAAGCCGTGATTGGCGCCCTCGTAAAGCTGAAGCTCGACCTCGCCGCCGGCCTTGCGCCACGAATCGGCGAAGTGGCGCATCAGCTCGACCGGGACCCATTCATCCTTGTCGCCGCCAAAGACCAGGGCCGGCGGCAGATGCACCTGTTCGCCGCGATCGAGGATCCGCGGCGGGTTGCCCTCTTCCATCGTCGCCGCGTCGCCCCAGAAATTGTGGTGGTTGTCGAGCAGCTCGGCATTGCCGGCCTTCTTGGCCAGCTCGTAGCGCAGCAGCGGGTCGAGCACCCCCCAGCCCGAAATGACAAAGGCGAGCTTGGCGTCGGCCGCCGGGGCGTCGGCCAGCCACAGCCCCGCATAGCGCGGGTCGTCGGGCCGCATCGCCGCCAGCAATGCCTGATGCCCGCCGCTCGACGTGCCAAAGCTGCCGACCCAGTCGGCGCGGCTGCGGTATTCGCCGGCATGCGCCTTCAGCCACCGGGCGCCGAGATTGATGTCGGCGAGCGAGGCGGGATAGGGGGCCTCGGGCGGCATGCGGAAATCGATCGAGGCGACCAGGATGCCGCCTTCGGCCAACGCCTTGGCGATGAAATCGTTGTCGGTGCGGTCCTTGTTGACCCAGGCGCCGCCGTGAACCTGCAGCACCGCCGGGAACGGACCGGCCCCGCTCGGCCGGTAGAGCCGCGCCAGCATCGAGCGGCCGCCCTGGCGCTGGTATTCGACGTCCTCGATCCGAACATCGTGGCGAATGGCGGCATCGATGGTCATCGGCATTTGCGGGCTCCTCGCATACGTGGCGGGGCTGCATCCTAACGGATCGGTGACGCGCAAATCTACCGGTCAGCGGCGCAGTCGCTCGAGCGCCATCCGCGCCATCGGATCGCCTTGGTGCAGCCGGAGAATTTGGCGCCCAAGCAGCGCCGTCAGCGCCGCAGCCTCAGAGAAGCCGCGATCGGTCCAGAACCGCTTCTCCGGGTCGAAGAAACCGACCGTGTCGAGAAAAGCGACCGTGAAATAATAGCTCTCGGGCAGTGATTCGCCGACCGCGCGCGCCACCACGGCGCCGTCCGGGCCGATCGCTGTCTCGAGACACCACGACAGCAGCCGGTCGATCTCGTGTTGCGCGCGCCGGCGCTGATCGCCGCGCATCTGATCCCAGCCGAGCTGGAACAGCACCGCGACGTCATAATTGTTGTGGCTGGTGATGCCCTCGTCGTCGAGCCAGCCATTGGGGTAGCGGTCGTCGCGGATGTTCAGGAGCGTGTCGATCAGCGGCTGCCAGTGGCCAATCCGGCCTTCGAGGTAGCGGGCCATGTGAAAGGTCAGGCTGAGGTCGGCAGTGCGCCACCGCTGTCCGGCGATCTCGTAATCCGCGCCAAAGAACCCCGTCGCCGGATCTTGCCAGCGGGCGACAAAGCGCCGGATCACGGTATCGAGCTCCGGGCGCCACGGATAGCCCGCCGGCCGCTGGCGCAGGATCAGCCGGACCAGGTCGGCGGTCGCAAAGTTCAGCTCCTTGCGGCGATCGACCCCGTCCTCGGCGGGGCGCGAGACGACGAGGCTGTCCAGGTAATGCTCCAGACGGCCTGGATCGTTGACCCGGTCGAGAAAGCGGGGCGCCGGGCCGCCTCCGGTGAAGTCGTCGGCGAGCATACGGTCGACCGAGGCGTCGAGCTTCAAAAACCACACCTCGGCGCCCGCGCCGAAACTGCCATCCTCGTCCGGGAGCAGACCACTCGGCGGTTCCGCCAGGGCGGCCAGGGCGCGCAGCCGGCCGAGCGCCGCGGCGGCCGCCATGGCGTCGCCGGTGTATTGCAGCCGCCAATGCATCTCGCCCACTGCTTGGCGCAGCAACGAGGTATCGCGCCCGGCGTCCTCGTCGCGGTCGAGCCGCGCTTCGAGCGCGCGGATCTCGGGTTCCGCGCTGCGGCCCAATCCGGCCATCTTCGGAAAGTGGGCGGCGATCACATCCCGCGGATTCCAGCCAGCGGGCGCCGGGAGGATTTTGGCCGAATAACCCAGATTATCCCTCGGCCGTCTGCATCGCGGGGCTAGCCGGCAACTCTCGCATCGGCCTTCGCAGCCAGCCGCTCGGGTTGCAGAAGCGAGCCGAACGCGGTGACGCATAGCAGCCCGGCAAATGCGATGACGATCGCCAAGGTAAGCGGGCTCCCGCTACGACCGAGCGATAGCGCGGCCGTGCAGCCGGCGGCTCCGATGATTTGGAAAAAGCTCGCGAGACCCGAGGCGGCGCCGACGATTCGGGAACCGACTCCAAGACTTCCGGCAGCGGCGTTGGGGGTGATCAACCCACTGCCGCAGCAGACAAAGATCATCGGCCCGACGACGATGAACGGGCCGGTCAAGTGCAGCACCGCCAAGCTCACCATGACCAAACCGGCCGGGATCAGCACGGTTGCGCCAATCGTGATCAGCGCATTGAGGCCGAGGCGGCCGGTCAAGCGGTTCGACACAAAGCTGCCGAGGAGAAAGCCGAGCGGTGGCAGCGCGGCGTAATAGCCGTATTGCGCGGGGCTGACGCCGAAGCTGCCGATCAGCACCGCTGGCGCGCCGGCGGCGAAGATGTGAGAACCGGCATGGGCGCCGGCGGCGGCAAGTGCATAGCCGAGAAACCGGCGGGTGCCCATCAAGGTGCGATAGCTCGCCAACATCCGCGGGCCGTTGGCGGAAGGGGTCGACGCTGCGCCGTGGTCGGGGACGAAGCGGATCATCAGCACGATGGCGAGGCACGCGAGGATCGCCACGGCTGCGAAATTGGCGCGCCAGCCCAACGACATCTGCAGATAGCCTCCGACCACCGGAGCGCCCACCTGCATCAAGGTGGCGGCGATCCCGCGACCGGCGATGACCTGAGCCGCCGCCGCGGGGCCCCATATATCACGGGTAATGGCGCGGCCGACGACCATCCCGGCGCAGGCGCCGACCCCTTGCAGAACCCGCGCTGCTATCAGGAAATCGATGCTCGGGCTGACGGCGCAAGCAACGCTGCTGACTGCGCTCAAGGCTAGACCGTAAAGCACGGTCCGCCGCCGACCGAGGCGATCCGACAATGGCCCCAACACCAGCATGCTGATCGCGTAAGCCAGCAGATAGCTGACGAAAGTGAACTGCACCCGGGCGATCGAGGTGTCGAGGGCTCGGGCGATCGCAGGTATCGACGGTACGTAAATGGTCGAGGCTACGGTCCCCACCGAGAAGGATAAGGTGAGGCTCAGCAGCACTCCCCTGCGGCGCAGGGCAGTAAATCCATCCGCCGCCAGGGAAGGGGAGTTCCAAAGCTCAGCCATGATCGCGGCTCGGCCCTGAGTCTCTGCTGAGCATGGCCTAATTTAGATTTTCGCTGCCGTGCCGGCGAACCCCGTCCGGCGGCATGCAGGCCACGGGTTCGGCAGCCCCGCCGCGGCAGCCCGGTCAGTCGCACCGGGCGGCGGGCGAGCCAATGATCGAGGGGCGCAACCGGCAGGGCAAGTTCGGTGCCGTCACAATCGGGCAGTAACAGCACGCTCAGGCGGCGGGTCCCGGCCGGCCAGGCGATCTGCAGCCGCTGGATAGGCGCACCGGCGGCGCGCTTGCCGGCATGATCTTCACGGCGGGGCAATTCGGAAACCACGGCGCCGTCCCCGCCCGCCCGGCCATGCAGCTCGTGCGCCGGGCCGTACGCGAACGAACGCGGCGGCGGTGGGGGGGCCAGCTCGAAGCGGGCACCCGCCGGTTCGAGGATGCGGGCGGCGAACCGGTCGCTGCCCATACGGAAACGGGCGAGCGATCCAGCCAGTTGCACCGGCTCGGCGCTGGTATGGGTCACCCAGACCACGTCGCTGCAGCTGTCCGGATCGACCTCGTCCTGGATCACCACTTGCCGGCCGATCAGTGCGGCGCCCCGCCGAACTGTGCCTGCCGGCTTGTCGTAGGCCGCGGATAGATCAAGGACCACCCACTTGCAGTCGCCCTCGACGCAACTACCGACGATTCTCGCGGGCGCGTTCGGCACTTGGTCGCGACCGCCGATCGTCAGCGTATTGTGCCCGGCGGCTTGCGAGCGATAGTAGCGCCAGCGCGGCCCCGACCGGGTGTCGCTGCCGTGGTCGAAATAGCCGGGCAGATCATAGTCGTCCGAGCCGAGTTCGGTGATCCAGCGGTGTCGAGCGCCATCCAGGATGAACGTGCCGGCGTCGGCCTGGGCGTGCAGCATCACATCCTCGGGCCGGGGCGCGCCGCTTCCGATCGGAGCGGATATATTCCCGCCCTTGACCGCCAGATAGACCGGCCGCGCCGATGGTTCGCGGGACCAGGTGTTGCGAAAACAGGCGAGGTCGGCGCTGTGAAAGACCTTGCCGGTAGGTAGACCGAGGGTCATCGGGCAGGCTTTTGCCGGTCTCGGCCAAATCGCTGTAAAGAGCAGATGCCAGCCATCCGGCTCCCCGAGCAGCCACCCATCGATCGGCCGGCCAAAGCGACACGCGAGCCATGTGAGTGGCGACACATCGAAGCGAGGTTCCGAATCCCCGAAATTGAAGGCCGCCCCAAACGGTCCCACCGCGTGCAAGACCAAGTCTCCAGTCTGGGCGAAGCCGGGATAATCGGCAAGACCAAAGCTGTCGCCGAACGTGCTCTCCAGCGCCGCGACCATCAGACCGGCGTAACGCATCGCCAGGGACCAATAGCTGAGGCCTTCGCGCCAGGCCCCGTCCGGCGCCAAGCCGGTGAACACGTTCCACGCCGAAGCAAGGCTGCGGTGTACCAGGCGCGCCGATAACTCGGGGTAGCGGTGCAAGACCGCCAGTGCCGCAATCGTGATCGCCGAGTTTGACACCAGGGTGCAATTATCGCGGCGCTTGGGCCACAGCAGCGAGGGGTCGGCATAAGCCGCATAGGCCGGCTCGAGCACGTTGCGCAAAATCGCGTTCTCGATCGCCCGCCGTTCCCGCGGCGCGAGCCTGTCGTATAGCCAGTCGTAGGCGAGAGCAACGGCGACGGCAATTTCGCCACGATCGAGAAATGATCGGATCACCGGGCGCTCATTCCAGCTCGCGGCGGCGACAAACTCGGCGAGCGCGTTACGGGTCGCCGCCAGCGCTGCATCCGCGGAGGAGCCCTTGGTGGTCAACGCGAGAAACGCGATGTTAATCAGGCGCCGAGCTCGCCGTTTGAGCGCCGTGCGCGGGTCCTGTGCCGCTGCCGGCGGGATCTCCGCCAGCACTTGGGCTGCGCGCGCCTGCAACTGCAGGTTAACCGCGGCAGAGCGGCGAATGCCCGGCAAGGCGCTGCGGCGGAACAGCAAATAGGGATGGCGCGCAGTGAATTGCCCAATCGCGGTCTCCGCGCGGGCAAAATCGGGACCGTCGGCCGTTTCGCGTTGAAGCGATCGCGCGCTGTCAAAAGGCAATTAAATCCCCGAGCGCCGATATGGCAATTTGTAACACGTTCTTACAAATGGTTACACTCTGCAACCCTGGTTGTGGCGTTCGAGGGCGTTAATCACGGTTGCCGAGGTCGGAGCTTACTCTCGCCATGCGAGATTAAATTTCTCTTTAGCGGTTTCCGAGGGCCCTGTACAACAAACGTCCCGTAATCAGGCCTGGGCGAGAAGTTTTGCCAAAAAATCCTCTTTCCAGGCAGCGAGGTTGAATTTTCCGCGCAGCGAGACGTTCGAACGGTCCTTGTGCATCAGGTTGAGCGCCATATGCCGCAGGATGGCGAGATTGTAGGGGCTGTTGTCCAGGCGGCTTCGCCCCTGGTCCTCGTTCATGACAACGTTCAACACCCAGTGCAAGCGGTTCTCGACCCCCCAATGCGAACGCACGACCTGACCTAAGCGCTCCGGCGACAGCGCCGTGCTCAGCAGGTAATAGGCGCTCTCCTTTGTGGCTCTGGGCGCCTTCCCGGTAGTTGCGCGGGTTCGAACGACCCTGCCGACAGCGGCAAGACCGGGCCACTGGTGCCGCGCCTGCAGCCGGGCGATGTCGGTCGAGACTAGGCTGACGCGCTGCTCGCTCCGGCCGTGATCGTTGTCGAGCGTCACATGGGTGGCGGCCGTCTCGTGCTCGGGAGCAGCGAAGAATCGGATGACATCGGCGTGCAGCGCATGGTGGTTGCCCTTGAGCGCGAGAACATAGTCGCCACCCTGGCCGGTGATCCGGGAAGCAATGTCGCGCTGACAGTTGAGCGCGTCTGTGGTGACGATCCGGCCCTGCAACGCCAGCATGTCGAGCAGCTTGACGACCGCGGTGCTCTCTTTGGTCTTCGCCGTCGTGGCGATCTGGGCAAGCACCAAGCGTGTGTCGCAGCACCAGGCGCTGATCATATGCAAAGCCGAACCGCGATGCGCAGGGTCGAGCGGCCTGCGCAGGACCTTGCCATCGATGGCGATGACCCCGGTCGAGGTTTCGCTGAAACGCGCCGTGAACCGCTGAAAACACGCACGAAACTGGTCGGGATCGAGTTGGCGAAACACGCGGCTGAAGGTGTCGTGGCTCGGGACCCCGTTCTTCAGCTGTAGAAAGTTGCCGAGGAATTCTTGCTTGGCCTCGGCAAATACGGCCATGTCGACCGCGGTCTGGCCGCCAGACAGGACGGCGCACAACGCGATCATCAGAATCTCCCAAAGATCGTGCCGTCTGGCGTTGACACCGCGGGGGTCTTGCAGCGCGGCAAAGCAGTCGTCGAACCCCTGCATCGCTCCCTCCACCGCAGCGCCACGCGGCAGCGCGGAGCGAGTCGGGAGCGCCGTGACAAAAGCGGTGCGGCGACTCAGAGTATCGGGGCCAGCCTGCGAGGCCGCTGCCTCAGTCAGTCGAGCGTTTCCAGCGTAAGTGACGAGGGTGTCGCCGCTGGCATCGGTAGGACGCCGCACGGACGATACCGAGTCACGGTCGGTGTGGTGTCTTGATTCGAGTCGATCTTGTTCTCGAATTGGAGTAATGCGCATCAACATTTCCCATTGTTTTGTTTTGTCCCCCCGAGCGAGAATTTTCTGCGTGTGGTCAGCAAACCGTCGCCGAGTGCGTCACCAGTCCGTCAAAAATGAATTCGACTTTGATTTAACGTAATCTTATCGAAGCTCAGCCGACGATTGACGGCTAGGGTTGTCCCGAAGACCCTTTATAAGTTGAGCGCTGATCTCATTTTACCCGTATTTCGGGCCGAGACGACACACGGGTCTCCCGCGATCATTCGCCCAAAATGAGGTGTGGGAAATTCGCTGCATCCGAAATCATTGGTTAACAAATTGCCGCGAAGATGTCGTTTGATGGCGTCCGGGACGCCTTTTTGACGCAGGTTGCGATAGTCTTGTTCCAAAGGATGCCAACGGCAGTCGTCGCCCGACGCCTGTGCGCCCAACCGCGCTGACCTGAGGCGACCCAAATGGGGGTAATGCTTCGATGCTAATTAGAAACCTCGCCCTGACGGCGACCGGCGGCGCGAGGATCTCCTCCGCGACTGTCGTATGGGAGGATCGGAACTTTCCCGATCAGGTGCTGACTTTTGAAATTGAGGACAGTGCTTTCGAAACGGGGACAGGCGGCGATGGCGCGGGGCGAGTCGACCGACCCAGTGCCGATGCATTTCTCACCGCCTGCTTCCCCCTCGCCGCCATTCACGGCGAAGCTCGAGTGCGGATCGAAGGCCATCCCTGCCCGATGCTGATCGAGGGTCTGCGGACCGTCCACGCGTGGTGGACGAGTTGGGGAGGAATGCTTACCCCCGCCCCGGAGATCGAATCTGTTCCCCGGGGCCGTGGCTGTATCCCTGTCGGTCCGCGGCGCGCCGTCGCCTTTCTGTCCGGGGGCGTCGACGGCCTTCACATGCTGATGCGCAATCGACGCCTCTACCGCAAAGAGGACCCCGCCTACATCCGAGACGCTTTGTTCATCCACGGGATCGACATCGGAAAACGGGCGCGCGATCCCGAGAACGAGCGCTTTAGAATGATGTTGCGAAGCCTTGAGCCGGTGGCCGTTGAGACCGGGATCCGGATCATCCCATGCCGCACCAATCTTCGTCACTTGCCGTCGCAGCCCGGCTTCTTTGAGCATCGCCATAGTGGAGCTGCATTGGCCGCGGTCGGGCACGCGGCGACCCTCGGTCCCGCGTTCATGTTCATCGGCGGGTCATACCCGGTAAACACACCGGTGCCATGGGGATCGCATCCCGCGGTCGATGGTTTATTGTCGAGCCAGCGTGTTATCGTCATTCACGACGGCTCGCGCTTCTCCCGCCTCCAGAAGGTGCGCGATATCGCCAGCTGGCCTGCGGCGCTCGCGGTCTTGCGACCGTGCCCTGCAAAGCCGGCGGGTCAGGCCAATTGCGGACAGTGCGAGAAGTGCTTGCGCACCCGGCTTGAGCTGCTTGCGGCCGGGGTCGAGGAGACCGGGGCGTTCGGCCGGAGCTTCACGCCGATCAAACTTTGGGAGGACGCAGCTCCTTCGGATGTCGGCGACCGCGCCATCTTTTACGAGGACTTGCTGCCCGTGTTGAGAAGTCGTGGGTTTGACACTCTCTGTCGCGTGATCGAAGAAAAGATCGCGGTACATCAGGGACGAGAACGGCACGAGATGGCGCTTGCCTGATCACGCTTTAACTTACTATACCCTTGATGATAGTTCGCACTCGGAGCAAAATAGGTCGATGCGCGTCGGCCCAGGTCGATTGTGGCCGTCGTAGCACTACATTGGGACGGTGGTGATGGCTCTGCTGATCAGCCTCCTCGGGCCCTTGGTAATCGAGAATGGTGAACGCCGGCTGGGGAAGGTGCCGAGAAAGGCGCGCGCTCTGTTGGCCTATTTGGCGGCCCAGGGGGGCCGGCCGGTCAGCCGCGAACGGCTCTCCGACCTGTTGTGGCCCTATCAGGGTTCGGATCAGGCGCGGCACAGTTTGCGCAACTGCCTATTGGAGCTGCGGAGAGCATTCGGTGAGAGCGCCGGTCGCCACTTGGCCGCGGAGTTCGCCAATTGCCGCCTCCAAGATGTCGACGTCGACATCGAGCGATTTGAGCGGCTTGCGCGTTTATCGGACCGTTCCGAGCTGCTCGCCGCTGCCGAGTTGTATCGCGGCGAATTTTTGGCTGACTTCGTAATTGATTCCGAGCCCTTCCAGGAATGGCTCGCAGCCGAACGGGATCGCACGCTCGACCTTATTTGCAGCGTCTTGCAGCGCCTGACGGCACTGCAGGACGAGGCGGGTGAGCATGATGCGGCGATCCAATCGGCGCGTCGATTGGCGGCCCTCGACTCGCTTTCGGAGATTGGTCAGCGCGCCCTGATCCGCGCCTATGCGCATTCGGGGAGGCGACCGGAAGCGCTGCGGCAATACCGCACCTGCGCCGAAATCCTGAAGCGCGAACTTGGGGTCGCTCCCGATGCCGAAACCCAGGCACTCGCCAACGAGATAGCGCGTTCGGGCACGGCCGGTGAGGGCGCCGCCGCCGGCCGCGCGGCCGAGATGCCGAATCGTGACGCGGCCGCGTTGCCGAACGCCCTTGCCGGACTTCCGGCCAGGCCCGCCATCCAACGACACTTAGCGCCGATCGCCAAAAAAGCGGGGCCAGAATGGCCTTGTGTGCTGCCCGATATTGCGGTGGCTGTCGCGCCCGTGCGCAACCTAACAGGCGACCACCGCCAGCAATACCTGGTGGAAGCCTTTACTGACGATCTCGTCACCGATCTCTTGCGCCACGGCCGCGGGCTGGCGCTTGCGCGGATCGCCGAAGAGAGGCGGCCTCCCGATATCTCTGCGCGGATAGGAAATGCAGAAATCGAATATGTCGTTACCGGGAGCGCTCAACGCAGCGGCGCGACGACGTTCCGGGTCAACATGCAGATCACCAATGCGGTGACAGCGGAATACTGCTGGGCAGATCGGTATGAGTTTGATCCGGAAGATCTTGAATCGATCCAAACCAAGATCACCCGCCAGATCTCTCGAGAGCTTCACCTCCTCGTCCTGCAGCAGGCGAGCCGCCGTGCAGTGATGACCTCGGGCGGCGAGTTCGGGGTCAATGAGTGTCTCAGCCGGGCGGGGACGGCGATCAAGGGTCGGATCACGCCGGAGCTGACGGCCGAGGCGCAGAGTTGGCTGCTCGCCGCGCTCGCCCACGACCCGCGCAATGTCGAGGCGCTCTCCGGTCTCGCGGTCACCTGCCAGCATCTCGTCAGCAACCCTTGGTGGGGTGACCCGCATGCCGTTGCAGCATCCTCCGACCTCGGGCGCGAGGCGGTAGCGATCGCGCTCGACCTCGCGCCGGGACATGCCCTTGCGAAATGTATCCAAGGCATGCTGCACTCGGCGGCAGGGCAGCTGGACGAAGCGGGGCGCGCCATCGAGCAGGCGCTGGCGCTGGATCCAGGGCTCGGGCTCGCTCACGGGTTCGCCGGGTACAATGCGGCCCTTCTCGGCCGCGCCGACGAGACGTTGCCCGCCGTAGAGCGGGCGATGCGCTTTGATCGAACAGATCGACGACACAGCATTTTCCTCTTTTTCGGTGGATTTGCCGAGCTTCTGCTCGGCCGCACCGAGGCGTCGATCGGCTTGCTGCGGAAATCCCTCGAGCGCAATCCCACCTACGGAAGCGCGCAACTGTTCCTGATGGCCGCCCTTTCGCTGATCGGGCGGGCCAACGAAGCCGCTAGGGCGGTGGCTTCGTTCCGCGAGCAATTTCCGGAGTATCCGTCAAACGCCTTCGAGCAGCTATGGCTGTCGCGCTCGGCTTCGCCCATTTATCGGACCCAGATCGCCCCGGTGTTCGACAAAATTCGCAGTCTCGGCGTCGCCGGCTGAGGCTCGCCGGGTCTCGCGTGGCGCTCGGCTTCGGCGCAGCTCGCAGACCCCATCGCGCCGCCTCTGCGGTGCGTCATGTCCTGACGCCCGGCGACCACGGTTCGGGAGCGCGCGGCTCGATGTCGGTCACGACATCGACCACGACCGGTTCCCCGGCGCCGAGCGCCTCAGCCAGAGCGGAGGCAATCTCGCCCGGCCGCTCGACCCGGATGCCGCGCACGCCAAAGCTCTTCGCGACCGCGGTGAAGTCGGTCGGGCCAAAGCGCACCAGCGCCTCGCCGCGACCCGGCCGGTTGCCGGCGATGCGGCGCACTCCGGTCAGGTTCTGGCCAAAGCCGGAATTGTTGTTGACGACGACGACCGCGGCGATGCCGCACCGGCGCGCCGATTCGAGCTCGGCCAGATGGTAGTAGAAACCGCCATCTCCGGTGAAACATAGGACCGCCCGGTTCGGCGCCGCGCATTTGGCGCCCAGCGAGGCCGGAAACGACCAGCCGAGCGAGCCCGCAGCGCGCAGATAGGTCTGACCCGAGCCGTTGAAGTCGATCATCGTCCCGGTCCAGATGCCGGAATATCCGGTATCCGCCACCAGGATGCCGTCGGCCGGCAGCGCCTTGGTGATCTCGGCGCACAGCCGCTCGACCCGGATCGGCGTCCGGTCGTCGTTGACGAGCGGCGCCATCGTCGCCCGCCAATCGGCGACGATGCGCGCCGCTTCCTCGGCAAAGCCGCGATCGCGCGCCGGGCGGCCGATCGCCTGGGCGAGGCGGGCCACGCTCGCCTTGGGGTCGCCGACCACCCCGATCGTGTTCGGATAGCTGCGCCCGATCTCGAGCGGATCGGCGTCGATCTGCACGATTTTCGTGGCGAGCGGCGGCACGGTCCAGTTCAAGGTGACTTGGTCGCCGGTGTCGCAACCGACATAGAGCACGAGCTCGGCGCCATGAACGATGCGATTGGCCGGCGGCGCCGAATAGCTGCCGGGCACGCCGGCCGCCAGGGGATGGCGACTCGGGATCAGAGCGCGGGCGCCGAGCGTGGTTGCGATCGGCGCCGCCAGCGCCTCTGCCAGGGCGAGCACCTCCGGGCCGGCTTGCGAGGCCAAGGCCCCGTCGCCGGCAACGATCGCGACTCGTCGAGCCGCGGTCAATGCCGCGGCGGCGCGCTCGATGTCGTTCTCGTCGGCGACCGGCCGATGCGCCGGAATGTGCCGCGCCTCGGGATCGATGACCGTCGGCTCGCTGGTCTGGCCGAGTTCGATGACGTCGCCCTGCAAGCCGCAGAAATCGAGATGAGTTGGCCGCGGCGGTGTCGGCCAATGCCGCGCGCCAGGCATGGCGCAGCAGGCGGGGCAATTCGGCGGTCGAATTGACCGGGCTCGAAAACTTGGTCACCGCCGCGAACAGCGGGGCGTGGGCGATTTCCTGATAGCTGTTGCGATGCTGGAACGACGGCTCCTTGCGCCCGGTCAATGCCACCACCGGGCTGCGCCCGAGATAGGGGTCCTGCAGTCCGGAAGCGAGATTGGCGGCGCCGACCGACTGCGCCATGCACACTCCCGGCTTCCCGGCGATGCGGGCGTAGCCGTCGGCCATATAAGCCGCGGCCTTTTCGGAATGGGCGAGAATGCGGGTCACGCCCAGATCCTCGAACTCCATCAGGGTCCGGCGCATCACCGATTCGACAAAAAAGACATGGGTCATCCCGGTCCCGGCCAGCGCCCGCGCCAGCCATTGCGCGCCGTTGATGGTTCGCTGCTCGCTCAATCCAATTTCCTCCCGTTGGGACCGCGGGCGTCCGGCCCGCCTTTTCGGGCTAAAGCGTCAGGCCGCCATCGACGATGACCGTCTGGCCGGTGATCATCGCCGCCCCGGCGCACAGGAAAAACATCGTCTCGGCGATGTCTTCGGGCTTGCACGCGCGCTTCAATGGCGTGCGCTCGATCGAAGTCTGTTTGCGGTCGGCCGGCCAATCCTTGTTCCACGGGCTGTCGACAAAGCCCGGCGCCACCGCGTTGACCCGGATTTCGGGCGCCAGAGTGCGCGCGAGGCTGCGCGTCAGATTGATCAGCCCGGCCTTGCTGGTCGCATAGGGAATGCTGCTGCCTGATCCCATGACCCCGGCGATCGAGGCGGTGTTGCAGATCGCCCCCCGCGCCGCTTTCAGCGCCGGCGCCGCGGCATGGGCGCAGCGGAACGGCCCGATCAGGTTGGTCGTCAGGATCGTCGACCAGAAATCCTCGGTCAGCGCGTCGAGATCGGAAAACGGGATCGGCGTCGGCGTGGCCGGGGTCCCGGCATTGTTGACCAGAAAATCGAGCCGGCCGAGCGCGTCGATCGCGCTCGCCACCATCCGCTCGGCCTGGCCCGGCCGCGCCACGTCGCCCGCCGCGGCGACGACCCGACGGCCCTCGGCTTTGAGCCGTTCGACTTGAGCCGGCCCGCGCGGGTCGTCGGGCAGGTGGTTCAGTGCCACCGTCGCGCCGCAGCGCGAGAAGATCTCCGCCGCGGCGAGGCCGATGCCCGAGGCCGCGCCGGTAATCAGCGCCGTTTTACCGGTGAGATCCGCACTGATCATGTCGCCCCCTCAGCAGAGATCGGTGTGCGGCCCAGCATGCCCCCGCCACGCCGGCTGTCAAGCCGCCGACGGGTCGGCAAGCCCGGCCGACGGCTGTGAGGTCGGTCAGAGAAGATCGCGCGCCCGTTCGAGCTGCTCGAACTCGCCATATTGAGAAACCAACAGAACCTCGTCGAAGCCCAGCTGCTCCATTCGCTTCAGCCGCCGCCGCGCCTCGTCCGGCGGACAGACCAGCGCGACGTTGGTGGCCGCGGCGAGTTCTGCCGATTCGGGCCGGTTGTCGAGATCGACGGCGGTGTTTGCAAGCACGGCGTTAGTGCCGCCCGCCTCGCGATAGATGCGCATGCCGTATTCGAGATCTTCCCAGCTGCTGAAGCGGCCGGACGGGGTCCATCCCTGGCACTCCTTCGCTGCATAGGTGATCCAGCGCGGGCTGCGCCACGCCCCCATCAGGATCGGCGGTCCGCCTTCGCATCCCGGCCATATCGACAATGTTCCGCCATTAACCGGCTCGCCGCGCCACACCTTGTGCATGGTCTCGAGCGCAATTCTCATCGCGCGGAAGCGATGGTCGTAATCGAGGCCGAGCAGTTCGAAATCCGCCCGCGTCGAGCCGCTGCCGACGCCGAGGCGCAGCCGGCCGCCCGACAATGCCTGGACCGATTGCACCCGATGAGCGAGCTCGATCGGGTGGCGCAACGACAACTGCAATACCCCGATGCCGAGTTCGACGCGCTCGGTCACCGCGGCAAGCACCGCCAGTTCCACCAGCGGATCGAGGGTCGGCCGCCCGCGGCCCATCGAATCGCCGACCCAGATCCCGGGAAACCCGGCGGCTTCGATGCGCCGGGCATAATCGGCCGTGCGACCGAGCAGCCGGTCATGCGGTCCCGTGCCGGCGCCGAAGCGAACCATTGTGCTTATTTTCACGAAATTCCCCTGTCTCTGGGTGGCGTTGCCGCCAGCATGCAGCATCTTTGCGGCCGGTGCCAACCGCCGAGCCATCAGAGCGGGCATGCAACGCCGGTTTTGTGGTATCGTTGCCGGCAAGTCGGACGTGCACACCAGGGAGGGTGAAGATGGATACGATCGAGGTTGCGGCCGGATCACGGACCAAGGGCTTGTTGTCGCGGCTGCCGTCGCGCTTGCACCACAACGCCTTTGTCGTGAAGGACCACGAGGTCAACCGCCGGTTTTTTGAGGATTTGCTCGGTATTCCGCTGGTAGCGACCTGGTGCGAAAAGAATTTCAGAGACCGATTTGCAGCGCGAGGTCGAGTTCTGCCACACCTTTTTTGCGATGGCCGATGGCGGCGCGCTCGCCTTCTTCCAGTTCGCCGACCCGGAGATGTACGCGCTGACCCAGGCCGAGAAGCCGGCCAAGGTCGGGAGTCACTTCCACATCGCGTTCAAGGCCGAGCCCGAAACCTATGAGGAGCTGAAGCAGCGGCTCGAAGCGGCTGGCGAAAAATACCGCGAGACCAATCACGGCTATTGCAAGTCGATCTATGTCGCCTCGCCCGACGGGCTGATCGTCGAGTTCACCCAGGACCCGGAAGACGCAGCCGAGATCGACGCGATCCGCCGCGCCGACGCGCACAGCGAACTCGCGCGCTGGCTCGCCGGCGACCGCCACACCAACAACGAACTGCGCGGCCGGCATATCTGACGCGCCCCTCACCCCGGCCCTCTCCCCGCTCGCGGGGAGAGGGAGCAGCCCGCTCGGAAGAAGGGGGAGGGTGCAAATCGTCTGCTTGTTTGGCCAAGTCTCCACAATTTATAGTTATGTAGCTCCTGAGTGATTGCTGCGTCCGCAGCAAATCAGCAGCAAATTCTCGCCGATAGGTTGCGGAGGGCGACCAGGCCCCGGGGCCGGGCGAGCCCAGCAAGGCTGACGGGCAAGCCGTCTAACCGAATTCGATTATTTATCCATCGCCTTGGTCCTACCCGCGGACCCTTTTTGCCGCCGCCAACGGCCGACTATGCGATGCGATTTTGGCTATATTATGATTGCGATGCGGCTGATCAGCTCAGTTCGCACCACCCTTGCCGGTCACTCCTCCGGCACACCGGCTTTGCGCAGACCGGCGAAATAAGTGGTCTCGTAAAGCGAACGGATGGTCGCCACCCCAAAGAAATTCCAATTCCGGAGGCCTGTAAGCCCGCGATGCTCGAATAACGATCGTCGCCGCTCAGCCTTCTGGCTTCGCTTAGTTCGAAGGCCAGCCCGTTCGGTGTCTCCCTTAAGCGCATAGGCGGCGGCGAGCGAGGCATGATTGCGCCCCAAACGCCGGATTGGCGCTGCGCGCTTTTTCGAACCAAAGAATTGAGTCGTCGATTCGTGACTGTAAGAGATGTGCCTCCCCGATGCCCCAGTACACTACGGAAATATTGGGATCGCGGGGGCTGAGACGGATGGCTTGCTGATATAGCCGGATCGCCTCCCCCACCGAGCCGGTGAGCAACTTGCACCGCGCGATATGGACGTAGGCGTTCAAGAAGTTTCGATTGAACGCGAGCGAGGTTTCGTATTCGACAATTGCTTCGTCGAAGCGGTGTCTGCCAACGGAGCAGTTGGCCTTTAACGTAGCGCGCGTGCGGGTGATTTGGGAATTGCGCCAAGGCCCGTTCCACCATCTCCTCTGCATACCCGATGTCCGCAGCGCGGGAAGACGTCATATCTTCGAACACCCGCCCCACCAGCGCTCTCGCCAAACGGCTTTGCGCCTCGACGGAGTTTGGGTCGAGCACCAGCGCGCGCTCGAACAAACTAATCGCCGCGGCGTAGTTGTCTCGCGCGTTCGGCTTGTTCATTAGCGGCACGTCCGCGGAGAATGTAGTCCAGCGCGTCGGGATGCTCGGCGGTGCGGCCGACCTCCGCGGCGACCAACTCGAGGTTGAGCGTGATCGCGATCCGGCTGGTAATTTCGTCTTGCACGGCAAACAGGTCGCTCGTGTCGTTGTCGAAGCGCTCGGCCCACACATGCCCATCGGTCTCGGTGTCGATCAGCTGTGCATTGATGCGAAGCCGGTTGCTCGACCGCCGGACGCTTCCTTCCAATACATAGCGGACGCCCAGCTCGCGGCCGATCTGCTTTGTGTCGACCTGCTTGTTCCGGTAGGTGAACGCGGTGTTGCGCGAGATGACGAACATGTCCGCGAGCCGCGACAGATCGGTCGTTAGATCCTCGGTGATGCCGTCTGCGAAATATTGCTGCTCTTGGTCGCCACTGAGATTTGCGAATGGCAGCACCACGATCGACAGGCGTGGCGTCGCGGCGGCCTCGGAGATTGGCGGGATGGGCAGGACGCTCGGTGCAGGCAGGTCGGCAACGGCGTTGGGGCGGAACGCATAGACTCGCACTGGACGCGCGATATTCTTGACCTGCTGCTCGCCTAAATCCTCGAAGACGAAGGGCAGCCGGTCGCGCACCTGGTCATGAACCGTGTTGGAGACGAACACCCCGCCGGCATCGGCCAAGGCCTCGATCCGTGCGGCGATGTTGACGCCGTCGCCATAGAGGTCGTCGCCCTCGACGATCACGTCGCCGAGATTGATGCCGATGCGCAATTCGATGCGGCTGTCCGCCGCGACACCGGTGTCCCGCTCGGGCATCGCCTGCTGCACCGCGACCGCGCAGCGCACCGCATCGACGACGCTGGCAAATTCCACCAGCATGCCGTCGCCGGTGGTCTTGACGATGCGGCCATGGTGCTCGGCGATTTTCGGATCGAGCAGCTCGCGGCGCAGCGCCTTCAACCGTTCGAGCGTGCCTTCCTCGTCCGCCCCCATCAGCCGCGAATACCCCGCCATATCGGCGGCCAGGATCGCGGCAAGCCGGCGGGTCGCAGTCATTCGTCCGGCATTCCGGCCTTCCGCAGGCCGGCGAGATAGGTGGCTTCGTACAGGGCACTGACCTTCGGCACCCCGAAATATCCGATGGCCTTCAAGCGGGCGATGCTGGAAAAGCGACCGTCGCTGCTCAGCCTCCGGGCTTCGGCGAGTTCCGCGGCGGCGCGTTCGGTCTCGCCTTTGAGGCCATATGCGGACGCGAGCCAGGCGCGAATGACCGGATGTGCTGGACGTGTGCGTTGCGCGCCTTTTCGAGCCAGACGATTGCCTCGTCGGTGCGCGATTGCAGCAGATGCGTAATCCCGATCCGGAGATACAAAATGCCGAGGTAGGGATCGCGGGGGCTGAGGCGGATGGCTTGCTCCACGAGCGGGATCATCTCCTCTATCGACCCGGTGAAGAACTTGCACTAGCCGAGAGCATCTAATGCGTTCACCCAGTTGCGATCGAACGCGATCGCCGTCTCGTATTCGGGAATGGCCTCCTCGCATCGGCGCTGCGCGCGCAGCACCTGGCCTTTGGCGAAATGCGCAAGCGGGCTGCGGGGCGATGCCGCCAAGGCTTGCTCGGCCAGTTCTTCCGCCCGTTCGATATCGGCAGCAGCCGAGTCAGTCATGTCATCGAGCACGCGGGCCATGAGCGCGGCCGCCAACCGGCTCTGTGCCTCGACGGACCGCGGATCGAGCGCCAATGCGCGCTCGAACAGGCTAATGGCCTCGGCATATTTGTCGCGCGTTGGCGGCCTCGCATCTGCGGCGCGTCCCCGGAGAATGTAATCCAGCGCGTCGGGATGTACGGTCGGTCGGGCAGCCTCCGCGCCGATCAGCTCGAGTTTGAGCGCGATCGCGATCCGGCCCGTGATCTCGTTTTGCAGGGCGAACAGATCGCCCGTGTCGCGGTCGAACCGCTCGGCCCACAGATGCGCGTCGGTCTCGGCATCGATCAGCTGGGCGTTGACGCGGACCTGGTTGCCGGACCGCCGGACGCTTCCTTCCAGCACATAGCGCACGCCCAGTTCGCGGCCGATCTGCTTCGTGTCGACCGGCTTGTTCCGATAGGTGAATGCGGTATTGCGCGAGATCACGAACATGTCCGCGATCCGCGACAGATCGGTCGTCAGATCCTCGGTGATCCCGTCCGCGAAATATTGCTGCTCGGGATCGTCGCTGAGATTGGCGAAGGGCAGCACGACGATCGACAGGCGCGGCGCAGCGGAGGTCGGAGCCGCAACACCGGCGCTTGGACCGCGCGGCTGTCCGTCCTCGGCGATGGTCCGGCCGCCACTGGTACCGGATTGTGGGGTTGAGGGCTCCACCCGTGTCACCGGCGCGATAAAGCGATAGCCCCGCCCGGAAACGGTCTGGATGCAGCTGCCGTCTGCTCGCCCGTCGTCGAGGATCCGGCGAAATGCCGCGACCTGGATATTGAGATTGTTGTCCTCGACCGCCCTTCCCGGCCAGACCGCCACGATGATGTCGTCTCGCGAGACGAGGTCGCCTGGCCGCTCGACCAGCACGCCGAGAATGTCGAGCGCCCGCCTGCCGATCGCTATCGGCGCGAAAACACCTTGTGGATCGCGCCCGAACAGGACACCGCCGCGCCGGTCGAGGCGGAAACCCTGGAACAGGAAAATATCGCCGTGGCGAGCGCATCCATGCTGCGCCTCCCGCGCGGCCCGAAATCTTCCAACAATTTAATACAAATTCAGAATTTTTTAACGTCGTCTCATAGCGCACCCTCCGTCGAGCGGGTCTGATCTATCCCGGGCTTAACCTGGCGCCGCCGATCACTTCGGGCGAAGACGGTCGATCGCTGAAAACCAAGATGGAGAGGGTACGCATGAAAGCAGCAGTGAGGCGATGGGGAAATCTCATCAGTAGTGCTGGGCCGGCGCGATAGTGTTTGCCTGACCGGTTTTGCACGGGGGACGAAAAAGACGACGACACAAAGCCGTGCTGCCTCGCTACTCTGCAAGGGTCGGTATCTCTTCACCGCTTCGGGCTTTAACATCGTCGGAACCGCCGCACTTCATACGCTCTTGTGGAATCGATCAATTTCAACGGCGACGGCACCGGCACCGGCGAGAGGACGACGGTCAGCGTCAACGGCACGATTAGGTATAGTTCGGGCACGCCAGCGACCTACACGGTCGACCCCGACTGCACGGGCCATCGCAAGTTGATGGACGGCGGGCCGAATCCCCAGTTTGACCTGTTTGCAGCCTTCCAAGGGTCTCAAATTCAAATGATTAGACCTTTCAGGAGGCTCGTGCGGGCTTGCCGGTGTTTCAGGGCACGGCTGAGCGGGTATCGCGCTAAACCGGACGGGGCATCGGTGCCGGCTGAGACCCCTCCTCAACCGAGTGTGCCGGCGGCTTTGACGCCGCGATCTCGGCCGGGTCGAGCCAAGCGGCGAGGGCGGCTTCGGCCTTTTCGGGCCGCTCGGCGTGCGGCGGGATCGGCAGGTCGGGAACGGTGCGCGAGAAGCGCGGCGCCGGGGCCGGCTGGACGATGCCGTCGATCTCGACATAGGTCCGCCGCGCGGCGTTGTGCGGGTGATCGCGGCGCTTCGTCGGTGGTCAGCACCGGCGCGAAGCAGGCGTCGGTCCCTTCGAGCAAGGCGCACCATTGGTCCCGGGTGCGGGTCTTGAACAGCTCGGCGAACTGGGCCTGTGCCTCGGGCCAGCGCGCGCGGTCCATTTGCGGCGGCATGGTCGCCGGGTCGATGTCGAGGCGGCGCAACAGTTCGGCGTAGAACTTGCCCTCGATCGGCGCGATCGAGATCCAGCCGCCGTCGGCGCATTCGTAGACGTTGTAGAAATGTGCGCCGGTATCGAGGTGGTTGGTCCCGCGCTCGTGGGTCGAAAGCCCGGCCGCGACCGCGCCAACCGCCGCGGTCATCAACGACGCGACGCCGTCGATCATCGCCGCGTCGACAATTTGGCCCTGCCCGGAACGGCGCGCTTCGAGAATGCCGCAGACCAGTCCGAAAGCGAGATAGAGCGAGCCGCCCGCGAAGTCGCCGAGCAAGTTCAACGGCGGGGTCGGCGGCTGGCCGCGGCGGCCGAATGCATGGAGAGCTCCGGCGAGGGAGATGTAGTTGATGTCGTGTCCGGCCGCCTGCGCCAGTGGCCCGTCCTGGCCCCAGCCGGTGACGCGGCCATAGACGAGGCGCGGATTGCGCGCGAGGCAATCGTCGGGGCCGAGCCCGAGCCGCTCGGTGACGCCGGGGCGGAACCCTTCGATCAGCCCGTCCGCGCGCTCGACGAGGCGCAAGGCCAGCGCCTTTCCGTCCGCGGATTTGAGATCGACCGCGACAGACCGGCGGCCGCGCAGCAGCAGGTCGTAGCGCAACGGCCGCGCGAGCCCGAGATCGCTGCCGCCCGGCCGGTCGATGCGCAGCACCGTGGCGCCCATGTCGGCGAGCAGCATCGCGCACATCGGCCCCGGCCCGATCCCGGCCAGTTCGATGATCTTGATCCCGGCGAGCGGTCCCACGGCGTACCTCTCTTCTATTTCCCGCCTGTTCCGTCGCGGGAAAATGTGAAAAGGCCTCTCACGCACCACCCTGGAAGGCCGACTGAATATCCGGTGGCAACGGCTCGTCGAAATCCTCGGCGATGAAGGTGACGCCGAGCAAGTTGCCGGGTTCGCGCGGCGCCGCCTCCTTGCCGTCTGCCGCCCGGTCGATCGGCCGCGACAGGGGCGTCTTTGCCTCAGAGTTATTTTTGCTCTCGCTCATGCGTCGCTCCGCCGCTTGGTCAACTAGACCGGGATAAAGCTTCGTTGGGCCGCTTCAGCAAGATGCTTGCTCGCGCGATCCGGGATTGACCGCGAGCGCCGAACGGTATCCGATTGGGGAGGCTTACATGCGCCAGGCGCCATGGGGAGGACCAGCCGCCGATGAGCATCAAAGGCAAGGCCAATATCGTCGGGATCTTTGAGCATCCGACGCGCAAGGCCGACGACAAATCGTTGTTCCAGCTGCATGCCGAATGCGCCCAGGGCGCGCTCGCCGATGCCGGGCTCGGCAAGAACGACATCGACGGATATTTCTGCGCCGCCGGCGACACGCCGGGGCTCGGGGCGCTGTCGATGATCGACTATCTCGGGCTCAAATTGCGGCACTGGGATTCGACCGACACCGGCGGGTCGTCCTACCTGCTGCAGGTCGGGCATGCGGCCGAGGCGATAGCGGCCGGCAAATGCTCGATCGCGCTGATCACCCTGGCCGGAAGGCCGCGCACCGAGGGGCAGGCGACCGGCACCGCCCCGCGCCCAGCGACGGTGCAGTCGGCCGAGACCGCGTTCGAGAACCCCTATGCGCCGGCGACCGCGAATATGTATGCGATGTGCGCGATGCGGCACATGCACCAATACGGCACCACCAGCGAGCAGCTCGCTTGGGTCAAGGTCGCGGCCTCGCACCATGCGCAATACAATCCGCATGCGATGCTGCGCGACGTGGTCACGGTCGAGGACGTGGTCAATTCGCCGATGATCGCCGACCCGCTGCACCGGCTCGATTGCTGCGTGATCAGCGATGGCGGCGGCGCCATCATCGTCGCCAGCCCCGAAGTGGCGAAGAGCCTGAAGCGGCCATTGGTCAAGATCATCGGCGCCGGCGAGGCGCCCAAGCACCAGATGGGCGGGCAGATCGACCTGACCTATTCAGGGGCTGTTTGGTCGGGGCCGGCGGCCTTTGCCGAGGCCGGGGTCAAGCCCGCCGACATCAAATATGCCTCGATCTACGACAGCTTTACGATCACCGTCGTTGATGCAGATCGAGGATCTCGGCTTTTGCGAGAAAGGGCAGGGCGGAAGGTTTGTTTCCGACGGCAATCTGATCTCGGGCACCGGCAAACTACCGTTCAACACCGATGGCGGCGGGTTGTGCAACAATCACCCGTCGAACCGGGGCGGATTGACCAAGGTGGTCGAGGCGGTGCGCCAGTTGCGCGGCGAGGCGCATCCCAAGGTGCAGGTGCCGAATTGCGATCTGGCGTTGGCGCACGGCACCGGCGGCTCGCTCGGCACCCGCCATGGGGCGGCGACCGTGATCATGGAGCGGGAGTGACGGTCATGCAGAGCCAGGAGCGCAAGATCCAAGCCCCGGTGCCCAATCTCGAAACCAAGGCGTTTTGGGACGCCGCCGCCGAGGGCAAGCTGATGGTCGGCAAGTGCGACGCCTGCGGCGCCGTGCACTATTATCCGCGCGCCTTTTGCCCGGTCTGCTTTAGCGACAAGACCCGGTTGCAGCAGGTTTCGGGCAACGGCACGATCTATACTTACAGCGTGATGCGCCGCGCCCCGATCCCCTACGCGATCGCCTATGTGACCTTGGCCGAGGGCCCGACGATGATGACCAACATCGTCGATTGCGACCTCGACAAGATCCGCATCGGCCAGGCGGTGAAGCTGGTGTTCAAGCCCAGCGAAGGCGGCCCGCCGGTGCCGATGTTCACCCCAGTTTAATCGTCTCTGGTTTCGATCACCGCAAAGAGAGCAGTTCGTAGGATGGGCTGAGCGCGGCGAAGCCCATCAATAATTGCATGTGGCCGGGGCGATGGGTTTCGCTACTCTCAACCCATCCTACAGAGGAGAGGTTATGGATACGCTTGAAGCCAATGTTTCGCACCGGCCGGCCATATCAGCGCGGAGGAATGGGGGGTGCGGGTCGATCTCGCCGCCTGCTACCGGCTGATCGCGCATTTCGGCTGGGACGATCTGGTATTGACCCACAATTCGGCGCGGGTGCCGGGCCACCCCGACCAGATGCTGATCAACCCCTCCGGGCTGATGTTTGACGAGATCACCGCCTCGAACCTGCTGAAAGTCGATATTTCGGACGGCCATCTGATCGAGCCGTCCGAATATGAGCCGATCAACGCCGGGGTTGTTATTCACGGCGCGATCTATCTCGGCCGGTCCGATGTCGATTGCGTCGTTCACACCCACACCGAGGCCGACATCGCGGTCGGCGCGCTCGAAGAGGGGCTGCTGCCGCTTTCGCAATGGGCGATGCGGTTCTACAACCGGCTTGGCTATCACGATTACGAAGGTGTGTCGCTCGACATGGACGAGCGCGAGCGGCTGCAGCACAGCATCGGCAACCATCCGGTTCTGGTGTTGCGCAATCACGGCCTGTTGGCGACCGGGCGCAATGTGGCCGAGGCATTTTCGTTGACCTACCATTTCGAGCGCTCGGCCGAGGCGCAGTTGAAGATCCAGGCCGCGGTTGCCTCCGGCGCCAAAATGGTGATCCCGTCGCCCGACACCTGCGAGCGCCAGGCCGCCCAATTTGCCGGCAACATGCCGCGCCTCCAGGGTCAGCGCGAATGGCCGGCATTGCTGCGCATGCTCGACCGGCTCGATCCCAGCTACCGAACCTAGGGTCAGCGCGCTTCTGGTAAGAATTCCTCATTCGTCGTTCCCGCGTAATCGGGATCCGGGGCTATGGGTTTCGCCGCTTACCCTTCCCCGTTTACGCGGAGCGACCGATTATCGGACCAATGGCAACCAAGGAGGCCGACATGGCCAAGCTGCGTCACATAGCCATCGCTGCGAAGGACCCCGACGCGATGGCCGATTTCTATGTCAAGGCTTTTGACTTCAAGATCGTTCGCTCGAACGACGGGCCGCTTGCCTATGGCCACCATCTGAGCGACGGCACGATCGATCTGGCGATCCTACGGTTCAAGACCGACCAGCTCGGCAAGGGCATGGACTATGCCGGGCTGCACCATTTCGGGATCCTGGTCGAGGATGTCGAAAAGGCCGGCAAAAAGCTCGAGGCCCTCGGCGGAAAGCACTACATGGACCAGGCCGAGGCCGAGCGGATCGGAGGCTTCGAGGTCAAATTCTACGGACCCGAGGGCATCCTTTTCGATGTGGCCGAGCATCCGTGGACCGGCACCGAGCCACTACCGATCGAAAAGGCGGAAGCGGCCGAGTAGGCCGGAGCTCATCGCCACCCAGCCCTCCGTTCTGCGCTGGCGGTCGACGATGCTAGGCGGTCGACGTGTTGGTGCGCGTTAGGGTCCGCCGCCATTTGGCCCTGAGTGCGCTAGGTCGCTCTGGGTAGCGTTCGTCGAGGAACCCGGCTGCGGTCACCCGGTCCGTCCGAAAGCTTCGGAAGTCCTGGCGCAACTCGCACCAAGCGATCAAATGGCGGACGGTCTCCATGTAACCGACCGTCACCGGCCAGACGACGCGCTCGCTCTCTCGGCCCTGTTCGTCGCGATAGCGCAGCGCGATCTTACGGCCCGCGTGTATCTGATTGCGTACGCGCGCCATGTCGAGACCATCGGCGGCGAGGCCGCGCGCTGGCGGTGTTTCGGTGGCCGGCTCGAGCACATAGGGCCGAAGCCGTTCCGGTACGACGGCGCCGATCTTGGCGATCAGATCCTCGGCCGCCCTGGCCAGGGCCGAATTGCTGTGGCGGGCCACCCATTGGGCTCCCAGCACGGCAGCCTCGATCTCGTCGGGAGTCAACATCAGAGGCGGCAGGTCCAACCCCGCCTGCAAGACGTAGCCGACCCCGGCCTCGCCTCGGATCGGCACGCGCTGGCCGATCAGGTCGGCGATGTCGCGATAGACCGTCCGCTTGGAGGTCTCGAGTTCGGCGGCGAGCGCGTCGGCGGTCGTCGGCTTAGGCGTACGCCGCAGGATCTGAATGATCTGAAACAGCCGGTCCGCGCGTCTCATGAGCCATTATCACCCGGTGATGCTGACAGCATGATGGCAACAGGTGGCGGGAGGCAACGCTGGCGCTAGCTCGATTCGTCACCAAATAACTGTCGGGTGATGGCGACATTGCGATGACGGGTAGTCGATAGCGCCGATCGGCAAAGGACTCTCGCAGCCCGAAGCTCGCCCGGAGCTCACGGATGCGCGATGGGGATGCAACGATGAGCGAAGCCAAAAGTCTGTTTGCGGTTCTGCGGCAGTCGGCCGATCCGGATACTGCCGAGGCGATCGACGCGTTGGTTCGGGATGCTCCGGACCGCGCCCTTTGCCGGATCAATGTGCTGGATTTTGCGGCGAAGACCGGGCTCGACGAGGAGCACGTGATTGCCGCCTTTCTGCATGCGGCGCGGCTCGGGATCTTCGAGCTGTCGTGGAACGTGCTGTGTCCGGGCTGCGGCGGGGTGCTCAATTCCAGCACGACGTTGAAGAGCGTCGACAAGGACGAGTATGCCTGCGGCTGGTGCGCGGCCGGGTACACGCCGACGCTCGACGAGATCGTCGAGGTGACGTTCACGGTCAGTCGGCGGGTGCGCAAGATCGCCGCGCACGACCCGGACGAGCTGGCCTTCAACGAGTATTTTCGCCAGGTGTTCTGGGGCTCGGGCATCGATGTCCCCGACAATTTCGAGGAGCTGCTTCAGGAAATCGTCCTCGAATTCGGTCGAGCTGCCGCCGGGCGGAAAGGCGCTGCTTTCGCTGCAACTGCCGGCGCAGTTCGTGATCGTTATCGACCCGGTGACGCACGGCACCCAATTCCTCGACGTCAAGGGCGAGCCGACGCGCGAGCGCCAGAACCTGACGATTGTTCTCGACAAGCTGCGCTCGCCGACCGGAACCTTGGAGCTCCGCCCCGGGCCGCTGCGCCTGTCGCTGGAGAACCGCGCCGATACGCGGGTATTGCCGGGGTTGTGGATCGCCAACGACAAGCTGCACGAGCTGCTCGGCCGGCGCAAACCCTTCCTGACCGCCAAGCGGCTCTTGACCAACCAGGTGTTTCGCGACCTTTACGGCACCAACACGATCGATGCCGAGCAGCGGCTCAAGATCACCAGCCTGACTTTTCTGTTCACCGATCTCAAAGGCTCGACCGAGCTTTACGAGCGGGTCGGCGATCTTGCCGCCTTCGATCTGGTGCGCGCGCATTTCAAGGTCCTCAACGAGATCGTCGCCGCCGAAGCCGGGGCGGTGGTCAAGACCATCGGCGATGCGGTCATGGCGACCTTTTCGACCCCCGACCGGGCGGTTGCCGCCGCACTGCGCATGCGCGAGGCGATGCGCCATTTGGGCAACGGCGGCAACGGGCATAACGGTCACAACGACGAGGACGATTTGCTGCTCAAGATCGGCATCCACGAGGGGCCGTGCCTGGCGGTCATACTGAACGATCGGCAGGATTATTTCGGCCAGACCGTCAATATCGCCGCCCGGGTGCAGGCTCTGGCGGATTCGCGGACCATCATGGCGACGGGTCCGGTCGTCACCCATCCGCAGGCTTCGATCCTGCTGCAGAAGAGCGGCCTGCAGCCGATGTCGCAACCGCGCGCGTTGCGCGGCATCGCCGACGAGGTGGCGGTCTACGAGATCCCGTAATCCGTCGGCGGCTCGGATCCGTCTGAACTGCTCCGGAGGCTGAACCGGCGGCGTTGACCGCGCCGGCGTCTGCTCTTACCCTTCTCGACGGATGGTTCCCCGAGGGGATCAAACGGGAACGCGGTGCGGCGTCAGTCCGCCCATGCCGCGGCTGCCCCCGCAACTGTGAGCGGCGAGCCAAGCGCTCTGAAACCACTGGGCTGATGCCTGGGAAGGTGGCGCGTCTGGCGACGACCCGCAAGCCAGGAAACCGGCCATCCGCTCGTGGTCACGTGCGAGCGCGCCGGGCGGGGTGTACCGGCGGGGCGGGCCCATTTCTCGGCGGGCGCGGCCGGCTTGCGGGTGACGGATAGCGCGTTGCCGGGGACCGCACGCTTGACCGCAGATCAACCAGCCGAGCCGACGCCGGAATTTCACCAGCCGCGACCGTTCAAGCGCGGTTGGTGCCCGGACGTATTGCACCCGATGCCGACCGGAGACGGTCTGCTGGTGCGGCTGCATCCGCCTCTCGGCAGGCTTACCGCCGGGCAGTTGCAGGCAATCGCCACGGCGGCGCGAAGCTGCGGGAACGGGCTGCTCGACGTTTCCAGCCGGGGCAATCTGCAGGTCCGCGGCGTTTTTGCCTATTCGCACCCAGCGCTGGTCGGGCAGCTTGCCGCCGCCGGCCTAGCCGGCCCCGTAACGCGCCGCACGATCGTCTCGCCGTTCGCCGGCCTCGACCGGACCGACCATGTCGATGCGGCTGCGCTCGCGCTACGGGTCGAAGCCGCGCTGCGGTCGGTCGAGGGGCTTCCCGGCAAGCTCGCGATCGTGGTCGACGGCGGCGGGCGGTTCCCGCTGGTCGAGCTCGATGCCGAGATTTACGCGATCGCCGTCTCCAGCAGCAGCATCGCCGTCGGTCTCGCCGCGCAAGATGGGCCGCGCTGGTGCGGAACGACGTCACCATCGCCGCTGCCGTCGGCGCTTGCCGCGATGCTGACCGACTTCGCCGAGGCGGTCAGGAGCGGGAAGTCGTTGGCGATGCGGGACGCCCCGGCCGATCTGCGCGGCAGACTTGCCGATGTTGCCCGGCTCGCGCCACCGACTGTGCCGACGCAGCGCCCATTGGCGCCGCGTGCCGGCCCTCTGCCGATGCCGGGCGACCGGGCAAGCGCTGTTCTCGCACTGCCGTTTGGCCGATGCGACGCTGACCAGTTGACGCAAATCGCGAGCTTGGCGGAGCGGTTCGGCTCCGGCGAGGTGCGTCTGTCGCCGTGGCGCGGCATCGTGATTCCGGAGGTGCGGCGGCAGGACCTCGGGACCTTGATCGATTTGGCGTCCGGAGCCGGGCTGATCACCGATCCTGACGATCCGCGCCTCGCTGTCTTCGCCTGTCCGGGGCAACCGGATTGCGCCAATGCCTCGGTCATGACGCGGCGCGATGCGCCCCGGCTCGCGGCGATTGCGCGCCCGTTGCTGCAAACCGGCGGCCAAATTCATGTTTCGGGGTGCGCCAAGGGCTGCGCCCATCCAGGCCCGGCCGCACTGACCTTGGTGGGCGACAATGGCGCCTATCGGGTCGCCGTCGAGGGAACCCCGCGCTATCCCGCCGTCGGCCGTCTCTCGATCGCCGACATCGAGCGGCGTCTATCATCGGTTCAGACCCGCGCCGACCTCGCATCGCGGTTCTCCGCAGCAGAGATATGAGTTCGCGCAACTACCTTCGCGACGGCGCCGAAATCTATCGGCGCTCGTTTGCGGCGATCCGCGCCGAGGCGAATCTGGCTGGTTTCGCCGGCGCGGCGGAGCGGGTCGTCGTGCGCATGATCCACGCCTGCGGCATGACCGATCTGCCGCGCGATGTGGAGCTGTCGCCGGATTTCGCTGAAGCCGGCGAAGCCGCGCTGAGGAGCGGCGCCGCGATTTTGTGCGACTCCAAGATGGTCATGCATGGCGTCACCCGCGCACGCCTGCCGGCTGCCAATGACTTGGTTTGCACCCTCGACGATCCGCGCGTACCGGGGTTGGCGCGGACGCTCGGCACCACCCGCAGCGCCGCCGCGGTCGAGCTGTGGCGCGAGCGCCTGCGCGATGCCGTCGTGGTCATCGGCAATGCTCCGACAGCGCTGTTCCGGCTGCTCGAAATCCTCGACGAAGGGGCGCCCTTGCCGGCCGCGGTCATCGGCGTGCCGGTCGGCTTTGTCGGCGCGGCCGAGGCAAAGCGCGCGCTGGCGCAAGACCGGCGCGTTCCTTTTCTCGTCGTGCATGGTCGGCGCGGCGGCAGCGCGATCGCGGCGGCGGCGATAAACGCGCTGGCGAGCGCGGCAGAATGAGCCCGACCAACGGCGATTGGCCCTCGGCCGCGCGCCTTGTCGGCGTCGGGCTGGGGCCCGGTGACCCTGACTACGTGACGATGCGGGCGTTAAAGGTGCTGCGTGCCGCCGACCGCGTCGTGCATTTCGCCAAGAAGGGCGAACGCGGCCACGCCCGCACCATCGCCGATGCCGTGATCGGCCCCGATCCCGGCCGCGAATTGCCGCTCTACTATCCGGTAACAACCGAAATCCCGCTCGCCGATCCCGATTACGCCGCGGCGATCAGCGCCTTCTACGATCGAGCCGCGGCACGCTTGATCGACGAGATCGCCACCGCGCGTTCGGTGGCGGTGCTGTGCGAGGGTGACCCGTTCTTCTACGGCTCGTTTACCCATCTGTGGCTGCGCTTGAAGGACCGGGTGGCGATCGAAATCGTGCCCGGCATTACCGGCATGGCGGGCGCGAGCGCGGGCGCGGGCATGCCGATCGGCTGGGCCGACGATGTACTGACCGTCCTTCCCGCGACCTTGCGCTATGCTGATCTCGTGGAGCGCCTCGGAGCGACGGATGCCGCAGTGATCATCAAACTGGGGCGGAACCTGCCCAAGGTGCGCGACGCGCTCGCCGCCGCCGGGCTGCTCGATAGGGCCATCTATGTCGAGCGCGCGACGATGCCGGGTCAGCGCATCAGCCCGATCGCCGACATGGCCGAGGGTAGCGCGCCCTATTTCTCGCTGATCCTGGTGCCTGGCCGGGGGCGCCGCGGATGAAGGCGCCGGGGAGTTTGACGGTGGTCGGCCTCGGCCCGGGCGCCCCGCAATGGCTGACACCCGCGGCATCGGCTGCACTGGAAGCGGCGACCGATCTGGTCGGCTATAGCACCTATCTCGACCGCGTACCCGAGACGCCCGGCCAGCAGCGTTATGGCTTCGACAACCGCAGCGAACTCGGCCGCGCCGGGCTGGCGCTCGACCGCGCGTCTCAGGGGCGGCGGGTGGTCGTTGTTTCAGGAGGCGACCCCGGCGTGTTTGCAATGGCCGCGGCCGTGTTCGAGGCCGTCGAGCAGGGGCCGCCGGCGTGGCGCGACCTGGACATCCGGGTCGAGCCGGGCGTCACCGCGATGCTAGCGGCGGCAGCGCGGGTCGGCGCACCGTTGGGCAACGATTTCTGCGCGATCTCGCTGTCCGACAATCTGAAGCCGTGGGCCACTATCGAACAGCGGCTTCGCGCGGCTGCCGCCGCCGATTTCGTGATTGCCCTGTACAACCCGGCATCGAAGGCCCGCCCGCACCAGCTCGAAGACGCGCTGCGAATCGTTGCCGAGATGCGCGATCCCGACACGCCGGTCATCTTCGCCCATGCCGTCGGCCGACCCGAGGAGCGGATCGCGGTCGAACGCCTCGGCGAGGCTGGCTCCGTTGCCGCCGACATGGCGACGATCGTCGTGATCGGCGCGACCGCGACCCGGCGGATCGCCCGCGGCGGCGGCGCCGTCCCTTATGTCTACACGCCGCGCAGCAGCGGAACCCGTTGTTGAGCGTCGATCCAGTCCAGCGCCGCGGCGACGCTCTCGACTTCGGTGACCGCCGGTTTTTCCGGCCGCGCGACGACGACCACCGGCAGCCCGAGCGCGCGGGCCACAGCGATCTTGGCATAGGTGGCCGAACCGCCGGAGTTCTTGGTGACAATGATATCGATATGTTCGCCTTCCAACAGCGCTCGCTCGCCGGCCTTGTCGAATGGCCCCCGGGCGAGCAGCGTGCTGACCCGCGGCGCTGGCAGCGCGTCGCCGACCGGCTCTATCGAGCGCACCAAATAGAAGTGCTGCGGGGCCGTGGCGAAGGGCGCCAGCTCGAGCCGGCCGATCGTCAGAAAGACGCGGCGTGGCGTCGGTCCCAGCGCCGGGACCGCATCCGCCATCGTCGCGACCTCGATCCAACGATCACCTGGCTGGGCGCGCCAGGGCGGCCGGCGCAGCCCCAGCAATGGCAGGCCCAGGCGCCGGCAGGCGGCGGCGGCGTTGCGCGACATCATCGCGGCGAACGGGTGGGTGGCATCGACGACCGCGTCGGTTTGGTGCTCGGTCAGCCAGTGCGCCAGACCTTCGGCGCCGCCGAAACCGCCGATTCGCCTCGGCAGCGGCGACGGGCGCGGGTTGGCGGTGCGCCCGGCCAGGGACAAGATCGCGTCGATATCGGCTCGCTCGGCGAGTTTCGCCGCGAGCGCCGAGGCTTCGGTCGTTCCACCGAGAATAAGGATACGCATCCGGGTGTCTTCGCCGATGCCTGATCGTCTGTCCAGTCCAGCCGCGCCGCGGCCGTGGCTGTCGATCCTCGGCGTCGGCGAGGATGGTCGGCGAGGCCTGTCGAATGCCGCCCTGGAGATTCTCGACGCGGCCGAGTTCGTGGTTGGCGGCGCGCGGCATCTGCGGCTCGTCCAGCCGATCGCGGCGCGAACGCTCGCTTGGCCGACGCCGCTTTCCGACGCCTATGCGATGATTATGCAGCGCCGCGGCCGGCCGACCTGTGTGCTGGCGACCGGCGACCCTTTCCATTACGGCGTCGGCGCGGAACTGGCGCGCCTGATGCCCGCCGAAGAGATTTTGTGCTTCCCGCTTCCTTCCGCTTTCAGCCTCGCCGCGGCTCGGCTCGGCTGGTCCTTGCCCGATTGCGAGTGCCTGAGCCTGCATGGGCGGGCGGTGGAGCGGGTTATCCCATATTTGCAGCCGCGAGCTCGTATCCTGGCGCTGAGCTGGGACGGCGCAGACGCCGGGCCGGCTAGCTGCGCTGCTGACCGCCCGCGGCTTCGGGAACTCGACGGTGACGGTGCTCGAAGCGATGGGCGGCGCCGCGCGAGCGCGTCCGTCGAACCCAAGCTGCGGATTTCGATCTCGCCGGGATCGACCCGTTGAACACGGTGGCGATCGAAGTCGCGGGTGCGCGCGGGGCGCGGGTGGTGACCCTGACCCCCGGTCTCGACGATGCCTGGTTCGAGCATGACGGGCAGCTGACCAAAGCGGAAATCCGCGCGGTCACCCTCGCCGCACTCGCGCCGCGGGCGGGTCAATTGCTGTGGGATATCGGCGCCGGGTCGGGTTCGGTCGGCATCGAATGGTGCCTGCGCCATCGCCATAATCGCTGCATCGCCGTCGAGCAACACGCGGAGCGCGCCGCGCGTATCCGGCGCAATGCCGCGGAGCTCGGCGTCGATGCGTTCGACGTGGTCGTCGGACGAGCGCCCGAGGCGCTTGCCGCGTTGCCCGCGCCGGACTCGGTCTTTATCGGCGGCGGCGCCTCGGACCCGGCGGTGTTCGAGAGCGCCTGGACCGCGCTGCAACCCGGCGGGCGGATCGTCGTCAATGCCGTGACGCTTGAGACCGAGGCGCTGTTGGCCGATCTGTTTGCCCGCCACGGCGGCGCCCTGCGGCGCATCGCGATTGCCCGCGCCGAGCCGCTCGGCGGGTTGCATGGCTGGCGGACGGCGCTGCCGATCACCCAATGGACAACGGAAAAGCCGTGAGGCGCAATCCGGCATGACCGTCCACTTCATCGGCGCCGGCCCCGGCGCGCCCGACCTGATCACGGTGCGCGGCCGCGACCTGATCGAGCGCTGCCCGGTCTGTCTTTATGCAGGCTCGCTGGTCCCGCCCGAGATCCTCGACTGGTGCCCGTCGGATGCCCGCCGGATCGACACCGCGCCGCTCGATCTCGACGGCATTACCGCCGAGTTCCTGCGCGCCCACGCGCGGGGCGAGGATGTCGCCCGCCTGCACTCGGGCGATCTGTCGGTCTGGAGCACGCTCGGCGAACAGATCCGCCGGCTGGATGGCCTCGGCATCCCCTATACCGTGACCCCCGGGGTACCGGCTTTCGCGGCGGCGGCGGCGGCGTTGCGACGCGAATTGACGGTGCCGGAAGTGGCGCAGTCGGTGGTGTTGACCCGGACCTCCGGCCGCGCCTCGGCGATGCCGGCGACCGAAGGCTTGGGGACGTTTGCGGCGACGCGGGCGACGCTCGCGATCCACCTCTCAGTCCATGCGATCGAGAAGGTCGTCCACGAATTGCTCCCGGCATACGGCGCCGACTGCCCGGCCGCGGTGGTGTGGCGCGCCTCCTGGCCGGATCAGCGCATCATTGAGAGCCCGCTCGGCGAGATCGCCGCTCTGGTGCGCGCCGAGGCATTGGAACGGACGGCGGTGATCCTTGTCGGCCCGGCGCTCGACCCGGGCGGCTTTCGCGACAGCGCGCTCTATTCCCCGGATTACCGGCGCCGCTTCCGCCCTTCCGCCACGGCGCAGACCGCTCAAGCGACCGAACGGAAAGGGGCTCGTCCGGCAAGGCGGCCCTGACGGTCGAAGATCGCGATCTCCAGCTCGGTGGCGGCTCCGGCCAGCACCTGAGCGGCCGTGCGCCAGGCATGCTCGGCAACGACCGCAGCCAATGGCACACCGATCGCTTCAGCCATCTGATAGATTTCCAGCGCGGTATTGGCGGCGCGCGCGGCGGCGGCGGTCTCGGCGTCGCCGCCGGCCTCGGCCAGGCGCTGGGCCAGCCAATCAAAATCGATTGCCCCGGCGCGGGAATGAAGATCGAGCAGACCCTGGCCCAACTTCGCGATCTTGGCGATGCCGCCGGCCACGGTGAGGCGGGGCAGGGGATGGCGGCGCAGGTATTTCAGCATGCCGCCGGCGAAGTCGCCCATGTCGATCAGCGCGTGCTCCGGCAGTCCGTGCAATAGCTGGACCGCCGCCTCGGAAGTCGCGCCGGTCGACCCCGCGACATGTGCAAGCCCGGCGGCGCGCGCTACGTCGATCCCCCGATAGATGCTGTGGATCCAAGCGGAGCAGGAATACGGCACGACGATCCCGGTGGTGCCGAGGATCGACAGCCCGCCGACGATGCCGAGCCGCGGGTTGAGTGTCTTGCGCGCGACCGCCTCGCCGCCGGGGATCGAGATCTCGACCTCGATGTCGGTTGCGCTGCCCAAGGACGAGGCGGCTTCGGCGACGGCGTCGCGGATCATTTTACGCGGCGCCGGGTTGATCGCGGGGTCGCCCGGCGGGATCGGCAGTCCGGCCCGCGTGACCGTCCCGACGCCGGGCCCGGCGCGAAAGACGATGCCGCCGCCGGCCGGGCCGGGGCGGACCGTCGAGACGATCAGCAGCCCATTGGTAACATCCGGGTCGTCCCCGGCATCCTTGACCACCCCGGCGCTGGCGCCATCGGGTGTCTGATCGTGGCAGGCCAGCGCGAAGCCGACCCGTGCGCCGCGCGGCAACAGGATCTCGACCGGGTCCGGGAACTCACCTGTTATCCAGCCGATGAAGGCGGCCTTGGTGGCGGCCGTGGCGCAGGCGCCGGTGGTCCAGCCGCGGCGCAGTTCTCCGGCTTTGCCCTTCTTTGGCGCCGCAAATCGTGCCTGGAAAGGGTCAGCCGCGGTCACGGCGGAGGCTCACCGAAATCTTCTCGCCCTGTACTCCCAAGGCGCGGGGCTGCCGGCGCCGGCGGGCTCTCAGTGCAGTTCGGCCAGACCCATCGCCTCGCCGAAGCGGCGGCTGGCTTCGAAGGTGTCGCCGTATTTGCGGTGACCGGCGGAAATGTGCGCGCAGGCGAGCAACAGCCGCGCGCGGTCGGCGCATTGGTTCTTGCCGTAATCCTGCAACAGGCATTGCGGGATTTCCTGGTTATGCGGGTCGTTACCGAAACGCGTCGCCATCAGGGCCAGCCGCTGCACCAGCGGCGAATGATCCTCGCCACTGTCGAGATACGCCCTTGTCCAAGCCACCGACTGCGCGGTGTCGAACGCCGTCATCGCGTCTTCGAGACGCCCGATGATCTGGGCTCCGGTCAGGCGGTCGGCGCCGGCCGGCGCGTTGATCGGTTCCGATTTGACCCAGCCCATGTGCTTCTGGTTCCACGCCGCCTGATTGACCATCGAGCCGGCGACATAGAGCAGCTTCAGTCGCTGCGGGTGTTCGAAATTGTCGTAGAACCAGCCGAGTGTGTTGCAATACTCGTAAGTGTGCTGCGGCATCGAGAACGCGTTCGGGCCATCGGTCTCGAGCACGACCTGCGCGGCCGCCAGCTGGATCGCGTCGACGATGCGCCGCGGCGATGTGCCGGCGCGCAGCAGCGCGCTGATCTTCTCGATGTAGGCCGGCTCGTGCTGGCGAATCAGCGCGTCGACCAGCTCGTCGGTCTCGCCCGCGGACAAATCGCCGGTATTGGTCAGCAGCGAACGCTCGCGCTCGGTCGTGCCGCCTTGCGGGACGGCGTGGACCTCGGCGCCTTCGATGAACATCGTGACGATGTTGCACGCCATCTCGTAGACCGAATGCCAGCGCGGCCCGACGGCAATGTCCAGCGCGCCTGCATAGAGCACATCGTGGGCGTTGTCCCAGCCGACCGCGTTGCCGATCTCGACCACCGAACGGGCGCGATAGGCCTTGTGCCCGGTCGTGTAGGAGCGGTTGTACAGCATGCGGTCCTGAACATCGATCAGCCCGGCGAAAACGAGTTGAGCCAGCACCTCCTTGCGGTGCTCCGTCTCCTCCATCAGGCCGAGAAAGGTGCGGTAGGCGTCGATGACCTGGCCGCGCTCGACCAGGGTCAGCCAGTTGTTGAGGCGCTCGCCGAGCGGGCCGGATTCGCGCACCGGCTCCTGGTCCGGCCAATAGACGACCGGCTTTGGCGGCTCGGTATTCGGCATCTTGTAGCCGCGGGTCGCATAATGGCCAGGCGCCTTGAGGATCTTTTGGTTCCAGATATCGAGTCCCGAGGGGATGTACCAGATGGTCTGCGCCAATGGCAGCGCGGCCAGCTTCTCCGGCAGCATCCGCTGAAGATTGATCGCGGCGCGCGCCGAGAGCAGGCAATGGTCGTTGTTGACGAAGTTGGGAAAGCCGTCGTCGATGCGCTGATGGTATGGCACGTGCGTATAGGGTGCATGGATTCGCACCGCCTGGGCCATGATTTCCGGCAACGGCCGGCCGCGCCGAATCAGCTCATAATAAACCCGGCTGCCGCCGACCTGATCGCGAGCGAGGAGCTTATCTTCCAGCTCGCCATATAGGCGTGTTGTTTCCTGATCGGGCGTTGCGGCTGCCATTGTGCTTCTCTCCTGGGTCGCGATCGACTTTACCAGCCATGATTGTAGGCCGTTCCGGTCGGACGCGGCAACCGGCGATGACAAGCAGCCGGCTGCGGCCGAAGCCATTGGCGGAGCGGTAACTTTACGGAGACCGGTTGCGGTCCCCCGCGAACTACGGCCCAGATAGAAACGTAATCGTCAAGATTTGCTCACCGGGAACAAACCGAGTTTGGCGCATAGCTGCTCTCCGGCTTGTCATACATCGGATAGAAATATGCGTTGACGCATTGCGGCCTGTTGCCCACGCAATGAGGTGGCGGCGGGTCAGGATTGCCGCAATTCTGCGGATATATTCTCCGAGCCATATTTCGTGCTGGTCGGGCCCCGGCACGTATAGGCCGTTTCCGCGGGACAAGTCAGCTCCACCGGGTAGTTGTAGGAAGCGCCGCCCTCGCCCTTGCATCGGTCCTTTTGCCAGTCGGTGTCGGTGCACCAACTCGGTATCAAGCTGATGTCGTACCAGATGCAGGTGCCTGATCGACCCAGCCAAGCACATTCGGCAGATGTTTGAGGGGTGGTCTCGATCATCGTCAGGTGATTGGCCTGTGTCTGCGTGCAATTCGGCACCCGGCCGTCCGCCGCGCAAAACCGGGTCGACTGGTTATTGGCAACCACCGTCGCGGTGCAGGTTCCCTGCTTTCCGATTTCGACCCCGTTTGCGGATTTGACGCAGTCCTTGCCCCAAGTGATCGGTCCGTCGTAGCCGACAAAAACCGGCTCGGCTCTGTTGTTGACGATTCTTACGGTCGAGGTTTCCTGGCCCCCGAGGAGACCCTGGCTGCACGTCTTTTCGGCTATGGCTCGCAGATGCGGGTCGGTGATTGGAAAAACGGCTCCGGTTCTTTGATTCTGAAATCGGGGTCTGGACGGTCCTGCATCATCGCACAGCAAAGCCAGATCAGCGTCAGGACTTAGATTTGACCCGGTCAAATGCAGGATTGGAAAACGCCGGAAGTCCTCGGCCAAGGCCTTATCGGCGGTTATCGGCAGGGCAGCGACCAAAGTGAGAGCGTACGGGACCGCGAGTGCCGCTGTTCGGCGTAACCGGCGGAAACCGGGCCACAGAACCAGCCGCCTGATGCGGCCAGCCAGGGCCGAGTTCGCCGTCGCACCTGCCGCGGCCGACTTATCGCGAATCGGCAGCGAATGCAGCTGTGCCCCCATGTTGCTCTCTTTCGACTGGAGAATCCGGAGGCCATGATTGCATTGAAAGTGGTTACGATCTGTTATCCGCGGCTCGCTGCATGAGGCGTGCGATGATAGGCTGAGGCTGATGTTGAGCCCCGACATTCTGCACCGGGATTTCACGCCCTCGCCTTATTGGTGGGAAGCCTATCGTCCGGTGGCGGGCGAGCTCGCCGAGGTGCCGAAAGCGGCGCGGGTGGCGATCGTCGGCGGCGGCTACGCCGGGCTGTCGACCGCGCTGGAATTGGTCAAGCACGGCATCGACGCCGTCGTGCTCGAAGCGAACGAGCTCGGCTTTGGCGCCAGTACCCGCAATGGCGGGGCAGTCAGCGGCGGAGTCAATCTCGGCAAGAGCTTCACCGGCCGGGCAATCGACATAAAGGGCGAGCGGGCGGAGAATATTCTGTCCGACGCCGCCGACGCCTTCGCCCTGATCGACCGCCTGATCGGCGAAGAGCAGATCGACTGTCATTGGGAAAAGCGCGGCCGTTTCGTCGGGGCGTGGACGCGGAAGCATTTCGCCGCCCAGTCCCGCCGGCTGGCACTGCTCAACGCGGCGGCGCAATCGGGCGCCTATATGGTGCCCCGCGAGCGCCAGCGTGAAGAGATCGCCAGCGGCTATTATCACGGCGGCATGGTCGTCGAGCGGTCGGGCAAATTGCATCCGGCGCTTTATTACAAGGGACTGCTCGATGCTTGCCGCCGACGTGCCGTCGCGGTCTGCGCCAAGGCCGCAGTCGGCCGCATCGTCCGGGTTGGAAACGGATGGCGGGTCGAAACCAGCCGGGGCGAGGTTGCAGCCGGCGATGTCGTCATCGCCACCAACGGCTACACCGGCGATCTGACCCCCGCGCTCAGACGCCGCGTCGTCCCGATCGCCAGCCACATCATCGCCACCGAGGAATTAGCGACGGAGCTCGCCGCCTCGCTGATCCCCAAGGGACGCACCTTGTCGGACACCAGGCGGGTGCTGTGCTATTACCGGATGTCGCCCGATGGGCGGCGGATGATCTTTGGCGGCCGGGCCCGGTTTACCCAGGTCGACGCCGCGGTCAGCGCGCCGATCCTGCATCGCTATATGACCGCGCGCTTCCCGCAGTTGCGGGGCGTCAAGGTCACCCATGCCTGGACCGGGAATACCGCGTTCACCCTCGACGCATTGCCGCATATGGGGCAGAGCGAGGGCCTCCATTATTGCCTCGGCTGCAACGGCAGCGGGGTTGCGATGATGACCTATCTGGGGTGGCAGACAGCGCGCAAGATCGCCCGCGCCGCGAACTATGCCTGCAGCTTCGACACGCACGATTTCCCCGATCACCCGCTCTATTCCGGCAATCCGTGGTTTCTGCCGGTGGTCGGTGGCTGGTATCGGCTGCGCGACCGGCTCGACCGCTTGCTCGCTTGATCGGCCCGTTGCTGTATGCTGATGCATTGCCTTGACCAGGAGGAAGCGGATGGATTTCGAGACTTACCGAGGCTCGCTCGCCAAAGACGAGCCGCCCGAAGGATTGAGCATGGCGGCGGCGGCGCTGTGGTGGGAGGCCAAAGGCGATTGGCACCAGGCCCACGAATGCGCGCAGCAGCAAGGCGACGCCGAGGGGGCCTGGGCGCATGCCTATCTCCACCGCGTCGAAGGCGATCTGCGCAACGCCGGCGGCTGGTACGGCCGCGCCGGCCGGGAGATGTCGACCGCGCCGCTGAAGGAGGAATGGGAGACGATCGCCCGCGCCGTCGTTCGCTAGACCTTTCCATTTGTCGCGCCTCACGCTGATCGGCATCGGCGGCAATCTCGACAGCCCGCGCTGGGGACCGCCGCGGGAGACACTGAGCGCCGCCCTCGACGCGCTGGCGGAGGAGGGGGTGACGATCACGGCGCACTCGGCCTGGTACCGCAGCGAGCCGGTGCCTCCCTCGGACCAGCCGTGGTTCGTCAATGCCGTCGCCGCGGTGGAGACTGGACTCGACGCCGGCGGTCTGCTGGCGCTGATGCAGGCAATCGAGAACCGGTTCGGCCGGGTTCGCGGCGTGCGCAACGCGGCGCGCGTCGTCGACCTCGATCTGCTCGATCACCAGGGCGAGCAGGTCGAAACGGAAGCGCTGATCTTGCCGCACCCGCGCTTGCATCAGCGCCGCTTTGTACTCGAGCCCTTGGCCGAAATCGCACCCGGTTGGCGCCACCCGGTCCTCGGAATGACCGCGCGGCAGCTCATTGCCCGCCTCGCGGACGGGCAGCCGGTCGAGCGGCTGCCGGGTTGAAACAGCGGGTGCTGCCGATTGTGCCCACTCTACCCCACCGCTATAACGCAGCTGTTCATTCGCCACCGGGAACAGGATGACGGTATTCGACGCGGCTCGCGGGCACATGATCGAGAGCCAGATCCGAACCAACAAGGTCACCGATGATCGGCTGCTCGCCGCCATGGGTGAGATTCGGCGCGAGCTGTTCGTGCCCGAACAGTTGCAGCCCGTCGCCTATGTCGACGACGATCTGCCGCTCGGCGGCGGACGCTATCTGATGGAACCGATGGTGGCTGCCCGACTGCTGCAGGCGGCTTCCGTCGAGCGCGCCGACATCGCGCTGGTGGTCGGCGCTGGAGCGGGATACGAGGCGGCCGTTCTCGCCCGGCTGGCCCGCGCCGTCGTCGCACTGGAGGAAGACCCGCAGCTCGCGAGGCGCGCCAGAGCCGCTCTCGTCGATCACGGTATCGCCGCTGTCAGTGTGATCGAGGGGCCGTTGACCTCGGGCCACCGGCAGCGCGCACCCTATGATGTGATTATGTTCGGCGGCGCTGTCGCCGAGGCGCCGGATGAGATCGTAGCGCAGCTGGCGGAATACGGACGGCTCGTCGCCGTGGTCAAAGCGGCGGGCGGGATCGGTCGCGCCACCCTGACGACAAAGACTGGCGGCGCTATAGCGCGACGCGTTATGTTTGATGCCTCAACCCCGCTGTTGCCCGGTTTCCAGCCCAAGCCGACCTTTGTATTTTAGAGTTCAGAAGCGGTCTCACAGCCTTCGAGCCTCGAATGTCCGGAGCCCAGCAAATTCCCCAGATGGACCGAGCGGATCGACGCGGCGAGCACGGTTCACCGTCTCTCGGTCGGCGCAACCTGTCGGGATTTGCCGCGCTAGCTGGCCTGATTTTGGCGGCCGCGGCGCCGGCCCAGGCGCAGACGCTGACCCAGGCGCTGGCCGAAGCCTATAACACCAATCCGCAGCTGCTGGCGCAGCGCGCCCTGCTGCGAGCGACCGACGAACAGGTGCCGCAGGCGTTGTCGGGCTGGCGGCCCACGGTCAACTTCACCGGGCAGTTGGGAGGCGCGCGAAGCAGTTTCGCAACAGGGAACCCGCCACTCACGCCGCGGATCACCGCCTTTTCGACCTTCTATCAGAACAGCCTCAATCTCCAGGTGACCCAGCAGATCTACTCCGGCGGCCGGACGGTTGCCCAAACCCGGCAGGCGGTCAACACGGTGCAGTCGACCCGGGCGCAGACCCTGGCGGTCGAGACCTCGGTGTTCCAAGCGGTCTCTCAGGCATATCTCGACGTGGTTCGCGACCAGGCTTTGGTCGAGGTCAACCGCAACAACGTCGCGGTGTTGCGCAAGCAGCTCGAAGCGACGCAAGACCGCTTTCGGGTCGGCGAGGTGACCCGCACCGATGTGGCGCAGGCCGAATTGTCGCTCGCGCAAGCCATCGGCACCCTGACCTCCGCAGAAGGGACATTGCGGGAGAGCCAAGCCGAATATGTGCGCGTTGTCGGCCATTCGCCCGGCAGGCTGCTGCTGCCGCGGGAGCGCCCGACACTTCCCGTGACACGTGAAGAGGCGCTTACTCTCGCCGCCACGGCTAATTTCAATGTGATCTCGGCCAACTTCGCCGAGCTTGCCGCGCGCGACAACATCGATGTCGTGCGCGGCCAATTGCTGCCGCAGATTTCGCTTGTCGGCGGCCTGCTCCGCTCATTTGCTCCTTCGATCACGTTGAATGGTTCTCTTGAGCAAGAGGCCTCGATTACCGCGCAAATGACGATGCCGCTGTATGAAGGCGGTGCGATCTATTCGCAGACGCGGCAGGCTCAGCAGACGGTCGGTCAGCGCCGCAGCCAGGTCGACGATGCGCGACGCGCATCGGTGCAAACCGCGACCGACTCCTGGGAAACCTTAAAGGCGGCGCGGGCCAGCATTGGGTCGTTCGCGGCGGCGGTACGCGCCGCCCAGATCGCGCTCGAGGGGATTCAACAGGAAGCGCTGGTCGGCACCGCCACCACGCTCGACGTTTTAATTCAAAACCAGCAGTTGCTGTCGACCCAGCAGCAGCTGATCGTCGCCGAACACGATGCAGCTTTAGCGGAGTTTAATCTCGCCGCGGCAATCGGTCGTCTGGTCGCGCCCGAGCTTCATCTTCCGGTGCAGCTCTATGACATGGAGCGGCACTATAAGGAGGTGAAGAACAAATGGATCGGCTTCGCCGGCGGTCTGAAGGAGTGACAGGTTGAACCTGTGACTTGGCCGGTTCCGCTGGAAAATTCGACGGGCAACGTCTAACTTGGCCCATCCCATAAGTTGGCGGTTGCCGTTATGTCCGTTGCCCAGCCCAAGCCAAATCCTTTGACACCCGGCCACCCAGCGGCCGAACCCTCGATGGAGGATATAATCGCGTCGATCGGCCGCATCATTGCCGAAGATAATCGATCGACAGAGGCGATACGCCCGGTGCGGCGCGAGAGCGGCGAAATCCTCGAACTGACCGAGGCGATCGAAGCGGATGGGTCGGTGCGGCATTTGGCGCCGGTCGAAGCGCCGGCGTCGGTGGCTGGAGCAGGCATAGAACCTTCGCCCGCCGCGGCCCGGTCGGAGCGAATCGAACCGGATCCTCCGCACACCGACCCCGTATCCGCTGCGAAATCGGATCGTCTGCGCGAACGCATTCTTTCGTCGGCGACATCGGGGGCGGCCGCCGCCGCCTTTGCCCGGCTCGGCGCGGCGCCGCGGGAGCGGCGGACCGAGGGAGAGCTGACGATCGGCGCTGCCGACCGCACGCTCGAGGAAATCGTTCGCGACACCTTGCGGCCCCTGTTGCAGGCGTGGCTCGACGACCACCTCCCGGGCCTTGTCGAACGCTTGGTCCGTGAGGAGATCGCACGCGTCGTCGGTGAGGCTGGTCTGCGCTGAAGCAGGGGCAAACCGCCTTCCCAGCCGATCATCGCGCGTTTCCGGCTCGCTCGCTGCGCTTCGGCGCTTCGTTTCCCAATTTCTCAATCAAGGACGGTTCAGCAATGCTGGACAAAACTTTCGAGCCTTCCGCCGTGGAGCGGCGCTGCTACCCGCTGTGGGAAGCATCCGGCGCGTTTGCCGCCGACCCCGAGAGCAACAAGGCGCCCTATACGATCATGATGCCGCCCCCGAACGTGACCGGGAGCCTGCATATGGGGCATGCCTTGACCTTCACGTTGCAGGACGTGCTGGTCCGCTATCAGCGCATGCGCGGCCGCGACGTGCTTTGGCAGCCCGGCACCGATCACGCCGGCATCGCCACTGAGATCGTTGTCGCCGGCCAGATCGCCGAGGAAGGCGGATCGAAGCGCGATCTGGGCCGTGAGCGGTTCGTCGCCCGGGTCTGGGAATGGAAGGAGCAGTCGGGCGGTACTATCACCCGCCAGCTGCGGCGTCTCGGCGCCTCGCCCGACTGGCGGCGCGAGCGCTTTACGATGGATCCGGGCCTGGCCGCGGCGGTCCGTCGGGTTTTTGTCGCGCTTTTTCGCGAGGGACTGGTCTACCGCGACAAGCGGCTCGTCAATTGGGACCCCGAGATGCACACCGTGATCTCGGATCTCGAGGTTGAAAACCGCGAGACCAACGGCTCGCTGTGGCACATCCGCTACCCGATCGAGGGCGAGCCCGGCCGTTATATCGTTGTCGCGACGACCCGGCCCGAGACGATGCTCGGCGACACCGGGGTCGCGGTGCATCCGGAGGATGCGCGGTTCGCCGATCTGGTCGGCAAATCCGTCCGCCTGCCGCTCGCCGGCCGGCTGATCCCGATCATCGCCGACGAGTACGCCGACCCCGAGACCGGCAGTGGCGCGGTCAAGATCACCCCGGCGCACGACTTCAATGATTTCGAGGTCGGCCGGCGGCACGGGCTGGCCGAGCTCAACATCTTCGACGCCGACGCTCGGCTCAACGACGCGGCGCCGGAAGCGTATCGCGGCCTCGACCGGTTTGCCGCGCGCGAGAAAGTGGTTGCCGACCTTGATGCCGCCGGGCTCCTGGAAAAGACCGAAGACCATACCCTGATGGTGCCGCATCATGACCGCTCGGGTGTGATCATCGAGCCGTGGCTGACCGATCAATGGTTTTGCGACGCGCGAGTGCTGGCCGGCCCAGCGATCGCCGCGGTCGAAGACGGGCGCACCCGCTTTGTCCCCCGGCAATGGGAAAATACGTTCTTCGAGCATGGATGCGACGACATCCAGCCTTGGTGCATTTCGCGTCAGCTGTGGTGGGGGCACCAGATCCCGGCTTGGTACGGGCCGGACGGCACGGTCTTTGTTGCCGAGAGCGAGGCGGAAGCGCTCGCCGATGCCGGCGCAAAGTACGGCCACGCGGTCGAATTGCGCCGCGACGATGACGTGCTCGACACCTGGTTTTCGTCGGGGCTATGGCCGTTCTCGACGTTGGGTTGGCCGGAGCCGACCCGCGAGCTTGCCCGCTATTATCCGGGCGACGTATTGGTCACCGGCTTCGACATCATCTTTTTCTGGGTCGCCCGGATGATGATGATGGGGCTGCGCTTCATGGGCGAAGTGCCGTTCCGCACCGTCTACATCCATGCACTGGTGCGCGACGAGCGCGGCCAGAAGATGTCGAAATCGCGCGGCAACATCATCGATCCGCTCGAATTGATCGACCGTTATGGCTGCGACGCGCTGCGCTTCACATTGGCGGCGCTGGCCGCACCCGGCCGCGACATCAAGCTCGCCGAGAGCCGGATCGAAGGCTACCGCAATTTCGCGACCAAGTTGTGGAACGCAGCTCGCTATGCGCAGATCAACGGATGCGCGCCGGTGGGCGGCTTTTCCCCGGCGCAGTCCAGGCTGACTGTCAACCGCTGGATCGCGGCGGCGACGGCCGATTGCGCCGCCGCGGTGACCGCCTCGCTCGACGCCTATCGTTTCGACGAGGCGGCGGCGCGGCTCTACCATTTCGTGTGGGGCACGTTCTGCGATTGGTATATCGAGTTCACCAAGCCGATCCTGCAGGGCGACGACCCGGCGGCGCGGAGCGAGACGCAGGCGGCGACGGCCTGGGTCCTGGCCCATATCCTGCGTCTGCTGCACCCGGTCATGCCGTTCATCACCGAGGAGTTGTGGCAATATTTCGCCGGCGAGGGCGCGGGCTTGCTGATCTCCGCTCCCTGGCCCGATTTCTCGCCGGATGCGATCGATCGCGCCGCGGCGAGTGAGATGGAGTGGGTGGTCGCGGCGATCTCGGCGATCCGCGCCGTGCGCGCGGAGATGAACGTGCCGCCCGCTTCGCGTGTGCCGCTGCTGGTCAAGGATGCCGAGCCTGCTGAGGCCGAACGGCTCGAACGCCACCGCGACCATTTCATCCGTCTCGCCCGGGTCGACCGGATCGAGCCGGTGGTGACGGTCCCCTCTGGGGCGATACAGGTCGTGGTCGAAGGTGCGACGATGATCCTGCCGCTCGGGGAGGTCGTCGACCTCGCTCGGGAACGGGCCCGGCTTGCCAAGGAGATCGGCAAGCTGGATGGCGAGATCGCGAAATTCGCCGCCAAGCTCGGCAACCCGCAGTTTCTCGCCAAGGCGAAGCCAGAGGTGGTCGAAGAACAGCGCGAGCGCGAAGCCGACGCGGCCCGCGACCGGGACCGGCTGCGTGCGGCCTACGACCGGCTGGCGGCGGTTTGAGTTCGGGAGCGGCGCGCTGGTTCAGCCCGCCTTCTTTTCGTGCTCCATCGCGGCCCGCAAGATCGCGTTGATCCGGGTCTGATAGCGCGGATATCGCCTGAAGTGTTCCAGCACGTCGCGATCGAGCCGGATGCTGATCTGCTCCTTTGGTTTCGGCATGACCAGCGTCGCCGACGCAAACCAATCGTCAGCGACGAGTGGCGGCGCATCCGGGTCATCGCGAACCGACGCTTCAATTTCGGCGTCCGTTATAGCGTCGAACCGCGACCAATCAGTCCGAGAGTGGTGCTGGGCCGTTGCGGATTTCTGCCTCGAAGCGTCTTTGCTCACGTCTATTAGCCTTTCGGGCTGAGATGATGCGGCGGCGTACCCCGCGCCATGTGAAGAGAACGGCTATGAGACGGCCATCGATCTTACCGAACGCCAATATACGCGTCTCACCATAATCTCGCCGGCCATCGATCTCTTCCAGCACCGGTCCAGCCCAGATCCGGGAAGCCGTCGTGAAATCAAGGTCTCGTTCCCTGACGTTCTTTTCTTCTTTTGCTGGGTCCCACTCGAAGTCGGCCATGTGCGCTGCTCCTGGCCGCGCGAAGCTCCACCGGGGAGAGCCGACCATCGCGCTTCCGCAGCGCGCCATGTGCATCTACAATATGCATACACACCGCCACAATGTCAAGGAGCTCTCCGCACTTAAGCGGGTGGCGACGACACGCGCCGCAGTTTATCCTCGGGGCTGCCGTAGCAGCTCGATCACATTGTTGCCGCAGACCGCGAAATGGCTATCACGCTTCGTGCAGAAAACCTTGTTTCTGGCGGGTTGGTCGAGCCCGGGAGGCTCGGCGAGATTCGGCGGGTAGCGGAACGATATTCGGTCGCGGTGACCGAGGATATGGCGGCGCTGATCGACCCCGGTGACGACCACGATCCGATCGCGGCGCAGTTTGTGCCGAGTGCGGCGGAACTTGCCGTCGCCGAAGAGGAATTGGCCGACCCGATCGGCGACCAGCGGTGGTCGCCGGTTCCGGGCATCGTGCATCGCCATCGCGACCGGGTGTTGCTGAAGCCGACCTTGCTGTGTCCGGTCTATTGTCGCTTCTGCTTTCGCCGTGAGGCGGTCGGCAAGAAGCCGGCGATGTTGGAGCCGGCGGCGCTCGAACGGGCCTACGCCTATATCCGCGAACGGCCGGAGATCTGGGAGGTCATCGTCACCGGCGGTGACCCGTTCGTGCTGGCGCCGCGCCGCCTCGCCGCCATCGTGCGGGCGCTCGACGAAATCCCGCATCTCGGCGTGATCCGGTTTCACACCCGAGTCCCGGTGGTCGATCCGGCTCGGGTGACCGCGGCTCTGGTCGCGGCGCTCACGGCGGAGAAGGCGGTTTATGTCGTGGTCCACGCGAATCATCCGCGCGAACTGACCGCGGCGGCGAAAGCGGCCGTCACCCGGCTGGTCCGCGCCGGCATCCCGGTCCTGTCGCAGACCGTGTTGCTGCGCGGCGTCAACGACGATGCCGCAGTGCTCGAAGCCTTGTTTCGAGGGCTCGTGGCAATGCGAGTCAAGCCTTATTACCTGCACCATGCCGATCTCGCCCGCGGCACCGCGCATTTCCGCACCGGGATCGCCGAGGGCCAGCGTCTGGTGCGCTCGTTGCGCACCCGCGCTTCCGGACTATGCCAGCCGACCTATGTGCTCGACATTCCAGGCGGCTACGGCAAAGTGCCGCTCGCCGCGAGCGCCGCCGCCCCTGATGCGGCTGCCGGCGGGTGGATCGTAGAGGACGGAACCGGGGTCCGGCACGCCTATCCGCCCGATCCTGCCGATGCAAACGAATGACGGCGGCTGCCCCTAGATCGCCAGCTCGCACCAGATCGGGGTGTGGTCGGAGGCGCGCTCCTTGCCCCGGGGCTTTTTGTCGATGTCACAGGCGGCGACCCGATCGGCGGCGTGCGGCGACAACAGCAGATGGTCGATGCGCAGGCCCTCGTCGCGGTTCCAGCGACCGGCCTGATAGTCCCAGAAGGTGTAGCGGTGCGGTTCGCGGTGAAAGACCCGGTACGCGTCGGTCAGCCCGAGATTCATCAGCGCACGAAAACGCGAGCGCGCTTCGAGCCGGCACAGCGCGTCGTCGCGGAACGCCACCGGGTCGTACACGTCTTCGTCGGCGGGACAGATGTTATAGTCGCCGGCGAGCACGAACGGGATTTCGCGGCTCAGCAGCTCACGCGCACGGCCGACCAGCTGCTCCATCCAGGCGAGCTTGTAAGTGAACTTGTCGGTTCCGACCGGATTACCGTTGGGCAGATAGATCGCCGCGACGCGGGCGGCGCCGAAAGTCGCCTCGAGATAGCGCGCCTGCTCGTCCGCTTCCATGCCGGGCAGTCCGCTGACCAGCTCCTCCGGCGGCTGCTTCGACAATAACGCCACCCCGTTATACGAGCGCTGGCCGATCGCCTCGACATGGTAGCCGAGCGCCGCGATCTCCAAAGTCGGGAAATCGGCGACGAGACATTTGGTCTCCTGCAGGCAGACGATATCGGGCTGCGCGTCTTGGAGAAACGCAAGGAGATGCGGCAGCCGCGCCTTGACCGAATTGACGTTCCAGCTCGCGATCTTCACGGCCGCGATCGATCGCCAGGCTCAGCCGATCGAAAACGAATTGCCGCAGCCGCAGGACGAGGCCGCATTGGGGTTGCGGATCTGGAACGAGGCGCCCATCAGGTCCTCGACGAAATCGATCTCGGCGCCGCTCAACAAGCCGAGCGATACGTCGTCGACGACGACGGCGACCCCGTCGCGCTCGAACACCACATCATCTTCGTTGCGCTGGTCGTCAAAGGTGAAACCGTACTGGAACCCCGAGCAGCCGCCGCCGGAAACGGCGATCCTCAGAAACGCATTTTCGGCCTGCTCCAGCACCTTGAGCGAGGCGATGCGGCGAACCGCGCTTTCGGTGAGGGCGATCTGGCGCTCCTCGTTCCCGTCCATGCTTTCGGCCATGTGCGCAACGCTCCCAACTTGGCCGGCTCGCACCCGGCATCTCGCAACCGTATGTAAGCATCCGGGCAAGTCTGGTCAAATACATGGTTGATCCCGCGTTTGGGCGGAGGCGAAGATTTTCGGCCGGAGATCGGCTAGGATGAGCGCGCTGAGCGGGAGTTGATGATGTTGCGCGCCCTCGAAGGCGATCTCGACCATAAGCCGGATGCCGAGCCAGAGGATAAACTCGCCTGCCTGACGGCGCTCGAGCGCAAGGTGCTTTGGCTGTCGACCTGGATGATCCACAACGCCAACCATCTGCGCCCGAATTGGGACGGGCTCAAGGTCGGCGGGCATCAGGCGTCGAGCGCATCGGTAGCGACCCTGATGACGGCACTTTATTTCGACGTGCTGCGCCCGCAGGACCGGGTCGCGGTCAAGCCGCACGCCTCGCCGGTGTTTCACGCGATCCAGTACCTGCTCGGCCATCAGACGCGTGAGAAATTGGAGCGGTTCCGAGCCTATGGCGGCGCCCAATCCTATCCGTCGCGGACCAAGGACGGCGATATCGTCGATTTCTCGACCGGTTCCGTCGGCCTCGGGGTCGGCATGACGTTGTTCAGCTCGATCGCGCAGGACTATTTGCGATTGAAGGAACTGGTTCCGACCGACGAACCGCCGGGCCGGATGATCGCGCTCGCGGGCGATGCCGAACTCGACGAAGGCAACATCTTCGAGGCGTTGCTCGAAGGCTGGAAGCACGACGTGCGCAACCTGTGGTGGGTTATCGATTACAATCGCCAGAGCCTCGACGCCGTGGTCTCCGACCGGCTGTTCGGCCGCATCGACGCGATGTTCGAGATGATGGGCTGGCGCGTCGTCACCTTGAAATACGGGCGCCTGCTGGAGGCCGCCTTTGCCCGCCCCGACGGCCATCAGCTGCGCGAGTGGATCGACGCCTGTCCGAACTCGCTTTACTCGGCGCTGGTCTACAAGGGCGGCGAGGGCTGGCGCGAGCACCTTCAGCGCGACCTCAATCGCTATCCCGGGATCCGCGCCATCCTCGACGATCACGACGACGCCGGGCTGCAGCGGCTGATGACCAATCTCGGCGGTCACGATCTGGCGTCGGTCCTCGATGCCTTCCATGCCATCGTCGACGACCGCCCGACCTGCTTTATCGCCTATACGATCAAGGGCTACGGGCTGCCGTTCGCCGGCCACAAGGACAACCACGCCGGGCTGATGAACCTCGATCAGATCGCCTCGTTCCAGCGCAGCATGATGGTGGAGGAGGGCGCTGAATGGGATTTGTTCGCCGGCCTCGACCTGCCCGCCGCCCGGCTCTCCGCTTTCCTCGGCGGGCTGCCGCTCGCGGCGTCCGGCCGGCGCTGGCACGACGCCGCGCCGGTGCCGGCGCCGGCGAATCTTCCGGTCCCGCGCGGCGAGCGCCAGTCGACTCAGGAGGCCTTTGGCCGGCTGCTTGGCGACATCGCCGCGAGCGACACCGAGCTCGCCCGCCGGATCGTGACCACCTCGCCCGATGTCACCGTCTCGACCAATCTCGGGCCGTGGGTCAACCGCCGCGGGATCTTCGACCGCGCCGAGCGGGCCGATACCTTTCGCGAGGAAAAGGTCGTCTCGGCGCAGCGCTGGGCGATGTCGCCGCAGGGCCAGCACATCGAGCTCGGCATCGCCGAGAGCAATTTGTTCCTGCAATTGGCGGCCCTCGGCCTCTCGGCGCCGCTGTTTGGCGCGCGGCTGTTGCCGATCGGCACCCTCTACGACCCGTTCATCAAACGCGGCCACGATGCGCTGAACTATGCCTGCTATCAGGATGCGCGCTTCATCTTGGTGGCGACCCCGTCAGGAATCACCCTGGCGCCGGAAGGCGGCGCGCACCAATCGATCGGCGAACCGCTGGTCGGCATCGCCCAGCCGGGACTTACCAGTTTCGAGCCGGCCTTTGCCGACGAACTCGCGGTGCTGTTGGGCTGGGCGTTCGCCGAGATCCAGCGCGAAGGCGGCGAGTTGGTCTATTTCCGGCTGTCGACGCGGCCGGTCGAACAACCGAAACGGAGGGTCGACTCGGACATCGCCGCGGCGATCGTCGCCGGCGCCTATTGGCTCGGCGAGCCGCAGCCCGGAGCAGAGCTGGCGATCGCCTATTGCGGCGCCGTCGCCCCCGAGGCGCTCGCGGCCCATCGGCAGGTGGCCGAGGACATTCCCGGCGCAGGGCTGCTCGCGATCACCTCGCCCGATCGTCTGCACCGCGACTGGCGGGAGGCGTCCGCGCAAGGCGGGCCGAGCGTGGCCGGGCGGCTATTGGCGCAGCTGCGGCCGGGCGCGGCGCTGGTCACCGTAGGCGATCTTCATCCGGCGACCCTGTCGTGGCTCGGCGCCGTCGCCCACAACCCGATCGTCCCGCTGGGGGTCGAGCGCTTTGGCCAATCGGGCGACATTCCCGACCTCTACCGCGCCTATGGCATCGACGCCGACGCGATCCTGGACGCCGCCGCCCGCGCCTGCCTCCTCGCGCTGGGTTAGCGCCGCCTCACTGCGGGCCGCTGCGCATCGAAGCCGGGTGACCCGGCATCTTCAGCCGATGCCCGGTGTCGGTCACGTTGGCGCCGTCGACCTTAAGGATCGACAGATCGCCGTCGATGAAATTGCCGACGTAGAGATAGCTGCCGTCGGCGCTGAAGGCGACCCCTTCGGGCAGCGCGCCGACCGTGACCGAGCCGGTTTTGGTGACCTTGTTGCCGTCGATCGTGAGGACGGCGACGCTGCCGCCCGCATGATGAAAAAACACCGTCTTTGGCTGGTTTGAGCCTTCCGCCTGAATTGACACCGCGAGATTCCCCTTCGGGCTGATCGCCAGACCTTCGGGCGAATCGCCGACCGTCACGTGATCGATGACCCGCGGCGGGTTGGCCGTGAGATCGATGACGCCGACGGTGTCGAGATTGCCGTCGGAACCCCCGCCGCCGCCATTGTCGGCGGTCAGCGCCAATTTCCCGTCGGGCGTCACTGCGACGTTGTAGGGAAAGATGCCGGTCGGCAGATCGCGTTTAGCGTAGCTGACCTTGCCGCCGTCGATGGTCAGCAGCGCCACCTTGTTGGCGGCAGCCTTGGCCGCAAGCGCGTGCTTCCCATCCGGGGTGATGGCGACGGCCGATACCAGGTCGGCGGCGGCGCCGACAGATACGGTATCGGCGACCAGGACCTCCGACCCGTGGATCGAAAGGACCGAGATCGTACCGTCGGCGCGGTTGGCGACCAGCGCCAGATCGCCATTGGGGCTGACCGCCATACCCGAAGGCTGTTTGCCGACCGTGACCGTGCCGATCACCTTGGGCGGGCTCGCCTTCAGATCGACGATGAAGACCTTGTCGTCGGGCTCCAGCCGATGGCCCCATCCCTGGATCACCGGCATCAGCGAGTTGGCGACGAGGGCGATGTCGCCCGGCGGCACGATCGCGAGGTTGGTCGGCGGCCCGACGACGGAATTGATCAGCGGGATCGTCGCGGTGATGCGCGGCGCACCCGGATTCGAGATGTCGAGCACCGACAAAGTGTCGTGACCGGGCTCGCGAATTATCGGCTTGAGGTTCTGGTCGACCCCGTTCTTCTCGTCGTTGCCGACGATCAGGGTCTGCCCGAATACCGGGATCCATGCTGAACCGACCAGGCCGCCAGCAATCAGAGCCACCGTAAGAAGCGTCGAACGCATCCTCCCCTCCATCATTTTGCCGCGCCGCCAAGCGCATGGCCGCCGAAACTGCCCCGATCGCGCGCCAACGACAAGCGCGCCGTTCGAATTGCAATCCTCGATGCGGCGCGACCCCTGCCTCCCTCCCGGTACGGCGCTGGACTCGACCCCGACCGGTGTACCAATCTCGGCTGCGCAGGCCGCCCGCCGCAATCCGATCGCGGCTGGCGAGCCGGCAACCGCCCCGGGGAAGGAGCAGGAGAATGGCCGATACCGGTGCCGAGAGTCTGGTCGAATATACGTGCGCGGATCGGATCGCGACCCTGACCTTAAACCGGCCGGATCGGCTCAACGCCTTCAGCGACGATCTGGTGCGGCATCTGGCGGATGCGCTGCGCCGCTTCGATCTCGATCCGGAAGCGGAGGTCGCGATCATCTGCGGCGCCGGCCGCGCCTTTTCGAGCGGCGCCGATGTGCATCAGCGTCAGCTGCGCCGCCGCGAGGAGTTCCTGCAGCATGGCGGGCCGCAGGGCTGGGGCGCCAATTCCGCCGATCTGTTGACCCGATCGGTCAACTGGAAGCCGGTCATCGCCGCGCCGCACGGCTACGCGATGGGCCTCGCCCTTGGGATCGTGCTGGAATGCGACCTGATCGTCGCCGAGGCCGGGACCAAGTTCCAGGTGACCGAGACATCGCGCGGGCTCGGCGGCTCGAAATACTGGGCGTTGCTGAATTTTCGCGGGGGTGCGGCTTTCGCCAGCGAGGTGGCGCTGACCGGGCGCTTCTTCACCGCCGAAGAGGCGCTTGCGGCGGGCATCGTCAACCGTGTGGCGCCGACGGGCCGGCATCTCGAGGCCGCGCGCGAACTCGCGGCCGCGGTCGCGGCGAACCCGCCGCTCTCGGTGCGCGCGACGGTGCGCACCCGGCGCTGGCATATGGAGCAGCTCGAACGCGAGGTCGCGATGCACACGGCCCCGCTAAAGCTCTATCTCAGCGAAGATTTTCACGAGGCGGCGCGCGCTTTTGCCGAAAAGCGCCGGCCCGGGCCGTTCAAGGGCCGGTGACCTGCTTTACGATCAGCACGAGGGCTTTCGATGATTACCCCCGCCTATATCCGCACCATGGCCGCCTACAACGCCGAGATGAACCGTCGTCTATACGGCGCCGCCGCGCGCCTTTCGGAGGCTGAGCGGCGGGCGCCGCGGGGCGCATTCTGGGGCTCGATCCACGGCACCCTGACCCACATCCTGTGGGGCGATCGGCAATGGATGTCGCGCTTCGACAATTGGCCGAAACCCGACACGCCGATCAAGCAGAGCGCGCAAATGATCGACGACTTCGCCGAGCTGTCAGCGGTTCGTGAAAAGGCCGATGCCGATATCGCCCGGTGGGCCCGCAAGGTCGACGATGCCTGGCTCGGCGAGGATATGGTTTGGTTCAGCGGTGCTGCGAGCCGCGAAATGCGTGCGCCAAAGGGTCTGCTCGTGACGCATTTCTTCAACCATCAGACCCATCATCGCGGGCAGGCGCACGCGATGCTGACCGCGGCCGGGCAAGAAACCGGCGACACCGACCTGTTTTTACTGATTCCGCAGATCGTCGACTGAGCGTGGAGGTCGAATGCTGTTGCCTGGCCCCGCCGGTTTCCGCCCCTCACCCTACCGCTGACGCGGATTGCTCCCTCACCCGCGGGCGGGGCGAGGCCGATCGATGCGCGGCCGCTCGCTGGCTCGCCCGGCTTTCCCCCACCCTGACCCTCCTGTGCTCGCGGGGGAAGGAATGGGACGGAGTGAGGACGATTTCTCGTAATCGGTAGCGGCGCCGTTCCAATGAACACGGCCGAGGACGGGGTTCCGTTTCCGCAACGATATTGGGCGATCCTGACGCTCGTCGTCGGCATGGTGGTGTCGGTTCTCGACAGCTCGCTCGCCAATATCGCACTGCCGACGATCGCCAGGGATATCGGCGCCACCGCCGCGCAGTCGATCTGGGTCATCAACGCCTATCAGCTGGCGGTGGTCATCTCGCTGTTGCCGCTCGCCTCGCTCGGCGACATCTTCGGCTATCGCCGGATCTATTCGATCGGCTTCGCGATATTTACCGCCGCGGCGCTGGTCAGCGCGCTGTCCCATACGCTGGCGATGCTCGCGGCCGGGCGCGCCCTGCAAGGGCTGGGCGCCGCTGGGATGATGAGCGTCAACACCGCGCTGGTGCGCTTCACCTATCCGCGGCGGCAATTGGGGCGCGGCATCGCGATGACCGCTGTTGCGGTGTCTGTCTCCTCGGCCTCCGGACCGAGCGTCGCCGCGGCGATCCTCTCCGTCGCCTCCTGGCATTGGCTGTTCGCGGTCAATGTGCCGATCGGTCTCGTCACCTTCGTCATGTCGCTGCGGCTGCTGCCGCGCACACCGCCCTCGGAGCATCGTTTTGACTTGGCCAGCGCCGGGTTGAGCGCCTTTGCCTTCGCCTTTCTGATCGCCGGGATCAACGGCATCGGCCATGGTCAGGCGGGTCCGTTTGTTGCCGTCGAGCTGGTCGGCGCAGTCTGCGTCGGTTATGTCTTGGTGCGCCGGCAGGCGACCTTGAGCTTGCCATTGCTGCCGGTCGATTTGTTTCGTCGCCCGATATTCGCATTGTCGGTCGCCACCTCGGTCACGACCTTTGTCGCGCAGGGACTCACCTTCGTCACCTTGCCGTTTTACTTCCAGGATGTGCTCGGCCGCTCGCAGGTTGCGACCGGGCTGTTGATGACGCCGTGGCCGGCGACGGTGGCGGTTATCGCACCGATCGCCGGCAGGCTGGCTGACCGCTACCCGGCCGGGATCCTCGGCGGCATTGGGTTGAGCGTGCTGAGCATGGGCTACGTTCTGTTGGCGCTCTTACCGGAGCATCCCAGCACCGCCAACATCCTGTGGCGCATGACCTTGTGCGGGCTCGGTTTCGGTTTTTTCCAATCACCGAACAACCGGGCCATCGTCGCCAGCGCGCCGCGCGAGCGCAGCGGCGGGGCGGGGGCCATCCAATCGACCGCCCGGCTGCTCGGGCAGACGATCGGTACGGCACTCGTCGCGCTGATCTTCGGCTTTGCCGGAAGCGCCGCTGGGGCCGGACCCCATGTCGCAATCCTGCTGGCCGCCGGGTTCTCGGCCTTGGCGGCGGTCGCCAGCGTCTCTCGCCTGTTCAATTTCTTCGTGCGCCGCGACTGACGCCAAGCGCCGATTCGACACAACCCGATCCGCACAGCGCCGCCGGCACCAACTGAGGACTTCGCGTGCGCTGCTTTTATCCTCGTAGGCTCAGCGGGATTACAGCACAAGCGCCAGCCCGGTTTCGGCGTCCCAAATAGAGATTGCGGCGAATACCGTCGACTGGGGATATAATGCGTAGGGGGTTACGTAAACGACCGTCGACGATTGGAGCCCAGCGCGAGCCATGCCCAGCCGATGCGGTGGAATCCTTGTTACGGCGTGTTTGCTGCTCTTGCTGCCGGTGGGGCGGGCGAGCGCCATCGATTCGGATCGCCAGGTCATACAAATTCTGAATCGGCTCGCCTTTGGCCCGACCCTCGACGATTTCAATTATGTGAAGACGGTCGGGGTCGAACGCTACATCGCCGAACAGCTCGATCCGGCAACGATCCCCGAGCCGATCGCGCTGCGCTTTCGCCTGGCCGAGCTTGATACCCTCGGGCTCGATGCGGTCGCGCTGCGCCAGCTCTACGGGCCACTGCGCCCGGTCATGGGCGTCAAGCCGACAGCGGACGAGGTCGAGGCACAGCAACTGCGGGCGGCACTGGTCGTGCGCGAGGCTGCGGCGGCGCGCGTTTTGAAAGCGGTGCTGAGCCGACGCCAGCTCGAGCAGGTAATGGTCGACTTTTGGTTCAACCACTTCAACATCTTCGCCGGAGAGGGGCTCGACCGGGTGTGGATCGGCAATTACGAAGAGCAGGCGATCCGTCCCAACGCGCTCGGCCGGTTTCGCGACCTGCTGTTCGCCGTCGCCAAGCACCCGGCGATGTTGGTTTATCTCGACAACACGGAGAATACGGCGCCGGGCAGCCCCGCGCGTAGCCGCGCGGCGGGTGGACTCAACGAAAATTTTGCGCGCGAGGTTATGGAGCTGCACACCCTCGGCGTCGACGGCGGGTACACGCAGGCCGACGTCACCACCTTGGCGCGGGTCTTTACCGGGTGGCGCGTCAACGCGCCGAATTCGCAGAATTTTCCCGGTGTCGCCGCGATCTTCGAAGGCGCCCGCCATGATTACGGACCAAAGGTGTTTCTTGGACGCACGTTGCGTGCGCAAGGCAAGGCCGAGGGCGAGGAGGCGCTCGATATCCTCGCGCGCAGCCCGGCGACCGCTCACCATATCGCCTATGAGCTGGCGCAATATTTCGTCGCCGACACGCCGCCGCCGGCGCTGGTCGCGCGTTTGGCCACCCGCTTTCTCGCCAGCGGCGGCGACATCCGCGAGGTCTTGAAGACGCTGTTCGCCAGTTCCGAGTTCTGGGACAGCGCCGGGCAGAAATACAAGACCCCCTATGAATACGTGATCTCGGCGGTGCGCGCGGCCGGCGTTCCGGTTAACGATGTCCGCCCGCTGCTCGGCTGGATGAGCCGGCTCGGTATGCCGCTTTACGAGTGCCAGACACCGGATGGCTACAAGAATACCGAGGAAGCTTGGCTGAGCCCCGACGCGACATTACAGCGGATCAGCTTTGCAATTGCCTTGGGCCGCGGCTCTCTGCCGGTCGGCGCCGAGCCCGGCCTTGCCGCGACAGCAACAGGGCGGCGGTCTGTTTCGTCCGCCTCGGTCGATCCCGGGCGTCTGGAGGAAATTTTCGGCTCGACCCTGTCGAGCGCGACACGCGAGGTGGTTGACGCCGCGACTCGCGGGCTGCGCGCGCCGCTGATCCTCGGCAGCCCCGATTTCATGCGCAGATAGGGCGTCGCGATGGCCGGACCCCACTTTTCGCGGCGGCTGATGTTGCGGGCCTCGGCCACGGCGGCGCTCCTGCCGCTCGGCCGCCAGCGCTTGGGCGGCGACCGCCGAGGGCGGTCCCAAGCGCCTGGTCGTGATCCTGTTGCGCGGCGCAGTCGACGGTCTCAACGTGGTCGTGCCTTACGCCGATCAGGCCTATTACGAAGCGCGGCCGACGATCGCGATCGCGCGGCCGGGCGCACCCGATGGGGCTCTGGCGCTCGACGGCCATTTCGGATTGCATCCGGCGCTGGCGGCGCTGATGCCGCTGTGGCGGCAGGGCGATCTCGCCTTTATCCATGCCGCCGGCTCGCCCGACCCGAACCGTTCGCATTTCGAGGCGCAGCGCTACATCGAGAACGGCACGCCGGGTTGCAGCACGACCGCGGATGGGTGGATGAACCGGCTGCTGCTGGCGCTGCCGGGCCGACGCGGCCCGACCGACGCGATAAGCGTCGGCGCGACCTTGGCGCGTATCCTGACCGGTGCGGCGCCGGTCGCCAATCTTCCGCTCGGGCCGGATCCCGCCAGGGCGCTGCCGATCGACCAGCCGCAGCTCGCCGGCGCCTTCGACCGGCTCTACGCGGCGAATGACGCGCTCGGCGAGGCCTATCGCGAGGGCCGCGGCGCGCGGACACAGCTGCTCGGCGATCTAGCGCGTGAACAGGCTGCCGCCGATGCCGGCGCGCCACCGCCGGCGAGCTTTGCCGCGCGGGCGGCGCGACTTGGTCGTCTGATCGGCGGCGATGCGCGGATCAGGCTCGCCTTTGTCGGGCTCGGCGGCTGGGACACCCATGTCGATCAGGGTGGGAGTAAGGGACGGCTCGCCAACCACCTCGGCTCGCTCGGCGAAGGCCTGGCAGCTCTGGCCCACGGGCTCGGGGGCGCGTGGCGCGACATGGTGGTCGTCATCCTGTCCGAGTTCGGCCGTACCGTGCGCGAAAACGGCGACCGCGGCACCGATCACGGCCACGGCAACGTCATTTGGGTCGCCGGTGGTAAAGTCAAGGGCGGGCGGGTTTACGGCCAATGGCCGGGGCTGAGCTCGGCGCAGCTCTACCAGCGGCGCGACCTCGCGATCACCACCGACTATCGCGCGGCGCTGGTCGCGATCCTCGGGGCGCATATGGGCCTCGCCGACCGCCAGCTCGACTTGGTCTTTCCTGGAGCGCCACCGGCCGCGGCGGGGCTGGCGCAAATTCTGGCGGGCTGATCGACGGTCATCAACGGCGCCGCCGCCTAACCCTTCATCATATGTTCACTGAAAGTGACCGACGATCAGGGTCCTGGCACGCGGGGGCGCCGAGATCGGAGCGATGACGCAAGGTTGTGGACATGCGGCGCCGCCGGAACACCGGCGAGGATGGCGACAAGATGCGGCGCCGCCTGGCAGCTCGCCGCACGGCTGCAGCCCGCGAACAGGTGAAATCGGCGCTGCGGGTTGCGCGAGCTTCACCCTGCCCGCGCTGTGCCAGATCGCAACAGCAACGTCATTGAAGCCGGCCTATGCTGTCTCGTTTGTCAATTGGCAAAGAGAATGGCAAACGACAACTTTATTGCGTGCGAGGCGGTTAGGTGCTATAGCGACGGGATCGTCGGAAGTACCTTACCGCGATGCGCGCGAACCGGGGGGCTGCGGTGTTTCGCTACCGGAATTTGTGGAAGCTCGCTCATCATCGCCGGTCGGAAACGCTGAACAGGAGTGCAGGGGTGCACCGCACGTTGTTTCGCGCCGCAGGAATGATCGTAGCGCTTGTCGTCGCCGGGTGCCATGGCGGGCCGCCGTTGCCGTCGGCGCCCCCGGCTTCGGCGCTGCCGTCGAGTGAATACATTGTCGGCCCCGGCGACAAATTGAACATATTCGTGTGGCGCAACCCGGAATTGAGCGTCTCGGTCGATGTTCGGCCGGATGGGCGTCTGTCGATCCCGCTTGTCGAAGACGTGGTCGCAATCGGCAAGACGACAACTCAACTTGCGCGCGAACTGGAGCAGCGCCTGGCGAAATACATCAAAGAGCCGGTGGTCACCGTCATCGCCCAAGGGTTCGTTGGTCCCTTCACCGAACAGGTGCGGGTCATCGGTGAAGCCGCGCAGCCTCGAGGGATCGCGTACCGAACCGACATGACCGTCCTCGACGCGATGATCGAAGTCGGTGGGCTGACGCGTTATGCGGCCGGCAACAATTCGGTCCTGGTGCGCACCGCCAACGGCAAGCAGCAGACCTATTCGGTGCATCTCGACGACTTGATCAAGGACGGCGACGTGACCAGCAACGTCGCGCTTCAGCCGGGCGATATTCTGATCATTCCGCAACGCCTGTTCTGACCATGGCCAAACTTGCCGGAGCGGGTGGTCGTGGCAAGGCCGAGCGATTTAGACCGGTCGAATTATCGGGGGTCGTCGGATCCCGCTCAACCGCGTGGAGCTGTCGATGAATTGGGTTAAATCGCAAGCTTTGCCGATCGCGCAGATGCTGTGGCGGCAAAAATGGCTCGCCATCGGCGTCGCCTGGCTGGTATGCACGGTCGGCTGGGTCGCGGTCGCCTTTATGCCGACCAAATACGAGTCGTCGGCGCGGGTCTATCTCAACGCCGACCCGCTGTTGACTCCGCTGCTCCACGGTCTGGCCGCGGATACCAATCCGACGCGGCATCTCGATTTTCTGCAGCGCACACTGCTGAGCCGGCCCAACCTCGATCAGCTTGTGCGGATGACCGATCTCGACACCACGGCGACCACGCCTGAGAAAAAGGACGCTCTCTACCAACAGCTTGCCGGCAATGTCGATATCAAACCGATCACCCAGAACCTGATGACGATATCCTACCGCGACCACGATCCGCAGATGGCCAAGAACGTGGTTCAATCGCTGTTAACGATCTTCGCCGAGAAGACGGCCGGCAGCAGCCGCAGCGAGATGGACAGCGCGCAACGCTTTCTCGACGAGGAGATCGCGTCCTATCGCGATCAGTTGCGCGCCGCTGAAAAGCGCCGGGCGGACCTGGCGCGGCAATATCCGGACATCGTGACGGATCGCGACCCGGATGCTCCGACAGACGCCGGCAATACCGGCAGCCGGCTCGATCAGGCCCGCGCCACGGTAATCAAGGCTAAGGACGACCTCGCCGATTTGATCACCAAACGCGACTCCCTCAATAAGCAGCTCACTTCGATACCGTCGATGCTGACCGTCGACCGCGCGCCGCAGGTGGTCGTCACCGGCGGGCGACTGAGCCCGGACGCGGAGCGGCTTCAACAGCTGCGCACCCAACTCGACTCGCTGCGGCTGAAATATACCGACCAACATCCGGACGTGATCGCCACCCGAGCGTCAATTGCCGAGACCGAGGCGGAGATGAAGCACACCGGGTCCGGGTCGGGCGCAGCCGGCGGCGGCTCCAGCACGGGCCAGATTGCCAACGCGGTCTACGATCAAATCAAGGTCAGACTAGTCGAAGCCGAGGGCGATGTCGCCTCCGCGCAGCGTCGTCTCGTCGTGGCCGAAGACAATGAGCGGCGCATCGAACGTATCGCGCAGTCGGTGCCGGGCGTGTTGACCCAAGCGCAAGACCTCGACCGCGACTATAGCGTGCTGAAGAGAAATTATCAGGAACTGGTGTCGCGTCGTCAGGCCGCGCAGATCGCCGACAACGCCAACACCAAGACCGAAAACATCCAGTTCCGCATCGTCGATCCGCCTCAGGAGCCGCTGTTTCCGGTGGCGCCCGATCGGCCGATGTTGCTGTCGCTAGTGCTGCTGTTCGGGCTCGGCGCGGGTCTCGCCGCGCCGATGGCGATGGAGCAGCTCGACCGTTCCTTCGCGACAATTACCCAGCTGCGCAGCCTCGGCATCCCGATCTTGGGAAGCGTGACCCGACTCTCGCTCAATGCGGCCAAACGGCGTGAAGCGATCCAGTTGGCCGGGGTCTGCGCCAGTGCATTCGTGTTGATCGCTGTTTATGGCACGTTGCTGGCGCTGAGCTTGCGCCTCCATTCGGTGAGCGTTACGTGATGGCAGAGTTGATCGGATTAATCGAGCGGGCGGCGGCGCTGCTGCGTCAGCGGGAAGGGGCCGAACCCGACCCGCCGACGCCGCCTTTGCCGCGGACGCCGCAACCGGCGTCGCCGCCGGCACCCAGCAGAGCCGTAGACGTTGCCGGGCCCGAGGTGGTCTTAGATCGTGGGCGACTTGCCAGTTTCGGAATTCAGCTTCCGTCGTCCGAGCGCTCGCGCACCGTCGAAGAATTTCGCCTCGTCAAGCGTAACCTGATGGCCACATGGTCGGCCGCTGCGGCCGGCGATCAGCGGGCGAGCCGGCTCATCATGGTCACCAGCGCGCGGCCCGGCGAGGGAAAGACCTTCACCGCGCTCAATCTGGCGCTGGCCTTCGCCACCGAAAGGGATGTGAAGGCGCTGCTCGTCGATGTCGACACTCAGCACTCGACCTTGGGGACCATCCTTGGACTCCACGGGAAGAACGGGATCGTTGACCTGCTCGCAACGGATCTCGACTTGTCCGATGTTCTCGTCCGCACCAATATCCCCAACCTCCTGGTTCTGCCGCCGGGGAAAGGCGGCCCGCATGTGCCGGAGTTGTTTTCGAGCAATCAAATGGTTTCTCTAATGAGCGAACTGACGCGGCGTTTTCCCGACCGCTTCATCATCCTCGACACCCCGCCCTGCATGGCGAGCAGCGACGCCGCCGCGTTGGCCCCGTTGGTTGGGCAGATCGTGTTCGTCGTCGAAGCGCACCGCACCCAGCAGGACGAGATCGAAGCGGGGCTCAGCATGCTCAGCTCCTGCCCTCGGATCAGCTTGCTGTTGAACAAGAGCGAGTTGGCGAGCGCACATTTCGGCTCCTACGGCTACGGTTATCACTATCCCAGTGGCGAGGGCGATGAGCTGCGCTCGGAAACACCGGCACCGGCCTAGAGGCCCAGCGGGCACGGTACTCGGTAAACCGCATTTCCGGCTGACGCTCTCGTTCCTCGTCATTGCCGGGCTGACGCCGGCGATGCCGGTCGATGCGCAGCCGGTGACCGGCTCATCTCCCGGCGGTGGCGTTCCTGCCGGTACCGGGCCCGATGTTCTGCCGCCGGTGTCGTCCGGTCCGTTTGGGCTGCCCAACCCACTGGCGCCACCCAATGCGCTGCCCAACGGCATCATACCGGCGGAGCCGGCGCAACCTGCGTCCCCGCTCGCGCTGCCCGCACCTGGCGGCGGGATCACGACGCTGCAGCTATATGATCCCAACGCGCCGGCGATCCTGATCCAACCCTATCTGTCGGTCGGCGAGCGGTTTACCGACAACGTTAACTTCACGCATTCCGATCGGATCGCGGCAGCCGAGACCAGCCTGATCCCCGCTGTCTCGATTTCGGCCGACACGCCGCGGCTGCGAGGTGTGCTGAGCGCTCAGGCGTACGGCAACGTGTACGTCCCGTCGGCCGGATTGGATCAGGTTGTCGGCAATCTTTTCGGAGGCGGCACGGCGACCATCGTGCCCGACCGTTTGTTTGTCGATGCAAACAGCATCATAACCCAAGGCTCGACGTTGCCTGGGCTCGGCTTTGTCAATACGAACTTGCTGCCGCAGACCCAGCAGACACAAGTATTTGCCAGTTCGATTTCGCCTTATCTGAGAGAATCGTACGACGGCATAGTCGACACCGAACTGCGCTATCGCTTCGGCGCGACCAATTTTGGCGGCAATACTGCGGCAACGGCGACACCGCAGACGAATAACCTAGCCAATGGGATCTTGAACGAGGGTTCCTTCATCGCCGCAACCGGTCGAAATTTCGAGCGTGCGCTGTCACGCGTGACCGTCGATGAGTCAGACTTCAACTCGAGCTCGACGAACCGCAACACGCAGTTCAGCGCATACAACGATCTTCAATATCGGATTACCCCGGATATCTCGGCGCTGGGACGGATCGGTTACCAGGACCTCCAATATCCGCTTGCCCCGTTAGCGTCATTCGCTGGCGTGACCTGGCTCGCCGGCGGGCGGCTCGGGCTCGGCCCCAATTACGGCTATGTCAGCTTGGAATACGGACGGCAGCAGGGCGTTTACGGCTTTACCGGATCCGCCAATTATCAGGTAACGCCGACCATCACCGTAGTCGCCAGTCTGGTGCAAGGGGTCAGCTCTCCGGGCCAGTATCTGCAGGGCTCGCTGGCGAACTCGACCCTGGACCCCTATGGCTCGATCGTCGATCAGTATTCGGGCCTGCCGACGGCCTTTTACAGCCCGGGGTTGGGATTGACCAATGGAGTCTACAAGCAGCACCTCTTCAACGGCCAAATTACCGACTCAATCGGTCCGAACCGCTATTCGCTTTACGGTTATTACAACAATCAGCAGTCGCTGACGCCGCCGATAACCGCGCCGACCAAGAGCATCGGGGGCTATGCGACCTGGTATCGCGACATCAGGCCTGACCTTAATGGCAGCGCCTCGGTCGGCTACGCCAGTACGGCCAACGCAGTTGCGGTGAACACTGTGACCCCGATCGGCACTATCAACACCTTGAGCGCCAATATCGGCGTCAACTATCTCCTCGCCAGAAATTTGACCGGGTCGGTTTTCTACACTCTTACATATCAGCCGAACGGCGCCGCCGTGGTGGCTCCCGGGCGGAGCGGCGACGTTGTAGCGAACTCGTTGCAGTTCTTGCTGAGGAAGGCGTTCTAAGCCCATGTATTCTGAATTCTATGGGCTCGCCACCCGGCCGTTCCAGCTGACGCCCGATGCCCGCTTCTTCTTCGAGAGCACCGTTCATCGACAGGCGATGGCCTATCTGGTCTACGGTCTGCACCATGCCGAAGGCTTCATCATCATTACCGGTGAAGTCGGGGCGGGAAAGACCATCCTGGTCGACAATTTGCTGTCGACGATCAACGAGAGCAGTTTTATTACCGCAAAGATCGTGACCAGCCAGCTCGGCGGCGACGATCTTCTGCATATGGTGGCAGCTGGCTTCGGCGTTGCCAAGGAGGGGCTGGCAAAGGGATCCCTGCTGCAGCGCATCAGCGATTTCGTTCTCTCCCAGCACCGCGACGGCAAACGCGTGCTGTTGATCGTCGACGAGGCGCAGAATTTGTCGTTCGAGGCGCTCGAAGAGCTTCGCATGCTGTCCAACATCGTCGTCGATCGGACTATGGCATTACAGAGCTTTCTGCTCGGCCAGCCGCAGTTCCGGACGATCTTGGGCAGCCCGGGGCTCGAACAACTGCGCCAGCGGGTGACCGCCGCCTACCATCTCGGCCCGCTGAACGAGACCGAAACCAGGGCGTATATAGAGCACCGCCTGCGCCGCGCCGAATGGAAAGGCGACCCGCATTTCACCGAAGCCTCCTTTCCGGTGATCTATCAGCACACCGACGGCGTACCCCGGCGGATCAACACCTTGTGCTCGCGGCTTCTGCTGTACGGGTTTCTAGAGCAATTGCACACTTTGACGGCGAGCGCGGTCGACAAGGTCGCCAACGATCTGCGCGAGGAAATCGCGGTGGTCGCCTCGCCTTCGGCGCTCCCCGCTGTCGATGCCGCGACCGGTGCGCTAGGCGCTGCTTTTCCGGCCCTTGTCGAACGCCTCGCCGCGCTCGAAAAGAACGTCGACCAACACGATCGCCTGATCCGGCGCGCGATCGAAATCGCCGCTCATTATTTTCAAGGTGAACGGCCATGAGCCCGGCGGCCAAGTCGCTGCAGCACCAGATCGTAAGCGAGTCTATAAGCGCCGAGCCGATGCCGGTTTCGACCGCCGACTCTGCTGCGCACCAGAGCCGGCGCGTATGCGGCGCGATGACGATCGACGTCGAGGATTATTTTCAGGTCGAGGCTTTCTCGACGACGATTGACCGCCAGGATTGGGACCACTTGCCGCAACGCGTCGAACGCAACACCCAACGGCTGCTCGAGATCCTGGCCGAGGCGGGTGTTCAGGCAACCTTTTTCACCTTGGGCTGCATCGCGCGGCGGCATCCCTCGCTGGCCCGGCGCATCACTGCCGAAGGGCATGAGCTGGCCAGTCACGGGGCCGATCACGTCCGCGTCGATCACCAGTCTCCGGCCGCCTTTCGCGCCGATGTGCGTGAAAGCAAAAGAATTCTCGAGGATTCGAGCGGGATCAAGGTAAGCGGCTATCGCGCCCCGACGTTCTCGATTGGCCCCGCCACCGCCTGGGCTCATGAGATCCTCGCAGAGGAGGGTTATTGCTACAGTTCGAGCGTCTATCCGGTCAGGCACGATATCTACGGCAGTCCCGACGCGCCGCAATTCCCGTTTTCTCCCTGTCCGGGGATGATCGAAATCCCGCTGACCACCGTTCGTATGTTGGGAAAGAGCATTCCGGCGTCTGGCGGAGGTTATTTCCGACTGTTTCCATATGCGCTGACCCGACGGCTATTGGCCCGGGCGTGCCGCGCTGACAGCCCATCGCCGGTATTTTATCTCCATCCGTGGGAGATCGATCCCGAGCAGCCGCGGCAGCGGCAGTCGCCGCTGCGCTCGCAGTTTCGCCATTACCTGAACCTTAGCCGCACCGAGCCGCGCCTGCGTCGTCTGTTGCGCGAATTCGCCTGGACGCGCATGGACCGGTTATTCCTGACCGAGCCGTCGGAGCGGTTTCCATCGATCACGGCATGGACGGATCATCGCAGGTCGCGGTAAGACCGTTCCAGCCGGATGATTCCGGACGGTGGGACGATTTCGTCCGAGACTGCGCGGCTGGGACGTTCTTTCACCTGTCGCCGTGGCGGCGGGTAATTGAGCGCGCCTTTGGCCATCGCACTCATTATCTGCTCGCCGAGCGCGCCGGCAATTTGACCGGGGTGCTGCCGCTCACCCATGTTAAATCGGCGCTGTTCGGATCCTCCTTGATTGCGAATGCTTTTGGCGTCCAGGGCGGCCCGATCGCCGCCGACGACGCGAGCATGCGCGCGCTCGAAGGCGAAGCCGTACGGCTGATGGACAGGCTCGAGGTGCCGGTGCTCGAAATGCGGGGCGCATCGAAAAGCCGCGCCGATTGGCCGACCAAGTCGGGGCTCTATGCGATCTTCCGCAAGGCGATCGATCCCTCGGTCGAAGCCAATCTGAAGGCGGTACCGCGCAAGCAGCGGGCGATGATCCGCAAGGGCATTCAGAACGGGTTGCAATCCGAAATCGACGACGACGTCGATCGGCTCCATCGCATCTACGCCGAGTCCGTCCACAATCTCGGGACGCCCGTATTTGCCAAGTCATATTTTCGTGTTCTCAGGGAAGAATTCCCCGCCTGTTCGGACATCGTCACCGTGACCTGCAATGGAGGGGCGGTGGCGGCAGTGCTCAACTTCTATTTTCGGGACGAGGTGTTGCCTTTTTATGGGGGCGGGACAGCGACGGCGCGAGGACTTGCGGCAAATGACTTCATGTATTGGGAGGTGATGAGGAGAGCTTGCGAACGCGGTTATCGCAAGTTCGACTTTGGGCGCAGCAAGATCGGCACCGGGTCATACGCGTTCAAGCGCAATTGGGGCTTCGAGCCGACGCCGCTCGTCTATCAATTTCGCTTGACGGCAAAGCGGGATATGCCCGATCTGAACCCGCTCAACCCCAAATTCGCGTTTTTCATCGCTGCCTGGAAAAGATTGCCGTTGCCGCTCGCCAATCGGCTCGGGCCATTGATCGTCAAGGGGATCGGCTGACCATGGATATCTGGCGCAGGCCGGGATCGTTGGACGATCGGGCTAAGCCGGCGGCGGCAGTCCCCATGGCTCTCCCCACTGTTTCGACCAGCCGTGCGAGTGGCCGGGCGTCGGCGGCTTACGGCTGGGGCGCGGCGCTGTTGATGATCGCCCTGTCGGCGGTCGTTTTTGGCTTGGTCTTTCGCCACGAAGTCGCGTTGGCGGTAAGCGTATGGATCTCTTCGACCGCTTACAATCACGGCTTTCTGATCTTGCCGCTCGTGGGCTATCTGCTGTGGGAACGGAGGGCGGTGATTGCCGCTGTGTCGCCCGTTCCGGCGTTCTGGCCCTTGTTGCTGATGCCGTTGCTGTCGGCGTTCTGGCTCGTCGCCGCGATCCTCGACATCAACGAGGGTCGACAACTGATGCTCGTGGCGATGTTCGAAATCGTTTTGCTGGTGGCGCTCGGTCCGCGGGTCTTCAGGCGCCTGCTGGCTCCGCTTCTGTTTTTATTCTTTCTGGTGCCGAGCGGCGCCTTTCTTGTCCCGACATTGCAGACGATCACCGCCAAGATCGTCGTCGCCGGGCTGCATACCCTTCATATCCCGGTTTTTTCCGACGGCTATATGATCGAGATACCCGAGGGTAATTTCGAGATCGCCGAAGCTTGCGCCGGTTTGCGGTTTCTGGTCGCCTCGGCTGTGTTCGGCTGCTTTTTCGCGATCGTCATGTACCGCAGCTTTCTGCGCCGGGCGGTGTTCATCGCGCTGTCGCTGACGGTGCCGATCGGCGCCAATGGCATGCGCGCCTTGGGGATCATCGTATTGGCGCATCTCGAAGGCAGCGCCGCGGCGGTCGAAGCCGACCATATCATCTATGGCTGGCTGTTCTTCTCGCTGGTGATCCTGCTGCTGATCGCGATTGGGATGGCGTTTGTCGACAAGGGGGACCGCCGTCCGTCTGTTCTACCGCTGCCGACGCCGAGCCCGCCGGCCTGGCGGTTCGCCGTCGCCGTCGGTGCTGCCGTTGTGCTCGCCGGGGCCGGTCCGGCCTACGCCGCCAGGCTGGACAGCGAGTTTCCGGCTTCGGCGCTGCCGCCCGCCGACAGCCCGCGGGTCGATCCGCCGTGGCATCCGGTCGCCGGCACTCGATTGGCGGCCGGTGGTGCGCGGCGCCGACCGCGAGTTCCTGCAGAGTTTCGCCGAGCCTGGGTCCGGCGTCGTCGTCCGTTCTATCGCGCTCTATCGCCTGCGCGTTATCGGCAGCGCGCTGACCAGCGGCGAAAATCGAGTTGCCGATGATCGGCTGTGGCGCGTGGCCCAACAGGGCGGCGCCGAGCTGTCGCTGGCCGACCAAAGGGTTGCCGTGACGAGCACACAGATCGTCAGCGGGCCGCATCGTCGCTTGGTGTGGTCGTTCTATGTGGTCGACGGAAAAATCGTCCGTGGACTGCTCGAAGCCAAGCTGTTGCAGGCGCGTGCCGTGTTGCTGCGGCGCGCACCAGTGGCCGCGTTCGTCGCGGTCTCGGCGAGCATGGACGATCCTGACGATCGTGCCGCCAGCCAGCTGGCGCGTTTCCTGCGCGCGACGCAACCTCTGCCACAATACCTCGCCGCGTTGCCGCGGAGCGACGCGCCGAGGACCGGCGAGAGCATCACGAAATAAACCGCTGCCGGTCGTCGGCCATAACCGCGGTCTCGGGCCCGCCCGACCAGTAATGATTGTTGCTGAATATAAGATGGTCGAGGCTGAGAATCTCCACCGAAGTCAATCCCGTCACGCCGCTTGCCTCACGGCGTCGCGACTGCTCATGTGGGCCTGAACCGGGCCCGTCGATCATGAAAGCAGGCGAGACGTGCACGCCGTTCTGGCGGGCATACTTAACGCGCGCTCACCGGCCAGCAGGTCATTTCAACAGGTCGGCTACGGGCCCTTGCCTTTCACCGCAGAGAGCAGTTCCGCCTTCCACCAAGGGTCAGCCCGTGGATGGGTGATATCCACCTGTTGAGGGTGAGCCATGTAGAAGTCAACGAGCGCCTGAGCGGCGGCGACAGCCTCCTGATGTTCGGCGCCTTTGGAATCCCACACCTTGATCATCTGCCGCCCGATCTCCCTATCGGCGATGCGGGCCAGGCGATCCGCCGCGCCATGGAGCGGATGATCCGGGTCGTCCTTCGCGATCTGTGAATGCGTCGGCAAGGCGGCTTTCTTCGCGCCCGCTTCCGAAACCGTTTGGCGTGTGCCCTCCGCGATCTTGCGTTTGGCGTGAGCCTGGAGCGCGGGTCCGCCTGGCACGGTGACCAGCCCGACTAAGCCAAGAAGCGCGAGCACTACCGCCGCCGCCGCCGCTCCCAACCCGAAGCCAGCCAGTCGGCCGAGCAAGCCCCCCAGGTGACTGAGAGGGCCCCCCACGGCGGCATCGACCTGTCCGCCGATCCTCCAGCCGGTTTTCGCGCCGGAGGCAGCTCCTTGAAAGAATCCTCTCACCGCACCACCGAGAAAGCCTCCAATCGCGGCGATCGGCTTCTGGTACCAATGCTGTGCACCACGCCAGCCCGCTACCGCGCCGCGGGCGGCGCCGGTGACGGCCCCACCGGCGGCGCCAAGGACGGCACCTACGCCGCTACCAATTAGGTTCGGCAATTTGCGGCCGGCCTCGATGGGCAGGTCCCGCCCGTACCTGAGGATGGCACCGCGCAAAAAGACCCGGCGGAACTCATCATTCCTGAGCTCCGTCTTGACCGCCTCCCAAACGCCCACTGTCTCGCTGGCGCCAGGGGCCGAAGTGCCCGTGACGATCTGGGGCCGGCCAAACTTATCGGTGTCAATGTTCGTTGGGTCGACCTCGTAGTAGTTTTGCATCGCGCTGACCTTGGGATTATTCTCTCCCACTTCTCCTTCGTGCTTCAGTTGGGCCAGCGCGACTTCGACGAAATTCGAGTGCGCGAAGTAGTCTTCGACGGCGTGCAAGCCGTTGCCCAGGGCCGCGCGGCCCTTATCATTGCGGCCCAGAGCGGCGGCTTCCGCGATCTGGCGTTTGACGTGCTCTTTGGCACGTTCGATGTAGGCGGGTAACCCCGAAGAAGCGGCCTGGTCCGCGATGTGCTGCTTGAATTTCGCCGTCTGTTCCTCGTCGACGAATTCGCGCTGGGCCGGCGAAAGAGCCTCGCGCCGCTTCGCCCGCGTCTCCGCGCTGATATCGGGGTTCTCCGCGCTCTCGGACCCCGCCGGGTTGTCGACATGCTCGCTTGGCAGGTACCGGCCAATTTCGCTCTCTTCGGGGGCGCGACCGAACTGGCCCGTGAAGAGGATCTTGATGATTTCCAGCCTCGCGCCAGGGTCTGACGATGCTGCGTCGAGCTGCTGCGAGAAGTCCCGCAGCCAGTTGCCGGCGTACGTGCTGTGCGCCTCCGCCTTTGAAAACCCAGCCTCCTCGAGCGCAGGTTCTTCTATGCCGCCGTGTCCTTCCGGTTCCTCCCCGGCGAGAAAGCGCTGGATCGCCCTCGCCCCGGAGCGTCCTGGCGTGGGGCGCGATAACGGGGCGGTTTCCATCACGGGCGCGGCATCAGAGCGATGCGACATCACCCGGGTCGCGACGGTTTCGGCCGCGTGCTCGAAACGATCCGTCGGGTCATTGACGGAGATGCCGTCCCGACCGGGCTTTCCCGTCACGACGCCGGACCGTTGCTGCACGACGTGGGTCAGTTCGTGGGCTATGATCCGCCTGCCGGTCCAGGTCGCGGGCTCATAGTGACCCGCGCCGAACAGGATGTGGTCGCCGACGGTAAAAGCCCGTGCGTTCAGCGCCCGAGCCGTGAGCGCGGACGACGGATCGGCATGAACCCGGACGCCGCTGAAATCGTGACCGAGACGAGGCTCCATAAAGGCTCGCGTCGTCGCGTCGAGCGGCATCCCGGGCAATGACAGGGCGCCGGCGAGAAGTGCGGAAAGATCGTCGCGGCCTTTGGCTGCCGAGCTGTCGAGAGATCGCTGTACGGAGATCGGCCTGGTCATGGTGCGCGATGCCGGAGGACTTCGTGCATTCGCCGGACTGGTCTTGTTCTGCGCCTCGCTGTCGGCATGGACCCGGACTGGGCTGAAATCACGCCTGAAGCGAGGCTCGAGATAGGACCGCAGCGCGCCCGGCAAAGGTTCTCCGCCTCGCTCGGCAGCGCGAACCGCCGTCTCCACGTCGAGCGGCGCCGAGGCATCCGCCGAGGGTGTCGGCTCGGTCTGGAGCATTTCTTCCCCTTCGCAGGCAGCACATTTGCGGCTGAGCTGCGGAGGTGCGGCGGCGATGGACGCGTCGGGGTCGGGCATGCGCATCACCTGGCCGGCGACGCGGTCGGCCTCATGCTCGAGCGGATCGTCGACCGCTCCGACAACGAGTTTCGGCTGAATAACCCGCGGCAATGGGTATGAAGCCTGGGATCGGCTCGTCCGGTCGGGCGCAAAGAGCGGGATCTTGCCGAAATCCCATGCGATGCGGCGCGGTGCTGCCAGGTCGGTCAGGTTTTCACGGACGATTTCTCGCTCGTGGTCGCTGTCGCGCTCGTTCCTGGCCTGGCGCGGGGTACGCTGTCCAAATCTGCCGGTCGAGCCGGCATCCCCCCTCGTCTGTGTAGTTGCGACCCTCGGGGCAAACATGATGCGCCCTCTGCCAGATGAGATTAGTGCGAAAAGAGCAACCCGCCGTTCTGCTTCCCGGTAGGGTCGTCCCCGGAATTATGATCCCACGTCGTTCGCCGTCACGCTTTCCGCTATGTAGGGGGAAGCGCGATCCGGCGGATTGCCGGGGGCGGGTCGCCTATCGGCGCCTCTCCGGCGGGCAGCGTGATGTTCTGATAGGTTGCGGCGCCGAGGGTGGGTTGAAAGGCTGTCGTGCTCAGGTACACCGGCTGGGCGTTTGCGTTGGCGATCTCGACAAACAGTGGGGAGGAGGTCTGAGTTGCCGGCTGGGCTGGTTCCGATTGCTGGTCCTCCTCACCGGGATGCGTAGGGCCTGCCTCAGCTTGCGACCGACGACGGCGGGGTGATGACGAGCCATTCTGGCTTTGTGAGGCCGCAGGCGCGCCTGCAAAACTGATCAGGAAGTAGCCCGTACTGTCGGTGTAGCTGAAGCCATAGGCGCTTTGGTAAGCATTCTTCGCATCGACCAGGAAGACGGTGTAGGCGGAGACCGGCTGCAGTTGGGCGTTGTAGACGTGGCCGTAGAGCGCCCACCCGATTGCGGAGACCTGTGGCGCTGTTGCGCTCACCTGCTGGCTGACGGTCGCGACGCGCGCGATGGTCGCCTTCGACGCGGTCACCTTGGCCTCGGCGGCCGCGGCCTGCGGCGAACCGGCGCCGTACCGCGCTGTGATACTGGCGGCCGTGCGCGTCAGTTGCGCGAGGCGGGCTTGGTGCACAAGGCTGAGGTTCTGGACGCGCTGGCTGGCGGTAGTGTCGGCAGCGCCGAGCGCTGTGGCAGCGTCGCTGCTGATCTTGGCGGCCGTTGCTGCGGTCGTCGTAGTGGTCGTCGAGGCGGCGCCGGGTTGAGTTGAAGCGCTCATGACACAGGATCCTTTCGGCCGGGCTTTCGCGTGTTTACCGTCCAGGTGCGAACTCAGGGCAGAGTGAGGGAACGAGAATCAGGTTGCCGCTGCTGACTACCTGGCCGCCCTCTGGGAAGAGGCAGAAGGTCGAGATATTTTGCGTCGTGATGTTCCACAGCGCAAAGGTCAACCCGGAGACCAGCACCGAACCGACCGACTCCTGAAAGCGGTTGCCGGAGGCATTCAGCGATATCGAGAAGAGCAGCGCGTCCATCACCGCGGTGCCGGCGCCGTCCAGCCAGCAATGATTGTTGCTGAAGGTGAGATGATCGAGAGTCAAGATCTCCACCGACGCGAAACCTGTCGCTCCGCTCGCGCGGGTCTCCAGTTGGCAGATATTGTTGGTGAACTGTACGGCCCCGCTCGATGAACTCGCGAGCGAGCTGCCGGTAGCGATTCCCGAAGACTGCTTGGCGTACAGATATGTGCTCGAATAACCGCCTCCTGGGTTGTCGAACTCGACGGCAAGACCGAGGTTCAAGATGAGTACGGTCAGCGCACCTAAGACCGACGCCTGCGCCCGGCCCGCCGGCTGAAATGCCGCTTCGCCCTCCAACAAATTGGCGGATACGACGGGGACCGTGCCTCCAGAGCTGAGATGATTGCCGGTGACGGAGAATGGACCAAAGCCGACGGCTTCGAGCGCAACTCCGAGCGCTACACGAACCACATTGTTTTCCACGCGAAGTGCGGGGAGCCCGGGCTGGTAGACGGGGGGCGCAAATGGATTCGCGGCTGCCGTCCATGCGGACCCGGTAGCCACCTGGTCGAGAGCGGGCGGGGTGACCAGCATGACCAGAACGCCGGCCTGCGGCGCATTGGCCGAGAACGTGGTCCCACTGGGGATGGCCGACCAATCGCGGGTCTCGAGGACGCGCGTTCGACTGATCTCAACCAGTTCGCCGTGAAGGATGAAAACGCCGCACACCTGGGCTCCAGGCGTATTGCCGAAGTCGGTAATAATGTTGTCGCGAATTATCAGGTTCTGGACATCGGGAATGCAGATCGCGCCATAGCCGAAAATCGGTATTTTCTCCTCGAAGGGGGCGATGGCGCCTTGCAGCGTGCCGGAGATGGTGTTGCCGGTAATGACGAGATTTTCGATGCTGATGACCTCGAGGGTCTGCGCGAGGTCGAAGAAACCTACTGGTCCAATACCGCAAAGACCCATGTTGCGGATGCGGTTGCGCGCGATCTGAATGTTTTGCAGCCCCCCGGCGGCGCCGAGTTTGCCTTCTATGTTTCCAATGGCGGCGCTGTTGGGAAGCTGCAGAGAGGAGGCGTCTCCTTTCGTCGCAAGAAGTCCGGTGACGGTCCCGGTGTCGGATCCATTCGCATCGAGAATCACAAAGCCGCCGAGCGTGATGCCGTTGTGGCTTCCGCCCTCGATCTCGTTCTCGGTGATGAAGATGTCTTGCGAGGAGCCCGCAACCTGGATGCCGCCATTCGCCACAGCGGCGACGCCCGTACTGCTGCCAAATCCTCCCGCAATCCCCGGCAGGCTGGAGGCAAGGTCGGCGACGACATTTGCGGAAGCCCAATTGGTTGCGTTGGAAGCGTCTTGCAGGCCTATCCAGTTGCGGTCGATGTGGATCTCGGTTCCGCTGGCGTAGACCGAAGCCCACTGGTTGGCGACATCCTCCATTGCGATGCGGTTGTCGGCAACGTTCAACAGCGCGACGTTGACGGCGGCGATGGCGGGAAGCGTCGATGCGGTGATGATCAAGTCTTCGATGGCGACATCGGTATTGCTGATGGCGTCGAAGTAAAAGTCTTTCAACTCCGCCGACTGCGGAGGAGTTTGGTCAAGCAGAATGCCGGCCTCGCCATCGCCGGCTTCCACGGCGAAGGAGCGCAGTTCGACATGGTTCGAGTTGACGACGGTGATGATAGCGGCGAGACCGCTGTTGGTGGTGAAAGCGTTTCTGACAGCTTCCGAGGCGACGCCCGGTTGCATGGACGGCGAGGCAAGGCGCGTTTGCGAGCCGCAGCCGCGGATGACGACGTCGCTGAGGCCGTTGATGACGACGTACTCGTAATAGCGGCCGGGAAGGATGCAGATTTCGCCGCCGGTTGTAGGTAACGAGTTTATCGCCTGATTGATCGAGGAAAACTTGCCGAAGCTCTCGACCCCGTCGCCGACGGTGCAGATGCAGCAGCCGCAGTCGCCCTGGTCTGAACAGGACCATGGCGTCCGGCAGTCGGTATTGCTGGCAGGAGAACTGAAGGTACCGATCGAAAGCTTCGCATAGTGGTGGTGGATGCCGCGGGGTGGCGCTTTGACGAGTTCCTCCACCATGCCGTCGGCGGTGCGCGCGGCAAAGCTCCAGAAATCGCCGATATTGAAGGAGCCGCCCGCCGAACTCGTGTTGAAGACGACGGTGATGCCGTCCTCGAGGACCAGCGTGGTGTCGGAAGCGGGGACCGGGATCGCGCCGCCGGTTGTGCCGAGATCGCACCAGGGTTCCAGCTGCGTGCCATTCAGCTGGTAGACCGTGCCGGACTGGTCCCAGCGGATAATGCGGGTGTGGCGGTGTGGGTCGGTGAGGCCGCTGCTGTCGACGGGAAAACTCGGCGGCGTCGCCCCGGCCGTGGTGGTCCCCGTCGGGACCGTCGAGGTCAGCGTTATGGTCTTGGCCGAGACACTGACGCTGTCGATCTGGCAGAGGATCCCGGCGATGCCCCAAAGATCGGTCCAGTCGTCGAGGATCTCGATCCAGTCGCCGGGCGAGAAGCCGAGCACCTGATCGCGGCCCAGACTCATGACCGTCAGCACGCTGGCCGGGTTGCGCGCGGTGTCGGTGCCGCTGGTAATCGCCGTGACGCCAGTGGTGACCGAGGCGTTGTCACGCGACCACTTGAAAGTGGCGCTGGCGGCGCTCGGGGTGTCGCTGCCCGGGCCGCCCTGATGGATCTCCACTCGGTAAAACTGATTTTCGACGCCGGTGTAGCCGGTCCCTGTGGTCAGGCAGCAAGGGCCGGCCGATGGGTTGGGGACGACATTGGTGCTGAGCAGGCCGGCGGACGCGGCTGGATACGCAATCTGGGAGTCGGGCGTGGCGCAGGTGTAGTTGCCCGCAGGCATATATTTGACCTGCCACACGGTCTGGAGCCGGCCGGTAGTGTCGACACCGACGGCCTTGTCGATCAGGTGTGGATCCTCGAGAAAAGTGACGGGCCGCGTCCAGACGTCGAGGTAGAACAGATACGATGCGGTATTGGCCGGCAAGGTCGCACCGGGATAGTGGGGCTGGTCGGTGAAGTCGATCGTGTTCGAGCTGCTCGGCGGCGGCAGTGGTTGCGGCGGCGGCTGCGGCGACCCGGACAGCTCGGCGAGCGCGGGATCCCACTGCGCAGTCGCGTGGTGGCCGTGATTTTCCGCGAGCAGGCCGTCGACATACATGCGTCCGCAGCCGATGAGTACAGCGTTGGGGCCGGACGAGGCCGTGATCTGAAAGGCGGCCGGGGTCGTGGCGGGATAGGCGGCGTGCCCCATGATGTCGAGGGTGCCGGCCTGGATGCGGCGTGCGATCTCTGCGTGCCACTCGTTCCAGTCCGAGTCCAACTGCACTCGGCCCTGCTCCATCACCACCCCGGAATAGTTCTTCCAAGGGTCAAAGGTGAACCGGCTGTTATCGAAGGCCACGGTAGTCTCCTATGGTTCTCGTTAGTTTTGGTAGATCAGGCCAAACTCCAGGCCCACCGGCAAATACTCCTGGAGCCTAATCTTGAGGTCGCTTTCTCGCTGCGGCGCCAACAGAAAGTGAAAGCAACCCATCTCGCCGCCGTCATCCGCGCCGCGGCGGATCGTGTCGTCGGTCGAAGCTAGGAGCTTCATGTATGCGGGATGCCCATAGCGCAGCGAAAAGAACAACGGCTGCGGCGAGGCGGGTGCCTGCTCGACACATTCGAAGCGCCGCGGGGTCACCGCGCCATAGGGCAGAAAGCTGAAACGGACACAGCCTTCCTGCTTGCGATCAGCGACGAGGCTGGAGGTCCAGGGCGCGGTATCGCCGGGGGCTAGCGCCGACCAGAAGATGCTGTCGGAAACCAAGGTGAGCAGGCCCGCGTGGACCTTGCCGACGACGGTGCATCCTTCGAGAGTCAAAGTCCCGCCGCCGCTCGAGCCATCGAGGGCGGCGTATGCGATCTGGGTGCGGCCGGTGGCGTCGACGATGCTGTCGCAAAGGTTAACCGTGGCGAACGAGGCTGCGCGGATCGCGCCCAGGATGGATCGCCTGCCGACGATCTCGACGCCGGCGGGTTCGACGATCAGGGCGGGTGCGGCCGGCTGTAGCGGGTCGCCGTTTGCCCCGACCGACCAGCCCGGAACCAGCGTGCAGTGGGTTAGGCTGAGCTGGCCAAGAAGGTTTGTGGCGCCGCCGGGTCGAAGCGCGGGAAGATGCACGAGTGCGGCCGGCGTGGCCGGTGGGGCAGCGGGCGTCATGGCGGCGCCGGCGGCTAGGATGAAGCCGTTGAGGACGAACGTGCTTGAGGCGTCGCCGGTGATCGCGAGTTCGCCGTCGAGCAGCAAGGTCGGCTGCGCCGGGTCGGCCGCGCGCAGCTCCAGCGTGGTTCCGGCGGGAAGATCGACGCTGAGCGGCCCTGCCATCGACCACGTGTCGCTGCCTGCGACTTCGACCGCAATTTGCCCGTTCAGTGGAAACTGACTTACCGCAAAGTTCAGCGCGTCCTCGAGGGTGGCGAAGCGGGGATCGGGGAAGGGGATGATCCACGCGGCATCGGTGACGCTGAAACCGTCGCTGCGCGCGTATTCGCCGCCCCCCGTGTCGGCATTGAAGCCGTAGAAATAGGAGAATGTCAGCGCGGGCGCGACTGATCCGGCTGCCGGCGGTGGCAGCGCGATGCGGCCGAGTTCGGGATCGACGACGGCGGCGTAGGGGCTGCCGGACGAGGGCAGGTTGGCCCAGCTGCCGTCGTCTCCAGAGAGGTTTGCCACCTGAATCTGGTAGGGATTGACCGGCTGATTGCCAAAGTAGAGAACGAGGCTTTTGCCGATCCCGTAATAGGCGGCACCGACGCCTCGCTGAATGTCCTCGCACAGGACGCGGCGGCGCAGGCGATCGACGACATTGACCGGTTGCGCTGCGGCGGCGATCTGCTCGCCCTGAGAAACGGCGCGGTGAAACAGCGGGATGTCCATGCCCAGCGAGCTGAAGCGGTAGCAGAACTGGCCGGTCGCGCCGTTGGTCGCGGCAGCCGTGGGCGAGGCGCCGGTAATGCTGTAGGCGCTGAGCGACCACAGGAAAATCCCGATGTTCTGGATGTTGTAGCGGCCCCGCCCGGAGGCGATGCGGCGCACGTCGACCTTGTGCGCCGTGCGGTCGAAGCCGGTGTCGATGTAGAGACCGGGCTGCCAGCGGCGCAGGTCCGGGGCGTAATGGTTGCCGAGGCGGATATGGTTCATGTACTGCGTGTCGGCGAGAACGCGGAAGAACTCGACGGCATGCGCGCTCCATCCGGTGACGTCGCGGGCCAACTGCTCCATGACCAGCACTGTGCCCTTGCGCCGGCGCAGAGAGATGGTCTCGGCCACCTCGGCGCGGGGATTGTCGACGGCCGCGGTGATCCCCTTTATCGACTGGTAGCCGATCAAGTCGCCGATATAAGGAACTACCCATGACGCGCAGGTCTCGATGAACTGATCGTCGTAGAGCTGATCGAGGTCATAGGCGACGGCGGCGATCTGCTCCCCGACCAGCATCAGCAGCGACTGCAGTGGGCCGCGCGCGGCCTTGGCGGTCAGCTGATCGAGCTGGGCCTGATGATCGGAAGTAAGCGGCGTTGTCTGCGCCTGCAGCGTGTTTAGGTCGGCAAGCTCGGCCGCGGTGAGCAGCGTCAGCGATTGCGCCAGCTGCGCATCGCGGATGCGGTAGACCGCGGGCAGGAGCTCGAAGAGGTCGGGGCTCACGTCATGACTCCCAGGCTGACGTTAGCGGGGTTGGGGTCGAGGACGAGGATCTCGGCCGGCGATGGCAGAGATGTTCCCGTCGTGGCCGTGGGGATGTAGGCGCAGATGCTGCCGGGCGAGCCGGAGGAGGGACGCGGCAGCGGCGTGGTCAGCGCCTGACCGATCCATTTGTTGTAGGCGGAGATGGAGTAGCCCCCGCTGCCGATATCCCCGGCGGGACTGGTGGCGATGGGAAGGAGGCTCTTGACGTTGACCGCGATGACGCCGGGGACGCCTTGAATCAGCGCCGCCACCTCGTCGCCCGATACGCCCTCGCCGAAATTGCGCGAAGCAAACGCATAGGTCTGCTGCAATAGCTGGAGGACGGTGGCCTGAACGGCCGGCGCACTGTAAGCCGGGTCGTAACAGAGGTCGGCGGAGAGGCCGAAGGTGGTTTCGAGGAAGCTTTGTGCGTAGATCACGACATTGGGATTGCCGTAGCTCTGCAGCGCCGCGACCAGGTTGGCGAGGGTCAGGTTGCCGGCCGGCAGCGCGGCTCCGCCTGACCCCGCAACCGTCAAAAAAACTCCACGGTCGGCGCCGTTCGGGATCCAGATGGCATAGGCCTTTGCGATGCCGGCGAAGGCCGCGGCGAAGTTCTGGTAGTCGGTGATCGAGACGGCGCGGCCGAGGGTCAGGACCGAGAGCGGGGCATTGGCGCGAATGTCGCCGATCGACTGCGGATCCTGGCCGCCGGTGGCAGGCGTGGGATTGTTGACGCCGCTGACCCCGAGGGGGCGATCGATCAGGGTGGTGATGGCGCCGGTCGCGACGTTGCCCGCCGCCCCGATGCCGGTACGGTAGCTGGCCTGGATGTTGCTCTGACCGGTGGGGAGTGTTGCGCCTTCGACGCCGTCGCCGAATTGAACCTGGGCGGTTCCGCCGGGAAGGTTCAGCGTGGTGAAAACCTGCGCCGTGGGCGCCTGATTGTAGAGGGTCGGCACCGCCTTCCAAGCGACGCCGTTGGCCCTCACCAGCAGGGTGCTGAGGCTGCCGGTTGAGGTGGGCGCCTGGATGTAGGTGAGCGGCATTTGCTTCAGCGTGAAGCGCTGATTGGGCGTGGCCGCAGCGCCGCTGCCGAGGAGTTCGGTTACCGGGGCGCCGGCTGTCGCGGCGCCGACATTGGCGTTCACCGTCGTGAGGGTGCGGTCGTAGCAGTTGAGTAGAGGGTTCTGCAGCAGGATGCGGGTATGCGGGAAGGGTTTGGTGATCAATGAAGTCGAAGAGACCAACGCGGCTTCCTGCACGACCGGATCGCGGGTAGTGGAGAGCATGAGGGCAAAATTCGAAAGAACTGCGCTGAGCGTTCCAGTGCGGCCGTTGGCGTCCGCGACAGCGAGCGTCACCGTCTTCATCGAGGTGCTCCAGTGCGGGATTGACCCGTCCGGGTTGAACAGGTCGGGCGGCTGCAGCAGGGTCAGCGTGTCTCCCTGTTTGAGAGTGACGGTGGAGGCAGGATCGTCGTCAGGCACGAAGGTAAGGGGGGTGCTGTCAGCGCTGGCGAGGTTGACGGCGATCTTCTGGCTCCGGCCGGTGACGGCGACGGCAGTGGCGCCGGCCAGATCGGGCCGCAGCACTTCGAGGTCGAGGAAGGTGCCGTAGAGCGGATGGTCCAGCGGCTGCTTGGCGACGGCGAGGATCTCGCTCTGGGTTAGGATCGAGGTGGAGCGCGTCTCGCCGTAGTATTCGGATAGGTTCGTGTCCGTGTCGGTCATGACGCGGCTGATCTTCGCGCTGATCCCGTAATCGGATCGCGTGATCGAAGTAACGGAGTTCAAGCGGTACAGACTAACGAACCCCGCCGGAGATCTCGAAGTGTCGGCGTCTGGGTGGATCAGGACCAGCCACCCCCCGGTGACCAGCTTGGCGTAGACCGCATCCAGATCGACGAGGCTCTCATTGCCGAGGCCGGATTTGCCGAAGTCCCAGTCCGGTGGGGAGGCGGTGGTCACCAGACCGGCATGCTGAAGGGTGCGGAGTGTCCTGGCGGCCAACAGGATCGGATTCATGGCGTTGTAGCCGAACAGAGAGGCGCGCTGGCGCAAAGCATAAAACTTTGGGTTCTGCTGCGCCGGCCCGCTGCCGCCCCCGCCAAGGCCCTCCGACCAGGTGACCAGCGTGCGCTGGTTGACGCTGTCGGGTTGGACCGAGCTGACCAGCCTCACATCCCATCGTTGGGGATGTTGCGAGCGATCGTCGCCCACGATCAGAAATGCGTCACCTGGCTGCAACTGCGTCGAGGTGCCTGCGAGGTAGACGCTGGTATCCCCGCGATGCGGCTCCCATGGATAGCCGGTCTGCACGGGCAGGGCGTTCCAGTCGGCCTTGGCGAGGATGTTGGCGGAGGTTTGGAAAGACTGCGGCGTTTGTCCCTGTGCGGGGACGCTCTGCACCTGCGTGCCTGCGGGGATGGTGACCGCTGTCGTGGTGGGGTCGGTGGGCAGACCGGTGGCAGCCGTGATGGTGAAGGCAAGGTAGGTCGAGGCGGAGACGCCGGGTGACGGCTGGTAGCCGATGAGTTGGCCGAGTTGCGTTAAGGAGTAGAGTTGGGCGGCGGTGCGCAGATAGCTCTCGTTGGCGAGGCGCTCCTGATAAAAGGTGAGGATGTCGAGCACGACCGCCGTGGCATCGAGAAAGGCGATGCTGAAATCGTCGTCGTCGCGCGTCTTCAGCGCGGCGAGCGCCGGGTACTCGGCGCTGGAGAGACGCGCGAGCATCGATTCCTTGAACGTCGCCCAGGTTCCGGTTCTATAGGCGATCGAGGAGAGCCCCGAGCGATTGCTCTCGCCCTGCGGCGTCTGCACACTGATGCCCGAGCAGCAGCCGCAGGCGCAGTCCGGTAGTCCTGTACAGCTCACCGGTCCCTCACTTTCCACCCTGCATCACGAGCGTCAACTGGCCGTGATTGGGAAAGCTACGATCGTTGTCCATGCGGGCCACCTGGAATGGACCAAGCGGAATCTCGCCCTTCAGAAGATAGATCTGGGTGTCGACCCCCTGCGGCTGAAAGACGGTCGCGGTGACGGTCTGCACGCCCGCGACCGTGCGCGCCGCGGCGTAGATCGGGCTGAGGTAGACCGTCTGTCCAAGCTTGAAAAAGCCGGGGGCGAACAATGCGGGTTGGCCATTGGGCAGGGTCCCGCTGCCCAGCACCTGCATCAGCGACTGCTCGACATCGCTCTGGAAATAGTCGGGGTCGACGCAGACGGTGAGGTTGAGCTCAAGCGAGACGTAGTTCGGACCCTCGAGTTTGATATCCTGCCCTGCGAGGCGGTAACGGTTGACGTATTGGGTGAGGGTCTTGCGCAGCGATTTGTTTAGATTGCCGCCGCATTGGGGTTCGGCGGTGATGAAGACGGTGTACCAGCTTCCGGTCCAGCGCAGCATCGCCGCGGCGTCTTCGACCTGCGAGTTGGCCTCGGTGACAGTAGCATAGTCGGACATGGTGATCGCGCGCTCTTGCGTCAGGAAAGCCTGCGGCGCGCGGCGGCGAATCTGGTCGGAGGTTTCGGGATCGACGCCGCCGGCAGCGGCGAGCGGATTGGTGCAGGATTGGATCCGGGGGTCTCCAGCAAGGAACACCAGGCTCTCGGCGCCGACGTTGCCGGCGGTCCCATTGCCGACGCGATAGGAGGCGGTGAACGAGGTCCCACTAGGCGGACGCATGCCGTTGGTGTCATCGCCGAAGCGCAGATGCGCGGTGCTGTCGGCCTCGATCTCGACGACGAAGTTGGTGTCCGTCGCGCCGGCGGCGAGGAGATCGGGAGCGGCGGTCCAGGTGGCGTTGATTGTGTTTGTGCTGGCGAGCGTTATCGAGGGCGCCGCCTGACCGGCGTCGTAATGCATCAGATCGTAGGCGGAGAGGCTCGGGTTCGGTTCCTGCTCGAAGCTGCGAACACTGATCAGATCAGAGCCGGCCGCGAACGTGGTGGCGATGTTGGCGAGCGAGACGGCGTCGAATTGCTCGACGACAATCGGAAGCTGCACTCCGGCGCCGCCCGAGGGCGGCTGATACAGCAGCAACAGATTGAACAGGGTTGGGGTCTGGAGTTCGCCCTGGGCCAGCACGCCAAAGAGCGGCGGCCAAGACAGCGGGTTCGACGGTTGGAGGGTGAGATAGGGGTTGGGGGGGTTGCCGGCATCCTTCAGTTCGAAGGTCCCGGTGTTTGGCAGCCAAGTCGGAGCCGAGGGAAACGAAGTGGGGTTGGCGGCCGGCGGCGTGTAGCTCGCGGGGACGCCGACAAACCGGGACAATGCGTTGAGCTGGGTGACCGCATAGTTTGCGGCGCCGGGCGTCAGTGTCAGATTGGTGAACTGCTCCAGATGCACCGGGCCGGTCACTCCGGCTGGACCTCCCGGCTGCGGATCGAACACGACGGTCAGATCGAAATTGACTGGGTTGGTCGCGTTGGGCGCGGCCAGGACGCCGAAATATTGCGGCCACGACAACGGGCTGTCGGCCTGGACCATCAGGCAGGTGACCCCGTTCGCATCGTTAAGGCTGGCCGAGCCGACGGAGAGTAAGGGAACGGCGTTCGGAGTTACCGGGCTTCCGGCCACCGGCAGAGGGACGGCCTGGGTGATCGGGCTGTCGGGAAGCTGCGGCCGATAGCGCACCGGGAACGGAACCGGGGCCGTCGGGCTGCAGCGGTCGGCGGCGGGGTTCGGCGGGCGGAAAAGGGTGGGCTCGGGGACGGCGGGCAGCGGTACGCCCGGCAGCGATAGGCCCTGGTCGGCGAGGACCACGTTGCCAAGGACAGTGCTGACTCCCGTCAGCGGGTTTTCGTCGTTGTTCGAGTTGAGAAACGTCGACGAGATGCAGACAGGAAACGGCAGAGCGTCGTCGGAGGACCAGGCAATCTCGGTCACCGGCGTCGGCTGCTGCGAGGCTGAGGTGATCGGCGCCGGCCCGTTGGCCGTCTGCTCGAACAGCGGATCGACCAGCGGCTGACCCTGGCCGTTTTGTGTGGCGACGGAGGTGAGCCGTACGGCGCAACGGTGGCGGATGTCGGCGTCGGCGGCGACCCCGGTTTGCGGGCCCATCACCTCGCGAAAAATGAGGACGTCGCCAACCTGGAGCTTTGGATAAGAGCCTAGCAAGGTGGCCTCGGTGGCCCCTTGCGGCAGACAACAGTTGGTGTCGCCCCAGGTGTAGAACTGTATCTGGTTGTGCTCGGGGTAGAGGTTCGCATCCTGCATCGGCTTGAACACGACGACGCCGGCATCGAGCGCCGCCCGTTCGTTGCCGGGCAGCGACGATGGCATGCCGGGCGCGAAGGTGTAGAAGCTGGTTGCGGTGTGGTCGAGAAAGACCGGAACCGCCGCCGTGAGATGGACCCAGGCGCGGGCATTGCACCCGTCATGCACGCGATAATCGACCAGGAGGGCGTGACGGCGCAGCGAGATGCGGCTGCGCGCCGTCAGCAGATAGGCCTCGGTCGCGACCGCATCCTGCTGATAGCTCAGCTGGTCGCCGTAATAGGCGATCAGCTCGGCGAGAATGACCCCGATATCAGCTTCGCTCGAGCCCTGCCATGACGGCAGAAGCTGATTCAAACGGTCGAGCAGGATCGTGCGGAAGGAGCCGTAATCCTTGGCCAGATAATTGATCGCCGGCGGTGTCGGAAGATCAGGTGGACAGTCGGCATCAGCAGGTTTGCAGTCGAAGTACGGCGGACATTCGACCTTGAAGGAAAACCCGACCTCGGCGAGTTGGGGATCGAAACCGGCGAGCGCCTCGGTTACATCGAAAGTGTCTTGCGACGCCTGCGCCGCGTCATTGACCAGACGAAATGCGTAGGGCGAGAAGTCACCGGCGACGCTGGTGCGGACCACCAGTATTGTCGTGGGGTTCGCCAGCTGCGCGAAATAGGCGTCTTCCGCCGGCGTGGCATGTGGCGGCGGCGGGGAAGCCGGAGCGATCCACAATGCGGTAATGCCGGTGATGCTCTCGCCGCCTTCGATCAGCACATTGGCCGGAGTCAGATTGGTGGGCGCCGGTTTGAGACAATACACCAGCAAGGTCTGCTGCCGGGGACTTCCCGCCGGAGCCTCGTCATCCAGCACCTCGAGATAGTCGATCCCATTGAGCGTGGGGTTGCCGATGACCGCGGCTCTGCGGTTCTCATTGCAGCAGCTGTAAATCACGGAGGCCCTCCATAGACGAAGGTCTGCACCTGCGGGACCTCGGTGTTGAGCGGCGAGTAAGTGACGGTGACAGTGAGCACCGACTCCTGAGAGTCGGCGACGACAGACAGTACCTTGATCAGGCCGCTCAGCCATTTCTGCAGCGCGCCCTGCACGGTGAACTGCGTCGCGGCGGCGATCTCTATGCTGGTGGGCGCGAACGGGAGTTGCAATAGACCGCTGCCGAAGTCGGGCATGTTCACGCGCTCTCCGGGTGACGTGAACAAGACCTGCTCGACCAACTGGCGCAGATAGTCGCCCAATGGATCCAAGGTGCGGCCACGGCCGTCGAACTGGTATGGAAAGTTGACGTTCATTGCGGAAATCAGTTCGCTACGTTGCCAGTACCAAGGTCTGTGCCGAGACCGGAAGCAGTGGCGTCCCGGTCGGGACGCACAGCGACACTCCGCTCATGATGGCGACCGGCTGCCCGTTGGACAGGACCTGCGTCGCTCCCACCACCCACTGCCCGGTAACACAAGGGCCGTTGCCGGCGGGAGGGACAAATGCACACCCGGCCACCGCATAGGGTGCTGCGATGGTCGCAATCGGCATCCCGGAGACAAAGACCGTCGGACTGGGAACGGTCGGTATCGCCTGACCCCCGTGCGCGCAGGTAACGACGGCGCCCATGTGAAGAATTGGTCCCGGCATCGATTAGCCTCCTGAGTGACTGGGCGCGGACCGCAGAGGCTACGGGCCGGTTACGGTCAGTGCGGTCTCGTTCAGGGCAACGATCGGGCCAATCAGGCTGATGGTCGCGCCCTGCCCGTTGCTGATGTAGATCCCCGTCTCGTTGACGACGATCATGGCGCCGCTTGCGCCCTTGAGAACGATCCCGCCAGTCGCGGGCGTCGGCGGCCCATCGCTGAGGATCAGCGAGTTCTGGCCCGTGGTTTGGAGCACGATGTTCTGTCCCGGCGGGATCGCCGGCGGCGCCGTGGCAAAGACCGGAACGTCGGCAACCAGGCCCCAGAAACCCCCGGTCCAGATCGGATAATCCGGATCGCCCTGCTCGAACTCGATCCAGACCTGAGATCCAATCGGTGGAACGACAAAACATCCAGCCTGAATACCCGCCGCCGGAACGCACGGCATGGCCCAGCTTGCCGGCGTCTCGCCAAAGACATCGGGGACTTGCGCCATGATGCGCCCGATCTGCAGCGGATCGATGTTGATCAGCACCGTGCCGCGATATTTGCCGTAGTACCGCGAGGGGGACGCGGTCATGCCTGAACGACCGTCGCTCATAGGTTCACCGTCGGGACTGTGGAAACCAGACCGTTGCGAGTCAGCGTGAAGTCCTGCTTGTATTCGCCGCGTTTGATCTTGTGGGTGACGTGCTTGACGTAATAGAGACCGTCAAAGGCCGGGCCGGCGCCGCGGACACCCACAAGCTTGCGCGCACTGAGCACGCCGCCGTAACGCGTGACGTCTAGGCTGCCTTCGCAGGTGACGACTTCGGCATTCTGCGCCGCGGCGGCGAGCCCCAACATGATGGCCTGCGGAATCGGCAATTTCGACGCGTCGTCACGGAAGGCCTTGAGATCCGGCGGAAGCAAATTTACCGGGATCGGCGGAATCAGGCCGAGCGGAGGGTTCAGCGGCGTGATCGGCGGGATTGGGATCGGGATGCTGACTCCCGTTTCCTGGTTGTATATGTAAAGGATCGGGATCCTGTTCTTCTCTTGATCGAAGGTGAAATGCAGGCTCTCCACGTTGGTATAGGCGTCCATGTCCGAGCTGAGCGCAGGCTGCACCGGCCCCACTTTGATCTGCGGGCCCCAATAGGCGGTGTTCGTGCCCGGCACGGGACCCGGTTCGATGTAGAAGACGTAACCGACCTCTTCCGCCATCGAGCGGATGTATTTCAGATCAGTGCCCTGCTGGCCGGGGATCGACTCGATTGGCAGGGAGATATCAATCAATACGCTGGGAATGATCAGCGGCAGGACGCCGAAGAACGCGTATTTTGCGAGCAGGAGTGCGACGCGCGCCTCGCGCGGACAGGCGGGAAACGGAAACCCGCTCCAGTCCGATTTGTCCATCAGCGCGGTCAAATCTTTTCCGGAGATCGTCAGGGTCGAGTTTGACCCCTTGTCGCCCGGCGAGATTTGGTTGTTCGTAATCACCCCGTCGATCAGCACGTTGGCGACGCCGTTGACCGTCGCCACCAGGATGCACCGCATGAAGAGCAGGGGCAGACCGCCGGTCAGAAGAAAGAGGATCTGCAGCGGGGACTGCTTGTCGATGCTGAAGACGAGCTGGAAACCGCTCTGACCGACGTCCTCGACTTGAACCTCGACCGAAGCAAGCGAGTCGAGCACCACCCTCGGCACCGTCACCGGAATGATCGGCCCCATCATCAAGGTGAGCTGAACGCTCTTAAGCACCGGTGCCTCCCGGCACGCCTTGCGGCGTCGTAATCGCCAACACGCGGCCGGGCGTGGCGATGAGGTCCTGCGGCCGGATCGCGCCGTTGGCGTCGCAGATCAGCCATGCCATCAGCGGATCGCCGAGGTACTTGGCGGCGATCAGGTCGAGCCGGTCGCCCTGTCGTACCGTGTATTGGTTGATGGTCGCGAAATTGGGCGCTCCGGGCTGGGGCACGATGCGTCGCGCGAGGTATGCGATGACCTGGCCATTTGGCGTGCTGTAGTATTGCACGCCAAAGCCGTAGTAGCGGCTGTCGGTCGGAAACGTGACTGGCGGCACGACGCCGAGCTGCACCATCGCCATCAACGGATAGTTCATGGCAACCCTCCCAATCCCAGAACTGTTAGAGCGGCGGAACTGGCCCGGGCGGCGAGCGACTCCTTATTGGTCAGGTACGACATGAAGAGTTGGCCGCCGGGGGTATCGAAACCGAGGTCGTCGATACTCAACACACGCAGACCGAGGCTCACCTTGGCGCGTATCGGATTGAGCTGGACGTCAAAGGCTTCTTCGGTAATCGAGAACTCGGTAAGCCGTACTGGGACCACTCGGCTCTTGCTCCAGACGAAGAGCGTCAGCGGTTGCTCGAGCGGGATGATCTCGAGAGTCCCGGCATTGGCCATGTTGTCGTCTGCGATCAGGGTCTCGACGGTCGGATTGATCAGCATCTCCAATTGTGCCAACTGGGGATGGAGGCCGTACTGCACGGCCAGCGGAAATTGCGTGGGGAATTCGAGTTGATCGGTGGCGTCGAGTTCGGCCTCGACCTTGATGGTTTCGACCGCCGGCCCGCGCAGCCGCAACGCGTCGACACGAACGCCGTCTTGCCCGCCCGGTGTCGACTGGATCTGCAAGGTGCGCGACAGCGAGTCCGGGTTGTACTGCAGCGCGATCACGCTCTGGATCACGCTGGTATCGGGGTCCAAGGTCACGATGCCGCCTTTGACCAGACGCGGGGAAATGGGTGATCCGCTCATCGAAGGATTGCTCCTGTTCGTCTCGTTCTCGGGCCGGCAGACCTTATTCGCGATATTCGTCGATCCGCGGCCTACCGCCGTCGGGCGAATTGGGCGCGCGTGGCGCGGCTCATGGCTCGATCCCCTTACCGATCGCCGTGGCGATGCCGCCGCCGAGTTTGCGCGCTCCGGTGAGGCCGGGATCCATCGGTATCCTGCCGACCCGCAGAACCGGAGTTCGCTGGGAACGGGCCGATTTGATCCCGGTGGCGGGGTCAGCCAGGATGCGCGACAGCTCGCTCTTGAGACCGTTCACCAGCGAGTGCCGGTCGGCGGGCTCCAAGCCGCGCAAAACCACATGATCGATCTTCACCTCGATGCGGCTCATACCCACCCCCTGACCTCGGTATCGGAGAGCGGTCGCTCAATCTTGACGGCCTCCATTCGCGTGGCCTGGAGGACATGCGCCATCTCGACCGAGGCACCGGCCGCGGCCGCCAGAAACGCCGCGTTCAACGCGATGTTGCGGATATTGCCGCCCGTCATGTTGAGTTTTGCCAGGCGATCGGGCTGCAGATCCTTGGTCGGCGTCTGCGCCGGAAACACCCGCGACCAGATCACTTCTCGCTGCGCTGCATCGGGAAACGGGAAATCGATCGTGAAGCGCAGCCGCCGCTGAAACGCCTTGTCGAGCGACGACTTCAGATTGGTGGTCAGGATCGCGAGCCCCTGGAAACTCTCCATCCGCTGCAGCAGGTAGCTCACCTCGATATTGGCGTAACGGTCGTGGCTGTCCTTGACCTCGCCGCGTTTGCCGAAGAGCGCATCCGCTTCATCGAAGAGCAGCAGAGTGCCGCCGGTTTCCGCCGCGTCAAAAACCTGCTTCAGGTTCTTCTCAGTCTCGCCGATGTACTTGCTGACCACCGAAGAAAGATCGATGCGGTAGAGGTCGAGTTCGAGTTCGCCGGCGAGCACCTCCGCGGCCAGCGTCTTTCCCGTTCCGCTCGGACCGGAGAACAGCGCGCTGAGGCCGAGACCGCGGCGGCCCTTTGCCGCGAATCCCCAGTTTTCGTAAACCTTCATCCGGTGGCGCGACTGCACAGCCAGCTGCCGGAGCGTCTGCTTCTGCATTTCGGGCAGCACCAGATCGTCCCATCCCGACGACGGAATAATTCTCTCGGCGAGCCCGTCGAGGCGGGGCCGCGAGAACGATCTGCATGCATTCCACAGCGTGGCGGCAACGGCTGGGCCATCGGGCGCCGCCTCTTCAGAGACTGTCGCCGCCGCGCTGATCGAGACGATCGTCTCCGCGCTCAGCCGGAACTGTTCCGCGACTTCGTCGAGGATGTCCTCCATCTCGCCGGCGGCGGGGCCCAGCGCCTCTTTCCACAGCTGCTTCTGGCCAAATGGGTCGGGTTTGTTCACCTCGTATCGCTGCACGGCGCGATGCAGACGCAGCGGGTCGCGACTGGCGATTATCAGCTGACCCGGCAATCTCTCGGCCAACATGCGAGCGGGCGGGCTCGGCGCATCGCCCTCCCACTGCAGCAGCAGCGAGGCGGGGAGAAGCCGAGCCTCTCGCGTCCACAGCTGCAAGAACTGCTCCAACTCGGCGCCCGCGGACGGGGTATCCTCCAGGCGCAGCACGAACAGCTGTTGACCACCTGCTCTGTTGGCGACTAAGGCTGCGATGCCCTCCTGGCCGGCCACATCGTCGCCGCAGAAATGCAGCACAGTCGACGCCGGCAGGTGGTCGAAGGCGGGCTGGATCGTGTCCATCACCAGCCGCCAATGTTCCTCGGCCAACCAGCCCGACTGGGATTTGCGGTACAGAACGGTCTCCAACCGCTGGTCGAGCTGGTTGACGCCGGCGAGGTAGTGCAGGATGCGCTCGTCGATGTGCAGCGGCGCCGCGGTCACGCCGTGGCCCGGCTCCAGCTCGATCAGGCGGAACCGGCGCAGCGGTGATGAAGGAGCAAGCGCGCTCCAATGCGGATCCTCGAGCGCAGCCATCGCCAGCGAGAAGGTCACATCGCTTCGCTGGGGGTGGCCACTGATCGCTGCGCATCGCGCTGCCAGCGCCGAATCCATTTCGACGCCCGCGCACAACAGCAACAGCTCACGTTCGAAACCACTCAGTCGAAAAAGGTCCACAAGACAATCGATCGCCGGAGGTTCCTGCATGGTGCTCCGGATATTTGCTGCTTCCTGCTGCGCGCCCACACTGGAGTTGGAGCTCATGAGGTCCCGGATCCGCGCAAATTCGGCGACCAGGTAGGCGCGGTTGGCTTCGGCCCAGGAAGTCTTGGACGATGGCATATCCATCAGGTCACCTGGACCGAAGGTCCGCTAAAGACGGGCGGCGACTGGGTCATGTCGATGATCGGACTGTCTATGTTGTCCACCCGGATCCGCACGGGCACGATCCCGCCCGTGGGTTGAAGGATCGGGAAGGTGAAAGCAGGCGAATTCGTCGGCGTCGTAAAAGGATCGGCCGGGGCCTGCTGGTCTCCGATGAGAAGAGATGCCTGTTGGCCGGGGCGCAGGTAAGGGGCGCAAGGAACGGTCACCGTAACCGCAGAGCCGGAAGCCAATACCCCCGGCGCCCAGGCGGGACTGATTCTGGGCGCGATCACTAATGGCAGACCATTGGTGGTGACGACGTACGCCCCCGCAGGCACCTGCGCGGTCAACAGGTAAACGCCTGCCGGAAGGTCGGTTGGGTTGGGCTGTGGGGGCGGCAGATTGGGATTGGGCAAGGTGAATTGGAACGAAGCGGCCCCGACGTTAGGCAGCGGAGAAATGACCTGTTGGATCCCCAAACGCGAATTGACGAGTAGAGCGCTGCTGGCGCCGGTCAGGTTTGTTCCCTCGACCGTTATCGTATTGCCTAGGACAGCTGCCGGTTGGTCATTCGGCGGGTTGACCTCGGTCAGCGTCGGCAAGGGACTGACGAGGCTGGGCTGGGCTCGGACCCTGCGCCGCAGCACCGGCAGGGCGCTCGTCGTCTGCTGCTGCGGCTGCATCAGCACGACCGACACCTGAAATGGATAGGTCGGCCGATAGTCGGCTTTGAGCGCGGTCCATAACCACGCCATCTCTTCGCGGCCCAAAGTCTCGGGCGTGATCTTGATCATCTCGACCTGGTCGGCGAGCCCGGAGGATCCGAGGAACGGTGTCAACGGGTTACCCGGATATGGCTCGGGCGGCGTGCTCAGCGCTTGCAGTGCATTGCTGATGTCACTGCGCACCAGCACCGGGTTCTCGTGCAGCATCATCAGCGCGTAACCCAACAGCGCTTCAGCCTGCCAAAAATCGGTGGCATAGACCGTCAGCAGATAATGGAGATCCAGCGCCAATGGCGGGCTCGTCAGACGTGTCTTGCCGTCGGCGCCCAAGGACGGCAGATCGACATTCCGCCAAGCGGGATTATGCATCACCTGATGCATAAACAGGTTTACCTGGTTCTCCGGCTCGGGGCCGTTGTGTTGAAAGCTGTGCTGCACCAGGTCCGGCGCCAGGCACGACACGTTGACCGTGCTGGTGAACGGAGAACCCGGCTCGGCGTACAGTTCATGGAGGTAGTACTGCAGCACGGCCGTGACCCCGGAAATGGCAAGCCCATTGCTCATCGGGCCCCCCGGCGATCTCGGCCGAGATATTCGTCGAGACTCATTGCCTTGCGCGCTGGCGTGGCCCCCGGGCGTGGGGTCGGCTGCGGTACCGCGGTCACTTCGATGCGACCGATATGGATCTGGATCTCGTCGCTCCGCTCCGACCGCCGCCGCGGCACGGAGGACCCGGCTCTGACCGGTTTGCCGGCGTCACCGGCGACCGCCGCCAACATTCCCGCACGCTCACGCAACCCGTTGACCGGCGGTGGTGCGATCGCATCTCGCCGGTCTTCGGTTGGCCCGTCTTCGACCGCGACATGCGCCATCCGCGCAGCGCCGACGATGCTCGTGTCGAGTGGATTGTGCTGCAACCCGATTGAAGCGAACCGAGCGCTCGCCGCATCTCCCGAGACTGTTTCGGGGGGCATTGCCCAGACGTCCACTTCGGCTGTTTTGCTCGGCAATAGAGGATGAAAGATCTCACGCTCGCTGAGGCGCTGCTCGGGCCGCGGATCATCCGTAGACAGTTCGACCGCGGGCTGCTGTTCGACTCGATCCCTTGCAGCCAGGTCGCGGTGGCGCATCGGATCGTCCGGCGAGTCCGAGGCCGTTCTATTGGCCGTGACCAGAGTTTGAACATCGGTGGAAGCCGGCGCATCGTCCTGGAGCAAGTCAGGCGAAGCCATTTCCTGCCGTGCTCCAGAGAAAATCGATCCCACGAGAGGGTGAAGGCTTGGCCGGGGCTGAGAGACACTGGCAGCCAGGCGCTGGAGATATCCCGTCATCCGCGCACCATTTCGAGATAAAACTCCCGACGCGCCGAGCTCAGTGAGAGTATCTGCGCTTCGTTCCACCCATAGGCCGCAGCCAGCGTGTGTACATTGAAAAGGAGCCGTGTTGCTCGCGCCTCGATCTCCGCCCACAGAAACGCTGAAAGATCGAGGCTCTCGTCGAACGACGCCCCACAGGCCGGGCAATCGAAGTGCAGCATGATTTCAGCCAGTGGATCGGCCAGCGCCATCTTCTCGCCGACCGCATCAATATCCTCTTCGCTCCAATCGGCCGCCGCAGCTGCTCGATCCTCAGCCGCCGCTCGACCGTCTACCCGGCAGCGCTTGAGCAAGAGTATCGCCGCCGCCATCGGGTCCTGCTCTGCGGCGATTTGCGCCAGATCACGGCTGGTTGGTAGCCGGAAGACCCGCTCGTTCACGACGACCGTCTCGCCCGGCGCCGGCGCCTGGCTCTCGGCCAATACTCTTCCGTCCAGGTGGAACTCGAGTTTGTCCGCGCATTGCCGGCAGGAGGTCCAGCCGCGCAGCGCCGGTCCAAAGCAGGCCAACCGCATCTCTGCCAGCGCCCGGTTGCGCCGGCCGATGGGCCAGTCCGCCACGCTGTCGTGTTGTGCCTCGGGGATCGCGGAATCGATTGCCAGCAAGCTCTGGTCGATGGGATGAAGCGCGCGGCCGCTTTCCCACAATGCAAGGAAATCGGCTTGCGTCAAAGCGCGCATATCAGGTGGCCACAGGGCTCAGAGTTGGTTCTTGCTGTTCAGTAACGCCGGTGTCGCGCTCCCATCCTTCGTTCTCGAGCTTGATGTGCTCTATGGCGATCGCGTTTGCATTCGCATCGAGATCAGGCAATGCCTGGTACTCGGAGACCCAGCAGCGATAGATCTTGTAGGCGATCGCCAGCTGGCCGGCCTCGTTATAGAACTCCAGGTAAATGTCCTTGCGAAAATTGGCGAGCGACACCTCCGAGCCCAAGCCGGAACCAAAGTTAAAGACCAGTCCAGCCCAGTCATGAAAGTTCAGGTCCTGGGTGAGCCCTCGCTCGAGTGTAATCGCCTCATACTTTTGCCGTCCTGGAGACTTGTGCGATGTCGAGGGGTCTCCGCCGCTGCGATGCTCCACCACCTCGGTGGTGCGCTTTAGGCTGCTGCACTTGCTGATCCCGGCGACGTACTGGCCATCCCACTTCAAGCGGAACTTGAAGTTCTTGTAAGGATCAAGGCGCGCTTGATTAACAGGAAAGATCGCCATCTGTTATCTCCGTTCTCAAGAGGTCTGAGCGATCTGCTGTATCTGGATTACGACGAATTCGGCTGGATACAGCGGCGCGAAGCCCACCAGGATGTTAACAATCCCCAGGGCTACGCTCGCAGGAGGGTTGTTCTCGGCGTCGCATTTGACGAAATAGGCTTTCTGCGGAGTCGTCCCGGCGAAAGCACCCTGCAGGAACAGCCCTTGCATGAAGGTCCCGACATTGAGTCGCACTTGGCCCCAGAGCGTCTCGTCGTTCGGCTCGAAGACGACCCACTGGGTACCGTCGTAGAGGCTCGATTCGAGGAACAGGGCCAGGCGCCGGATCGGAATGTATTTCCATTCCGAGCCCGTCTGATCGTTACCCGCCAGCGTACGCGCGCCCCAGACGACGTCCCCGTATACCTTGAAGTGACGCAGGCAATTGACGGCTTGGATATTAAGACTGCCGTTTTCCAGGTCTGTGAGATTGTATTGCAGGCCCGAGTCTCCGCTCAGGCCGGCATCGATCCCGGCCGGCGCCTTCCATACTCCGCGGCTCGCATCTGTCGCGGCGTAGATGCCGGCGACAAAGCCGCAGGGCGGGAACAACGTCGGCCGGTTCCTGGCGAGTGGATCAGGCGCCAATATCCATGGGAAGTAGTAGGCCGAGTTGGTTGCCGGGGTGCCGGTGGTGATGCTCCCTGGCGTACTGCCGACCGGGCCTGTATTGATGAGCCCCGCCGTGGTGCTCAGCTGTGGTGCGTCAACGATATAGAACGCTCGCTTCTTGTTGCAGTATTCCTGCAAGGTCGAAATCGTAGGGGCGTCGGTCTCTCCCGGAACGCACAGCAGGTTGAAGATATCGACTCTATCCAGTAGGAACACGCCGCCGGTGGGATTTGACGTCAATGCGAGCTCGAAGTTCTGGTCGGTGGCGGGCACGAGGACCGCGCCATCGGCGCCGCCGGTCAAGGCGATTGGGGCGAGCGGCGGGGTCGCCGAAGGCGCGGATGCCGGCGCCACCGGCACGCCGGTCCCAGGATCGATGAAACTGATGTAGTTCGAGTTGTTGTCGATCACCGTGACGACGTATTGCGGGTCGGATGGAGTGACCGACAGGTTCACGAAGCTCTCCAGGGTCTGGAGCTGTCCGCTTGTGTTCACCTGTTGCACTAATATATTGAACCGGCTGCTGTTGGGCGGCGGCTGCACGGTCACGCTGACGCGGAGATTGTTGCCCCACGCCCCCGGATTGCTGGCGAACAATGTCAGCGAGCCCCCGGCGGCTACAGTGCTCGCGAGTCCCGTATTGGTCACGCTCACGAGATTGGGGGGTGAGGAGGCCCACACCGCCGAGTTGCTGACATTCGCTGTAGTCATGTCCGAATAGGTCGCCGTAGCCGTCAGTTGCAATGGGTGGCCGGTCGAAACCGACGTCGCCGCCGCGGTGACTACGATCGACTGGGGAATTTGGGGCGTCACCGTCACGGCGATCGTCGCGCTCGAAGTCATTGTCTGCCACGTGGCGGAGATCGTCGGGGTGGCTCCGGCGGCAGTGCCCGTAAGCAGTCCGCCTGGCGTGATGTTAACTTCGTTAAGGGTGCTTGGAGTCCACGTGACGCTTCCGCTGAGGTCGGCGGAAGTCCCATCGCTGTAGATCCCGGTCGCCTTCAGCTGCTGCGAGAGGCCTCGGGCGACCGAAACCGCTGGAGGTGTAAGGGTAATGGTGTTCAAGGTCGCCGCGGTGACGGTGAGGGTGGTGGAAGCGGTAAACGGGCCGTTGGTCGAACTCGCGGTAATCGTGGTCGTCCCGGCGCCGACAGCTGTCACCAAACCGGTCGCGTCGACGGTCGCCACCTGCAGGTTGCTCGACATCCATGCCCAATTCCAGGGCGGGCCTTGAGCAAGCTCTACCGGCGACGGATTGGGTGTAACGCTGGAAAAAATGCCCCAAACGTTGAATTGTTGCGTCTCGGTTGTTTGCAGGGTCGGGCTCGCCGGATAAACCGCGACCGACACCACGGCCGATATGTTCACCGTCACACCCACGCTGGCGGTTGGGCTTACACCGGAAAGTTCCCAAGGGATAGTTGCAGTGATTTGCGGCGCCCCGGTGGCCAATCCCGACACGAGGCCGGGTGGGATCGAGCCGCTGCCAATGGTGCCGACCGTGGCATCGGCGGGGGTATTGGAGGACCAGGCGACACTAGCGGTGACGTCTTGGGTGGTTCCGTCGGTGTAGCGTGCATTGGCCGAGAGCTGCACTGTCTGGCCGACAGAAACCGAAGGGGTCAAGGGGGTCACGTTCAACGGCACCACGAAGCTGGCGGGCGTCACCGTGATCGCAGTGCTCCCCGAGATCGAGCCCGAGGTCGCGGTCAGTGTCGCCGTGCCGGCGCCAACCGCCGTCGCCACCCCGCCCGCACTGACCGAAAGCACTGTCCCATCGCTGGTCATCCAGTTGACCCCGGCGAGTGCTGGACTTCTGACCGCCATCGGAGTAAGTGGGGTTGGCCGTCAGCGCCACCGTCGCGCCGATCGGCATTGGCGGCATAACTGCCGGGGTTATAGCGATGCTCTGCAGAACCGGCGTTCCGACGCCAAGCGAGATGACGCCGGAGACGGTACCGAGGGAGGCGGTGACCTGCGCCGTGGCGTAGCCGATGCCGGTGGCCAGTGCGGTGGTCGCATTCAGCACCAGGCGCACAATATATGCTTGCTGGCCGCCATTGCCGAAGAACTGGTTGACCGCGTAGCCGAGCTTGCTGCGCGAATCCAACCCGCCAAACTGCGCCGCGTAATCCGACCAGCTCTGCACCAGGGCAGCCTCGGTGACGGGTCCCTGCGGCGCCCAACCAACGAATGCGCCGATCGAGGTTGCTACACCGGTGATGGTGTGAACGCCGCTCGAAAGCTCCTCGATATAGACACCGGGGTAGGTGAACGCGGACATCAATCTCTCCTCTTGGTGCGATTATTCGGAAAAGCTAAAGTCGCCGCTTTGCCGGCTTGATCCGACTTATTCTAGATGGACTGTCCATCCGCCCACGCACGCGAGGCTAGCCCGCCCGGTTAACCACGATGTGTGAACTAGTTCACACTCGAAAAAAAATATGACCGCCGTCGAGGCTTCGGCTGATGCGCGACTTATAGAGCGTTCCGGACGCGGGATTGTCGGCTGAGCCGGCTAACTAACAACGGGGTTGAAAGAGTTAGCCGTCAGAAATCGACGGCGGGAGCCTTATGGGGAGCAGATAGGCCGGACCGCTTTCGCGCTCATGCCGCCAGGCGGCGCCCGCGGATCAAGGTCAGGATTTCAGCGGCGGCTTGGGGGATGTTGGTGCCGGGGCCGTAGATCGCGCTGACCCCGACTTTCTTTAAGAAATCATAGTCCTTGGGCGGGATGACGCCGCCGCAGACGACCAGGATGTCGCCGGCGCCCTGGCGCTTCAGCGCTTCGATCAGGGCCGGGACCAAGATCTTGTGGCCGGCGGCCTGACTCGACACGCCGACGATGTGGACGTCGTTTTCGACCGCCTGGCGCGCGGCCTCCTCCGGGGTCTGGAACAGCGGGCCGATATCGACATCGAAACCGATATCGGCAAAGGCGGTGGCGATGACCTTGGCGCCGCGGTCGTGGCCGTCCTGGCCGAGCTTGACGACCAGCATGCGCGGGCGGCGACCCTCGTCGCGGGCGAACGCTTCGATCTCGCGCTGAACCCGCCGGAAGCCTTCGTCGCCCTGGTACAGACCGCCATAAACCCCTGACACCGCGCGGATCTGCGCCCGATGGCGGGTGAACACAATTTCGAGCGCGTCGGAGATCTCGCCGACCGTAGCGCGCGCCCGCGTCGCTTCGATCGCCAATGCCAACAGGTTGCCGTTGCCCCGCTTCGCCGCCTCCGTCAAGGCGGCAAGCGCCTGATGGCAGCGCTTGCGGTTTCGCTTCCGCCGGACCTGGTCGAGCCGCGCGATCTGCGCCGCGCGCACGGCGCCGTTGTCGACATCGAGCAAATCGACCTCGGTCGTCTCGCCCGATTGATATTTGTTGACGCCGACGATCGTCTCCGCGCCGCGGTCGATCGCCGCCTGGCGGCGTGCGGCGGATTCCTCGATGCGCAGCTTCGGAAGGCCGGCCTCGACCGCTTTGGTCATGCCGCCGATCGCCTCAACCTCGCCGATCAGCGCCGTTGCCGCCTCGGCGATCGAATGGGTCAGGCTCTCGAGGTAATAGCTGCCGCCCAGCGGATCGATCACATGCGGGATTCCGGTCTCCTCGGCGAGGATCAACTGGGTGTTGCGGGCGATCCGCATCGAGGCCGGGGTCGGCAGGGCCATGGCCTCGTCGAAGGAATTCGTGTGCAAGGACTGGGTCCCGCCCAGCACTGCCGCCAGGGCCTCGATCGTGGTGCGGATGATGTTGTTGTGCGGATCCTGCTCGGTCAGGCTGACGCCCGAGGTCTGGCAATGCATGCGCAGAGCCAGGCTCGCCGGGTCTTGCGGCGAAAATTGCCGCATCAGCCGCGCCCACAACATACGGGCGGCGCGCAGTTTCGCGATCTCCATGAAGAAATTCATGCCGATCCCGAAAAAGAACGACAGCCGCGGGGCAAATTCGTCGATAGCGAGGCCGCGCGACAACGCCGCGCGCACGTATTCCAGCCCATCTGCGAGCGTAAATGCCAATTCCTGAACCGACGTCGCCCCAGCCTCCTCCATGTGATAGCCGGAGATCGAGATCGAATTGAATTTGGGCATGTGCCGGGCAGTGTATTCGATAATGTCGGCGACGATGCGCATCGACGGCCCGGGCGGGTAGATATAGGTGTTGCGGACCATGAACTCCTTCAAAATGTCGTTCTGGATCGTCCCCTGGAGCTTGTCTTGCGCGACACCCTGCTCCTCGGCAGCGACGATGTAGCCGGCCAATACCGGGAGGACGGCGCCGTTCATCGTCATCGACACGCTCATACGGTCGAGCGGGATGCCGTCGAACAGGATCTTCATGTCCTCGACGCTGTCGATCGCAACCCCCGCCTTGCCGACATCGCCGACGACGCGCGGATGGTCGCTGTTGTAACCGCGATGGGTGGCGAGATCGAAAGCGATCGACAGCCCCATCTGCCCGGCCTGCAAATTCTCGCGATAAAAGCGGTTCGATTGCTCGGCGGTCGAGAAGCCGGAATATTGCCGGACCGTCCAGGGGCGGTTGGCGTACATCGTCGCTTTGGGTCCGCGCAGGTATGGCGGAAACCCCGGCATCGCGCCCGCGAGGTCGGCGGCGATTTTTTCGAGATCGGCGGCGGTGTAGAGCGGCTTGACGGTAATGCCCTCGGGGGTCGCCCAATCTAGCGCATCGAGCGGCTCGCCATGCAGCTCCTTTGCGGCCAGCGCGGCCCAACCTTCGGGGCTCTTGGTCGCAAAGGAGCTGTCGTCGGCCATCTTTTTCTCCCTTGCAGGACCAAGATTATATGCGCGCCCGCTATATATGGGCGCATGCGGCAAGAGCGTCTATGACCAGCCGCATGTAGTGCCTCAGCGCGATTGTGACAGGGCCACAAGTCCCCCTATCCAGCAGAGGACAAACACACCAAAGCCGGCAAGCGCCTTGCGTTGCGGCGGAACGCAGTCTTGCGGCAACCGAGGAAGAAATAATGCGGCGCGGAGACTGATGTCTCTCGGGATCAGGCCAGCTTTATAGGCAGCCCAAACTCGATTCTGAAATCGTATCGAGTAGAAGGTGGCAAACACGAAAGAGGCCGCGCATCCTGCGAAGGCAGTTACCGCAACCCAGCGAAACACGGTTGCAACCCTTCCGCTTACTCGCTCACCCTATCCGCCCCCGCTCAATGAACAAAGCGCAGCAGCGCGAAGAGCGCCGCATCGAATGCGCCGACAATGCCGATCAGGCGTAGTGTCAACCGGTGCTCGAGACGCTCGATGGCAATATCGAGGTCGGCCTTTGTCACCAGCTGAGGGAGGACGTGCCTCGCCAGTGCTTCCGCCTGAGCCTCTGCCGCCCGACGGTCGACTCCCGCGGCCTCGAGTGCCTTGCTGTAAGCGAGAGTGTCGATCGTCATCTCGGCTTCTTGGTCCTCTATTCCGAACCCTTTATATGATGCCGCGAGCTGGCCTGCAGCACCAGTCGGTTGATGAGGTCTTGGCCCGAGCGGCCATGGCGGCAGCGGGGGACGCGTCCACGACGCGGCGCCTCACGCGGCTTCGGGAACGACGGCGGCTTGACCGTGGCGGCGCAAGCGCTAACGTCGCCGGCAATACCAAAAGGAGGAAATGCGAATGAAACGCTTGCTCGGACTCGGCGCCGGAATGCTACTGGCCGTCGGCTTGGTCCTGCTTCCGTCGCCGCGCGAGGCCAGTGCCGAAGCCGGCTGGACCACGCTCTTCGACGGGAAGAACCTCGACAACTGGAACCGGATCGGCACTGCCGATTGGCAGCTCGAGGACGGTGCGGTGGTCGCCACAAAGGGCAACGGGTTTCTGGTCTCAAAAGACGCCTACCGCGATTTTGAGCTGCGGGTCGAATTCTGGGTCAATGATGCAGCCAATAGCGGCGTCTTTATCCGCGCCGAGGACCCGAAACAGATCACCGGCAAGAATGCCTATGAGGTGAACATCTTCGACCGGCGGCCCGACCCGACCTACGGCACCGGGGCGATCGTCAACGTCGCCAAGGTGGATCCGATGCCCAAGGCCGGCGGCAAATGGAACACCTACGAGATCACGGCGAAGGGCGCGCAATTGACCGCGGTGCTCAACGGCGTGAAGACGGCGGAAGGCACCGACGACAAGCACAAGGAAGGCCATATCGGATTGCAATACGGCCCCGGCGTTCCGAACGAAGGCGGGGTCGTAAAATTCCGCAAGGTCGAGATCAGGCCGCTCTAGCAGTGCTTCGTGGCGCGCGGCGCAAGGTGTGGCGCAGCACGATCGCTGCGGTCAGAAGGATGACGGCGCCGGCCTGGTGAGCGGCAGCGAGCGGGATCGGTACGACGTAGAGCAGGGTCGAGATGCCGAGCGCTACCTGCACCGCTGCTGCGGCGAGCAATGCCCACAGAGCGACCCGGGTGGGAGCGGGGAGGGCGGCGCGAAGGCCGGCGGCCCACAGCAGCAGCACGGCGGCGGCGGTCGTCATCGCGAGCAGGCGATGGTCGAACTGGATCGCCGCGATGTTCTCGAACCAGTTGCGGATAAACGGGTGCAGCTGGGCGTAGCCGGCGGGTACCAGGCGACCGTCCATCAATGGAAAAGTGTTGTAGGTGAGCCCGGCGCGGGTGCCGGCGACAAACCCGCCGGCGGCGATTGTCAGCGCGACGAGCAGGATCATGGCCTCAGCGGCTCGCCGCCACCCCCACCCTAACCCTCCCCCGCAGGCGGGGGAGGGCAGGGAGGGGGCATTTCGCGCAGCTACCACCCCCAGCGCCACCCACAGGATCGTGCTGTAGATAGCCAGCGCCAGGGCGAGATGGGCGACGAGGCGGTACTGGCTGACGTCGACCCGATGGACCAGCCCGCTTTCGACCATGTACCAGCCGAGCAATCCTTGGCCAAAGCCCAGCGCCAGTATGCCGAGCAGCGCCGGAACCAGCCGGTGCGGCAGGCGCCCGCGCAGCCAGAACCAGATCAATGGCACGGCATACGCGATCCCGATAAGCCGACCCAACAGCCGGTGCGCATATTCCCAGAAATAGATGCCTTTGAACTCGGCCAAGCTCATCCCGTAATGGATCAGCCGGTATTCGGGGATCTGCCGGTAGCGGGCGAATTCCGTGGCCCACTGGACCTCGGTCAGCGGCGGGACGATGCCGATGACCGGGTTCCACTCGGTGATCGACAGGCCTGAGAGGGTCAGCCGCGTAATCCCGCCGACCACCACCATCGCAAAGATCAGCGCGCAGCAGGCAAACAGCCACGCCGCGACCGCGCCGTGTCGGGGTCTTTCCGTGGCAGTGTTCGCCGCGCGCGGCCGCCTCGCCATTGTCGAGAAGGACACGCAGCACTCCTGCGAGAATGACCGGTTACGGGCAAGGTGAGGTCAGGGGGGCGTCGTGGCAAGTGCGGCGAAAGACCCGCCCGCGTCGCAAGTGCGCGGCTTTGTCGCTACGCCGCATCAGCCTGCGCCGCGCACCGCCAGCCCCGCGACGTCGATCGGAGCCGATGCCCGCGCCACCGCGCAGGTCGCCCGCCGTGACCGGCGCTTTGGCACGAGCAGGACTCCGTCGCTCCCGCAAGCGGCGAGGGCGGCCCCCTCCGCCACCCCCCAACAGCCGGTCGCGCGGAACACCGCCGCCGAGCGCACCGCCAGCCGCTCGGTCTCGGCGAGCAAGCGCGCTGCCGTAAAGAACCATACCTGCGCGCCGAGCGTTGCCGCGAGCGCCAGAATCCCCGGCTCGGCGCGCTTCAGCTCGATCGAGACAACCGCCGCGACCGCGCCGATCTCAAACCCCGCCTCGACCAATGTTGCATCGGCGAGTGCCGCGAGTTCCTCGGCAGAGCAGCCGCGCTCGCAGCCGATGCCGAGCGCCAGCACCCGCGGCGGCAACGGTCTTTGCCGGAGACCGCGCGCGGAGAGCGACATCTCTTGAGGTAGTTCAACGCTCATTGCGCCGAGCCTTCGACAAGTCCACCGTAACGATCGGCCGGGATGAAATTTGATTGCCTACCGCGGCGAACAGGTCTGAACCAAGATTAGCGATCGACCGCACGCTCGATCTGTTAGACTTGACCGAAGCGGCGCGGGTTTTGGGGAAGCCATGCGACTCCTTGTTGGCATCGGATGCGCTTCGATTCTCGTTGCGGTCGTCTCCGCATCGGCCGAGGACATCGGCGCGCCCAAAGGGCTCTCGGCCGTCGCCGCAACAGCGGCAGCGCCGCCCGGCAGGGTCGGGCACGTCAGCCAGGTTTCGGGAAAGGTCGGCTTTCGCGGCCCGGGGGACGCGCTGTGGTCCGATGCCGAAATCAACGACCCGATCGCCGGTGGCGTATCGCTTCGCACCGACCCGCAAGCCCGCGCCTTGATCCGAATCGGTCCCGACACGATCGCTCTCGCCGAGGGCGCCGAGATCGCGGTCGCCAATCTGAACGATCGAGCGGCGGAAATTGCCGTCTCTCATGGGCGAATCGATCTCGACATCCCCCAACTCGCCAAGGGCGAAACCGTCCAGGTCGATATTCCGCGCGGCGGCGTCTGGCTGCTGCAGCCCGGCCGCTACGACATCAACGCCGGCGCCGGCGACCAGGCGCCGTGGATTGCGGCATTTACCGGGAGCGCGCGGTTTGTCGGCGGCGGCGCCGACATCGCGATCAAGGCGGGAGATCGCGTGCTGCCGGCCGGCTCCGGCACGGCTGCGGGCGCCATCGAGCCGGCCTCCGCCGACGAATTTGCCGTGTGGTGCGGCGCCCGCGTCGTCGACGAGAGCGGTCTTGCCGCACCCTATTACGTCTCCCCGGCGATGACCGGCTTCGCCGCCCTCGATGCTGCTGGCAGCTGGAAGGCAGATCGCAAGTATGGCCCGGTATGGGTCCCAAACGCGTTGCCCGCGAATTGGGCGCCCTACCGCTATGGCCATTGGCGGTGGATCGCTCCGTGGGGCTGGAGTTGGATCGACGATCAGCCCTGGGGCTTTGCGCCATCCCATTACGGCCGTTGGGCCTTTCTCGACCAGCATTGGATCTGGGTCCCCGGCGCCTACACGGCGCGTCCGGTCTACGCGCCGGCCGTCGTCGCGTTTCTCGGCACGCCCGGTGTCGGCTTGAGCTACGCCGATGGTTCCGGGCCGGCCGTCGCCTGGTTTCCGCTGTCGCCCGGCGAGGTGTATTGGCCGAGCTACACCGGCGATCTCGACCATATGCGCAGGCTGAACGCCGACAACATCGCCGACCTGGGCATTATCCGGCGGCGCGCCGATGGCGAGCCGCCGGCCGAGATTGCCAACGGGCACTTTGCCAACCGGCAGTTCGCCAGCGTGGTTCCGCGGCCGGTTTTTGTCGCAGGGCAGGCGGTGTCGCTCGCCTTGCTCCAGCTGCCGCCGGAGCGGCTGGAGAATGCGCCCGCGATCATGGGTTCGCCGCGGATCGGCCCACCGGCGCCGCCTGGCGCAGCTCGTGTTGCGGCAGCTCCGGCCATCGGCCAGCCATCCCCGGCCGGGCATGTTATCGCGCATTTCGCTCAGAGCACGGCGTGGGCCAGAGTGGTTCATGCCGCGACCATCCGCTCGCGCAATTATCAGCATGCCACCCGCATGCGCGGGGCTCATCTGCGGGCGCCGGCCTATGCCGCGGCGCCGAGGCCGCGCTATGAGATCATTTTGCGGGTGGCGCACGCCGCCCATATTCCTCGGTCTGGCGAAACGCGCAAGAAAGAGATCAGACGATGATCGATTACCGCAGCGACAATACCGGGCGGGCGGCGCCGGAAATCCTCGAAGCGCTGGTTCGCGCCAACCATGACACCGCGCTCAGCTATGGCGCCGACGAATGGACGGCGGCATTGCAGCGGCGGTACTCCGAATTGTTCGAGACCGCGGTGCGGGTATTTCCGGTGGCCACCGGGACCGCGGCCAACGCGCTGAGCTTGGCGGCGCTCGGTCCGTCCTGGGGGATCGTCTATTGCAGCGAGGCGGCCCACATCAATACCGCGGAGGCGAATGCCGCCGGGTTCTTCGGCGGCGGCATCAAGCTTGCTCCGGTCGGCGGGGAAGATGGCCGGATCGGCGCCGGCCGCCTGGCCGAAGCCTTGGCGGGGATTGCGCCCGGGCAGCTGCATCGTGGGCAGCCCTCGGCGGTCAGTGTGACCCAGGCGAGCGACCTCGGCACGGTCTATTCGCTCGCCGAGATCCATGCCATCGCCGAGGTCGCGAAGGCGCGCGGGCTGAGAGTGCACATGGACGGGGCGCGTTTTGCCAATGCCGTGGCTCGGCTTGCCTGCAGCCCGGCGGAGGCGACCTGGCGCGCCGGCGTAGACATCATGTCGTTCGGCGCGACCAAGAACGGCGGCGCACTGTGCGATGCGATCGTCGTGTTTGCGTCCGAACTCGCCGACGGCCTGGCGGTGCAACTGCGCCGCGCGGGCCAGGTGTGGTCGAAGATGCGTTTCGCCTCGGCGCAGCTGATCGCCTATGTCGAAAACGGGCTATGGCTGGAGATGGCGCGCGCCTCCAACGCCATCGCAGCGCGCATCGCCACCGGGCTTACGGCGCTTCCCGGCGCGCGCTTGCTGGCCCCGGTCGAAGCCAACGAGATCTTTCTCGAACTGCCGAGCACCGTCATGGACGGTCTCGAGGCGGATGGCGTCCAATTTTATCGCCGCAGCGCGAGCCTCGCGCGCTTTGTGTGCCGGTTCGACGCGGCCGAAGCCGAGGCCGACGCGCTGCTCAAATCCTTGCAGCGACATCTGCCGTCGACCGCCGCGGCGCAAGCAGCGGAGTAGCGGCTACTCGGCGGCCTGAGCCTGCGGGCTCGAATCGGGCATCATGCCGAGTGCGCGCTTGTAGACGTCGAGCAGGGTTTCCTCCTCGTCGAGCTCATCCTTGTCGCGTTTGCGGATGCGGATGATCTGCCGCATGATCTTGGGGTCGAAGCCGGTGCCCTTGGCCTCGGCATAGACCTCCTTGATATCCTCGCCCAGCACCCGTTTTTCCTCTTCGAGCCGCTCGATGCGCTCGATCAAGGATTTGAGCCGCTCGCCCGCAATCCCCCCGACATCCGCCATAATCCCGCTTTCCCCCGATAGCGCCGCGCCCCCCGCGGCAGCGGGCCGACGATAGCGGCCGCCCTCGGCGGGCGCAAGATAGGTGGTCACAAGGCCGTCTTATGTCGACTTGAGAATGGTCGAAAAGAGACGCGCTCAGTAGGTTGCCGCGATGCGCTATTCCGGCGAAGCGGAAATCGCTATCGATAACCGGCAGGTCATCGATATCCGGTTGACCGAAGCGCTCGACCGCCGTTCCAGCCGTGTCCGATGTCTTCAGGGCAAATCCAGCCTCGATCAAATCCGGCCAAGGCTCATCCCCCTGCGTGGGGGCTAGGGAATGTTGTTGACGGACGGGGTCGGTGGCGCCTGGCCGTAGCGCGCTGGCCGGTCTGGCGGAGGTCGACGAAACCGAAATTCCCCTCCGCAACAAGCGTGATCCGCTCACCGGCGGTGGCGGCCGTAGCCATCAGGGCAAAATCCTCTTGGCCGGCGCGGTCGAGGTCAAGGACGGCGGTGCCGATCCGGGCCGGACTGCTGCTGGTTGTGCTACACGGGATAGAGGCGGCGTTCTAGGCGGGGGTTGCGATCAGGTCGCATGTCGCTTGCGACCGGCGGAGCCGCGGGTTAAGAAATTCGCCGGGGGTGGGTTCCGGTGAGAAATCGCAGTTCCGTTTGGTTTTGGTGGCTTTTGCCGGCCGTCGCGATCGGGTTGGCGTCGTGCAAACCGTCCGAGAAGCCGATGGCCGCCCAGCCGCGTCCGGTGCGGGTCGTGACCGTGGAGCGCCAGGAAGCGGGCGAAACTGTCGCGCTGACCGGGCAGGTCGAGGCGGAGATCGAGGTCAGCCTCTCCTTTCGCGTCGGCGGGCGGATGATCCAGCGTTCCGTCAACGTCGGGGATCGCGTAAAAGCCGGTCAGGTCGTGGCGCGGCTCGAACCCGAGCCAGCAGAGAACGCGCTGCGCACCGCCCGCGCCAATCTCGCCGCCGCGACCAGTCTGCTGACCAAGACCCGCAACGATTTCAACCGTCAGGACGAGCTGTTGCGCGGCGGATGGACGACCCGTGTCCGTCACGACCAAGCAATGCACGCGATGCAAGCCGCCCAGGCGCAGGTCGACGCCGCCCGGGCCCAGCTGGCGACAGCCGAGGACAATCTTTCCTACACCGAGCTCGTGGCCGACGCTTCGGGTCATGTTACCGCGGTCGGTTCCGAACCCGGAGAGGTCGTGCCGGCGGGCCGGATGATCGTGCAACTGGCGCGCGAAGGCGGCCGCGACGCGGTGTTCGATGTTCCGGCGAGGGTCATCCACGGCGCGCCTTACGATCCGGTCGTCAATGTGGTGCTGGCCAGCGACACCGCGGTGCGGGCCAGTGGGCGGGTACGTGAGGTGGCGCCGCAGGCCGACCCGGTGACCCGCACGTTTCGCGTTAGAGTTGGCCTCGACAATCCGCCCGAGGCGATGCGGCTCGGCTCTACGGTGACCGGAACGATCACCCAGGAGGGCGGCGCCCAGATTGCGATCCCGGCTTCGGCGCTGACGCGGCAGCAGGGCCAGCCTGCCGTATGGATCGTCGATGCCAAGGCCAGCACGGTGTCGCTGCACCCGGTCGACGTCGCGAGCTTCGACCTCGCGCAGGTGATCGTTGCACAAGGACTCGAGCCGGGCGACGTCGTCGTAACCGCCGGAGTGCAATCGTTGCGGCCCGGCGAGAAGGTTAGGCTGCTCGGCGCCGCATCGTGAGTGGGTTCAATCTATCCGAGTGGTCGATCCGCAACCGCTCGGTCGTCATCTATTTGATGATCATGATCGTGGTTGCCGGAGCCCTCTCGTTTCTGAACCTCGGCCGGGCGGAAGATCCGGTCTTCACGATCCGCACGATGGTGGTGCAGGCGCAATGGCCGGGCGCCACGCTTGACGAGACCTTGCTGCAGGTGACTGAGCGGCTCGAGCGCACCCTCCAGGAAGTCCCGAACCTCGATGTTCTGCGCAGCTACACTAATGCCGGGAGGACGGTGATCTTTGTCGACGTCCTGGGCAGCGCGCACGGGCGCATGGTCGACGACGCATGGTACGACGTGCGCAAGAAAATCGGCGACATGCGGCAGACCTTGCCACAAGGCGTCGTCGGCCCGTTCTTCAACGACGAGTTCGGGGACACCTACGGCACGATCTATGGCTTCACCGCAGACGGCTTTACGTTCCGTGAGCTGCGCGATCATGTGGAGAACATCCGTTCCGAACTGCTGAAAATACCCGACGTCTCGAAGATCGATGTGCTCGGCGCCCAGGACGAAGTGATTTTCGTCGACTTCTCGATCGAAAAACTGGCGGGCCTGGGCTTAGATCCGAACACTTTGACCGCGGCACTTCAGGCGCAAAACATCGTGCGCCCGTCGGGCGTGCTGCGTACCGGCAAGGAGACGATTTCGCTGCAAGTCTCCGGCGCGTTTACCTCGGAGCAGGACGTCCGCGACATAAATTTCGCGGCGGGCGGGCGAATTCTGCGGCTGCGCGATGTCGCCGAGGTGCGCCGCGGCTATGCCGATCCGCCACAGCCGATGTTCCGGGTCAACGGCAAGCCGGCGATCGGCCTCGCCATCGCGATGCGCGACGGCGGCGACATCCTGGCGCTGGGGCGCAACATCAAGGCAGAGATGAGCCGGATCACCGCCGATCTACCGGTGGGCATCCAGCCGACCCTGGTCGCCGACCAGGCTGAAATCGTCGATCACGCGATCACGGACTTCACCAGCTCGCTGTGGCAGGCGATCATCATTGTCCTGGCGGTAAGCTTTCTCGCGCTGGGCGTCCGCGCCGGCTCGGTGGTTGCGATCGCGATACCACTGACCCTGGCGATCGTATTCCCGGTCATGTCGATAGTCGGCATCGATCTGCAGCGCATTTCACTCGGCGCGCTGATCATCGCCCTGGCCCTGCTCGTCGACGACGCGATGACCACGATCGACGCGATGACGCGGCGTCTCGCCGCCGGCGATCGTATGGAGGTCGCGGCGGTCTATGCCTACAAAGCGCTCGCCTTTGCGATGCTGTCAGGCACCCTAGTGACGATTGCGGGCTTCGTGCCGATCGGCTTTGCCCAAAGCTCGGCCGGGGAATACACCTTTTCGATCTTCGCGGTGGTCGCGATCGCGCTGATCGCGTCTTGGTTCGTGGCGGTAATCTTCGCGCCGCTGCTCGGCACGATGCTGTTGCGGCCGCCGAAGCCGGATCAAAAGGCCAAGCCGAGTCGAGTGCTGGACGCCTATCGCGGCTTCCTCGGTTTGGCAATGCGCGGCCGATGGATCACGTTCGCGGTCACCCTCGGCGCCTTTGCCCTGTCGGTCGCGGGGCTCAGCCTGGTGCCGCGGCAGTTCTTTCCGCCCTCCGACCGCGCCGAGCTGCTCGTCGACCTCAGCTTGCCGCAGAACGCCTCGATCCATGGGACCCTGGACGTGACGGAGCGGCTCGAGCGCCACCTCCTCGGGGACCCCGACATCGACCACTTCAGCGCCTATGTCGGCCGCGGCGCGCCCCGCTTTTATCTCCCGCTGAACGTCCAGCTGCCGAACCCGTTCTTCGGACAGGTCGTAATCGTCAGCAAGGACATCGCGGCGCGCCAACGCCTGCAGCCGCGGCTCGAAAAGCTCCTGGCCGACGAGTTCCCGAGCGTCGTCGGGCGTGTCTACCCGCTGGAGCTCGGTCCCCCGGTCGGCTGGCCGCTGCAATATCGCGTCTTGGGTCCGGATCTCGAGAGACTGCGCGACATCGCGATGCAGCTGGCAGGGGTGATCGCGACCGCGCCGGACGCGCGCCGGATCAATTTTCAGTGGATGGAGCCGCAGCGCCAGCTGCGGGTCAAAGTGGACCAGGACGAAGCCCGGCGCCTCGGGCTGAGTTCAGCGGCGGTCGCCACCGTCCTCAACACCGCCATCTCGGGCACCACCATCACGCAAGTTCGCGACGACATCTACCTGGTCAACGTCGTGGTGCGGCAGGAGGGCGGCCAGACCCTGTCGGTCGACACCTTGCGCACATTGCAGTTGCCATTGCCGAACGGGCGCAGCGTGCCGCTCAACCAGATCGCGACTTTCGAATACACCCAGGAGTACCCGCTGATATGGCGCCGCGATCGCGTCCCGATGCTGACGGTGCAGGCGGATGTCGCCCCCGGTGTGCTGCCGGAAACCGTCATCTCGCAGATCCAGCCCGCCGTCGGGAAGCTGTCGGCCGAACTGCCATCGGGTTATCGCATCGAGCTTGCCGGGATCGCCGAAGAAAGCGCCAAATCCAGCGCCTCGGTCTTTGCCGTCGTTCCGTACATGGTGCTGCTGATCCTGACCATCCTGATGTTCCAGTTGCGGAGCTTTCAACGGCTTGCTGTCGTTCTCAGCGTCGTGCCGCTCGGCCTGATCGGCGTCGTCCTTGCCCTGCTTATGTCCGGCCAACCCCTCGGCTTTGTCGCGATCCTGGGCGTTCTGGCACTGGTCGGCATGATCGCCAAAAACGCGGTGATCCTGATCGAGCAGATCGAGGCCGAACGGCGCGCGGGACTGGCGGTGCGCGAGGCGGTGGTCGAGGCATCGACCTCGCGCTTCCGGCCGATCCTGTTGACTGCGTCCTCGACGGTGCTCGGGCTGATCCCGATCGCATTCACGGTCTTTTGGGGCGCGATGGCGTTCGCCATCATGGGCGGCCTGCTGGTCGCCTCGCTGCTGACCTTGATCTTTCTGCCGACGCTTTACGTTACCTGGTTCGAGCGCCGCGGGGCCACTCCGTCCGGCGCGGCCGCCAATGCGAGTGGGCCGCTGGCGACAGAGGCGCGGCCGCGGTGACCGGTGGCGGCGATCTCTCGGCCGCGATCCCGCTGCGCCCGGCAGTGACGCGCGCGGTTGGATTTCTTGGCGTCTGGGTGGTTCTTTCGGGATATGCCTTACCTGATCTAGTGCCCGGGGTGGTAGCGGCGCTCGCTGCGACGTGGGTCAGCCTGCGTCTGGCGCCCTCCGGCCCGAACCGCATGCAGCCACTCGCCTTGACCAAAGTAGCACTGCGGTTCCTGCGCCAATCCGTGCTCGCGGGAGCGGATGTCGCGCGCCGCGCGCTCGACCCTAAGCTGCCGCTCGATCCGGGCTTCATCCGCTACTCCACGGGCCTTCCTCCGGATACGGCGCGAAACGCCTTCACCGCGCTGATGAGCTTGCTTCCCGGTACGGTGCCGGTTGGCTCGGACCAGAGCGGGGCGCTCGTGATTCACTGCCTCGACATCCGGCAGCCGGTGACGGCGCAGCTCGCGGCGGAGGAAGCGCTGTTCACCCGGGTCATTGGAGAGGCGAGCAGCGATGGCTGACTTCCTACTCGCTGCCACGGGTTTCGTGTTGGCGATGGTGGCGTTGGGCCTAGTGCGTATTTTGCGCGGGCCCGGCAGGGCCGATCGCATCATGGCGGCGCAGTTGCTCGGCACCGGCGGCATTGCCGTGCTGCTCCTGCTGACGCCGGCGATCCGGATGCCTGGTATGATCGACGTCGCGCTGGTCCTTGCATTGTTGGCGGCTTTCGTCTCGGTCGCCTTCGTCACGGCTGCTGAGCAGACGGACGCAGCATGAGTCTCGTGCTCGATGCCTTGACCATTATCACCGTGTCCGCCGGCGCCTTCTTTTTCCTCGCGGGCACGGTCGGGCTGCTGCGGTTTCCCGACGCGCTCAGCCGCCTGCACGCGCTGACCAAAGCGGACAATCTCGGGCTCGGCCTGGTCGTGCTCGGACTGCTGTTTCAGGTCGGAAGGGCCGCTCGCCGCACTGAAGCTTATCGGCGTCTGGCTCCTCGCTCTGCTGGCCGGAGCCACCGTCACCCAACTGATTGCGCGCACCGCCCGACCGGGTGGGCCGCCCGCGTGACGAGCGCCTTGGCTTTTGACGTCGGCCTCGCCGTATTGGTCCTCGGACTGGCCGTTTGGACCGTCGCCGCTCGCGACACATTCGCCGCGGTGGTCGGGTTTGTCGCCTTCGGGCTGCTGCTCGCGCTGGTCTGGGTGCGTCTGGCCGCGCCGGACGTGGCATTGACCGAGGCCGCGATCGGCGGCGGGGTGACCGGCGGGCTGCTGGTCGCCGCGAGCGCTCGATTGCGCCCCGGCGAGGCGCTGGCCGACGGCGCGGGGCCGCGCGCAATCCTGCGGCTTGCGGCCGCGGCGCTGTGCACTCTGGTAACGGCGGGGCTCGCGGCGATTGTGCTGCTGTTGCCCGAGCCCGCGCCGACGCTCGCTCCTCAGGCCGCGGAAAACCTGGCGGCGACCGGCCTCGGCAATCCCGTTACCGCCGTCCTGATGGCGTATCGCGCGATCGACACGTTGCTCGAGACGGTGGTGCTGCTGCTGGCACTCCTCGGCGTCTGGTCGCTGGCGCCGGACCGTGTTTGGGGCGGCATGCCCGCCGCACTTCGTTATCGTGATGCAAACGGTGCGCTGACTTTTCTCGCCCAGCTGCTGGCGCCCGTTGGGATACTCGTCGGCATCCATATCTTTTGGATCGGCTCGATTGCTCCCGGAGGCGAATTCCAAGGTGCAACGGTCCTCGCCGCCATGTGGATTCTCGCCATGATGGCTGGGCTCGTCGACGCGCCTGAGGTGAGCCGGCGTTGGTTGCGGCTTGTGCTGGTCGCGGGGCCGGCGACGTTCCTCGCGATCGGGCTTGCCGGCTTCGCGATGGCGGGCGCCTTCCTGGCATATCCGGAATCCCATGCCAAGCTGTTGATTCTGACGATCGAGATGCCGGTGACGCTGTCGATCGCGGCGACGCTTGCCCTGTTGGTGGCCGGTCCGCCGGAACGGGTGCGGCAGCAATGAGCACCGCGGCGCTCTATGGGTTGAGCAGCGCCGTTCTGGTTGGCCTGGGTCTGTTCGGCCTGATCACGCATCCGCAGCCGCTCCGCAAGATCGTCGGATTCAACCTGATCGGCGCGGGCGTGTTTCTGCTGTTCGGGGTCGTCGCCCGCAGAGGCGCCGTCACCGGGTTCGGCGGCGACCCAGTACCGCAGGCGTTGGTCATCACCGGGATCGTCGTCGCCTTTTCGGCAACAGCGCTGGCGGTGACACTGGTGCTGCGGCTTTTTCAGCAGACGGGGCAAGCGACCTTGGCGTCGGACGAATAGCCAACCCCGATGCCGAATTCTGCAACGCCAGGCGGGTCCCTGCTTGTTCTGGCGATCGTCTTCCCGGTGATGGGCTTGCTCCTGGCGCTCTTTCTAGGCGGGCGCTATGCCGAGCGCGTCGCCGTGGCGGTAATGCCGGCCGGGCTCACCGTCGCGATCGCGGTTGCCGCCGGCGTCTGGCGCTCGGGCAACGTGTTGCAATATTTCGTCGGCGGTTGGGCGCCGCCGCTCGGCATAGCGTTGCGCGCGGACGGCTTTTCCGCGGTAATGGTGGCGGCGACGGCGCTGCTGATCCCGGCCATCGGGCTGTTCGCACGAGGGCAATTTCCGGCGCCGCCAACCACGGAAGCGCGGGCGCCGCTGATCTTCTGGATATTGCTGCTGGCCGTCTGGGCGGCGATGAACGCCGTCTTCCTCGGCGCCGATCTGTTCAATCTCTATGTCGCCCTCGAGCTGCTGACGTTCGCCGCCGTGCCGTTGGTCTGCTTGGACGGCCGCGCCGAGACCTTGGCGGCCGCATTGCGTTACCTGCTCTTTGCACTGCTCGGCTCCGTCCTCTATCTGCTCGGGACCGTGCTGTTGTACGGCGCCTATGGCACGCTCGATATCGTCCTGTTGTCCAGCCGGGTCCATGGGGAGCCGGCCGCCTGGGCGGCGCTGTCGCTGATGACCGCGGGGCTGTTGGCCAAGGGGGCGCTCTACCCGCTGCATCTGTGGCTGCCGCCCGCCCATGCCGGCGCGCCCGCTCCGGCCAGCGCCGTGCTGTCGGGGCTCGTGGTAAAGGCGCCGTTCTTTCTGGTGGTCCGGCTGTGGTTCGAGGTCATGCCCAGGCTGCCCGACCATGCGGCGGCGCAGGTGCTCGGCGTCCTGGCTGCCGCGGCGATCCTGTTCGGCAGCGTGATCGCCCTGCGGCAGGTCCGTCTGAAGCTGTTGATCGCCTACTCGACGGTGGCGCAGATCGGCTATCTGTTCCTGATTTTCCCGCTTGCCGGAGGCGATCAGATCGGCCATCCGTGGGGCAGTTCGGCCTGGACCGGGGGCGTGCTTCAGGCCATCTCCCACGCTTTTGCCAAGGCCGCCATGTTCATGGCAGCCGGATTGATCGCAGAGGCGCTTGGGCACGACCGGATTGGGGGGCTCGCGGGGATTGGCCGGGCCCTGCCGATCACCGTCTTTGCGTTCGGCATCGGCGGGATGTCGCTGATGGGCCTACCGCCCAGCGGAGGCTTCGTAGCGAAAGCAATGTTACTGACAGCGGCGGTTGGGGAGGGCCAATGGTGGTGGGCGCTGGTCATCCTGGTGGGCGGGCTGCTCGCTGGGGGCTATGTGTTCCGTGTGCTGGCCCGAGCGCTGGCCGACCCGGATGAGCCTTTGACTTTGGTCGCAGAGATATCCCGCATCCGGCAGGCAGTGGTATTGGCGGTGGCGCTGGTTGCGCTGATACTGGGCTTTGTACCGCTGCGGCCCTCGGGGTTGCTGCTGATCGGTCGTCCGGACACAGCCGTAATGGACTTCAAGTGAAGCGCCGCTCACCGCCGGTAACTCCTTTATCGTGGTCGCCGGTCAGACTGAACCTTGCGCGGGAGCTCCGGCAGTGATCACCGCAGACGCGTTGCTTGTCGCCGCGCTGGCGGCACCGCTCGTAATGCTGTTGTCCTGCCTGTCACGTCGTCTGAGGGACGGCATGCCGGCGGCGTTGGCGTTCGCCCCGATGCCGGCGCTGGCGGCGGCGCTGCTCGCCCCTGGCGGCGCGCCGCTGGTGTTTTTTCCGCCGCCGTTGCGTATGACCCTGACACTTGACGTGCCAGCGGCGATGCTGCTGGGGGTCGCGGCACTGCTGTGGATTGTCGCCGGCGCCTACGCCGCGACCTATTTGCGCGGCAAGCCGAATGCCGGACGCTTTGCCGAGTGGTGGCTGCTGACCCTGTCCGGCAGCCTCGGCGTCTTTATGGCCGCAGACCTGGTGAGCTTTTATCTGACTTATTCCGTCGTCAGCCTCGCCGCTTATGGTCTGGTCGTGCATGACGGCACACCCGGCGCGCGGCGGGCCGGCGGCGTGTATGTCGCGCTCGCAGTGCTGGGCGAGGCGTTTTTGCTGATGGCGTTTGTGTTCATGGCGGAAGCCACGCCGAACGGCAGCCTGCTGATACGCGATGCCGTCGCGGCGCTGCCTGGGTCGACGTGGCGAGATACCTCGCTGACGCTGCTGATCCTGGGTTTCGGCTTAAAGATTGGCCTTGTGCCGGGCCATGTGTGGATGCCGCTCGCCTATCCCGCGGCGCCGACCCCTGCCGCTTCCGTGCTGAGCGGTGCGGCGGTCAAGGCCGGCGTGATCGGGCTGATCCGCTTTTTGCCGCTCGGAGCGCCCATGCCGGCGTGGGGCGAAGCGCTGGCCGCCGCGGGAATGTTCTCGGCCTTCTACGGCGTCGTGGTCGGGATCACCCAAGACAATCCGAGGACGGTGCTGGCCTATTCCAGCATCAGCCAGATGGGGTTGCTGGCGGCGGTGCTCGGCATCGGGTGGGCCGCGGGCGACGCCGGCGCCGGGCTGGGAGCCAGCTTTTCGGCGGCGCATCACATCCTCGTCAAGGGCGGGCTGTTTCTCGCGATCGGCGTCGCCGCGGCAACTCGGCCGCGCCTATGGCCGGTGCTGTTGCCGGCGGCGGTCTTGGCGCTGGGGCTCGGGGGCCTGCCCTTGACCGGGGGCGCGCTGGCGAAGCTGGCGGTGAAGGCGCAGTTTGGAACGGGTTTTGTTGGGGTGCTGGCGGCGTTGTCGGCGGCCGGCAGCACATTGCTGATGCTTCATTTCCTTCGCCGTCTCGCGGCGACCGGGGCAACGGATTCCGAGGGGGCGGCACCGGCCGGGCTTATCTGGCCCTGGCTGGCGATCGCGTTCGCCGCGGTTGCAATTCCCTGGCTACTCTATCCGATGGCCGGAAGCGGCGCGCGGCTCGATGCTCTCGCCCCAGGCGAGCTCTGGGCGGGGCTGTGGCCGGTTTTGCTCGGGGCGCTTTTCGCGGCCGGGTTGTGGCGCTGGGGAGGGCGGCTGCCTCGGGTGCCGGAGGGGGATATCGTGGTGGCCGGCGAAGCCGCGGTCCGCGCGGCCGCCACCTGGAGCGAGGCGATCGAGCGGGCCGAT
>CAWAVV010000019.1:0-40118 GCA_963785565.1 uncultured Alphaproteobacteria bacterium | reverse complement strand
CGGAAGCGCGGGCGCCGCTGATCTTCTGGATATTGCTGCTGGCCGTCTGGGCGGCGATGAACGCCGTCTTCCTCGGCGCCGATCTGTTCAATCTCTATGTCGCCCTCGAGCTGCTGACTTTCGCCGCCGTGCCGTTGGTCTGCCTGGACGGCCGCGCCGAGACCTTGGCGGCCGCATTGCGTTACCTGCTCTTTGCACTGCTCGGCTCCGTCCTCTATCTGCTCGGGACCGTGCTGTTGTACGGCGCCTATGGCACGCTCGATATCGTCCTGTTATCCAGCCGGGTCCATGGGGAGCCGGCCGCCTGGGCGGCGCTGTCGCTGATGACCGCGGGGCTGTTGGCCAAGGGGGCGCTCTACCCGCTGCATCTGTGGCTGCCGCCCGCCCATGCCGGCGCGCCCGCTCCGGCCAGCGCCGTGCTGTCGGGGCTCGTGGTAAAGGCGCCGTTCTTTCTGGTGGTCCGGCTGTGGTTCGAGGTCATGCCCAGGCTGCCCGACCATGCAGCGGCGCAGGTGCTCGGCGTCCTGGCTGCCGCGGCGATCCTGTTCGGCAGCGTGATCGCCCTGCGGCAGGTCCGGCTGAAGCTGTTGATCGCCTACTCGACGGTGGCGCAGATCGGCTATCTGTTCCTGATTTTCCCGCTTGCCGGAGGCGCTCAGATCGGCCATCCGTGGGGCAGTTCCGCCTGGACCGGCGGCGTGCTTCAGGCCATCTCCCACGCTTTTGCCAAGGCCGCCATGTTCATGGCAGCCGGATTGATCGCAGAGGCGCTTGGGCACGACCGGATTGGGGGGCTCGCGGGGATTGGCCGGGCCCTGCCGATCACCGTCTTTGCGTTCGGCATCGGCGGGATGTCGCTGATGGGCCTACCGCCCAGCGGAGGCTTCGTAGCGAAAGCAATGTTACTGACAGCGGCGGTTGGGGAGGGCCAATGGTGGTGGGCGCTGGTCATCCTGGTGGGCGGGCTGCTCGCTGGGGGCTATGTGTTCCGTGTGCTGGCCCGAGCGCTGGCCGACCCGGATGAGCCTTTGACTTTGGTCGCAGAGATATCCCGCATCCGGCAGGCAGTGGTATTGGCGGTGGCGCTGGTTGCGCTGATACTGGGCTTTGTACCGCTGCGGCCCTCGGGATTGCTGCTGATCGGTCGTCCGGACACAGCCGTAATGGACTTCAAGTGAAGCGCCGCTCACCGCCGGTAACTCCTTTATCGTGGTCGCCGGTCAGACTGAACCTTGCGCGGGAGCTCCGGCAGTGATCACCGCAGACGCGTTGCTTGTCGCCGCGCTGGCGGCACCGCTCGTAATGCTGTTGTCCTGCCTGTCACGTCGTCTGAGGGACGGCATGCCGGCGGCGTTGGCGTTCGCCCCGATGCCGGCGCTGGCGGCGGCGCTGCTCGCCCCTGGCGGCGCGCCGCTGGTGTTTTTTCCGCCGCCGTTGCGTATGACCCTGACACTTGACGTGCCTGCGGCGATGCTGCTCGGGGTCGCGGCACTGCTGTGGATCGTCGCCGGCGCCTACGCCGCGACCTATTTGCGCGGCAAGCCGAACGCCGGACGCTTTGCCGAGTGGTGGCTGCTGACCCTGTCCGGCAGCCTCGGCGTCTTTATGGCCGCAGACCTGGTGAGCTTCTATCTGACTTATTCCGTCGTCAGCCTCGCCGCTTATGGTCTGGTCGTGCATGACGGCACACCCGGCGCGCGGCGGGCCGGCGGCGTGTATGTCGCGCTCGCGGTGCTGGGCGAGGCGTTTTTGCTGATGGCGTTTGTGTTCATGGCGGAAGCCACGCCGAACGGCAGCCTGCTGATACGCGACGCCGTCGCGGCGCTGCCTGGGTCGCCGTGGCGAGATGCCTCGCTGGCGCTGCTGATCCTGGGCTTCGGCTTAAAGATTGGCCTTGTGCCGGGCCATGTGTGGATGCCGCTCGCCTATCCCGCGGCGCCGACCCCTGCCGCTTCCGTGCTGAGCGGTGCGGCGGTCAAGGCCGGCGTGATCGGGCTGATCCGCTTTTTGCCGCTCGGAGCGCCCATGCCGGCGTGGGGCGAAGCGCTGGCCGCCGCGGGAATGTTCTCGGCCTTCTACGGCGTCGTGGTCGGGATCACCCAAGACAATCCGAGGACGGTGCTGGCCTATTCCAGCGTCAGCCAGATGGGGTTGCTGGCGGCGGTGCTCGGCATCGGGTGGGCCGCGGGCGACGCCGGCGCCGGGCTGGGAGCCAGCTTTTCGGCGGCGCATCACATCCTCGTCAAGGGCGGGCTGTTTCTCGCGATCGGCGTTGCCGCGGCAACTCGGCCGCGCCTATGGCCGGTGCTGTTGCCGGCGGCGGTCTTGGCGCTGGGGCTCGGGGGCCTGCCCTTGACCGGGGGCGCGCTGGCGAAGCTGGCGGTGAAGGCGCAGTTTGGAACGGGTTTTGTTGGGGTGCTGGCGGCGTTGTCGGCGGCCGGCAGCACATTGCTGATGCTTCATTTCCTTCGCCGTCTCGCGGCGACCGGGGCAACGGATTCCGAGGGGGCGGCACCGGCCGGGCTTATCTGGCCCTGGCTGGCGATCGCGTTCGCCGCGGTTGCAATTCCCTGGCTACTCTATCCGATGGCCGGAAGCGGCGCGCGGCTCGATGCTCTCGCCCCAGGCGAGCTCTGGGCGGGGCTGTGGCCGGTTTTGCTCGGGGCGCTTTTCGCGGCCGGGTTGTGGCGCTGGGGAGGGCGGCTGCCGCGGATGCCGGAGGGGGATATTGTGGTGGCCGGCGAAGCCGCGGTCCGCGCGGCCGCCACCTGGAGCGAGGCGATCGAGCGGGCCGATAGCTGGCTGCGGCAATGGCCGGTCGCGAGCTCGTCGCTGCTGGTTGTCGCTATACTGCTCGGCGCCGCGATGCTGGCGTGGCGTTAACCCCCGACCGATGATCATGGCCGGCCGTGGATCTCGATAGTCCCCCAAATCCGACCGGCGACCGCACGCTCCGCCTCGCGGCCCTGACATGCGCCATTATCCTCACGCTCGCCGCCTTGTATCTGGCGCGCAGTGTCATGACGCCGGTAGCCTTCGCGCTGTTCATCATCGCGCTGGTGTGGCCATTGCAACGTGGGCTGAAGACCCGCCTGCCACAGCTGGTGGCGATCCTGCTGACAGCCGCGGTCGCACTTTTTGCGATCGGTATCGGCTGCTGGCTGATCGTGTGGGGGTTCGGCAGGATCGCACAATGGGTGATCGCCAATTCCGCGCGGCTTCAGGGTCTGTACCTGCACCTGGCCGGCCTTTTGGAGCAGCGCGGGCTCTACGCCGCCGAGCTGATTGCCGAGCAATTCAACATGTCATGGATTGTCGGCGTCGTGCGCGGAATTGGCGCCAGCCTGCAGGGCATCGTCAGCTTCGCCCTCGTGACCTTTATATTCGTCATCCTCGGCTTGCTCGAATTGGAGCCGCTCGGGCGGCGCCTCGGCCGGATCGGCGACGGAACCTTTGGCGCGGCCGCCATTGATGTCGCCGCTCAGATCGCCGGCAGGCTGCAGACTTATATGCTTGTGCGTTTCGGCATGAGCGTGCTGACCGGGCTCGGCTTCTGGGCTTTTACCGCGGCCTACGGGCTCGATCTCCAGCGCGAATGGGGGGTCATCGCCTTTGTTCTGAATTTCATCCCGTTCATCGGATCGTTCATCGCCACTTTGCTGCCCACTCTGTTTGCCGCCGCGCAATACGAATCGTTTTCGTCGGCGGTTTGGGTATTTCTCGGGCTTAACGTCGTCCAATTCGTGGTCGGCAGCTACATCGAGCCGCGTGTCGCCGGAGCGGCGGTTTCGATCTCCCCCTTCATGGTGCTGTTCGCGGTGTTTTTTTGGGCGATGTTGTGGGGCATCGCCGGCGCCTTTATCGGCGTGCCGATCCTGATCGCGCTGGCGAGCCTATGTGCGAAAAATCCGGCGACCCGCGGTATCGCGATCGCGCTCTCGGCGGATGCCGCGACGGATGACCGGGCAAGCCGGTAGGCACAAAGCGGGAGCGCGTTGGGAGACGGTAGAAGAGAATTCGGGCATGTGCCGGTCGCTAAACGGATCGGAATTCTGCCGGGATTGACATCATAGCGTGAGTCGGGCTCGTCTCCGAGCCTTAGGGTTGGCGGGTCGGGTGTGACTTCCCGATCATCGCCGCGCGTTAGGGAGGGGACTTGCGGGTTTGGGATTTGCGGCGTGGTGACGACGACGACAACTGCACCAGCCCGCACGGTCGCGGTCTTCGCAGCCTCGTCTTCTCGGCAGCGCTGGAGTTCAATTATCTAAAGGCGCCGATCGGCTTCATCGCGCTTATCGTCGCCCCGGCTTTGCTGATCGGCATCGCGCCGTCGGTCGTGATCGACTATGGGCGCCTGATGTTTCACACATCGTATCTAGCCGGAAACCGCCCGATCGTTGGGGTCGCCTTATTCTTGGTGCTGGCCGGAGCTGCCTTCTGGATCGGCCGGCCGCTTGCAGCCATGGCGTTCGATAATTTCTGGCATCTCCACTACAGCCTGGTGCTGCCGATCCTGGTTGCGTTGCGAGAGCTGCTGCGATCGATGGCCGAGCGGTTTGGCCGTCGGCCGGTTACCCCGGAACGGCTCGCTCGCGGACGGAAAATCTGCGGCGTCGCCGCCGCGGTGCTGGTCGTCGCCGGTGGCCTTGCGCTGGCGGCGATCGTCGAAGTTTCGCTCGGTCTCCAGCTCGTCGACATCCTGCATGTCCAATTTTGGACAGTGGCGAGGGCGGCGCTGGGCAATGCGGCGGTGGTCCTCGGGCTGTCCGCCGCCATCGAGAGCCTTTATTGGATCTGGCGCGAGTTCTCGCTCGACAGCCTGGCCCGCGACTGGATGCCCAGCCCGCCGGGCGCCGGCGGGTCGCTGGTTCGTGTCGCGCATCTGTCGGATCTCCATGTCGTCGGCGAGCGTTACGGCTACCGCATGGAAGCCGGGACGGACGGTCCGCGCGGCAACCGGTGTATTCGCAGCGCGCTGCGCAAGCTGGCCGCGATTCATGCCTCGACGCCTCTGGATCGTGTGCTGATGACCGGAGACATCACCGACGCCGGGACCCGGGCCGAATGGGCGGCGTTTATCGACCTGCTGCGCGGTTGCCCCGAGTTACGCCGGCGGCTGTCGCTGGTTCCGGGCAACCATGACGTCAACATCATCGATCGCACCAACCCCGGGCGTCTGGATCTGCCGTGGAGTGCCGGCCAATCGCTGCGCAAGCTGCGCGTGGTTCTTGCGCTCGACGCCTTTGGAGGGGACCGCGCTCATGTTGTGGACCACGGCTCCGGCGCGCTGGGCCCGACGCTCCGGGACTACCTGCGGCAAGGCAGGCGCACCGAGCTGCTGCGCGCGCTGGCCGAACGAGGCGCCACGCGCGGACGCCGGGAAATGGCGAAAGTGTGGGAAGCGATCTTTCCGCTGGTCGAACCCCCGGGGCCGGATGATGAATACGGGCTGATCCTGCTCAATTCGAACGCCCGCAGCCATTTCTCGCTGACCAACGCAATCGGCGTCGTCAGTCCGCCGCAAATCAAGGCGCTGAAATTGGTCCTGCAAAATACGTCCCCTCGCCCGTGGCTCATTCTGCTCCATCATCAGATCGTCGAATATCCGGTGGTTTCGATCAGCCTGCGCGAGCGCATCGGCCTGGCATTGATCAACGCGCCGGATCTGGTAGCGGTTCTGGCGCCGCATGCGCAGGCGTGTTATCGTGCTCCACGGCCATCGCCATCGGGATTGGGTCGGCGTTTGCGGCAACATCGTGTTGTGCTCCGCGCCGTCGACGTCGCTCGGGGCCGGCGGTGCGAACAAATATCGCGGCAGCTTTCACATTCATCAGCTGTCGGTCGAGGCCGGCGGTGTTCGGCTGACCGCAACCGAGCGCGTCAGCGTCTCGTAGAACGCCACCTCGTCGGATTCATGTAATCACCAAGGGAGGACAGCATGTTAACAGCCGGTAGTTTCAGCTTTGGCAACTTTCTGCTCGATGTCTTGGCTATCTTTGTATTTGTGCTGTGGTTCTGGTTGTTGATTACGGTGATCGGCGATCTGTTCCGCCGTCATGACATTTCTGGCTGGGGCAAAGCGATCTGGGTGATCGTGCTGATTCTGTTCCCCTATCTGGCGGTGTTCATCTATCTGATCTCACAAAGTCGCGGGATGGCCGAGCGGAACAGTCAGCGCGCGCAGCAAGCCCGCGACGAGCTTCGCCACGTCGTCGGTTTCAGCGCCGCCGACGAGATCGAGAAGCTCGAACGGCTGAAGAATGCCGGCACCATTTCCACTGAGGAATACACCCGGCTGCGCGCCCGGGTGATGCAGTAGGCGCCGCACGGGACGACGGCGCGAGGCTCCGCGACAGGGCGGTGCGCCAGCGGCGGCCGCGTCGCCGCGCCGGATCGCATGACGCAAACCGCCACCGACGGTTTGGCCCAGAACGATCGTAGCCGGCCCGCGAACCTCAAAACGAACCCAGCAAAGATCCGAGCGCTATGACCACTACGAGCGCGATGATCGGGCCGACGATCGCCGCCATTACGATGTCGAAATAGCTCTCACGATGGGTCGACCCGCAGACCGCGAGCAAGGTCACGACGGCGCCGTTCTGCGGCAGGCTGTCGAGCGTGCCGGCGCTCATCACGGCGATGCGATGCAACAGCGCGGGATCGATGCCGTGCTCGGCGGCGAGGCGCATATAGGTCCCGCCCAGCGCATCGAGCGCGATCGTCAGGCCGCCGGAGGCGGAGCCGGTCAAGGCGGCCAGCAAATTGGTCGCGACGGCCAATGAAACGAGCGGTCCGCCGCCGATCGACAGCACCCACTCGCGCACGACGGCGAATGCCGGCACCGCCGCGACCACCGCGCCAAAGCCGACCAGGCTGGCGACGCTCAGCACCGGCAGCACCGATGCGTTGGCGCCGGCATCCATGGTCTCGCGCACCGCGGGCAGGCGCCGCCAATTGATAATGACGACGACGGCTATCGCAGTCATCAGGGCGCTTACCACCGACCACACCCCGCCAACGGCGGCGAGCGAGGTCGCGCCAAACTGCTCCTTAGCCAGGAACGACACGTCGAGGCTCGGGAGAACGACCAACGTCATCAGAACATTGACGCTTACCACGACCAGGAGCGGAAGCGCCGCCAAGCCGATCGGCGGCAACTCCCGGGCCGGGCGGCCACGATCGATCTCGGGAGGATCGAACTCGTGCGAAGTGGTGGCTCGCTGGCGCACCGTCTCGTCTTCGACCGCCCTGTCGATCGGAACGCGAGGGGTCCGGGCCAAATCCTTCGCCCTTGCGGCGGGCCGCGGCAGCGGCGCGCCCCAGCCACCATAATCCGAATGCGAGCATGATCGCGGAGGCGATGATCCCAAGACCGGGGGCGGCCAACGGGGTGGTGCCGAAAAACGGCATCGGAATGGCGTTCTGGATGGCCGGCGTTCCCGGCAGCGCCGACATCGTAAAGGTGGACGTGCCCAACGCGACCGCCGCGGGGATCAGCCGACCGGGAATCGTCGCGGTGCGAAAGACGGCCTGCGCCATCGGGACGAGTACAAAGAACGCGACGAACAGGCTGACGCCGCCATAGGTGACCAGCGCGCCGGCCAGCACGACAGTGAGGATCGCGCGCTCTGGCCCCAGCTTTTCGGACATGAAATTGGCGATCGCGGCGACCGAACCACTGTCCTCCATCAGCTTGCCGAACAGAGCGCCAAGCAGGAAGATCGGGAAAAACTGGGCGATAAAGCGTGACGCATTGTCCATGAAGGTCTGCGTCCAGTAGGGAAGCGTCGGTCCTCCCGCGAAAGCGGCGGCGATCAGGGCCGCCCCGGGCGCCAGCAACAAAATGCTCCAGCCCCGATACGCCAGCCAAACAAGCAGGGCGAGCCCGAGGAGGATGCCGAAAAGCCCCATCCGTCAGGCGCTCTTTTGCGGCCTATGGCCGGCGAGCGAGCAGGACCACCGCCGCTCGATACCGTCCATGCCGATCGAGAAAGGCGCTCCACGGCGCCCGTTGCCGCGCCACATCAATACGTAGCCCTTGTGACGCGATGGTGACGACGACCGCCGCCAAACTCGTCATCGACCGGCCGCGCTGATCGCGTAATTCCGGTCGACGCCTTCCGGCAAATGCGCCGGTTGCACGCTTTCGTCAAAAATCCAGGACAGGTCCAAAGAATTGCGGACGCCGAGATCCGCGTAATGCCGCGACAGCCAGTTTTGTGCGGCCTTTTTGCCCTGGTCTCGAAGATAGGTGAGAAAGGCCCATTCGGCGTTGACCTTGCTGGAGACGCCGAGCGCGAGCATGGTTTCTTCGTCGTAAATCGCGTGGATGCGCGCGTCGCGATACGCCTCCCGCTCGAGATTTTCGTGGTGGATGACCTCCCAAAGGAACGCGAGCGAGCGCAATTCCTTGAGCAGAGCGGCGTTGAAGGTAATCTCGTTCAGCCGGTTCTGGATATCTCGCGCCGATTGCGGGATATCCGGGCGGTAGAACGGGTTGATCTGGATCAATACCAGATCGCCAGGCTCGCATTCGTCGACCAGCGGAAACAGCGCCGGGTTGCCCATATAACCACCGTCCCAATAGGCCTCTCCATCGATTTCGACGGCTTTGAACATAAACGGCAGACAAGCCGAGGCCATGACGCAGTCGAGCCGATCCCGGGCTGCCGGAAAATCTTTGGCTTGCCGCTGCGTACATTGGTCGCGGTCAGAAAGACTTTGAGGCCGCTCGCGTCATTGACCGCGTCGAAGTCGATCGCCTCCGAGACAACTCGCGAAGCGGATTGAAGTTCATCGGATTGGTGTCATAGGGCGAAAGCACCCGTGAAAGATGGTCCATCAAAATGTATGCGGGCGAGTTGTCCAGGCTCCAATTCCCCATGAACATGTCGACAATGGAGCGTCGGATCGGGCTGTATCGCGCCGCGGCGCTGGTAGCGGACCAGAATTTTTCGAGACATTTTCGCGCCTCGGCGGGGCCGCCACGCGCCATCCCGTCGGCGAGTGCAACCGCGTTCATCGCGCCGGCGCTGGTGCCGCTGACCGCCTCGATGTGAAGCCGCTCGTCCTGGAGAAGCTGGTCGAGGACGCCCCAGGTAAAGGCGCCGTGCGAGCCGCCGCCCTGCAAGGCGAGCTTGATCGTTTTCGTGGTCTGCCTATTCATCCAATCCTCCGGAACCCGACCTTGCTCGACCACCCATATCTCGGAAGCGCCAGGCGACCAGCTCCGGGACCGCCGGCCGCCCGCGCGCCGGCGCTCGCTCGCGGCTTCCTCCCTTTTCCGTGTTCTTTTGGTGTCCGACGCGTGCCGATGACGCAACCTGTCGCGCATCAATCCGCAACGTGGTCGGTGAGCCGGGTCGTCCGCCCTATCAGCGCAAACCGTCAGCGCGCCGTCAACACGTAAGCTGCAAAACGCCCGATGACAGTTTAGTGATCGGATCAGCCGTGAACGTAACGACGCCGACCGTCGCTGTCTTGGGTTCCGAGTCCCAAGAAATATGCTCGGCGTCCCAATTCACGCCGTCACTCGGCAGCGGCTGCGTGTCGCGGCTTGGGGCCCTCAAACGCGGGCGCTTGCCAAGCGGTCGATTGACACCGTTCGCCTATTATGTGAGCATAGATCGTCTGAGGATCCGAATCTTCTTGATCAGCCGGCGCCGCGTAAAGGGCGGGCTATCGGACGGCGAGCAATCCAACATCGGCTCGCCGAGCTAAGGTGCATTGCCCCCGAGAGGAAAACTCAAGCGGACCATGACACCCGACACTTTTACGACGCAAGCGCTCCGTCCGCGCGATCAGCTTGAAGCCTGGCGGGAGTGGTATCAGCCCGTCCTCGATGTCGTAGCCAGGCAACCGGCCGGCGATGGATTTCCGGCCGAGACCCAGATCTGGAAGCTGGGCGGCTTGGCTGTTAGCCGAACCACCTCCTCGTTGCCGGTCCATGTCGTCAGAACAAAGAGCAATCTCAGGCGCGATCCGGTCGATCATTGGGTTATCAGCTATTGCCTCCGGGGCGCGCACTTCGCCAGGACGGCGGGGACCGAGCTCGAAGTGCCTTCGAAGGTGCCCTTCCTGTGGTCGTTGGGACAAGAATTCCTGCATGAGCGGACCCATGCCGACCGGGTTCAGTTCTTCATGACGCGCGACGCGTTCCGCGATATGGCGCCATTGCTCGATGCTGCTCTGCGGGTCGGCGCTGGATTCGCCTCTCGGACATCTGCTCGGCGACTATATGATTGCCCTGGAACGCCGTCTGCCCGGACCTGACGGAAGCAGATCTTCCCCGCCTGACAAACGCGGTTGGTGCGATGGTCGCCGCCGCGGTCGCCCCGACCGCCGAGCGGGTCGCGGTCGCCCAGCGGCAGATCGATCTTGGCCGCAAAGAGCGGGTGCGGCAGGCTGTTCGCAGGCACCTGCGAACCCCGACCTTCGGACCGACAATCCTTTGCCGGCTCGTCGGGATGTCTCGATCCAATCTCTACCGGCTGTTCGAAGACAGCGGAGGCGTGGCCCGATACATTCAGGGCCAGCGGCTGCTCGAAGCGCATGCGGTCTTGAGCGACCCCGCGAACGCCAAATCGATATCGGCGATGGCCGAGGATCTTTGCTTCGCGGATGCCTCGAGTTTCAGCCGCGCCTTCAAACGCGAGTTCGGCCACAGCCCGGGCGAGATGCGTTCGGCCGCTCTCGCCGGGTTCGCGCCGCTCCGCGCCGCGAAAGCCCGCGGAATGGCGGATAGCCGCGACTTTGGCGAGCTCCTTCGCGGGTTCTGAGCGCGGTGACGTGCATTACCGCGTGGGGTTCCGCTCGTTGACCGCTCGAGCGCACCCGAAATATTGGGACGCCGCGTCCTGTGCCGGGATTCCGGCTAATCCAGCGCGCCGGCAATCTCGATAGACTGCTCCGTGGCGCCCGAGCGCCTCGGCGACTGCAGCCCTCCGCCGATGCGGAGGCGCGGGAACATCGTCCGAAGGAGATCGCATCATGACACGGCATTGTAGAAGCGCGGCATTGGCGGCGCTGCACGGCCATCGCCCTGATCGGCGGCTTCGGCCGCCTACGCCCTGGCGGCGACACCGCTGGAGCAGGCCGAACTTTCCGGCCTCAGCCCCGAGTTGCGAGCCCAGGTTCAAGCCAGAGCTGTCGGCGGCAACTCGGTCACCGAAGTCCTGCAGGTGATGCTGTTGAACAATATCAAGATCAAACATGAAGCCAGCCTGATCGTCGCCCTCGATTGGGGAAAAGGCGTGGCGGTGGTCCAGCTGCCGCAGCGGCGGCCTGACGGTCGTCCATTTCGATCCCAAGACGCTGCAAATCAAGAGCTAGGCCTCCGAGCAGCCGGATGGGACGCGTGCCGCGGCCGGCGCGGCACGTCCCGCCGCAATCCCGCAGGGTTGCGGCGGATGGAGCGGCCTCTCTTGTCTGATCTGCTTGTCATCGAATTTCGCCAGCGAAGAGAAGGCGGAAGGTGTCCGCGAGACTGCTGCTCGCGATGGAGAAGGAGTATCTGGTCGAGTTGGGCGATGCCGTCGTTGCCGTGAAGGACGCCAGCGGGCGGCTCAAACTCAATCAGCTCTTCCAACCGGTCGAGCACGGCGCGGTGTCCGGGACGTTCTGGGATTCGCTGATCGGCCTGCTGTTCATGATGCCGCTGGCGGCGCCGCGATCGGCGCTGCTTCCGGCGCGCTCAGCGGGCGGCTGACCGATCTCGGCATCAACGACGAGTTCATCAAGCAGGCGGCGAGAACCCTGCAATCCGGCAACGCCGCGCTGTTTCTGCTGATCCGGAACATGACCACCGACAAGGTGCTCGCGGCACTGCGTGGCGTCGGCGGTCATGGTGCTGCGCAGCTCGTTCGACGAGACTAAGGAAGACGCCCTACGCGCGGCGCTCGCGGGCGCGCGGGCGGCATCTGCCGGAGCCGGAGGCTGAGCTCCGGGCCGGCGCCGGCGTTCTGGCGATCAGAATGAAATATTTTCATCAACAGATCCAGATGCCGCCGCAGGCCAACACCCGCCTATTCTCCCGGCGCGGTTCAGGGAGGCCGACGCTCATGGCTGCTTTGATCGCGTTGCCCATGATGCCATCCGGTCTCTTCCGGTGAAGCCAGCGCCTATCCGAGGCATATTCGGCTAAAGCTTGTTACGAGGTGAGCGCGTTGTCCTGCACATCAGGTGATACGGCAACATCGTCCGGTCATGCCGGCTGCCTCTGCCACAGGCCGGAATTACACGCTCTGACCCGGCGGATCAGCGCGGATCTTTCCCGACGCGGCTTTGTCGCCGCGATGGCCGCCTCGCTTGGGTTGCTCGGCCTACCCAAACCCATCGGCGCGCAGCCGCTGCCCGTGCCACCGGCGCGGCCGACCCTGTTCACGAATTTCCGGTTGTTCGACGGCAAATCCGGCGCCTTGCGCGACGGGCTCCGTGTGCTCGTCGAGGGCAATCTGATCAAGGCCGTGGCGGGGGGCAACCCAGCTGCACCGGACGGCGCGCAAGTGATCGATTGCGGGGGCCGGGTTCTTATGCCGGGGCTGATCGACGCGCACTGGCATTCGATATTTGCCGCGCTCCCGCTCCCGACCTTGTTGTCCGCGGATGTCGGATACATCTATCTGGCCGCCAGCGCGGAGGCCGAGCGCACCTTGATGCGCGGCTTCACCACGGTCCGGGATGTCGGCGGTCCTGCCTTCGCGCTGAAGCAGGCGATCGACGAAGGTCTGATGCCGGGCCCCCGCATTTATCCGTCCGGCGCCATGATCACCGCCACCGGCGGCCATGGTGACCTACGTCCATTGTCTGATCTGCCGAGTGTCGGCGGCACGCTCAGCCGAATGGAGCAGACCGGCGGCAGCGCAATTGCCGACAGTCCGGATCAAGTCCGAAAGCGTGTGCGCGAGCAACTCATACAGGGTGCTTCGCAGATCAAGCTCGTGGCAAGCGGTGGCGTATCGTCGCCGCGCAGCCCGTTGCACGCCGCCACATTCACCGAACCCGAACTGCGCGCGGCGGTGGAAGCCGCCGAAGACTGGGGCACCTACGTCACGGCACACGCTTACCCGCCGGCCCCGATCCGACGGGCGATCGCCGCAGGGGTCACGTGCATCGAACACGGTCATTTAATGGATGAAGCAACCGCCAAGCTGATGGCGGAGAAGGCCATATGGTTGAGCATTCAACCGTTCGTCGGAGATGACGACTCGATTTGTCTGACCGGCCAGAGTCGGGTTGACCAACTTCAGGTTCTCGCCGGCACGGATAAGGCATATACGCTGGCGAAAAACTACAAGATCAAAACGGCATTCGGTTCGGATTTACTGTTCTCCGGAACGCTGACCGCGCGCCAAGGGACGATGTTGACCCATCTGACCCGGTGGTACACCGCGTCCGAAACTTTGCAGATGGCAACCGCCATTAATGGCGAGCTGCTCAGCTTATCCGGTCCGCGCAATCCTTATCCGGGTAGCTTGGGGGTCGTCGCAGAGGGCGCGCTTGCCGACCTGTTGGTCGTCGACGGCGACCCTATTGAGAACATCAATCTTATAGAGAACCCGGCCAAGAACTTCGTCATCATTATGAAGGACGGAAAGATCTATAAGGATGCACTCAATCCATGAAGTCTCGGCGAACACCGCTCGCGAGGGGTTATTGCGATCCCGACCTGACCTGGTTCTTCGCACCACGGTTCCCACTCACCTCCACCGCTAAATGTCGATCGCTTGGCGGGCGGTGCATGCCATCAAAATGGGAGGACTGACATGTTGTTTTCGGGTGGTTTCACTTTCCCCAACTTTCTGACAGACGTCTTTTCGATTTTTATCTTCGTGCTGTGGTTCTGGTTGCTGATCACGGTATTCGGCGACCTGTTCCGCCGGCGGGACGTGTCCGGCCTAGGCAAGGTGCTTTGGGTCATAGTGCTGATTGTGTTTCCTTATATCGGGGTGTTCGTCTACCTGATCTCGCAGGGCCGCGGGATGGCGGAGCGGCGCAATCAGCAGGTCCAGCAGGCTCGCGAGGAGCTTCGCCAGGTGGTTGGCTATAGCGTGGCCGATGAACTCGAGAAACTCGAACGCTTGAAGAATTCAAGCGCGATTTCCAATGAGGAGTACACGCGGCTCCGCGCTCGCGCCCTGCAGTAGCCGAGAGCAGGCGCGAGGCTCGGCCGGTAACGAGGTCTGTAGGTTACCGGCGCTCGTCGGACTACCGGCGGGCCGCTTTGATTGGGACGCTGAGCACAGTAGTGGAACTATCGGCTATAGCCGGCCGCCATGACGTATTCTAATCTCAGAATCTGCGGCCAAGCTGCTGCTGGTTCGCTACAAGCACAACCCGGTCATCGGCGACCATCGCGGTTTCACCAAGCCGCACTGAGCCGAACCGCCAGAGGATCAAGGAGGGCCTGAGGTTGGCATCAGCTCAGACCGAGGCTTCGGCCACGTCGCAGCAGACGCCGAAATTCTCGCTGTTCGCGCTGACCGCGATGGCAGTCGGCTCGATGGTCGGCGCCGGCATCTTTTCGCTGCCGCGAGCCTTCGGCACCGCCACGGGACCGTTCGGCGCGATAATCGCGTGGACCGTCGCGGCGGGCGGCATGTACTTTCTGGCGCGCGTGTTTCAAGCGCTCGCCGAACGCAAACCCGACCTCGACGCCGGCGTGTACGCCTATGCGAAGGCCGGGTTCGGCGACTATCTCGGGTTCCTGTCGGCCTTCGGGTATTTTATCAGCGCCTGTCTTGGAAACACCTTTTATTGGGTCCTGATCAAGTCGACGTTCGGCGCCTTTTTGCCGATCTTTGGCAACGACGATACGCTTGCCACGGCCGCGCGCCGCGATGCATCTCGACACGGTCTTCACCTTTGCCGACCGCGACTGCGTCCTGCTCTATCCCGACATCGTCAACTCGATCCAGGCGTTCTCGTATCGCCCGGCCGACACCCCGAACGGGATCGAATTGCGCAAGGACGACAAGCCGTTTGTCGAAGTGGTCGCCGAAGCGCTCGGGCTGAAGCAGCTGCGCGTCGTCGAGACCGGCGGCAACGCCTATATGTGCGAGCGCACCCAGTGGGACAGCGGCGCCAACCTTGTTTTGCGTATCGCCGGGCGTCGCCTTCTCCTACGACCGCAATGTCTACACCAACACCTTGCTGCGCCGCGCAGGCATCGAGATCATCACCATTTCGGGGTCCGAGCCGGGCGCGGGCGCGGCGGGCGGGCACTGTATGACTTGTCCGATCATCCGCGATCCGGTCGATTATTAGCCCCCCGCAGATGCCGGCTCCTGAAGGAACTTGGGCTGCCATATTTGCGGCGATGCTCGCAGCGGCCGCGTGGGAAGGGCCGGCAATGGCTCAGCCGGGCGGCAACACGGGTCTGATCGGCGACGACGGCCTGATCGACGCGATTTTGGCGACGCCCAATCAAAAGACGCCGGTTCCACAAGACAACATCTTCGCGACCGCGCCCGGTCTCGAACAGGCGGCGCGGACGCCGCAATTTACCTTTAACGCCCTGGCGCCGCTGTACTTCAACTCGAATCCCGAGTTCCGCAGCTCGGGCGGTTCGCAGTCGCTCGACGGCAGCCCGGTGGCTAGGCTCAGCTGGGCGAGCCAACTGTTCGGCACGCCGTTGCGGGTATCTGGGGCTGCCAGCCTCGAATGGGAAAGATTCCCGAGCGCGAACGACGCAAGCGTCGATTATTTCCGCAGTTCGGCGCGGCTGCAATACATCAATCTCGGCGACGACCAGGCCTTTTCACCGTTCTTTTCTTATGTTCCGCGAATGGACTTCGAACCCACTTTCGGAGAGAACTTTGCGACGCGGCAAGAGCTAAACCTCGGGTTCGACAAGACATTCAATTTCGACGGGGCCTTTAACCGGGTGCCGCGCTCAGCCGATAGCTCGTCCGACACCGTCTGGTCGTTCGGCTACAGCATCACCGGCCAGCGCCGCATTCGCGATGTAGCGCCGCAATCGAACGCGCTGATCTTCGCCCCGTCAGCCTCCTGGGTGATCTCCCCGGATTGGAACGCCAGTTTGTCGATGCCGCTTACCCGCCGCTGGTTCAACGGCGCGTCGGGCGATTTTACAGTCGAACCCGTTGGCGTCCTCGAATATATCATCCCGGCAAACTGGGTCGGGGGACCGCATGGGGCTGCGATCCTGGGCAATCCTTCGGTCGATTTCCTGGTGTTTCACGAGAGAAACTGGTCGACCGTCTGGTCTTTCGAATATGGTCAATGGCTCGCGGGCATCGTCCTCAAAGCGGGATGGCGTTTTTAGCACTCCGCGCAGAGCACGAGCACGACGTGAGCTTGGCTGGTGGGCGCGGTCTGCCGAGGGAATTGTATGGACGAAGTCTTGCCGGCGCGCAAGCACTCGACAGTAGAGCGGCTGGTCGAGCAAATGATCTTTGCCTGCCGCTGGCTGCTGGCGCCGTTTACGAACGCTGGTAGCTCGCGTCTCGCAGCAAGATCGCTCTGCCCATCGCTTAAGCTCAAAGGACTATTGTGAAATGATCGATTTCGGTAAGGCCAGAAAATACATCGACCAGTGCTGGGGAGACGAGATCGTCCCGACCCTGGCCGAATACATCAAGATCCCCAACAAATCGCCGGCCTTCGACCCTGAATGGGCGGCGCACGGCTATATGGAGGAGGCGGTCTCGCTGTTCGAGTGCTGGGCGCGGGCGAAGCTGCCTTCGCTGCTGGGCGCGACCCTAGAGACCGTTCGCTTGCCGGGCCGCACGCCGGTCATCGTCATCGACGTACCGGGCGCCGGCGCCGACACCGTGCTGCTCTACGGCCATCTCGACAAGCAACCGGAAATGAAGGGCTGGACCGAGGGCTTTGGTCCGTGGGTTCCGCGGCTTGAGGGCGACAAGCTCTATGGCCGCGGCGGGGCGGATGACGGGTATGCGATGTTCGGCGCGCTGAGCGCCTTGTCGGCGCTGCGCGAGCAGGGCGTCCCGCATGCGCGCTGCGTGATCCTGATCGAAGCCTGCGAGGAATTGGGCAGCTACGATCTGCCCTACTATGTCGATCATCTGGCGGGGCGGCTTGGCAACCCGTCGCTGGTGGTTTGCCTCGATTCCGGCTGCGGCAATTACGACCAGCTGTGGCTGACGACGTCATTGCGCGGCATGACCGCCGGCACGCTCGACGTGCGGGTGCTCGATGAAGGCGTGCATTCGGGCGACGCCTCGGGGGTGGTGCCGTCGAGTTTCCGCATCGTGCGGCAGCTGTTGTCGCGGCTTGAAGACGAGGCGACAGGCGCGATACGGCCATCCGAGCTCTACGCCCAGATCCCGGCCGAACGGGTAGCTCAGGCGCGCGATGCCGCGGCGGCGCTCGGCGACGCGGTCTACACCAAGTTTCCATTTATGCCGGGCATGACGCCGGCCGCCGATGAGCTGACCGAGCTGGTCCTGAACCGCACCTGGCGGCCGCAACTGGCGGTCATTGGCATCGATGGCCTGCCAAGCCCGGGCGACGCCGGCAACGTGCTGCTGCCCTTTACGCGGACGCAACTCAGCCTGAGGCTGCCGCCCACTTTGGACGGCGAGGGGGCTGGCGCCAGGCTGCGCGCGCTGCTCGAAAAAGACCCGCCCTATGGCGCACATGTCGTATTCGAACTCGGGTCGAGCGCTACCGGCTGGAATGCGCCGCCGCTGGCGCCGTGGCTCGGACAATCCCTGGCGCGCGCGTCACTGGCCGCGTTCGGGGCGCCGCCAGCCTATATGGGCGAGGGCGGCACCATCCCGTTCATGGCGATGCTCGGCGCAAAATTCCCGCAGGCGCAGTTTGTCGTGACAGGGGTGCTCGGCCCGCATTCCAACGCGCACGGCCCGAACGAATTCCTGCACATCCCGACCGGCCAGCGCGTCACCGCCGTCATAGCGCAGGTTTTAGCCGACCACCACGCCCGCCCCGCCGCGGCATAGGCTCCACGATGATGGAGGCCTGTCAGGGCAGTAGCCCATTGAAGGGACTCGGGCTGTGAGCGAGCAGAGAGGGATCGGCTTCGTTGCCGATACGGCGGCACCACCAAAGATGCTTCTACAGAAACTGCTTGATAGCGTCGAAAGGGTGGAGAACAAAGTTCGCATTCGGCGGTGATTTTCTTTATCCTGTCGGGATTGGTGATTGTGCGCTCGCACATGTTTTACCTGCGGGGACATCGGTTACTTACGAGGTGGTGAACCCAGAGACGCACAAGGTCGAGCATGCGACAGCCACCGCAAACAGCCTGCTGAGCGGCGCCGGCGCGCGCTTCATGCTGACCCGACAGCACGCCGAGAGTCACCAAAATCCACGGCACCGCCCGGCGCGGCGTGACGTGGACGAACCGGTCAATGCCTATTCGGGAGCAATAGCGGCAGTGCGGGGAACAAGGTGGCTCTAACGCCAGACCCAACCCCACCCTGGGATCCAAACCCAGCCAGAGCCCCAACCCCAGCCAGGACCCCAACCCCAACCGGGACCCCAGCCCCCCCAGCCGACCGGCCAGCCCCAGCCGGGACCCCAGCCCCAGCCGCCACGGAATCCTCCACCCCGGAAGCCAAAGCGACCACCACGGAAGCCCCCACCCCGGAAGCCAAAATGGCCACCATGGAAGCCGCCACTATGGAAGCCGCCACCATGGAAGCCTCCACCGCGGCCTTGCGCGTAGCCGAGATTGGGCGCGGCGATAAAAACAGCGAGAACGACGGCGACGACGATCGAGAGTTTGCGTGCCATAGGAGATCCTTTCTCCAAGCCGCGGACGGAGCGCAGTCCGAAACATGGCTCGCATGATCTATTCATCGGCAGGCGGATTTAAAGTCACGGGCAACGCCGCGATGCGATCCAGCATGGACTGCACCTCGGTCCTCTGCGAACGAATATAGTCGTACCACAGGCTCTCGACCCGGCGAAATGGGGTCCCACGAACACTTGCCATGGCATCGCGCCGTTCGGCGCGCCGGGCCAGGATCGCGTCGTATCTTCTCTCGAAATAATGGAGGTTGGCGTTCAGGTCTACAAAACGTTCGGTTGACAGCAAAGCGACCGCTCGCTGGGTCTTGCCCATCAGGAACGGCGATTGGAGCGTGAACAGTCGAAATGTCGTGTCGTAAGGATCGTTGGGGGAATGCACCGGCGAGGTCCTTAAAAGTGCGCCCGGTTGGGTCGGCAGCCAATGAAATTCGTGGAACGCATCTTGCCGCGGTCCGCCACGCAGGATCTCGCGATAATCGTCGATATCTCCCTGGGTCATCAGTTCGGCGAGATTGACGAATTCGTTCGCGGGGATCGCGAGGTTGAATATTTGCCGGAATTTTATCGCGCGCACCGACAGCGGCGACCAGATGTTGGCGGCCGCCAATTCGTTGCGCATTGTATGGGAGCAGTTGTCGGCCCAGGCGCTCCAGTTGTAGTCGGCCTCGCCCTCGGCATATTCGCGATGCTTGTCGTTCAAGAGGGCGATGATCGGGTCCAACATCGCCGCGGTAACCGGCAGCCGCGCGCAAAAGACCCGATGGCGGCGAAGGCGAGTGCTTGGCGAACCGACGTTCCGCGGGTATGCAGGTCCGACCACATCATAATCTACGGTACTCGCTCGGAGAGAGGAGATGACCCGGGATTACGAGGATCGGAGATTATCCGCGTCGACGGCCGCGACGATAGCTGCTGCCTTGCTCTACCCGGCGTTTGGATCGAAATTTGGGTCCATGCAACGCTGATCGAATGAGCCAGACAGATGGTTCCCGGTCTCTTTTCCGCGTTGCCCCCGCGAAAGCGAGGGTCCAGGTGCCGTTGGTACGGTGTTAGCGGCCCCCTGTTCAAGCCAGGGGCAGGCTCTGGGTGCCCGCTTTCGCGGGCACGACGGAAAAGGAGGTGGGAACCAAGCGTCAAATTCATACCACTAGCTAGGACGCCGGGTCAGGCATGGATTTGGCCGTGCTGCGCACAGGCTCGGCGATTTCGATTGCCGAAAGGGGACAAACGCGATGATCCTGGGTTCACATTCAGGCCGATCCGGCGGATGTCGGTAACCGATGGGAAATCTCCAATGAAATGTCTCTTGTTGGCTGGTGCTGTGGCTTGTTTGCTGACCGTCCAAACCGCCAACGCCAAAGGCTGTCTCGAAGGTGCAGCCTTGGGCGGCGTCGCGGGGCACATGGCTCACCACACGTTCCTTGGTATTTTTGGCGGGTGCGCCGGTGGGATGTACGTACACCACCTATACTCAAAGTGGAAGAAAGCGCATCCTGACGGTACGATGAATGATTTCGTCTCGGAGAACAAAGACCATCTGCCAGCAGGATGGGCAGAGCGTTTGAGCACTGTGGGCGACAGTAATAACCTTCGAGCACAATAAACGGGGCCAAGTCGCCGCATCAGCACAGCTCGGCATGACGGTGCGCTTTAGGGTTGCGGCGCGATAACTGGGCGGCAGCATGCTCACCAAAGACATTCTCTTCGGCATGAACCTCCTGACACTCGTAGGCTTGCTGATGACCGGGTTCGGCCTCACCCTGCGCCGAGCGGCACGAGCCGGGTTGCCGTTCTGCGTCGGCTTCATGGGGGTCGGAACGGTTCTGGTGCTAGTCGGGGTGTACGCGAGCGGTTGGCCGCGATAAAGCCCCTTCGATCGATCCGCCGAAACCGCAGGCCGAACGGTTGCCAGCGCTGAAGGGCGGCGACGCCCCACGGCAGCGAATGACGATCAGGCACCGCGCGCGGTGAAGTCAGCGCCCGATAGTCTGGCGCCGCTGCGACACGATGGCCCTTGAGGGGTTGTACGCCGCGGCCGCCTGCCTATTTGTTGCACCGCAACATGGTTGGGGTAGGCGTATGCGAGAGCCGATCGAAAGCGGGCGGGGCGTCGTGCAGAGGTCGTTCGGTAGATGGCGCATCGTCATGTCGGCCTGGTTGGCCGCAATCGTATTGGTTGTACTGTTCACCGGGTACCAAGCCCTGGCCTCGCGGCACGGTATCTCACCGCGCGCCGCGAGCCTAGCCGGGGCTGTCATCCCCCAGCACGATCCGCGCTTTTTCGGACCGGACGAGGTGGCGGCGTCGGACTGGCAGGAGCGGGCCAAGGCCGAGGCCAATTCCGACTGGTAATCCATTCCGCAACCTCCATACTGCGACGGTTAAGCCGGAGCCCCGTCCGCCCATAACGCTCGGCAACGCCGCGGCGTATGTGCGGCTGATTGTGTAGTGGCTCGATTGCCGCCATCAGGTCGAGCCTAACCCGCGCAGATCGCCGAGCGCTGCGGTACCGAGGCGACTATCTCGGATCGCATCAGCATCTTGTGCGCTCACGCGCGGGCAATCAACAATATATCTGAGTGTGACCAATTTGGGTCTTTGCCGCATCCTAATGAAACAAACTAAGTCACGAGATGTTTAAGGCTATATGCGATGGACTAAACGGCGCAAGGAAAAGTTAGTCACCCGCCTTCTTGGCGCCGCGACGTTCGCCATTATCGCCATCGGGGTCCTCGTGGCCGTGGCTTCGATTCTTCATTCCCGAGGGTGACTGGGAAAACCAAGGCGATCACCCGCTGATCCCTTCCCCAATAGCCTCGCGTATGATGTCGACGACGAGGTCAGGCGCGGTAACGATTGGCGTGTGGTCTACCGGATGCGACCGCACCCGGGCATGCATCCGCTCCGCCATAAACCGTTGCGTGTCATGGACGATCATGCGGTCCTGCTCCGCCACAAGAAACCAAGTCGGGCGGTCTTTCCAGAGTGGACGATTCACAGGCACGGCGATGCATGCGGGCGAGATCGGCCGCTGAGCCGCGCAGAGCAACGCCAATTCATCAGCCGAGGCATTCTGCGCGAACGCCGCGGCGAATGCCTCGTCCGGCAGATAGATCAGCCCATGATGATCCGGCGCCAACTTTGGCGCCAGCGGATGAGGCTCGGTACGATAAAAGACATCGGCGACAGTCTCGCCTTCATCAGGAGCAAGGCCAGAGACGTAGACAAGAGCCTTCACCTTCTCATTCCGCGCAGCCGCGATTACGGCTCCAGCATAGGCGTGCCCGACAAGAACGGTGGGCCCAGAAACTCGCTCCAGCGTGCGCTCGACGGCCGCCGTATCCTCGGCAAACGAGGTCAAGGGCAGCGGAGCCGCGAGTACCCGGACAACCTCCGCGGCCAGCGGCGCGATGACTTTGGCCCAGCTCGATCCGTCGGCCCAAGCTCCGTGCACCAGGACAACACTCACATTCTCATGCGGCATTGATGATCTCCGCGTGCTGCGCGATCAACTGATCGGCGACATCGTCCAGGTCTGCGCCGACGATCTGCGGCTGCGGGCCGACTCCCAAGACGTCGTTGCCAGCCGCTTGATCAAGGCGGCCTTCCAGCCGGCGGCGATGGCGTCAAGGGTGTCCCATGTATGGCAAGCGATAAGACAGAGCTGAGACGGGTCGACCCCGAGTTCCCTCTCGACATAGGCATAGGCTTGCCGCGAGGGCTTGTGATGCTTGACGCCGTCTGCACTAAACCGGTTCCACCCGTTGCACCCAAAACAAGAACCTTCATGTTCGATCTCGATCTTCATTGGTGTGAACGTCGCGGTTCACGCCGTCACGGCCTTCTGGGCCGCCGCGAAGACGTCGCGTGCGGACGTCGTACCCGCTACGTGCTCCGTACCCTCGACTCCGAGGTCCATCCATCATGCATTCACGGCCTCAAACATTTCTTCGGCAGGTCCGGTGTGGCCCTTCGGGATGCCGAATTGCTCGAACGCTTCCGCCCACCCTGCACGCGGGACTGCAAAGGCTTTCACGTCGAGATTCAGGACTTCACCCAATTGCTCCGCGACTTCATCCGCGCTGACCATCGAACCAAGCTCGACGACGCGCTGTCCTGACCAGGCTGGCCCGGTCAAAAGGGTTGCGACTTCCGCGCCGATGTCGTTTGTCGCGACCATGGTCGATTTCCGGTTTGTCGGATTGTAGTAGACCGGTAGCGTTCCGCCCTGGGCGACCTGCAAGCCGTAGAGAAAGTTTTCGAAGAACGCGCCTGCGCGCACAAATGCGATTGGCGATGTCAGCTCGCGAAAACCTTGCTCCAGAAGCGACAAGGCCGTGATCATCCCGAGCCCGCTGGTTCTGTTCGCACCCATCGACGAAAGCGCAACCACTCGCGGCGGCGCTGCCTTGGTGAGCGCCTCGACATAGTTCGCAATCACGCCCTTGGCTTCTTTGTAATCGGGCGAAGGGGCCCAGACAGCCGGCAACATGACAAACGCGCCTTCGACGCCTTCAAGTGCCCGCTTGATGGCTGCCGAGTCACTCCAATCACCGTCAACCAGTTCCACGCCCTGGTTCGCCCAGCTTGACGCCTTCTCGCGATTGCGGACTAGCGCGCGTACTTCCTTGCCGTGCGCCAACAGATGTTCTGCCGTTGCGCCGCCCACTTTTCCCGTGATTCCCATTACTAAAAACATGCGTTTTCTCCTGATCTTGAGGAACAGAGCACTGCCCCTCTTGGTTCAACGGATGAGCGGCAGAATGGCCCGGATTCGGGGATCGCGCGCGTAGAGGCCGCCCCATGTCATCGCGCCCAGAAGCAGGGAAATGATTTCCGGCGGCGACCCCAACTCACCAATGCGGACATGGGCGCAGATGGCACCTCCCAAAAAGCCCGTCACTAGGATCGCGCCGAGGACGGCGGTGGCCGGGATGGCGTAAAGGATGGCGCAGGCGAGTATGATCGGACCCACGACACGGGTCAGGTCCATCGCGAACCCGGTTTCCTGCAACATGCTCGCGATCTGTGACGGCGCGAAAAGCTGAATAATGCCGTCTGCCAACAGAGCGATAACGACAAACGCGCTCATTATCCGGCCGGCCCACAGGGCGCGATGCAAGGTCATAGTTTCAGGCACCTGATCTAAAACGACACTCGAAGAAATCGACGATCCCGCCGTGTTCGAGCTGACGCGTCTGTACCTCCAGCAAATTGTCTGTCAACGTGAATAGCCGGATCCCGCCGTGCGGAGCTTCTGAAGGGCTCCAGGCACCTCAGGGTGAGGGGGCATCGTCGAGAATTTTTCGACCAGTTCCTTCCTATCGGCGTCCTCGATCGTTATCCCGCGGGTGTCCGCCAGCATCTTCATCACAGCCGAACCGATATCGGTGAAAGGCACATAGCATCCGGCTACCGTCAGAGCTGAGGAATACATAATGAAGTTGGCGAACCACCAGCGCATGGCGCCTTTGTCGCGGAAGATACGCTCAAACGTCGGCTCTATGGTCGCGAGATCGAGCAGCGTCTCATTGACGTCGAAGACAATTAGAAGAAGAGCGGCCATCTGCTCATACTCGGATTTGTTCGACCGTATTGGGATTGGTGCTGCCCTGTCGCCGGACACTGTCTCTGTGGATCGAATAAATGCGAATAACCCACGGCCTTAAACGGCACCTCCTCAGCGGCCTCATGTTTGGGTTGCCGTGACCCATGAGCGCCAATAATCAACCGCCCGTAATCGCCAGCACCGCCTCTTTGATCTTGGCGCGCGCGACCTGCCCGAGCAGCTCAAGGTCGAGGTGCGGCACGTTGGGCAGCTCGTTGGCTGCGACCACGGCGTCGACGATCGCCGGTCCGTCAACCGCCAAAGCATCACGGACCGCTTTCTTCAGCTCGTCGGGCTTGCGCGCCACAAAGCCGTGGCCCCCGCAGGCACGCGCGAATGCGGCGAAATCCGGATTGGGAAAGTCAATGCCCTGCCGGTAGGGCGCCACCCCGATCGACTCGGCCTCCAGCCGGATCAAGCCAAACGCGGCGTTATTGTATATGACAACCTTGACCGGCAGCTTGTGGTGTACCGCAGTGAGGAACTCGCACATCAACATGTTGAAGCCGCCGTCGCCGGTCAGCGCGATCACCTGCCGCGCGCGGTCGAGCGCCTGGATGCCGTTGGCCTGCCCGAGAGCCGTTCCGACGGCACCGTTGTTGAACGACCCGATGATGCGCTGCGATCCGCTTTGCCGGATCCAGTTGGCCGACCACAGCGTATTGAGGCCGGTGTCGAGCACGAAGATCGCGTCCCGGCTGGCGAGATCGCTAACTGCGCGGGCCACTGCCTGGGGATGGATGCAATCGGCGCTACGCTCGAGATCAGCCTGCTGGTCGAGTTTGCGGTCCCAGGCGTGGCGCTCCCCGGTGAGCCGATCCCAGTAGCTCGTGTCGGTTTTCGGCGCGACATGCTCGATGAGCAGTTTGAGTGTCGGCCGCGCCGAGCCAAACACGCCGACCGCGGTTGGCGCGCGGCGGCCGAGCACCTCGGGCCGCTCGTCGATCTGCACGACCACCGGCCGGTTCGGCAGGAAATTCGAATAGGGATAATCGGTGCCCACCATCAGCAGCAAATCAGCATTCATAACCGCATTGTACACCGGCTTCGAACCAATAAAGCCGATGCCGCCCATCCAGTGTGGATCATCATAAGCCATGATGTCCTGGCCCTTGACGGAATGGATCAGCGGCGCCTTGAGACGGTCGGATAGGGCCCGCAGCTCCGCTGCGGCTCCACGGCAGCCGTTACCGCACATGATCAGAACACGGTTGGCCGCGTCAATCCGGCTCGCGATCCGGGCTACGTCCCCTGCACTCGCCACGATCTCTGGGCGCGGTTGCAGAGTGTCCATGCTGGCAACGCCGCCGTCGGTCCGTGCCGAGATGACGTCTTGCGGCAATGTGAGATGAGCAACGCCGCGACCCGCATAGGCCGCAGCGATTGCCTGATGGATGACGGCGGGAGCCTGCTCCGGTGACATGATGGTTTCGGTGTAGAGCGACACATCGCGAAACAGCAGATCGGGCCTGGTGGTTTGGAAGTAATCGATGCCGTGCATTTTGCGCGGCATGTCGCCGGAGAGTGCCAGCACGGGCGCGTGGTCGCGCGCCGCTTCATAAAGGCCCGCGACCAGATGGGTACTGCCCGGCCCCGTGGTGCCGGCGCAGACCGCGAGACGGCCGGTGAGTTTGGCCTGACCAGACGCCGCCAGAGCCGCGCCCTCTTCATGGCGAACGCCAATCCATTCGATCGAGGAGTGTCGCACGGCATCGGCCAGCGGATTGAGAGAGTCCCCGATCAGAGCAAAAATCTGCTTGACGCCGATGTGCTCAAGCACACCGACCAAGGTCGCCGCGACTGTTTGCGCCATGTTTTCCTCCAACAGATTGCTGGCAGCTATTGCCCTGGCACACGGGATCGCTGCCGCGGTTCATAGGTGACTCCATGGGGTCAATCTTTAGATAAAACTAATCGCGGATCTCGGGTAAAAATTAAATTGCATTTTACGGTGCCACCGCCGTCACAAGTGGTCCGAATTTGACGCTTGGTACCCGCCTCCTTTTCCGTCATGCCCGCGAAAGCGGGCACCCAGAGCCTGCCCCTGGCTTGAACAGAGGGCAGCTAACACCGTACCAACTGCACCTGAACCCCCGCTTTCGCGGGGGGCGACGAGGAAGAGAAACCGAAAACCATTTGTGTGGTTCATACCACTAGGCCGAATGGTGTGGCGAGGGCTCCGCATTGTTCGCCATCACAACACGAAAGTGCCGGATCGCCGCGGCGATTTCGGCGGCGTGCGTTTCCAGCGCGAAGTGCCCGGTGTCGAAAAAGCGAACGAGTGCACCGGGAATATCCCGCTTGAAGGCTTCCGCTCCGGCGGGCAGGAAGAACGGGTCGTTCTTGCCCCAGACCGCCAGCAACGGCGGCTTATGCTTTCGGAAGTAGACGTGGAAGTCAGGGTAGAGAGCGATATTGCTGGCATAGTCGAGCAGCAGATCGAGCTGCGCCTCATGTGCTCCCGGGCGGGCCAGATAATGGTCATCCAGCGAGCTGCCATCGGGAGACACGAGCGAGGGATCAGACACGCCGTGGGTGTACTGGAACCGGGTCGTCTCTGGCTTCAGGAAGCCGCGCAATGCATCGCGGTTCGCCTGAGTGGGTTCGCGCCAGTAGGCCTGAATCGGATTCCAGGCGTCGCTCAGCCCTGCCTCATAAGCGTTGCCGCTCTAGGAGACAATCGCGGTTATGCGTTCCGGGTGCTTTAGAGCGATCCTCAAGCCCACGGGAGCGCCGTAATCGAAGATGTAGATCGCGAACCTTTTCAGCCCGATGATTTCGGTGAAATGGTCGATCGTTTCGGCAAGGTTCTCGAACGTGTATTTGAACGCATCGCATGAAGGCATGTCCGACTGACCGAAGGCCGGCAGGTCGGGTGCAACAAGATGAAAGTCGTCCACGAGAAGTGGAATCAAATCGCGAAACATGTGCCCGGCCGTCGGAAACCCGTGCAACAGGAGCAATTTTGGAGCGTCGGCCCGCCCGGCTTCGCGGTAGAAAATGTTGAGGCCGTCCACTTTTGCTGTACGGTAGGTTATCGGGCGCATACGCGAGTCCATCCTTCAGGTGTCGGATCGCGGCGGTACATTCTCGAACAGGGAACCCAATCCCTCCGCCATCGTCGGGTGCGCCAGAATGGCGTCGCGCAGCCTCGGATATGGCAGATCCGCCAGCATCGCCGTTTGCACCGTCGCCATGACTTCTCCGGCTTCGGGGCCAATCATCGTGAAGCCGAGAATACGGTCATCGCTGCCGACGAGAACCTTCATAAAGCCTTGCGTTTCGCCTGTCGTCGCCGTCCGCCGTACGGCACTCATAGGCAACCTCGCGACCCGCGTCTCGATGCCTCGGCGCTGCGCTTCGCCCTCGCTCAGTCCGACATGCGCAAGCGGAGGCTCGGTGAACATGCAGTATGGAACCAGCCGATCGCGGGTACTGCGCCGGGCTCCAGCCAAATTGTCCCTGATGATCCGAAAGTCGTCGATCGAGACGTGCGTAAACTGCGGGCTGCCGGCGCATTCTCCAATCGCCCAGACATTGGGCGCCGTCGCCTCCAGCCGCTCATTGACGCGAATATAGCCGTGGCCATCCAATTGGATGCCGGCCTCCTCAAGCCCGATCCCGGCAGTGTTCGGAATGCGGCCCGCCGCAACCAGTATGTCGCTACCTACGATCTGTTGCTCGCCGGAGGACGTGCGCACCCGAAGGCTGACTTCCTCTCCGGACCGGCCATGCACGTCGAGAGTTCTCGGCTCCCACTAGGAATTGGATGCTTTCGCCAGTGAGGATTTGCTGCACTTCCGCTGCGACGTCGGGATCCTCGCGGCTCATCAGCTGACGGCCCGAGTTGATAATGGTCACGCGACTGCCGAAACGACAATAAGCCTGGGCCAATTCGAGACCGACATAGCCGCCCCCGAGCACGATCAGATGCGACGGCAGATAGTCGAGCTCGAGAGCCTCGATATGGGTCAGCGGCCGAGCCGCCTCGAGCCCTGGAACATTTGGGATCAGTGCATGCGTTCCGAGGTTGAGGAAAACCTGGTCGCCCGCCAGCGTCCGCGTGCCGCCATCGTTCAGACGCACCTCAAGGGTTTTCGGGGCCACGAAATGGCCGGTCCCCATGATCAGTTCGGCCCCGCTTGACTTGTAGTTCCGCAAATGCAGGGCGATTTCGGCGTCAACCATGTCGCGCTTGCGCTGGCGAACTTTCGCCATGTCCGTCGTGACAGTGCCCGTCACCGTCCCAAACTCTGCTGCGTGACGCGCCAAATGCGCGATCCGGGCGCTCCAAATCTCATTTTTGCTGGGCAGGCAGGCGATGTTAGGACACGAGCCGCCGATCCACCGGCGTTCCACGACCGCGGTACGTCGCCCCGATTGCGCCATATGCCAGGCGAGCAACTTCCCGCCAAATCCGCTGCCAAGGACCAAAACTTCAACCGGTTCCGGTTCAGACATGAGCATTCCCCTTGCCGACACTCGCGGTCGAAAAGGTCATGGAAAGACAGGACGCCAACGCCCCGTATCCGGTTGCGGCGCAACTCGTGACCGCCAATCCGAGCTGACCTCGGGCGTTCCGTCAAACGTGCTGTTTAACGACACGTTCCGCCAAAGGTTCCAAGGTCACCACCCTGCATCCCACGACATATTTCCTAGTTTACCCTCCGCAATTGAGGACCTCCAAGTGGCGACCGCTCACGCATCAGCCGAGGCCCTTGGGGCTCAGCTGATCCAAGAGCTGGTCGCCGAGGGTTGCCACGGATCAGGGAGGCTTGGACGAAGAAACCGCCCTCTCCGCCGCTTCTGCGATCGCGCTTTTGTCGGCCGCTGTCAGCGCCGCCGAGACAGGATATTCCGGGCTCATGATGCGCTTTGCCAGCGCGGGCATTTCGGTGCCGGTTTGGACGAAGCGTTCGGACGACAGCAGCCCGCGCAGCACGTAAATGCGATCAGCTTCATCGGCGCAGACGAGGTCGCCGAGGATTGCGGCGAGCGCCTTGGCATAGGCGCCCTGATCGACGCTCGCGGCCTCAATCATTTTCTTCCACTCTTTGACGCTGTCCGGCGGCGCGGCCGCGGGATTGCACGAGGCGAGCGCGGTATCCCCGAGCTTCTGGCGAGCGCAATCGAGGATCGCCACCCGTTTGAGGGCCTCGTCACGGTCCTGACCTTCCGGCACCATCCGTCCGATCAACTGGCGCAGCGCCTCGTATGTCGCATCCGTCCACGCCACTCCGAAAACCTTCGGGCTCCAATCCGGGGATCCCGGTGGAGCGAAAAGATCTTCTACTAAATGGCTCAATCGCGCACGCCAGAGAGCTGTGTCCGTGAGTGACGCGCCCGGGAGCGCGGCATTGACGAGCGTGGCGCCCTGGAGCTGCGCCCGGTCGAGCGATGCGCCCTCGAGCTGCGCATATCTCAGATCGGCTTTCGCCAGGATCGCGCGCGGGAGCACGGCCTGTATCAGGTCCCGATCGTAAAGATCGATCAAATGCTCCTTCCACTCCACCCTCTTCGGGTCGTCGATCTTCAGGGCCTCATAAAGATTGAATTCCGAGGGTATCAGTGTGTTCGCGAAGTAGCTTTTGGGGCGGCGCAACACTGGGTCAACGGCGCCGCTGAACAGCCATGGTACCGTCACATATTTTTCCTGCCATTCGCCGGGGAATGTCGCGACGCCGCAGGCGAACAACACGACCAGCAGGCTCAGCAGGGCGCCGGCGGTCATCTTTGCGACCGTCTTCCAGGCGCGGGCGCGCCGGCTTCGCGCGCGGCTGGCGAGGATAATTCGCCGGAGCCACCAGAGGAGGCCGAGGTCGAGGGCCAGCGCGATGCGGATCGTCCAGGTTATCCACCGGCTGTGGTAAGGCAGGAACTGGATTTCGAGCAGCAGGTAGAGCGCGACCGGCGCGACGACGAGGGTCACCCACAGGATCGCACCGAGCAGCAGGCCGAAGGCGCCGTAGCGGTCCTCCTCTGGGGCGCCGAAGAATTGCACGAAGATGTTGCTCGGAAGCCGGCGCCGGGAAGCCTCGGAGAGTCCCTCTAACGCGTTGAATTGCTCGACCCGTAGCGCCAGCAGGACCAGATGGACGAGCGTGTAGGCGTGGGTCAACAGCAGCAGCAGCGGCGCCAGAAAGAAAAAGGCGAGCAATGGCAGCTCGATGTTCAGGAACGGCAGCTTTACCGGGGCTTGCAATAACAGATCGGCATGGGTGACAGCGCCGGCGGCAATGCCGAGATAGAGCAGAACGAATAGGTAGGAGAGCCAAAGACCGCCCCCGATCGCGGCGGTGTCCTCGACGGCTTTGCGCGCGGTTTCGAGATCGTCTGTCTCAGGCGCCTCCGCGGCGGCTGGCGATGCTTGCGCGTCTTTTGCGGCGTCCGTCGGCATTTCCCCGCCTTTGGTCGTATCGACCCCGACCGAGAAAGTGCAGCACGCCCGGGTGAAACGCCCCACCTCGGACTCACCGACTAATGGTACGAATTTGACAGTTAGTATCCGATCCCTTCTTCCGTCATTCCCGCGAAAGCGGGAACCTAGAGCAACCAAAGCGCCGTTTGCCACCCTGGACCCCCGCTTTCGCGGGGGCGACGAAGGATGCGCAATGGGAATTTACATGCTGCCGCCGGGCGCTCCGCCCGGTAGGTTGCACGCCACCGATCGGTCGGACGGATACCTTGTCTTGTCCGAGCAAGGCAGCACCGCTCTTATTCCCAGGGTGGTTCGGCGGCGGCGTTGCGGCCGGAGACGCGGCCGAAAGCCAGGCATTCGCCGATGTTGCCGGTGCCTTGGTAGAGATAGCTGTAGATCGAACCCAGTTCGCCGGCGCTGTAGAGCCTGGGGATCGGCGTGCCGTCGGGGCGCACGATCTGTCCCCGCTCGTTGCGTCGCGGGCCGCCCTGGGTGTTGAGCATGGAGGGCGAGAGCTCGACCGCGTAGAAAGGCCCGTCGGCGATCGGCGCCATCATCAGGGTCCGGCCGAAATCCGGGTCGTGTCCGGCGTCGCAAAAGCGGTTCCAGCGGTCGACGGTGTTGGCTAAGGCGGCGGGGTCGAGTCCCACAACCGAGGCAAGCGCCGTGAGGCTGTCGGCGGTTTTGATCCAGCCCTTGGCCAGTTCGGCGCTGTTGTCTTCGCTCCAATCGTAGCGCTCGACGATTTGCGTCCAGCCGTGGCTCGGGTGCTTGTCGTAGAGCGGGCCGGCGGAGAACAAGGTGTGGTCGCAGATCAGAAACATCGGGCAAGGGGTGGAGAGCGGCAGCCAGCGGCCGTTTACCGGGATTTTCCCGTGGCGGGTCTTGAATTTTTCGTCGGTGAAGCGTCTGGCGTCCGGGCCCACGACGATCATGCCGCCCGGCGTTTCCTTGCTGTAGTGTAATGCCTGCATCGAAAACGATGTCCGGACTTCCGGGACTTTGAGGGCCATCGACGGGCCCGCATAGTTGTTCATGTGCCAAAGATCGGCGCCGACCGACATCGCCATCGTGATGCCGTCGCCTTCGTTATAGGGCGAGCCGGAGGTATAACAATAAGGAATGCCGGGAAGGTAGTTGCGGATCATCCCCTGGTTGTTTTCGAAGCCCCCGCAGGTCAACACCACCCCTTTGCGGGCCTTGACGTCGATCGTTCTATTGCCTTGCCGGGCGCGCACCCCGCGGATTTCCTTGGTGATGTCGTGCTGGATCAGTTCTTGACCAGGCGTTTCATAAAGAACTGGAATCGGGCGTTCTTTGACCAGGCGCTCGAACAATTTCCAGGTGTAGGAATAGCCGTAGGTCGGCCCATCATGGAATTTGTGCACACAGGCCGAGCCGGGCAGGTCCGGGAATTCGATCCCGACCGGCGGATGCTGGTGCTCTTGCGGGTCGCCGCCGAGGCTTTCGAGCCACGCATTGTTCCGGCACATCTCCTGCGCCCACACCTGCACCATGGCCTCGGGGATGGTGTAGGGGCCGCACAGCGCGGTCAGATAGGCGGCGGCTTGATCGGCGGACGACGTATTCAGATAGCCTTGGCCGGCGACCCGGGTGTTGCCGCCTTCCTCGCCCTCGGGCGCTTTTTCCAGGATGACGACCTCGGCGCCCAGCTCGTGGGCGGCGACCGAGGCGGCCACGCCCGCCGCGCCGAACCCGACGACGACGACATCTGCCTCTACGTTCCAATCATGAGGCACTGAAGGTTGGTCCTTCATCGCGTATTCCTGCTTGAGGAGGTTATCGGGTAATCGCGTAGGGTGAGATCAGCGCAGCAGCGTAAACCGCCATTGATTTCGCGGCAGGCACGGCGGGTTGCACCCGCCCTACAATTTGCAGGCGGGCGGGGCGCGGTTTGACTCATCTTCGTGCGAAGCGCCACATTGCTGCCCACGATAGCGCGATCGGGGAGGGCGGAAGCTATGCCGATATTCGATGCCCAGGTTCACGCCTATGAACGCAACCACCCGGGCCGGCCCTGGGTCGGCACTTTGTATGGGCCGGCGGAGGTTACCGGGGACCAGATGGTGGCGGCGATGGACGCGGTCGGCGTCGACGGGGCGGTGTTGGTCTCGCCTTTCAGCATGTACCGCTACGACGCCAGCTACGCCAAAGAGGTTTACGCGAAGCATCCAAGCCGGTTCAGGCTGGTCAAGCCGGTCGATCCGACCGATCCCGCAGTGGCCGATACGATTGCCGATTGGGCGGCGACCGAGGGCACGGTCGGCATCCGGGTGTTCTTGAGAGACGACGTGTCGACGGATCCCGCTGACCCCGCCGTCAACCGCGCTCTGGCGGTCGCGGCGCAACATTCCCTGCCGGTCAACGTAGCGTGTACCGGGCGCCTGGAGCAGGCCGCAGGGCTGGCGGCGCGCAACCCCAACACGCAGCTCGTGATCGATCATCTCGGGCTGACCCAACCGCACGAGCCGCCGCCGCCCGCGCAGCCATTCGCCGATTTGCCAAAGCTGCTAGCCATAGCGGCGTGCGACAACGTCGCGGTGAAAATCAGCGGCGCCTGCACGTTGTCGCACGAGCCGTTCCCGTACAAGGATTTGTGGGACCCGCTGTTTCGCATCTTCGATGCTTTTGGTTTTGGTCGCTGCCTGTGGGGCACCGACTGGACGCGCGCGGTCGGCATGTTGACCTACAAGCAAGGTGTGGACGCGTTTCGCGTTACCGACCGCCTGTCCGACAGCGACCGGGCGGCGTTGATGGGGGGGACACTGACGCGGGTGTATGGCTGGTCGAAGGCAAAAGCCTAATCGTCGGCGGCCGCAGCCACCGGCTGCCGGCGCGAGCCGCGAATCAGCAGCAACAACGGCAAGCAGGCGAGGATGACCATCAGCATCAGCGCGAAATCGTCGTTATAGGCGACCATCGCCGCCTGCCGAGTGACCTCCTGATTGAGCGCGGCGATCCCCGACGGGGTCGTCAGACTGAACGGCGCGGACAGATAGGGCGCGTGGGCCAGCGGGTTGTCCGGGCGCAGATGCTCGACCAGATGGGAATGGACGATCTGGGTGTTCTGGGTGAGCTGGGTTTCAAGGACGGCGATGCCGATGCTGCCGCCGAGCATGCGCATCAGCGCACGCAGCGCGGTGCCCTGGCTCAGGAGGTGGTGCGGCAGGCCGGAGAGCGCCAAGAGGTTGAGCGGCACAAAGGTGCAGCCGAGCCCGAAACCTTGCGCGAACCCGGCGAACAGGATCGGCCCCGAGCCCATGTAGAGCGAAAACCCGGTCATCTGCCACAGCGAGGCCGCGGTCAGCAGAAACCCGCCCAGGATGAACAGGCGATTGTCGACCCGGTCGATCATCCGGGCGACAATGAACATCGCCAGCATCGTGCCGAAGCCGCGCGGCGCCATCATCCACCCGGCGTCGAACACCGGGTAATTCATCAGCACCTGCATCATCGACGGCATCAGCGCCAGGGTGCCGCTGAGGATCATGCCGACCCCGAACATCAGCAAACTGCCGGCGACAAAATTCGGGCTCTTGAGCAGCTCGCGATTGAGGAACGAGCGCTCGCCGGCGGTCATGGTGTGGACGATCAACAAGTAAAAGCACAATGCGGCGATCGTCGCCTCGGCCCAGATTTCGGGCGAGTGGAACCAGTCCTGGAGCTGGCCGCGGTCGAGCATTAGTTGCAGCGCGCCGACGGCGATGCTCAGCATGGCAAAGCCGAACATGTCGAACGGCTCGCGCCGCATGGTGCGGGACTGGCGAATCCAGGCGAAAATGCCGAGGGCGCACAACGCCCCGACCGGCAGGTTGATATAAAAGCACCATCGCCAATCGAGGTTCTCGGTTAGCCAGCCTCCGAGGGTCGGGCCGATGATCGGCCCCATCATCGCGCCGGTGCTGAAGATCGCCATCGCGTAGCCATGGCGCTCGCGCGGATAGATCGTGAACAGGGTCGCCTGCCCGAGCGGCACCAGCCCGGCGCTGAATACGCCTTGCAGCAGGCGAAAGGCCACGAGCTGGGTCAGGCTCGTCGCCGCGCCGCACAACGCCGAGGCAAGCGTGAACCCGATGACCGAGCCGAGAAAGATGTACTTGACGCCAAAGCGGCCGGCGAGCCACCCGGTCAGCGGCATTGTGATCGCCGAGGACACGATGTAGGAGGTCAAGACCCACGAAATCTGGTCCTGCGCCGCCGACATGCTGCCCTGGATATGTGGCAGCGCGACATTGACGATCGTGGTGTCGAGCCCCTGCATGATGCAGGCGCAGATGATCGTCGCGGTTATCGCCCCGCGATTGGCGGCCGGCGGTCGGGCGCTTTCTCCCCTCATCGCTTGTGCCTTGGCGCTGCCGCCGCCCGGTGCTAGGCGGCTTTGGCGGCGGGGCCGCGGGCAGTCGACTCGCGGGCGGCGCGGCGGATCAAATCGGCGCCGCGCTCGGCGATCATGATCGTCGGCGCGTTGGTATTGGTCGAGGTCACCGTCGGCATCACCGAGGCGTCGATGACCCGCAGGCCTTCAAGCCCGTGGACGCGCAGCCGGTCGTCGACCACCGCCATCTGGTCGCTGCCCATCTTGCAGGTGCAGGTCGCATGATAGACGGTCGAGCCTTTTTGCCGGGCATAATCGAGCAATTCGTCGTCGGTCTCGACATGGGCGCCGGGGAGGATTTCGGCGCCGCAATATTTGGCCAGCGCCGGGGCGGCGAAGAGCCGCCGGACGAATCTGAGGCCGCCGACAATGGCGCGGCGGTCGGTCTGGTCGCTCAGATAACGGGGGTTGATCGCCGGGGCTTGTCTTGGGTCATTGGACTTGGCCTCGACATAGCCGCGCGATAAAGGCCGCATCTGCCAAGCCCCGGCGGTGATGCCGGGGAAATCGTCGAGCTCGCCGATCTGACCGTCCTTGAAGCTGCCGGGTGCGATGCTGCACTGCACGTCGGGGGTCGCCGATTCCTCGAGCACCTTGACCGAGGCCGCGCACAACGAGGCGCTGTAGGTCAGCATGCCCTTGCCGGTGACCAGGTAGCGCAGGATCTCGCCGGCCAACGCCACGCCGCGCGAGCGCTCGTTGACCGTCTGCGTGCCCGACACCGGGTAGCTGATGCGGGCGATGTAGTGGTCCTGAAGGTTCTGCCCGACCCCCGGCAATGCGTGGTGGACCGGGATGCCGACGCGGGAGAGATGCTCGGGCGCGCCGACCCCGGACAATTGCAGGATATGCGGCGAGTTGACCGCGCCGGCGGAGAGGATCACCTCGCGGGCGGCATCGGCATGCTGCACGGAGCCGCCGCGCTCGTATTCGACGCCGATCGCGCGGGCGCCGTCGAACAGGATGCGGTTTACCTGCGCGTTGAGGACGATTTCGAGATTGGGCCGCTTCATCGCCGGGCGCAAATACGTGCGCGCGGTGCTGCCGCGCCATCGGCCGCCGCGGGTCTGCTGGCACCAGCCGATGCTGTCGCCGGCGCCGGCGGGCAGGTCGTTTACGTCATCGCGGTATTCGAGGCCGATCTCCCGGCCCGCCTCGATTACCGCCGCGCACAGCGGCGACCGGTCCATCTTCGAGGTAAACAGCGGGCCGCCTTTGCCGCGGACTTCGGTTTCATCCCCCTCCCAGTTCTCGGCTTGCCTGAAATAGGGCAAGATGTCGTCCCAGCCCCAGCCGCGATTGCCGAGCTGCGCCCAATGGTCGAAATCCTCGGGCTGGCCGCGGACATAGATCAGCCCGTTGATCGACGACGAGCCGCCGAGCACCCGGCCGCGCGGATAGAGGATCGCGCGCCCGGCGGTGCCGGGGTCGGGCTCGGCGTGATAGCCCCAGGTCAAGGTCGGGTGATCGAGCATTTTCATAAAGCCGGCGGGGACATGGATGTACGGGCTCCAGTCGCGCCCGCCGGCCTCGATCAGCAAGACCCTGACATTCGGATCCTCGGTTAGGCGGTTGGCGAGAACGCAGCCCGCCGATCCCGCGCCGATGATCACGTAATCAGCCTTCATTTCTTCCTCCCGTCTGGCGGCCCGACCGGCGCAATTGATCGGATTGCCGTTATCGCCCAGGGATGTTTTGCTAGGCTAGCGAGAGTGATGGCCGCCGGCAATCGGGCCGCGACGCGTGGCCGGCATGCCGGTTTGCTTGACAGCAAGCCGATGGCGAGGGACGAAGACCGACGCGCGCAATGAACCGACGATGGAGGGGACGATGAAGGCGGTGCTGTTCGCGGCGCATGGCGGGCCGGAGATGCTGCGGCTGGGCGAGGCGCCGGACCCGGTTGCCGGTCCGGGCGAGGTCGTCGTCGATGTACACGCGGCCAGCATCAACGCGGCCGATTACAAGGTCCGGCTCGGCAGCGGGCGGGTCCGGCAACCTCAAACTGCCGCATATTCTCGGACGGGACTTTTCCGGGGTGGTCAGCGCGCTCGGGCCGGGCGTGACCGATTTCAAAGTCGGCGATCCGGTGTTCGGGGTCACCGACCAGGGGATCGAGGGCTGCTATGCCGAAAAGCTCGCGATCAAGGCCGCGATCATCGCCAAAAAGCCGGAGCGGCTCGGCCATGCCGAGGCGGCGGCGATGGGGCTGACCAGCCTGACCGCGTTGTGGGCGGTCGAGGACACGGCCAAGCTCAAAGCCGGCGAGACCATCCTGATCCAGGGCGGCGCCGGCGGCGTGGCCGGGTTTGGGATCCAGCTGGCCAAGCATCTGGGCGCCACCGTGATCACTACCGCCAGCGCGCGCAACCACGATTACGTCAAGAGCCTCGGCGCCGATCGGGCGATCGACTACAACGCGCAGGATTTCACCAAGGCGGCGGGCGATTGCGACGTCGTGTTCGACACCGTCGGCGGCGACGTGCAGGTGCGCTCCTACGACGTGCTGAAGCCGGGCGGGCGGCTGGTGTGGATCGCCGCAGCACCCGCCGGGTTTCAGCCGAGCCGCAAGGATGTGCAGGTGTTGCGCCCGAACGTCGCCCGCGACCGCGCGCATCTCGAACGCATGCTGGCGCTCTACGCACAGGGCGCGGTGTGGCCGCCCGAGATCACCCGCTATAAGCTCGCCGACGCGGCCGAGGCGCACCGGGTCAGCGAGGGACGCCACCTGCAAGGCAAGCTGGTGCTCGAAGTGCGCTGACCGGCGACAACGAACCCTTTAGAGGAGGAGAGACAAATGGCAGGCAACGGACAAAAGGTCATCGACCTCGACAAGCAGCGCATGGACGCGATGGCGAAAAAAGATCTCGCCGCGCTGAACAAGCTGATTTCCGACGATCTCGTCTACACCCACTCGAGCGCGCGGCTCGATACCAAGAAGACCCTGATCGGCAACATGGAATCCGGATCGACGGTCTACACTTCGGTCGTGCCGTCCGACGTCAAGGCGCAAGACCTCGGCGATACCGTGGTGCTGACCGGATCGTGCAAAATCAGCGTCATGTCGCAAGGCCGCCCCAACAGCTTCGGCGTCCGCTTCACCGACGTCTGGGCCAACAAGGGCGGCCAGTGGCAGATGGTGACCTGGCAGTCGACCCGCACGCCGGATTAGGCCTGGGCGAGTTCGCCAAGGGCTTTGACCCGTACTTGGCCCTCGCCCCGCAATCGGGGTGAGGGCCGGTCACGTTCCGGCCGAGGGATTTTCCAGGGAGGAAGCGATATGGCAGACAAGATTCGGCTGGGCCTGATCGGCGCCAGCGTCAGGGGCACCTGGTCGTCCCGCTCCCACCTGCCGGCGGTACAGGCCAGTTCGGAAGTGGAGCTGACGGCGGTGTGCACCACCAGAGCCGACAGCGCCGAGGCGGCGCGCCAGGCCTGGGGCGCCCGGTTGGCCTTTGACGACTACCGCAAGATGGTCGCCTCGCCGGAGATCGACGCCATTGCCGTCGTCGTTCGCGTGCCGTCGCACTACGCGCCGACCAAGGCCGCGCTCGAGGCGGGCAAGCACGTTTATTGCGAATGGCCGCTCGGGCGGACGACAGCGGAGGCGGTGGAACTGGCGGCATTGGCCAAGGCCAAGGGACTGGTCACCGCGGTCGGGCTGCAGGCCCGCGTCAATCCCGCCGTGATGCACATGAAGGAACTGGTCGAGGCCGGCTATGTCGGCGAGGTAATGGCGGTTCATGTCAGCCTGATGCGCGAGGGTGTGTTGACCCGGCCGTCGAACCGCACCTGGCAGCGCGACGCCGAACTCGGCGCCAACACCCTGACCATCGCCAACGGTCACACGGTTGACGCGATGCGCTTTGTCACCGGCGATTTCCGCCGGCTGTCCGCGGTAGTGGCGACCCAGGCCAAGCAGTGGCTCGACACCGGCGCCAACACCTGGCTCGACGTAACCTCGCCCGACAACGTACTGGTAAGCGGCAGGTTGGCGAGCGGCGCGGTGGCGTCGGTCCATATCGGCGCCATCCCGTTCGCCGGCAGCGGCTATCGCATGGAAATCTACGGCCGCGACGGGACCTTGGTCGTATCCGGCGAGGATTCGCCGCAGTTGAACGAGATTTCCCTGCACGGGGCGAAGGGCGGCAACAAGCTGGCGCCGATCCCCGTGCCGGACCGGTTCACCGTCGCAGCAGCCGGTACGCCGTCTGGCGAAGCCAACAACGTCGGCCAAATGTATACGCTGTTCGCGCGCGCCATACGTGAAGGCGCAAGCCATCAGCCGAATTTCGAGACCGCGGTCGACCTGCACCGCCTGGTCGACGCCATCAAACAGGCGTCGGACAACGGCCGCGAGGCGACGTTCTAATCCGACGCAGTTTCAACGGGAACATGATGAGCCTTGACGCCGTGGCGGGTGAACGATTTGACGTAGCCTATCTGGTGCTGAGCGGCACGACGACGGCGGCGCGCTGTCCCGAACTTTTGCGTGGCCTGGTCGGGCTCGGCTTTGCGACCGTCATCGCGCTGCCGACGCCGAACGCCTCGCGCGTGGTGGCATCGCGCGAGCTCGCCGATGTCGAGGGGGCGCAGGTCGTCCAATCGTATTTCGATCTGGCGATCCGCCCGCGGCCGCCGCGCGGGGTGGTGCTGTTCGCGCCGTGCAGCTTCAACTCGCTGAACAAGCTCGCGCACGGCATCGCCGACAGCCTGGCGCTATCGGTGGTTGCCGAGGCCATCGGGCGGGGCACGCCGGTCATCGTCGGCCCATCCTTGAACGCGCCCCTGCTGATCCACCCGCAGGCCCAGGCCTCGCTGAAAACGCTGCCGGGCTGGGGCGTGACGATCGTCCCGCCGGTCGACGAGGGCGAGGGACCGCGCCTCGCCCCGTCCGCCGCGCTACTCGACGCCGTTCGCCCGTACGTCCGCCGCGGCTG